>OZ254143.1:0-715000 GCA_965267995.1 Candidatus Nanopelagicaceae bacterium
ATGGCAGTTGTCGAGATCGAACTCGCCGACCTTTGGGACCGGGTAATTGAACATGTATCCCTGGGTGAACCACAACATCGCGCATTTTTAACAATGACTAAACCGCTTGGTTTAATTCAAAGCGATGGTGGGATAACAAATTTACTGGTTGCCGCTCCAAATGTATTTGCAAAAGATGTTCTTGAATCTCGCCTGCGAATTGTTGTAAATGAAGTCCTAACTCGCGAACTTGGCGACAAGACAAATATCGCTGTGATGGTTGATGAATCACTAGAACTCGCAGATCATCCCGCTCCAACAATTGTTATTGAACCAACTCCAATCCGACCAGGCACAGGACGTGAAGGATCTGATGTTGGTGCGCGCAAGAGTGATGAACCTTCACAATTAAATCCGCGTTATATCTTTGAAACTTTTGTTATCGGTGCATCAAACCGTTTTGCCCACGCCGCGGCTGTCGCTGTCGCCGAAGCGCCAGCTAAGGCATACAACCCGCTATTTATTTACGGTGAATCCGGCCTTGGTAAAACCCACTTATTACACGCTATTGGGGCTTATGCGAAAGAGCTCTACGGCAGCGTGCGAGTGCGTTATGTATCCTCAGAAGAGTTCACAAATGACTTTATTAACTCGATTCGTGACGATAAAGCATCTGTCTTTCAACGTCGTTATCGCGACCTCGATGTTTTGTTAGTTGACGATATCCAATTCTTAGAAAATAAAGAACGCACCCAAGAAGAGTTCTTCCACACCTTCAACACTTTATATAACGCTAATAAACAAATCGTTATCTCATCAGATCGCCCGCCAAAACAACTAACTACTTTGGAAGATCGTCTGCGTTCTCGCTTCGAGTGGGGTTTGATTACAGATATTCAACCGCCGGAACTTGAAACTCGTATTGCAATTCTGCGCAAGAAAGCTGCGCAAGATAAATTAAATGCGCCGGATGATGTTCTTGAATATATCGCTAGTAAAATTTCCACAAATATTCGCGAATTAGAAGGCGCACTTATTCGCGTTACTGCATTCGCAAGCCTTAACCGACAGGGCGTTGATCTCGGCCTTGCAGAAATTGTTCTAAAAGATTTAATTCCAACTGGTGCAGGACCTGAAATAACAGCTGCCACGATCATGGCCCAAACCGCGGTTTATTTCAGCCTTACCCTCGATGATCTATGTGGCACATCGCGTTCGCGAGTCTTGGTAAATGCCCGCCAGATCGCTATGTATTTGTGCCGCGAACTAACCGAACTTTCTCTGCCAAAGATCGGCCAGACTTTTGGCGGGCGCGATCACACAACTGTTATGCACGCCGACCGGAAGATCCGGCAATTAATGGCAGAGCGCCGGTCGATTTATAACCAAGTCACTGAGTTAACCAACCGGATTAAATCTCAGAACAGAGGTTGATTTCGGTTAAATGTCCGATTTAAGAACCTTACCCCCAGATGTGGAGAAGGTGTGGATAACTGTGGATTACAGCGTTAAATCTGTGGTTAATATCTTTAAAAGGTTAGCTTTTTAAATATTGAGTTAGGGAAGGGGTGGTTAGGTTGGGCGTTACACACATTTTTCAACAGTTTATCCACACTCTCTCCTTTATAAATATAGGGTTTGAGCAGGGCTTTCTGCCTTTATCCACAGTAATAGTGGCTGGTTACTACTACTACCTATATATAAAGAAAACCCGCTCCCAAGCGAACCACACAGCCTTAAACCCAGCTCTTCAACCAAATAGTTTTGGGCTATCTAATCTCCCAACCATTATGAAAGACTTTCAACTAAAGAAAATGAGGGCTACCACGTGAAGTTTACAGTCGAGCAAGGCGCGCTTACAGATGGCGTCAACTGGGTATCCCGCAGCCTTTCAACCCGGCCAATAAAAACAGAACTTCTTGGAATTGTTATCGATGCAACCGGTGATGAAGTAACTCTCTCCGGATCTGATTTAGAGACTTCAAGTAAAGCTTTCTTTAAAGCAGATATTTCACAACCTGGAAAAGTTTTAGTTCCTGGAAGGTTACTAGCGGAAATTTCTCGCTCACTTCCAAATAAACCAATCACAATCGCATTGGATGGTTCTCGTGTTTTAGTTACATCTGGTTCTGCAAAATTTACTCTTCCAACACTTTCAATCTCCGAATACCCAAGCCTGCCCGAGCTTCCTGAAACAACCGGCACGGTTGCCAGCGATCTATTTGCAACAGCGGTCGCTCAAGTAGCAATCGCTGCCGGCCGTGATGATTCACTACCTACTCTTACCGGTGTCCATGTTGAAATTAATGAAGATACCGTCACGCTGGCTGCTACAGATCGCTACCGTTTGGCAGTACGTGAATTTAATTGGCAGCCCACCACACCAGGTATTTCTACAACTGCGCTTTTGCGCGGTCGCACAATTGCAGATGCTGCTAAATCTTTAACCGGATCTAAAAACGTTTCGCTCTCCTTTGCACCAACCACCAGCAATGATCGCCTTGCAGGTTTCTCCGGCGAAGGCAAATCAATGACATCACGAATGTTAGATGGCACCTTTCCTCCTTACCGTCACTTGTTGCCGCAAGATGTAACAACGACTGCGATAGTTGAAGTTGCGCCATTTTTAGATTCAGTCCGCCGCGTAGCCCTTGTAACCGACAAGACTGTTCCGCTTCGCTTGGAATTCGCAAATAACTCAGTATCGCTAGAAGCAGGTGCTGGTGAAGAAGCGCAAGCCACTGAGGCTATTGAAATTTTATTGAACGGCGAACCAATCTCGATTGCATTTAACCCAGTCTTTTTAGCAGATGGGCTACAAGCAGTCGGCACGGCCTTTGTGCAG
Organism: Candidatus Nanopelagicaceae bacterium; assembly: GCA_965267995.1. GTDB lineage: Bacteria > Actinomycetota > Actinomycetes > Nanopelagicales > Nanopelagicaceae > Planktophila. The sequence goes on from OZ254143.1 coordinate 2,825, forward strand.
ATCTCGTTTACCGGTTCTAATAAACCAGCAATCCTGAGCGGCAAATCAGATCGCGACGGCAAAGTAATTGAAAATTATCGTTACTTGTTAATGCCAATGCGTTACGCCTCTTAGCGAGCAATTAGTGCGCGTTACCAAATTAGCGCTAACCAATTTCCGCTCATATAAGAACCTCGAGCTGGAGTTTGGCCTTGGCCCCACAACCTTTATCGGCAATAACGGTTCCGGTAAAACAAATATCGCCGAAAGTTTGATTTATCTGGCATATCTTTCATCCCACCGTGTTTCTCAAAATTTACCTTTATTAAATTTAGGCACCGACCAAGCAATCATTCGCGCCGAGATAGAACGCGATAACCGCACACTGCAAGTTGATTTAGAAATAAATGCCAGCAAAGCAAACCGGGCGCGGTTAAATCAAAACCCCACAAAATCACAACGCGAAATATTAGGCGCCTTGCAGGTAATTTACTTTTCGCCGGAAGATCTTGATTTAGTACGTGGGGAACCCACCCACCGTCGTGATTTCCTCGATAAATTAATTATTACCCGCAGCCCCCGCCTTGCCGGAGTTATCTCTGATTACGAACGGGTGGTTAAACAGAGAAATGCTTTACTTAAAACCCGCGCACCGGAAAACGCACTGGAACCATGGACAGAACAGTTAATTAACTTAGGTGCACAATTAAGCGCTGAACGCGTAGCTTTAGTTGAGGCGCTAAACCCATACGTTGCCGCTAATTACGCAAATCTAAATGAGGTTAAACCCGCTTCCATCTCTTATAAATCCAGCACCGATGGTTTAACTACAGACGCTGCCGTAAATTCACAATTACTCACCATAAGACATTTAGAGGTAGCCCGCCAAGAGATAGAGCGAGGGGCATCACTAATTGGCCCACACCGTGATGATCTACACCTACAACTCGGGGCCTTTCCGGCAAAAGGTTATGCCAGCCATGGTGAATCTTGGTCTATGGCGATCTCGCTGCGAATCGGTTCTTATAACTTATTAAAATCAAATGGCGCCGAACCAATTTTAATCCTTGATGATATTTTTGCAGAACTCGATACTGCTCGTCGCCAACAGTTAACTTCAGTTACCCAAATGGCTGAGCAGACATTTATCACCGCAGCAGTTGAAAGTGATCTACCCGCCGAATTATTATCTACTAAATATTATGTAACACCAGGTAAAGTTTCGAAAGAAAGGGCAAGCGATGAGTAAGCGCGATCTTGCCTTAGATTTATTCCGCAGCTATAAAACTGGATTTATAAAAAAATCTAAACCGATACAAGAGCGCACCAATACTCCAGGTGACCCAACGCTAATTTCTGAAGTTATGTCAGATTTAATTGGCCAACGCGATTGGCATTTAGGTATTGCCGAAGGAACCCTATTTTCTTCTTGGAAAGAAATTGTTGGCGACGATATTGCATCCCACACAACACCACTTTCATTACTAGAGGGCGCACTTTTAATTCAATGTTCATCAACTGCTTGGGCAACACAATTAAATGCAGTTGGACAAGATTTATTAAATACAGTTCAAAGCTCCACACCTGGAGCCGGTGTGACCTCACTCAGTTTTGTTGGGCCTCAGGCTCCTTCCTGGAAGCGCGGCCTTCGCACAATCAAGAACGAGCGCGGCCCCCGCGATACTTACGGTTAGAGGCTCGTAAATACCCCTCACCCACTAGGAACCCTCACCCACGCTCAGAAAATGGCGCATTTGGTGCACCTATGGCTTTTTATGGCTAGCGGGCTTTTCATTTACCGATAGGATTACCAGGCTCAGTGAAGGAATTCCCCTTCTAGGCGTGTTTTAAGGCCAGAACCAGTTTTATAAGGAGCTTTAGTGACGAAGCAATCCGGCGGATATGACGCCAGTTCGATCACCGTCCTCGAAGGCCTTGATGCTGTCCGCAAACGCCCCGGAATGTATATCGGCTCAACCGGAGAACGCGGCCTACACCACCTGGTCTATGAAGTAGTCGATAACTCTGTCGATGAAGCACTCGCCGGTTATTGCGATGAAATAAATGTAACTTTGATGGAAGACGGATCGCTGCAATGCGTCGACAACGGCCGCGGAATCCCAGTTGATATCCACCCAGTTGAAAAGAAGCCAGCTCTTGAAGTTGTATTAACTGTTTTACACGCTGGCGGAAAATTCGGCGATGGCGGTTACTCAGTCTCTGGTGGTCTACACGGCGTTGGTATCTCTGTAGTTAACGCGTTATCAAGTGATTTATCTGTACTTGTACAACGCGATGGTTTCTTCTGGAGCCAAGAATATAAATTAGGTGTGCCAACTGCTCCGGTTAAAAAAGGTGCGGTATCAGATAAAACTGGAACCACAGTTCAATTCTGGCCAGCAGAGGAAATCTTTGAAACTACCGATTTCTCTTTTGAAATTTTATCTACTCGTTTTCGCGAAATGGCCTTTCTAAATAAAGGCTTACGTTTAACCCTGACCGACCTGCGCCCAGGCCATGTTGATGAAAAGGGCGAACCGCTAAAAGTTAACTATAAATATGATGGCGGTATTTCAGACTTTGTAAAACACTTAAATTCCACACGTGGTGAAACCCATAAATCAATTATCTTTTTAGAGGCTGAAGATAAGAAATCTAAACTATCTCTTGAAGTTGCCATGCAATGGAACGCCGGTTTCTCAGAATCTGTTTACACCTTCGCCAACACCATCCACACCCATGAAGGCGGAACCCACGAAGAAGGTTTCCGTACCGCACTTACATCGGTCGTAAATAAATTTGGAGAAGAAGCAGGTTTCATCCGCAAGAAAGAAGATCGCTTAACTGGCGATGATGTGCGTGAAGGTTTAACCGCGATTGTTTCTATTAAATTAGCTGAGCCACAATTTGAAGGCCAAACAAAGACTAAACTCGGCAATACTGAAGCAAAGTCTTTTACGCAAAAGTCAGTTAACGAATTTTTAACGCAATGGTTTGAGAAGAACCCACAAGAAGGCAAAGACATTGTCCGCAAGAGCATCGATGCTGCAGCAGCGCGAGTTGCAGCACGCAAAGCCCGTGATTTATCACGTAACCGCAAAGGTTTATTAGAAGGTCGCGGTATGCCCGGCAAGTTAGCTGATTGCCAATGGACTGATCCGTCAAAGTGCGAGCTTTATATTGTCGAAGGTGATTCTGCTGGTGGTTCCACAAAGGGTGGACGCGATTCACGTAACCAAGCAGTATTACCAATCCGTGGAAAGATTCTTAACGTTGAGAAAGCACGCATCGACCGCGTGCTGCAAAACAATGAAGTACAAGCTTTAATTACCGCACTTGGTACCGGCGTCCACGAAGATTTCGATATTGAAAAGCTTAGATATCATAAGATTATCTTGATGGCCGATGCTGATGTTGACGGTCAACATATCCGCACACTGCTACTTACTTTGTTATTCCGTTTTATGCGCCCACTTATTGAAAATGGTTTTGTTTATCTTGCTCAACCACCTCTTTATAAAATTAAATGGGGCGGTAAAGATCCAGTTCAATACGCATTCTCTGATCGCGAACGCGATGGCATGATCAAGATTGGCCTAGATGCCGGAAAGCGTTTACCTAAAGATGACGGTATCCAACGCTTTAAGGGTCTTGGTGAGATGCCCGCTAAAGAACTTTGGGATACAACGATGGATCCAGAACACCGTGTTTTAATTCAAGTAACTCTTGATGATGCTGCCGCTGCCGATGACTTGTTCTCAGTATTAATGGGTGAAGATGTAGAACAGCGCCGCGCATTTATCCAACGCAACGCTAAAGATGTTAGATTCTTGGATATCTAAATGGCTGAAGATAAAACACCAATAGACCGCACCGGAATGGTTAACCCAGGCGATGATTTCGATCGCGTGGAAACAGTTGACTTACAAGTTGAAATGGCGCGTTCGTATCTTGACTATGCGATGTCAGTTATCGTCGGTCGCGCTCTGCCTGATGTGCGCGATGGTTTAAAGCCAGTTCACCGCCGCGTGCTGTATGCGATGTATGACGCCGGTTATCGCCCAGATAAGGGTTACTACAAATCTTCACGCATCGTCGGTGACGTTATGGGTAATTACCACCCACATGGTGACACCGCGATCTATGACACTGTTGTTCGCTTGGCCCAGCACTGGTCACTGCGTTATCCATTGGTAGATGGCAACGGAAACTTTGGTTCTCCCGGCAACGATCCAGCGGCCGCTATGCGTTATACCGAAGCCCGCCTATCGCCTATCGCGATGGAGATGATGCGCGATATCGATGAAGATACAGTCAACTTCTCACCAAACTATGACGGTCGCTCGCAAGAACCAGATGTTCTACCAAGTCGTTTCCCAAACTTATTAGTAAATGGTTCAGCCGGCATTGCAGTTGGCATGGCTACAAATATTCCACCGCATAACCTGCGCGAAATTACAGAAGGCGTTATTTACTCACTTAATAACCCTGATCTAAAACCAGAAGATTTACTAAATGAATTACTTAAGATTGTTAAAGGCCCAGATTTTCCAACCAAGGCTTTAATCGTTGGACGCACAGGTATTGAAGAGGCTTATCGCACAGGTCGAGGTTCAGTCACAATGCGCGCTGTAGTACAGGTTGAAGAAATTAATAAGCGCACCTGTTTAGTTGTAAGCGAACTTCCCTATCAAGTAAACCCAGATAACTTAGCTTTGAAAATTGCCGAACTCGTTAAAGATGGCAAAATCAAAGGCATCGCCGATGTGCGCGATGAAGGAAACGAACGTCTGGGCCAACGTTTAGTCATTGTTCTGCAATCATCTGCAATTCCAAAGGTTGTTTTAAATAACCTTTATAAGCAGACGCAATTGCAAGATACCTTCGGTGCAAATATGTTGGCGCTGGTCGATGGCGTACCACGCACCTTGCGCCTTGATGAATTTATTAAGTTCTATATCCAGCACCAAGTCGAAGTAATTATTCGCCGCACTAAATATCGTTTAGCTGAAAAAGAGAAGCGCGCCCATATCTTGCAGGGCTATCTAAAGGCACTTGATGCACTTGATGCGGTAATCGCTTTAATTCGTGCATCTACAACACCTGAAGAAGCGCGAACTGGTTTGATGAAGTTATTAGATGTTGATGAAGTTCAAGCAAATGCCATTTTGGATATGCAGCTTCGTCGTATCGCAGCTCTGGAACGCCAGAAGATTAACGATGAATACAACGGTCTGATGGCAGATATCGTCGAACTAAATGAGATCTTGGCCAGTGAAGCAAAGCAGCGCCAAATAATCATTTCCGAGCTAACTGAGCTAACCGCTAAATATGGCGACGAACGCCGCACCCAAATCGTGGCCAGTGAAGGCGATTTCTCTGCTGAAGATTTAATTCCAGATCAAGATGCAGTTGTAACCATTACTCGCACCGGATACGCCAAGCGCACCAACGCTGATCTCTATAAATCACAGCGTCGCGGAGGTCGTGGCGTAAAGGGCGCAGCCCTTAAGCAAGATGATGTGGTCGATCACTTCTTCGTAGCCAGCACACACGACTGGTTATTGTTCTTTACCAACCAAGGCCGGGTCTATCGCGCCAAGGTGCACGAGCTACCGGATGCCGGTCGCGATGCGCGCGGACAACACGTCGCAAATTTAATGGCATTTAAACCAGATGAGACAATTGCTCAAGTCTTGTCATTTAAAGATTACAACGCATCTCCTTATCTAGTACTCGCAACTAAGACTGGTTTAGTTAAGAAGACGCCACTTACTGAATACGATTCACCGCGCACCGGTGGCTTGATTGCTATCTCACTAAAGCCTGGCGATGAAGTTGTATCTGCAGCCCTTATCAATAAAGGTGATGAATTATTACTTGTCTCCAAAAAAGCGATGTCACTGCGTTTTGCAGCTGATGAAGAATCACTTCGTCCAATGGGCCGCTCCACAAGCGGTGTTATCGGAATGAAGTTCCGTGCAGGCGATGAGTTGCTAACTATGGCGCGCATTGATTCAAAATCTGCAAACTCATTTGTATTAACTGCAACCGATGGTGGATACGGTAAGAAAACCCCACTAGATGAATATCGTTTGCAAGGTCGTGGTGGTATCGGAATTAAAGCTGCAAAAATTGATGAGAATTCACGTGGTTCACTAGTTAGCGCACTCGTTCTTGCCGATAGCGATGAAATCCTTGCAATAACTTCTGCTGGCACTGTGATGCGCACACCAGCTGCTGAGGTTCGCCAGACCGGCCGCGATTCAATGGGTGTTCGCTTGGTAAACCTCGATGAAGGCGTCTCTCTGGTCTCTGTTACTCAGAACCAGGAAGATGAGATTTCCGCCAAATAACGCTACGCTTTCGCCTTCTGCGCTAAGGCGTGCGTTTTGGTCTCTTGGAGAAGTTCAAGTAACCTAGCGCTTCTGCATTAAAGAGCAATCTTTCTTGCGGGCCCATAGCTCAGCCTGGTTAGAGCGCTTCCCTGATAAGGAAGAGGTCGGTGGTTCAAGTCCACCTGGGCCCACCCGTTCTAACACGGGGACCTAGCTCAATTGGTAGAGCACCGCCTTTGCAAGGCGGGGGTTAGGGGTTCGATTCCCCTGGTCTCCACAAATTTTAATTTTGGAACCAGATAAAACTGGTCTCCACAATATTTTCATTTTTCATTCATCCACTTAAACGATTGGCTAACAACATGTCATCACAAGCAACTCTCCACACTTCACTCGGCGACATCGTTATCGAGCTTTACCCAAATCACGCACCAAAGACAGTTGCTAACTTTGTTGAACTCGCAACCGGTGCAAAAGAGTGGACCGATCCACGCGATGGCAAGAAGACAACTGCCAAGTTATACGACGGAACTATTTTCCACCGCGTCATTTCTGGTTTCATGATCCAAGGTGGAGATCCACTCGGAAAAGGTTTTGGCGGACCTGGTTACCAATTCGCTGATGAATTCCACGGCGAACTGCAATTCGATGCGCCATACATTCTTGCAATGGCTAACTCAGGACCTGGCACAAATGGTTCACAGTTCTTTATCACTGTTGCACCAACAACTTGGTTAAACCGCAAGCACACCATCTTCGGAGCAGTTAAAGACGCCACTTCTCAGGCAGTTATTGAGAAGATCGGTTCAACACCAACAGGTGCCCAAGATGTGCCTGTTACACCAGTTGTAATCAATAGCGTCACCATCGCTTAATTTAAATAACATGTATCAAATGAAGCGTTCTGCAACGCTCTCATTAATTACAGTTATCAGCGCTGCCTATCTTTTAAATCTGGTCTATCCAACTTTCTACGAAAAAGCTGCGCTCTATGGCCCGCTTGTAGATTCCGGCGAATACTGGCGCCTCTTTACAGTCGCCCTAGTTCACGGCGGGCTAACGCATCTATTCTTTAATATGTTCTCACTTTTAGTTTTAGGCAATCCAATTGAAGCCGCCCTTGGCAAAGCGCGCTTTCTTGTAATTTTCTTTATCTCACTTTTAACTGGATCGCTTGCCTCAATCTATTTAAATAGCGCCCCACATGTTTCAGTCGGTGCATCCGGTGCGATCTTTGGTTTATTCGGCGCCTTCATCGCATTGGGTAAGCGCCTTAACCAAGGCGCACGCGATATCTATGTAATCGTCGGGCTTAACTTCGCACTGGGCTTCATCCTGGGTGGAATCGACTGGCGAGCCCATCTAGGCGGCCTTATCGGCGGCTACTTAACGACTGCGGTTTTGCTGCGAATTACACGCCTGTAATTCCTCCACACCTGTGCACAAACTCTGTGGATAACTGCAGAATAAGGAATTCGGATCCAAGTACTAAATAAGGGATTCCGAAGTGCAAGGACTGTAAAAGGCTTTTCCCCAGTCTTTAGCGAGGAATCCCTTAAATATTTTTAACGCTACGCAACAGAACTTGTGCAACATCGAGGACTTCTACATCGCTCTGTCTAGCAACCATGCCGTCGCCAACCATTACGCGACAGAACGGACAAGCGACTGCAACTTCGGCAGCGCCAGTTGAAATAGCTTCATCAACACGATTTAAATTAATACGCGTTCCAATTTTTTCTTCCATCCACATACGACCTCCACCGCCACCGCAACAGAACGAACGCTCTTGATTACGTGGCATCTCAGTTACGTCGCAACCAGATGCTTCCAATAGTTCGCGCGGTGGTGCATAGATCTGATTGTGACGACCCAAGTAACAAGGATCGTGATAGGTCAACTTCTTCTCGCTCTTATGTGGACTTGGCTTTAATCGCTTTTCCTTAATTAAAGTATTAAGCAATTGCGTGTGGTGCAACATCTCAAGTTCAAAACCACTTTGCGCATAATCGCGGCCGATAGTTGTAAAGCAATGTGGGCAGGTAACTACAACTTTCTTCTTACCCTTTGGACGGCCAGCAAAGACGTCATTGAAAGTTTCAATATTTTCGCGCGAAAGAATTTGATAGAGGAATTCATTTCCCGACCTGCGTGCCGGATCTCCTGTACAAGTTTCGCGCTTACCTAATACCGCAAAGTTAACACCTGCCATATATAGAAGTTCTGCCACAGCTTTAGTTGTTTTCTTGGCGCGTTCTTCATAAGCACCAGCACAACCAACCCAGAATAAATATTCAACTTCATCAGGCAAGACACCTTCAACAACGCGAACCGGGAAATCACATTCGGCGATCCAACCTTCGCGATCTTGTTTATTAGCACCCCATGGGTTGCCAGCCTTTTCTAAATTACGGAAAGTGCCACCGAGTTCAGATGGAAATTCTGATTCAACTAATACTTGGAAACGACGCATATTTACGATGTGATCAACATGTTCAATATCAACCGGACATTCATTTACGCAGGCACCACACATGGTGCAAGACCAAAGAACATCAAGTGAAATAGGGCCACTTTCGCCCACTATTGCTTCAGTTTCGACAACCTTAGCCATGGCGTGATCGCGCATCGCCATAATCAAAAGCTTCGGCGAAAGTGGCTTATCTGTGTGCCAAGCAGGACACTGCGATTGGCAACGTCCGCACTCGGTACAGGAGGTCATATCCAACAGACCCTTCCAAGAAATATCTTGGCGGTTACCTAAACCAAAGACATCATCTTCAGCCGGATCTTCAAAGTTAATAGGCTTTCCTTTAGAAAGCATTTCTGGAAGCGCACCGAGTGAATTACTGCCATCGCTATTGCGCTTATAGTAAATATTGAAGAAAGCCAAGAAGCGGTGCCAAGCGATACCCATTGTTAAATTGCTTGCAATAACGATAAACCAGGCCATCGATACAACTATCTTGGCAGTTGCAACATAGACGATTGCGTTCTCAATTGCAGCAGTGCTCATACCTTTAAAGGCAAGGACTGCTGGCCAAGAAAGTGCGTAATGCCAATTCCAGATTGTTTCTCCCGCAAGCGCGCCTTCTAGTCCGCGCAGTGCAGTTACACAGAAAACAATTGCCAAGATCGTGGCTTCAATATAATAAGCCTTCCACATTCCAGAACCTGCAAAACGATTAAGCATCCGAAAGCGAGTGACCTGACGAATCCCAATTAAAGTAACAATTCCAACGCCAGTCGCTAGCGCAATAAATTCGGCGAAGAATTCGTAAACAACCCAGTGTCCAATTAACGGCAGTGCAAATTCAGGGTTTAAAACTTGTCCGTAAGCTGTAACTAAAGTGCCAAAGAGCGCGCCGAAGCCGATCATTACAAACCAGTGTGCAATTCCGGTTGCAGTGAAGTTGAGCATCTTGGTGTGGCCCAAAATTTCTTTCAACATATTCTTAAAGCGCGCACCAGGATTATCGCTACGTGTTGGATCAGGTTGCCCCTTGCGATAAATCGCAACCAATTGGGGCACGCGAATCGCCAGTAGGCCCAAAGCGACAACAGTTATGAGGTACGAAAGAGAGGCCAGAGCGATACGCATAACGCGAGGTTACCGATGCCAGCGCTCTTTTGATGGACGGAGAACCCTTTGGAATTCGCCAGGAAAGGTGACTGTAAAAAGCTTTTCCCCAGTCGCCGGCTGGTGAATTCCAAAGCGGGGAATATCTGGGCAAGGCAGGGAGTTATAGGGGATGGCCCAAACTTGAGTCGCTCCGACTCACTCTTTCGAGTAAGATCGACTCAGGTTAGACCAGCCTCAACCCCAGATCGGGCTTGAGATGAGCTAAAAGTTCAAGTGAATAGTTAAAAGGAGCAATAAATGGCTAGAGCAGTCGGAATCGACCTCGGAACTACAAATAGCTGCGTATCGGTACTCGAAGGTGGAGAGCCAACGGTTATCGCCAACGCAGAAGGCGCTCGCACAACCCCATCGATCGTTGCCTTCGCTAAAAATGGCGAAGTTCTCGTCGGTGAAGTCGCCAAGCGCCAATCAGTAACAAACGTTGAACGCACAATCCGTTCCGTTAAGCGCCACATGGGTACTAACTGGACCGTCGATATCGATGGCAAGAAGTACACACCACAAGAAATTTCTGCACGTATTCTTCAAAAGCTAAAGCGCGATGCTGAGGCATACCTTGGCGAAACTGTTACAGATGCAGTTATTACTGTTCCTGCATATTTCTCTGATGCAGAACGTCAAGCAACTAAAGAAGCTGGCGAAATTGCCGGGCTAAATGTTCTTCGCATTATCAACGAACCAACTGCAGCCGCGCTCGCATACGGTCTTGATAAAGCAGATCAAGAACAAACAATTTTGGTATTCGACTTAGGTGGCGGAACATTTGACGTCTCTCTACTTGAAATCGGCGATGGCGTTGTTGAAGTTAAAGCAACTGCCGGCGATAACCACCTCGGTGGAGATGACTGGGATCAAGTTCTTGTTGATCACTTAGTTCAAACATTCGGTTCTAAGAACGGAATAGATTTAACTAAAGACAAGATGGCGATGCAACGTATTCGTGAAGCAGCTGAAAAAGCGAAGATCGAACTTTCATCATCACAGCAAGCATCAATTAACTTGCCATACATAACTGTCGATGCCGAAAAGAATCCATTGTTCCTTGATGAAACTTTGACGCGCGCACAGTTCCAAACACTTACAGCACCACTACTTGATCGTTGCAAGAAGCCATTCCAGCAAGTTCTAAAAGATTCTGGAATCGCAATTGGAAATATCAAGAGCGTTGTTCTTGTTGGTGGATCAACTCGTATGCCAGCAGTCGTTGATTTAGTTCGCGACTTAACCGGCGGAAAAGAGCCAAATAAGGGCGTAAACCCTGATGAAGTTGTAGCCGTTGGCGCATCTCTTCAAGCAGGTGTTCTAAAGGGTGAAGTTAAAGACATTCTGCTTCTCGATGTAACACCACTGACACTTGGTATCGAAACCAAGGGAGGAGTTATGACCAAGATGATCGAACGCAACACAACGATCCCAACTAAGCGCAGTGAAATCTTTACAACAGCTGATGACAATCAGCCTGCCGTGCAGATCCAGGTTTACCAAGGCGAACGTGAAATGGCTGCTTACAACAAGAAGTTAGGCATGTTCGAACTGACTGGTCTTGCACCAGCACCACGTGGAGTTCCACAAGTTGAAGTTACCTTCGACATTGATGCAAACGGAATCGTTCACGTTGGTGCAAAAGATCTTGCAACCGGCAAAGAACAATCAGTCACAATCAGTGGTGGTTCATCTCTTTCAAAGGAAGAGATCGATCGCATGATGGCAGATGCTGAATCACATGCTGCAGAAGATAAGCAGCGTAAAGAGGAAGCAGAAATCCGCAACAATGGAGATTCACTTGTCTACCAGACTGAAAAGTTCATTGCAGATAATGCAGAGAAACTTTCTGAAGGAGAAGCAGCTGAGAAGAAGGCCGAAGTTGAAGCAGCACTTGCTGAACTTAAGACCGATCTCGCTGGCGCTAACTTCGAAGCAATCAAAGCTAATACCGAAAAGGTAGCAACTCTTAGCCAAGCACTTGGCGCTGCGATGTATGCAGCAGCAGGTGCAGCAGGAGAAGGCGCACCATCTGAAGATGGCGTCGAAGATGCCGAGGTAGTGGACGAGGGCACTAACTAGAGACGAGGCATAAAAATGCCGAGGAGCGAAATTGGTATCAACTAAGTGAATTCAGAAAGTAGTACTCAAATGGAAGCCGATGACGCTTTGCAACAAACGCAAGAGGATGTCGTTGAGGCTGCCCCGGTTCAGGAGACTGATCCGGTGGCAGCTCTCACCGCTGATTTACAACGACTTCAGGCTGAATATGCCAATTACCGTAAACGCGTTGAACGCGATCGCGCACTAGCGCACGAATTAGCAATCGGCGCAGTTTTAACTGAGCTGCTTGCAACTTTGGACGATATCGATCGCGCTACCGAACACGGTGAAGTAACCGGCGGATTTAAATCTGTTTCAGATCAGATCACCGCAATTACAACTCGTCTAGGTTTGGAAAAGTACGGCACCGCAGGCGATGAATTTGATCCCCAAATTCACGAAGCGCTAATGCATGATTCAGGCGCTAACGTAACTGTGCCAACTGCAACAAAGATTCTGCAACCAGGATATAAATATAAAGAACGTATCTTGCGCCCGGCTCGTGTTGCTGTAACTGATCCAGCCGAAGCGCCTGCGGAGTAACTACTTTCCATGGCCGCTAAAGACCTTTACGAAAAGGATTTCTACAAAATCTTAGGCATTGGCAAATCCGCCAGTGGCGATGAAATTAAGAAGAAATACCGTTCTTTAGCGCGCGAACTTCACCCCGATAAAACTAAAGGTGATGCCGCAATGGAAGAGAAGTTCAAAGCTGTCTCTGAGGCCTATGACATCTTGTCTGATGGAAAAAAGCGCGCTGAATACGATCAAGCGCGCGATATGTTCGAACGCGGTGGCATGCGCGCACCACAAGGCGGGCAGAACTTTCAAGGTGGAGATTTCAATGACCTCTTCGGCGGTGGCAACCCACAAGATATCTTCGCAAATCTTTTTGGTGGCGGCGGTCGTCGTGGTCCACGTAAGGGACAAGATCTACAAACTGAAGCAACAATTACCTTTAAAGAAGCAGCCTTTGGAACCACTTTAGAGCTGCGTTTATCTGCCGATGGTGGACCATCGCAAAATATTTCAGCGCGCGTTCCAGCCGGAGTAAATGACGGTGCCAAGATTCGCGTCAAAGGTAAAGGCTCTTTTGGCGATGCTGGCCCGGGTGATCTTTTTATTATGTTGCACGTTAAACCGCACCCAATCTTTGCGCGCAAAGGCGAGAACATCACTTTGACTGTGCCAGTTACATTTACTGAAGCTGCCCTTGGCGCCGATATAAAAGTTCCAACCCTTACAGGCGATGAAGTAACCCTTCGCTTATCTCCTGGCACATCAAATGGTCGCACCTTGCGCGTTAAGGGGCGCGGTATTACGAAAGGTGCAACAACTGGAGATTTACTTGTAACTGTTGAAGTTCAAGTGCCAAATAATTTGGATGAAGAAGCAACCGATGCGTTAAAGAAATACGCCGAAGCCACCGCAGAGTTAGATGTACGTAGCGAGCTAAAAAGTAAGGCAGAGCTATGAGCAACGAACCACAAGATAACCAGACGCCAGATGATGATGCCGGACTTTATGTAATTTCAGTTGCCGCAGAACTTTCTGGGCTGCACCCGCAAACACTGCGCCAATACGATCGTTTAGGTTTAGTTTCGCCAAATCGCACCGTTGGTCGCAACCGTCGTTATTCGCTGCGTGATATCGCATCATTGCGCATGGTCGGTCGTTTAGTCGGTGAAGGAATTAACCACGCTGGTATTAAAAGAATTATCGAACTCGAATCTGCGATGGCAAATATGGCCATCGAAGTTGCACAGTTAAGAATTGAAGTAGATGCGTTAATTCAAGAGAACCCACCAAAATCACTTGTTACACGCCGCAAGAGCGAAGTTATTGTCTACAAAGAGGATTAAACAGGTTTAAAAGCTTTTACTCGCCCGTTCCAAGGTCCCAAAACTTTCTCAGCAGGGCTTAGCAATACGTTTTCAATCACCGATGAATAGACATCTCGGAAATCTGTAGTTACCGCTAAATCACCATCGACTAATTTGGTAAGCGAAGGTTGATCTCCATACATCCCACCTTGCACACGATCACCGATCAAGAACATCGGTCCTGCAGTTCCGTGATCTGTGCCATCTGAACCATTTGCTTTTACGCGGCGGCCGAATTCGCTATAGACCATCACGGTAATATCTTTAGAACGACCAGATGCCTTCATCTGGCTTAAGAATTTTGTAATACTTGTGGAAACCGTTCCCAAAAGCGCGGCTTGCGCATTGGCTTCATTTGCGTGGGTATCAAAGCCACCGAGTGAGACCGACCAAACCTTGGTTGGCGCACCGGCTGCAATTAACTTGGCAACCACATTTAATTGTTGGGTTAAATTGGAATCTCCACCGGCGTTACCTCCTGCAACCGTTGGAAGATCATCTGCAACTGGCGCTGCTTGAGATAAAACAGGTGTAACAGATGAGGATAAATTAAATAAATTGCGCATTGATGTAGCAGCTGCTGCCGTTAACTTACTATCTTTTTGTGATACTGCAGATAAGCGAAGACAAGCCTTACCAATTGCGCCATTAGGAATTGCTAAACCACCTATTGGTAGCGCTGAGCCACTTTGTGTACTGCCCGCAAGAAGTGGCGGCAAGACCGAACCTAAACTGATTGCCAGCATTGGATCTATCGCTTGGTTATCTAGCCAACGCCCCAGCCACCCTGTATTTAAATGGCTTTGCGGGGAACCGGTCTGCCAGATTGCCATAGATGAGAAATGTGAATGATCTGGTTTTGGATAGCCAACACCGCGCACTATCGCAACTTTTTGTTGATCCCATAAAGATTTAATTCCGGTCATCGATGCATTAAGCGCCATGTCATCGGTTAACGGCAATAACGTTTCCGGTTTGTAATTTAGAGTTGGACGAGCTGCGTAATAAGCAGAATCCTTATAAGGAATAACGGTATTTAATCCATCATTGCCACCGTATAAAGTCACAACAACTAATATCGGGGTGCCGGCCGGCAAGGGACGAGTTATCGCAGCTTCGGCAATATCGTTAATTGAGAGAACACTTGCTGCACCAGCGGCTGTTGCAGCACCAGAGAATTTCAGAAATTGGCGTCTGGTGTACTTAGACATTCCCAGTTGCTCTGCGGACATTGTTGGTATCTCGTTCATGCGCTCACCACATATTCCGGGCTACAAATTGCCAAGATAAGTAAACGGGGAATTACATCTCGGACTTCACGAAGTGCAAATGATGTTCGCGGTGACCATTCTGGTACTGCAAGCAGGTCTGCTAAGTAAGCAGCGCGGGCGGCCGGGACTTGTTCTGTAAGTGCCGATAAGTCAGCTTGCCCGACCAACCAAGTTGCAAAAGTGATTCTAAATTGAGCACTTGCTGAACTAAGCCATGCCTCATCAGTTGGCCAGCCACCAACATTTGGCGGAGAGAAAGGAATCTGCGATAACTTATCGAGATACCCATGCAACTTGGTAAATGAATCTAATTTGGAAGGCGTAAGCCCAAGTGCGCGACATACGCCAATAAACCACTCAACTGGTGATTTCACCATTTCATATTGGGGATTTGCTAGATCTGAACCATTTATCAAAGTGGATACAAGTGGTGCAATCTCGCGCCCTGTGAAAGAAGCGATCATCGGATGGCCAGCCGGCAGCGGAGTTTGTGATGAGACAAATCTAAACCAGATACGTTCTGCAATAAATTGTGCACAATTTGGCTGGCTTACTAAATGTGTAATTGCATCCTCGGGTGTCATAACTGCGCTCTTACCTAAAATAGTCACAGATTTAGTATCACGTCGTTTATCGTTATAGGCGATTGCACCGGTACTACGTGATACTTGATAACCCGTAAATGCGCGCGCTAACTCTTTAACATCAGTTTCAGAGTATCTATTAACGCCAAGCAGAAATAACTCCATCATCTCGCGCGAGAAGTTTTCATTTGGTGCCTTAACTGTGTTATCTCCGCCATCTAGCCAAATTTGTAGGGCACCATCCATAAACATAGCCTTTGCAAAATCGTTAAAGTTTCCAAGGGCGTACTTTCTAAATGTTTGATTTTGTAACAGCATTGGCATTGGGTAATTCACTTTGCCAATTGATGTTGCCCAATGACCATGCCAGAACCAGACCATCTTCTCTTGCAGTGGTTTATTTGTTGCAACCATTTGGTCGAGCCACCAGATTTCAATTGCTTCACTTTGTACGCGCAGACCACGTGCGAAAGCAATAACTTCAGGAGTGTTTGGTTCAGGGCGTTTTCCTAAATCGGTAACTACAGGTAGAGCAACCGCCCCGGAATCAATTTGAGGTGGATTTAAAAGGTTCTGCTTGGTAGCAGCAACGCCAGCTTTTAGCGCTTGTGCATATTCGCCTGGGCGTGGACCAAGGCCAAAGCGGTTGTAGAGCCGGGCGGTCTCAAGGCGCTTTAAATCCATTACGCGAATCTAGGTGTACTAGGCAAACAATGTAAGGTTGCCACATGAACTCACATCAACTTCTCCGAGAAGAGATAGTAAACAAGGCTGTTGTACACGGCAAAGTCATTCTCTCCTCAGGTAAAGAAGCTGATTACTACGTAGATCTACGTCGCGTGACCTTGGATCACATAGCAGCGCCTCTTGTTGGTGAAGTCATGTTGGAACTAACTAAAGATTTAGATTACGAAGCAGTCGGTGGCCTGACTCTTGGCGCAGACCCAGTTGCAACAGCGATGATGCATGTCGCAGCGCGTAACGGCAAGGCAATTGATTCTTTTGTAGTTCGCAAAGCCGAAAAAGCTCACGGATTACAACGTCGCATCGAAGGCCCAGATGTTGTCGGAAAGCGCGTCTTAGCAGTTGAAGATACTTCTACTACTGGTGGCTCAGTATTAACTGCCGTTGAAGCACTAATTGAAGCTGGTGCGATTGTGGTTGGCGTTGCAGTAATTGTGGAACGCGGCGCACAGCAAGCAATTATCGATGCCGGTTACGAATACCGCGCAGCATTTCAGCTCGCAGATTTAGGTCTATAACTCTTAACTCAGGTGGCGCTTTGTGCGCCATTCGCGCAATATTTCAATTGCAACAGGTAGAACGCTGACCAAGATAATTAGCGCAACTACTGGCAGTAAGTACTTATCAACACTGCCTTCCAGTTTTTCACCCAGGTAATAGCCTGCGATGATTACACCATCGGTCCATAAAACCGCACCAACGCAATTCCAGAAGAAGAACTTCTTTGCAGGAACGCCAACGATTCCACACATCGGATTAATTAAGGTGCGAACAAAAGGAATGAAACGAGCCAATACCAAGGCTTTTCCTGTGCCATATTTATTAAGCCACTTTTGAGTTGCCTTAACCTTTTTCTGGTTAAAGATTCGGCCATCTGGACGATCAAAGAGCTTTACGCCAAATTTGGCACCGATTAGATAACCGGTCTGTGAACCAATAATTGCAACAAGAGGTGCACCAATTAATAACGAAATGATCTCAATTTGCACACCATCGAAGATTTTTGCAGCAGCCCCTGATGCGCCGACACCTGCAAGAAATAAAAGAGAGTCGCCAGGAAAGAAGAGGCCGATTAAAAGTCCGGTCTCCATAAAAATTATCGCCAAGATTCCAATTAGACCGAGCGTTGAAATAATTGAATGCGCATCAAAGAGATTGACCGTTTGG
The DNA here is from genome assembly GCA_965267995.1 of Candidatus Nanopelagicaceae bacterium. Taxonomy (GTDB): domain Bacteria; phylum Actinomycetota; class Actinomycetes; order Nanopelagicales; family Nanopelagicaceae; genus Planktophila. The sequence goes on from OZ254143.1 coordinate 20,519, forward strand.
GAAAAATGCATACCTTGAGGATAAGGTACGGGCCATGTCTGCGCACCTAAGACCGCTGTTGCGCTTTTCACCTGAGCGTAATTGGATGAACGATCCCAACGGGTTGATTTACTACAGAGGCAAATATCACCTCTTCTTTCAACATAACCCTTTCGAAAATGTGTGGGGCCATATGTCTTGGGGACATGCGGTCAGCGAAGACTTAATTAAATGGACCGAACTTCCAGTCGCGATCGGTGATGATGAAGTCCATGCAACTTTCTCAGGAAGCGCAGTTGTTGATTATTTCAACACAACTGGATTTGGAACTTTAGAAAACCCAGCGATGGTGGCGATATATACCGCCCATAAACATGATGAAACTCATCAATCACAAGCTCTGGCATATAGCCTGGATGAAGGCCTTACTTGGAAAAAATATGAAGGCAATCCTGTTTTAGATTTACAGTTAGATCACTTCCGTGATCCCAAAGTTTCGTGGGATACAACCACCGAATCATGGTTAATGTCTGTTGTATTACCGAAAGAGAAGAAAGTCTCTTTCTACACATCAGATAACCTCAAAGAATGGCGCCATTTAAGTAACTTTGGCCCAGCCGGTGCGACAGATGGTGACTGGGAATGTCCTGATCTATTTCCACTTTTTGTTAACGGTGATACCAATAAAGTTAAATGGGTCCTTGTAATTTCCATTAACCCAGGTGGTTTAACTGGTGGTTCTGGCACTCAATACTTTATTGGCGACTGGGACGGTAAAGAATTTAGAGCCGATGACCTACAAACGCGCTGGATAGATTTTGGCCGCGATAATTACGCAGGTGTGACATTTAATGATTCGCCAAATTCACGGCGAGTATTTATCGGCTGGATGAATAACTGGGATTATGCAAAAGACTTTCCGACTTCCCCCTGGCGCGGATCGATGACCTTGCCGCGCGAGCTAACTTTAAATCTTGAAGAGGGCAAATTTTATTTATGTGCTAACCCAGTTGCCGAACTTACAAATTATGTAGGTGCAAAAATTTCAGCTGGCGAAGGCGCAGAAGCGCTAGAGATTAAAGCCAGCATTTCAACTAGCGAAAGTGCTTCAACTAAAATTCGAGTTGCTGGCGACGATGGCAAGTACTTGGAATTTGGCTACGACAGGAAAAGTAATTGCCTCTTTGTAGATCGCACCAATGCTTGGAATGAAATTAATTCAAACCACATCCATAGCGCGCCGGTTTCTAAAGCTGAAAAAATATTAGAGCTACAAGTAATTGTTGATTGCGGATCTGTAGAACTCTTTGCTGCAGGCGGCCGATATGTAATAACGGATCTAATATTTTTACCTGGGGCGAATAGACGGGTCACCTTTGAGATCAACGAGGGCTGCCAACCCCCTCGTTCGATGTCGGTGCACCACCTAGCGCCACCCCGTTAACCCCCGCGTAAACCTGCAAAAAACCTGCAAAAAACCTGAAAATGTCATTACATCGTTATTTCAAAAAGCCTAATTGTCCGATTTCGAAATTGGGCTAGGGTGTAATTTTCCCTCAAATCAGGTGGTCACTCTCGTTTCCGCCTACCCCTTGAGAGGAAAAATATGAAGAAGTCAAAGCTCGGAGCGCTCCTAGCCGCTTCAGCAGTTGCGCTTTCATTAACTGCGGCAATGCCATCTGCAACAGCAGCGGCATGTCCAAAGAAGACAACTGTAACAATGCTCGGAACTATCAAAGTTGAAATCCAGGATCAATTCTTGGCTGCAGTTAAGGCTTACAACGCAAGCCAGAAGTGCTACACACTTAAGTCAATTCCTGGTGATCGTAAACTCACATTCCTTCAGAACGTAACACCTATGTACGCTGCAAAGAATGCTCCAACAATCATGTACACACTTCAAGAGATTCCTGACATGGCTAACAAGGTATTGGACTGGAAGGGTACAAAGCTTGTAAAGCTTGTCTCACCAGGACTTCTTGCTGCAGCTAATGTTGGCGGAAAGCAAGTTGGTGTTCCATCAACTGCTGAAGCATTCGGTCTTCTTTACAACAAGAAGGTTATTGCTGCCGCAGGTATTGATGTTACAAAGATCAAGACACGTACAGATCTAGAAGCAGCATTCAAGACACTACAGTCAAAGGGCAAGAAGGCAATTCACTTCTCAGCTATTTGGTGGTCACTTGGTGCACACTTCACAAACATCTTCCATGCAAACGCAGGCAAGACTCACGAAGCTCGCCTTGCAGTTCTAGATCAGCTTTCAGATGGATCAAAGGATCTCTCAAAGGACCCTGTATTCCAGAACTGGTTAACAACATACGATCTACTTAAGAAGTACAACGGATCAACAGTTAACCTAACTGACACTGAATACGATGCTTCAATTGCAGACCTTGCAAGCGGAGATTACGGATTCTTGTTCCAAGGTAACTGGACAGAGCCAAACTTGATGACTGCAGCTGCAGGAACAGACTTTGGCATCATGCCTCTTCCAATCAGCACAGATGCTGCTTCATACGGAAATGATTCAATTCCGGTTGGCGTACCTGGCTACTTCATGATCGATGCAAAGCAATCATCAAAGGCTGAACAAGCTGGCGCGATTGACTTCCTAACATGGCTCTACACATCATCTGCCGGACAGCACTTTGTTGCTGATCCAGTAACAATGGGTGGCATGGGCTTCATTCCTGTATACAGCGGCTTCAAGGTTCAGCCAGCTACAAGCATGGCTCGCGACATCGCGAAGTATGTTGGAGGAGGAAAGACACTTGAGTGGATCAACACCTACTACCCAGCTGGTCTCCAGGAGACAGTAGGTAAGGTCTCTATGCAGCAGTACTTCACCGACAAGATCAGCTCAGCTGAACTTGCTAAGGCGATTGAAGGCGCATGGAAGGGCTCAGCAAAGACTTGGCGTGGAGCAGCGAAGTAATTTCGCTAAAACCAACTTCAAGTTAATATAAGTAAATAAAGCCATCCTGAGGCGGGGAGACTCGCCTCAGGATGGCTTTTCTTAGTAAGTAATTTGCAACACTAGTTTCAAGAGATGGAGGCTGTTATGTCGAAAGTAAGATCAACGAAGAAATTTATGAAACTTGCCTTCACGCCTCTATTAATTTTCACCGTAGTCCTTATTGTCCCATTTGCTAACGGCTTCTATTACACCTTTACCAACTGGGATGGATTTGAGGCCACGAAACTCGTTGGCTTTACTAACTACGTAAAATCATTTCAAGACCCAATGTTCTGGAGCACCCTGCGATTTACCGCGCTCTTTGTAGTTGTCTCACTTGTTATCGTAAACGTTGTTGCCTTTGGTCTGGCACTTATCGTTACCTCAAAACTTAAGAGCCGTAATATTCTGCGAACTTTTTTCTTTGTGCCTAACCTCATCGGTGGCGTAGTCCTCGGTGTTATTTGGCAATTTATCTTCAATAGCGCAATTGTCGCGCTCGCTAATAAATATGATTGGACGCTCTTCAAAGAGTCTTGGCTGCAGGACACCAATAAAGCCTTCTGGGCTCTAATTATTGTGACAGTTTGGCAATCATCTGGTTACATGATGATTGTCTATATAACTGGACTTGTCTCGATCGAGAACGATGTCCTTGAGGCGTCTCAAATTGATGGCGCGTCACCGCTTCGCACCTTAATGACAATAAAAATTCCATTGATGGCGCAAGCATTTACCATCGCACTATTTTTAACTCTTCGCGGTGGATTTATGGCCTACGACGTAAACGTTGCCCTAACCGGAGGCGGCCCATTCCGCACCACCGAGCTAATCTCAATGCATATTTTTGAAGATGCCTTCGCTAACGGACATTTTGGTACCGGACAATCTAAAGCGGTAATAATGTTTTTATTGGTTGCCGCTGCCGCTTTAGCCCAAGTCACTATCTCCAAGAGATATGAGGTGCAGCGATGACCAAGCGCGCCCGTTTAGGAAGAAAAGTTACCTTTTTTGTTGGGCTAATTTTGGCTTTTGCCTATGTCTTTCCATTCTTCTTAGTCTTTGTAAACTCATTGAAGTTAAAGCCTGAGATCCTGGCCAACCCGCTTTCTTTTCCAACGCATATTTCGTGGGATAACTTCCAGCAGGCGATGACGAAGATGAACTTCTTTAGATCCCTTACCAACTCGATCATTATCACCGTATTGAGCGTTTCATTACTAATTGTTTTCTCATCGATGTTGGCCTATTACTTAGCTCGCACTAAAAATAAAATTACAAAGTACATATTTTTAATTCTTGTAACTTCTATGATCGTTCCGTTCCAGGCTTTGATGATTCCATTTATGGCGCGCTTTGCACAATTTGTTTCTTGGAATAACCGCGGAGCGTTGATCTTTTTCTATATTGGATTTGGAACAGCGCTATCGACATTCCTTTATCACGGCTTTATCTCCACTATCCCAACAGAAATTGATGAGGCAGCAGCAATTGATGGCGCATCCGATATGACGGCATTTTGGAAGATTATATTTCCGATGATGCGGCCAATTACCGCAACAGTTGCAATTATCAATGCACTCTGGATCTGGAATGACTTTTTGTTACCACGCCTTGTCCTTACTAATGAGACGCAGACGCTGCCGTTATCAACTTATCTTTTCTATGGTCAATACTCGATTGAATATGGACAAGCGATGGCCGGTCTCGTGCTTGCAGTTATCCCGATCGTTATCTTCTATCTTATTCTGCAGAAGCAATTTATCTCGGGCATTTCTCAAGGCGCAGTGAAGTGAAGAAAACAATGCCTCTTTCAAAAGATAGAAATTGGTGGCGTCAGGCTGCCATTTATCAGATCTACCCGCGATCATTTAAAGATTCCAATGGCGATGGCATTGGTGACATCAAAGGTATTACTTCAAAGATCGATTACCTGTCTTCACTAAACCTTGATGCTGTTTGGTTATCTCCCTTTTTCCCATCAGCGCTAGCCGATGGTGGTTATGACGTTGATGATTATCGCGATGTAGATCCAAAACTTGGAACACTTGCCGATTTCGACGAGATGCTCGCCAAATTACATGAAGTAGGTATTCGGGTATTTGTAGATATCGTTCCCAACCACTCATCAAATTTGCATGTGTGGTTTAAAGAAGCGATCGCTGCCGAACCTGGTTCCGCAGCTCGAAACCGCTACATCTTTCGCGATGGAAAAGGCGCAAACGGAGAATTACCTCCAACTGATTGGCCATCTCACTTTGCACCAAGTGCATGGACCCACGAATCAAAGATGGGTGGAAAACATAACCAGTGGTACTGCCACTTGTTCGCACCAGAACAACCAGATTTCAACTGGGATAACCGCGAGATTGAAGAAGATTTCTTAAAAACTTTAAAGTTCTGGGCAGATCGCGGTGTTGATGGTTTCCGTATCGATGTCGCACATGGCATGAAGAAGGACTTATCTGAACCACTTAAGAGCCAACCAAATTTCCCAAGCTATAAAGAACTCGAACAAAATCCTGGCCAGAATGTCTTATTTGATAGAGATGAGCTTCATGGCGTTTACAAAGAATGGCGGCAGTTATTTAACCAATACGATCCACCTCGTGTTGCAGTGGCTGAAGCAAGCGTTCCTCCTTCCAGGTTAGTTAAATACGCTAACCCGGATGAATTAGGGCAGAGCTTTAACTTCGAACTATTTGATGCCAATTTCAATGCCGGCGAATTTAAATTAATTATCGATCGTGCACTTATTAATGCCAAGAAGAATGGCTCATCAACTACTTGGTGTATAAATAATCACGATCAAATGCGCCCAGCAACTAAGTTTGGACTTCTTCCAACTGTCGACCGAATTCGCTGGCGTAACTCAAATGGAACCGCTAGTCCGCTAGATGAGAAACTCGGAGTTCAATCTGCAATCGCTGCATCCATGTTGATCATGGCACTTCCGGGTTGCACATATATCTACCAAGGTGAAGAACTCGGTTTACTTGAAGTCATTGATATTCCGGAAAGTGAAATTCAAGATCCACAATATTTACGTAACCATAAAGTTGATAAAGGTCGCGATGGTTGCCGTGTTCCGCTACCTTGGACTAAAACTGGCAGCTCATTTGGATTCGGCACCGCTGGCGCACATTTGCCACAACCGAAGAACTTTGGCGAAAAATCAGTTGAAGCCGAAAGCGCAGATCCACAATCACCACTTTCAATCTTCCGCAAAGCGCTAGAACTGCGCAAAGCTTTGATCGCACCAGAGGAGCTAACCTGGCACGAGACTGGTGATGGCAGCGTCTTACATTTCTCTCGTCCAAATGGCTTGCACTGCATCACCAACTTTGGCCGCAACCATTACAACTTCGATGGCGTTGGCGAGGTCATTCACTCATCAGGACCGTTAGCCAAAGCCGGGGTTTATCTCGCCCACGGGGTCGAGACCACCGGTAACGATCTGCCACCTGCCACAACCGTCTGGGTCCAAGCCAGCCTGTAATTCCTCTCACCCGCGCTCGTTTTGGGTTGTAATAGATATGTATATGTAGACTCTCGCCATCTTCGCGTCCGCATTGAAAGGACGCCCTGACTCTCCAACGGAGGAGAACCAATGCGAGCATCTGCCGCCCTGTCCAATGTGCAAGTAACCGGCACAAACCTAGATATCACCTACGTGGTCCTAGCGATTTCATTACTCGCCCTGGCGATCGCGTGGGTATTACGCGCCCAAGTCTTGGCAGCTAGCGATGGCACCGACAAGATGCGCGAGATCGCCGAAGCCGTGCAAGAAGGAGCCGCGGCATACCTTGCCCGCCAGTTCCGCACACTTTCATATTTCGTAGGAATTGTTTTCTTCCTACTCTTTGCATTACCTGCTGACACAACAGCAATTCGTGTTGGGCGCTCACTCTTCTTCCTTATGGGCGCAGGCTTTTCCGCACTCGTTGGTTACAATGGTATGTGGCTCGCAGTTCGCGCAAATGTGCGCGTTGCTGAGGCAGCTCGCCAGAAGAGTGCGCAGAAGGCAGTTCAAATCGCATTCCGTACCGGCGGCGTAGTTGGTATGACAACAGTTGGTCTTGGCCTAATCGGCGCAGCCGGCGCAGTTGTTATCTTCCGCGAAAATGCACCAACTGTTCTTGAAGGTTTTGGTTTCGGCGCAGCGATGCTTGCGATGTTTATGCGCGTTGGCGGCGGAATCTTTACCAAGGCTGCAGATGTCGGAGCAGACCTTGTCGGTAAAGTTGAAAAAGGTATTCCAGAAGATGACCCACGCAACCCAGCAACAATTGCAGATAACGTCGGCGATAACGTCGGTGACTGTGCTGGTATGGCCGCTGACTTGTTCGAGTCATATGCAGTAACTCTCGTTGCAGCTTTGATTCTAGGTAAGGCTGCTTTCGGTAACGAGGGTTTGATCTATCCACTAATCGTTCCAGCAATCGGAATCTTGACTGCCGTTATCGGTATCTTCCTAACCAAGATGCGTTCAACAGATAAATCAGCGATGACCGCAATTAACCGTTCATTCTTCCTATCTGCAGTTATCTCAGCCGGCTTAACTGGCCTTGCCACATTTACATACCTACCTGCAAAGTTTGATCAACTAACAAACTTCTCACCCAAGGTTCTTGCAGATGCGGGAAACATAAACCCACGCGTTTTGGCTTTTGGCGCAGTATTAATCGGTATCGCACTAGCTGCTGCAATCCAGGTATTAACTGGCTTCTTTACTGAAGTTGGCAAGCGTCCGGTAAACGATGTCGCAGCTTCATCACAGACAGGTGCTGCAACAGTGCTTTTGGCTGGTATCTCAGTTGGTTTTGAATCAGCTGTTTACTCAGGTCTGCTTATCGCAGCATCAGTATTCGGCGCTTTCTTACTCGGCGGCGGATCGATTACTTTGTCACTCTTCGCAATCGCAATCGCCGGAACTGGTTTGCTAACAACTGTTGGCGTAATCGTTGCGATGGATACCTTCGGACCAATTTCAGATAACGCTCAAGGCATTGCAGAAATGTCAGGCGATGTTAAGGGCGAAGGCGCAGCGATCCTTACATCTCTTGACGCAGTTGGTAACACAACTAAGGCGATCACTAAGGGAATTGCAATTGCAACTGCAGTACTTGCCGCAACCGCCTTGTTCGGTGCATTTACGGATGCGATCAAGGAAGCAGTTATCAAGGCTGTTGGTGAAGGCAAAGATGTTGCACTTCAATACCAAGGCGTTCTCGATGTTGCAGATCCACGTAACCTCGTTGGCCTAATCATCGGCGCAGCAGTTGTATTCCTCTTCTCAGGTCTTGCAATTAACGCGGTATCTCGCGCAGCAGGCGCCGTTGTTATGGAAGTACGTAATCAATTCAAACTGCACCCAGGAATTATGAAGGGCACTGAAAAGCCTGAATACGGTCGCGTCGTTGATATCTGTACTCGCGATTCACTGCGCGAACTTGCAACACCAGGCTTGCTTGCAGTTATGGCACCAATCGCAGTCGGCTTCGGTCTCGGCGTTGGCGCACTAGGTGCATACCTTGCTGGTGCAATCGGCACCGGAACACTTATGGCGGTCTTCCTATCTAACTCAGGCGGTGCTTGGGATAACGCGAAGAAGATGGTTGAAGATGGAAATTACGGCGGAAAAGGCTCAGATGCTCACGCTGCAACCATCGTTGGTGACACTGTCGGAGATCCATTTAAGGACACCGCAGGCCCTGCCATTAACCCACTTATCAAGGTTATGAACTTGGTTGGTCTCTTGATTACACCTGCAATTGTAAGTTTCGCACTTCCAACCCAGCAGTCCACATCAATGCTCATCGCACTCGTTGCAGTTCTGCTTATCGTCGGTTCGTTAATTCGTAGCCGTCGCCAAGCAACTTCTATCGAGTACTAAGAAATAACTTCCCCTTCTTAGGAATGTATGCCAGACAAAAAGCAACTAGGAGAGCTTAAGAAACTGGTGATCGTTGAATCACCAGCAAAAGCGCGCAAGATTGGCGACTACCTCGGCGATGGTTACATCGTCGAGGCTAGCGTCGGTCATATTCGCGATTTGCCACAGCGCGCTGCCGATATTCCTAAAGATGTTAAGAAGCTTGCCTGGTCTAAAGAAGGCGTCGATATCGAAAATGATTTCGCACCTTTATATGTCATCAACCCCGATAAGAAAGCAAAAGTTGCTGAACTTAAAGAGTTGATGAAGCAAGCAGATGAGTTATTACTTGCAACAGATGAAGACCGTGAAGGTGAAGCAATTGCTTGGCACCTAGTTGAAGTCCTTGAACCCAAGATTCCAATCAAGCGAATGGTCTTTAACGAGATCACCAAGGAAGCAATCCAAGCAGCCGTTGTTAATACTCGGGACCTTGATTACAACTTAATCGATGCCCAAGAAACCCGTCGCGTTCTAGATCGCCTCTATGGCTATCGTTTATCACCTGTTCTGTGGAAGAAAGTTATGCCACGTATTTCCGCAGGTCGCGTGCAATCAGTTGCTACAAAGTTAATTGTTGAAAAAGAGCGCGAACGCATGGCCTTTATCTCATCATCTTGGTGGGATCTAAATGCCACATGCGAGCTCGGCTTCACCGCCCGCTTGCTATCTGTTGAAGGCAAGAAAGTAGCGTCAACAAGTGACTTTGGAGCCGATGGCGCAGTCAAAGAAAAGTCACTTGAAAACATTCTTTTACTTGATGAAAAGTCAGCGCACGCTTTGGTTGATTCACTTAAATCAACAGCTTTAACTGTTAAATCGATGGAGGAATCACCACGGACCGAACGTCCTAAGCCACCATTTACAACATCGACTATGCAACAAGATGCCGGCTCTCGCTTAGGTTGGGGCGCACAGATCACCATGCGCGTGGCACAACGCTTGTACGAAAACGGTTACATCACCTACATGCGTACCGATTCAATCAATCTTTCGGCACAAGCCGTCAACGCGGCACGTGCTGCCGCAAAATCACTTTACGGCGCAGACCATGTTGCCGATGCACCGCGTGTTTACCAAGGTAAATCAAAGAACGCCCAAGAAGCGCACGAAGCGATCCGCCCCGCAGGTGACACATTTAAAACACCGGGCGAATTAGCACCAGAGCTATCTCGCGATGAATTCGCACTCTACGATTTAATCTGGAAACGCACAGTTGCATCGCAAATGGCTGATGCCAAGAAGATGCAGATGCGCGTTGACTTTGATGCCACCACAACAGATAAGAAAGCCACGATCTTCCGCGCCAACGGCAGCGTTATTACCTTTCCAGGTTTCCTCGCCGCTTACGATGACATCGTTGATGAAAACGCTAAAGTCGATGAAGAAGTAAGCGATAAGAGATTACCTGCAATGTCAGTTGGCCAATCAATCAAGGTCAGCGAATACAACTGCGAAGGTCACGACACCAAACCACCTGCGCGTTACACCGAACCAACACTTGTTAAGAAGCTCGAAGAACTGGGTATTGGTCGTCCTTCAACATTTGCTTCCATCATCCAAACAATTCAAGATCGCGGTTATGTTTACAAGCGTGGTCGCGCACTGGTGCCAACTTTCTTGGCCTTCTCTGTAACAGGCCTCTTAGAGACTCACTTTACGAAGCTAGTTGATTACGACTTCACCGCCAGCATGGAAGAAGACCTCGACAAGATCGCAGCGGGTGAAGCCGGCCGCGTTGATTGGCTGCGCGATTTCTATTACGGAGTTGACGGCCAACCAGGACTCGATGAGCTTTCACTAGACCTCGGTGGCATCGATGCCCGCGCCACAAACACTATGAATTTATCTGACACCATTGAAATCCGCGTTGGTCGCTATGGTGCATACCTTCAAGAGAACATTCCAGATCAAGATCGCAAGCTAGCTAACATCCCTGAAGAACTTGCACCGGATGAGTTAACTCTTGCTAAAGCAATTGAATTGTTGGCCGCACCTTCTGGCGAACGCGATCTCGGCACCGATCCAAGTACCGGCCTTGAAGTTATCGCAAAGTCTGGTCGCTTTGGTCCATACATCACAGAAGTATTTCCACCAGAGCCAGTTGAACTCGATGACAAAGGCGAGCCAAAGAAGAAGCGCAAGAAGAAAGATGCGCCAAAACCAAAGACTGCATCTCTTCTATCAACAATGACACTGGACACCATAACAATCGATGATGCGTTAAGACTGTTATCACTTCCCCGCATCTTGGGCACAAACTCTCTAGGTGAAGATATAACTATTCAAAACGGTCGCTATGGTCCGTATCTAAAAGCCGGCCTAGATTCGCGCACACTAACCAGCGAAGAACAAATCTTCTCACTATCACTTGATGAAGCTTTAGAGATTTACTCAAAGCCAAAAGAACGCCGTCGCGGTGTTGCCAAGCCTCCACTTAAAGAACTCGGTAAAGATCCCGCAACCGAGAAAGAAGTTATCGTTAAAGATGGCCGTTTTGGTATGTATGTAACCGATGGCGAAACAAATGCAACGCTTCGTCGTGGTGACACACTTGAGGCGCTAACAATTGAGCGCGCACTTGAGTTACTTGCTGGACGCCGTGCATGGGAAGCCGAAAATGGTCCTTCCCCTAAGAAATCAAAGAAGAAAGCGGCAAAGGCAAAGCCAGGGTCTGCTGCGCCGACGCTTACTAAGAACACTGTAAAGAAAGCTGCAACCAAGAAGAAGGCAGCTAAAAAAGCCACCGGCAAAGCTGCGAAGAAAGCCGAATAGAGTTCAACTATGGAGCGCGAGACTTGGCTAATCACAGGCGGTGCGGGCTATATCGGCACACACATTGCCGACTTATTTATCCAAGATGGCAAAGATGTTGTTCTGCTGGATTCACTCTACCAAGGACTTGAACCGCGCGTTAATTATCTACGTAAGAAACACAACCAAGAGATCCCGTTAGAAGTCGTCGATATCCGCGATTACACAGCAGTTGAAAATATTTTAAGTAACCATAAATTTACCGGTATCGTCCACACTGCTGCTCTTAAAGCCGTTGGCGAATCAGTTGCGAAGCCCGATGAATACAAGGAAGTTAACTACACGGCAACTACCAAATTATTAGAGCTTGCTCAAAAATATGGAATTAAGAAATTCTTATTCTCTTCAACTGCCGCGGTTTACGGCAGCCCCGACACAATCGAGCCATGTAAAGAAAATGGCCCGTTGGCACCGATATCTCCATACGGTTCCACAAAATTAGATGCGGAAAGTAAGGTAACTGAGTTTATTAATACTCCTGGTTATTCTGGAACATCGCTGCGCTTCTTTAACGTGGTTGGTACTACAGCCCAAGAGTTACTAGATAACTCAGTTGAGAACTTAGTACCGATTGTTTTAGGAAAGTTAAATAGCGGCCAAGTGCCGATTATCTTTGGAACTGATTACCCAACCACCGATGGCACATGCGTGCGCGATTATGTGGATGTACGCGATATTGCACAGGCGCACTTGGTTGCTGCCAATGCGAAAAGTGCAATCCCACCAATCATCAACGTCGGAACAGGTCGTGGAGCATCTGTGCGCGAGATCATCAAGTTGGTATTGGAAGCCACAAATAAGGAAGATACCGAGGTTATTGAAGCCCCTCGTCGCGCCGGAGACCCCGCATTCTTATGCGCAGATGTTTCACTTGCAGCAAAAGAGATGGGCTTTAAATCTAAATACAACCTGGAAGAAAGTATCCGCAGCCTCTTTTAAAACTTCTTAAAAGTTACTTTAAGTAAATCTGCTAAGCGGCGATGGCCTTTCTCGCTCAAGTGCACGCAATCTAAAAGGTAATTCTCTTGAACCATGAAATCATCGGGAAGTGTGACAAGTGCAAATGTTGCTGACTCATACTTCTCCAAAGCAGCCAGGATCTCTTTGTAATACTTGGCGTAACTACGTCTTTCTAGATAAATCCTGCGGTTCTGCAGCGCCTGATGTTGCACCCAGATAATGCGCTTGCTCTGCTTGGCCGCCAGATGAACCACGGTATCTATCTGGTCTGCTATTTCGCGCCGGCTTACCCTTGATTTATATAAACCTAGGAAGAAGAGCAGATATTTCACGGTATTTCTAAAGCGCGCCCGGGATCTCTTGCGCAGCCGATTCATTAACCCCGCGCTATTATGGGCTGCTTGATGAAATGAAACCTCGGATTTGAAATCAATTCCCATCTTGTGGCCAATTCGAACGAGCGATATCGGCCAACCGATAGATGTTCCAAAGTGAAGAATAAGAAGATCCTCATTGGGAAAATCAATTAATTCATTAAGCGCCCGCACAAAAGTTAAACTGGGTCTAGTTTCGATTTTAAAAACGATATCTTGCGGCAGCTCAGCCTTTAATAGGTATGGCCAGGAAATCTTTTGAGCATCACTAAAACTCGAGGCGGCTGATCCACCAAGTACGGTTATAGATTGTTGATGCTCCAAGTAATCGCCCCGTACTTTGGTTGAACTAGTTAGATGTCCACCGCGATGTGCGGGAACATTTATGCACCGAAGGCTTTCGGCACGTTCAAAGGTGCTCGACGTCTTGCAACCCTAGACTCATTGCAGAAGAGAAATTGCGAGTAATTCGGGGGATATCCTTTGAATCTGCGCCTTTTAGGCCCATCTGGCGCTGCCGATAGACTCAACCCATGCCCGCAAGCCTGCCGACCCCTGCCGCCCCGGCGCAGGATGAAACCCGCAGCGTTCTGGCGATCCCCGCATTTCGCAAGCTCTGGAACTCGATGGTCTTCTCATCATTGGGCGATTGGCTTGGCCTGCTTGCAACCACGGCGCTTGCGCAAGAACTTTCCGGCGGATCTTATGCAACTGCGAACTTTGCAATTGCAGGTGTCTTTATCGCACGTTTGCTGCCAGCGGTTTTCTTAGGACCTATCGCCGGCGTTATTGCCGATCGCTTAGATCGTCGCAAGTTAATGGTCAGCGCCGACATTTTGCGCAGTGCGCTCTATATATCTATCCCAATCGTGCACACATATTTCTGGCTCTACACCGCGATGATCTTGGTGGAATGCTTAACTCTCTTTTGGTCGCCCGCAAAAGAGGCCACCGTTCCAAATTTAGTCGGCAAAGAGAAGTTAGAGAGCGCCAATCAAGTTTCGCTTTTAGCCGCATATGGCACAGCGCCAATCGCTGCGATCTTGTTCTCGTTACTTACCTTATTTGCCAACGCTATTGAATCTTTATTTCCATTTTCCATTGGTGGCTCAATCAATATTGCACTCTACGTAAACGCCGCAAGTTTCGCTTTTGCAGCTTTTACTATCTGGGGACTTAAAGAAATCCCCAAAGGTGCCGCTGCCAAGAAAGCAAAAGATGAAGGCGTCTTAAAATCTCTTCACGATGGCTGGAAAGCAGTTAGTCAGACCAAGATTGTGCGCGGACTTGTTGTTGGAATGATCGGTGCTTTCTTTGCAGCCGGCGCAGTTATTGGCCTGGCCCGCACATTCGTAGGCGATCTCGGCGGCGGTGATGCAGCATACGGTGTTCTATTCGGCGCAGTCTTTACCGGTCTTGCCATCGGTATCGCCTTTGGCCCAAAGATATTTGCTCAATTTTCGCGACGTCGTTTATTTGGTGCATCACTTACTACCGCCGGTATCTTTTTAATTCTTCTTGCCCTTATTCCAAACCTGGTGATGGCCGTCTTCACGGTAATCATCCTGGGCATATTTAGCGGCGTTACGTGGGTTACCGGCTTCACGATGCTGGGGATGGAAGTCCAAGATGAGGTGCGCGGGCGCACCTTTGCCTTCGTGCAATCACTTATCCGCATCACTTTGGTTGCTGTCCTTGCGATCGCACCCGTTGTGGCAGCAGCATTTGGTGTTCACACATATAACTTTGAAAATGGCAGCATTAACTTCAACGGTGCACAAGCCACAATTCTTATCGCCGGCTTTATCGCAGCGATCATCGGTTCGATTTCATATCACCAGATGAAAGATCGCCCCAACGTTTCACTGTGGTCAGATATTGCAAATGCCCTAAAAGGTGAACTCGGTGGCATCACTGGTGCGCCAAGTAAAGGAACTTTCATTGCATTCGAAGGCGGCGAAGGCACCGGCAAATCAACGCAATCAAAGTTACTTAAGAAGTGGCTAGAAGATCGCGGTGAAAGCGTTGTCCTATCGCGCGAACCAGGCGGCACAGATTTAGGACAAGGCCTGCGCAAGATTTTGCTCGGACATGAAACTGGCGAGATCAGCCCGCGCGCAGAAGCTTTGTTATATGCCGCAGATCGCGCCCACCATGTTTACTCAGTTATTCGCCCGGCACTTGCAAATGGTGATGTGGTAATTACCGACCGTTACTTTGATTCATCAATTGCATATCAAGGTGCCGGTCGCGTCTTATCCCCCGGTGAAGTCGCACGTATTTCGCGTTGGGCAACCGAATCACTTTTCCCAACCTTAACTATCGTTATCGACTTGCCAGCTGAAATCGGTATCGGCCGTTTAAAAAATCGCGATCGTTTAGAAGCAGAACCACTTGCCTTCCACGAGCGCGTGCGCCAAGAGTTCTTGCAGATCGCCCGCGTTGATCCAGAGCGTTACCTAGTCGTTGATGGCACACAATCAATCGATGCAATCCACAACGAGATAACTAACCGCATTGCCTTGTTGCCTGCCATTTCCCACGAAGTAAAAAAACCAAAGAAGTCTTTAAAGAAATCAATATCGACGCCACTTAAGAAAACCGCAAAGAAGAAATGACCGCAACAGTCTTTGATCAATTAGTCGGACAACGCCACATCACCGAGATCCTGCAGGGCGCAGTTAAGGCTGCCCAAAGCGGGGAAGAATCGCAAGAGATGACCCACGCCTGGATCTTCACCGGCCCACCAGGATCTGGCCGATCATCGGCTGCAGTTGCCTTTGCCGCGGCTCTGGTATGCCCTACGGGCGGCTGTGGGACCTGTCAGGCCTGTCGCAGCGCTCAAACCTCGGGTCATCCCGATGTCGAGATCATCCGCACCGAGGGCCTTTCCATCAAGATCGATGAGATCCGCGAGCTTTTGACCCGCACATCTTGGGCCCCATCCATGGGCGGCTGGCGCGTAGTCGTTATGGAAGATGCCGACCGCATGACTGAATCCGCCGCCAACGCACTACTTAAAGCGATCGAAGAACCCGGCGCTCGCACCGTCTGGTTACTTTGCGCCCCAACCTTGCACGACATCTTGCCCACCATTCGCTCGCGCTGTCGCCACCTGCAACTGCGCACCCCATCAACACACGATGTCACCGAAGTTCTCGAAAAGCGCGACGGCATAACACCTGCCATGGCCGATTTCGCTGCCCGCGTTTCACAAGGTCACATCGGTCGCGCCCGTTACATCGCCACCAACGAACACGTGCGCAGCAACCGCGCCCAAGTTATGAAGCTGCCGCTGCAATTAAATTCCATCGCAGCCGCTTTCCAAGCTGCACAAACCATGGTCGATCTAGCAACGCAAGAAGCTAACACCGCAACCGATGCGCGTGATGAAGCAGAAACCGCCGCGCTCGCCGAAGCCTATGGCAAAAGCGCAACCGGTCGCGGCATGGCAACCGGCGGTGCCAAGGCAATTAAAGAGTTAGAGAAAGATCAGAAATCTCGGGCCACCCGCGCCGTGCGCGATGGCTTAGATGGCGCACTTCTTGATATCGCAACTTTCTATCGCGATGTGATGCTGGTGCAATCTGGCGCCACCGATTCAATTATCAATATCGATATCCTCGATGAAATAACCGCCTATGCGCATAAAACTCCACCGCATGCGACGGTAAAGAAGATCAACGCCATCATGGAAGCCAGGGTCAACTTGAGCCACAACGCAGCACCATTACTGACCATCGAAGCTCTGATGTGCCGGCTCGCCTAGTGCTAAAAAAGAAAAAACTTTTTACCACCATCGCAATCTCATTTGCATTGGTCTTATCAGGCTGCGCCTCAAAAGTCGCCATTGAAAAGCCACTCTCTGATTTAGCCGCATATGAAAACCAAAACCTGCAATGGGCAACTTGTTATGAAACATTTGAATGCACCGACTTACTTGTCCCAGTCGATTACGCCGATTTAAAAGTTGGCACATTTAAAATCGCAGTCTTACGTTATAAAGCTCAAGATCAAGGCAAGCGCATCGGTTCCTTAATCGTTAACCCCGGCGGCCCCGGCGGCTCTGGCGTTGACTATGCCTATAACGCCGAGTACGTCTTCGATCCCGATGTTCTAGACCGTTATGACATCGTCGGCTTCGACCCCCGCGGCGTAGACCGCAGCGCACCCATCAAGTGCCTCGACAACAAAGAGACCGATGCCAGTTACGCATCTGATGCCAAACCCGATACCGAAGCAGAACTAGAAAAAGCACTAGCTGATTCCAAAGATTTTATCGATAAATGCCAAAGCGCCAACCCATATTTAAACCAGTACTCAACCGCCGAAGCCGCCCGCGATATGGACATCCTGCGCGCAGCTTTGGGCGATAAGAAAATTAATTACTTTGGCAAGTCCTATGGCACATACCTCGGTACCCTTTATGCCCAATTCTTCCCCGACAAAGTCGGCCGCATGGTTCTAGATGGTGCACTAGATCCAAATATTTCAATCCTTGAACAAAATATTTCACAAGCCAAAGGCTTCGACGAAGCACTCAACGCATTCCTTGCAGATTGTGCAAAACAAGATGACTGTCCGTTACCAAAGAATAAACAAGAAGCAACCGCCAAGATAATTTCAATCTTTACATCAGCTGCAACCACCCCGTTACCACGCAAAACAAAAGTTGAAAACGATGACCGCGTTGCCACCGAATCCCTAATAGTTCTCGGCACAGCATCTGCCCTTTATGACGATGTCGATGGCTGGCCCAAACTGCGCACCGCTTTTCTTGAAGGCCAACAAGGCCACGGTGATACCTTCTTAGATCTTGCCGATCAATACACCGGCCGCTCATCAGATGGCACCTACGGTTCTAACGAACTAGATTCCGGCGCCATCATCGACTGCCTTGATTGGCCCGACACCCGCAGCATCGAAAAGACAAAGTCAGATGCCCAAAGATTTAGCGATGTAGCCCCGATCTTTGGCCCATACCTTGCCTACACAAATATCGCCTGTAAATATTTAACCCCGCCAACTAAAGACAAACTCACCCGCACCACAAATAAGATAACTTCCATCAAAACCGCACCCATCATCGTCATCGGCACCACCCGCGACCCCGCAACACCATATGACTGGGCCGTTGGCCTCAATAAAATCTTCACCTCATCCAAACTCATCTCACTAGATGCCGATGGCCACACCGGACAGGGGCGCGGCAGCGCCTGCGTCGACGATGCCGTGGATGCGTACTTATTAAAGGATAAAAGCCCAAAGGAAAACCTTAAGTGCGTTCTTTAAAGTTTAAAATGCAACTTTCTTAAAACCACTTGGGCAGACAGGTTTAACTCCAACAACTTTCTTCACAGTTTTACCTTTTACACATTTAATTGCAATTGAATTCTTTGTAATTACTTCCGAAACTGGAGCTTTTATATCTTTACCCATACGGATTTTAATTGTTGGTGACGAGTAACCAAATCCTGAAATATTGAAACGTAAGTTGCCATCTTCGGTTGTCGCGGCAACTGTTGTTACGGATGTAGTTCCGTCTGCATTAACAACCTGAATCTCTGCCTTGCCAGATGAAGATGATTCTCCCCATCGGCACTTAGCCATTTCAGTAGGAATGTAGAGAGTGTAACTTCCCTTGTTTGGTTGTCCGCGTTCGTCTAAATGTGGTGAAGCCACCTTAAAAACAAATGATTTATTAGTGTCATCCCACGCAGGCGGAGTACTTTGATATAACGAAGCATTACTCATTACGGCGCCCAAGAAGACTCGTGCACCTTTGCCGTATAAGTCAGCGATACATTTCTGAGATTCTGTTCCTTCATCCTTAAATGCATCTGCGAGTCTTGAAGTATCTACTCTCCAAATAGAGAGAGTTGCAGCGGTTTTGACACCTCCAGGAACCTTCTCCCACTGCCCTAAAACCTTGGGATCCCAACTCTCTAAGTCGCTAAAAGTCACCGCTCTATCGAATAGAACTTGATTGGTTTCACAAAATTTAGTGAATTCAGAACAAAAATCAGAAGGAGTTGCCGACTTTGGTAAGACATTTGTTATTCCGATGGGAACCAACGCAGGCTTACCTGAAATTTCTAGTCGGCCTTCAGCAGTACGAAATTCTCTAACGAATTTAGGGTCGGATAATCTTGAGAAAAACCATCCAGATATTGACTTTACAAAGACTGCTAGTTTTAATCGAACCCGATATTCATAGTTTGAGGGAAACTCTTGCACCACCATTTGGTCTTGGGTGATTTCACTATTCGAAGGCGTAGCAACCGGAAGAACTTCAAGCCTGAAATATTTTTGCAACCCGCCATCGTAAGTGGAAAGGTCTTTACCGTTGTCGTACCCATGAATTGCGGCTCGAACTAAATATTTATTTCCCGCCCCATGAGGGCTGGTTAAATTCCAAAGAGTTGCTTTGTATCCAGTCGGACGGAAGAAAGCGGGATCATATGCTCGCATTTCCCCCATATGGTTGTCGGCACCCTTTTTCACCATTGATGTGGTCGGTTTTCCAAGTTGAGTCGAAGATAAAGTCCCCATAACCCACTTATCTGTACCAACCTTGCGTGAGTCAATTCCTTCGATACACGCATTAAACGGCCAATACTTGGTGTCAAAAAGTTCGGTCATCTGGCAGGGCGCCAACATGGAATTTGAATATGCGATATCACCATCAAAGTAAAAACTGTAGTCATCATTCAGGGTTGAGAAGGTGTTGTAACCAAATACGGCACGGACTTGAGTCGCCGAATCAATCGTCTGAAGCTTATTGAAATCCCAAGCGGCGCGGATGTCTACGGCCTTGGCAGCGGGTAATAAACCCAAACAGATAGATAACGCCAAGCCAGCGAATCCAAGGCCACGGGGCTTATTCATCTTAAAAGGATAGGTCAGCCAACCGCATCAAACCAGCCTTTGGTTGGTAAAGACCACCCCTTTTTATAGTGCAGAATAAATCCATGCGCTTAGACCATGTCTCATATGTAACTTCCCATGATCAACTAGCCGACACCGTGCAACGCCTAGGTTCACGCCTTGGAACAACATTTGTTGATGGCGGTATCCACCCACGCTTTGGCACACGTAACTTCACTGCCCCACTTCTGGATGGAAAATACATCGAAGTTGTCTGCCCACTTGATCACCCAGCAACAGAACAAACACCCTGGGGCAAAGCCGTCTCAAAGAAAGCTCAAGAAGGTGGCGGCTGGCTTACTTGGGTATTTAGCACTGAAGATATTTCACCAATCGAAGAAAAGTTCGGTCGCAAAGCAGTCGATGGTCATCGGACCCGCCCAGATGGAACAGACCTTAAGTGGAAGCAAATCGGCGTTAAAGAGATTACCGATTCAAGAGAGCTTCCATTCTTTATTCAGTGGTTAACTGAAGATCATCCATCAAAGGATGGCCTTACTGTTTCAAAGATTGAAAAGATTGTTATCTCAGATAAAGATCAGCTCGCAGAATCTTGGTTTAAAACAGAAATTCTCACAGCTCTAGAAAACGTTGCAATTGATTGGGTAGACCCATCAAGCCAAGATGGCGATAACGGAATCGTTGCAGTGCACTTGAGCACTCCCAACGGCTCTGTCGTTCTAGACTAATTACACCGCTTTAGCTCAGAAGTAGAGCAAGACGCTTGTAGTGAGTAGGTCCCGATTCAAATGGCCGGGCCTGCTCTAATTGACAGACTGAGCGCGAAACAGATTTACGCTAATTCGAATTTAATAGATAACTTGGTAAGGCGGTTTCAGCGGCTGATACTAAATACTCCCGAACCTGATTCAAGTGGTTAGGATTTGCCACTAAAATCAAGGAGTTTTGATCTACAGCATCTCGAATATCCACGGGACGCCTAACCTCTTTCCCTGAACCTTCTAGAAAATAACCCCAACGGTTCGAATCTGCATCAGTCACTTCAAAATCGATTCTGACTTTCGAAATAGCATGAGCTAGAACTATTCCCTTTCCTGCGGCGCCCCAAATGACAATTCTCTTCTCTACGCTGGCAATCTTCGCTAAGAAGTCTTCTCTGTCACTGATTAAAGCAGAAAGCTTCGGTAGCCATGCGGGGGGGGGATTGGCACCAATAAGAACAGAGTCCCTGTTGGTTTCTATCAATACCCATTGCCACTCACGATTTGAGAACTCCCCAGAGAGCAATACATTAAATCGGTCTTCAAAATTTTTTAACAGGAATAGATTTACGTGATCATGATTAAGTTGATACCAGACTCTCTCTTCGATTGACCATTCTATTCTTTGGTACTCAATCAAAACCCGAGCCTCAGGATTCACACGAAAGAGATTATCCAGAAACTCCCACGGAGACGAGATGTGTGGCAGAACGCATCGAAGAATAAACAAATCTGCACCAGCGTCCATAGGCGTCCACAGAGATTTAGTGATGAAATCGGAATCAGCGCGCGAGACGGGATCGAACCCAAACGCTTCAAAACCACGCTCTCGTAAGTGGTTAACCAACTCGCCTTGACCACAGCCAATATCAATGATGCGGGGTGAAAACTCAAACAGATCGAGAACAGAGTCTAAGTACGAGAGAATTGGCAACACATAACTGGTGTTTAATGCCGATACTGTCGTGCAATATTGTGCATCGTAAGAAATTAATTCTTGGTCAAATTTTCGATTAAACAAGAGACCATCCTGAATAGCGAGCTGAATCTTCCCAATGGGTGCCTTTACGGCTTCGGATGAATCTTTAAAGAATCGAGACGCATTCGCGGGGACTTCTATTGAGGAGCCAATATCAAAAACCATAAGACTTCCTCTCGCGTTTAACAAAAGAATTTAACTTAGAGTCGAACCAACAAAAAATGAAAAGTGAAAAGGAACAAAGAATCCAACTGACCAAGCGGTCACTCCAAATCTTGTACTCGTTTAAAGATCAGCCACCATGCTTCATTAGAATTCCATCGCGAAATTCTCCCATTAGGCTTCGCCTTGACCAACTTTCGGCCCGCGCAAAATTCGGATTTAACATTAAAAATTCATTCACTGCAGTGAGCGGATTATCACCCTTCCCCCAAGGCCGATCCGGGTAATGTTCGGATGGCATCTCTTCAATAATAGTATCCGCGACCATAACCACACTCCCATGAGGGAGAAACGGCGTCAAAGTTAGCAATTCCGCGAGTACGTGATCATGGGTGTGATTGCTATCGAGAATTAACAAAACGGGCGAAGATTCATTTCCAATAAACTCTTCAACAATTTTCGCTGCAGTTTCAGTCGAAGTGTCACACTCCTGGAGAATGATTTTTCCTGACGAAGTCCATGGGTCCAAAGCCTCAAAAGTATGCGGCAGAATTTGAATGTCGAGACCTAGAACTACTCCCTCTTTGCTAACCAGATCTAACAAAGAACTTGAAAGGACTACGCTTCCCCCTCGTGCTACACCTGCTTCAATAACTTTGGCAGGCTTTGTAGCCCACATGATTTCCTGCTGCAAAACTATGTCATCAGGATGTCTAATGATTGGCACACCGCACCATTCCCATTGGTAACCATATTTAAATTCATCGCTAGTGATTGTGAGTTCGACAGCCTGCTTCCTTAAACTGTCCGATTGGGCTAGATCTTTACGCCATTTAAGGCGTTGCTTCAAAAAATCATCAGAGCCGGGGATTTCATTTGAGTACACACCGGATTCATTCACCAATGAACTCCAATTCAGCTAGGCTTTAGATATTCGTCAATCGTACACTTAATTGATTGAGCAAATGGTTGCATTTCAAATCCTCCGGTAAATTCTCTTAAGCGATTTACGTCTGCGACCACAGAAGAGGAAGGTCCATCCAGGTCTGTGAATTTTATTTTCGGCTTCTTTCCCAACGTATCCTCTATCTGGCGAACGACATCCAAGACACTTATTCCATTTCCAGACCCTAAATTAACGACGCCGCTGCGACTGTCCTGAATCAACTTAGAAAGAATTGATACGACATCGTTAATATGGATGTAATCTCGGATATGTCTTGGATTGCTAAGAGTGCTCTCCACCCCAGCAAGAGTTGACTCGATTAATGTCGGAATCAATTTATAGCCGGGCCGCTCTTGTCCAAACTGAAAAAATGTACGCGTCCATAAGTGTGGAATTTGTTCTCTTTGAATAAAACGCAGAAGATCTAATTTAGATTTTCCATATTCGGATATGGGATCCTCTACGGATGACTCGCTTAACTCAGATTCGGATTGCCAGGAATACTCTGCGCAACTTCCTGTAACAAAAACTTTTTCTCCTCCAAACTCGAGAAATCTTTGTATGAGCAGAATTGAGGCTGAGGTCCAACGGAAATTTACGGGATCACTCCAGTATGTCTTTGGTGTCATTTCCCAGGCTGTGTGAATTAAGAAAGTAGCCTTAGCGTCACGAATGTATTGAGATAAATCATCCGAAACGATATTGAAATTTAGGCATTGATGCGACCTGTGTTTAACTTGGCAAGGTCTTTTTCCACGAATTCCAATGACGGTGAATCCAATCAGCGATAATTCCTCCACCAACTTGCCACCGACGACACCTGAACACCCAGTCAGCAATATTCTGTTATTGGAGTTCATTGGTAGCTACGAGAGCGTTGGTAGTTCATCACGGTAGTGGAAGCGCATGACGTAGTATCTCTCGCAAATGGTGAAAGATTGGCGTAATGCCACACCAAATTAGACTTAACCCACTGTTTCATGGACGACATCTAGTGGAAATCCGACCCCATTTTCACTGGTATCTTTAATCCATCGACGCAACCCGCATCGATGCACTTCCCCCCAAAGTGAGCCACATAGGCCACTTACTTGCGAGTCTTATCAAGACCCTGGCCCATTCGTGGCCATACCCGAGACGCGCTTGTCGTCTCGATTGGTGTCATTTTTCATGTCTACTCTACAAACACGTACCACTGCGCCCGGAAAAGCTCGTCGTGCTGCCAAAGGCAAACCACGCCACACAACCGCGCAGAAGGCAGCCCGCAAGAGCGCTGCACCTACCAAGTCACCAGCTCGCGGAACAACAAAGCCAGCTGCTGCAGTAACAACAAAGCCAAAGTCAGCGCCAACACGTCGCTACACAGATATTGATCCAGCAACTGTTTCGAAGAAGGAAGCTCGTAACCTCGAGCGTTCAAAGCTTCGCGCATCACGTTTCCAACAGACCATTGCACCAAAGCCAAAGACTGAAAAGTCAGAGCGAACAGAACGTTCAGAGCGCACTGAGCGTCCAGATCGCGCACCAAAGACAGAGCGCACTGAGCGTCCAACCCGTGACACACGCCCTGCAAAGCGCACTTCACCTAAGCCTCCTTCACGCGCGGCAAAGTTTGTTCAGGATCGCGAGACTCGCACAACACGTGAATACTCACGTCCAGTCGAATCAGATCGCCGCCCAACAACACGTCGCGAAGCTGTAAAGGCAAGAGAAGCTCACAGCACAGATGGTCGTCCAAACTTTGTCCCACAAAAGCGTGAGAAGTTCATCCCAGGTTCTAAGCCACGTTCAACACAGAAGCCAGCACGTGATCGTCGCAATGACTCACCTGCATTTGCTCGTGATGATCGCCGCGCATCAAAGACTCATTCAAATATCGCAGTTGATTTCGGTGCAGATGATAACTACATCTCAACCAACTTGGCTGATGCCAACCTCATCGATGCAACACCGCTAACTGAAGTAACAACAACCTTCCGTGACCTTGGTATCGCACCAGCACTTTCAAATGCGCTAAGCATCCAAGGAATCACACACCCATTCCCAATCCAGATCGCAACAGTCCCAGATGCAATCGCAGGACATGACATCCTCGGCCGCGGGCAGACCGGATCAGGTAAAACCCTTGCATTTAGCCTTGCCCTGCTTACAAATATCAGCGGACAGCAGGCAAAGCCACATAAGCCCTTAGCTCTTGTACTTACCCCAACCCGCGAATTAGCTCAGCAAATCGATGAAGTTCTACGCCCACTTGCTCGCGCAATCGGCCACGAATCAGTTGTTATCGCAGGCGGAATGCCATATGCCAAGCAGATCACTGCAATGCGCAAGGCAACAGCAATCTTGGTTGCAACCCCTGGTCGTCTTATCGACCTTCTTGATAAGGGTGAAGTACAACTAGATCAACTTCAGATCACCGTTCTTGATGAAGCAGATCAGATGGCAGATATGGGATTCCTTCCAGTTGTTAAGGAAATCCTCGATCAGGCAAAGCCTGATGGACAGCGTCTTCTCTTCTCAGCAACTCTTGATCGTGGTGTTGACACTCTTGTTAAGCAATATCTCAAGAGCCCAAAGACACACTCACTACAAAACGATCGTGCCTCTGTATCAACAATGGAGCATTACATCCTTGTAATGAACCCAGGCAATAAAGATGACATCACAGCTCAGATTGCAGCTCGTAACGGCAAAACTATTCTCTTCGTAAAGACACAACGTGGCGCAGATCGTCTCTGCGACAAACTAGCTCATGCAGGTGTTCCAGTCGGAGCACTTCACGGCGGCAAATCACAAGCAGTACGAACACGCACACTCGCGATGTTCAAAGATTCGGCAAACGCAGCCCTTGTTGCAACAGATGTTGCAGCACGCGGTATCCACGTAGATGGAATCTCACTTGTTGTGCACGTTGATGTTCCACAAGATCACAAGGATTACCTACACCGTTCAGGCCGAACAGCCCGTGCAGGTGAATCAGGTGCAGTTGTAACTTTGACAACATCAAAGCAACAGAAGTCAGTTTCAGGGCTTACTTCACGCGCTGGAGTAACACCTAAGTCTGTATCCGTAACCCCACTCAGCACTGAATTGATGCGAATCACCGGTGCTCAAGAACCGTCGGGAATCCCTTATGTTGCGCCAATCGTTGAGAACAAGGGACCGAACCGTGGAACTCGCAAGCCACGTCCGAATTCTGCACAGAGACGACGTAGACCTAGATAACCTTTCGAAGGCTTTAATTTGAAAGTTCGCGTTCACTTGCAACAATCAATCGATGGCAGAGAAGTCTGCAAATTAGTTTCACGCGGACACTAACTTTAGCAGAAAGTCATTTTAGGATATATGGAAGCAACTCAGTGCTTACTTAAAATCTGGAAATTATGTCGTTTCATGAATTGGCAGTCACATCTAATGATTTGAACACCAATAATCTCTCAGGTAAAAAGTGATAAAAACAAAGCCTCAAACAAATCCATCAGCAGTAAAATTCTATAAAAACTCATTTGATATAGGGTGCATTCAGATCAGCGTCAGATATCAGTGATGGAACCTGAGGCCAACGAATACCAAGCTTCGGGTCGTCCCATCTTATTCGGCATGAGTGAGAGGGGACATACTCTTGATCTACAAAATAAATGAGTGTGGAATTGCCTGTCAAGGTTTGATAGCCGTGGGCCATTCCATGCGGAATCACGATTCCTTGATACTCTTCATCGGGTCCGATCGTGACATGAAAAACATCATGTTCTCCTTCAATATTTGGTTTTACGGAGACCGCAACATCAAAAACTTTGCCTTCCAGGCATAACACAATTTTTCTCTCAGAAAAAGGTGGATCTTGAAAGTGAAGACCGCGAAGAGTCGAATCGTGAGGATTGTGAGAGATGTACATATGTTTAAAATCCGAATAACTCTCCGGAAGGTTAATCTTTGTAAATCGACCGCGATCGTCACGAAACGAATTCAATTTAAGAAGAAAAATATTTGCATTTACTTGTTCAAATACCAACATATTTAACCCCAGGAATAGCGACAAGAAATCTACTTTCAGGAAATTGCGAAATTAACAAGCTCATGATTTCTTCCTGAATATTCCAAGGCAGAATTAAAAAGACTCCAGGGGGTGTTTTGACATTTTCAAGTGCAATAACGGGAATATGTGAACCAGGCAGAAACTTTCCTTGTTTGTTTGGATTAGAATCTATAACAGAATGAATCATGTCTGAAGTAATGCCGCAGAAGTTAAGTAGTGTGTTGCCTTTTGCAGCAGCACCGTAAGCAATGATCGGGATATTTGCGTGGTTCATTGAAAGAATTTCTGATCGTAACCCGTCTTTTACTGCGTTGACGCTGGCTTGGAATCCCTCTCGCACAGATACTTCACGAGGATCCCACACAGCCTCTAAATTGAGAATCTCGGTGACGCTCGGATCTTGTTGCGGACAATCGCCACTTTGTGCCACATAAATTCGAATTGATCCTCCGTGAGTCGGTAGCCTTCCAACCTTGTAAATTTCTAAGCCATACTTTTGAAATACCGGAATCAATGCGGTCAGAGATAAGTACGAGTAGTGCTCGTGATAAATGGTGTCAAATTGATTTTTCATCACCAAATTAACTAAATGCGGAAATTCAAACGTAGCCCTACCATGTTTGTCGAGTAGAACGGAGACAGCACGGATAAAATCATGAATATCTGGAACATGCGCTAGAACATTATTGCCAATCAGTAGCGAGGCAGATTTCCCACTCTCTTTCATTTCCACCGCTAAATCCGAAGTGAAGAAATCCTGTATAGATTCAATTCCATGATTTGCCATCGCGGATTCTGCGGTTTCAAGAGTTGGTTCTACTCCAAGTACTCTTATCCCTAACTTTTTAAAATATTGCAATAGGTAACCGTCATTTGATGCTACTTCGATTACCATCGAATCTTCTGACAAACAAAATTCCTGCACAGCAAGTTTTGCAAATTCTTTTGCATGCGACAGCCAAGAATTTGAGAATGATGAAAAGTATACATAATCGGGCTTGAATAGTTCTAAAGGATCTAAGTCAATACTTAGTTGAGTAAAACCACAATTGTTACAAACTAACACTTCGAGCTCGTATTGCTTTTCTAAAGAGAATGAACTCCTACTAGTTAAGAATTCATTAGATATTGGCATCTCGCCTAAATTGAGCAAGCTTGAAAAGTCTTCGTTTCCACAACCCCTACATTTTTTATTTTTCATCTTTCAAGAACCTTTCAATGGAGGACTTCATCAACGTGTGAGCATTTTGTCCAGCAATGAAGTCCTCATACCAACTGGCAGTTTCTTCGATCGAGGAGTTACCGCCAAATTGGCACTTCCATCCCAATTGTGATTTTGCCTTGTATGAATTTAAGCTCAACTGATTGTGCTCGTGCCCGACTGTACTGTCTGGTCTTATTTCCCAGGTGAAAGCCAATTGTTTTCTCAGAATTTCGAGCACTTCCTGAACGGTCAGTGATTTTTCTGGTCCGAAATTATAAATTTCTAAAGGTGTTGATTGTTCCTTTTTCATAATATGATTTGCAACGAGAAGATATCCGGATAAGCAATCCAAAACATGCTGCCAAGGACGAGTGGAATTAGGGCTGCGAACATTAAGCACGGAGTTGTCAATAACACTTTTAACCGCATCTGGAATCAAACGGTTAGGGCCCCAATCGCCACCACCAATGACATTTCCGGCACGTCCGACGGCCAAGGGGATCTTTCTCTCTTGAAAGAGATACAACATCGACTCTATTGCAAACTCAGCAGAAACCTTCGAGGCCGCGTAAGGATCTTTGGCACCGAGATGATCGGATTCAATTTTTTCATTGGTGTTGAAATGATTTTCATAGACCTTATCTGTTGTCGCGCAAAAAATACCCTGTAGGCTATGAGATGACAGGCTTGACATTAAGACATTTACAGTTCCTGTGGTGTTTATTTCAAAAGTTTGCCTCGGGAGTTTGTACCCAGTTGACACTGTTGATTGTGCTGCTAAATGAAAAACAAAATCAGGTTGAATCTCAGACATCGCACGCTCTAAAGAGATGTAGTCCCTAATGTCTAGAATATTATGACTTTTCATAATTTGAACTAGATTCGCATCTGTAAAGAGATTTGGAGTCGCATGCGGCGCAAGTGAAATTCCGTGAACGTGAGCACCAAAAGTAGTTAAGAGTTCCGAAAGCCAGGCACCTTTAAATCCGGTGTGACCAGTGATAACAACTCGTTTTCCACCCCACACTTCACTTAAATCCAAGGAAGGTCTCCATCTTCAATGGCTCGCTCCAGCCTAAAAAGATCGCGAAGTGTATCTACTGGCTGCCAATAATCGTTATGGAAGTACGCATTGAGTTCTTCAGCTTGCGCTAATTTAGGCAGAACGTCGTACTCTAAACTTTGAGCGTCATTATCTATGAAATGGAATACGTCAGGTGTTAGAACTAGGAAACCCCCGTTAATCCATGCACCATCACCAGTTGGTTTTTCTTGAAAACTTCGGACAAGATTTCTCTCGAGATTAAGAGCGCCAAAGCGGGCAGGTGGTTGCACGGCTGTGAGTGTTGCTAGGCAATTAGATTCTTCGTGAGAAATCCTTAACTCCTCGATATTAACATCCGCTATTCCATCTCCATACGTCAAATAGAAAGACGAATCAAGTAAATGTTTTGCTCTCAGCAACCTTCCAGCTGTCATAGTATCTAAACCTGTCTCTACCACAGTTACTTTCCAAGGCACTCCTCCCGTTTGATGTATTTCTTTACCCGGGGAAGCTAAATCGAAAGTTACATCAGATTGGTGTAGCCAATAGTTGGCGAAATATTCGCGAATCTGATCACCTTTATAACCAACTAAAATTACGAATTCAGATATTCCAAACCGCGCGTAGTTTTGCATTATGTGCCAGAGTAGAGGTTTGCCACCTGCCTCAACTAAAGGTTTGGGTTTTGTGAGTGTTTCCTCTGAAAGTCGACTTCCTCGACCACCAGCAAGGATTACAGCCTTCACTTCATTTCCTCGCGATCCATAACCGCATAGTAATTCAACTCAAACCTATTAAATTGCAACACGACGCGAGAGGGTTCACAAAAATCGCATTTATGAATCGAATATCAGCACATCCAGCGTTTGTTAACCAAATAGGGATCAAGGTAACGGGTACCCCAAATCACCTTTCCTTCGAATAGTTAGCCTATAGAAGCAATCGCATATTAGATCAATAAGGATGCCTCAGCGCTAAATACTTGTTAGCTTATTAAGCTTCAAGTGCGATCAGAATATTAGATATAGGAAGTTTTATAAGCGATGCAAAAGGCCTCGATGCTCGCCTCATGTTGAAGTATCCAAAGAAAAGCTA
Source organism: Candidatus Nanopelagicaceae bacterium (assembly GCA_965267995.1). Lineage (GTDB taxonomy): Bacteria > Actinomycetota > Actinomycetes > Nanopelagicales > Nanopelagicaceae > Planktophila. The sequence continues at coordinate 50,656 of OZ254143.1, forward strand.
AAATGTGAAAATCAAATGTTTATAACGACACGAAATATGCCTGCACTTCATGTAACTGATAACCTTCTGTACTAATGAGATGATAATTTACTCGCATTGGGTGCAGAGAGTGTGTGGTTAATTTGTCAAAAGTTGCAATTTTAGTTCCCATGCTTAACGAAGAGAAAAATCTCGGTCTTCTGTTTAAGGCACTCTGTTGCCAAACTCACAATGATTTTGATGTATATATTCAAGACAATGATTCAGATGATCATTCTCTGATCATTGCGAAAGGTTTTGCCTCACAGGATTCCAGATTCAAAGTTTTCTCTAATTCATCCCGACTGAACTGGCACGAAAATTGGTTGAAACTTGCAGAATTGGTGATAGGCGAGGACAGGTATGACTTCATTTGCTGGCTTGCTGGTGATGACTTTTGGGTTGACGAATTTTACTTGGAAAATTTGGTTTTGGAACTTCAGCAAAATCCACAAATCGGAGCCGTCTGTCCAACTTTCCATATAACCTTTCCTTCAGGCGAAATACTGAAAAAAATCAAAGTTGGCGAAGGTTCTAAATTTGCGTTCAAGCGAATCTGGAATCTTTGTAGAGACTGGGATAACGTTCATCACATTTACGGTCTCTATCGCCGTGATGTATTTATTAATTTGATACGTTCAAAAATAAGTAGATTTACTTCCTACCTGGGTTCAGACTGGTGGTGGACATACAACTTCCTGGCTTCCGATAAGAGCAGATGCTCCAATTCAGCTATCTACATTAAATCTATTGAGATTGATGAGGCAGAAACAGAGGAAATTTACGGAACTGAAAAAATCAAAACCTACTTAAAATCTGTGTTGATCTGCTTTGAACCTGAGAAAAAACATCTGTTAAAAATATACAAAGCAAGAGGCAAATTTCATTTGATAGCCTTGACTGTTATATTCTTTTCCTCTAAATCGATGTCTAAAATTATGAAAATGCACAAAGAAATTCTCTTGAGACGAGTGAGGATTGGACGAAGAGGAACGTATGAAAGTTGACATAATTCTTTGCACTAAGGACCGCCCTGAAGCTATAACCTCTTTACTTCATAATATCGGAAAACTTGAGAATCTTGAACGAGCAACAATAACGGTGGTCGATGCGTCACAATCTTTGGGAGAGGCTAGTTACGAGATTTTTTCTAAGCATTTTGATTTTCAAGTTATTCGCAGCTCTCCCGGTTTGCCATCTCAGAGAAATTTAGGTTTAAAAGGAACAACCAATGAAATTGTTACATTTCTAGATGATGATGTAGTACTTGCAAGTAATTTCATCACAGCTACATTGAGCGAATTCAGCAACAATGAAGAAATTATCGGTTTGGGCTACCTATTGAAAGGAGTTTCTTTTAGCCCGAGGAAAATATTCGCGGGATTTTCACTAGACTTAGACGAGCGACATTTTGGTCAAGTGAGCAAATCTGGTTTGAACCACTGGTATCCAGAAGTAGGAAATAGGGACGACTTTATTCCACCGATGTGGATTCCAGGTTGCGCAATGTCATTCCGACGCTCAGGAATTGGAGGAACGCGATTTAACCCAATTTTAGAGCAGGGAATTCTGGGGGGGTACGCTCTCGGAGAGGATGTCGATTTTACACTCGGTCTATTTGCTAAAGGAAAAAAATTAAAGTTAACCTTTGACACTGTAGTTGATCACTATGAAGCGCCAGGGGAGAGAGATAACAGCGCCCAATTGGCCCATGCGCAGGGAGATTGGTTGCGGTATTTAGCAAAAGCTCACACAAAAAATATTGATACTTCTCGGATCTTCTTACGCCTCCTAATGGAATTTTTATATTTACACATACTTATCATTCTTGGTAGAGGCAACGCAAGCGCACGCGTGTGCTCGAGAAATCGCATATTGAGATTCGTAAGTAAAAGCCCTTACCTGAAGAAGAGTTAAAAGTGAGAATTCCAACCTCGAATTAATTCGATTTCAAATTCACTTACTACGCCTCGGTTTACAAAGACTTCATAACAAGCAATCAGTTGTTGAGATGTCGATAGCTGCGCCAAATCCAATTTGAGCAAGTCAGAAATCAAATTATCTGAGTGTAAGTAAAGCTCCATTTCATCACCAAAGTCCTTTAACAAGTCATGCTCATTACGATCTTGACGGACAATTGGCGAGTGGAATGAAACGGTTTCATTTCGATCTTGTAATATGCGCCACGCAACAAAGCCCCGTAGTATGTCAGTTAGTCTGAATGTGCAAGTACTGGGCAGGTACATAAGTTGATGGATAGAGGCATGCCACCATGTCGTTTGGCTGTTTGTTGGACAAATCTGAGCTTTCGCAAGGGCAACGGGTTTCGATTCATTAAAGTCCACAAAGTTGCCAAGAACCAATCTGTAAATAGCATCAACATCTGGATCCCCATTTGCTAACCCTTGTTGTATCGGAGCGGTAACCAATTTTGATTCCAACTTCGTGGTCACATGCTTTACGCTTCGCAAGTCGAAACCACGCGGCCAAATTAAAGATGGAACCTCCTGCTTTGAGGTGTATCCGAAAACTTCATAAACATTTAGCCAGCTTGATTCAGACCCAAAAATTTGTGCGTCCAAATTAAGTGTTCGGTTTTCAAATGGAGAAAGTGTTGGAACGTTATCGTCATCAGTCTCGTAGATCCATTCCACTTCATGCGAACGGGCCTTCAGATATCCAAGATTCTTCCTTGCATAATGCCGGGTCGGGATTAAGTCTGAAAAAGATCCATATAAATCCTTTTGAGTAGCAATACTCAAGTACTCAAAGTCTGTGTTTTCCCAAGAATCTGGAGTCTTTGTATCTCCGACAACAATTACAGGTGCTCCAGCCGCTTTTCCAAAATCTAGAAGAGCATTCATTCCATCATTTGGATTGTTGATGGTTGTAATAACCGCAGCGAATAATTTTTGCTTATCCAAGACTAACACCTCTACCAATTTCCTCATTTAAGAATTTATCGAACCCAATTGAGATCCAATCGGGCAGAAGCATATCGTTATTTGATAAATCCGGATTCATGTACCACTGTCGAGGAAAAATAGGCTGAGTCTTTAAGTTCACATTCAGATAAGTGGCCCACCAGCTATAGCTACTATTAGCTCCGATGAAGCTGGAAGACTGAGTCATCAAATGCAAATTTTCACACTGTGATTGCGTGTCTTGAGGACCGACAATTCTAGTATTTTCTAAGTTTAACGAATCGATTGTTTCCCTGGCTTTAGAAGGATTGTCGGTAAAAACTACATATTGATTGGACCCACCCAATCGGGCATTGAGTGCAATCGCCCTTTTGTAGTATTCAACGTCCAGGAGTCCGTGGTAATCCGTGGTAAGCACAGCAGCCCCTGGCCCGCCTCTCCTTATGTGAATTCCTGTGAAATTTTTAGGAAGAGAATCCTTTAATTCAAAATAACTAGAAGAGGGTGATTTCAATTCAAACTCGGAGACAAGAAAATCTCTAACTGCATGGAAATAACGCCAACTCTGAAAATAACCATGGTAATTTCGGAACTCACCATAAATTAATTCTTGAAAATTTAATCCCTGCTCAGTCTGAATATTTGTTATCCCACTCTCCAAATTCACTTTCCTTAGGAATTTAGCTAGCCGCGATCGTGATGACTGGATCCCCTCACTACTTCGAATTTCAAATTTTTCAGAAGTTTTGAATTCGGACATTCTTGAAGTTACTCCTGGCAAAGTACAGAAAACCACCGGAACATTATGTTTCTGTGAGAAAGCCAGGGCAGTCGCCCACTCAAACATTTGATTTCCAAGTTCACCATGTAAATTGAAAGTGACCAATTACTAACCCCCTGAATGTCCAAATCAAGAGTCTACAGGCGATTGAGAGAATTTCTTCTAAAGCGATTTCTGCGTTTTGCCTCCAGAAAGAGTTGCGCACAAGCGATGAGCGTTCTAATACCGAGGAGTCGTCTGAACATTACGAGATATGTTTGAAAAGGAATTCTTGTCTTGTAACGCAAAGAAAAACTATAAATGTCAAAAAGGAGCAAGGCAGTTCTTTTTCCCGGTGCCCTCATCTTTGAATATTGTTTGGTGATTGAATCAATCTGCTGAATTATTTCTTTAAAATATTCAAAGCTAATTGGGTAATCATTTAAAACCTTTGTTCGCTGAGTGATTGATTTTGCGCGATTCTGTAAAGTGGTTGATGTGGTTGACAATCTATACTTTAATAATATGGAGTCGGTAGTAGCAAAATCTCCCAAATTACATATTCGAAGCCAGAGTGAAAGATCTTCTGCGGGTGAGTCTTCCTGAATATATCCACCAACGCGTAAACACGCTTCCTTTAAAAATATTGCTGATGGATGTGGAGTCCGACGTCCCGTCACTAACGACAACTTAGTAGGAAGACTTAACACCCCTCCAGGAATTGAACCGAGAAAGACTCCATCTTCGGAGTAAAAAGCGTAATCGCTAAATACCAAGATAGCTTTTGTTGAGTTAATCAGCTCAATTTGTTCAACCAACTTATTCATCTCATACGCATCATCGATATCACATCTCGCTATCCACTCCTTGGTGGTAATTCCGATCCCAAAATTTAGGGCATCGCAAATTCCGTTCCCTGGACTTCTTACGACTCTGAAGTTCTTGTAGGTTTGTGAAAACGATTGACAAAATTCGAAACTCCCGTCAAATGAACCATCATCGACTATTACAACTTCAGCGCCTCGAGCCATCTCCACAATCTGGGGCAGCGTACGTTCAACAAATTGCCTACCATTTTTGACTGGAATAAGAATGGAAACATTGTCTAGGGATATAGGCTGCGCCATCGCAAGAGGTTACAATAATTTAGAGGCACAAACTGCAATTGAGGGAAATCGAGGCGGTCATTGTGAAGATTCGTAATCTATCGGAACAGTTAAATCGCATTCTCGGCCTCTATTCGGAAAAAGATCGTGGGAAGTTAAGGCTCGTCGCAGCGGCACAAGTAACTTTGAGCTTACTTGACCTGTTCGGTGTCGCAATGATTGGCGCTTTGGGAGCCTTAACTGTGATGGGCATCCAATCCAGACCGCCCGGTCCTCGAGTATCAGCTTTTCTCGAATTTATCTATCTTGATGGATATTCGTTCAGGACCCAAGCCGCGCTCTTAGCGACAGTAGCGGTAATCGCGATGGTTTTGAAATCCTTACTATCGGTTTATCTTAATAAACGGATTTTGACTTTTATTGCGCTGAGAACTGCAAGAATTTCAGGGAATCTGGCCAAGAGATTAATGGATCAACCTTTAAATGAGATTAAATCCCAGTCAACCCAACAACGACTCTTTGAGCTAACCTCGGGTGTATCTGCCATCGGCGTTGGAATTGTGGGACCAACTCTCCAAACTCTCGGCGATCTCAGCTTGATGCTAATTCTTGTTGGAGGCCTTTTCTTTGTTGATGGATTGATGACAATTCTTGCTTTTGTAATTTTCGGAAGTATTGCCAGCCTCGGGTATTACATTACTAGAAAGAACATAGGTCAGTCCGCACTATTGAATACCAAATTTTCTATATCTTCAAGTGAAATGATCGTCAGTTTGATATCTATGTATAGAGAATACTACTTACGCGACTCCCTAAAAAATGTTATCAAGGACTTTGAAGGCGAACGTATTGAGCTTGCAAAACACTCAAGTAAGTTGAACTTCTACCCTTCAGTGCCCAAATATTTTCTTGAAACTTCGATTTTTGTAACCGTGCTTTTCCTCGGCGCATTTCAATTTTCTAGATTAGACGCATCAAACGCTATATCAACGCTGGCGATATTCCTTGCTGCGGCATCCCGTATTGCCCCCGCAAGCTTACGTATTCAGCAGTCCATTGTTGGAATTCGTAACAACATTGACATGGCACTTCCTGCAATTGAACTTAATGAGTTGCTTCATGAAGCAAAGAAATCGACGGCAGTTCTTCCGACTGCTCAAGTTTCACCGGACATTAAATTTGACCGACCTTTCGACATTTCAGTAAATGTTAGAAAATTCCGTTTTGAAAGCGATTCAAAATTCGAATTACGTGAAATATTGTTTAATGTTCCGGAGGGATCGTCGCTAGCAATTGTCGGGCCCTCTGGTTCCGGTAAGTCAACCCTCGTGGATTTAATGTTGGGTTTTCTGAGCCCGCAGGATTCGTTTATTTCTGTTGGTGGTCAAACAGTTGGTTCTTTGGTGAAACAGTTTCCAGGCTTATTTGGATACGTCCCACAGGAAATCCCCATTTTGAATGGATCCATAGTTGAAAATATAGCACTGGCAAATTCCATAAATATGGATGACATTTTTGACGTAATCGCCATGTCAGATTTACAAAGTTGTGTTGAATCTCTCCCAAACGGCATTTCAACAGAGATCGGTGATCGTGGAATGAATTTAAGCGGAGGGCAGCGACAAAGAATTGGACTAGCAAGAGCTTTTTATGCAAAGCCAAAAATTTTGTTTATGGATGAAGCTACTAGCGCTTTGGATTCAATGACGGAAGCAAATATTGCGGAATCACTCAAATTACTCCACGGGAAGGTATCAACGATCATTGTTGCGCACAGACTGTCCACAGTTCGCTCGGCTGATCAAATTGTTTATCTTGAGGGAGGTCGCGCATTGGCAATTGGTAGTTTTGATGCGGTTCGTGCTCAAGTTCCGAATTTCGACAAGCAAGCGAAATTAATGGGTCTATAAGGCGAAATGTCCGTTTTGTCCCTTCCCCGCGACAAAGTACGATGGGATTCGTAGAAGGCTATAGAGGCACCGACGGGTGTCGCTGAAGTACCAAACCGGTTAAGAAGGAAGTCCCAAAGTGGCATTTAAGAAGTCTGCAGCCTCTGCAGGTCCTCGCGTGTGGACCGTTGCAGAGCTCGGTGCTTTCTACACAGAGCACCGTTCAGAGCTTCTTGCCCACGCCAATCGCGTACTCAAGGATTCCGCTAAGGCAGAAGAAATCACACAGGATGCACTTATCAAGTTCATGCTCGCAGCCCCAGAGCTCGAATCAAATGATCATGCACTCTCTTATCTACACCGCACCATCGAAAACCTCTGCATCGACTTGTTCCGTCTTGAAGGCCGCCGCCCTAACCTCGTGGTTATCGATGATGCCCAGGCTGAAGTTGAGGCTGCTTGGCAGGTAGATGGCGATCACTCACAAGCTATTTCTGCAGCTGAAGATGCCGCAATTATTCGTCAAGCACTTGCACTTCTTTCACCTGCAGAGCGCGCAGCGCTTGTTATGTGGGAAATGGAAGGCCGTTCAACAGAAGAGATCGCAGCAGAACTTGGTATCAAGGAATCTGCAGTGCGCCACACTGTTTCTCGCGCTCGCACATCACTGCGCCGCGTTCTTTCAGAGCTAGTTATCGACGAAGAGCGTGGTCTAACAGCGCTCGACATGCTTTCTACTACTTATAAGAAGGCAGCAGAGCTTGCCCAGAAATCTTCCAAAGTTGCTCTCTCATTACTATTAGTTATCACTGCTTTCTTAGGCTTTAACTCAATTACCGGTCGCGAAGGCGTAACGATCAACCCAACTGCTCCATCTGAGATTGCATCTGGCCCAGTTGCCGGATCTGCGGAAGCCGTTGCACCAGTAGAGGCAAGCACTCCAACACCTTCTATTTCAATGCCAGCCAAGAAGTCCAATACCATGGTTTCTGGCGTGGCAATCAAGTCAGCCAAGCTGGTCTTCCCAGGCTTGGACGATAAGGGCATCCCAACAGGCTTCACTGTTGCGACCCAGGACGGCGCCATCGGCACCCTGCGCGTGAACCGCAACACCCCAACGGCAACTGAAGCCGGCTTAGAGTTGAACACCCAGGCCATCACCGCAAGCGGTGGCCCAAATGTGATGATCTCTCAGAACATCACAGTGGATGGCAACGGCACCACTTACTCTGTAAGTGGAGTATCAGTCGGTGTTGCAGGAAGCTGGACCTCTCTTAACATCGGCGCCACAACGGCCGATTTTGAGCGGATGTCCAACGGGCAGTACCTTGTGACCGTTAGAATTCTCGTAGTCTCAACCCCAACTTCAGAGTTCTATATCCCCGTGGGAAGCCGCGGCTTCGACCTAACAGGTCCTATCAAGTCGATTACAACTCGACTTGTTCTTAACGCAGGCAAGACACAAATTTTATCTCAGTCAGTACTTGTGACTGAGACAAAGGTATAACGGTGAAGCACGTGAAATTTCACCTAAATAGATTTCTCCATCGCGTCCGGATACACGGTGGGGAATTTGATACATCAGCACGTGCGATGTATCGAGACGAAGTGGTTTATCCACTTCAAGCCGAACTACGGATAGTCCGTAGCTCGACTATCGAAAGGAAACAAATGTCTACAAAGACAACTTTCAAGCGCGTAGCGCTTGTAGCTGTAGCGTCTTTGGGTCTTAGCCTGGTTGCAGTCGCGCCTTCAAACGCGATTGTTCAAGCTGATTCACTAAGCCTCTCAGCAGCAACAGCTTCAACAACTGTCGGAACAGCTGTAACAGTTGATGCAACAGTTGCGTTCCTACAGGAAACAACTTCAGACTCAATGACACTTACATTGTCATACGATGCAGCACCTGCTGGCATTACAGCTTCTGAAGTTGCATTCTCTTCAATCTCAGCAGTATCTACTGACCTTGGTACACCATCTGTTGATACTTCAACAGCTCGTACAGCTAAGGTTTCAGCAACGACTGCAGCATCACTCAAGAAGACACTAAAAATCTCCTTGACACCTACAAAGACTGGTACATACACAATCCGCGTGACACCAACAATCACCGGTTCAACTGTAGCTCCAGTTTCAACAGGTAAGACATGGACAGTAACTGTTGCTGCAAAGACAATTGGTTCTCGTTCAGCATTCATTGGTGTCACAAACATTGCAACTGAAACACAGACCGCCGATGCTGCAGCAACTTCACTTTCATTTGCTGGTACAGCATCGACAACTGCCAAGGCACGCCTTGATGTTGCGCAAATGTATGGAGCAACCGGAAATGACACAGCAACCGCTGCCGATGGTGGAGCAGTTGTGGTTTCAATCGATAAGGGACTTGTTTCCAAGACCAACGATTACTCAGCTAGTGCTGCTTCAGTAACAACTGCTGCTGCAACTTCAGGTGCTGGTGGCTACGCTGCTTATCAATACTTCATTTTCGCAAATGGCACAGTTGGTAAAGCAACGATCACAATCACTGTTGGTGGAGTCGCTTTGACTTCGAAGACAGTTTACTTCACAGGTGCTGCAACAGCTCTTGTAGCAACACTTGATACAGGTGCAGCTGCTTGGGTTAAAGTTGGCGGAACATCGACAACAACTATCACAGCAACAGACTCTGCAGGTACAGATGTAACGAATCCAACTGGACTAACAGTGAAGTCATCTGACACATCTGTTGCTACAGCTGCAATCGCATCTGGTGTTGTAACAGTAACTGGCGTAAAAGTCGGAACTGCAACAATCACAGTTACAGATCCTGCAACAACAGCTGCAGCTACAGCAGTTTCATACGTAGCTACAGTTGCAGCAGTTCGTCCAGCAACAGCTCCAACAATTACTTTTGATGCAGCTTCATATGCAGTTGGATCACTAGTTACAATGACTGTTTCAGCCAACATGGGTGACTCAGCAACTGCACAACTATTTACTTCAACTGGAATCGTTCTTTCAGCTGCGGTAGTTGCTTCAGGTACAGCAATTCCTACAAACGGACAGCATGCAATTGTTGGTGGTAAGGCAACTTACAAGTTCTACGCACCAGCAGTTTCTGGTTCACTTGTAGTAAGTGCAACAACAGGCGGAGCGGTAGATATCACTACAGCAGCTGTAATTTCAATAACTCTGCCAATCACAAACGCATCAGCTGATGCAGCTCAGGCTGCAGCAGAAGAAGCAACAGCAGCAGCTAACGATGCAACTGATGCAGCACTTTCTGCAGCAGAAGCAGCAGAAGCAGCAACGGCTATGGCACAAGAGGCCGTAGATGCAGTTGCAGAGCTATCAGCACAGGTCACAAGCTTGATCTCAGCACTTCGTGCACAGATCACTGCTTTGACTAACCTCGTAGTTAAGATCCAGAAGAAGGTAAAGGCTTAATTAGCCTTGATCTTCTAAAGATCTAGAACCGAAACCCGGTCTCCTCTCACGAGGGGGCCGGGTTTCGGCTTTTAAGGGGCAAGTTTGTGAGCAAAATTAAGAGTTGATCTAAGTAAGATTCAGGACATGTTAAATAGCGCTTCTGAAAAAACCTTAGGTAAGTTACTTGCTGCTGGCGCTTCCGCAATCACGGTATTTGTGCTGGCAGGCTCAGTATCTGATCCAGTAAATGCCACGAAATTCCTCCTACTTGGTGGGGTTGCCGTTGCAGGACTGGCCATATTTTTATCTGGCGGCTGGAGCGCGATTAAAGATCAACGTGTTGTAATTTCGATTGCCGGAGTATTTATTTTAGCTTCTATAAATGCCGTTTTAAATAGCAGTTCCCCGATCCAACAAAATATTTATGGAACTTATGGACGAAATACTGGATTTCTTACGTATCTCTTCCTCCTATTTATTCTGATATCTGCAACATCGCTGCGACAGAAAAGTAGTTTCAGACTAATTATTTATAGTCTAATTTTCGCTGGAGTAGTAAACGTTGTCTATTCTCTATACGCTTTAATTTTTGGCGACTTTATTGGTTGGAATAACCCATATGGAAATATTTTGGGAACTTTTGGAAATCCAAACTTTATTGGAGCTTTTCTTGGATTCTTTACCGCATCGCTGGTTGCCTTTGCAATAACAAAAGGCGTTTCTTTAAAAATTCGATTGCTGACTGCAGCGACCTCAATGGTATCGGTGTATGAAATTATTCGTTCGCATGCGATTCAAGGGCGTGTTGTATTTGCTGCAGGTTTGGCAATTGTTGGTTTTTATCTTGTTCATTCCAAATTCAAAAGCAAAGTAATTCTCTTAACTTATTCAGCTGGAGTCTTTGCTGCGGGGCTGGTGGCACTGCTAGGAGCCTTGCAGATCGGACCGCTTACCAAGTTCATCTATAAGACATCGGTCTCTCTTCGCGGCGAATATTGGCAAGCCGGAATAAATATGGCAAAAAACCATTTGTTCACAGGAGTTGGCTTTGATTCTTATGGCGATTGGTATCGCAGATCACGCGAAGCGTCTGCGCTTATTTTGCCAGGACCTGAAACCATAACTAACGCCTCACACAACGTTGCTATAGATGTTTTTGCATTCGGTGGGCTTCCTTTATTGCTCCCTTACTTAGCTCTAATTGCCTTAGTACTTGTTTCTATCGTTCGACATACTTTTAAACATCGCGAATATGACGGTGTATTCGTCGCGCTAACAACTGCATGGCTGGGCTACCAAATCCAGTCATTTATAAGTATCAATCAAATTGGACTTGCAATTTGGGGCTGGCTGCTGGGCGGTGCGATTCTTGCTTATACAAAATCTTTTGATTCAGGCGTAGGCAAGGCTGAGACTTCATCGGGTAGCAAAAAATCGAAAAAGTCCTCAGTTCAAATGTTTTCACCACAATTGGTCGGAAGTCTCGGTGCAGTTGTAGGTTTAATTCTCTCTTGTCCACCAATTAGTGCCGATGCTAAATTTCAAGGAGCAATGAAGTCATCACAAGTGCCAAACATTGAAGCAGCACTTGTTTCTACTTACCTGAGCCCCACCGACACCTTCCGCTTATTAAATGCTGTTCAGATATTCGAACAAAATAAATTATTTGATTTATCCTATAAATATACGAAAGTAGCAATTTTGTATAATCCAGAAAGCTTTGATGCTTGGAGAAACCTCTCCTTAATCAAAAATTCGACGGCTGAAGAGAAGATGAACGCTAAAAATAAAATGATCTTACTCGACCCACTAAATAAAGACCTGAAAAAATAATAGTAATGCCTAAGGTAGCGATCATTGGACAAGGCTATGTTGGCTTAACGATTGCTGCATTCGCGTCTAAGGATTATCAAGTAGTTGGCTTTGATAACAGCAAAAAAATCGTAGAACAACTAAACCAGGGTATTTCGCACATAGAAGGTGTAGACAGTGCTGCAATAAAAGCGGCTATTAGCTCTGGAAATTACAGAGCAACTAGTAAAGCATCAGATATCTCTGGGGTAGATATCGTCGTGATTGCGGTTCCAACACCGCTTGATAAAGGACGTAAGCCTGATTTAACTTTTATTGAATCGGCTTGTAAAACAATTGCTGAAAATATTAAAAACCCAGTTCTCATAATTAATGAGTCAACTTCTTTCCCAGGCACTATCCGTAACTTTATTAGGCCAATGATTGAGAAGTTATCTGCAAATAAGGTTGAGCATTTATATGCGATTTCACCAGAGCGAGTCGATCCAGGCCGCAGCGACTGGGATCAGAAGAACACTCCACGGTTATATGCCGGGTTAACGTCTGAGGCATCAAAGCAGACTCGTGATTTCTACTCATCATTTTGCGACAATTTAGTTGAGGTTTCATCTCCTGAAGTAGCAGAAGCTGCGAAGTTATTTGAAAATACCTTTAGGCAAGTAAATATCGCGCTAGTAAATGAATTTGCGCAGATTGCACATGCGTTAGGTATTTCGGTTCACGAAACTCTAGAAGCTGCAAACACCAAGCCGTATGGTTTTATGAAATTTAGTCCAAGTGCTGGTGTGGGTGGACATTGCATTCCGGTTGATCCTTCTTACTTGGCACATGTTGCCGAAGGATTAGGAGTACCAGCAACCTTTATTGAACGTGCAAATGAAGTTAATCTAGAGATGCCTAAATATGTTGTGGCGCGGGTGATGGAAGATAATGGTGGATCTTTGAAGGACAAGAAGGTTCAGGTAATTGGCGTTTCTTATAAGCCAAATGTGGCAGATACGCGAGAGACACCTGCAGAGCTGGTTATTGAAGAGTTAGAGCGCTTAGGTGCCCAAGTTACTTGGCATGATGCGGTGGTTGGCAATTGGCATGGTCAGGAATCAAGCGCTCTTGGTGGTTCAGAGATAGCGATCGTTGTCACCTTGCATGATGCGGTGGATAAGAAGGCTGTGCTCGCTAGTGCGCCGTATGTATTTGATACAACTGGAAAGCTACCCGGCGCTAAAGGCTTGTAGTTTTACTTCTTCATCTCTGTTGCAACATCGTCAATAATGTTATCTAAGGTATTTTCTGGTGCCCACCCGATGCTGTTTTTGATCTTTGTTATATCTGGGACGCGACGTTGCATATCTTCAAATGTTGAAGGGTATGCCTGATCGTATGGGGTGTAGGTAATTGTTGAAGTTGATTTGGTGCGCTCGATGATTTTCTCGGCTAATTGCTGGATGGTGATTTCGCCAACGCCACCGATGTTATAGACCTGACCGATTGTGGAATCTGTCTTTGCGATGATCAGGATTGCTTTTACGGCATCTTGTACGTGGCAGAAGACTCGGGATTGGGTGCCATCGCCATAGATTGTGATGGGTTCATTCTTTATCGCTGATTGGATAAAGCGTGGAACAACCATTCCGTAGCGACCGGTTTGACGCGGGCCGACGGTGTTAAACAGCCGCACGGTAGTGACTTTTAGTTGCTTGGTTAGAAAGAGTGCGTGGGCGATAGCTTCTTCTAACGCTTTGGCATCAGAGTAAGTCCAGCGGATCTTTTGTGGGGCACCGACTACGCGATCGGATTCTTCGTTCAGTGGTTGGTTGGGGTTTTTGCCATAAATTTCTGATGTGCTGGCGATGATGATGCGTTTATTTAATTTGGTTGCGGCGTTTAATACGACTTCAGAGCCTGTGAAGTTTGTAGATACTGATTCGATTGGGTTTTCTAGGATTGTGTTAACCCCTAGAGCTGCGGCCATGTGAAGCACTAGGTCGGCCGGGGCCATTATTTCTTCGACTAACGCTGCATCGCGGATATCGCCTTGGTGGATTTCGATTTCATCTTTGATGTGGGCGATATTGGAGGCAGATCCTGTGGACATGTTGTCCAGGATCGAAACGTGGTGGCCCTCATTTAATAAGGCATCACAGAGGTGAGAGCCGATAAAACCGGCTCCACCGGTGATGAAAACGCGCATGGGGGCAAGTCTATCGGGGTGGATATAGATCCTTTGCAGTTGGCGCTCAATTAGGGTTCAGCGAATTCACAGGCAGATGGGGCATGGTTTAGGTATGAAAACCACAGCGACTTTCCGAAAGTTTTCGGCTGCCGGTACTGATTGGGCATCGTGGATCTTGGGTATTGGTTTGGGGCTGACGCTTGCGTTGCAGGCAACGACGATGCGCCATAGCGATCTGACATCTGTTTATGCCTTGGTTGCATCGATATCGCGATTGGCGGCGTTGACCGGTACTTACTTTGCGATCGTTGGTATTTTCTTGGTGGCGCGAATTCCTTGGGTGGAACGTGGTGTGGGCCATGATCGTTTGGTTACATGGCATCGCAAGCTTGGGCCATGGAGCCTTTATCTAATTGGTTTTCATGTCTTGTTTATTATTTTAAGTTTTGCTGGGCAAGATCATGTGGCGTTGGCTGTGGAATTGTGGCGGATGCTCTTTAATTTTGAATGGATGTGGGCGGCGCTCGCTGGGTTTGTCTTGATGGTTATGGCAGGGGTTACGTCATATAAGAAGGCGCGAGCGAAGATGAGTTACGAGACATGGTGGATCATCCATGTTTATACATACATTGCCGTTGCCGCTTCCTTTATGCACCAGGTAATTAATGGGCAGATGTTTATTGGCCATCCGTTAAATCGTGCGTATTGGACTTTCCTTTATGTGGCGATGGCCTTTGCAATTATCTGGTGGCGAATTGGGATACCGCTGGGGCGCTCGCTGCGCCATAACTTGCGGGTGGATAAAGTTGTTGTGGAAGGACCGGGTGTTATCTCGGTTGTGATGAAGGGGCGCAAGCTAACTGAACTTTCGGCAGAAGGCGGACAGTTCTTTGGTTGGCGCTTTGCAGCCAAAGGGCATGCCTTGATGTCACATCCTTATTCTTTGTCTGCCGCTCCGACTGAACATTATTTGCGTATCACCGTTAAAGATTTAGGTGATCACTCGCGTTCTTTAGCGCTTTTAAAGCCCGGTACACGCGTCTTTGTGGAAGGCCCATATGGCGCCTTTACGGCAGGGCGGGCGACGATGCCGCATGTGGTGATGATTGGTGGCGGTGTGGGAATTACGCCGATTCGTGCGCTGATGGATGAGTTTAAAAATGGCGTGAAGATGGATGTTATCTATCGCGTATCGCGCAAAGAAGATTTGGTTTTAAAGGAAGAGCTTGATTATTTGGAATATCACTCTGAAGGCTTGATCAAAGTGCATTATTTGATTGGCTCACGTAAGGAACATCCGATGGATACTAAATCTTTAAAGGCTCTGGTTCCGACCTTTGCTGATTCAGATATCTATATCTGCGGTCCTGGCCCGTTAGTTGAATCGGTAAAGGCTGCGGCAAATGACCTGGGCGTGCCGAAGAACCGTTTCCATGATGAATCGTTCTCATTCAGTTAGATGTGACTATCTGTTCGCATTTCATAGCGAATAAGTCGCAGCCCAAGTTGGGGCAGCGTTAAGTAATTTCACAGATAGGTGAGGGAAGGTACGGATATGAAACGCGCGATACTGATTGCAACCGGAACCGTCGGTGGGTTGGGCGCTGTCTTGGCCGTGACTCCTCCGCAATTTACTTATACGCAAAGTTCTCCACTGGCTTTGCCTGGAACAGCTGCGGCACCGGCAGCACCTGCTTCGACTCCAGCTGCAATACAAAGCGTTACGCCATCTGCAACAGCACCTGCGACAAAGAGCACGGCAGCAAAGCCAACAAAGAAGAGTGCCACAAAGAACTCTGCGGCAACAACAGCTGCAGCTGCTAATTCAACGCAATCACAGACACCGGCTGCGCAAACTCCAGCTGCAACACAGGCACCTGCTGCAACGCAAGCACCGGCAACGAAATCAGTTTCTGGGACATTTACGGGCAGTGTTGTAAATGTGCAATACGGCAACGTGCAGGTAAAGATCACTGTGGAAAATGGCAAGATTACTGATGCGCAGGCAGTTCAGGCACCTTCTGGGCGTAATGATCGTTGGACACAGATGGCTGTGCCGATCTTGCGCCAACAGACTTTGCAGGCGCAATCTGCCAAGATCACAGGTGCATCGGGTGCATCATTTACTTCTTACGGTTGGTACACATCGTTGGTCAGCGCGCTGTCTAAGGCGGGGATGTAAGTTACTTTCGTGGTTCGCAAACGATATGAAATACACGTTTGGGGCACTGTTCTCTTTTTAGATGTGGGATCTTTGGCGCTGTCGGAAGCTGCGATGGATGCAGCGGTTGAAGAAGTTAAGAAATTTGTTTACGGCGTGGATGAGGATTTCTCGACCTATAAAGATGGCTCGTTTATATCGCGTTTGCGACGCGGGGAAATTTCGATCGAGCATTGTCCGGCGGATGTGCAAGAGGTTTGGCAGCTCTGTGCGGTTGCGTGCGATTTAACGGGTGGAGCGTTTGATCCGTGGGCAGTTGCGGGTGGCTTTGATCCATCGGGATATGTAAAGGGATGGGCGGCAGATCGCGTTGCTTTGATGTTGATGGGCGCGGGTTGCGAGAATGTGCAGGTAAATGCGGCGGGAGATTTAACGCTGCGAGGTGGAGTTGTTGAAAAGGGTGTTGTGGGGCCGTGGAAGATCGGTGTTGTTAATCCGGATAATCGCCAAGAGATTCTGCGGATATTTGAAATTCACGATGGTGCGATTGCGACGAGTGGAACATACGAACGCGGGGCGCATATCTTTGATCCAGCTACGGGGACGATTGCGATTGGTGCGAAATCCGCGACGGTGCTTGGGCCAGATGGTGGCTTAACTGATGCGTTGGCGACGGCGTTGATGGTTGCAGGTGAAGATGGTGCGGGTTGGTTTGGACAGCCAGAGCTAGCGGAATATTCAGCGTGGGTTATCGATCGCCATAGCGGTGGCGCTTGGGGCGTTGGCGCAGCAGTTTCTTAGAAAGGTCACCCCTAGCCACTTGGGATATCCCTTGTGAACTGCATAAGAACAGGTGAGAATTACGGATAACAATTTGGGAAGTTAGGTTGCCCAATATCGTTATGCGTGCGGGAGGTTTGAAGTGAAAGCCTTTTGGCTGAGCCACCGCACGACGCTACGGCGTAAGTCGATAACAGCGCTCTTAATCGCGCTGCTTGCTCCGCTCATTACTTTAATCACTGTACCCGCGACTTATTACCCGGCCGCAGAAGCGGCAACCACCACAACTAAGACGTGGACGGTACACGGAAGTAACGGCGCTGTTTACGCAGGCGCCCAAGCTCGTATTTTCTACTACGACAAAGGTGATGTCACAGAAGGTAAGACTTCGATCGTAACCTCAGATGCGAATGGGCAATTTACCTTTACATTTCCGAGTGATCCAGATTATCTATGGTTGATAGTTCAGGTTCCAACTTCAGATTCAACACATGCGATTTTCAACAGAGATTTGTTATCCGATACGGATGCTTCATCAAGCAATATCCAACTTGTTGCCGCAACGCATAAAGTAAAAATCACTCAACCGGATGGCACAGATCCATCAGCGAGCGTTTGCATTAATTTACCAATTAGCGGAACGAATACAGATGTCATTCAAAATTATCGAACACTTCGAAGTGGCGTGTTGGGCATCAAACTTTCGTCTGCTCTTTCATCTGGTAAAAATTATTATATTGAAACCTATCCATGCGATCCAAATGACTATCACTTACAGGGATCAACATTTGGATTGCGAAAGAGTAGCGATGGAACGTTTAATTTTTATACGGATACAACATATACAACGACACTATCTGCAATTTCTGGGGTTTATTCACTTCCATTTAAAACCAGTAAATTAAGTGGACAACTTCTAAAAGCAGATGGAAGCGCTTACACAATTGAGGAAAATACTTCTAATTACGATCTTCAAGTGATTCCTGTGCTGGAAAACAATGACATTGACCCTAATCGAGATTGGGCTTGGGGCCAAGTAGCTATCAGCGGAAAGTTTATGATTTGGACCGAAGATGGCTATTTGAAGACCGGCAAATATGTAATTGCATTTTCTCCCTACGGTTCGGTTGAACTACCAGCATTTATCGGCGGAAATCTTTGGGTTGATTCAAGCGGGAAATACTCTGCAACTTCGGGAGGGACATTCAGTTCCACTTTATCCTTTAGTTTCACTGTTCCAACTACTGGATTAACTAAGTTTAAAATCCTTGATGCCCAGGGATCTATAACAAGTGGTGGGCAAATTTCGATAAACCGAAAGCGCAGCGATGGTGCATTCGAGTACTGGGGACGAATTGGTTTACCGACTTCAGGTATTGCCTCAGTCCGCTTCCCTGATGGTGTCTATCAGCTAAAGGGTTCACCACTTAATTCAAGTGCCATCGGCGGTACGTATATATACACCGTCACTTCCGGGGTCGGTGTTTTAAAGAATGCCGTAAACCAAACTATTTCGCTGACAGCTGGATATTACCAATTGGCAACCGATACACCGAATTTAAATATTAAAGTTGTCTCACCATTGGACACGGCTACCGTACTCAAGTTAGTAAGTGTTTACATCTATCCGAATGACAACTCCAATAATTCGGAAGCCGATGCATGGATTGAGACCACCACATCTCCTGCTTCATTTGCATTGTCTAACGGTTCTTACAACATAGATGTAAGCCCGAACGATAATGAATTTGCGAGTAATTTATTTACAGTTTCAATTAGTGGTGGGAATACTGTTGTAAAGCTTGGCACCGAGACGGTAACTCCGGTATCAGGTATTTATTATCTACAACTTCGGAAACCGCAAATGAAAGGTGTCGTTAAAAATCCAGATGGCACTTTGGTCCGTTATTCACGAATTGCCATTTACAGAGATACCGATCCTTATCCATCTACATATGCGTATACAGATAGTTCTGGAAAATTCTCTGTTAACTTGGGAGCTGGAGAAAATAACGGAATTTATTATCTTCAAGCTCTTCCACAGTGGGGAAAAACAGCTTATTCAAGTTCCGCGCGTACGTCTGCAACAGTTTCAGCAGGGCAAGGACCCACTAATCTTGAATTGATTTTGCGGACATCAAATGTCATTGGAACAGTTTCTGGACCAAAAGGAAATTCAAGCTATAACCAAGTCAGAGCGCAAAAATATGTTTCAGATAAATGGATAGATGTTGAAGGGAAATCTAAGGGAACCTCGTTACAAACGACCAGAGATGGTCAATTTGGGCTCTTTTTAGAGGCAGGAAAGTATCGCTTCTGGGCGGATACAGATATGGAAAATGCAGGTGGCACTGCTTCCTATAGCCCCGAATGCGAAGTGACTTCAAATGCCAGCGTTTTAGTTACATGCGATCTGTATCTATCCCCTCCGAATATTTCTGGAACAGTAACTGTTGCGGGAATCCAGCCAAACTGGGTTAACGTCGGATTCATCCCTTCACTTTCTGTAAGTAACAACATAGCTAAAGAAGAATATTGGTCTAACGGATCAGCTGATGGCTACTTTGGGGCGACAGTCCCTGCTGGTCTTTACAGGCTTTGGATAAATTACAGGAACAATAAGTCAAGCGATTCGACCGTTCCTGGTCCACTGTGTGAAGTACCTGCTTCGGGTAGCGTTACTTGCGATGCGGCACTTCCAGCAAATAATCTTAATTTTACGATTAGCAATTATTCATCTAGCGTCTTAACATCTGGAACTTATGCCGGTATTCAGGTCAAAGAAGGCAGTAACTATCTCTGGACATGCTGTTCGAATCCTGATTCCACTGGAAAATTCGCAGCTTCATTGCTAAATGGTTCATATCGAATTCAAGTGATGAGCAATAAAGATGGTGCGACGCAAGGCACTTCTCAGAATTATACTTTTGATGTAGAAACCGAAACAGTAAGAAATCTTAAACTAGAAGGTACGTCATCAGTCATTTCTCCAACTACTGGAGTTTATTCGTTACAACTAAAGGCGCCTCATCTTGCGGGAACGCTTTATGCACCAGATGGGGTTAAGCCCGTTGAGAATGTTCAGCTTATTGCGAGATACGCAAAACCAAACCCAAACAATAAGGAAACCTACCGAAATTACTGGGCCTACTCTGACAACCTAGGAAAGTTTGCGTTCGATCTTGGAACAAACCCTGCAGACGGGGAATACACAATTCAGGCGTTGGCTCCACAAGGGGATTTAACAAAAGGAAACTCAGATCTATTTTCCGTAACTGTCGCCTCAGGATTTGGTCCAAGCAACATTTCAATTCGATTAAAAACCCCAAACTTTAAAGGCACTGTCACAACGCCGAAGGGAGTTTTTGAAAACATTGGAATTAATCTTCAGAAACTCGATGATTCTGGAAACTGGCAGTGGGTTGATAATGGCTGGAACTACACAGATTCTGCGGGTAAATATGCTTATTCACTTGGGATTGGCACTTACAGAATTTATTCAGAGCCAGATTACGCATTAACAGGTGCTGCGGGAGCTTATAGCGCATCATGCCCAATTTCTGACACTTCTACAGTAACCACTTGTGATCTAGTAAATATAGCTCCAAATGTATCCGGAACCTTCTCCGTTGATGGCGTAGCTCCAAGAAATGGTTACATACGATTTACTCCTGCAGTAGGAATCACAAATAACACTGCCAAAAATTATTACTACGCCAATTTTGGCAATACTGGGAAATTCGGTGCAAACATCGAGCCAGGAACCTACCGAATGTTCGCGTATTACAAAACAAATTCGGGCGGAAATTCGGTGACAGGTGGGTTGTGTGTTGTGCCAACCACAGGAAATGTGGTTTGCAACAGTAATCTGCCGGCGACAAATCTGAAATTTAAATTACTAAATTCAGCCGGAACAGATATAACTTCATCTGGCTATGTTGGCTTGAGTTTAACCTCGGAAGTGAAATACATGGGTACTGGTTGTTGTTCTTACTACAACTCCCTAACCGGTTTATTTGAATATTCTCTTCTAGATGGTTCCTATACGTTAACCACTTACGGTGACGGATCTAGTTCTTCGGGTATTGGTCAGGTCTATACTTTTGATGTCTCAAGCGGTGTGGTCTCTAATCTAAAGGTTGCGGGAACAAATACGGTTCTAAGCGCTACAGCAGGGGTATACACAGTTTCTCTAAGAGCACCACCATTCGCAGGAATCGTTTATAAGCCGGGCGGAACCACCCCACAACCAAATGCCGTGGTCAGGATTTCCAAAGAAACCCCAAATGGAACTAATTCATGGGACGTGTACTCTGACAAAAATGGTTACTTCGCTGCAAATCTAGGTTCTGACTACTTAGATGGCCAATACACGCTTCAAAGCTGGATTAACGATTGGTCGGATACTTCAACAGGCAAATCAGCCATTCGTACAGAGACAATTACAGCTGGATCGGGACCGACCAACTTAACTCTAACGTTACGCACACCAAACCTGAAAGGAATTGTTTCGGGCGTTAAGGGAATCTCGACAAATAACTGGATTCAACTTTATAAGCGCGACACATTTGAAAACTGGAATTACGTTTATGAATATCGTCAAACAAATCAAAATGGCGGATTTGCATTCTATTTAGAAAGTGGCGTATATCGAATTGGGGCAAATGCCGATATAGAGGGCGCCGGCGGCGGCGATGGCTATAGCGCTGCATGCACCGTGATTGTTGAAAGTGCAACCGCTACTACCTGCAATGTTACTTTGCCGCCTCCAAATGCAAGCGGAACTGTGACCATCGGTGGTGTTGTAGTTCAACCTTCAAATATTCAACTTACCCCCGATTACGGAGTCGAGAATAATCTTGCGAGAAATGGTTACCGGTCTCAAGTAACCTCTAATGGAAGTTGGGGAGTCACAGCGGATAAAGGCACCTACCGATCGCTGATTTACTCTTATATGCAGGGCGTTAATGCCACAGTTCCTGGGCCACGATGCGTCGTACCAGAGACCGGCACCGTACTTTGCAATTTCGCATTACCTGCAACAAATTTGAATTTTAAGGTCAAAGACACCACAGGAACGGTCATGACGAACGGTGTCTATGCCG
The DNA here is from genome assembly GCA_965267995.1 of Candidatus Nanopelagicaceae bacterium. GTDB lineage: Bacteria > Actinomycetota > Actinomycetes > Nanopelagicales > Nanopelagicaceae > Planktophila. Next base: position 72,795 of record OZ254143.1, read on the forward strand.
CCTTGCAAATTAAAAGCGGCGCTCAATGGACTTATGGGGGAAGTTTAAGTCCCGATAATTCAACTAATTCAGGACGTTTTCTAGCCTCGCTTGTCAACGGTGAGTACCAATTAACAACAGTTCCAAACAGCTCTGGGAACCGTGGGGCATCCAACATTTATCTCTTTGAGGTTGAGACAGGAACTGTCAAAAATATGCGCTTGTTGAGAACAGGCGAAACCCTAACTGCCACATCAGGCGTGTATGAACTTTCTTTAAAGCAGCCAGCATTTTCTGGAACTGTTTATGGGCCAGATGGAACCACGCCAATTGTGGATGCGGAAGTCTCAGCACAGCTTGTCATCACGCCAACAAATATTGCCGAAATAAAACAAAAAGGAATTCAGACAACCTGGAGCACAACCAGCAATAGCGCTGGTCAGTTTGTGATCGATTTTGGTGGCAGAACCGTAGATGGTGTTTATAAAGTTCAAGCCGTTGCTCGCACTAATACCCTAACTCTAGGTAGCTCGTTAGCAGAATCAATCACGGTTTCTTCTGGTGTTGGCTCCAATTCAATTCGTTTAAATCTTCGCGCACCGAATGTTAGCGGTGTTGTTTCAGGTATCAAAGGTGTTTCTCCAAATAACTGGATTTCAGTACGCAAGATAGTTGAAAATGGAAATTATGAGTACCTACAAATATGGAGAACTACAGACAGTCTTGGCCGTTTTGCATTTACTCTAGATCCAGGAAGTTATCAGTTCACCGCGCAGTCCGATGTTAAGAACGCGGGTGGAACAGGAAAAGTAAGTGATATTTGTGTAGTCCAGAGTTCAGCTAGTTCTGTTTGCAATATTTCGTTGCCGCCACCAAATGTGAGCGGAAAAATAACTGTTGGTGGCGTAAGTGTGGCCGGCTCGATTGAATTTCTTAAGGTACAACCAACTGGTTTCGATTACGTTAACCTTTACGCAGGTACAGGATCCGATGGTATTTTTGCAATTACCGCGCCAACTGGGACGTATCGAACCCGCGTATACCTGTACGACAAAGGATCGACATTCTTTGGCCCACTTTGTGATGTTCCGTCATCTGGATCAGTTACCTGCGATGCGACACTTCCTGCTACAAATCTTTCCATAAAGATACTAGATAAAGATTCAAATGTAATGACCTCTAGCGTGAGTGTTTCTTTGGATGCGATATATAGCAATGGAAGGCTTGGCTCCTGCTGTACTCAACCTGGAAATGACTTGGCTAGCGCCACCATCAAGTACGCTCTCATCGACGGCAACTACCGATTATTCCTTAATCCTTACGAAGTTAAGTATGGTTCAAGTGCTTCATACCTCGCGGAAATTGAGTCTGGCACCGTTAAAAGTATTAAACGCGAAGGCTCATCCAGCGCGCTGTCAGCCACAGATGGCGTTTACTCACTTTCTCTAACAGCACCCGTTATTTCTGGAACAGTTGTTGCACCTGATGGGAAAACTCCGGTTCCTAGCACAAGCGTGGAAGCATACTTGGACGGGAAAGTTTGTATGTGGTGCCAGCAGGCTTATGCCTATAGTGACAATTCCGGATATTACGGATTTACGAAACTTTCAGATGGAACATACCAAATTGTTGCCCGTGCTCCTTGGACTGACTCAACTAAGGGTGATTCAGCACCGACTTCGATAACTGTCAGTGGTGGGCTTGGTGCGGGTAATGTGAAGTTAACTCTTCAAACTCCAAACGTCCGTGGAGTTGTTAGAGGGCCTATTGGTGTTTCTCCAAAAAATTATATTTATGTGCGTCAAATTTCTTCTAATGGCTCCGAATATTGGCCAGATTACGTAAGCAATAAGCCCTCAAGTGGTGATGGGAGTTTTGCATTTGCTCTACCACCTGGAACATATCAGTTTGAAGCGCAAGGGGATATGTTGAATGCGGGCGGAGTAGCTACTCGAAGTAGCAATTGTGTAGTAACAGATACCAGCACCGTAATTAATTGTGACATTAATTTGAACGCGCCGAACTTGAAATTTAGAGTTGTAAAACCGGATGGTTCAAATTTTGTAAATTCTTATAAAATATATGCAAATATTTGGTTTGAAGACGGATCTAAAACGATAAAAAATTATTCACCTGGACTTTCAAGTGATGGTAATGGCAATTACCTAACTAATCTTGAAAATGGAACATGGGGAATCAACGTATATCCTGCTGATGATGGTGCAACTTATTCAGTTAAGCGATATCGCATCGTTGTTGAAGCCGGGCAAGTTACTTCGGTAAAGAGTTTTGAAGGTGAGACTGTTACCGTGACTTCCGGCGTTTACCAACTTCCAGTTACTGGAGCGAATCTCACCGGCGCAATCACCCTAAATGGAAGCAAATACCAACAGGGATCCTATGTCGAAATACAAGAGAAGGTGGGCGATAGATACGAGAGTCGTGATGGGCGCTGGAGTAATGGGAACTTTGGATTTAAATTAAAGCCTGGCACATATCGAATTTATGTTCAGCCTTATGGGCTGACTTCGACCGAGGTGTCTTCTACTTACTCGAGTGATTGCATTGTTAGAGAGAATGAGACAACAGTTTGTAACGTTGCTCTTCGCCTACCAAATCTATTGGGCAAGATAAAAACACCTTCAGGTGATGATTACAGATTCGCATACGCTCTTCTCAGGTATGGATCAGATAATAAATACTCGAATTCAAATTACGTTCGGGTTGATGATTCTAAATTTGGTACCTATTTGGAGACATCAACTGTCTATTTACTTGAAATAAATCCGAATTGGGATCAACGTAAAGAGTATGCACCTCGAAGTTATGAAATCATTACGGGTACTAGCGGAATTACAAGCATTAGAGATCTCACATCTCAGGAGACCCTAACTGCGGTTGGTGGTTACTACACATTTAAGGTTTCATCGTCTTCATTAAAGGGAATTGTTCTACCGCCCGGAACCGGAACTATTGGAGTACAGAACGTTCAGATAGCGGTCTCTCTGCCAGGTAGCTCTGAACAGTGGCGTTATTCAACCTCTACTGATCAAGATGGAAGATTTGGTCTCTTGGTTCCAGACGGAACATACGTAATACGAGCAATTCCATATAGCGGTCAATATCAATACGGTAAATCTGAAACTCAAACTGTTGTTATTAGTGGTGGAACGACAGCTTCGCCAATCACAATACGTTTGCGGGCACCTAACTTAATCGGCCGCGTAGTAACACCTGGCGCAAATCCAACACCTTTGGCAAATGTAAACGTGAACGCCTGGATTGGTGGTGAGTATTTCTATGGTTGGACAGACTCTAGTGGCCAATTTGGTTTCTTTGTAGACAATACCTCACCAAACTGTACGAAAGGCTGCCAGATCCAACTCAACTACTACAAGAGTTCAGATTACACGCCAAAAACTTACCAAGTAAGTAGCATTACAAACCTTGGTGATTTGGCAATTGGTGGAATAACTTCGCGAGTTACCGTCCTGGTTCCGCAGTCAGGAAGTGCTACAACTGCGAGTCGATATGGCTGGGTCTCGGTTGAATCCGTTGACACCGCAACGTCATCGACATCTTATGTAACCGGTGGGCAAACTGACGAGCTTGGAAAAGTTGGGCTTTCGCTCACCGATGGAGTGAAGTACAAAATCACTGCATATCCTGGATCTGAATATAACGGCAAGTTCTCTCCGAAGGTTTATGAAATTACTAACTATTCTGCAGCGACGATGAGCCAATTTAATATTCAATTTGATCGCCCAAACTTATATGTCGCGGCATTTGGGTCAACCGGAATTGCAAATAGTTACGGCTGGACACGAGTTAATAAGTACGAATCTTCAACAAGCACTTATAACTTTTATTCAAATATTTACTTAGATGATAAGGGTGAAGCTGCATACACACTTGCAGATGGAACTTACCAAGTTGTTATACGCCCTGGTAAGACCCTAGGAACGCAGCGAACTATTACGATAGTGATTGCCTCTGGTGCGGCATCTTGCAGTGCAGGATGTGCTTCGTTTGCCTCAAGTAAAGCAGTTATAAATCTGCCCAACGGTAATATTTCTGGAAAAATCGTTGATTCCACCGGAGCAGCTCTCAAAGGTGCGCTAATTGTTGCAACTAGAAATGACGATTCCACAAAGACTGTAACGGCAGTTACATCCACCGCCGGGGTTTATGAAATCTATCTAGACACAAACTTTGCTTGGACCTTGGGTTCAGTAGATCCAGCTAGTGGCGAGAAGGGTTCTACTTCGCTGAGCGCAACTCCAGGAATTTCAGACACGATTGTTGTTGATAAAAACATTACTTTGGCGCCGTAATAATGCTTCGCAGAGTTATTGCTAGTTTAAGTTCTTTAATTTTAATATTATTGAGCGCTTCGCCAGTTTATGCTGTAACACCGTCTGTGCCTGCAAATATAGTTATTAAGGCAGGAACTACTCAGACTTACGGCAGTGGAACTCTGGAAATTTCTTGGGATTCAGTCTCTGGTGCACTCGCATACGGTGTGCGCGTAAGGAAACAGGTTGACGGAACAACCGCGGCAAGCGGAACTGTTGACGGCGAACAAAATACAAAAATTACCTTCGACACGCTTGAGGGCGGCACTACGTATATCGTTCAGGTTAACGCAGTTAATGCCCTACGTGAATTAAGTGCTTGGTCAAGTAACACATTAACCGCAGTCCCAAAGACTGCACCTCAAGCGCCAAGTAAACCAACTGTGACCACTGGAGTTAGAAAGGCAACAGTTTCTTGGGTTGCAGTCCCAACTGCTAATAATGGCGGCTTCGAAATATCTTCATATGTAGTAAAAGAGATTAATTCTGGGAAATCAGTTTCGGCTGCAGGCACTGCTACATCTATAGAAGTTACAGGGCTTAGTAACGGCGCTGCTGTGGAGTTTACGGTTGCTGCAGTAAATGCAGCCAATACAACAGGATCAGTTTCAGAGAAAAGTACCAAATACACACTTGGTGATCTACCAAGCACAATGACGGCACCGGTCATCGCTGCAACCACCACCAATACTGAAGCTCGCGTTAGCTGGCAGGCACCGGCATCAGACGGAGGCAGTTCCTTAATCTCCTTCTCAATCAAATTGATCAAAAATGGTGTTGATCTACTAACTCAATTGATTGAGAAAGTTTCAGATACCGCATACACATTTACATCATTATTAGCTGGAACTTATGAAGCTAAAATCCAGGCTACAAATGCAGTAGGTGACAGTGTTTTATCTCCAATTTCAGGACAATTAACTTTAGGTGCAACGGCAAGTGCAAGCGCCACACCAACTGCGGCTCCAAGTGCGACGACATCTGCGACACCGAGTGCTTCAGCTCCACCTCCTTCGCCAAGTCCAACTCCTACCCCAACACCATCTCCAACAGTTTCAAATGGCGGTGGTGGCGGCGGCGGCGGTGGTGGCGGCGGCGGCGGTTTTGTGCCACCTGCAGTTGCGGCACTCGGAACTCCCTCACCTTCTGCTTCAGTAACTCCCACTGTTAATCCGACGCCAGTTCCTGCCGCGTCACAGTTGCCAGTGGCAACCGCTGCACCTTCACCGTTTCCAACTAAGTCGTCAACCCCATCACCAACGTCTAGCCCTTCACCTTCGCTGAGTGCAGTGGCGGGAGTTACAACAAACGCAAAGGGCGAAGTGACTAAAACTTCAACTTTTGCAATTCCAACAAAAGTTGTGGGTCCAGTCAAATCAACCACCATTACAAGCGCGAATTCGACAATCTCAACTTCGTTGAAAAGTGCAGTACAACCATCTATCCCATCGCTCAAAAAAGGCACCGTCATAAAAGTTGTTGTTAAGGGTGTCGATGGAAAGAGTTATACCGTGGCATCGACAACAACCAAAACAACTGGTACTTACAAAGCCCCTGCCATCCAATTCTCAAAGCCTGGCACCTATCAGGTCACTGTTATGGTTGGTAAGGTCAAAAAGGTAATTACATACAAGATTAGTAAGTAATTACAGACTTTTTTCGTTTAATTCAGCCACTTCTTCGCTAGTTAGCTCAACGATCTGCATGATCTCGTGAAGCTGTTCAACGGTACGCGCTGATGCAATTGGTGTGCTGACCTGAGGGTTGGCACGTAACCAAGCAAGAGCAACTGCAGAGATTGAAGAATTATGAGCTTTAGCAATTTTGTCTAGCGCTTCGATGATCGCGTAGCCCTTATTGGTTTGGTAATCAGTTACACCACCGGCGCGAATTGAATCAACTGTTATGCCAGGACGATATTTACCGGTGAGAAAACCGCGGGCAAGACCATAGAACGGTAGCGCTGAAAGGCTATTTTTCTTTAATACATCTTGTTGTTCAGATTCAAAGGGGTTGCGTTCCATCAAGTTGTATTGATCTTGCAAACAAATGTATTTGGGTAAGTTCTCCTTGGTTGCGATATCGAGCGCTTCTTGTAAGCGTGCGCCTGTGTGTTGGGATGCGCCGATATATCGGATCTTTCCTTCATTGATTAATGTTTGATAGGCGCCCAAGGTTTCGGCGATTGGAACATCTTTATCATCGTGGTGAGAATAATAAAGATCTATGTGGTCGGTTTGTAAACGCTGCAATGAATCGTTGCAGGCAGCGATGATATTTTCAGGGCGCAATCCAGGACGGGTAGAAAGCTTGGCGACTTTAGTTGCAATCACTAGTGAATGGCGATTGCCACGTGATTTCATCCAGTTGCCGATAATTGTTTCGGATTCGCCGCCGATGTTGCCATCGACCCATTCGGAGTAAACATCTGCGGTGTCGATGAAGTTACCGCCAGATGCTGTGAAGGCATCTAAAACCCCTTGAGATTGGCTCTCGTCGGCGCTCCAGCCAAAGACATTGCCACCCAGGCAAAGTGGATAAACATCGAGGGTTGTGGCTGGAATATTGATATGCGCTGGATTCGTCATAGGCCAACGGTAGGGCAAGATAAGCCCATGGTTGAAACTACGGGTGGCTTTAGCGCCGCAGGCCTGGCGCGCGAAGCCCAGGCTCTGGTTCTGCCCTCGCTGACACAGGCGCAAGCGATTGAAATTGGTGAGATCGCTTTTGCAAAGGCGACTGAACGCGCTCTGCCGATTATCGTGGAAGTTCGAATGGGCGAATGGACTGTATTTAAAGTTGCGTTGACTGGTTCAACAATTGATAACGATTCTTGGGTGGCGCGCAAAGCGCGAGTTGTAATGGCGACAGGTAAGTCAACAATTTACGAACGTGTATTTGCTGAAGAACGTGGCGTTGATTGGCATAAAGAGACTGGTTTGAGTGAAGAACTGCATGCAATTCATGGTGGAGGTCTAGCGTTAAATGTTGCCGGTCACGGGCTTGCAGGGATTTTATTAATTAGCGGTCTGCCACAAGTTGATGATCATTTATTGGGCGTTGAGGTAATTACAGAATATTTAGCGCGCCAAGGAGAGAACGCATGAGCATCTGGGTTTGCGGTGAAGTATTAATTGATTTATTGCCAGGTGAACCAGAGCGCAGAGCTGTTGTAGGTGGAGGGCCAGCAAATACCGCAAAAGCGCTGGCGCGGCTTGGACACGATGTGCAGTTCATTGATGGAATTTCAACTGACGATTACGGTATTAAGGCACGAGCAGAACTTTTGACGGATGAAGTTAAATTAGATCTGGCTTTAACCAGTGATAAACCAACTTGTTTAGCAATTGTTACCTTGGCTGAAGATCGCAAAGCTAGCTATGAATTTAAAATAGATGGCACCGCAACATTTGATTTCGATTTGAATTGGTTGCCTGACCCATCAGTGCATAAGCCAAGCGTGCTACATATCGGCACTTTGGTAACGATTGTTGAACCTGGTGCGACCGTGCTCTATGACTGGGCGCTACAGGTGGCTGAATTCGCACCGATCGTCTTTGATCCAAATATTCGCCCATCGGTTATGGGAGATCGCGATCGATATCAGGCAGCCGTTGAGAAATGGGCTGCAATATCAAGTGTTATCAAGGTCAGTGATGATGATTTAGCTTGGTTATATCCAGATCAACCATTTGAAGAAATTGCCAAGCGTTGGGTGGCAGATGGTGGAGCTTTGGTGGTTGTCACGCGCGGAGTTAACGGATCAATTGGTTATACCAAAAATAGCCGCGAAGAAGCCCACGGTGTGAAAATTGATTTAGCTGACACAGTCGGTGCCGGTGACACAGTCGGTGCGATCATCATTGAAGCGATGATCCAAGATGGAATTTTATCTCTGCAAGGTGAAGGTTTAAAGAAAGTTCTTGATCGTGCAGCCGCAGCTGCAGCAATCACATGTTCTCGTGCGGGGGCGCAACCTCCTTACAAGCACGAACTGGCGAAGATTTAGGAAGGTGCATCATGCAATATATAGATGATGCTGAATTTCAAATCGCAATTGATTTAGATAACGGTGCGCGCATTACATCGCTGACTTGGCGCGATATGCAGTTTGCAGTTCCTTACCGCGGTTCACCTTTAGATAGCGGTTGGTATGCGATGGGGCCATGGGCCGGACGTATTCGCGATGGAATTTTGCACGGACCAGATGGCGAAGATATCCAACTACCGACCAATGTGATTCCACCGCATGCAATTCATGGTTATGGCTTTACATCTTCTTGGCAAGAAATTGGTCCGGGGCGTTCGCTCTTGCATTTACCAAAGCCTTATGGCGGAGCAACTATCGAACAAACTATTGAAGTATTAGATGATGCGGTTCGCTGGTCACTTGAATACGACCCAGGTGATTGCAAATTACCGGCATGGATCGGAATGCATCCTTGGTTTCCGCGCGATTTAGATCGTGGCGGCAGCGCAGAGATTGAATTTAAAGCAGCGAAGATGTTAAAGCGCGATGAAGATGGCATACCAAGTGGCGAATATGTGCCGCAGCCTCCAGGGCCTTGGGATGATGCCTTTACTGAGGTACAAGGCGTTCCGGCCATTGTTTGGGAAGATTGTGCCCGCATTGAAATTGAATCCGATGCGCCATGGTGGGTTGTCTATAACGAGGATTCCGAAGGCGTCTGTATTGAGCCACAGACCGCACCGCCTGATGCGCAGAACTTAGGAATTACCGGTGAGCATTACATCGAAGCTCTATTTGTATTTACTGAAGAATAAAAGGATTGGGATATGTCGAAAGTAATTGATCGCACGCACCTTGCCGCGCTTCGTAAAATTGAAGAAGAGCGCTTTTTGGCAAACCATAAAAAAAGTGGTGAAGCATTTACTGATTCACAAAAGGTTATGCACGAAGGTGTGCCGATGTCTTGGATGGCGAAATGGCCAGGTGCTCATCCAGTTTTCGTAAAGGAAGCAAAGGGCGCCAAGTTCACCGATATCGATGGCAATACCTATATTGATTTTTGTTTGGGCGATACCGGTTCAATGACTGGCCATTCACCTGATGCAACTATTGCGGCAATCAAGCGCCAAGCAGATATCGGTATTACCTCGATGTTGCCGACTTTGGATGCCGCAGTTGTATCAAAAGAGCTGGCTGCGCGCTTTGGTCTGCCGAAGTGGCAGTTTACGGTGACTGCAACCGATGCTAATCGCCACGTTATTCGTTACTGCCGTTTAATCACCGGGCGCAGCAAGATAATAGTTATCGACCGTTGCTACCACGGCAGCGTTGATGAAACCTTTGCAACGTTAGATGATGCAGGCAATACCGTTAAGCGCGAAGGTAATTTAGGTGCACCAGTTGATTTAGCTGTAACAACCCGCGTTGTGGAATTTAATGATTTAACCGGTATGGAAGCTGCGCTAAAGCACGGTGATGTAGCAGCGATCTTGATGGAGCCTGCGATGACAAATGTGGGCATTGTTCTTCCTGAAGATGGCTATTTATATGCGGTTCAAGAGTTAGCCAAGAAATATGGCGCACTATTGATAATTGATGAGACTCATACAATTTCAGTTGGCCCTGGTGGAATGACGCTTGATCTTGGGCTTAAGCCTGATTTCTTAACGATCGGTAAGGCAATTGCTGGCGGTATTCCAGTCGGCACTTTCGGTATGACTGAAGATGTGGCTAATTCAATTAAGAAACTGGTGGAGCTAGAAATCATCGACACTGGTGGTATCGGTAGCACTTTGGCGGGAAATGCCATGTCACTTGCGGCAATGCGCGCGACGCTAAGTGAAGTTTTAACTGCAGATGCTTTTAAATCGATGATTGAACTTGGTGATCGTTGGAGCGATGGCGTTGATGCGGCGATTGCTGAATTCGATTTAGATTGGAATTGCAATCGTTTAGGTGCGCGCGGGGAATACATCTTCAAAGGTAAAGCACCACGTACTGGGCGTGAAGCTGCCGAATCTGGTGACTTTGAACTTGAGCAATATATTCATCTGCGTTTGCTCAACGATGGCTTCTTGCTTACGCCATTTCACAACATGGCGCTGATGTCACCAGCAACGACGGCAGCTGATGTTGATGCGCATACTGCGGCATTCCGCGCTATGTGCGCTAACTTAGTCGGCTAGCTAAAACCTAAGCTGGTGTAGAGCGCCAATCCTTTTTCGTTATCGGCATCGACGTATAACATCGCTTGCTTTAGCCCTTTAGCAACAAGGTAATTGATAGCAGCTACTGATACTGCGCGGCCAATGCCTTGGTGGGCATGATCGGGATCGACTCCGACGACATATAACTCACCAACGGGATGTTGGTTTACAAAATCTTGATGGATCTTGGTCCAAACAAAACCAACTATTTCATCGCCTTTTGTAGCGAGGAAGAATCCGGTTGGATCAAACCAGTTTTCGGCCATGCGATTTTCAAGATCTTGCAGCGCCCAATTGCCCTGATCGGGGTGGTTGGCAAAGATTTTATTATTTAGCGCAAGCCAACAATCTTTATCTTGTATTGGGTTAAAGGTGCGGATTGTGTATTCGCGCTTTGTAGTTGGCAGCGGATCGGTAAGTGATCTGTGAATCTTAAGAATATGGCGCATTGCGGTTACACCCGCTCGGAAATTTGGCTCTCTTTACCGCCGTTTGGAAGTGTGAAGCGATAACCAACGTTACGTACTGTGCCAATGATGGATTCAAATTCGGGACCAAGCTTGGAACGTAGGCGACGGATGTGAACATCGACAGTGCGAGTTCCACCGAAGTAGTCATAGCCCCAAATTTCTTGCAGTAACTGTGCGCGAGTAAAGACGCGGCCAGGATGCTGGGCAAGATATTTAAGAAGTTCGAACTCTTTAAATGTTAAATCAAGTGAGCGACCTTTTATTTTGGCGGTGTAAGTACTTTCATCGATAACAACATCTCCTGTGCGAATTTCACCTGCAGTTGGATCGGCCGCAGTTAAAGCTGCTAGATGTGTGCCAATGCAGATACGGATACGTGCATCTACTTCTGCAGGACCTGCGGTATCGAGAATTACATCATCGACGCTCCAGTCGGCACTCATGGCAGATAGGCCACCTTCGGTTGTTATTGCAATGACAGGTGCGCCAACACCGGTTGAGGTAAGTAAGCGCGTTAAATTCTTAGCTGCAGGCAGCTCGCGACGAGCATCTACAAAGACAATATCCATAACTGGTGAATCAATTAGCACGCTGGCTTCAGCGGGCATGATCTTTACAGTGTGTTGCAAGAGTGCGAGTGATGGCAGAACTTCCGCGCTCGCGCCATTGGTATTTGTCAGTAACAACACCTTGGCCATGGGATCTAGACTACCTTTGTGAAAACTTTCATTCCACTCGCGATCGTGCTGGTCCTGGCCACTGGATTTGGCATCTGGTTTAAGCGCACGCGTGGGGAATTTCGTAAGAAGAAGACGGTAAATGGGCCAACTCTGACCGCTGCAATCATTGGCACAGAGCTTGGTTCACGGGCGACGATGGTCCAATTCTCATCTGCTTTCTGCACACCTTGCCGGGCAACCAAGGCGTTGCTGCAAGATATGGTCAAGACGATGCCGGATGTTCGCTATGCCCATATCGATGCTGAATCACATCTTGAACTAGTCCGTGAATTAAATGTTTTATCAACGCCGACGACCTTGTTCTTAAATGGCGCAGGTGTTGAAGTCGGCCGGGCGATGGGAACACCAAAGCGCGCTCAGGTGCACGCGGCGCTCGCCGCTATTGGCTAGTTAAGGCAACTGCGAGATATTCGCAAGTAGCGCTTTACTTTGAAGGTCTTTATCCTTAAGCCATGTCTCGCATTAAAACCAGTTACTTCACAAAGCGCCGTGTGATTGATTACGGTCGCTTAACTGGCGCTATGTGTCGTGCTTAGTTTGCAACTTAAAAACTAATTCAACGACCCATAAGTGAAGGAAATAAAAATGACAGTATCGATAGATGCCAGAGGACCACGATGGTCTGCGGCGATCACAACAGTTGTCCTAGCAACTGCCCTTGTGACATTTAACGTTTGGATAATTGCTTTTCAGGCAATTGTCTTTGCCATCGGATCACTTCGTGGACCGCAGTTCACACCGTATGCACTTATTTTTAAATCCTTAATTAAGCCACGTTTGAAGTCACCGGTGACTTTCGAAGATGTTCGCCCGCCGCAGTTTGCCCAGGCGGTTGGACTCGGCTTTGCACTTGTTGCAGTTATTGCATCTGTTACTGGGGCCGGTGGGGTCTTTACAGTTGCAGTCGCCTTTGCACTTGCTGCCGCATTTTTAAATGCAGCATTTAATTTCTGCTTGGGTTGCCAGATGTATTTGCTCATCTTGCGCGCACGCACCGCTAAGTAATTTGCTTTATCCCCTTTTATTAAACCCAAAATATCTAAGTAATTAGGAGAGAAAATGTCACGTGATACATCACTAGTCAGCACCGATTGGGTCGCTGAAAACGTTAATAATCCAAAGGTAGTAATCGTGGAAGTCGATGAAGACACCACTTTGTATGAGCAAGGCCATATCGAGAACGCGATCACATTCCACTGGCGCGATGATCTACAAGATGGCTTGATTCGCGACCTGATCTCAAAGGAGAAGTTTGAAGCGCTTCTTTCAAAATCAGGAATCTCTAATGACTCAACCGTGATCTTGTATGGCGGCAATAACAACTGGTTTGCAACCTATGCCTTCTGGTATTTCAAGGTTTATGGCCACCAGGATGTTCGATTGCTAGATGGCGGACGCAAGCGTTGGGAACTCGATGCTCGCCCATTCGTAACTGCTGTTCCAACTCGCACTGCAACTCGTTATGTTGCTAAAGAGCGCGATAACTCAATTCGCGCATATCGCGATGAAGTTATCGCAGCAATTGGCATGCTAAATATCGTTGATGTTCGTTCTCCTGCCGAATTCAGTGGCGAACTCGCAGCACCTGCACATTTGCCTCAAGAACAAGGTCAGATCAAGGGACATATTCCAACTGCCAAGAACATTCCTTGGTCAAAGGCTGCCAATGAAGATGGCACCTTTAAAACAGATACAGAGCTAAAAGATCTTTACGTCGGTGCCGGTGTTGATCTTGCAAAAGACACCATCGCGTATTGCCGTATTGGAGAACGTTCTGCGTTCTCTTGGTTCGTGCTGCATGAACTTCTTGGCGTTGCCAACGTTAAGAATTACGACGGGTCATGGACTGAATACGGTTCACTCGTTGGTGTACCAGTAGCTGTAGGAGCGTAAGTTGAAGACCTGCGGTGCAACTCCTGGCGGTCCATCACTCGATGGCATTGACGTTACAACACAAACAATCATCCAAGGTGTTGTACTCAGGGACGGGGACGACGGAGTACCAAACGGCACTCCTGTCGGTAGCGCACATGTCCGTTTGTTAGATCGCGACGGAGAATTCACCGCAGAGCTTCCAACTAATTCGCAAGGACAGTTTCGTTTCTTCGCCGCACCTGGATCTTGGACTCTCGTAGTTCAAGCGCCAGGTGTGCGCGTGGAACAGCAGATCACCGCAGCACAAGGCGTTCCTGCCGATCTTGTCATTTCACTTTAAAGGTAGGCTTAACCCATGGCTGACCAACATGAACTCCGCGATAAGGGCTTGCGCTTAACTCCACAGCGTGAACTTGTTTTATCTGCCGTGCGCGAACTCGGTCATGCAACACCTGAAGAAGTTGCCGAAAAGGTGCGCGCAACGCATCCCGGCATCAATCTTTCAACGGTTTATCGCAACTTAGAAACACTTGAAAACGTTGGCCTTGTACAACACACGCATTTGGGCCATGGCGGTGCGACTTATCACGCAGCCGAAGAGCTCACTCATTTACATTTAGTCTGCAGCAATTGTGGCTCCGTCGGCGATGCACCAATAAATGCGGCGGCAAACTTTGTACAGAATTTAGCTGACGATTATGGCTTTAAAACAGATGTCACTCACTTTGCAGTTTATGGGTTATGCGCTGCGTGCGTTAAGTAAAGATGACTGCAGTATTAGTAGAAGATGGCGTTGATAAAGGCGCTATTTGGCATTTTGGTGAACCCAATAAGGAACAGAAAGCTCTGCTGGAAGGTAAAGCTTGGGCTGATCTCTCCCATTTAAATATCATCGCCGTATCTGGTGCCGATCGCCTGAAGTGGTTACATGATTTAACAACTCAACATTTATCTGAACTTGGCGTTGGGCAATGGAGTTCGGCGCTGATCTTGGATCCACAAGGCCATGTCGAATATCAATTTAACTTGGTAGATGATGGCGAAACCAGCTGGTTGGTAATTGATCCAGGCTATATCGAAAATTTAGTTACTTATCTGCAGAAAATGAAATTTATGTTGCGCGTTGATGTTCGTGATGCTTCAAGTGAATTTGTTGTCTTGCGCGCACCAGGTGCGGCAAATGAAATTGGAGGGCCATTTGCCCTGGTTCCGCGTTCTGAATTAAAAGAGATGCAGGAAACTTTTGGGGCAACTGCGATGCAGGTTGGTACCTGGGCACTTGATGCCGAACGAGTTGCCGCAGGTCGCCCACGCATTGGCTTTGATACCGATCACAAATCAATTCCCAACGAACTTGGCGTTCTTAATAAATCAGTGCATATGGATAAAGGTTGTTATCGCGGCCAAGAAACTGTGGCGAAGATATTTAATTTAGGAAATCCACCGCGGCGTTTAGTTATGTTGCATTTAGATGGCAGCCAAGTCGTCATGCCCGCACCAGGTACGCCGGTTATGAATGGTGAAGTACAAGTTGGATTTCTTGGCACCGTTGCCCGCCATTATGAATTAGGGCCAATTGCGCTAGCCGTTGTAAAGCGCACTACCCCGGTTGATGCGCAGTTAACGGTCGCAGATGTGGCCGCATCGCAACAAGTGATTGTTCCCGCATAAATGGCCACGATTGCGCAAGGTTTAGTTGTCGCTCTGGCAATGCTGGCGATCATGTGGACGGTAACTAAGCTCTAAAGCCTTAGGATTAAGGCGTGGAAATCCTTAGCGCCGTGCTTCTTGGAGTTATCTCTCTAATTATTGGTGTTGCGTTATTGATTTATGGATTTCGTGGTCGTCGCCAATCACAAGCACGTGATGCGCGCACATATCGAAGGGGCAGACTCTAAGTGGTCTTTACAATTCCAGAAGGTTTACATCCAGATCTAAATCCTTTGGCATGGATGGTCGGCACTTGGCGTGGCAAAGGTCGCGGGGATTACCCAACGATTGAAAGCTTTGAATATGCCCACGAAGTGGTCTTTAACCATGATGGACGCCCTTTTCTAAATTATTACTCACGTTCTTGGATCATCGATAAAGATGGCGAAATTATTCGTCCAGCAGGATCTGAAACTGGCTTCTGGCGGGTTAAGCCAAATAACGTTCTGGAAGTTGTTATCGCACATAACACTGGAATTGCTGAAGGTTGGGTTGGACAGTTTGATGGTCCCAAGATTCAACTAGTAATGGATCAAGGTTATTCAGCGCCAACTGCCAAGATTGTTACAGCCGGAGTGCGTTTATATGGTTTGGTTGCAGGCGAACTCTTCTTTGCTTATGACATGGCAGCAGAAGGACAAGAGTTACAAGCACATATCTGGTCATCGCTAGAAAGACAGAGCGATTAATGTTTAAAGATGCAGTCTTAGCCGAATACGTTCGCGATGGCGTTGTTGAATCTGAACATCGTGGATTTCTTGCAGTATTAAACGCCGATGGCTCAATCTTTAAATCACTTGGTGATATCGATACCAAGATCTTTCCGCGTTCAACAGTTAAATGCGCCCAAGCATCTGCAATGGTGCGTAGCGGTTTGGTTTTAGAGCCACGCTTATTGGCGCTGGCGCAATCTAGCCATTCAGGTGCTGCGATGCATATGGATAGTGCGCGCGAAATCTTGGCATCAGTTGGTTTAGATGAAAGCGCACTGCAATGCGCAACAGATCGCCCGCTAGGAGATGCAGAACGTCGCGCCTGGGGCGATAAAGAGCCAGTCCAGATTGCCATGAACTGCAGCGGAAAACATGCCGCGATGCTGGCAACCTGTGTTAAAAATGGTTGGCCGATTGAAAGTTATTTAGATGCAAACCACCCGTTGCAGTTGGCAATCAAAAAAGAGTTAGAAGATTTAGCTGGTGAGGCAATCACTCTTACTTCAACCGATGGTTGTGGCGCACCTCTTTTCTTAATTTCAGTAATTGGCCTAACTCGTGCGATTCGTGCAATAACGATTTCAACTGATCCAGTACATCAAAGCGTCATGAAGGCAGCACGTACTTTCCCGGAAATGGTCGGTGGCGTTGGTCGCCATAACACCGAGATGATGCAGCAAGTACCTGGTTTATTTATGAAAGATGGCGCTGAAGCGGTAAATGTCTGCTCACTTGCAGATGGGCGTTCATTTGTATTTAAGGTAAGCGATGGATCACTGCGCGCATTTCGCACCATTGTTCATGCCTGTTTAAAAGATTTTGGTATCGATACACCGCTAACGCCTGAAAAAGTAATGGGCGGCCCGCGTGTAATTGGCACCATTCGCGCCACCATTTAATCGCGCGTACCCTTGCAATTCCTTCGCTCGGCATACTGAAGTATCCTTCGATCATGAAACGTCGCGTGGCCATGCTTATGGTTCACACCTGCCCTCTGGAACAACCAGGTATTGGTGATGCTGGCGGAATGAATATCTATGTTGCCGAAAGTGCCGCGCGCATGGCAGCCCAAGGTGTGGAAGTAGATATCTTCACGCGCCGCGATCACTTAGATCTACCTGAAGTTGTTGAATTATCTCCTGGTGTAAATGTCCATCACTTAGATGCCGGCCATGATCTGCATTGGACGAAAGAACAAGTTCCGGCGCACTTTAACGAGTTAAGTGCTGAATTTAAGAAGGCTTTATCGGGTGATCGCCGATATGACTTAATCCATTCTCATTACTGGTTATCTGGAAAAGTTGCGATGCCGGTTGCTAAAGAGTTAAAGATGCCGCTGGTGCACACCATGCACACGATGGCGCGAGTTAAGAATTTAAATCTGGCCGAAGGTGAAATTCCCGAACCGATGATTCGCGTGCAGGGTGAGACCCAGATCGTTGCTGCTGCCAATGCGCTAACTGCAAATACTGATGCTGAAGCGGCCAGCCTAGTTTCACTTTACGACGCTTGTCCTGACACCGTGCACGTTGTGACTCCGGGAGTTGATCTGTACAACTTCACACCTGGTGCTGGTCGTGCGGCTGCGCGTAAAGAGATTGGCGTTGAAAGCGATGCCCATGTCATTACCTTTGTCGGACGTATCCAGCCACATAAAGGCCCTGAGTTATTGATTCGCGCAACCGCCGAACTAGTTTCACACTCACCACATCTGCGCCCTAAATTGCGCGTCTTTATTGTGGGTGGTGCATCAGGTGCTAATGGCAGCGAAGTAGAACGTTTAAAAGAGCTAGTTAATTGGCTTGGTATCGAAGATGTAATTTCATTCTCACCACCTGTACCTCGTGCCAAATTGCCAAATTGGTATCGCGCAGCAGATTTAGTTTGCGTCCCAAGTTATTCAGAAAGTTTTGGTTTAGTCGCACTTGAAGCCCAAGCTTGTGGCACACCAGTTGTTGCAACCGCGGTTGGTGGACTTCGCACCGCTGTTGCAGATGGTATTTCTGGCGTATTAGTCGATGGCCACGATCCTCGCGCTTGGTCATCTGTTCTTGCTCGTTTGCTACAAGAGCCACAGCGTCGCGTACTGCTTTCCATGGGTGCGATTGAACATGCATCGCACTTCGGTTGGGATGCCACCGCCCGCGGCACGCTAGATATTTATGATCAAGTGCTCACAGAGGCTGCGCGCGTTAATAAGTCGATCGGGTAATAAATGGCGGCAATTAATCCTGCGGTCGTAATTGAAGAGTTTTTGGATTCTCATGATCTGGAATATGAAAGTAAAGATAGCAATACCTTTTTAATTACCTTGCCAGGTGAGAAGAAGTTACAGACCCATTGCGCGCTAATAATTGGCGATCATTCGCTAAGTATCAACGCCTTTGTTATTCGCAAGCCGGATGAAAATGAAGGTGCGGTCCATGCTTGGTGCATGGCTAAGAATGCTGGGATGTATGGCATCGCCTTTGCTACAAATGAACTCGGCGATATCTTCTTGGTAGGGCGCCTGCCGCTATCTGCAGTAACTGATCGCGAGATCGATCGTTTAATTGGCGCAGTACTGCAGTATTCAGATTCTTCATTTAATCCACTTTTAGAACTGGGTTTTGCTAACGCAATCCGCCGCGAATGGGCTTGGCGCGTTAGCCGTGGTGAATCTCTGGCAAATCTTGACGCCTTTGCGCATTTAATTTAAATATCTGTGCCGGACATGGCAAGATAGGTGTTATGTCGAACTATGAATTGATCCTGCTACGCCACGGTGAATCGGAATGGAACGCGAAAAACCTTTTCACTGGTTGGGTAGATGTTCGCTTATCTGCAAAAGGTGAGGCAGAAGCAGCCCGCGGTGGAAAGCTATTGGCAGATCGCAATTTATTGCCTGATGTTGTTCACACATCTTTACTGCGCCGGGCGATTCATACTTCGCAATTAGCCCTTGATTCATGCGATCGCCACTGGATTCCGGTCCGTCGTTCTTGGCGCTTAAATGAACGCCATTACGGCGCACTGCAAGGAAAAGATAAGAAAGAGACGCTGGCTAAATATGGCGAGGAACAATTTAAGTTATGGCGCCGTTCCTACGATGTGCCGCCTCCACCGATTGAGGCCAATGACCCATATAGCCAAGCAAGCGATGCGCGTTATGCCGATTTGGGAAAAGATCTGCCGGCAACAGAATGTCTAAAAGATGTGGTTGCACGCATGATGCCTTACTGGCAAGAATCAATTATCCCTGATCTAAAAGCCGGCAAGCGCGTACTTGTTACAGCGCATGGAAATTCACTACGCGCATTGGTCATGCACCTAGATGGTATTTCTGAATCAGATATTGCAGAACTCAATATCCCAACCGGAATTCCGCTGCTTTATAACTTGGACGCTGATTTTAAGCCGGTGAAAAAAGGCGGAGAGTACTTAGATCCAGATGCTGCGAAGGCTGCTGTTGAAGCGGTTGCGAATCAGGGGAAGAAGTAACTCCTGAAGTTACATTTTTAAAATCGTCTCGCTTATCGCGGATAATTACCTCTGCAGTAACCATTCCGGCCCGTGCAAAGCCAAGTGAAAGTTTTACGTGGCGGCCCGCAACTGGTGAAACTCCAGTAAAGACAGCCTTAACGTTGGCGCTGTCGCCTTCAAAACGCAGCGGTGCATTCTGATTCAGAGCTGTCTCGCCAGTAAGAGTTGCGGTATTTCCACCAACTGCGATACCAAGTAATTTATCTGCTTGCGCGCCTTGGTTAATAATGGTTCCGACAACTACGGCATCGCCAGTTTCGGTGGCAACAAGAAGTAAGTTGACAATCTTTATTGCACTTCCGTTTTGAGTGATTGATAGTTCAACTCCATCGGTTACTTGCTTGATGTTTCGTGTGGCTGCGCTTTGGCCGGCACCACATGCAGTAAGTGATGTAGCGATTAACAAAGCAGTAATTATTGTTATGGTGCGACGCATAGGGACATTCTCTCACGCGATTTAGGGCTATTTACCCCTGATTTATTGGGGTTTTCTGACCTCTAAATCGCTGGTAGAATTGTCTGTCTAGCGAAGGGCAACACATGACATTTAAGGTCGGCGAAACCGTTGTTTACCCACATCACGGAGCAGCTCTAATCGAAGCGATTGAAACTCGCATCATCAAGGGCGAAGAACGCACCTACCTAGTCTTGAAAGTTGCACAAGGAGATCTTACGGTCCGCGTACCTGCAGATAATGTAGATCTCGTCGGAGTTCGCGATGTTGTAGATAGCGCCGGCCTGGATCGCGTATTTAGCGTGCTTCGCCAGCCATATACCGAAGAACCAACTAACTGGTCACGTCGTTACAAGGCCAACCTAGAAAAACTTGCCTCAGGAGATGTCATCAAGGTCGCTGAGGTCGTGCGCGATCTTTACCGTCGCGATCTAGATCGTGGCCTTTCTGCTGGTGAAAAGCGCATGCTCGCCAAGGCGAAGCAGATCCTTATCTCTGAGCTAGCTCTTGCCGAGCGCACAGATGAAGAAAAGGCTGCAGTTCTCCTTGACGAGGTTCTCGCTTCTTAATTAACTCAACTAACTCATGATCGCCGCCATCATCGCTGCTGCAGGCAGTGGCGAAAGATTTGGTGCGGCAATCCCCAAAGCGTTAATTCAATTAGGTGATCGCACCTTGCTGGAACATGCCGTTTCATCAATTTCTTCAGTTGCAGATCAAATAATTGTTACCTCACCTGCCGGGTATGAAAAACAAATTCAAGCTTTAGTTGGCGATGGCATCACCGTTGTTACAGGTGGAGCAACACGTTCTGAAAGCGTTCGTATCGGTCTATCTAAAGTCTTATCCGAAGCAGAATATGTATTAATTCATGATGCTGCGCGCGCTCTGGCTTCCCCTGCGCTGGCGCAGAGCGTTGTTACTGCCCTTAAAAGTGGCGACGTGGCAGTTATTCCTGGCCTTGCGCAAACTGACACTGTAAAAGTTATTGATGGTGATGGAATTGTTACTGCAACACCTGATCGCACATCAATGCGCAGAGTTCAGACTCCTCAAGGTTTTACATATGGCCTGATCAATCAAGCACATGCACAATCTGGTGAAGCAACCGATGATGCAGCACTCGTTGAAGCGCTAGGAAAGCCAGTTCGGGTAATTAATGGTGAAGAACGTGCGCTAAAAATTACAACGCCATCTGACTTAGCAACTGCGCTGCAATTCTTAGGAGAATCCACTTCCTTTAAAACCGGTGTTGGCGTTGATGCTCATCAATTTGAAGCAGGTCGCCCGCTTTGGTTAGCTGGTTTGTTATGGCCTGATCAAGATGGCGTTGAAGGTCATTCCGATGGCGATGTGGCAGCACATGCAATTTGCGATGCACTCTTTGCGGCAAGCGGTTTAGGTGATCTGGGATCAAACTTTGGAACAAATAAACCTGAATATGCCGGTGCATCTGGTGTCACGTTATTGAAAGAGACTTTAGCTTTGGTTGAAAAGAGCGGTTATAAAATTTCACATGTATCCGTGCAAGTAATTGGCAATCGTCCCAAGATTGGTTCACGTCGTGTTGAGGCAATCGCTGCGCTATCTGAAGCTTTAGATGGTGCAGAAGTGGCGCTACTTGCAACAACAACCGATGGAATGGGCTTAACCGGTGAAGGCAAGGGCATAGCTGCCATTGCATCAGCGCTGATTTATTCTAAATAAGCCTTGCAAGATAGACTTAGCCAATGAGTTCGCTATCTTTATATGACACGCTAACGCGAACCACATCCCCATTTGTGCCTTTAAAAGCTGGCGAAGTCGGTATCTATCTTTGCGGAGCAACTGTGCAAGCACCACCGCATATCGGCCACGTGCGCTCTGGCGTTAACTTCGATATTTTGCGCCGCTGGTTAACCAAATCTGGCTACAACGTAACCTTTATCCGTAACGTCACTGATATTGATGACAAGATTTTGCATAAGGCAGTTCACGAAGAAGCTCCTTGGTGGGCTGTCGCTATGAAATACGAGCGCGCATTTACAGATGCTTACGCTGCTTTAAATGTGCAGCCACCGACCTATGAACCGCGTGCCACCGGGCATATAACTCAGATGATTGAGTTAATGGCTTTGTTGATTGAACGCGAGGCGGCATATGCCCCAGGAAATGGTGATGTTTATTTAGATGTACGTAAGCTAAGTTCTTACCTAACGCTTTCGCGCCAAAAGCTAGATGATCTGCAATCTGTTGCAGATGCTGAAGAGAATTTTAAGAAAGATCCACGTGATTTTGCTTTATGGAAAGCAGCAAAGCCCGGAGATCCATCATGGCCAACTCCTTGGGGTGCAGGTCGCCCCGGTTGGCACTTGGAATGTTCGGCGATGGCGAAGGCTTACCTAGGTGAAGCCTTTGATATCCACGGTGGCG
Source organism: Candidatus Nanopelagicaceae bacterium (assembly GCA_965267995.1). Taxonomy (GTDB): domain Bacteria; phylum Actinomycetota; class Actinomycetes; order Nanopelagicales; family Nanopelagicaceae; genus Planktophila. The sequence goes on from OZ254143.1 coordinate 95,202, forward strand.
GTTTAGATTTGATTTTCCCGCATCATGAAAATGAGATTGCCCAATCTGAATCTGCAGGACATGCATTTGCTAAGCGTTGGATGCATAACGCTTGGGTTACCGCATCCGGTGAAAAGATGAGTAAGTCACTAGGTAATTCGCTACAAGTGGCAGAGATATTAAAGACTGTTCGCGGAATTGAGTTGCGCTGGTATCTCGGCAGCGCGCATTACCGTTCGATGCTGGAATTCTCACACGATGCGCTTTCTGAATCTGCAACAGCCTTTCGCAGAATTGAAAGCTTCTTAACTCGAGCAACTGAAATTCTGGGATCGGCTCCAACTCCAGTTATTTCGCAAGGCTTTAGCGATGCCATGAACGATGATTTAGCGGTGCCAATTGCTTTGGCAGGCATATCTGAGGCGTTGCGCCTAGGAAATAGCGCAATCACTTCCGGTGATAAGGCAGTTATTTCTTCATCTGCTAATGAAATTCGCGGGGCACTTGAAGTACTTGGTTGCGATCCATTTGATTCTGCCTTTGCAACTTCTGGTGGCGCTGATTTAACTGGTGCACTTGATGGTGTTATCCAATTAGCGTTGGCACAACGTGCGGCAGCGCGTGACCGTAAAGATTTTGCAGCATCTGATCAGATTCGTGATGGACTTGCTGCACTTGGAATAGTTATTGAAGACACAGCACAAGGACCGCGTTGGTCTATCTCACAGATAAGCGAGAAGTAAATGGCCGGCACAGCGAAACCTCGTGGCGCAGCTCGAACTAGTTCTAAAAAGGGACCAACTGGTGGAACCGGTGGAAAGAATAAGCGTCGCTTAGAAGGAAAAGGTCCAACGCCAAAGGCGGAAGATCGTCCATATCACGCAGCTGCTAAGCGAAAGAAGGCTGCCGAAAAGAAAGCCGCTCCTCGTACTCGCACTGGTCGTAGCGAAAAGCCAAAGGGCGAAATTGTTTCTGGTCGAAATGCGGTGCTGGAAGCACTTCGCGCCAGCGTTCCGGCAACCGAATTGATTGTGGCGCGCAGCATTGATGTCGATGATCGCGTTGCAGAAGCGCTTCAACTTGCCTTGCATCATCAACTACCAATTCGCGAAGTCCATCGCGCAGAACTCGAGGGCATAAATGCCAATAGCCAAGGAATTATCTTGGCTATTAAGCCTTATCAATACTCTTCTTTCCAAGAAATTGCAGAACGTGCTAACCACCCAATTTTAATTGTGGCACTCGATGGTGTTACAGATCCACGTAATCTTGGTGCAATTGTGCGAAGCGCGGCCGCATTCGGTGCAGCAGGTGTTGTTATGACCGAACGTCGCGCAGCTGCCATGACGGCATCTGCTTGGAAATCTTCCGCCGGTGCGGCAGCTCGTCTGCCGGTTGCGCAGGTAACCAATATGGCGCGCACCATCGAAGATGCGAAGAAAATAGGCTGTTTTGTCATCGGTTTAGATGGCGAATCAGATCAAAGTTTAAGTGGCATGAAAGTTGCCAAAGAGAATGTAATGGTTGTTGTTGGTTCCGAAGGCAAAGGCTTATCGCGTTTAGTGCGCGAGAAGTGCGACTTGGTTGTATCGATTCCAATGCGTGCAACAACAGAATCACTTAACGCAAGCGTGGCAACATCAATTGCCTTGTTCTGGGTTGACGAGCAGCGCCGCAAGTAAATATTTAGAGAGAGTAATGGGATGAAATACCAACGTTTAATCGTCTGCGGGGATTCGTACTCCGAAGGCATGTCCGATGAGATGATCAACGGGCAATATCGGGGCTGGGCCGATCGCATCGCAGATGTGATGGCAGGTGATGTGCCTGGATTTACTTATGTAAATCTGGCAGTTCGTGGCAAATTATTGAAACAAGTAATTGATGATCAATTACCAGTTGCAATTAAATATGTGACTGGCCCAGATACTTTGCTTACATTTCATGCCGGTGCAAACGATGCGTTGCGTCCAGGATATAAACCAGAAATTGCCCAAGCACTTTATGCAGAAGCTGTTCGTCGTGCCGCCACAACCGGTGCAACGCTCATGTTATTTACAGTTCTAGAACGCACCGGTAACACGGGTCGCGGCTCGGATGTCTGGGCAGCCCGCTTTGGTGAATTTAATAAGATCGTTCGTAAAGTCGGTGCTGAAGTCGGTGCCATCATTGTCGATGCCAACAATGAAACTTTCTTTAGCGATAATCGATTCCTCGCCTTTGATCGTCTACATCTAAATGCTGAAGGCCATCATCGCGTTGCCCAAGCCTTATTAGAAAAATTGGGTTACCAATTTGATCCTGCTTGGCGAATTCCGCTGCCACCTGCGAAACCAACTTCTTGGGTAAAAAAGCGTTTGATAACTTCAATTTGGTTTGTGACTTTTGCTCTACCTTGGGTTTGGCGGCGCTTGCGCGGTAAATCATCTGGCGATGGTCGTGTAGCCAAGTATCCAACGCCTACCCGCTGGCCTGTTTAGCCGCTGTCCATATAGCGATTACTTGAAATTCACTTAGAGAGGAGATGATGATCCTATGCCTGATGCTGCTCACTTAATTGATCGCGAGATCAGCTGGCTCTCCTTTAACGAGCGCGTCCTTGAATTAGCTGAAGATGAATCAATTCCATTACTAGAACGGGTGCGCTTCTTAACTATCTTTGCCTCTAACTTAGATGAGTTCTATATGGTGCGCGTGGCATCTGTTCTTGGAAAGCTTGAGACAAATCCACACTTAATTAACTCAGCTGGGTTTACTGCAGCAGAGTTGATTGAGGCGATCTCAGTTCGCGTTCGTGAACTATCTAAAAGGCATGCCAATCTCTTTAAAAAGAAGATCGCGCCCGAACTTAAAACCCACGATATTGAAATAATCCATTGGGATGATCTAAGTGATGACGAGCGCACTCATGTCTCTCGTATTTTTAGCGATCGCATCTTTCCGGTTCTAACGCCGCTTGCAGTGGATCCTTCTCACCCATTTCCATATATTTCTGGGCTCTCCCTTAACTTGGCGGTAATCGTTAAGAACCCAAAGAGCTCTGAAGAATACTTTGCCAGAGTTAAGGTGCCACCAATTCTTTCTCGCTTGATTGCAGTTAGCCCAGCGCCACAGAGCAAACGCTTTCTGCCACTAGAAGATTTAATTGCTATTCATTTACAAGAACTCTTTCCGGGAATGCTTATTCAAGATCATTACACATTCCGGGTTACCCGTAATCAAGATATTGAACTTGAAGAAGAAGATACTGAGGACTTACTCAACTCACTTGAACAAGAGTTGGCGCGTCGTCGCTTCGGTCCGCCGGTTCGCCTTGAAATCGAAGAAGGTATCGATAAGCACCTTTTAAATACTTTATGCGAAGAACTCGATATCAATCCAGCAAGTGTTTTATCACTGCCGGCACCACTTGATTTAACAGATCTAACCAAGATCGCTGATTTGGATTTACCTAAACTCAAATATCCAGCCTTTAGATCGCGCACAGTTGCAGCCCTTCGCGAGGTAGATTCTGAAGAGCCTGACCTATTCTTTGCAGCGATCCGCCAAGGCGAGATCTTGCTCCACCACCCATATGAGTCATTTACCTCATCGGTTGTGCAGTTCTTGCAGCATGCGGCGCAAGATCCCGATGTTCTAGCGATCAAGCAAACCTTGTATCGCACATCAGGTGACTCACCAATTATTGAAGCTTTGATTGAAGCAGCAGAGGCTGGCAAACAAGTACTTGCCGTTATTGAAATCCGCGCCCGCTTTGATGAGCAGGCAAATGTGCGCTGGGCTAGAAAACTTGAAGCAGCTGGCGTGCACGTGGTTTACGGCCTCATGGGCTTGAAGACACATGCCAAAATTTCTTTAGTTGTGCGAGATGAGGCGCAAGGTTTGCGTCTTTACTGTCACATGGGAACCGGTAACTACAACCCAAAGACGGCGCGCTTCTATGAAGATTTAGGTCTGCTCAGTGCAGATCCGGTATTAACAGAAGATTTAACCAAGTTATTTAACCAGCTCTCTGGTTTTGCACCGCACTCAACATATTCCCGTCTCTTAGTTGCACCTCGCACTCTGCGCACTGGTTTATTGGAGAAGATCGCTTTAGAGATAGCTAACGCTAAAGCCGGTCGTCCTGCCGGTATTCAGATGAAATTAAACTCGCTACTTGATGAAGAGTTTGTGGAAGCGTTATATGAAGCATCGCAATCTGGTGTAAAAGTTGATCTAGTAATCCGCGGAATCTGTTCGCTTAAGCCGGGCATTCCTGGGTTATCTGAGAACATCACGGTTCGCTCAATCCTTGGTCGCTTCTTAGAACATTCGCGTATTTATCACTTTGTAAATGGTGGAGATGACGAATACTGGATCGGCAGCTCAGATTTAATGCACCGCAACTTGGATCGACGTGTAGAAAGCTTGGTGCGCATCGATCGCCCCGCCCATAAAACATCGCTCCAAGAAATCTTTGATCTCTCACTAAGTGATCAAACTGCTAGCTGGCACCAATCTGAAGAGAAGTGGCTACGGGTTGCAAAGAACGCAGCTGGTGAACCACTACAAGATCTGCAGAACATATATATCAAGCGATATAAGAAGGTGCACTAATGGCTAAAGAAGTCGCGGCACCTTTGATTCAAGCAGCTGGCGCTGTTCTATGGCGCAAGATAGAAAGTGGCGATCTGGAAATTGCAATCGTTCACCGCCCCAAATATGAAGATTGGTCACTGCCTAAAGGAAAAGTTGAAGCTGGTGAATCTCATATCTCAGCTGGCTATCGCGAAATTCAAGAAGAGACTGGTTACGAATCGATCTTTGGACCTGAAATCGGAACAGTTGTTTACAAATTAGAAGGTGCACCTAAAGAAGTTCGTTTTTGGTCAGCACATGCCACAGAAATGACCGGCCATCCAGATCCGATAGAAGTCGATCAAGTCGAATGGTTAGCGCCGAAGAAAGCTAAAGAGAAGTTAACTAATAAAGATAATCGCGCGATCGTTGATTACTTCTTGGAATTCGGCACTGATACATTTCCAATTATTTTGCTCCGCCATGCCAAAGCCTTAAAGCGCACCGATTGGGATGGCGATGATGGTGATCGTCCACTGGAGCATCGTGGTCAATTACAGGCAAAGCGTTTACTTCCAATTTATATGCCATATGGCGATCTAGAGATTCATACATCAGATGCGCTGCGCTGTATCGAAACGGTAGATGTCATGGCGCGTTCGCTCAAAAAAACACCGATCTTTTCTGCAGATTTATCTGAATATGGTTATGCCAAGGACCACGAAGCGCCAATTGATTATGTTCAAGATTTAATGGATCGAGGCGTGCCAGCAATTGTTTGTAGCCATAATCCAATTCTTCCGAAGGTAGTCAAGAAGTTAGTTGGAAAGAAGTACTTTAAATCTATGGACCGCGAGCTAGAACCGGCTCAAGCCATTGTTCTGCATTGTCGCGCCGGTGTTGTAATCGCTTGCGATTGGATAGATGAGCCTTTAATTTAGGGTAATTGAAAATAACTAGAAGGTCTTAACGCTCCATCCAATCGAGCCAGCGCAAGACAATTCCTTCGCGTAGCGCCCAAGGGCAAATCTCTAGCTCGCTAATTTGTAGCCTTTCCATCACCGTGCGCGCCACAATCGCACCCGCAACTATCTGACGCGCCCTGCTCTGCGAAACACCTGGCAGTTCAGCGCGATCTTTATTCGACATATCTTGCAGCTTTGGAATCATTTTGGTGAGCGAGTTAATCTTTAAATACTTGGGATTATCGTCAAACCAATGTTCACCCAAGCGAGCCAGAGTTCTAAAGGTTTTACTGGTTGCAACGAAATGATCTGCCACGTGATCCATGATGTCTTCTGGCACCGAGCTCTTAACTGCTTCTAGTACGAAAGTTTCTAAAGCCTTTATCTCTTTCGAGGTATGGGGATCAGAACCTAGATATTCGCGGGTTAAACGGGATGCACCAAGTGGCAGTGAAACAGTTGCTTCGGCGCGCTCATCATCGCCGACCGCTAATTCAAGTGAGCCGCCACCGATATCTAAGACGAGCAAACGACCGCTAGACCAACCGAGCCAGCGACGTACTGCTAAGAAAGTCATCTGCGCTTCGTCATCGCCAGAGAGAACCTGTAGATCAATTTCAAATTTCTTATTTATCTGATCCAGAATCTCTTTGCCATTTTTAGCATCACGAATTGCAGATGTTGCAAAAGCTAAGATTTCTTCAGTTTGAAACTCTTTGGCATGTGCGATGGCATCTTGAATTGAAGTCTCAAGAAGCTCAACACCTTCAGCGGTAATTTCACCTTCTTTATTTAAATATTCGTGAAGACGCAGTTCAACCTTTTGATTTGTTGCCGGGCTGGGACGTGCACCTGTGTGTGCATCGACGACTTGGAGGTGGACGGTGTTTGATCCCACATCTAAAACGCCCAATCGCATGCGGTAAACCTACCTGTTTACGCTGCAGAGTTTGATGATTTTTACATTACGCCGTTAACTGCCATAATTACGCCCGTTGCCTCACAAAGGCGGCAAGCCTCTCTAGCTCAGTGGTAGAGCAGCGCACTTGTAATGCGCAGGTCGTCAGTTCAATCCTGACGGGGGGCTCCAGATTTAACCCGACCGCGAAGGGGTAACGATGAAAGATAACTCGTTTCCTCATGAGCAATTTGACGATCTAATCGCAGCCAATGCTGAATATATAAAGTCATTTAAATACTCAGAACTCACCGGCCGCGCTGCAAAGGGCCTAGCGATCGTCACCTGCATGGATTCACGCATCAACCCTTTATCTGTTGTTGGGATGCGATCAGGCGATGCCAAGATTTTACGTAACGCCGGAGCTCGCGTGACCGAGGACGTTATCCGCACACTTGTGCTGGCTACCTATCTTTTAAATGTCGATCGCATCTTGGTGATGCCACATACTGATTGCGCGATGGCGCGCGGTGATGAAGCAGATATCCATGCGCTAATCGATGAGAAATTTGGGGTAGATACCCGCGCTCTGGAATTTCGTACAACTCGTGATCAAAAAGGTGCGCTGGCAATTGACGTCAATCGCATCCGCGCCTATCCGTTATTGCGCGATGGTGTGACCGTGGCTGGTGCGATTTATGATGTGAAGACCGGAACTATTATTCCGGTTGATTGCTAACTCGCCGAATCGGCATCTTGGTCACCGGATAATTTAAATCCGTTAAAAACTGCTGCACCAATGCGCTAAAGAGCGCCGGCTTTTCCTTAGGTGCGATATGCGATGTGCCAGGCATTATGGCCAGCTGGCTTAACTCAATTGCGCGATACATTTCCAGGGTGTGCTCGTGTGAAATAACATCGTCATCGCCGGCAATTATCAAGGTAGGACATTGAATTTTGGCCAAATCACTAAGTGCGATATCAGGTTCGGTATCCCAAATACTTAACATCTTCTTGATCTTCTCCACCTGTGTATGCGGTGCATCAGGTGAAGTAACCGCATATTCAGCTTTATCTTCATCGCTTGGCTCAGCAAAAGGCATATGAATAAGCGTGCCTGAGTAATGATAATTAGCACCGATCAGCACCAGAGATTTAACTAACTCTGGTCGAGCAATTGCAATCGACATCGCAATAATTCCACCGTCAGACCAACCGATTAAATGGGCCGGTTCTTTTACAACGTCTTCTAGGTAAGCGATCGCTTCACGGATTTGAAATTTGAAGTGAAATGATCCTGCTTGATCTGCGGTGTAACCGTGGCCGGCGCGATCGTAAGCAAAGAGATGAAAATCTGGCTCGAGATCAGGAGCCAATACATAATCCCAATGCGAGGTCTGGCTTAAACCACCGTGCAGCAATACGACTGCCTCGCCATTATTTTCCCATTCTTGCGAATGAATCTGATGGCCGCGCAGGTTTAAATAGCCTGACATTTAATTACTGGCTATCCATAATGTGGCGATTGCCGCGATCGAAGGTTAGGTAGTTCCAAGTCCAATCTGCGATCGTGCCGATCTTGTTGCGGCCACCAAGTAAGTAGAACAAATGAAGCCATAACCAAGCAAACCAAGCAATGGCGCCAGAGATCTGGATACCTTTAAATTGAACTACTGCTTTGTGGCGCCCAATAGTTGCCATCGAACCCTTATCTAAGTATTTAAAATCTTGAAGTGTTTTTCCGCCGGCTACACGCATAATTTGTTTAGCAACCCAGCGACCTTGTTGCATCGCAACAGGTGCAACCATAGGTAAGAAACGACCATCTGCACCCTTTGCGCCAGAGATATCACCAATCGCCCAAATATTTGGATAGTGGCTTACCTGTAAATTTTGCGCAACGCTGATGCGCGTTCCATCAAGCGGAAGATTTAGTAACCCACCAGTTGGTTCACCTTTAACGCCTGCTGCCCAGATAGTTACCTCAGATGGAATTGGGTTTCCATCCTTAATCAAAATCTGACGGGGCTTTACTTCTTGCACTGCGGTATTTAGCAAAACTTTTACGCCTAGCTTTTCTAAATCTTTTTTAGCGCGTGCAGATAGCTTTTCACTAAACGCTGGCAGTATGCGAGGACCTGCTTCAATAAGATAAACATCTATATGTTTGGCAGCGTTGGCCTCATCATTAGTCAGCGGTCCGCGAACTAATTCAGCTAAAGCTCCAGCCATCTCAACTCCGGTTGGTCCACCGCCTACAACGCTTAGCGACAGTCGAGTTTGATCTTCAAAACGGCACAAATCTTCAAAGCGGCGCATGACTTCGGCACGGATACCAATTGCTTCATGAACGCTCTTCATACCCAGTGCATTTTCGTTAACACCTGCGACTCCAAAATCAGCAGTTGCCGACCCGAGTGCAATAACCAGGTGATCAAATTCCAGAGTTTCGGAAGAATCTAACTTCACCGATTTATTTTTATGATCAACTGAGATTGGTGATCCCATCCGGAATTTAACGCCACTTTTACGTAGCGCCCCACGGACTGGGTGCGCGACATGGTCTGCGGCAAGGCCGGCGGTTGCTACCTGATAGAGAAGCGGCAGGAAAGTTTGGAAATTATGGCGATCTACAACGGTGACATCGGCATCTTTAGAGAGCGCTTTAGCGGTGGTGAGCCCGCCAAAACCTGCCCCGAGAATTACGACTTTTGGTCGTGTGGAAGAAGCCATAGCCTCAGTCTAGGCTCTGAACCATGAACTCGCAGCGCTTAATCCTCGTCACCGGCGCATCTGGCTATGTTGGTGGCCGTTTGGTCCGTGATTTAGTTTCAGATAAATGTGCAGTACGAGTCTTGGTGCGCGATGCGCACAAGGTTGGCGAGCAGCCATGGGCTCAAGACGTTGAGATTATCGAAGGCAACGCCAACGATCTAACTGATCTGCGTCGGGCGCTAAATGGCGTTCATACCGCTTTTTACTTACTGCATTCTATAAATGCAGGAAAGAATTTTGATGAAGTCGAAAATGCGATGGCACAGAATTTTGCAAAGGCTGCCGAAGCGGAGAATATCTCGCAGATTATTTATCTCGGCGGTATCGCCAATGATCTAAACCGGAGCCAGCATTTAGCCTCACGCATGAATACCGGTACACAGTTAGCCTCTGGCAAAGTTCCAGTTCTTGAACTACGTGCTGGAATTATTATCGGTTCAGGTTCTGCCTCCTTTGAAATGTTGCGCCACCTAACTCATCGCTTGCCAATTATGACAACGCCAAAATGGGTTTCAAATTTAACGCAACCGATTTCGATTCGTGATGCGCTTTATTACCTGCGCAAGTGCGCGGTGTTACCAACTCCAGTTTCCAAGATCTGCGATATCGGCGGCAAAGAAGTGCTTTCTTACGCGGATATGATGCAGAAATTTGCCAAGCTATCTGGGCTGCGCAAGCGCTGGATTATTCAAGTTCCAGTGCTTACCCCAAAGTTATCAAGCCTTTGGATCGGTTTTGTAACACCCGTACCAACATCGCTGGCCCGCCCGCTAGTTGAATCGCTAATTAGTGAAGTTGTTGCAGATCCCAAGAAGAGCATCGATTCAATTATTACGCCACCACCAGAAGGCTTTATCGATGTCGAAGGTGCAATCAAGTTAGCGCTCTCGCGAATTGCCGATCGCGAAGTTGTAACGCGTTGGTCAGATGCGGCATATCCAACTGCGCCTTGGCAGAAAGCCCAGAGTGATCCCGCATGGGCCGGTGAGATGATCTTGCGCGATCGCCGTGAACAAATTACCGATGCTTCTCCAGCTGCGCTCTGGCAGGCGATCGAAAGTATTGGTGGAGAAAGTGGTTGGTATGGCGCAGATTTCCTTTGGTATGCCCGTGGGTTAATCGATCGCATATTTGGTGGAGTCGGGTTACGTCGCGGTCGTCGCGATCCGTTAACACTTCACGTTGGTGAAAGTTTAGATTTTTGGCGAGTAGAAGAAATTGATCGTGGAGTGCGATTGAAGTTATATGCTGAAATGATTTTGCCAGGTAAAGCGTGGTTGGAATTTTCAATTTCTGAAGAAGGTGGCAAACGCATTGTGCGTCAAGAAGCACTGTTCTCACCGCGCGGACTTGGTGGTCAGTTATATTGGTATGCAGTGCTTCCTTTTCACTTCTTCGTCTTTCCAACCATGCTGCGTAACTTAATTCGAAAGGCTAATCGCACTGATTATGCCAATTCACGAGTTTAACCAAGAAGTACAATCATTAGCCGATGAAATTTTGGCTTATAGCTTGCACCGCTTAAAAGATAATCCACCGCTAGATGGCCCGCGCACAGCAGAAGATTTATTTAACGAAGTTGGCAACACCATCACCGCTAAAGGTTTGGGTGGCCATGAAGCACTTGCAGTATTTACAAGCGTTTTAGCGAAAGCATGTATCTCAACTGATCATCCCCGTAACTTGGCATTTATCCCATCTGCGCCAACTGAATACTCCAACCTCTTTGATTTAGTAGTTGGTGCAAGTTCACTTTATGGAGGCTCTTGGCAAGAAGGTGCGGGTGCAGTTTTTGCTGAAAATCAAGCGCTGCGTTGGATTGCTGATTTGGCTGGGCTACCGCAATCTGCAGGTGGAGTATTTGTGCAAGGTGGAACTATTGGAAATCTTTCAGCGTTGGTTGCAGCGCGCGCAGATGCTCGCAAGAAATATCCCGATACTGCGCGTTGGGCAATTGCTTGCAGCACAGAAGCGCACTCTTCAATAGCTAACGCAGTTCACATCATGGATGTGGATTTACTAAAGATTGAGCCCGAAAATGATCGCAAGATTCATGGCGCTTCAGTGGGAGCTGCAATCGATAACCTGCACGCCACCTCAAAAACCCGCGTCTTTGCAGTCGTTGCAACAGGTGGCACAACTAATTTGGGAATCATCGACGACCTAGAAACTGTAGGAGCGGCAACGCATGCGCGCGATATCTGGTTCCATGTCGATGGCGCATATGGCCTGGCGGCGTTATGTGCGCCATCTGTGCGCGCTAAATTTAGCGGGGTAGAACAGGCTGACTCTTTAATAGTTGATCCGCATAAATGGTTATTTGCACCATTCGACGCTTGTGCTTTGATCTATCGCAACCCCGAGATTGCCAAAGAGACCCATACCCAACATGCATCTTATTTAGATACATTGCATGACGATTCGTGGTCACCATCGGATTATGCAATTCACTTAACTCGTCGCGTGCGCGGCTTACCTTTCTGGTTCTCACTTGCAGCACATGGCACAGATGCGTATAGCCAAGCTATGGAAGAGACTTTAAATGTGGCGCGTGCGGCTGCTGATTTAGTTAATGCGCACCCTAATTTAGAACTTGTCATGGAACCGGAACTTTCTATCGTTGCCTTTAAGCGAATCGGTTGGACGGCCGATGATTATCAAAAGTGGAGCGATAAATTATTAGCAGATCAAATTGGATTTATCCCGCCATCATCAGATAACGGCCAACCAATCTTGCGCTTTGCCATAGTAAATCCCTATACCAAGATCTCAGATATCTCAATGATTTTAGATACGCTCTAAATCCCACAATTTAACTGTGGCCTAGTTTAAGATTTGCGATATGTCAGCGCTGGAAAATAACCAAGAAGTGAGTAATTCACTTAGCGACCTCGAAATTCGCATCTTAGATTTTGAATCTAATTGGTGGCGCTTTGCCGGTGCGAAAGAGTCTGCAATCAAAGAGCTCTTTGACTTAAACGCACCACGTTATTACCAACTCCTTAACGACCTAATTGATCGCGAAGATGCCCTAACGGCTGCTCCGATGCTCGTTAAGCGCCTGCGCCGCCTCCGAGAGGCCCGCATGCTCGCTCGTTCTGCCCGCTAGCCCACCTCGTTTTGCGCCTCGGAATAGAAGGCCGTAGATTTGGCGTTAGCACTCTCGGGGTGTGAGTGATAAAACGCCCCCTAAAGCTAGAAACTTAAAAGGAGTAATTACATGGCGAAGATGATTGCCTTTAATGAAGAAGCCCGTCGTGGCCTAGAACGTGGAATGAACGTTCTCGCTGATGCAGTCAAGGTAACCCTTGGACCTCGCGGACGTAACGTCGTACTAGAAAAGAAATGGGGCGCCCCAACAATCACCAACGATGGCGTCTCAATCGCTAAAGAAATTGAATTAGATGACCCATGGGAAAAGATCGGCGCAGAGCTAGTTAAGGAAGTTGCTAAGAAGACAGATGATGTCGCAGGCGATGGAACTACTACTGCAACCGTTTTGGCTCAGGCACTTGTTCGCGAAGGTCTGCGCAACGTTGCTGCCGGCTCAAACCCAATGGCGCTAAAGCGCGGCATTGAAAAGGCAGTTGCAGCGATCGTTGAAGAACTTGCTGCGATGGCCAAGAGCGTTGATTCCAAGGAACAGATTGCAGCAACTGCATCTATCTCAGCTGCTGATTCTACAATCGGTGACATGATCGCTGAAGCGATGGATAAGGTCGGCAAAGAAGGCGTAATCACAGTTGAAGAGTCAAATACTTTTGGCCTTGAACTCGAGCTAACTGAAGGTATGCGCTTTGATAAGGGCTATATCTCTCCTTACTTCGTAACTGACCAAGATCGTATGGAAGCAGTCCTAGAAGATGCTTACATCTTGATCGTTAACTCAAAGATTGCCAATATCAAGGATCTAGTACCTGTACTAGAAAAGGTTATGCAATCAGGTAAGCCACTTGCGATCATCGCCGAAGATGTTGAAGGCGAAGCATTGGCAACACTTGTTGTAAATAAGATTCGCGGAATCTTCCGCGCTGCAGCTGTTAAGGCTCCAGGTTTTGGTGATCGTCGCAAGGCGATGTTGCAAGATATTGCCATCCTTACCGGTGCCACAGTTATCTCTGAAGAAGTTGGTTTGAAGCTAGAAAGTGCGGGCCTAGAACTTCTGGGTCGCGCTCGCAAAGTTGTAATCAGCAAGGAAGAGACAACGATCGTTGAAGGCGGCGGAGATGACGCACAGATCAAGGGTCGCGTCGCACAAATTCGCTCTGAAATCGAAAAGTCTGATTCAGATTACGACCGCGAGAAGTTGCAAGAACGCCTTGCCAAGCTCGCCGGTGGCGTTGCTGTAATCAAGGCAGGTGCTGCAACTGAGGTAGAACTCAAAGAGCGCAAGCACCGCATCGAAGATGCAGTGCGTAACGCAAAAGCTGCAGTTGAAGAAGGCATCGTCGCCGGTGGAGGCGTTGCACTTTTGCAGGCAGCAACTCAAGCATTTAAGAAGTTAAAGCTAGAAGGCGAAGAAGCAGTTGGCGCAAAGATCGTAGAACTTTCGATCGAAGCTCCACTTAAGCAGATCGCGATCAACGCAGGACTTGAAGGCGGAGTCGTTGTAGAAAAGGTACGTCACCTAGAAAATGGTTTCGGGCTAAATGCTGCAACTGGCGAATACGTCGACATGATCAAATCTGGAATTATCGATCCAGCTAAGGTAACTCGCTCTGCTTTGCAGAACGCAGCATCAATTGCGGCGCTCTTCATTACAACTGAAGCAGTTATTACAGATAAGCCAGAGAAGAAGCCTGCTGCCCCAATGGGCGGCGACGGCGGCGGAATGGATTTCTAAATCCATGACTAAAGGGTTCGACGCACAAGAGATTGCAAGAGAGGCCGCACTTGCGGGGGCTGAAAAGCCTTCGCAGGTCGGTGCTTTCATCTCCGTCGAATTCGAAGATGAAAATCGAGTGGCCAGTTATCTCTTTAATGCAGATATCCAAGGTTATAAAGGCTGGCGCTGGTGTGTAACTGTCGCCAAAGTTGATAAAGATACCGATCCAACAGTTTGTGATGTCGTTGTTCTACCTGGACCAGATTCACTTTTGGCGCCAGATTGGATCGAATATAAAGATCGCATCTTGCCAGAAGATATTCAACCCGGTGTTATTGTCCCAAGTGTTTTAGATGACACTCGTTTAGTTCCTGGAATTAACGCGCTAATTCAAGATGAAGGCTTAGATGCAACTGAAAGCTTTGATCTTGGTTTAATGCGTCCGCGCGTGCTTTCTATCGAAGGTCGCGATCAAGCAAGTAAGCGTTGGTACACGGGAGACCGCGGACCAAATACACCGCTGGCGCAGAACGCACCAAAGCCTTGTGCATCATGTGGATTCTTTATTCCAATCGCAGGTTCACTTCGCGCATCCTTCGGTGTTTGCGCCAATGCGATCGCACCTGATGATGCGCGTGTAGTCTCAGTTGATCATGGCTGTGGCGCACACTCTGAAGCTACGCTCAACAACTAGCGTTAATTCGGGTTCACGTCCGCCCTGCCTTGCGATAAACTTAAACTCTGCCCGCACCCCTGCGGCTACACGAGTACCGAAATTCTTTTAAGGAGCACCTCATGCCTACAGGCCGCGTTAAATGGTTTAGCCTGGAAAAAGGTTTTGGTTTTATCTCAAATGATGAAGGTGAAGATGTTTATCTTGCAGCTACATCACTTCCTGAAGGCGTCGCAACAGTTAAGCCTGGAACGAAAATCGAATTTAGCATTATCGATAGCCGTAAAGGTCCACAGGCAATGTCTGTTCATATCGTTGATGCACCTGTTTCGCTGGCGGAAAACTCACGCGTTAATAGCGATGATTTAGCTGCGATGATTGAAGACACAATTAAGATTTTGGATAAGGTCGGAAATGGCCTGCGCCATGGCCGTCATCCATCAGGTTCTGAAGCAGAACGTTTAGGACGAGTTCTGCGCGGTATTGCAGGGCAGTTAGAAGCTTAAAACTTTACTTAGATACCACTGCGCTTAGCGCGGCGCTTTGAGTAACGAACTCCCCATGCGCCTAAGAGCGCACCTGCTACACATGTCCAAACAACTTTGGCATCTGCTCCTGTTATTGCAAAAACAATTCCGGCGATAACCCACGCAGCGGTTCCAAAAGAGATTAGAGTTACGACAGACTTTATTTCAGAATTATTGTTTAAATCCACAAAGGAAGCATACAAGCGATGGCGGTAAAAGCAGACGGTAACTGGCGCTCTTTCCGCCACCGCAATTACCGAATTCTCTTTCCCGCAAATGCCGCATCTAATATCGGAACTTGGGCACAGCGCGTTGCCCAAGATTGGTTAATCCTGCAGCTGACAAATAACAGCGGTACTTATCTTGGTTTGGTGACAGCAGTTCAATTCGCGCCGGTACTTTTCTTTTCACTACAAGGTGGCGCACTCGCCGACCGGGTAAATAAACGTAAATTACTAATGGCTACCAACTTTGTTGGTGCCTTATCTTCACTAGGACTTGGGCTATTGGTTTTGGCCGGCCACGTGCAGGTATGGCATGTATTTTTCTTTGCGGCGACTTTGGGAATTTCCTCAGCTGTTGATGCGCCGATTCGCCAATCCTTTACCTCAGAAATCGTTGGCCATTCTGATATCGCAAATGCGGTCAGTCTTAACTCAGCCAATTTCAACGCTGGGCGCTTAGTTGGCCCTGCGCTATCGGGCTTTCTGATCGCACGGTTTGATACTGGGCCATCATTTCTGATTAATGCCACCACATATTTATTTGTAATTGTGGCGCTGTTTCGTATGCATGAATCTGATTTCTTTATCCAAGAGAAGAAAGTTACCCAAGGCACCGTGCGCGAAGGTCTGGAATATGCACTGGCTAGACCAGATTTATATGTCGTGATGTTGGTCGTTTTCTTTGTGGCAACCTTTGGGCTAAATATGCAGATCTTTAACGCGCTAATGGCGACGAAAGAATTTGGGAAAGGCCCAGCTTCATATGGCTTATTAGGTACATACGTTGCAATTGGTTCGCTAACCGGTGCGTTGATTTCAGCGCGTTTAGAGAGATTTCGCCGGACGATATTTGTAATTAAAGGTGGAGCGGTATTTTCGCTAGCGATTACCTTGCTCTCGCTGGCACCGACTTATACGGTGTACTCACTCTGGTTACCGCTTTGTGGGCTTAGCGCTCTTACGATGTTGATTACCGCTAATTCTTTGATTCAAGTTAACTCTGACCCAGCAATTCGTGGGCGGGTATCTGGTATTTACTTACTTATTTTTATGGGCGGTACACCATTTGGTTCACCGCTAATTGGTTGGCTAGTTGAAGTAATTGGCGTTCGTCAGACAATTGCCTTATGCGGGCTTATTTCGCTAGGTGCTTGCTTAACTATCTGGGCGCTCTTTCACAGTAAAGTTAAGTTGCCGAAAGATATCTCGGTAGAAGGTGTACTACCTGCCGCCTACGATGATCAGCGCTAATATCCCAATTAAAGTAAGTGCAGTAATTAAACGGCGGGTACGGTAATTCATCTAAATTTTATTCGTGCCTAGATGCTTTGATGGCGATAGCGCAACCATAGTTAGCCCCGATGCAATTAATACCGGCACCATTATGTAGGCGCGAGAAATACCGAAGTTATCTCCCAATATGCCAAGCAGCAGAGGCGAACATGCGATCGCAATTCCTGCAGCAATTGAACTCTTACCCATAGCTAAATCAGGACGGCCTTCGCTAAAGGCGACCATACGTAGGGTAAAAAGTGGGAATTGAACTGAAATCCCAAGTCCTACAAAAAATAATGTGATGAGACATAGCGCCAAGATATGAGAAGACCAGAAGAGACCGAAGGCGATAAATTGGAGCGAAAGTGCGATCTTTAACTGTTCATCGGCATGGAATCGTTTTAATAAACGCCCGCCATACCAACGACCTGTGCCGACTCCAGTACCAAAGGCGATTACTGCAAGAGTTGAGATAGCTGCGCTGGCATCAGTGCGATCGCTAATTAGTGATGCCGACCAGAAAGATGTCGCAAATTCTGCGCTAATGGAGATGAAGAAGCCGGTGAAAGAGAACCAGAATCCTCTAGAAAGCCTTCCGCGTTGTGGTCCATCACTGTCAGGGGTATGCGAATCAGGCTCGTACTTTCGCCCTTTGATAAACATCGCCAAGATAAAGGGAATCGTTATTAACATTCCAACGCGCCACTGATCGCGAACAATATTTGCAGTTGTTCCGATAATGAAGTTTCCGGTTACAAATCCCGCAATTGCAACAGCGTTAATTTGTGCAACTGCAGTGTGAGAGCGTTCAGCAAAGGCATGCGATCCAGCGGTATTTACATTGTTAATTACAACTGAAATTCCAAATCCAGCTATAAGAGTTGCCAGCAGCGTTAATTGCACTGGGGGAGCAAAGACAAAGCAGACGATGCCAATTGAAAATACGGTTAAGCCAATCCAAGTTGTGTTGGAACGGCCATAACGATGGACCAACTTTGGATTGAGGAGGCCTGCAATAATTGCAGCAACACCCATGGCAGTTCCGTGAAGACCTGCCACGCCAAGTGAAGTTCCTTGATCCTCGCGCAATAACGCTTGTGATGGGCCAAATCCACCGGTAAAGAAATTTACAGTGGCGACTTGTAGCGCCAGTAGCCAGAACTGTCCGTTGCGTTGAAAAGTTTTTGGCATCGCAGATTAAAGGGCAGCTACGACAAAGTCGATAGATGCAGTTAACGCATCAATATCACTTGGGTCGATGGCAGGGAACATTCCCACGCGCAGCTGGTTCTTACCTAACTTGCGATATGGCTCGGTATCAACAATGCCATTGGCGCGTAGCGCTGCAGCAACTGCCATGGCATCAATTGACTCATCAAAGTTAATAGTGCCGACAACTTTAGAACGCATTGCAGGGTCGGTCACAAAAGGAGTTGTGTAAGAAGTTTTCTCAGCCCAGGAATACAACTTAGATGCAGATTCTGCGCTGCGACCTGCGGCAAACTTAAGTCCGCCATTGGAATTCATCCATTCAATTTGATCAGCCAGTAACATCAAAGTCATTAAAGCTGGGGTGTTGTAAGTCTGATCCAGACGCGAATTTTCAATTGCAATTCCAAGATCGAAGAAGGCCGGAACCCAACGACCGCTAGCTTTGATCTGCTCGGCGCGGGCGATCGCAGCAGGGCTCATTAGCGCTAACCAAAGGCCACCGTCGGATGCAAATGATTTCTGTGGTGCAAAGTAGTAAGTATCAAATTCTTTAGCATCGACATCTAAACCACCAGCAGCGCTAGTTGCATCAACTAAAACTAGTGCGCCATCGATTCCTGCAGGTCGTTTGATCGGCATTGCTACGCCAGTTGAAGTTTCATTATGGGTAAGCGCGTAGACATCGATTCCGGCTTCAGCGATTGCTTGCGGATGGGAACCAGGTTCTGCCTTGATCACAGTTGGTTCCCCTAGGAATGGCGCCTCTTTGGCAGCAGATGCGAACTTAGATGAAAATTCACCGAAGACTAAGTGTTGTGATTTATTTTCAATCAGACCAAAAGTTGCAATATCCCAGAAAGCGGTAGATCCACCGTTGCCAAGGACTACTTCATAACCTTCAGGCAGTGAAAATAGCGAGTTAAGTCCTTCGCGCACTTGGTGAACAACGTTCTTAACTGCCTTTTGGCGATGTGATGTTCCTAGAATTGATGAACCAGATGCAGCAAGGGCCACTAACGCTTCGGGGCGAATTTTCGATGGGCCACATCCGAAACGGCCATCACGTGGTTTTAAATTATCGGGGATCTTAATATCTGCGCTCATGGGCTAAGACTAAGGGTAGTAGCGAGTGATCTCCCACTTAGCTCCGGTGTTAGCCCGCTCATAGCGCAGACGATCGTGCAGGCGCGAATATCGCCCCTGCCAAAATTCAATACCAATTGGCGTAACGCGATAGCCGCCCCAATGCGGTGGCCTTGGTACGACAGAACCTTCTGGCCATTTTTCAGATGCACCGACAAATCGTTGCTCTAACTCTTCGCGCGATGCAAGTGGCGCTGATTGTGCACTGGCCCATGCACCAATCTGGCTAGACCATGGACGCGATGCAAAATATTCAGCAGATTCGGCTTCACTAATTTTTTCGGCAAATCCACTTATTGAAACTTGGCGTTCCATTGCATACCAAGGAAATAAAAGTGTGACCTGTGAATTTAACTCCATTGCTTGCGCTTTGCGAGATGAGTAATTTGTAAAGAAGGTAAATCCACCTTCAGAGATATCTTTTAACAAAACGGTGCGGGTTGAAATATGTTCGTTATCACCCAGGGTTGAAAGCACCATGGCATTTGCTTCGACGATAATCGCATTTTCAGATGCTTCTGTTAACCAGCCGGCGAAAGCTGCAAATGGATCTTCAGGTAGCGATTCGAGCCCAACCTCGCCATAAGAACGGCGCATGGCGCGGATGGCTTCACGATCGAGTTCGCTCATAGGTGTATCGAACCTCACTTTCACCCCCACGTCATCTTCAAGTGAATTCTTGGAATGGTGGTCACCAGCACCCCTTCGGAAGGTGCAGAATTAGAGCATGTCAGATGATTTCAAACCCGGCCTGGAAGGCGTTATCGCCTTCGAATCACAAATTGCAGAACCAGATAAAGAGGGAAGTGCGCTGCGCTATCGCGGCGTCGATATCGATGACCTCGTAGGTCGCGTTACCTTCGGCAACGTATGGGGTTTGCTCGTTGACGATCTATTTAATCCAGGCTTGCCAAATGCTGAACCATTTCCGCTTCCTGTTCACTCAGGTGATGTGCGTGTAGATATTCAATCAGCGATTGCAATGTTGGCACCGGCCTGGGGATTTAAGCCACTCCTTGATATTTCAGATGAAGAAGCGCGCAGCAACTTAGCTCGTACATCTGTAATGGTTCTTTCATATTTAGCACAAGCCGCGCGCGGAACATGGCAACCAATGGTTCCACAATCGGAAGTTGATAAGGCGCATACAGTTGTTGAACGCATGATGATCCGTTGGCGCGGTGAACCAGATCCACTTCACGTACGCGCAATCGATGCTTACTTTGTATCTGCAGCCGAACACGGAATGAACGCATCAACATTTACTGGTCGCGTAATCGCATCAACTGGTGCAGATGTTTGCGCAGCAATTTCTGGTGCAATCGGTGCGATGTCGGGCCCACTTCACGGTGGTGCTCCATCTCGTGTATTGCATATGATTGAAGAAGTTGAAAAAACTGGCGATGCAACTGCTTATGTAAAGGGCTTGCTAGATCGCAAAGAGCGTTTGATGGGATTCGGTCACCGCGTTTATCGCGCCGAAGATCCACGCGCCCGCACACTTCGTCGTACTGCCAAAGAGCTAAATGCTCCACGTTACGCCGTTGCCGAAGCGCTAGAACAAGCAGCGCTAAAGGAACTTCGCGAGCGTCAACCAGATCGAGTTCTGGAGACAAATGTAGAATTCTGGGCAGCGATTATCTTGGACTTTGCACAAGTACCAGCACCGCTCTTTACATCTATGTTTACCGCTGCACGTACTGCAGGTTGGTCAGCCCATATTCTCGAACAAAAGCGCACCGGCCGTTTGATCCGCCCATCAGCACGTTATGTTGGCAAGGGTCCACGTAAGCCAGAAGAAGTCGACGGTTGGGATGACTCTGTCGGTATGTTGCACGGTTAAATAACCTTTCAACTAACCTTTCTTAAACGCTAAGTGGTTCAATAGCGCAATGTCCGCTCCGTGTCGTAACATCATCTGGTTCCGCAGAGATTTGCGTATCGGTGATCACCCTGCGTTATTGGCTGCGATTGAATCTAGCGATGAAGTAATTCCACTTTTTATCTTAGATAAGTCTCAAATCGCTGAAGCTGGCGAAAAGCTCCTTGCTTATATGGGTCAATCTCTACGAGCACTCGATGAATCACTTGGAAATAAGTTACACATTATTGAAGGCGACCAAGTAGAAATTCTGCGCGAGCTAATTGATCTATATAAAGTCAATGAAGTACATATCTCAGATGAGTATGAAAGATATGGCGCCGCACGTGATGCTCGAGTTGAAGCAGCAGGAATAAAACTTATTCGAACTGGTAGTCCATACGCGGTAAAGCCGGGGCGAGTTTTAAAGCCAAGTGATGCCACCCCGTATCGCGTTTACACACCTTTCTATCGCGCCTGGTTAGTTCACGGCTGGCGCGCGCCAGCGAAAACTCCAAGCAAGTTCAGTGCGCCAACTCCACCAGATAAATACCGCGCCTTTCCTGATTTTCCTATGCCAGCAGATGTGCAGGTAATCCAAGCTGGCGAGAAAGCAGCGCTTGCAAGATTTAAGAGTTTTTCAAAGAGCGGTCTTGATTCATACGATGAAAACCGAAACTTTTCTAGCATCGATGGCACCTCGAAAATGAGTACTTACCTAAAATTTGGCGAGATCCATCCCCGTACGCTGCTTGCTAATTTAGGTGAAAGTAAAGCCCACGATACTTTCCGTAAAGAGATTGCTTGGCGTGAATTCTATGCCGATGTCCTCTTCAATAATCCAAACACTGATACCGAGTACTACGCACAGCGCTTTAGCCAGATGAGATATGACAAACCGGGTGATCAATTTCAGGCTTGGTGTGAAGGAAAGACCGGCTACCCATTTGTTGATGCTGCAATGCGCCAATTAGTTCATGAGGGTTGGATGCACAACCGCACACGTATGGTGGTTGCTTCCTTCTTGGTAAAAGATTTACATCTAGAATGGCAATTAGGCGAACGCTTCTTTGCTAAGCACCTAGTTGATCATGACGTGGCATCAAATGCGCACGGATGGCAATGGACTGCTGGAACTGGCACAGATGCTTCGCCTTATTACCGCGTCTTTAATCCGATCGAACAAGGCAAACGCTTTGATGAGAACGGTGATTACATCCGCAAATATGTGCCAGAGCTTGCTCACTTATCTGCAGCAGAGATTCACGAACCTTGGTTATATCTAGATGGATATTCAAAGGGATATGTTGAGCGAATTGTTGATCATGCAGTTGAAAGGGTTGAATCACTGGCACGCCTGCAAGAGATTAAGGTAGATAAGCTCGAGCTTCCGCGTTAGCGCGCTTTGCTTCATACATCGCGAAATCTGCTCGTTGTAATAAATTATCATCGCCATCATTGCGAACATGTCCGATGCTGACGCTAATCGAGATCGATTTTCCATCGATAATAAATGGATAGCTCAAAGTGGCTTTAAGGGCACTTGCCAATTCCAGAGTCGCTTCACTGTTTCCAGTCGCAATTACTCCAAATTCATCGCCACCCAGTCGCGCCAGAATCGCACCGCTCGGTAGTGATCTACTAAATCGCTGCGCTACTTGGCGCAAGATGCGATCACCCATTTCGTGTCCATAGCGATCATTAACTGGCTTAAAGCCATCTAGATCTAAGAGAAGTAAAGCCCCTTCTATTCCAGAGAAGGTTGATAACTCTGCGATCAGCCTGCGGCGATTAGGCAGCCCCGTTAGCTCATCCGTGCGTGCTAACACTTTCTCTTCGCCGAGATTATTGGCTTGGCGGATAACTAAGGTCATACGTATAAAGGCCAATAACAGGGTTG
Source organism: Candidatus Nanopelagicaceae bacterium (assembly GCA_965267995.1). Lineage (GTDB taxonomy): Bacteria > Actinomycetota > Actinomycetes > Nanopelagicales > Nanopelagicaceae > Planktophila. Next base: position 118,019 of record OZ254143.1, read on the forward strand.
TTATTGTTGGAATCACAACATATCGTGGGAAATAATCGGGGCGAAGGGCAATCGCCGATAACAGGGTTGGACTAATAAATATTGAAACTGCAATTAACGCTGGATGGATCTTGGTATGAGTTGCTAAATCACTTGGGTTATACCAATAAGCGAGAGAGAGAAGCACCAGTCCAATTAGCCAGCCTTCATCACTGAATTGCCCAAAGTTATAGCTTCCATTTATTTGCGACCATAAGAAATAAAAGTCAGTTAAAGCAAAGGAGAGAACTCCGGCAATGATCAGTAGTAATCGCAATGAAAGTCGACTGATAACTGAACTTGTTACAACAATTACTATCATTGCAATGTCACAGACGGTGTAGAGAACAGAGAAGAAATATCCCAGGCTAGAATTTCCCACTAACTTTGCCAGTAAAAGCGCTGCAATTATTGAACTCAAACCTAATCCAAAAATTGCTGAATCTAATAGCTCGATAGCCTGTAATCTCTTTCCTCTTCCGATAGCCCGGGGAATAGCGATAAAGGCAAAGGGATAGAAGAGTGAGTATGCGATGTTAGAGACCAGTTGTTCATGGCCATTTAAATCAAAGAATTGACTTAAAGATGATGTAATTGAGCCGATACCCCAGGATGCCATTGCCAGAGTTAGAAATGCAAAGGCTAGCGGATCGTTATGCAGTGGGGCTTGAAAGAGTCCGATGATTGCTACGATTACAATTAAGTTGTAGAGAATTAAATCTTTTGCAACGGCTGGTTCAGGAGCGATAACCCCAAGCAGGATATGAGTTATCAACAGTGAAGATGCGGACCACTTGGCTATGGGGTAAATTCGCACCAGCATAAGTTAAAGTACCTAAATAGCGCTCATGAATAGGGGAAACCTAAGATGGAAAAAGATATATCCCGCCGCACAGTCCTTTGTGGTCTGGCGCTAATAAGCGCCGGCCTGACCTCAGCTGCCACACCAGCGATTGCGGCTACAGGTGTAAAAATATTGAAAAATGGCAAGGTAGAAGTCACTTTGAAATCAAATAGCGCGCTAAATAAAGTTGGCGGCGTCGTCCGCGTAGATGGCGTTAACGGTCAATCATTCGCGCTCGTGCGCACAACTGCTGCGGCCAATGGCTACACCGCTATCAATTTGTCATGTACCCATCAAGGAGTAATAGTTGAACAGTCAGGCAATGGATGGGCATGTGTAAATGGCCATGGAGCAACCTATACATTGGCTGGGAAAAACTTGGTTGGTCCGGCTACTAAAGCACTAAAGCAGTTACCAATTAAGGCAACTGCTTTAGTCGTAACTATAGGTTAATTGATTTAGAGAGTTTAGAAACCTTTGGCACAGATTAACTGTGCCATACCAAGAGTTGAGTCAATATCAGTCTTTGAGTTCTCGTATTGGCTAAGCGCTTGTGCCTTAGCTTTCTCGCTGCGATCACCCTGCTTTCCAACTGTACCGTACGCTTTTATCGCAGCTTCATAGCTACGGACAGCAGCAGAGTACTTGTCAATCGTTGCCTTGTTCTTAATTAAATTAGCGGTATCGGCTTTGAGAGCGGTTAGTGCTGTATTAATTGTTGCAATCTTTGCTTGATATTCTGGAATCAACTTATTAGCTTTTTCAACTTCGATTGTTTGTTTAACGATATCGGCATCTAGCTTGGCAACAGTTGCATCAGTTGCTGCTTTAATCTTTGGCAAGTTTGCAAGTGCTTTGGTGTAAACAGATGCAGTGTTAAGGCAGTCAATTGATAACCAAGTCAACTTTGCATTCTTAACCAATGGATTCTTGGCACATTTATAAGATGAGCCGCTGACCTTGGTAGTCGCACCAGACTTTGCGCAGGCAACGCCATTACTGACTTTAGTCGCTGCACTTGCGGGAACGGCGGCAATTGTGGCAGCAACTAGAGCTGCGGTACCGACTACGACGAGAACCTTGCGAAACATGAAAACCTCCATAGATTATGGAGCAATATTAGCGATCCGTAAGGTCGATACGTTGGATGCAAGCGGTGAAAAGCGTGTGAATTATCTCTGTTTGACGCGTAGGTTCATACCGAGGCGGCGCACGACGGAGCGAGGCAAGACAGAAATAACTCCAACTAATAATTTATATTGCCAGCCAGGTATCGAAACAGCTTTGCCCGCCAGCGCGTCTTTCCAAGCTTTTGCTACCAAAGTATCGGAATTGAGCCACATAAATTCTGGAAGCCCAGCCATCTTCATTCGTCCACGTTGATGAAATTCAGTGCGCGTAAATCCTGGGCAGAGCGCGCAAATTTTTATATTAGTTGAAGATAGTTCAGTATGGAGCGATTCGGATAAGACAGTCAGGTAGGACTTGGATGCGCTGTAAGCCCCTCCAGCAAAAAAACTCGCTACCGATGAATTATTTATTACAACACCAGAGTTTCGCTCCTTCATCTTAGGGAGAGCTACATGCATCAAACGCATAGGTGTACGCACCAGAACTTTTAAAACTTCTTCTTCTTTTGCCAAGTCACTCATCGTAAAAGCTTTATTGATACCAAAGCCAGCATTATTAATCAGAACTTCAATCTCGTTATTTGCAATATATTCTTCTACTTTGGCGCAACCAGATTCAGTTGCTAAATCTGCAACTACGACTACTGATTCAGCACCATATTTATCTTTTAGCCCTTGCGCGCGTTCCTGCAATCTAGCTTCATCACGAGCTACTAAAACTAAATTAAAACCTTCAGCAGCAAGTAACCTGGTAAAACTTTCTCCGATACCCGCAGTTGCACCAGTTACTAGAGCCCATTTCTTCATCTCTGATCCAATTTTCTACGCTAGGCAATAGGGTTATTTTCACTTAGGTTAACCATAGCGATAACCTTTGCCAAGTTAATTCATGCAGGTCCCCGTAGCTCAGTGGATAGAGCAACCGCCTCCTAAGCGGTAGGTCGCCGGTTCGACTCCGGCCGAGGACACCAGTATTAATCAATACTTTCACGCAATTCTTTTCTAATTGCGACCTACCGCTAATGGTCTTTCCCAAAGACTTTCCCAAAGACTCAAAAATTCGTGTGCAGAAATTTCACATCTTCGCACTATCTCTCGTAATGAACGAATTACTGAAAGTTAGAGATATCCAAGCCAGGCTGGGAATTGGTCGCTCGGCGGTCTACGCCCTGATACACGAACCCTCCTTCCCGGCTCCCATTGCCATCAATTCTCGAAATTTGAGGTGGGAAGTCGCCGAATTCGAACAGTGGTTACTTTCAAGAAAATCTTCATTAAAACTTAAAAGAGAAAAACAGATCTCACCAAAAGGCAAGGTCTTTGTAATGAATGGCGTGCGCTTCAGAAAGGGCGAGTAATGACTATTAATAAAAAAAATAAAGCAAAATACACAACTGATTTTGGAATCAGAATCTACGCACCAAAACCGGGCAAAAACTACTGGAGGATTTCCTATGTAGACCAAGAAGGAAAGTTGAGAGATACAACGGCCACTTCTGAGAGGATGGCACTGGATAAAGCAGCTGAAGTTGAGGTACTTCTTAGGAACAATGTAGGAAACCTCCCTCACAATTCAGTCTCCGAAATGATTACTGAGTTTGTGAAAGAAAAGACAAAAGTCCATTCTGGTGGCAGAGCTGAATGGGGGATTAAACACACAAGTAGTCAGGAATCAATTTTCAAAAATCACATACTCAAAGCTATAGGCGACAAGAAATGTATGAAATTAACAAATACGGACTTAGTGAAAATCATTGAATCCTGCAAAACAGTAGATTTACGCGATCACGTAGCTGCTTCTCTCTCAACGCTCATTCGATGGGGTTGTGCCAAGGGTTGGCTTCTGCAGAACTCAGACATGCTTCTTAGTGATTTGAACAAAATCGCGAAGCGAAAGACGAAAACCGCGGGAGAGAGCAAACTTCATGTCGATAGTCGTCAGATACCGACTCATCAAATGGTATCTAAAATAGCAAAAGCAGCCGTTCAGGTAACTGACATCTGGTGGTATGAATTGATGTTCAATTTGGCCGCATACTCAGGCTTACGGTTCGGTGAGATCTGCGATTTAGATTTAACTAATATCAATTTGAATAAAAGAGTAATAAAGGTTGATTATCAATGTCTCAGTAATGGAGGCCATAAATCCCGACAACTTCCAAAATGGGATACACAGCGAGAAACTGTATTTCCCGAAGTCACTCCAAGTGGCTACAAGCTAAAGGCAAATTTAAAGAAGCGGATCAATGAGTTGAATAAAATGACTAACACTCCAGTTCTACAAGATGGAAGTACCCGCAAACTGCTATTTCCAAATCAGGATGGTGGCTGGTTATGTCCTAGTAGTTTTGGGAAAAGAGTACGCCGACCTGCTCAAGAAATTGCTGGTTGGCAGAAGGATGGTAGCGGAAAGTATCTTTGGAATTTTCACTCTCTTCGACACGTATTCTGTACTTATTATTTGGTCAATGAAAAGAAGCTCATAACAGACATCTCCACTACAGCAGGTCATGCGAGTTATTTAACTACTTGGGAAATGTATGTGGGAAACACTCAAGGTGTTTTGGAGAGAATGACTGGGACTGCTCTGGAATCAAACTGAATTTATTGAACTCCCCACTTTTTGCTGGATATAAAGTAAAAAGTGGGGAGTTCCGATTTCTAGAGTCCGTCCCGGTAATCCAGCGGGGGCACGTAGGCATATATGTTTTTGCCACCTTCACTTATGTTCCAGTAGAACTTAGGAAGATCTCTAATCACGTCGGGGTCGACTGAATAAGCCCGTTGAGCACGACCAGATCGTCTGCCATTCCAACCCAGATTGCCTTCGCCATAGCTTGTTTCAACAACATGTTTAGTTCCAGTCGCGTCAATCATTTCTTGTGGTGAGGGAGTCTGACCAAGCCAGCGTATCGGTCCAGTATTGAGCAACTCTTCCCCAACAGAAAGACTTCCTAACTCTTGACAGGAAATGACCACTGAAACTGCACTGCTCCTGCCTCTCGCCACAAGATTCAAGAGAGTGTGCGTTGCATTAATTCTTCCAAGCGCACCTGCTTCATCGACAACAAAGAGGATTGGCCTGGGATTAGATTCTCGTATTGGTGTACGAAGCCAAGAATCAAAATCGTGCAAAATAGCTGCTCCGATTCGAAGATCAGATTCCCTGGTCGCATCCAAACTAAAAACGGCTATTTCCCAAGGATCACTCCAACTAAATCCAGAATGAGTGGCTCTAGGACCTACGCCACGGAGTGGATCTAATTTGTTTCCTAAAGAATCGGCAATAACCGCACCGACCGGAATTCCTTTCTCCTTTTGTGCAAAAATCGCACGATCTTCTGGATTTTCTGCGAATGAATTGCCGTTTCTAACGCGATTTAAGATTTCATCAACGTTAGTAGGTGCTGGCGCAGATGTGTAAACAATTACTGCCCATAGGGCTCTGACCATTCTTTCTCGATAAAAATCTCCATCACCTTGCGTTGATGCTGGAAGAAAACCAGTAATACGATCGGCGATATCTTCCTTGCTTCCACGAAATAGATCAATTGGATCACCTGGCCAATTTTTGACTGTGGGCTTTGTTTTCATGGTGTCACAGCCAATTGCAGAGAATAATTCTCTTTCCTGGCGTCCACCTTTGAAGTCAATAAATACCACTCGCCAACTGGCATCAAGAGCACAGGCACCCATACGCGAAAGCAAGTGCGATTTACCAGCACCAGTCGCAGCAATAACTAAGTGGTGAGCACTTGAAGTTGGATTCAGAGGAAAGTTTATTAAGTCCCTGTCAAGATATTTTATGAGTGTTGAGATATCTGGTGCATTCTTTCTATCCTGCCTCAGCCGATGATCAATCGGATTAGCATTAATTCCAATAACCTTCTCTTTTCTAGAATTCTCCTGCGGAAGAATGAATTTAAGTTTTGAGAAAATCCGATGTGCCCTATCAAAAGCATTGGTAAGAATTGCTCGTCGAACTGCATCCAGAATTGCCAGATCAAACTTTCCTTTGAAAATCTCAGACTGCACTACCGATAGTTCATAAGAGGCAATAGCAAAAGCAATTGGAATCAAGGAGATCCAAAAAATAACTATCCCTACACAGCCAACCACCCACTGCTGAGCCTTTATCCCCTCCCAGATCAAGAATAGAGCCAAGATATTTAATGGGGTGGCAAAAACAATTGCCTTACGAATCTCTGCCTTAAACTCTTTAACCCTCCATACATATGGGCGGGCTGCCCAACGTGGCGAGACATATCTTGCCAAGGCAAGGGGTAGCACCAAGATGAAAAATACCGCAGCAAAAAAATCGTCCATGCCAGATCCTTCATCTTTCCGTTCTTCTTCAACGTCCTTGATAGGTTTCTGATTCATAGCTTCACCTCATCTGGAAGTAAAAAGATTTGCATTTTGCTCTTCAAATCGTTCTCAAGCATGTTGATATTTGACTGGATTACCGGATATAGAGCATCGGTTGTCCAGTAATGACAGCCAGTAATGTTTTTCGTTCGAAGGTTTGCCATCATTATGTGCTTGAGACGGGAGCTTTCTTTTTGGGTTCTTTCGACTTCAACCAAAATTCGCTGAGTGTCAACTGAAGCCAAACCATCGGCTAGGTGACTTGCTCCGAACTCATGACGAAGATCTCTCTCGCAGGTCCATTCCCAACCTCTTTTTTCATATTCAATCCGAACTCTGGCGGTAGCCACAGTGTGATGAACTGATGAAAAGCTTGGGATGTAATTACGATCGCCACGAGAAAGAGGCAGATTCGCAACCCTCATACCTTCAATTGTTGGCCAAATAATGCTGGGAGATTTTGCTAGCAAAATCTTCTTCTGCACTAAACCAAGCCTTTGCCATCTTTCGACTAAACGCCTCAAAGCTCGAGGATCAATCTTCTTGCCTCTGATTTCAAAAAGCAATTGCAATGTGTCAAGACGCACTGCTTGTTGCTCTGCTATCCATGTTATGTATTCAATATCTCGTTCAGTTAATCGAAGAGATTTATTATTTTTATTCATTTGAACTCCTTTGTAATTAGTGGATTCGATTATTCGATAATTCGAATCTCATTCATTACAGTCCAAATCAATTTCAAAAAAGCACGAGTCTCTTCTCTTCTAATACTTAAATACTCATACCTCTACCTACTCCCCCCACTACCCGTTACTACCCCCACCACCACTAACAAAATTAATTGTTCCTGACCACTCTCTATATCTTGCTGGTAGAGAGTGGTCAGGAACAGAGATAGTAATTTTGAGCGAGAAATCGCAGTATTTAGTTACCCACAGGTGGGGGTAGTAACAGCAAATTTAAAATTGCAAAAATCCACGAAAGTTAACTGTTACCAATCTCAGTTGGCAATAAGAGCCGACGCATCCGGATAGCGCTCATAAACAAATTGGTAAACTTCTGCCGATAGCAACGCACATTCAACTTCTGAGTATTTGCTTTCTGGCAACTTCGGATAAATCACATTTGTGATTGCAGTTTTAACACCTGACCGCAAAGGATCAAATTCACGCCATCCTGAAACTAATTTATCTTTGAGTGAATTAAGCAACTCGCGAGAAGTAACTTTCACTTGCTCGATCTCGTTTTCATCCAGTTCATCTTTGCGAATTAAATCAAACAGTGCTAATTCGAATTCAGTAAGATTTTCTCTCACCGCCCGCGAATCTTCGTCTGAAAGCTCTCTAGCAAGGCCTACCAAGCTATTCAGAAGTTCATCTATACCAACTGATCCTTGATTATATTCGTCAAGAATTTTTGTCAGTCGAACCAGGAATCTTTCCCTGCTCTTATTTCTTGCGATCATCTCTTTGATTTTTGATTCGATTTCAGACTTAATTTCCTCGGCTTGAACAATCTTGTTTGAATTCTTAGCAAAAAGATCCTTTAGTTTTTCAGCATCTAGAGAACTGAGATCTTTCAATTTAACATACGCAGGAATCTTGAACTCACTCGCCTTGATAGATCTATCTAATAACTCTTCAAGATCTCTCTTCACTGCACTCAAATCAACGTCACCATCTGAAATGCTACGAATTCTCGTGCTGAGAACCTTTATTGCATTAGCTTCATTCTGATACTTGAACACAATCGGGTCAGGAAGAACCGATTTAAATGTACGAAGAAACTGTCCAGACAGTTCCAGAAAATCCTTTTTGATTGATTCAATTGCAATAATTTGGTTTACTGCTTTTTCAATTTCAATCAATTTCAATTCCGGATCAACAAGAATTATTGAATTTAGGTCTACATCTACTTGATTTAGTAAGGCAATTATAGATGTGCGTGCTTCATTGAATTTCTCAATTAGCACATCCTTATTCTCTATGATTGCTTCACGTTTATTATTTGTTGCATATATAGCGAGAGCCTTCTCGATATTTCTAAAAACTCCGATGTAATCAACTATGAGCCCATTCTGCTTATTGGGATAAACTCGATTAGCCCTTGCAATTGCCTGCATAAGAGTGTGGTTTTTCATGGGCTTATCAAGATACAGGGTCGAAAGATTGGGTACATCAAACCCTGTCATCCACATCGCACAAACAAAAATGATTCTTAAATCGCTATCAGCATCTTTAAACTGCTCCTCCAAATCCTCATTAATGATTCTTTGACGAATAGGTTTAACATCGATGTCGTACTGCTCAAGATCTGCAATCTCATTTTGGCTTTGACTCACCATGACAGCCATATCTAGTTGTGAAAATTCTTCATACTTCTTCTCGAGGCGGGCCTTGGTGAATTCATCAGTCGCTGAGCTTATTTGCGAACTGACCGTTTCAAGATATTCCGCCATGTACTTCTTCACTTTGATATAAGTTCTAATTGCTGTCTTTTTGTCAATGGAAACAACCATTGCTTTTCCGGTATCGTTCTTCGCTACAAAATGTTCAACGATATCTTTAGCTACAACATCTAGACGTTCATCTCGCGTAACAAGATGGTAAAAACTTGAAAAGGTTCTTTCAAGCTTCTCTTCATCCTGGTCATTAAGTTCATAAAAATCCATAACTTTGGATAGATCATTTTCCAAGTCAGAATTCTCATTCTTTAACTTTGGAATCCGATTTTCATAATAAAGTGGGACGGTTGCACCATCGCGGACAGAATCGGCAAAGTTATATTCTGAAATATATTCGCCGAAAGTTTCGCGAGTCTTTTCTTCACCATCGGCCATCAGAGGGGTTCCAGTAAATCCAATAAAGGAGGAATTTGGTAAAGCTTGTCGCATATTCATTGCAAAAGAGTCATACTGCGACCGATGGGCTTCGTCAGTCATTATTATGATGTCATCACGATTTGAAATAACTCCTTGGATATCTTGAAATTTCTGAATTGTGGTGAATATCTGACGGTGATCAGCATTCAATAGCTCTTTTAGATGGGTAATTGAATCAGCATGAACTTCGCTTTCATACACGGCTCCAACCGAAGCAAAGTTTTTATATGATTGACGATCTAGATCTTTTCTATCTGTAACTATGATGAAGGTGAAGTTCCCTTCCATTTTTCGGAGAACTTTCTGACTCAAATAGACCATTGAGAACGACTTCCCTGATCCCTGTGTGTGCCAAAAAACGCCCAATTTGCCATTTAGTTCGGTTTTTCGTTTTACATTTTCAAATGCAGCGTTGACTCCATGATATTGAAAATATCGCGGAACAATTTTTTTGACTGAACTTCCAGTCGTATCATGCAATACAAAGTTCTCAACGATATCTAACAGTCGAGCTTTGTCACAGATTCCATAGACAATTGTCTTTAATTGAGTAGATGCCTCTTCTGATTCAGATTCAGCTTTTTTCCATTCGTTAAAAAACTCATACTGAGAGCTAAATGAACCGAACTTACTTTCAATTCCATTTGACAGTATTACGCCAACATTGTAATAAAATAATTTCGGAATAGTGTCCTTATAGTCCTTGATATTTTCATTAAATGCCTCAACTACTTTTCTATGTGAAGCTTTTAATTCGACGACAATCAGGGGAATACCGTTTACGAAAATAATTACATCAGGCCTTCTTCTGTAAAGATCACCAGAGATCCACATTTGTGAAACACAAAGAAAATCGTTATTTACAACATTCACGAAATCGATAATCTTGACCGTAAAATCCTGGTTAACGCCATCATCATTTGGCACAGTTACTTTGATGCCATCAACAAGGTACTTATACATTTCGTAATTGGTCTGATTGATGGACACGGGCGGTCTTTCGCTACAAATTTCTTCGATAGCGTTACCTATTGCCTGCTGGGGGATTCCTGGATTTATTCTAATTAAAGCTAAGGAAAGCCTATTTTTCAGAACGACTTCTCTATCGCTACTTCTCTCTAAAAGTGCATTGCCTTCAACACTATAGGCATTAATGTGGCAGTCATCGTCATTCCATAAACCTTTTAACAGGCTAATTAGTGATGCCTCAACAAGTGAATCTTCAGTGAAGGGGTTTACCATTTAATTCGTACTTTCACTAAAATGTTTTAAAATCTCCAATTGTTTCATCTGCTCTAAAATCATATTTTGTTTCGAAAGATTAGAAATTAATGCGAAACCCGGATTCGAAAGTTGATTAAATGCGTCCAATTGGACGTCATCCGGAATCACAATAGGAATTGTGGAAAACAAGCCCCAGTCAATCGTTGGCATTTTTGTACCGTTGCTCTTACTTGATGCCCACAAAACCGTGTCGTCATTAAAAAGAAAGGCCTTAACCCAGGACTTCAAAACATCATTCTTTGAACGGATAACGAATGCGGATACGTTTGTAATACCATCGAACGGTACAACAACTACTTTATGTAGATAGCACCTAATTGAACTAAATAACACATCGCCTTCGGTGAAAAGAATTCTTGAACTTTTAAGAGCATCTGATTCTTTGAATGATCTTATAAAAATAGACTTTGAATCCATAGTAGCCAAATCTACTAATGGTAAACCTGAGTGTAATTCCTCGTCATACTTGATGTTTATTCGTTCAGCGACATCGTTCAGAATCGAAGGCGAGTTTTCACAATTATTTGCTATATCAATGAATTCTTCTTGAATCCAGTTGCTAATGAGATTCATCAATTCAGTATTCTTCTTAATAGCAGCATCCAAACTAGAGAGCTTCTGGCCAATCTCTTCTTGAACGGCTAAATCGGGTATCTGAATTACAATCGATTTAAAGGAATTATGCGTGAGGTCCTTCTGTGCTGACTTCGACGCAATATTTAGAACTTTTTCTAGGAACCAAGATTGCTTCAAGAGGTAGTAAAGATAATCTTTGGTTATAAGAGCATTAGGCTTAATTTTGAAGCAATTGTTGTAAACGACGCCATGAATATCTTTAAAAACGTGGCCTACTTGTCCAGTGCGGGTATAGACCAAAGAGTCATCATCCGCAATGAATTGTGGGCTTACTAAGTTTGGATCAATGAATTGTTTTTGCGTGTCATTTAGTAAGTCAGTTATTCTAAGAAGCGGTAGATCACTTTTCTCCACCAGTAAGTGTTTGCTTTTTTTATTTATGCACAAACCTTGTTGCAAATCGCAAAGTTCGCCGAGGCGCAGTGATCTCCACGTAGTGGTTTGCATTATATTTTCATCTTCTTTTCGATGGCTTTCGATAAAGTCTGCGATTCTTTCAACAGTGATTGATATTCCTTCAAGAAATCAGCTTTCTTTAAGTTGAAGTCTTCGTCAGATATGGAGGCAACCTGAATATCAATGTATCGTCCTGGGTTTAGTGAGTAGTCATTCTCAGATAAAGTTGAACGTAAGACAACTTTGCATCGCCCAATTATATCCTTATAGGGAGTCGCGCCCTTCTCACCCCTAAAACTTTTCACAATACTAGAAATTTCATCAATTTGAGAGTCAGTCCATTTGTTGTGAGCCCTATCAACTACCGTAAAAATATCCTGAGCATTAATGAAAAGGACTTTATCTGCTCTTTCGGTTGCGACTTTTCCTTTGTCAAAGAACCAGAGCGTGCAGGACAAAGTCGCGTTTAAGAACATATTTGGTCCTACGGAAATAACAACGTCCACTATTTGATCATCAATTAATTTACGCCTGATATTTTCTTCAGCATTACCGGCATCGCTCGCAACGTTTGCCATAACAAATCCAGCGCGACCAGTCGCATTAAGTGCGTTTGCAAACATTTGTATCCAGAGATAGTTAGCGTTCGATACATCACCCTTGCCAGTCAATGGAATTCCATAGCTATAGCGTTTATCAGTTGAAATCATTGCGGGGTCAATTACGATCTGACCTTTTTTATCTTTCCCCTTCACGTTGAAAGGTGGGTTAGCCAGCACAAAGTCAAATTTTCCAATGCTTGAATGGTTGTCCTCGTAAAAGGAATTGGACTCGACAATATTTCCAGAAAGTCCGTGTATGGCTAGATTCATTTTTGCGATGCGAATATTTGACGCAGATTTCTCCTGACCATAAATGCTTACAGTTTTGTTAATATCTAGATTATTGGAATGTTGGCTTACAAATTTGGCTGAATGTACAAACATGCCCCCTGTTCCACAGGCTGGATCTAGGATTTTGCCTTTATAGGGTTCCAGAATGTGAACCATGAGATTGACAATTGACTGGGGAGTGAAGAATTCCCCTCCTTTACTCCCCTCGCCCATCGCAAATTCACCGAGGAAGAATTCATAAATTTCACCAAAAGAATCACCTTGAATATCGTCGGGTATTTGGTTGAAGCTTCGCAATAGAGTGAGGAGGATTTTGTTATTGTCACTCTGCTGCTTAGCGAGCTTGGTGTACTCCCTTGGCAAGGTTCCTGCCAAATCTGGATTCAATTCCTCGATTGACTTCATCGCCTCATTAATTAGCTGGCCAAGATTTTCATCTTCAGGCAAATTCATCAAGTGCGAGTAATAGGCTCCAGCGGGAATAAAAGGAACTCCGTTTTTGCGGTATAACTCTGGAGTAATTGGTGGCTTACGGCCGGTAATTTGACTTCGCTCGGCATCTATTTTTTTAGTTGTTTGTTGAAATTTTACATCTGCGAATTTAAGAAATATCAACCCAAGAATGGGCTCAAACATCTCATTAAGTTTTAGGGAGCTATTCGCCCTCAATTGCTCGGCCGAAGCCCACAGTGTCTCTTCGATTTGTTTTCTATTGGTAGTCATCGCTTTACTCTCCAAAAATTCGACTTCGCCGCCACTGATCCTCCACCTTGTAATTCTTCTATTTTCACTGTGTTAGAGAGTCTAAGAATGGCAGGTAACCCCGACAATAGTTAAGTCTTGCTCTGTACCAATCCTGTACCAAAAACTATTGGTGGGAGGGTGTAGTAACGGGTAATGACTGGACACCCGAATTAGGGGGTTAGGTGCTAATCTGAGCGTGAAATAGGGGTTGGTCGTAGTTCTTAGTTGGATCTGTTCGTGGCTGGTTAATGGGCCTAACGGATTAAAAGACCCCATTCTCAGAGTCAGACACCTTTAGTAGCCTCTCGTACATGGAATCGGCAAAACTAGAAGCCCAGATAAATGAGCACATGAGTGAGCTTTCTGAATTGAATTTTGGCAATCTCGATAAACTCGAAAAGTTACTTTTGACAGAATTCCGAGACAATGCCGACGAGACAGACTTTTCAATTTGGACTGATTGCTTTCGAGAACAATTGGAAGACCTTGATTTCAAGCTCGGTGAAAATGAGAAATTTAGAAAATTCCTAATTAATATTGGCGTGATTGATACTCATGTAGTTTGTGGACCTTATTATTATGGCGATAACCAATTTACACGGGATGAACTTGATAAAATCGCAGATCTCCCACTGTGCGAAGAAGACAACGGAAGATCCGACTCCTGCTATGGGGTGCATTTTTTTATTACTTTACAACCTGATATTTCTGAAAAAACGCTCAAAAAACTTTTGAAAATCGAGCACTATGACACTGGCTTTTTTCCGTGGCTAGTTGCCAGGTCTAATGCAACTTCTCCGGAGTTATTATCTGAGATAGCAGATAACTTTACGCATACAACCACCTGGAGAATAGAGGGAGAGTATAGGGAGGAGGGATCTGGCCTGATTACTTCAACTGCAGAGACTTTTGTCTTATGGAACATAGCCAATAACCCAAATACTCCACCAGCCACCCTTCTCAAATATAAAACGGATATTAAGAACTTAATGGAGTCGAGCGAAGAAGAACTCCTTGCGCTACTTGAGAAATCTAAAGGGAATGCATACCAAGAATCTATAGACAAGCTCAAACAATTCGCAGTCGAGACCGCTCACCTTGAGAGCGATTTTCTGAAATGGTTGGAACGCCTTCACTCACAAATACCGGTTTTAGACGATGACTTATTTGGAGATGACTTCGAAGAAATTGAAAACGAAAATGATGAGAACTTTCAAAAATTAGTCAGTCTCTGGCTAGCACTTCCAGATCGAACAAAAATAGGAGTAAGTGAGGAAGGTGCAAAATGGGAGTTAGCGGGCGTGCGACTACCTATTGAACTGCGAAAGATTGAAGGGGCCCCACCATCATTTATAGATTTACTTTTCGCTGAGGTGTTACCTGCATCAAGTAAGGGCTTATTTGCAAGAAACAAGCAAGATATTCTTACTGGGCGCTGGAAAGTATCAATCTTGCGAACTGGAGGCGTTGGTGAGTACCTGAAATCAGATGTGGAAGAAGAATTAGCATGGAAAATGTCGGTGGTAGCTGAAGGACAGAATTTGGAATTGTCAAAAGTTATCGGAGAAGTAGTTTGGGCAAGATCTCTGGAATTTGAGTACCCACTTTCTGATCTCACGCCAGATGAAATCGAAAAATTTGCCAAGACTTATATCCAAAAAGGGGATCGATGAAGCTTTTCACTCAAGAAGTTGAAGCGATACTTCTAAAGTACGAGGTGATTGCTTCCAAGAGGGCTGTATATGAAGACGGAGAGCTCTCATACTATAAAGATGAAATTGATGACGACTTAGATGAGTGTTACAAGGAATTTCTTACCCTAGCAGAATCGGTTGTTCCGGCTCTCAAATTGGGAAAAATAAAGTATGAGGATCTGGCTTTAGGCTTACGACCGAAATCAATTTATGAATTCGCAGATTACATAAGATCGGAAAACGAAAATTTCCCTATGTTGGATGGCTATGTTGAAACATTGCAAGATTGGCTCTGGGCACCCCTTCATGAATCACTTCGCAAAGTCTTCACACTAGAAGTAGTACGAGATATATCTACTCAGTCTGAATTTGATTTAGTTTGGCTGGGTTATTGCGAAGCACTAGAGCTCTATTCGATTTATGTATATAACATTGAAGAGGTTTCGAAAGCAGCCAGTGTCATAGCCCATTTGCAATCGCTCAACAGGGCAAATCCCGCGCAGAGTGAACAAATGTCATTGATCTTAGACAAGTTGCAAGGAATCATCGATAACTTTGTTCCACCTAGGAGTGGAGGATTTACACAAAGGTCTGCAGGACTTGAAGATGAGATTAGTATGTGGATACACGAGGTAACCACAAATCCGCAGGTGATTTCATTAGACGAAATCATGGAGTCAAATTTCGTAGATGAAAATCCTAATATAGAACCACTCAAAGCAGGTTGGCTTAAATTGGATGGTGAGATCGTGAAAGTTACTGGGAATAGATTTTGGGAATTACTGGACTCCAACATTGAAACGGGATTTAGGACCGATAGAAAATTTCTTGGAAAGAAAAAAAATAAGACCTTTATTCATACCCTTTACCAGTTACAAGAAATCGTTAGTGGTGAATCTGATGAAAGCTATAATCGACCACTGGATAAATGGAAAATTTGCCTCCTGCGAACAGGTTCACGAGATGAATACCTTCCTAACGAGGGAAATGGATTACTAGCTGCACAGTTGCTCATTGCCTCCAAAGTTCTGGAAACGAGTATTGATAATTTCTCTGCAGAGGTTCTATGGTTAAGGCTAGGTCAGAGGGATTCGGTTTTAGAGGGAATATCTAGAGTGGAGGCAGAAGCTCTTGCAAAAGCACACTTTGAAAATTCCTAATTCCGCGGACATACACTTATGGGAATTCCCAAAACTCTTGTATTTTTCCTACAATTGAAATAGTTTTGAGCGTGTGAAGAGAGAATTTCCCATAACTTTCCCAAACACAACTCAACACATAAAATAACTAAATAGTACTTAAACAAGCGCTAATCAGCGCAGTTTACGTGTACGAGAGGTAAAAAGTGAATGCAATCAACCGCCTCCTAAGCGGTAGGTCGCAGGTTCAACTCCCGCCGGGGACACTTTAAAAAATTAATGTGTGATCGTGAAGCGACGTAGCGCTTTAGGTGCCCACCAGTTGCGTTCTCCAAATAAACGCATCAAAGCTGGTACTAACAGCGCACGAACCAAAGTTGCATCGAGGATCACTGCTAACGCAACACCAAAGCCCAACATCTTGATTGATGTGACACCGCTAATCATGAATGAGGCAAAGACAACAGCTAACAGAAGCGCCGCTGCTGTAATGATGCGGGCGGAACGTTGCAGACCAACAGCAACTGATTCGATATTGCTCTTGCCGGCCATATGTTCTTCACGAATACGAGATAACAAGAAGATTTCATAGTCCATAGAAAGTCCAAATACGACAACGGCCACCAAGATAACGCTTCCGGTATCTAGCGTTCCGGTGACAGTGAAATCACCGACCAACCACTTCAGGTGTCCATCAATAAAGATCCATGTGATTGCACCGAGGGTTGCCAGAAGTGAAAGTGCGTTTAGAAGTACGGCCTTAATTGGCAAGATAATTGATCCAGTAAATATAAAGATAAGAATCATTACCCAGAAGGCAATCCAGCCAAGGGCCCAAGGAAGTGTGCGCGCGATGCCATCTTGTGAATCTGTGAAGTCAGCCGCTGCGCCACCAATCAAAGTACCTGCTGGGCTTGGGATAGCACGAATGTCGTGGATTATCTGTTCGGCAGCTAAGGAACGAGATGCTTTAGATGGGATTACCTGAATTCGTAAATCGCTGCCGTAGGTTTCAATGGGAGACACTCGTGCAATTCCATCAATTTTTGTCACTTCTGCAAGATATGAATTGATTTGGCTTTCACGGCCAACGCCATTGGGGATTACAACTTCAATTGGGCTGCCTTCGAATCCATTAAATCTCTCAAGAATTTTGGCAGCGCCAATTGCTGCTGGATCGCTCTTGGGCAGAACTCTCGAATCAACTTGAGCAAAGGCAATATTTGTAACCGGGGCTGCAAAAATACCTAATACAAGTAAAGAGCCAATGACAACAGGAACTGGGCGTCGCATAACATTTCGAGCGGTGTGCGCCCAGCGACCATCTTCTTTTGGGGTTATTCCAGATTTGCGAACTACGCCTTTATCAATCTTGCTGCCAAGAATTGCCATGAGCGCTGGTAGCGGGATGAGTGCACCAAGTACTGCAAGTGAAACAACGCTTACCCCGGCGTAACCAAAAGATTTCAAGAAATTGAGGGGAAATAAGAGAAGTGCACTTAGCGTGACGAGGACTGTTAGCCCTGAATAAAAGACAGTCTTACCCGCCGTATTTACAGTTGTGATAATTGATTCTTCAACGCTCTTACCTGCATGCAGCTCTTCGCGGAAGCGGTTAACCAATAAGAGCGCATAATCAATTCCAAGACCAAGCCCTAGACCGGTAATAAGGTTTAGCGCAAAGATGCTGACGTTGGTAAAGAGGGTAATTAAATAGATAATAAAGAAGGCGCCCAAAATTGCGCTCACACCAACTACCAGTGGCATAGCTGAGGCAACGAGCGCGCCGAAGACAAAGGCGAGCAGTAGAAAGGTCAACGGAATAGCGATGGATTCGGCTAACGCTAAATCCTTTTCAATTTTATGGTTGATCGCATGAGTGATAACCCCAGAACCAGATGCATAAACAGTAAGGACTCCATTAGCGCCATCGAACTCTTCTTGAATCTGTGCGCCGATATTTCCTAACTTATCAAAGTCATTTGCTTTTAAATTTGCATAAGCAAAGAGGAAAGCAGCCTTGCCATCGGTTGACTTCATAGTTTGTGCCCCACCGGCTGACCAGAAAGATAGCGTTCGCGAGATTCCAGGTACTTGGGCAATCTTCTTTTCAAGTGCGATCGCAGCTTGGGCAATTTCCGGATCATCTACCGCTTTATTACCGGTATCGACAACTAAGACTGCTACAGGTTCAACAACTCCGAATTTTTCCGTTAGATAGGTTGCAGCTTTTGCGGAATCACTTGATAAATCAGAATATCCACCTGAATCAAGTTTGCTAAAAGCTAAGGAGCCAATTCCGCCAGCACCTAAAATTGCGATAGTAAATATAATTAAAACCGCTTTACTGTGGCGGACTACCAGCATCCCTATGCGCTCAAACACAGATTAACTATGTAGGATCATCCCTAGTAAGGCAATTTAACGCAGCATATTGAGGGGGTGAAGTTAGTCATGAGCGAACTTTTTCCCGCAACAACTGAAGATGAACGCGATTCACGCGAAGATCAGCGCGAAGCCGACCGCCGTGAATCAGAAATTAAAGGCGATAAGCCGCCGCATCATGACGATTAATTAATCTGATTTTGCAGGAGATGCAGGCGCAGCAGGTTTAGCTACTGAATCAGTTTTATAAAACCCTGAACCTTTAAAGACAACCCCTACGGCTGAATAAACTTTACGAACTTCGCCTTTGCATTCTGGGCATTCAGTTAGCGGTTCATCAGAAAAGCTTTGAAAGGCTTCAAAGGCGTGCTCGCAGGCAGAACATTGGTATTGATATGTAGGCATTTGCGCTCACTCCTTTCTTAAATCACATCCGTAGGGACTGGTGGATCAGTCTAAGGAAGTGAGACTATAGAGGCGAATTGAGACCACTCTCGCAGCGAAGGCAGGTACACAAGTGAAGCGTTTTGCGGCACTTATCGGTGTAATCGTCATTTCAGTAATGGCAACCGGTCCGGCGCTGGCCAATTCACTTGTCGCAACATCGCCAATCGCAGGTTCAACCTTAAAAGTTGCACCAAGTGCGGTCACGATTTCAGTGGAAATTACCCCGATGGATATGGGAAATGAAATAACTGTCACAGATCCGGCTGGACGTCGTGTTGATGATGGAACTCTAACTGTTGCAGGAAATGACATCATCGTCGGAATGAAGCCGATTACTGAATCAGGCGTTTATACAGTCAACTACAACATTATTTCTGAGATGGATAACCCGCTTGTGGGGTCCTTCAAATTTAATTTCTCAACAACAACCATGTCTACTCCGCAAGAAGTTGCTCCAACAACACCGACTAAAGTTCAAGGTAGTGACTTTGGTACCAATTTATTTGTGATTGGTCTGTTGGTGGTCTCATTTATTGTTCTCGTTGCGTTAGCGCTATATGCCCGAAAGATATTTAACGAGCGATGACTTTTCTGGCAGCAGATCTTAATTCTGCTGGTCCGCTGATTACTTCGTTGACCACAGTGGGTAAGTTCATTTCACTTACCGCAAGTTTTACAACCATTGGCTTCTTACTAGCGATGGGCTTTTTCTTACTTGATGATACCGGTAAGTTATCTCAGCCTGGAAAAGCTCTACGAAACTCAGCAGCGATAACTGCACTTATTTGGGCGCTTGGACAAGGTTTAAATATCTTGACCACGCTAGCTAATATTTTAGGAACCTCGCTATCTGGTGCGCTAGATCCAACTTCGCTTCGCTCATTTGTATCCCAAATTGACCTTGGCAAATATATGTTTGTGCAACTCGCTTTAGCTTTGCTTATCTGCACCTTAGTCTCGCGTATCCGGACAGTTGCAATCGCGAATGTGCTTCTACTTTTAGCCATCGTTGCGGTAATTGCTCCGATTTTTGCTAGCCACTCTGCATCAAGTGGTTCGCACTCTTTAGCGATCGGATCGTTAATTGTGCATGTAGTTGCTCTTACCTTCTGGGTTGGTGGGCTCATCGCCATAACAGTGCTTTCAGCAGCTGATCGCGCCATTGCGCTGCCACGTTTTAGCGCCTTATCGCTCTGGGCAGTTATTGCAGTTGTTGTAAGCGGTAGCGCAAATGCTTGGGCCAGACTTAACTTTCAGAGCGCATGGAGCTCTAACTATGCGCGCCTGGTTATTTTAAAAATTCTTCTAACTTCAGTGCTTATCTACCTAGGATCTTTAAATCGCAGACACCTAGCAGGTAAATGGCAGATAAGTTTGAAGAACCTAACCCGATTACTCTTTATTGAAGTCTCCATAATGTTAGCCACTGTTTTAGCTGGCTCACGACTTTCCAATATGCAACCACCAGCACGAGCAGAGAGTTCAGTTTTAGATCCAGGGCTGGCAATCGCAGGTATCACAACACCGGCTGCACCAAATATTTTGCGAGTAATTTCACTCTACGATCCTGATGCCTTAATGATCGCTGTCTTAATTACCGCAGTTGCACTTTATATAAAAGGTGTAGTTATTTTGTCGCGACGTGGCGATAAATGGCCAGTTGGTCGCACCGTTGCCTTTGCGCTAGGAATTAGCGTTATTGATTATGCAACCAGTGGCGGTTTGGGCGTGTATGCCAAATTTACTTTTGAATATCACATGATCGCGCACATGGCACTTGGCATGATCGCACCAATCGGAATTGTCTTAGGCGCACCAATCACATTGGCGCTGCGTACTTTGCCGCAAGGTCGCAGCCAAGAAGAACGCGGTGTTCGTGGAACGCTAATTGCGCTTCTACATTCCAAGCCTGCTGGGATCGTTACAAATCCGGTAGTTATATTGGCGCTCTTTGATGGTTCACTATTTGTTCTCTATATGACGCCACTCTTTGGAAATATGATGCAATCACACCTGGGTCATTTAGTTATGAACGTGCACTTCCTCTTAGCTGGCATTCTCTTCTTCCATGTAATTATTGGAATCGATCCCAATCCGCGAAAAGTGCCGCATTTAGTTCGTATCGTCATCCTCTTTGCAGCGATGAGCATCCACGCCTTCTTCGCAATCGCGCTAATCTCAACTTCTACCGTGATCGATCAAGGATATTTTGCAGCTCTGCAAACCCCTTGGAATCTAGATTTACTAGCCGATCAGCACGCTGGTGGTTCTATCGCGTGGGCAATGGGTGAAATTCCAATTTTGCTGGCGCTTGTGGCAACCTTTATTCAGTGGATGCGCGATGACAAGCGGGAGACCAAACGTATAGATCGCAATGAAACGCGAATGGCTGCGATGGGTGAGCCCGATGAACTTGCTCAATACAATGCCTACTTAACTTCATTAGCAGCAAAGGATGCAAAAGAGAAAAAATGACGACCAATGATTTGTATGCGCTGCCATCTGAATATAACGATTTGCGCGCCAGCGTACGATCTCTTGCCGAAAATGAGATCGCACCGCATGCTGCAGCTGTTGATGAAGACCATCGCTTTCCGCAAGAAGCCGCTGATGCACTTTTAAAGTCTGGTTTAAGTGCGGCGCATGTTCCAACCGAATTTGGTGGCGAAGGTGCAGATGCGCTAGCTGTCGTGATAATTATTGAAGAAGTCGCTCGAGTTTGTGCATCATCATCTTTAATTCCTGCAGTAAATAAACTTGGTTCGCTACCTCTGATTTTAGGAGGTAATAATGACCAGAAAGAGCGTTGGTTATCACAGCTAGCCAAAGGCAAAGGTTTCTCATACTGTCTCTCAGAATCTGAAGCTGGTTCAGATGCATCTGCACTTAAAACAAAAGCTGAGCGCAACGGTGATAACTGGGTTATTAACGGAAGCAAAAAATGGATTTCCAATGCCGGGGTATCAGAGTTCTATACCGTCATTGCGCAGACTGATCCAAGTAAAGGTTCAAAGGGCATAACGGCATTTATCGTTGAAAAATCTGATCCTGGAGTTTCATTTGGTGCCCCCGAGAAGAAGATGGGCTTTCGCGGATCTCCAACCAGAGAAGTTTATTTTGATAACGTAACTATCGGCGATGATCGCCGTATCGGTGAAGTCGGTGCTGGATTTGCAATCGCTATGGATACATTGGATCACACTCGCATCACTATCGCCGCGCAAGCACTCGGAATTGCGCAAGGTGCCTTAGATGTTGCTGCGAAATATTCACATGAGCGCAAACAATTTGGGAAAGAGATCTTTGATTTTCAAGGCGTGCAATTTATGTTGGCGGATATGGCGATGAATATCGAAGCCGCCCGTCAATTAACTTATGCAGCTGCCGCGCGCAGCGAACGAGGCGATAAAGACCTGAAATTCTTCTCTGCGGCAAGTAAAACCTTTGCCAGCGATGTGGCGATGAAGGTGACGCAAGATGCGGTGCAGGTCTTGGGTGGTTATGGATATGTCTCTGACTACCCAGTCGAACGAATGATGCGCGATGCCAAACTCACACAGATTTATGAGGGCACAAATCAAATTCAGCGAATCGTGATGGCGCGAAACCTGCCGGCAAATTAACTTTTAAAACGTAGCAATAAATCTGGTGTAGCTGCCGCATTAAGCGGAATATCAAAGTCCTCGCGTGGAAGATCTTCACTGGAGATTTCATCAGGATGGATCAAGCCAACGCTCCAGGCACTTAAGTGCGAGAGCGCGCGATCATAAAAACCACCGCCTTGTCCCAAGCGATAACCAGCGCGATCGATTCGCAGCGCAGGGACGACTATTAACTCAATTACCAATTTATCGGAAATTGCATCACCGACCGGTTCCAGAATATTTCTTGAAAACTTGCTGGGAAGTAATTGGCTCTGATCGCCTTGCCACTTAACCCATTCGAGATCTTTCCCACTAATTCGCGGCAGATATAGAGTTTTTCCATTTTTTAGAAGCGCAGTATTTAACTCTGATGTGCTGGGTTCATCCCCATAAGAGATGTAACTGGCAATATGTGTAGCCTTTTGAAATTCCAGTGAAGTCGCAAGGTATGCAAAAGAGTGATCTAGATATCTTTCGCGCCGTTCAAAGCGATGGCGATTGCGGAGATTGGATTTCTCACTCGATGCGCTCACGTAAATCCCCAATAATTGGTTACTCAAGAAGTAGTGTTGCTGATTATGCCAGACCGAATGCGCGTGGATGAGTTCCTCTCCTCTCTTATTGAGATTTGTCGTCCATTAGATGCATTTGATATGGCGCTACTTGATGCGCACGGTGCAACTCTCGCCGAAGATATCTACGCTGGTGAACGCCTAGTTTTAAAATCTGGCTCACGAATTCGCTCGACTCAGATAGGACTTGCGGCCTCAATTGGCCGTGATCACCTACCAACTCGTCCACATCCGCGTGTAGTTGTCCTCTCTGCTGGGCCTGATTTAGTTGAGCCAGGTAAAGCGCTAAAAGATGGCGAAGAGTATGAAACTAATTCTTGGCTACTTACTACCGCAGTGCGCGAAGTCGGGGCAGTTGCTTACCGAGTACACACAATTCCCGATGATGAAGCCCAGTTGCAATCTGTTATTGAAGACCAATTAGTTCGTGCTGACTTAATAATTATTAGCGGAGAACGTAAAGATGATTCATTTGATTTAATCACGCGAACATTGTCAGCAATGGGTGAGATTACAACTGTAGATATAGCGATTGAATCTAGCGGCCGCCATAACTTTGGAGTAATCGGACCAGATAAAACTCCGGTTGTTACTTTGCCAGGAGATCCCGTTGCTGCATATATCTCCTTTGAGCTATTTATCCGCCCAATGATCCGGACCATGTTGGGGGCGGCAACCATCCATCGCCCATCGATTAAAGCCAAACTTGAGAAAGCGATTACCTCAACAAGTGATAACCGCTCTTATATTCGTGCGGTCCTTTCTGAAGATGGTAAATCTGTAATGCCGCTCTTCTCCGAAGGATCTAGTGTGCAAGATGAGCAGACCACTCTCTCCGATGCCAATGCACTGATTGCGGTTCCGGAAGGCGATGTAAAGATCACAGCAGGCTCGGATGTAACCGTTGTTGTTCTCGAACGTCGATATATTTAAAAGCTGCGATCGATAAATGTCAGAGAATTGGCCAGTAAAGTTAAAAACGGGCGAGCTCGTTCTGCAGCCGCTGCGTTGGCGTGATCGCAAACGCTGGTTGCGCGTTCGAAATGAGAATAGAGATTGGCTAGGTGAATGGGAGGCGACACTTCCTCAAGTTCCTGGTGAAAGAAGCTCGCAATCACTTCCCACATTCTTTGAGATGGTCAGTTGGCATCGCCGCGAAGGCCGTCAAGGGCGCTCATATTCGTTGGCCATCTGGCAGGTAGATGGCCAAGGTAAGAATCTAATTGGCCAGATAACGATGGGAGGCGTTATGTATGGCGCGATGCGCGGTGCGCATATCGGTTATTGGATTGATCAGGCCTATGCCAACCGCGGATATACAACTCAAGCCGTCCAGGCAGTTACCGACTTTGGCTTTAACTCTCTCAAACTGCACCGGATTGAAATTAATATCCGCCCCGAAAATCTGGCATCGATTCGTGTAGCTGAAAAAGCAGGCTATCAATTAGAGGGTGCGCGCCCGCGTTACTTACATATTGATGGAAGTTGGCGTGATCACGTCTGTTTCGTTAAAGAAAATACTCAGGTTATTTAACCCTCTAAATCCACAGAGTCTGAGGGGTGCTCCTCTAACCTTGGTTCATCATGGCTTCAGGAATTATCTATCTCTCGATCATCGGCATGTGGGTTGCTTACTTCCTGCCGCGCTGGGTCCACGATAGAAATGAATTCTCTGGCAAGAGCGTTGAAAGATATAAGAGCGCACTTCGAATCGTTGCCAGTAATTCTCCAGGCGGAAGTTCTGGTACTGGAGTAATTCACATAGATTTAGATCGCGAAGCAAAAGTTGCACAACAACTTTTACGTCGACGAATCATCTTCGCAATAATTCTAATTTCATTTGCAATGACGATAGTGGGTGCGATTATGCAAACTCTTGCTCTTTCATTTGTAGGAATTCCGGTAGTTGCCTTCGTTCTGTATTTAGCGCTAGTGCGCCATCAGAGCAATACTGAACGTATGCAAAAACGTCGCGTCACCCAAATACATCGCAGCACTGCTGGCGTTTCATCAACAAATCTTTCAGAAGTTGTGGCACCAAAGCAGAGCACTGAACATTGGATACCACTTTCTGAACGTGAGCTAACTGGTGTAACTATTTTGCCGAAAGGAACCGCCGCCGCTCGTGGCGAATGGCAACCTAATTCGGTACCAGTTCCAACTTATGTAAATGCGCCAAAGGCGATTGTGCCTAAGCGGGTAATTGATCTAACGACGCCTGGACAGTGGAGTGAAGAGCAAGAGCTACTCGAACGTGAAGCACTTGCCGCCGCTGCTCCATCTAGAGATGAGATCTTTGACCAGCAATTAGCCGATGAAGCAGTTGCTCGACTAAAAGAGAACCGCGCCGCTAACGAATAGCGCAGTTAAACGTTAAACCCACGAGGGCAGCCACATACGGGCCTGCCACGAATCGTAGGTAATTACATCGCCGGTAAATAGCGGTAAGAAATATATAAAGTTGATGAATATGGCAAGGCCGATAAAACTTATGAATATGTAGGTATTCCGGCTATTTTCAAAGTTCAGTAGCGCAACGTAAGCGCAATAGATAATGGCGAGAATTAGAAATGGTTCGAAAACGATTGCGTAGAAAGAAAATACTGTTCGTTTCTGAAAGAAGAACCAAGGCAGGTAGCCAGCGGCAATACCAGCAACAATTATATTTAGCGGCGGCTCATAGCGTTTAGTTACAAAAGATCTAATCCAAAAACCTATAACTACCACAAAAGCGATTGCGCCAATCCACCACAGAAATGGTGTTCCCAGCGCTAAAACTTCTTGCGAACAATGGCTAGCACCACAACTTTTCGGTGTTTCATAGAAGAAGGAAGTCGGCCGTCCCATTACCAACCAACTCCAGGGATTTGCTTGGTAAGCATGTTTTTCAACTAAGCCGGTGTGAAAGCCCAACATCTGCGAGTGATAGTGAATAAATGATGCGATTACATTATTTGAGTAATCGCGAGCCCAACCGCGGCTTGTTACAAACCAACCGGTCCAGGAAGCTAAGTAAATTGAAATTGGTAGCAACGCATATTGAAGGAAAGTTTTTATAGTTGGTTTTATCAAGTCGCGTCCGGTGTGATGGGCAAAGGCGCGATAGAGCGCAACCAGCGCAAAGAGTGCGAGATAGTAAAGCCCGCTCCATTTAGTCGCGATCGCAAGCCCAAGTACCAGGCCGGCCCACCAATGCCAACGCATCAAGAAGAAGTAAGTAGCCAGCAGAATAAAGAAAGCTAGGTAGATATCTAAAAGTGCAGTGCGCGAGTGAACAAGGGCCAGACCATCCATCGCCATTAGCGCACTTGCTGCAATGGTTAAGAAGGTATTGCGGAATAAACGATGTGCGATCAGGGCGATAATGACAATCATTAGCGAGCCGAGTAAAGCTCCCATAAAGCGCCAACCGAACTCGTTATCTCCAAAGAGTTTGATCCCGAGTGCGATCAGCCATTTACCAATCGGGGGATGGACTACAAATTCCGGGCCCTTGCCAGTTACTTCAACGCCATGCGCTAAATAATCGCGGGCGCCATCGACGTAATAAACCTCATCAAAGACAAATCCTTTTGGTGTTCCCAAGTGCAGTAAACGCAAGGCCAATGCAGCTAGGGCGATCGCGCCAACATAGATGCGGGTTTTCACATGCTTAGCGTACTGAGAGGATGTACCTATGGCTTTAACGATGGCGGCGACTCCTCTGGGAAATCCCCTTGATGCTAGCCCGCGCCTAAAAGATGCGATCACCAGCGCAGAAATAATTGCCGCCGAAGATTCGCGTCGCTTTCATCGCCTCTGTTCAGATATCGGTGTGACATTTACCGGCAAGGTAATTTCATTCTTCGATGGAAATGAAACAGAACGAAGTGAAGAGATCTTGCAATATCTGCGCTCTGGTAAAAATGTTTTAGTTGTATCTGATGCTGGAATGCCAACAATTAGCGATCCGGGATTTCGCTTAGCTCGCGATGCAATGGCAGAAAAATTAGAGGTAAAGGTAATTCCTGGGCCGAGTGCACCTGTAATGGCGATTGCACTCTCTGGATTAGCAACAGATCGCTTCACCTTTGAAGGATTTACCCCGCGCGCACTTGGTGCCCGCCAAGCAACTTTTGAAGCGCTGCGCTTTGAAGAGCGCACCATGGTCTTCTTTGAAGCACCTCATCGCTTAGTTGAATCTCTGCAAGATGCTAAAACTATTTTCGGTGGCGATCGCCGTGGTGCAATCTGTCGTGAAATGACAAAAACTTATGAAGAAACGATTCGCGGTTCAATTAATGAGCTCTTGCAATGGGCCCAAAGCAAAGAAGTTTTAGGTGAGATAACGCTAGTTATCGCTGGCGCCGAAGTCGGAACGGCAGAAAAATCTGCCACAGATATGGTCGCCCGGGTCCGCGAATTTGAGGCTGCCGGAATGGATCGTAAGAGCGCGATTTCCACAGTTGCAGATGAATTCGACCTGCCTAAGCGGATCGTTTATGCAGCCGTTGTTGATGCGAATAAGATGCGCTCGTGAAGTCTTTCTATCTAACAACGCCGATTTACTATGTAAATGATGCGCCACATATTGGCCATGCATATACAACGGTCGCCGGCGATGTTCTAACTCGCTGGCATCGCCAACGCGGTGAATCAGTCTGGTTCTTAACCGGCACAGATGAGCATGGACAGAAAGTCATGCGCACCGCTGAACAAAATAGCGTGGCACCGCAAGCCTGGGTAGATAAGTTAGTTGCTGATGCCTGGAAACCTAATTGGCAAGCGCTAAATATCGCAAACGATGACTTTATTCGCACGACTGAACCGCGCCACACAGAGCGAGTTCAAAAGTTCTTACAATCGCTAAAAGATGCTGGACACATTTACGCCGGCAAATATGAAGGTCCATACTGTGTTGGCTGTGAAGAATTTAAACTACCAGGTGATTTGATTGATGCCGATGGTCAAAAACTCTGTCCGATCCATAGCAAGCCAGTTGAGCTGGTAAATGAAAATAACTGGTTCTTTAGATTATCCGCCTTTGTTGAGCCGCTGCTTGAGCACTATCATAAAAATCCTGACGCTTGCCAACCGGAAAGCGCGCGCAACGAAGTTGTCTCCTTTCTAGAAGGTGGCGTTTCAGATTTATCTATCTCGCGTTCGACATTTGATTGGGGAATTCCCGTTCCGTGGGATACCGATCAAGTTGTCTACGTTTGGTTTGATGCCTTGCTTAACTACGCAACTGCAGTTGGTTTAACTGATGCGCCGGATTCTGAAGGTGGTAAGAAATTTGCACAGACTTGGCCCGCAGATGTGCATTTAGTTGGAAAAGATATTCTGCGCTTTCACGCCGTGATTTGGCCTGCAATGTTGATGGCAGCAGGGCTCGAAGTTCCGAAGAAAGTATTTGCCCACGGCTGGTTACTGGTCGGTGGCGAAAAGATGAGTAAGAGCAAGTTAACAGGTATCGCACCATCGGATATCACCGATCACTTTGGCGTTGATGCTTTCCGTTATTACTTCTTGCGGGCAATTCCCTTCGGCAGTGATGGCTCTTTCTCTTGGGAGGATATGTCAGCGCGTTACACATCTGAATTAGCAAATGATTTTGGCAACTTGGCATCACGCTTGGCTGCGATGATTGAAAAATATTGCGAAGGTAAAGTTCCGGCGATAGCAACAGATGCTGGGCTAAGCGCTGCGCTAACTGCCACAGTGGCGAAGGCAGATGCTGCAATGGTTGCCCTTGATTTCCAAGGCGGAATTACCTCGGTAATGGATTTCTGCAAGAAGGTAAATGGCTATGTCACCGAGAAAGAGCCTTGGATTCTGGCTAAAGATGAGGCCAATAAGGCTGAGCTAAATGAAGTTCTGTATAACACCGCAGAATCTTTGCGCGCACTGGCTGTCTTGTTGCACCCAGTAATGCCTGCCACAACTGAAATCTTGTGGGAAAGTTTGGGTGCAAATAAATCAATTGGAGCACTTTC
Source organism: Candidatus Nanopelagicaceae bacterium (assembly GCA_965267995.1). Lineage (GTDB taxonomy): Bacteria > Actinomycetota > Actinomycetes > Nanopelagicales > Nanopelagicaceae > Planktophila. Next base: position 147,069 of record OZ254143.1, read on the forward strand.
TGCGCAAATAATTTCCAACGTTGCAACGTGGGGTCAGTTACCAGAAGGAACGATCGTGACCAAGACTCCAGTCCTATTTCCACGACTTGAGATCAAAGAGTAATTTTCTATGGCAGATCGCCACAATCGCGATATTGATCGCCCGCTGGCGCCAGCGCCGAAACCTTTACCTGTTCCAACCGTAGATGCCCACGCACATTTGGAAATTGTCACTGATGCCGCCCCTGATTCAGATGCAGTTAAACAAGTATTAGATGATGCCAAAGCCGCCGGCGTTGATCGAGTTGTGCAAGTTGGTTATTCAGCAGAACAATCAAAATGGTGTGTGGCCGCTGCCGAACATTTTGATGATCGCGTATTAGCAGCCGTTGCACTGCACCCCAATGAAGCACCTGTTGTACCTGATATGGACGCTGATCTAAAGATAATTGAAGCGCTAGCGATGCATCCGCGTGTACGAGCAATTGGTGAAACTGGGCTTGATTATTTCCGCACCCCGCCAGAGCTACGTAAGCGCCAACAAGATTCCTTTAAATGGCATATTGAATTAGCAAAGAGAACCAAGAAAGCGCTAGTTATCCATGACCGTGATTCGCACGATGATGTTCTTTCTATTCTGCTGGAAGTTGGCGCACCTGAGAAGACGGTATTTCATTGCTTTTCCGGCGATGTCGCTATGGCAAAGCTCTGCATCGATCGCGGTTACATACTTTCCTTTGCTGGCACCTTAACTTTTAAGAACGCACCAGATTTGCGCGAGGCGGTAAAGCTAGTTCCTTACGACCAATTACTAGTTGAAACAGATTCACCATTTTTAGCACCCATGCCTAATCGCGGTGCGTTAAATACCCCGGCACAGATTGCAAATATTGTGCGAGCGATGGCCGAAGAACGTAACGAGAGCGTGGGAACTCTCGCCCAAGCGCTATCTGATAACGCAGAGCGGATATTTGGTTTATTTGCCGCAGGTTCCACCTTATGACCTTGCTAGGTGCGGCCGAAATTCGCTCCATAGCTGCGCAATTGGATTTAAAACCAGCTAAAGCTCTGGGCCAGAACTTTGTAATTGATGCCAACGTTTGCCGCAAGATCGTGCGCACCGCAGGAATTACTGCAACTGATATCGCGCTAGAGATCGGCCCCGGACTTGGTTCATTGACGTTGGCTCTGATGGAAGAAGCAGCCAGCGTGGTTGCAGTTGAAATTGATACTCGTTTAGCAAATCAACTACCCATCACGGCAGCTGCGCACAGCGATCGCGCGCACTTGTTAACCGTGTTAAATCAAGATGCTCTGCAATTAAAGAATTTGCCAGCAGATCCAACAGTTTTAGTCGCTAACTTGCCCTACAACGTTTCGGTTCCGGTTTTTCTCCATCTCTTGGAGATTCTGCCAACTCTACGCAGCGGTGTAGTTATGGTGCAGGCAGAAGTCGCCGATCGTTTAGCCGCTAAACCAAATACCAAAGAGTATGGAATTCCATCAGTTAAAGCTGCCTGGTGGGCCGAAGTTACTGGCGCTGGATCTGTCTCACGGTCTATCTTCTGGCCAGCTCCCAATGTTGATTCAAAGCTGGTGGGATTTACGCGCCGAGCAACGCCTGGAGATGCAACGCTGCGCAAAGAAGTATTTACCATTATTGATCTAGCTTTTGCGCAACGTCGCAAAATGTTACGCGCTGCCTTGTCATCAAGATATGGCGGATCAGGCGCCGCCGAAGCACACCTAATTGCCGCCGGAATTGATCCAACGCTGCGCGGTGAATCGCTAGATATCCATGGTTTCTGCAAAATCGCACAACAGGGTTTAGAGTCTTAACGTGCCAAATTCATCTAACGCAACCGTTACGGTGCGCGTTCCTGCCAAAGTAAATCTGCAATTGGCAGTTGGTCCGCGCGAAGCAGATGGATTTCATAATTTAGTAACAGTCTTTCAAGCGATCTCGATTTATGACGATGTCACGATAAGTAAAACGGCGCCTGGCTCTGGCATCACGATTGCGATCACCGGCGATCACACTCATGGCGTGCCGGCAGATGCCACTAATTTGGCAGTAAAAGCTGCGCAATTAATCGCCGATGACTATGACTTTGCGTTAGATATCCATATAGAAGTGAATAAATCGATCCCAGTTGCCGGTGGAATGGCTGGCGGTAGCGCAGATGCGGCAGCGGTAATTGTTGGATTAAATGAGTTATTTGCATTAGAGATGTCGCGCGAAGAGATGTTGGAATTTGGAGCAAAGCTTGGCAGCGATGTGCCTTTTATGATTACCGGTGGCACTGCAATCGGCCAAGGACGTGGTGATCAATTAACGGCAGCTTTATCGCGCGGTACTTATCACTGGGTTTTGGCGTTATCTAGCGTTGGTCTATCTACGCCTGCGGTTTATCAAGAGTGTGATCGGCTGCGTGCTGGTTTAGATATTGCAGCTCCCCAAACTAGCGATGCGCTGATGCAATCATTACTGGCAGCCAATCCCAAAGCAGTAGGACTTGCGCTACAAAATGATCTGCAATCTGCTGCCTGTTCTCTGCGCCCGGCGCTGACATTAGTTTTAGATGTTGGTGAAGAATATGGCGCACTTGGCGCAATTGTTTCTGGCTCTGGTCCAACTGTTGCATTTTTAGTTGCCGATGAAGAACAAGGGCTAGATCTAGCGGTGGCGTTGACATCAAGCGGAGTTGTCGGCAGCGTCGCCCGGGCTTATGGCCCAGTGCCTGGCGCTAAAGTTATTTAACTCTCTTCCAAATGCGCGGCAAGCACGCTCAGCAAATCAGCCAACGCCAATCGTTCGTCGCGGCTTAAGCCCTTTAACAAATCCCGTTCATGTTCAAGTAAACCTTCCAACGCTTTATCTACGGCGCGCATTCCAGATGCAGTTAAAGTGACGAGTGAACCGCGACCATCGTTTGGATCTGGTTGGCGAGTTATTAATTTCAACTCTTCTAAGTGATCTAACCGGTTGGTCATGGTGCCACTGGTAACCAGCGTTTCCTGCATGAGTTCACCGGGGGAGAGTTGGTAAGGATCTCCGGCGCGACGCAGCGCAGCTAAAACATCAAAGCCCCATGTTTCTAAATCTGCAAATGCATCACGTCGAGCGATATCTAAATTGCGCGAAATTCGCGAGATACGACTTAAGACCGCAAATGGGCTTAGATCGAGATCGGGGCGTTCGCGCTTCCAGGCCGCAATTAGGCGGTCTACTTCATCGCGATTAGCGCTCATAGAGGTACAGGCTAGCGGCGAGGTAGCCCCACAGTGTTGCGCGATGCGTTAATGGTCGCGAGCACTCGCATTTATGAGGGAGAATATGCGTTCCGCCATTGTGTAGTGGCTAGCACATGGGCCTTTGAAGCCCAGGGTCCAGGATCGATACCTGGTGGCGGAGCCAAACCCACCAGTTAGACTTACCTTCATGAGTACAAACCTAGAAACGGTTGTTGTTCTCGCCGCCGGTGAAGGCACTCGTATGAAATCTTCCACACCAAAAGTTCTGCACGAAGTCGCTGGGCGCTCACTCGTAGGCCATGTGCTTTACGCAGTTCAATCGCTAAAACCAAAGCAAGTGCGCGTGGTTGTCGGTGCAGGGCGCGAAGCAGTTGAATCCCATCTTTCCGAGATTGCACCAACTGTTACTACGATCTTTCAAGAACGTCGCGGCGGCACCGGACATGCAACGCAGCTTGCGCTCGCAGATTTAAAACTTGCCGGAACAATTTTAATTTTAGCTGGCGATACTCCACTTCTGACCAGTGGCTCATTGCAGCAACTCCTTGATCTGCACCATGCAGGTGGCTTTACCGCAACAGTGCTTACTGCAGAGCACCCAGATCCAACTGGCTATGGACGCATTGTGCGCGCCGATGATGGATCGTTACTACGCATCGTTGAAGAACGCGATGCTGATGAAATGGAAAAGGCGATCTACGAAGTAAATTCTGGGGTATATGCCTTTGACGCTCAGAAATTAAGTGCTGCTATCGGTAAGTTAAGTACCGATAATTCGCAAGGCGAGCTCTATCTAACTGATGTTATTGAAATCTTGCGTAATGAGTGCGGCTCAATTGCCGCAGCTCTGATTGAAGATTTCGTCGAAATTCTCGGTGTAAATGATCGCATGCAGTTAGCGGAAAGTGCCGCACTAATGCGCGATCAGATAAATGAAGGTTTTATGCGCGCTGGGGTAACGATCGTTGACCCAACAACAACCTGGATCGATGCCACAGCAATGATCGAAAACGATGTAACTATTTATCCAGGCTCAGCAATTCTCGGAAAGACTACGATCGCAACGGGCGCCGTAATTGGACCGCGAGCAGTCCTGGAATCTTGCAGGGTATTAAGCGGTGCCACAATTATTGAATCACATTGCTTTGAAGCAACTATCGGTAAAGGTGCCAACGTTGGTCCTTATTCATATTTACGCAAAGACACTGTGCTCGGGACAGATTCCAAAGCTGGCGCATTTGTCGAAATGAAGAATGCCAAAGTTGGAGATGGATCTAAAGTTCCGCATCTTTCCTACGTGGGCGATGCAACTATTGGTGAAGGCACCAATATCGGCGCTGCAACAATCTTTGTTAACTACGATGGTGTAGAAAAGCACCACACAACTGTCGGAGATCACGTCCGAATCGGTAGCGATTCAATGTTGGTTGCGCCACTTTCAATTGGTGATGGGGCATACACCGCCGCCGGATCTGTTATTACAGAGGATGTTCCAGCCGGTGCCATGGGTGTCGCTAGAGGTAAGCAAAGAAATGTAATAGGTTGGGTCATGCGCAAGCGATCCGGTACACAATCTGCTAAATCTGCAGAGGCAGCCGAGGCTGCGGCGCGACATAGCGACGAGAAGAAGGGCTAATTTCCTTGAGCGAAATTCGTTTATCCTCAGAAAAAAGACTTCGACTCTTCTCAGGACGCGGATTTCCAGAGCTATCTGATGCAGTCGCTGCCGAACTTGGAATTCCACTAACTCCAACATCTGCCTATGACTTTGCAAATGGCGAGATATTTGTTCGCTTCGAAGAATCTGTTCGCGGTTGTGATGCCTTTGTTATCCAAAGCCACACAGCTCCTGTAAATAAGCAGATCATGGAACAACTGATCATGATCGATGCGCTAAAGCGCGCATCAGCCAAGCGCATCACAGTTGTCGCACCGTTCTATGGTTACGCCCGTCAAGATAAGAAACATCGTGGCCGCGAACCAATCACCGCTCGTTTAATGGCTGATCTTTATAAGACTGCCGGCGCTGATCGTTTAATGGTGGTTGATCTACATACTTCACAAATTCAAGGTTTCTTTGATGGTCCGGTTGATCACTTGTTCGCACTACCGATGCTGGCAAATTACGTCGGCAGCAAAGTTGACCGCTCTCGTTTAACAATCGTTTCACCAGACTCTGGTCGCGTGCGCGTTGCCGAACGTTGGTCAGAGCTACTCGGCGGTTGCCCAATCGCATTTATCCATAAGACGCGCGATCCACGTGTTCCAAATGAATCAGTAACCGGCAAAGTTGTTGGTGAAGTCGAAGGCCAAACATGTGTTGTTATCGATGACATGATCGATACTGCCGGCACAATCACAAAGGCCGTTGATGCCCTATTTGCAGCCGGTGCCAAAGAGGTAATCGTTGCCGCAACTCACGCCGTCTTTTCTGGACCAGCTGTTGAGCGCTTGAAGGAATCTAAGGTCACCGAAGTCGTAGTTACAGATTCGCTGCCACTAAGTGAAGATCAGCGCTTTGATGGATTGACCGTCCTCTCAATCGCACCGCTTCTGGCGCGTGCGATCCGCGAAGTCTTTGAAGATGGCTCAGTAACTAGCCTTTTTGACGGCCACAGCTAACTCAGGCTAATATCGCCCTCATAGTTTCCGGCGAGGGTGAAAAACTCCGTAATCGACGGTAAGGATTTAACTCCTGCTGGGACTTTGTGTAGTAACCGAAGTATTCCAAGCAAAATAAATGAAAACTAACAGGAGTAATTAAAATGGCTGAAATCAAGATCACTGGCACAACACGTACTGAATTCGGTAAGGGTGCGTCTCGTCGTGCACGAGTAGCAGGTCTTGTTCCTGCAGTTATCTACGGCCATGGCGAGAAGCCACAGCACATCACGCTGCCAGCACGCGAACTCGGCGTTGCTCTAAAGCAATCAAACGTTCTTCTACAAGTAAACATTGATGGCACAGATCAGCTAACACTTCCAAAGGCGATCGTTCGCCATCCGCTAAAGCAGATCCTTGAGCACATCGATCTAGTTGCTGTTCGTCGCGGTGAAAAGGTAACTGTTGGAGTTCCTGTTCACACAGAAGGTGAACACGATCGTGATGGAATTCTTGAGCACGTTAACCACACAATTGAAGTTGAAGTTGAAGCAACTGCGATTCCTTCATTCTTCACTCTCGACCTCACAGGTCTTGCAGCCGGCCAATCTCTATACGCCGAAAACGTTGCGCTACCTGCAGGCGTTGTCTTGATCTCTGATCCAAAGACAATCGTGGTCCACCTATCTGAGCGTTCAACTGCGGTTGAAGAAGTTGCTGTCGTAGCACCTGTTGCAGATGCAGCAGCGGCACCAGCACCTGATGCCGAGAAGAAGGACTAACTAGCCTTACTCTTTCTCCTGTGAGTTCATCTCCTTGGATAATTGTTGGTCTCGGTAACCCGGGCGAACAATATGAAGCCACTCGCCACAACGTTGGTCAGATGGTTATAGATGAACTCGCTAAACGCCACAACGTAAAGTTAAGTTCTCATAAGTCACGCACCGACATCGCCGCCTACAAATTAGGCGTCGGTGTCGATGCTTTTTCAGTGGTGCTCGCTAAATCTAAGAGTTACATGAATGAATCCGGCGGACCAATAAAGGCGCTGGCTAACTTCTATTCAGTTGAACCTAGCCAAATAATTGTTCTGCACGATGAGTTAGATATTCCATTTGCAGCAATTCGCGCGAAGATTGCCGGTGGCGACAATGGCCACAACGGCCTTAAATCACTTACCTCTGCCTTTGATTCACCAGAATATTTCCGCGTGCGCTTAGGGATTGGTCGCCCGATGGGTCAACAAGATCCCGCAGACTTTGTCCTTAAGCAATTTAGTAAAGAAGAGAAGAAAGATTTAGCAGAATTCTTAGATCGCGGCGCAGATGTTGTGGAATCGCTGATCGAAAAAGGGCTGGATTTAACTCAATCTAAATTTAATAGTTGATTTCGCGCAGATCAGCCAGTATTACGTAGGCCGGCGGCAACACCGTTAATAGTCAGCAGTAACGCACGGATCAACGTGGCATCGGATGCATCTCCCGCGGTACGAACTCGATGTAGCAAGTTAACCTGCAGCAGATGCAGTGGTGATAGGTACGCATCACGTACTTGCAAAGTGCGCGCCAAAATTGGTTGATCTCCCAGCAATGCAGTCTTACCAGTCAAAGCCAAGATCTCTTTCACGGTAAGTTCAAATTCTTCAGTAATTGTATCTAGGAAATGATGCAACTCTTTTGGCACCAGGGTTTCAACGTAACGTTTTGCAGTTACTAAATCAGTCTTAGCTAAAGTCATTTCCACATTGCTGATAAAGGTATGGAAGAAGTGCCAATCAGTAAGCATCTTCTTTAAGACATCTGTTTTTCCAGCTTCGCGCGCGGCCTTTAAGCCAGATCCAACGCCATACCAACCCGGAACAATTTGGCGTGATTGCGTCCAACCAAATACCCAAGGAATAGCGCGCAGCGAATCAAGGCCACCGGCTGCATCTGGGCGACGCGATGGACGCGAACCAAGGAATAGATTTCCAAGTTGTTCTACTGGAGTTGAGGCGTAGAAATATGCCGGCAGATCAGGATGATCAATTAAGGTGCGATAACGAGCAAATGATGAATCGCTAATCAAATTCATACATTCATTCCACTTTGCTAGATCTTCGGCGCTTTGGCGCGGTCCGCGATTAAGAATCGTTGCTTCCAACGATGCCGCAAGAGTCAATTCCACGTTTTCACGAGCAAGTGCAGGCAGTGCGTACTTATCGCTAATTACTTCGCCTTGTTCAGTCATCTTTATCTGGCCATCAACTGATCCCCAAGGAAGAGCAACAAGTGCATCATAAGTTGGTCCGCCACCACGACCGACTGAACCACCACGACCATGGAACAGGCGCAGCGTTACGCCATATTTCATCGCCACATCTCGCAATATGCGCTGTGCGCGGTGGATCTCCCATTGGCTAGTTGCGATACCGGCATCTTTATTGGAATCGGAATAACCGAGCATTACCTCTTGCACATCTCCACGTAGCTTTACCAAGGCGCGATAAGTTGGATCAGAAAGCAACTTCTCAAGAATCTCACCAGCTGCGCGAAGTTCAGCAACTGTTTCAAGTAGCGGAGCAAAGCCGATCTTGGCGATTTTCTTATCAATATCAACTAAGCCAGCGGCTTTTCCAATTACTGCAGATGCAATTAAATCGTCGGCACCTTTAGTCATTGAAACGATATAGGTCTCGATGACTTCTGGACCAAAGCGTTCAATTAAATCGTCAATCGCTTTAAAGGTAGCGAAAGTCTTCTGGCCGGCAGCATCTAAACCACTTGTCTTAATCTGCGCTGATGAACCAAGTTCTTTGATCAAAACTGGGAATTTAGCCTCATGTGAGAGTTCGAGATATCCCGCTGGCATTACTTGCTTAAGCAAGTTGTGGTGCGCATCAGAATGCTCACGAATATCTAAGGTCGCGTGGGTTAGGCCGAAGGCAGCGATACTGCGAATAGTGCGTTCTAGTAAGCCAGTTGCTATTAATTCACCGCGGTGGGCAAAGAGTGAATCGCGCATCAAAGTTAGATCTGCAATTAATTCAGCAGAGTTTGCATAATCGCGCCCAGGCACATGAGCGCTACCCGCTGCATGGCGGCTGCGAGTAAAAGCCAGACGATGCACGATCGCAGTTGCCTTTAAGCGATATGGCTCTTGTTGATTAAGGCGTAAGAAACGCTCTTCAAATTCTGGAATATTTTTCAAGTCGCGTTGCACTGAAGCAGTAAGTTCTGGCGTTGCGCCGGTAATACGTGTTGAAACTGAAAGCAATTGGCGCAGCTCATCCATGGCGGCGATCGTTGTGCGAATTGCGTGGGCCACTTGAAGAATTACCGCATCCTCAGTTACTTGCGCGGTGATATTTGGGTTTCCATCGCGGTCACCGCCGATCCAAGTACCGAAGGTAAGTGGGCGAGCATCAACCGGCAGATCAATACCAAGGCGCTTTAATTCGCGGGCAAAGTCATTTAAAACTTCCGGGACTGTGTTGCGCGCCAAATCATCGAGATAGTAAAGCGCGTTCATCGCTTCATCAAGCGGTTCTGGGCGGTCTAAACGCAATTCATCGGTCTGCCATAAGAGATCAACGGTTTCGGCAAGACGTTCATGTTGGCGCGGATTTAGATCTTGATCTAATAACTTTGCGATCTCACCTAATTTATTTAATATCGAACGACGGGCTGCTTCAGTTGGGTGCGCAGTAAAGACCGGGCGCACCATTAGCTCGCTAATCCACTGTTCTAACTGTGCATGAGTAAATTCGTGTCCAGGTGTTTGGGCTTTGTAAGCCTCTTCGATCTTGTCGATCGCCCGACTTAACCAGGAACCACCTGCTGCGCGTTGCTGCGCAAGAACTCGCGCACGGTGAACTTGTTCTGCCACATTTGCTAAATGGAAGTATGTGCTAAATGCGCGCACCAGTTGCACAGAATCTTCAACTGAAAGTTTCTCCAGTAGCTCGTTACCGCCACCTTTGCGCACAGATTCAACTAAATCTAAAAGCCCTTGACCTTCTTGGCGAACTAACGACTGCCCTAAGAGATCGCCAAGTTTGCGAACGTCGCTGCGTAAGAGCGCATCGTCGTTTGCGATGTTCTTGGCGTTATTGGGGCTCTGTGTCACAGGCATATCCTCTCAGGAATACGCGCGACTTTGATCCGCAAATATGCGCGTTAGACTTAACCCATCAAGCCCCCTCCCTTTTGGGAACGGGGCCAGTTTGCGTTTTCTCATATATTGGAAAGCAGGTGGGTGTAATGCGTGCATTGGTGCAGTTGCTGGCCAGCGAGAGCGCTGTTTCATCCTGCCTGCACGATTCCAAGAAGATCATCGCACCTAGCGCCACCTATCCATTTTTACTTGCCAAGATCGCTGAAAAATCATCTCTACTGATTGTGACTAGCTCAAGCCGTAGCGCTGAAGATTTAGCAAGCGAACTGCGCGAATTACATAACCATGTTCTGGAATTCCCGGCTTGGGAGACTTTGCCACACGAGCGATTGAGTCCAAGAAGTGACACGGTGGCAAGGCGTCTAGCAACGCTGGCTGCGTTAGCAAAACCACTTGGTGAAAATACAATTGTCGTTGCACCGATTCGCTCCGTTATTCATCGCTTCATTGCAGATTTAGCCAGCCAGCCATTGCAATCTTTAGAGATCGGTAGCGAAGTAGATTTAACTGGGTTAATTACCAATTTAACGGAACTGGCATATACGCGCACTGACTTGGTTGAAAAGCGCGGTGAGTTTGCCGTTCGTGGCGGAATCGTTGATTTATTCTTACCGCTTTCCGAGCATCCAGTACGTATTGATTTCTTCGGCGATGAGATTGAAGAGATGAGTTACTTTGATGTAGCCACTCAGCGCACAACCACACCAGTTATTGGATCACTATCGATTCTGCCTTGTCGCGAACTTCTGCTGACTGAAGATATTCGCCAACGCGCCGAAAGTGCCAAGGCGAAATATCCAGCTGCGATAGAAATTTTAGATCGTGTTGCCCAAGGCATTTCTACTGAAGGCATGGAATCACTAATCCCGATCTTGGTTGAGCAAACGCAAACGATTTTGCAACGGATGCCGCAAGGCACTGAAGTTATCTTTATCGATGACGAGCGCATCCGTATGCGCACCATCGATTTGCTGGCAACCAATGAAGAGTTCTTTGAAGCAGCTTGGTCACATGCTGCCCTAGGTGCGGTTGCACCGCTGCCAGTAACTGATGCGACATATCTATCTTGGGATGGTTTAAATGAAGAAATTACGCGCTGCCAATTAACTTCACGTGCATTTAACCCTTTTGGCTCTGATTTAGATAACGCCGCTGATTTCTTAGATTTCCAAGCGATAGATCCACTGCGTGCCGATATGGATCGCGCTATCAGCACACTGCAAAGCGCAGTAGATGCAGGCTTTTCCATCATCTTCTCCGCAGCTGGCCACGGTATGGCCGAACGTTATGCCGGAATCTTCCGCAACGCTGATTTACCTGTTGTCATCGTTCCGGAATTACGAGCAATTCCAACTAAGGGATCAATTCATATAACGCAATCGGCAATCGCACATGGCTTTACATCGCTATCGGCGCGAATTTTATTTATAACCGAACGGGATCTAACTGGCAGCAAAGCATCGGCGAAAGATGGTGCGCGCATGCCTTCAAAGCGTAAACAAGCCGTTGATCCGCTGGAATTACGCGCCGGAGATTTTGTGGTTCACGAACAACACGGCATTGGCCGTTATGTTGAAATGGTGCAGCGCACCATTGGCGGAATTACCCGCGAATATTTAGTTATTGAATATGCACCTGCTAAGCGCGGTCAACCCGGTGATCGCGTCTTTGTACCTACCGATACTTTGGAGCAGGTAAGTAAATACATCGGTGGCGAGTCACCAACTGTGCACCGTATCGGCAGCGGTGAATGGCAGAAAGCTAAGGGTCGCGCCCGCAAGGCAGTTAAACAAATTGCGGGCGAGCTAATTCGACTATATGCCGCACGTACTAGTTCGCCGGGCTTTGCTTTCTCTGCCGATACACCTTGGCAACGTGAACTAGAGGATGCTTTCTCTTATATCGAAACGCCTGACCAGTTATCTACTATTGAAGAAGTAAAGCGCGATATGGAAAAGCCTTATCCGATGGATCGCATCATCTGTGGCGATGTGGGCTATGGCAAGACCGAGATCGCCATTCGTGCAGCTTTTAAAGCAGTTCAAGATGGTAAACAAGTTGCAGTTCTTGTGCCAACGACGCTCTTAGTACAGCAGCACGAGAAAACATTTACCGAAAGATATGCGGGATTTCCAATCAAAGTTGCTGGCTTGTCACGTTTTAATACCGCGAAAGAGTCGAAAGATATTTTGAAAGAGTTAACTGTCGGTGGCGTTGATGTTGTTATCGGTACTCACCGTTTGCTGTCACAAGATGTGGTCTTTAAAGATCTGGGCTTGGTCGTTGTCGATGAAGAACAGCGCTTTGGCGTGGAACAGAAAGAATCACTGAAAAAGATGCGTACAACAGTCGATGTCTTGGCGATGTCGGCAACGCCGATCCCGCGCACGCTAGAAATGGCAGTGACTGGAATTCGCGAAATGTCCACGATTACAACGCCACCGGAAGAACGCCATCCGATTCTTACCTATGTTGGACCTGCCGAAGATGCGCAGATTCGCGCGGCAATTCACCGCGAACTATTAAGAGATGGACAAGTCTTTTATATTCACAATCGCGTGGAATCAATTGATCGTGCCGCAAGCAAAATTCAAGAGTTGGTACCAGAAGCACGTATCCGAATCGCTCACGGACAGATGAGCGAAGGCACGTTAGAAGATGTGATCTTAGGATTTTGGAACCGCGATTTTGATGTTCTGGTTTGCACAACAATTGTGGAGAGCGGCCTTGATATTGCCAATGCCAATACCTTAATTGTGGAACGTGCCGATAACTTTGGACTTTCCCAACTGCACCAATTGCGCGGACGCGTTGGTCGTGGGCGCGATCGCGCATATGCCTATTTCCTCTATCCACCAGATCAACCTTTAACGGAAATTGCCTTAGATCGCTTAAAGACAATTGCCACAAATACTGATTTAGGTGCTGGTATGCGCGTTGCGCTAAAAGATCTTGAAATTCGTGGCGCCGGTAACTTGCTTGGTGGTGAACAATCAGGCCACATTGCAGATGTGGGCTTTGATTTATATGTGCGTATGGTCGGTGAAGCAGTCAATGATTACAAGACCGGCATAATCGATAAGGAAGAAGAAGTCCACGAATGCAAAGTTGAGCTTCCAGTTAATGCGCACCTCTCCGAAGTTTATGTACCAGGAGAACGATTGCGCCTTGATCTATATCGTCGCTTAGCTGACGTTGCCAAGCCTGCCGATGTGCAATCAATCCGAGAAGAGTTATTAGATAGATTCGGAGAGCTACCCGAGGAAGCAAGCGCGTTATTAGCTGTCGCGCAATTGCGCGCACTTGCAAAATCACATGGAATTCGCGAAGTTGTAGCAACCGGAAAATTCTTACGCCTTGCACCTTTATCTTTGCCCGAATCGCGCCAATTACGGTTAACCCGGCTGTATCCAGGCTCTATTTATAAGGGCCCAACCAGCACAGCCTTAGTTACATTGCCGAAAAACCCTTCGTGGAGCCCGTCAAAACCAACGGCTGAAATAGTGGATACTTCTCTCCTGACCTGGGTTACCGAGGTCGTTGACCAATTAACGAGAGCGAGCACAACGTGAAGAAGATTCTGGCTGTACTGACAATTGCATCAGCCCTTCTACTAACTGGTTGCTCGCAGACCAACGAAGCAGCATCTGTTGGTGGATTCAAGATTACTCAGACTCAACTGCAAGGCAGCATTGATGCCATCATGACCGAGCGTACAAAAGTTGATGTTACTCAGATGAAACTTGAATCTGGTGATGCCTTAACTCGCGGGCAGCTACGTTTCAAGATCTTGATGCATACCTTTGATGAGATCGCTAAAGAGCTAAAGATTGAAGTAACTACAAGCCAGGTTGAATCCAAGAAGGCATCGATTATCGAATCAGTTGGCGGTAAGACAGAACTTCCTAAGAACTTGGTAAATGCCGCTATCGCGCAACAAGATTTCGACACCTACGTGCGCGCAATCGTAATTTCTGAAGCTATTACATCAGCGCTTGGCGCATCTGGCGTTGCAGAGGAAGAGATTGCCACCAAACTTGGCCAATTACTTTCTGCCAAAGCAAAACAACTTGGCGTGAAGATTAATCCACGTTACGGCGTCTGGGATGACGTTGCTGGCGATGTTGTCGCCGCTAATGTAACTGGCGACGCTGTAAAGCCATCCGCTAAGTAATTACAAGATGGCATCGCAACTTCAACGCCTCGTTGAGGTAATGGATCGCCTGCGCTCACCCGGTGGTTGTCCATGGGATGCAGAACAGACCCATGAATCTCTTGTTAAATACTTACTGGAAGAATCCTACGAATTTATTGATTCAGTAGATGCTAAAGACCGCGAAGGCATGCGCGAAGAGCTAGGTGATGTCTTGCTCCAGGTCTACTTCCATTCGCGCATGGCCCAAGATCATCCAACTGATCCATTCTCGATTGAAGATGTCGCACGAGGTATCGCCGATAAATTAATCCGCCGCCATCCACATGTTTTTGAAGGTCTACAAGTATCTGGAACTGAAGAAATTATCGATAACTGGGAAGAGATAAAAGCAAAAGAAAAGGGGCGCACATCAGCGTTAGATGGCGTTGCTCTGGCGCAACCGGCGCTGCCCTTAGTTGAGAAACTTCTCTATCGCGCAGAAAAATATAAAGTGAACGTTGAATTAACTAAATATCAGAGCGATAAGCCGGCAACGCAAGAGAGCGTCGGTGAAGCCTTAGCTTCGATTATTGCTTGGGCGCGCGATAACGAGATTGACCCAGAAAATGCGCTGCGCCTATATGGGCGCCAAATTGCCGAGCAAATTAAGGCTGCCGAGTCGCGGTAGTATTGGCCTATACCGTTCAGCGCTGAGCGTGCTCAAATGCAGTTAAATTCTTAGGAGATTCAAATGGCAATTATCGAAGCAATCGGCGCTCGTGAAATTCTTGATTCGCGCGGAAATCCAACTGTTGAAGTTGAAATCGAACTCGAAGATGGCACTCAAGCACGTGCTGCAGTTCCAAGCGGTGCCTCGACTGGTGCATTTGAAGCAGCTGAACTTCGCGATGGCGATAAGAAGCGCTACCTCGGTAAAGGCGTCTTAAAGGCTATTGATTTTGTTAACAATGAATTAGCTCCTGCTATTGAAGGTATGGATTCGCAAGATCAACGTTTGATTGATGAAGAGATGATCAAGCTAGATGGCACACCAAATAAGTCACGCCTTGGCGCGAACTCAATTCTCGGTGTTTCACTTGCAGTTGCAAAAGCATCTGCTGAATCTGCTGACCTTTCACTCTTCCGTTACGTCGGTGGACCTAACGCACATGTTTTGCCAGTTCCAATGATGAATATCCTCAACGGTGGCGCACACGCTGATACCAACGTTGATATCCAAGAATTTATGATCGCCCCAATTGGCGCTGAGACTTTCCGCGAATCACTTCGCTGGGGAGCAGAGATCTATCACGCACTTAAGGCAGTTCTTAAAAAGCGCGGCCTTGCCACATCAGTTGGCGATGAAGGCGGCTTTGCACCAAACCTGGAAAGCAACCGTGCCGCACTAGATTTGATCATAGAAGCGATCGAAGCTGCCGGCTTTAAGCCAGGTAAAGAGATCGCACTTGCCATGGATGTTGCCGCAACTGAATTCCACGATAACGGCAAGTATAAATTTGAAGGTTCAATGCGCTCATCTGATGAAATGATCGCGTATTACGCAGAACTTGTTGGCGCATACCCAATCGTTTCCATCGAAGATCCGCTAAATGAAGAAGATTGGGCGGGCTGGAAGTCAATGACTGCATCACTTGGCTCAAAGATTCAGATCGTTGGCGATGATTTATTCGTTACCAACCCAATTCGCCTTTCTAAGGGAATTGAAACAAACACAGCAAATGCGCTCTTGGTTAAGGTAAATCAGATCGGAACTCTGACTGAGACCCTTGATGCTGTTGATATGGCGCACCGCGCTAATTACCGCAGCATGATGTCGCACCGTTCAGGTGAAACTGAAGATGTGACTATTGCAGATCTTGCAGTTGCAACTAACTGTGGCCAAATCAAAACTGGTGCACCTTCTCGCACCGAACGCGTTGCTAAATACAACCAATTGCTACGTATTGAAGAAGAACTTGCAGAAGGCGCAGTCTTTGCAGGACGCGGCGCATTCCCTCGCTTTAAAGGATAGTTAAGAGCTAAGCCATGCGCCGTCGACGTCGCAGTTACTCATCTAACCGTCGTCCGTCGAGCCGTCGCACCCGTGGCAAAGCTCGCCCCTTAGCGCTAATTGCAATTATCTTTATCTTTACCTTGACACTTGCTCCACCTATTAAAAATTACTTTACCCAACGCGCTCAGATCAGCGCACTAAAATCACAAGTTGCAACCGATCGCACGGCGCTAGAAAAAGCACGTGCTGAGTTAAGTACCTGGCAAGATCCAGATTATGTTAAATCACAAGCGCGCGAGCGTCTGCACTTTGTGATGCCCGGGGAGCGCCAATACATTGTTACTGGCAACGAAGTTACGCAATCACAACCACAAGCAACGCAAGTAGCCAAGCAACTTCCGGAAGGTGCACCTTGGTATACCAAGTTAGTTGCCTCAGTGACTGAATCTGGTCTTAAATAAGTGAGCGAGAAAGCAACGCAGAAAGATTTAGATTGCATTGAAACCCAACTAGGACGTACCCCACGTGATGTGCATGCAATTTCTTATCGCTGTCCATGCGGCAATCCGGCCGTCGTTGAAACACCACCGCGTTTAAGCCATGGCGAGCCCTTTCCAACTTTCTATTACGCAACCTGTCCACGTTTAACGGCGGCAATTTCAACGCTTGAATCAACGGGCTTAATGGCTGAAATGAATGAGCGCCTAACAACTGATCATGAATTAGCCGGTCAATATGCAGCAGCTCATGATGATTACCTTGCCGCGCGCGCTGCACTAAAGATGGATGTGCCAGAAGTTGAAGGCATCTCTGCCGGTGGCATGCCCAACCGCGTTAAATGTTTACACTCACTTGTTGCACATTCACTTTCGGCAGGACCCGGCGTTAATCCGCTCGGTGATGAAGCTTTAGCAAAATTACCGCAATGGTGGAAGAGCGAGCCATGCGAGTAGCAGCCATTGATTGCGGTACCAATTCAATTCGCCTACTAATCGCCGATATCGACGGCACAAACTTTCGCGAAGTAATTCGCTTGATGGAAGTTGTCCGCTTAGGACAAGGTGTTGATAAGACTGGGCAATTTCATCCAGATGCGATTGCCCGCACGTTAGCCGCAGTTGATATCTATGCCGCAGAAATTGCTAAACGCGGCGTTGAGAAGATTCGCTTCTGCGCAACAAGTGCAACAAGAGATGCCACCAACCGTGACATATTTATCGAAGGTGTATTCGAGCGTTTAGGAATTCGCCCTGAAGTTATCTCAGGTGATGAAGAAGCGCGCCTATCTTTCATGGGAGCAACTAAAGATCTTCCTGCATCAGATGGCCCATTTTTGGTCGTTGATATCGGCGGCGGATCAACTGAATTTGTATTTGGTACTGATTCCGTCTTGGCTGCCAAGAGCGTAAATACTGGTTGTGTTCGCATGTCAGAACGTCATTTCACCGGTGATCTACCTGATCCAGGACAAGTTGCTGCTGCAACTGAAGATATTGATGAAGCAATCTCGCAAGCTGTGAAGATTGTTCCAATCACAAAAGCTAAGACCCTTATCGCAGTTGCCGGCACGGCAACGACTGTCGCAGCCGCAGCGTTAGACCTTCCTGAATACGACCGATATGCCATTCATCTCTCACATATTCCTGCTGAAAAAGTTCATCAAGTATCGCAAGCATTTATCAAAATGGATCGAGCGCAACGCGAATCACTGGGATACATGCACCCAGGCCGCGTCGATGTAATTTCTGCAGGATCTCTTGTTCTCTCGCGCATCATGCGCGCAACCGGTGCTACCGAATTCGTTGCATCTGAATCCGACATTCTCGATGGAATGGCTTGGTCGCTTGTATAAATCGTTAGACCTGCTTGATTCGGCAATTATTAAATGTAAGAAATGCCCAAGGCTCGTTGAATGGCGTGAAGAAGTCGCTGTTGTAAAACGTAAATCTTACGAAAATGAAAAGTATTGGGGCAAGCCAGTTCCAGGTTTTGGTCCCGCTAATGCACAGATAGTAATTCTTGGTCTTGCACCAGGTGCACATGGCGCCAATCGCACCGGCCGCGTCTTCACCGGTGATTCATCGGGGGATTGGCTCTACAAATCACTTCATAAAAATGGTCTTGCCAAGATCGCAACAAGTAAAAGCAAAGATGATGGCCAAGAGTTAATCAACACTCGAATTCTCTGCGCCGTGAGATGCGCTCCACCAGATAACAAACCAAGTACCGAAGAGAAAAATACTTGTGCACCCTTCTACAAAGATGAGATTGCACTCTTAATGCCAACTGCAAGATCCTTCCTAGCCCTTGGAAATCTTGCTTGGACCACACTTCTTGCCACACTTGCAGAATTAGATTGTGATATCCCTAAACCGAAACCAAAGTTTGGCCACGGGGCCACAGCTACATTTATTGGCCCAGATGGGATCAAACGCAAGATTGTTGGTAGTTATCATCCAAGCCAACAGAACACATTTACAGGTAAATTAACGGAAAAGATGTTGGATTCTGTAATTAAAAAAGCAAGTAGACTCTGACACTTCGCATGGCCCCGATAGCCCAATGGCAGAGGCAGAGGACTTAAAATCCTCCCAGTGTGGGTTCGACCCCCACTCGGGGCACTTACTTCCCCCAGTGCTTGGCGATTTTTGCTTTTAAGAATTCTGCGCTATCGATCATGTTTTGCATTCCATCAACGCCATCTTCGATACTGACCCATCCAGTAAAGCCAACGCTCTTGAGGATTGTAAAGATTGCGTCGTAATCATTTAACCCTTGACCGATGACGCCGTGCTTAAAGAATGAGACATAACCGGCAGTCCCACCTTCTAATTTACGGAGTTCTTCAATGCTGCCTCCTGCAAGGTGCCTGTCACTTGCACCGACCGTTAGAACACGATGCTTGACTCGTTCCAGCAAATTAAGTGGTTCCTCACCTGCAGCGATTGCATTTGATGGATCAAATTGCACGCCAAATCTAGGTGAATCAATTCGGGAAACAAGATTAACAAAAACATCTTCCATCTGAGCAAACTCTGGTTCGGTCCAGAAATCATCTTTGTAGTGATTCTCAATTACTAAAATCATGTCAAGCTTTTCAGCCTCAACCAGACACTTCTCGATTGAGTCAACTACATAACCCATGCCTTGCTCGTGCGTAATATCTTTGCGGCGCTGACCGGATAGAACACGGCAATACTTTGCGCCAAGTTCAGCTGACATCCGAATACTGTGAATCTCGTGATCAACTTCTCTCTGGCGTAAAACTGGATCGGGAATCGTAAAGTCAGGAGAGCAGCACATCATTGGAATAACCATGCCTGTTGATTCAACATATTTACGAATTTTCGGCCAATTCGCCTCATCTTTAAAGTCGGCAAAGTTGTTATACATCTCAAGGCCTTGGATACCCATAGCTTGGGACATATCAATCCACTCATAAATACTTAACTTATCTGGCGCAACTAAGTCGCGGATCCAACCTTTAGGAAATGCGGCAATCTTTGGCTTCACTTTAAACCGGCTTAATTACAGATTTAATAAATTCGCCAGAGGCCATCTTATTAAAAGCGATTTCCCATTCTTCAACTGGAAACGTTCCACCAAGAACTGGCGTTAAATCTAATTGTCCAGTTCCAAGCATTCGAAGTGCGCGCTCCCACATTGGCCAGTTATGACTAAATGATCCTTCCAGGCGGACGTTTTTCTGAACGAGTTGATCAAGTGAGAAATTAACTGGCTGCGGACCCCAACCGACTTTCGAGATCCAACCATTTGGACGAATAACATCAAGTGCAATTTTCAAAGTGGCTGAAACTCCAGCTGCATCTACGACGCCATCTGCACCTAGGCCATCGACTTCCATCGCCCAATCTTTTACATCACCTATAACAACATCACAGCCATATTTCTTAGCAACTTCAAGCCGCGCCTTATCGCGCTCTAAGCCAACGATTGCAACTTGCGCACCGGCAAGTTTTGCCATTGCCGCCGATAAAATTCCAATTGGCCCAGGTCCTAAAACAACAATTCGATCTCCGGGGCGAACGTGCCCTGGTGCAATCGTGGCTGAGTATGCAACAGCGCAAGGTTCGGTCATTGAGGCGTGATCAAAGGAGACGCTATCTGGGATCTTATGGAGCAAACGTGATGCGACTTTTACATATCTAGTCATTGCGCCGTTAACGCCATAACCAAAACCCTTGCGACTTGGATCTAAGTTATACAAGCCTAGGCGCGACATCGCACCTGACATATCTACAACTGCGGCGGTCTCACTGACGATGCGATCGCCTTCTAACCACTTGCCTGTAGCCACAACGTTCTTGCCGAGTTCTACGACATGGCCAGCAAACTCATGGCCGAGAACAACTGGATAATTAACGGGCCAAGAATTTGTTCCCTCCCACTGGTGCAGGTCAGAGCCACAGACACTTGCTGCTTCGACCTGAACGATGACGTCATCATCACCACAACTTGGGCGATCGACTTCACGCACTTCAACGCTATGGGGCTCGGATGAGAAGTTAACTACTGCTGCGGATTTCATTTATTTCTCTCCCTTAACTTTCACTTCACCAAAGCCATGTACTGCCTCACAAATTTTACGTAAAACCTCTTCGACATTCCCAGCGCCTTGGCTAAATGAATCTGCATCAATTGCAAGCGGAGCACCGATAACAACCAGGGGAGCGCCGTATGAAGGACAGGCTATTGCCTGCTCAAGTGATAAACCACCAACTGCCTGCACTGGAACGCTTACCGCATCAACGACTTCGCGCAATTGATCAAGTGGATTCATCCAAGGCTTTCCGGCTGCCGCAAGGCCACGACGTTCGTCATAGCCAATGTGGTGAATAACCATGTCACAACCGAGCTCTTCTAATTGACGTGCACCTTCAACCATATCGGGACAACCTAAATTATCGCCCATAACCATTACGCCATAATCTTTTCCGGCTTGCACAACGCATTTAATTGTTTCTGGATGTGATCTAGCCATAACAACAACATGCGTTGCGCCAGCTTTAGCCATCATCTCTGCTTCTAAATAACCACCGTCCATTGTCTTTAA
The DNA here is from genome assembly GCA_965267995.1 of Candidatus Nanopelagicaceae bacterium. Taxonomy (GTDB): domain Bacteria; phylum Actinomycetota; class Actinomycetes; order Nanopelagicales; family Nanopelagicaceae; genus Planktophila. The sequence goes on from OZ254143.1 coordinate 168,282, forward strand.
ATCTGCAATTATTGGGTGGTTTGGGAACTCTTTACGTAACGCCTTAACACCGTGCAAACCTTCGGCCAAAATTAACGGCGTACCTGCCTCTAACCAATCGACGCCGGCTCCAACGGCAGTGTGTGCCATTTCTAGAGCTTCCTTTATATCGGTTAGGTCGAGTGATACTTGAACAATTGGCCTCATATTTGAAGTTTATTTTAAAAGCGCGGGTTCGACCCCGCTCGGGCGTAATTATTATTTGTATTCCCGCATCTTCTATAACAATTGAGCGTGTTCGAGCGTGAGAAGGTGCCAACTTTGAGCCTTTCAAATGAAATTCTCAGGTTTATAGTTTTAAAATAGGCCTTACTTAACCCGCCTCCGAAGGAAGCGGATTTCCTAGAAAGGGAAATTAGTGCGCAGTTCAAATCCTGTACTAACTCGCTCCAACCGTGGTTTTGCTCAGATGGATGCAACACGTCTGGATAACGATTCACTCGAAGCAACATACGCAGCTCCAGCTGCATCATCACTTCGCACCGGTCGTATGACTATGGACGATGTCGTAATGCGCACTGCAACTTTATTTGCAGTTTTGGTTGCAGTCGGTGCATTTGCATGGGGCGCTAATAGCCCAGGTCTTGCACTTGTTGGCTTCCTCGGCGGTTTTGTTCTTGCAATGGTTAATACTTTTTCAAAGAAAGTTCGAGTTCCACTTGTTATTGCATATGCTGCAGCACAAGGACTTGCGCTCGGAACAATCAGCCGCATATATAACGAGGCTTACTCAGGCATCGTTGGACAAGCAGTTATCGGAACGCTTTGTGCTTTCGGTGGAATCTTGGTGGCATACCGCAGCGGCAAGATCCGTGTAACACCTAAGTTCACTCGCATCATGCTTAGTGCATTGATGGGTTACATGGTTTTCTCACTCATCACTATCTTCACTGGTCGTCCAGGTGGCGCAACAGGTCTACTCGTAGCAGTAGTAGCTGTAGCACTTGCAACGTTCTTCCTTGTACTTGATTTCGATCAGATTGAACGCGCTATCGCAGCAGGTGCCCCACAGCAAGAATCATGGCGTATGGCATTTGGCCTAATGGTCACAATCGTTTGGTTGTACTTAGAAGTTTTGAGATTGCTCTCAATCCTTCGCAACAGTGACTAATTAATTTAAAAGTTAGTAATTAGCTAGATTGCCCGAGATGCGAAGCCCGCGTCTCGGGCAATTTTGTTGCTACAAAGAAGGCGAGAAACATTAATCCTGCACTGACGGCAAATGCCGGACGGAAGCCGTAATGATCGGCGATAAAACCAAGTGCAATAGGAGCAACCATGGCGCCGGCATCGCCAGACATCTGGAATAACGCGATTACTTGACCACCCTTGCCTTTCATTACATCACCGACAATTGCTGCAGTTGATGAAAGGAATATTGATCCAAAGGCGCCAATGACCATCGACAGTAAGAACATCCATGGATGAACAGTTGCGACAAGAACAAGCACCGAAATTGCAAGAAGCGACGTCCCCATTAGCGCAGAAAACTTTCGCCCTCTTGAATCAGAGAGACCGCCGGCTTTGATTAAAAGCAAGCCCTGTATCACTGATGAAATCGTAAAGCCAAGACCTAAGTAACCAGCAGTTGATTTCATCTCTTCCACCATAAATAGCGGCAGGATCGAGCGAGACATTCCAAACAAGACTGATGCGCTGCAAAACGAAATTGTTAATGCAATCAGGTAAGGCTTATTGGACAGCGCTTCACGAATTGAGCCATTTTCTTTTGCGCTCTTCTCGGTTGGGCGAGCAGCAAGTACCGAGTTGCGAAGCAAAAAGCCACCGGCGGCACTTGAAAGAACTAAAAGAACTGCATAAACAATCAATGGTGCGCGCAATGAAATTGCAGTTAAGAATCCACCAATTACTGGACCGGCCATCATTCCGACTAGAAAACTACTGTTATAAAGTGATTGTGCCCGTGCTCGTTTAGAGTCATCGGTTGCGCGCAAGATAATGGAACCAGCAGCAACTGAGAACATAGATGAACCAAGTCCACCAGCAGCGCGGAAGATAAGTAGTTGATCGTAACTTTGAGCGAATGCGGCCGCGAAAGATGAGATCGCCACAAATCCGACGCCGGTTGTATAGACCAGTCTTTCTCCGAATATATCAACTAACTTTCCTGAAATTAGTCCACTAGCAAAACGGGCAAAAGCGAATGCAGAAATGATTGCGCCGACTTGTGCATTATTTACGCCAAAGGATCGCGCAAAGAGCGGCAAGGTAGGTGCGATGATTCCAAAGCCGACAGCAACAAAAAAAGAGGCAAAGACAAGAACACCAACCTCTCGCGGAAATTCCGCGAAAGGGTTAGTGAACTTATGCTTTACAGTTTTGGTCAATTAAATTAACCGAGCGACTCGCCTGCTGATTCTTCGCGAGCTGCTGCATAATCCTTATTGGTGCGCAGTGGAGTTTCGCGAAGGAAGAGAGCTAGCAAGAAGCCAATCACAGTGATTGGTGCTGCGGTGTAGAAGACCACGTGGAATGAGCTGACGAAAGCATCTAATACGGTTGTCTTAATGACTGGTGGGAAGGTCTGAAGCGCTGCAGTATTGCTCTTAATCGTTTCAAGCTGGGTGGTATCAAATCCAGAAAGTGCGCTGGGATTAGTAGTCGCTAAATTCTTGAAGTTTTCGGCTAGGTAATGACCTAAGCGATTTGTAAGGATGGTGCCGAAGACCGCTGTTCCAAATACGCTGCCAAGTGAACGGAAGAAGGTATTTGAGCTAGTTGCAACGCCCATATCTTTAAAGTCAACCGCATTTTGCAGCGCAATAACAATGGTTTGCATAGAAAGTCCAAGACCTGCGCCAACCATGATTGCGTAGATAGATAGCTGCCAGAAAGGGGTTGTGGCAGAAAGCGTTGACATCAACAAGATACCGATGGTCATCACGGCTGTTCCGATAATTGGAAAGCGCTTGTAGTGGCCATGTTTGGTGATTGCTTTACCGCTATAAATAGAAGTTGAAACGATTCCAAGCATAAATGGAATCAACTTTAAGCCGGCTTCTGTTGCGGTATCGCCCTTAACCACTTGAAGATAAAGCGGCAACATAACGATCGCACCGAACATTCCAGCACCAATAATGAAGCCAAGTGCTGATGTAACGGAGAAGGTGTGGTTCTTAAAGAGAGATAGAGGCAAGATCGGCTCTTGCGCTTTTGATTCCCAGAATAGGAAAATCACAGAAAGTGCGATTCCGCTGAATAGATAGGTAAGCGTTGTTGAGTTACCCCAACCGCGCTCAGGTCCATAGATAGAAACTGCTAGCAGCGTGGTAGAGACTGCGGCAACCATAAGAAGTGCACCTAAGTAATCGATCTTGTGATCGCGCTTTACCTTTGGGATATGTAGAACTGCTGATGTAATGGCAAGGGCTGCAACGCCAAAAGGCAGGTTGATGTAGAAGATCCAGCGCCATCCGGTTACTCCAAGAATAGTTGCGTGATCTGAGAAGAATCCACCAAGCAAAGGACCTGCAACAGATGAAAGTCCCCAAACAGCGCCGAAGTAACCTTGATAGCGACCACGTTCGCGTGGTGGAACGATGTCACCGATAATGACAAAGGTAAGTGCCATTAGGCCGCCTGCGCCAAGTCCTTGAATCGCGCGGAAACCAATTAGCTCGGTCATATTTTGTGAAGCACCGGCTAAGAATGAACCAATTAAGAATGTGACGATTGCGAATTGAAAGACTATTCGGCGACCATAAATGTCAGAGATTTTTCCGTATAACGGAGTTGATGCAGTAGAGGTCAGCAAGTAAGCGGTAACAACCCAGGTGTAATGGTTAAGACCATTGAAATCTTCCACGATGCTCTTAAGCGCCGTTGAAACAATGGTCTGATCAAGAGCTGCCAAAAGCATGCCAGTCATTAGGCCGCCAAGAATGACCATGATCTCTTTGTGGGTATGTTCTTTTACTGGGCCGTGGTTGGACATCGCGGGACCTCTTCCAGAAAACTCTAATTTTTTAATGCAATAAGTTATGCAATAGAGGTAAGTTTAGTCCGTGAAATCAGTTATAGCCGAAGATCTTGTAAAAACTTATCGAAATGGTGCTGTTCGTGCCTTAGATCACTTATCACTAGATGTTGAAGAAGGCACTGTATTAAGCGTGCTTGGTCCAAATGGAGCTGGAAAGACAACTTGTGTGCGCATTCTTGCGACTCTCTTAAAACCTGATTCTGGTCGCGCCATGGTTGGTGGCATTGATGTGATTAAACACCCTGAAAAGGTGCGTGAAGTAATTGGTTTATCAGGCCAATATGCAGCAGTCGATGAGATCTTAACTGGCTGGGATAACTTAGTGATGTTTGGCCAGCTCTATCACTTAGGTAAGAAAGCATCAATTGCTCGTGCCGAAGAGCTATTGGAAAGATTTTCGCTGACCGATAGCGCAAAGCGCCCTATTAAAACTTACTCCGGTGGAATGCGCCGCCGTCTTGATTTAGCAGCATCTTTAATTGTCAAACCAAAGGTTTTATTCTTGGATGAGCCAACAACTGGCCTTGATCCACGTGGTCGTCAAGAAATGTGGAGCGTAATTGAAGAGCTAGTTAAGGGCGGCGTCACCTTGCTTTTGACTACTCAGTATTTGGAAGAAGCAGATCAATTAGCAGATGAGATCGCAGTGATTGATCACGGCAAGGTAATCGCCCGTGGCACATCTGATGTTTTGAAGAAACAAGTTGGCGGCGAACGTTTAGAGATTGTTGTCCAGGCGCAGAACATAACTAAAACTATGGAAGTTGTGGCATCGATAAGCGGTAATAAGGCAACCCTTGATGAAGGCCTACGCATGATCTCAGCCCCGGTTTCAACTGGCGCAACTGCTTTGATTGAAACCCTGCGCGCGCTAGATGATGCAGGGGTTCATCCACTAGATGTTGGCCTAAAGCGCCCATCACTTGATGATGTTTTCTTATCTCTAACCGGCCATGCAGCCGAAGAGAAAATAGAAGAAGTAGAAACAACAGGACGTAGAAAGAAGTCAAAAAAGTGAGCGCCTTTAAAGACACGATGATTATTACCCAGCGCCAGCTTCGTTTATTAACGCGCGTTCCAGAAGTTTTAATCTTCTCAACTATTCAGCCGGTGATGTTTGTTCTCTTATTCCGTTATGTATTTGGCGGATCAATTTCTACCGGCCAACCAGGTGGTTATGTTCAACTTCTTATGCCCGGAATCTTCGTGCAGACAGTTGCCTTTACCTTGGCTGGAACCGCATCAGGCCTTGCTGAAGATATGAAAAAGGGTTTAATCGATCGCTTTAGATCTCTTCCGATTTCACAATCTGCGCTCGTCATGGGGCGCACACTTGGGGATTCCCTACTAAATATCGTTGTTCTTGCAGTCATGGGAGCAGCTGGTTATCTCGTTGGTTGGCGCCCAACTTCAGGGTTACTTAATGTGACGATCGGTTTCATATTCCTATTGTTATTTGGATACGCACTTTCCTGGGTTGGAATCTTTGTTGGACTTTCCGCATCAGATGCGCGCGTTGTCCAAAACGTCAGCTTTATCGTGACCTTCCCGCTTACCTTCTTATCTAACGCCTTCGCACCTACAACTGGCATGCCCCGTGCACTGCAGTACTTTGCTGAATGGAACCCAGTTTCAACCATGGTTGCCGCATGTCGTGAACTCTTTGGATTGGAAAATCAATTCGGTGCAACTGCCGGATCTTTCCCAAGTGAAAATCCGCTGCTGACATCGTTCTTCTACATGATCATAATCATGGCGATATTTATCCCAATAAGCGTTAGAAAATATAAGCGCTCAGCAGATTAAATCTTGAAAACTAGTGGGATTCGCGCGCGATAAATTCGCCGCTTGATCCAACTAAGAAATCAAGGTCACAACCAGTATCTGCCTGCATTACGTGGTCGATATAGAGTTTCTGCCAGCCACGTGCTGATTTAGCAAAGCCATCAACTGTTGCAGTATTTGGTTTACGTGCGGCAAGTTCGGTATCTGTTATATCGATGTTTAATGTGCGAGCTTCCACATCTAATTCTATGAAATCTCCAGTTTGCACAAGACCAAGTGGTCCACCAGCTGCTGCTTCTGGGGCGACGTGCAATACAACAGTGCCATATGCAGTACCGCTCATACGGCCATCACAAATGCGCACCATGTCTCGCACGCCTTTATCAAGCATCTTCTGTGGCATCGGCATATTAGAGACCTCTGGCATTCCCGGATAACCCTTGGGTCCGCAGCCACGCAGAATCAAAACTGAGTTTTCATCAACATCTAGCGCTGGATCATTAATGCGGGCTTTGAAATCTTCAATGCTGTCAAAGACCATTGCCTTGCCGCGGTGCTTTAATAAATTAGCACTTGCTGCCGCTGGCTTAATGACTGCGCCAAGCGGTGCCAAGTTACCGCGCAATACAGCAATTCCCGCACTTGGTTGCAACGGCTCTTTACGTGAGCGAATTACGTCTGTGTCATAAATTTCAGCGTCAGATAAGCCTTTTACTAAAGGAGTTCCCATCACGGTAATTGCCTTTGGATCAAGTAGATCTTCTAGCTCTTTTAAGACAGCGCGCAATCCACCTGCGCGGTGGAGATCTTCCATCAAGTATTTACCCGCAGGTTGCAGATTAACCAGTAATGGAACGCGAGAGCCAGTGCGATCGAAATCATCGAGGGTTAGATTAATACCCAAGCGCCCGGCTATGGCAAGCAAATGTACGACTGCGTTGGTTGAACCACCAATTCCAGCCAAGGCAACGATGGCATTTAAGAATGAACCTTTAACCATGATGTCACTTGGCTTTAAACCTTCGTGCACCATCTCAACAATACGACGACCAGATTCTTGTGAATACTGCAGCAAGCGACTATCTGGCGCTGGTGTTCCAGCAATGCCGGGCATAACCATGCCGAGCGCTTCAGCCATGATTCCCATAGTCGATGCGGTGCCCATAGTGTTGCAATGGCCGCGGCTGCGAATCATCGCTGATTCTGAATCTAAGAATTTAGCTTCACTAAGTTTTTTGGCGCGCACTTCTTCGCTTAATTTCCAGACATCTGTGCCACACCCAAGTGGTGTTCCCTGAAATGTTCCGGTCAACATTGGACCACCTGGAACAACAAGTGCTGGAATATCAACTGAAGAGGCAGCCATTAACAATGAAGGAATAGTTTTATCGCAACCACCGAGCAGAACTACGCCATCGATTGGATTGGAGCGGATCATTTCTTCCGTCGCCATTGCAGCCATATTGCGCCACAACATCGCAGTAGGACGAACCTGCGTTTCTCCGATTGAAACTGCTGGCATATTTAGTGGAACACCGCCTGCTTCCCAGATGCCGTTCTTAACGTGCTCCATGATTTCATTTAAGTGAGAGTTGCACGGAGTTAAATCTGATGCGGTATTTGCGATTGCGATATGTGGGCGGCCATCAAAGGCATCTTTTGGTAAACCACGGCGCATCCATGCGCGGTGGATATATCCGTCACGATCTTTGCCACCATACCAATGGGCGCTACGCATCAAAAACTCCTCAAATCGCATACTTTCAACCTAGATAATGTGTTGAGTATAGTGACGGCATGAAGGCCTTGACCATAACTTCTCCAAATAATTCCATCGTAGAAGATGTGGCCGAGCCAATTGCTGGAGATAACCAAGTCGTAGTTGATGTTACTCGCGCTGGTATTTGCGGAACTGATCAAGAATTCTTTACAGGTGAGATGGTCTATCTCCATAGCAATCAAGCAAAGTACCCAGTACGTATCGGCCATGAATGGTGTGGCGTTGTATCAGCAGTTGGAAAAGGCGCTGATCAAAGTTGGATCGGACAGCGCGTAACCGGAGACACCATGTTGGGTTGCGGAACTTGTTATCGCTGCACATCAGGACGCCAACATGTCTGCGATGATCGTTATGAAATCGGGGTTCGCAATGGCTGGCCCGGTGCATGTGCTGAAAAACTTCTAGTTCCAGTTCGCGCGCTACACAAATTACCCGACTCAATTGATGACGCGATCGGTGCGCTCATTGAACCTGCCGGCAATTCACTGCGCGCAGTAGAAGCTGCCCTTGCTGGCCCGGGTAAAGAGATATTGATTTACGGAACCGGCACCATCGGTTTACTTTGCGCACAGCTGGCCCAAGCTGCAGGTGCCAACGTTCACTTAATCGGTCGCAACGAACGTACCATCAAACTCGCTCACGAAATCGGAATCAAAAACGCTGGTACTGATTTAGTAAAACCTAAGACAGGCTTTGATGGAATTATTGATGCGACCAATCACAAATCCATTCCTAATGAAATTGTGCAGGCAGTAGAACCAGGCGGCCGAGTTGTTTACATCGGCATCTCAGGTGAACCAAGCCTGATCGATTCGCGCGATATTGCGCTCAAAGATGTCACTGCAGTCGGCATACTTTCGGCATCTCCTGGCTTAAAAGGCGCCATTGAAATCTTTGCTCGCGGTGAAGTCGATCCTCGTCCGCTAATCGCTGCCACAATTTCACTAAATGAAGTACACGATGTCTTTATGGGTAAACGTCCGCAAGGTGCTGGCGATGGACCAAAGATCCACATTGATCCGCGGATTAAGTAAAGGATAAAAATGACCAGCACCGAATTAGTTGAATTCAACGGCCAAGTAGTTGTTATCTCAGGTGCTGCCATCGGCATCGGCAAAGCCAGCGCTCAACTCATTGCATCACGCGGTGCCAAGGTCATTGCATTAGATTTCAATAAATCAGCACTCGACGAATTAGCTACAGAGCTAAATCTGGCCCCGAACCAAGTCCACACCTGCGATATCTCAGATCAGAACCAGATCAATGCAACGATTGCTGCAATCTTAAAAGACCACGGCACAATCGATGCGCTAATCAATACCGCAGGAATCGTCGGACCATCAAATACTCCTGCAATAGATGTGAAATGGGCAGACTTTGAAAAGGTTCTACAAGTAAATCTCTACGGTGCTATCTGGCTTACTCAAGCAGTTATCCCAGCGATGAAAGCGAAGAAGTACGGACGCATTGTTCACTTGGCATCAATTGCCGGTAAAGAAGGAAACCCCGGTCTTTCTCCATATAACACTTCAAAAGCCGGCATGATCGGTTTTGTTAAAGGCGTTGCCAAAGAAGTTGCACCAGATGGAATCGTTATCAACTCACTTGCACCAGCGGTAATCAGTACGCCAATGAATGCCAATACATCTGATGAAACCCTTAAATACATGATCAGCCGCATTCCCATGGGCCGCGTCGGTCAACCCGAAGAAGTAGCCGAAATCGTTGCCTTTATGGCATCCAAGGCGTGTTCATTTACAACCGGCTTTACCTTTGACGCTTCCGGTGGGCGCGCTACTTACTAATTAGTAGTTAGTTGCTTCTTTAATCTCTACTTTAATCTCTTTACCGTTTGGCGCAGTGTATGAAACTGTGTCGCCGATCTTTGCGCCCATAACGGCTGCACCCAGTGGTGATTTCTCGCTGTAAACGCTTAAGTCACCGGATGCAATTTCACGTGAACCAAGTAAGAATTTTTCCTCGTCGCCAGCGATGATTGCGGTGATAACCATTCCGGGACCGACCACGCCATCGGCAGACGCTGGGGGAGTTCCGATGTGTGCATTTTCAAGCATTTGTTTTAGCTGGCGGATGCGCGCTTCCATCTTGCCTTGTTCATCGCGAGCTGCGTGGTAGCCGCCATTTTCCTTTAAGTCACCTTCGGCGCGAGCTGCTTCGATCTTGGCGGTGATTTCTTTACGACCATCTGATTCAAGATGTGCGAGTTCACCGCGCAAGCGATCGGCTGCTTCTTGGGTAAGCCAAGTTTGTTGGGTACTCATAAGGGGCAACGGTATACGAAGTAATTATTTGGCGCGACAACGAGCAATAGCCGCTGTAACAGGGGCAGATCGTGCGGGGATTGCAGTGGTTTGCTCGCTATGGGCTGCACCTGCTGCGATGGTGTCATCGATTTGGCCAACTACATTCTTATCTATATCACTTGCTGTCAGTGTGCAGATAACAACTTGATTGGGATCGGTGCGATCTATTGAGTAGCGCATTGATATCTCACGTTCTGCGCTAACGTTAAATGAGATTAACTCGCTGCGAATTTCGGGATTGGCATGATGAAGTCCTGCCCAGATCAACCAACCGCCACCGATAATGGCAAAGGCAATGGCAGGTGTGATCCAGGCCTTGCTTGAGCGCACGCCGTAGCGGTCGTTAAAATCTAAATCCATGGGAAGATTATCGCATGCAAAAAGATGTTGAGATGGGCTGGGCTGGTTCACTAACAGTTTTTCTTCTCTGCGTCACCGTTGCGATCTTGTTGCGCAGTTTCTACAAGCGCTACATGCGAATGAGCGCTCGTAATAATGAAGATCAAAGCGATAGCTAAAAAGTTTCTCCAAGCCCTCGGCGTTCTCGCGATTGTCTTGGTTCTGGTTGGTCTGGGAAATTGGCAGTTAGATCGGGCTCACTTAGTTCAAACCACAAATGCCGCCGCCAAAGTTATCGACCCTAAGATTTATTCGCTAAATGAATTAGCTACGCCCACTGTTTCCTTGGATTCGCGAAATGTTAATAAGCGGGTTGCAGTAAGTGGTTTCTATATCGCCAATTTCAAAGCACCGCTGCAGAGCGATAGCGATGGCAAGGTTAATGACTGGGAAGTTGCATTGCTGCAGGTAGATGGATCAGATCCGATTTCGGCAATCTTGGTGGTGCGCGGGCTTTGGGCAGATCGATTGTTAAATCCCGAAGTTGCTATGTCTACCAAAATTTCATTGGTGGGAACTATGCAGCCACATCAGAACGATGATCGCGCCGAAAATGTGCCAGGAGTTATCTCACGTCTAGATAGCAGCGTCATCGTTGGTTTAGCTGATGTTGCTTTATATGACGGATTCATTGTGGCGAAATCAGAGAAGACCCGTGATGGTGAACTGGTTCGTGAACGAGTTGTGGCAAAGGCGCCAGTTTCGCGAGTTGCTGGTTATTACTGGCAACATATTTCATATGTGGCGATCTGGTGGCTGATGGCTGCGATCGTGATTTATCTCCCCTTTTATCGCCGTAAAGCAGGGCAATAAGCCATAGGCTTACCGTTATGAAATCAGCAATCACTCGTTTTCGCGTTATGGCCATTATTTGTGGCGTTATGTCCTTACTTCTCTGGTTTGGCTATATGCCGGGCAAATACATCTTTGATGCGATTGATACCCATAAATATCTGATTGCGATCCCGATCGTGCATGGCTATCTATATATGGTCTATTTGATTACTGCGCTGCAGATCGGCGTTAAGGGCCGCTGGCATTTACTAAAGATTCTCTGGGTGATGTTGGCCGGCACTTTGCCGGTGGCATCTTTTATCGCGGAGCGCAGAGTTGTTAAGCAGTATCCGTAAGACCATTAAATCTGCGCTCTACCCTTTTTATGAGTGGCGCATTGTTAGCGATCTTGATTTCTCTAAGACCCCGCGCCACGTTGGTGTGATCCTGGATGGCAATCGTCGTTTTGCAAAAGCCAATCCCAGCGCGTTAGATCCCAAAGGCCATCGCCGTGGCGCCAGCAAGATTGTGGAGTTCCTTGGTTGGTGCGATGAAGCCAAAGTTGAAGTTGTGACCTTGTGGTTGCTATCTACAGAAAACTTTAAACGCACACCAGAAGAGTTAGATGGCTTGCTACGGATTATCGGCGATACCGTCGATGAACTTCGCGCCACCGGTAAATGGAATATCAAGGCAGTTGGCGCCTTGGATCTCTTGCCTACATGGCTCCATGAAAAGTTAGCCAATCTGCCCCCGGTTCATGGTGGCGGAGTCGAAGTAAATGTGGCAATTGGTTACGGCGGCCGGCGTGAAATCGTCGATGCCGTGAAGGGTTACCTAAAAGAAAGAAGCGCTCATGGCGCCGACCTGGAAGCTGCGGCAAACGAGTTATCTGCCGATGAGATCTCTAAGTTTCTATACACCGCTGGCCAACCAGATCCCGAACTATTGATTAGAACATCTGGCGAACAACGTCTGGGTGGATTTTTATTGTGGCAGAGCGCTCTATCTGAGTTCTATTTCTGCGAAGCCTATTGGCCAGATTTTCGTCGCGTAGATTTCTTACGCGCCCTGCGCGCATATTCACAACGTCAGCGAAGACTTGGGGCATAGCTTTAATCAAGCGTTAATAAATCACTATGGCGTGTCGCACTAAAAAGTGCGCCTAACCGTTCTATCTTTTTCTAATCAGAAGCAAGCCCCATCGGATAAAACTAAAGAGAATGCGAGAGCTGGCCATTGGCTACTCCAGTATCTAAAGCTTCGAAAAAGGCTGCAAAAAAGACCTATGTTTTAGATACCAGCGTTTTATTGGCGGACCCGAACGCGCTCTCAAAATTCGAAGAACATGAAGTAATAATCCCGATCGCAGTTATAGGAGAACTCGAAACTAAACGCGATCACCCTGAACTTGGTTACTTTGCCCGTGCTGCGCTTAGATCACTCGATGATCTGCGTATTACCCACGGCCGCCTTGATAGGCCGCTAACGATAACCCCAGAAGGCGGCACGCTGTCCGTTGAGTTAAACCACACCGATTTAAGTACCTTGCCCCACGGCTTTCTTCGCGATGGCACAAATGATTCGCGCATCTTGGCGATCGCTAAAAATTTAATGTCAGATGGCAAGGATGTTGTCTTAGTTACTAAGGATCTGCCGCTTCGCGTTAAGGCATCCTCGGTTGGTGTTGAGGCGCAAGAATATTTAGCAGAGCTTGTCTCCAACAGCGGATGGACCGGCATTGAAGAAATTAACGTCGGCCACAATATTATTGATGAGCTCTATGCCTCAGATCGCGCCGATCATGAAGCTGCCCACCAACTGCCGGTTCACACCGGGGTCGTGCTTCACTCTGAAAAGGGAAGCGCACTTGCCCGCGTTACCGCCGATAAGCAATTGCAATTAGTCCGCGGTGATCGCAACGCCTTTGGTCTGCATGGCAGGTCTGCCGAACAACGAATTGCGCTAGACCTTTTATTAGATCACGAGATCGGCATCATCTCTTTGGGTGGTCGCGCCGGAACCGGAAAATCGGCGCTCGCCCTTTGCGCAGGCCTTGAAGCAGTAATGGAAAAGCGCCTGCATAAGAAAGTTGTAATCTTCCGCCCGCTCTATCCAGTTGGCGGCCAAGAGCTTGGTTACCTTCCCGGCAGCGAAGGCGAAAAAATGTCACCTTGGGCCCAAGCCGTCTTCGATACTTTGGGAGCTCTCGTATCCCAAGCTGTCATCGAAGAGATCATGGCCCGTGGACTTATTGAAGTTCTACCTCTTACCCACATCCGTGGTCGCTCACTTCACGACTCTTTTGTAATCGTTGATGAAGCCCAATCGCTTGAACGCGGCGTCTTGCTCACCGTTCTTTCACGGATCGGCCAATCATCGCGAGTTGTCTTAACCCACGATGTTGCCCAGCGCGATAACTTGCGGGTTGGTCGCCATGATGGTGTGGTCGCAGTCGTTGAAACGCTCAAGGGCCACCCGCTCTTTGCCCACGTGACCTTAACTCGTAGCGAGCGCTCGCCGATCGCCGCCTTAGTCACCGAGATGCTGGAAGGCCCCATCGCTTAGCCGGCTTCTTATTCCCCACATACACCCCTCCTTAAATCTCACAGTCACAATTCGGACATTTAAGACTTTGCCCTAACTGAGCAGGACTTTTGCCTGTCCACAGGAAGCTACTTTCCTGAGAATATCCGCCACACGCAGCATTTAATTTGCGACAGATCACCCTACTTGCCACCCTTAACTCATTCCCCGCAGGTCACCAACCTATTTTTAGGTCGATGTCCCACGGGCCGAGTGAGTTAACGAACTAGTCGAAAGGAGGCAGCGATGTCTAAGCAAGCTAGCAAGCGCGGTACCAAGTACCTCTTTGTGCGCTCGAACCGTTTCAAGTCGCGCGCCCTCTGGACCTTGGTCGCCTCCTTCCTTTTAATCTCAGCGGCCCAGCCAACGGCTTACGGCCTCGACTTTCCAATGACGACCAGCATCTCCTTGCCGGAATCGGCTAACCTGACGATGTCGATTGCTTTAAATTCTGAAGTAGACCTTTCTGAAGGCGCCGCCCTTTACACCCAGCTTGATCAAGGCGCAGATCTCTTCGCTTCCCAAATGGCGCTTGCCGCATCAGTTAGCCAACAAGTTGAAATGGCACGCACCATCGTCGGTGCTAAGAAAGTTGCCAAGGCAGTCATGTTTAGCGAATATGCATGGGGCGCAGATGAATACACCTGCCTCAACCGCCTTTGGACTAAAGAGAGCCATTGGAATTACAAGGCCCATAACAAGCGCTCTGGCGCTCACGGAATTCCGCAGGCGTTGCCAGCAATCCGTATGGAAGTTATCTCATCAGATTGGCGAACCAACCCGGTAACCCAGATCCGTTGGGGACTTCGCTATATCGAAGCGCGCTATGACAACCCATGTAAGGCATGGGCTAAGTTCAAACGCAGCCGTTATTACTAAACCTTAAATCGAACCCTTGCGATTTTTAAACCCTCAAACAATTTCTTAGCGACTAGTTCTCAGGTCTATTTCCAATTGATACCAATTTCACAGATTCCACGAAAAAGTCATTTCCCTTATCGTCTACAACGATGAAGGCTGGGAAATCAACGACATCGATCTTATAGACCGCTTCCATTCCTAAATCATCGAAATCTAAGACTTCAACTTTCTTGATGCAATCTTGGGCCAGGCGCGCAGCCGGTCCGCCGATTGATCCGAGATAGAAACCACCATTTGCTTTGCAGGCATCGGTAACTGCCTTTGAACGATTTCCTTTAGCAAGCATTACAAAAGATCCGCCAGCTTTCTGGAACTGCTCAACATATGAATCCATCCGTCCGGCAGTTGTTGGACCGAACGAACCCGATGCGTAACCAGTTGGAGTCTTGGCAGGGCCTGCGTAGTAAACGGCGTAATCCTTTAAATACTGCGGTAATGGTTGGCCGGCATCGAGGGCTGCTTTGATGCGAGCATGCGCCAGATCGCGAGCAACGACGATTGTGCCGGTGAGTGAAACTCGAGTTTTAACTGGATGCTTCGAAAGTTCGGCTCGCACCTTATCCATTGATTGATTTAGATCAATCTTTACAACGTTATCGTCTAAGTGTTCATCGGTTGTATCAGGCAAGAAATGTGCAGGATCGCGCTCTAGCTCTTCTAAAAAGATGCCATCTTTAGTGATCTTGGCTTTGGCTTGACGATCTGCTGAGCAAGAAACTGCGATTGCGATTGGCAGTGATGCCCCATGGCGCGGCAGGCGAACTACCCGCACGTCGTGGCAGAAGTACTTACCGCCAAATTGTGCGCCGATTCCTAAAGTGCGAGTTAGTTCTAATACTTTTGCCTCAAGTTCGATATCGCGAAAGCCATGTCCAGTTGCGGCATCACCTGTTGTTGGAAGTGAATCTAAATATTTAGTACTAGCAAGCTTGGCAGTCTTAACTGTGTGCTCGGCGCTGGTTCCGCCGATGACAATTGCCAGGTGATAGGGCGGACAAGCTGCGGTTCCAATGGAGCGAAGTTTTTCATCTAGCCAAGTCATAAATGAGGCTGGATTTAGCACTGCCTTGGTCTCTTGATACAAGAACGATTTATTAGCGCTGCCGCCGCCTTTAGCAATAAACATGAAGTTATATTCATCTTGGTGATCAGAATCTGCATAAATCTCAATTTGAGCAGGCAAGTTATTGCCGGTGTTCTTCTCATCCCATGTTGTAACCGGGGCCATCTGCGAATAACGCAGGTTTAGCTTTGTGTAAGCGTCGTAGATTCCTTGCGAGATCGCAACTTCATCTTTAGCAGTTGTCAAAACATATTGACCCTTCTTGCCCATCACCAATGCAGTTCCGGTGTCTTGGCACATCGGCAAGATTCCACCGGCTGAAATATTGGCGTTCTTCAATAAATCTAAGGCGACGAAGCGATCGTTTGGCGAGGCTTCAGGATCTTTTAAAATATTGGCCAGCTGTTGCAGATGCTCAGCACGCAGATAATGTGAAATATCGTGGATGGCAGTTTCAGTTAGCAAGGTAAGTGCTTCAGGAGATACTTGCAGAAACTCTTTATCGCCAAGTTTTACAACGCTTACGCCTGCTTTGCCGATATTGCGATACTTAGTCTTATCTTCGCCGACCGGAAGTAAATCAGAGTAAGAAAATTGTGGTGACATTATTCAGCTGGCTTCTTTGCAGCATCTAACTTCTTCTTAGCCCCGTCTAACCATTCTTGGCAGATCTTGGCTAACTCTTCGCCGCGTTCCCAGAGCTTTAAAGATTCTTCCAAGGTCGCGCTGCCATCTTCGAGTGATTCAACGATTTCAGCGAGCTCATCACGAGCTTCTTCGTATGAAGGCTTTCCCTCTTTAGCGGCCATGGGTTAAATCTACTCGCTCGCCAGCACGCTGGCTTTAGCTTCGCCCTTAGCAGCGCGAATTCGCAGCACAGCACCGGCCTTTAACTTTGTGGCATCGCGCACAATCTTTCCATCATCGCTTTGAACCACGGCATATCCGCGATCCATAGTCGATTGCGGAGAAAGCGATCGCAGGTGGGCAATAACCCCTTTAATCTCCTTCTTTTCGATATCGAGCAAAGCCTTAAAACCGCGGTGCGAGCGATCGCGCAGCGCAGATAGATCATCTTTACGTACCTTGATCATTACACCAGGGTCTTTCATCACCGGGCGATTGCGCAATTGGGCTATCTGATTTAACTCATATTCAACGCTCGAAAGTAATTTGCGATAAATGCGGTCGCGAATTTTATTGATATCTGAAATCTCTTGCTCTATATCTGGCACTACACGTTTTGCGGCATCAGTTGGAGTCGAAGCGCGATAGTCAGCGACTAGATCCAGCAGCGGTGAATCTTTCTCGTGTCCGATCGCGCTAACGATTGGGGTCTGACAACTTGCGGCAAGGCGCACCAGTGATTCATCGCTAAATGGCAACAGGTCTTCAAATGATCCACCACCGCGAGTGATGATGATGACATCAACGTCATCCATACCTTCGAGTTCGCGCAGCGCAGCAGATACTTCAACAACAGCTGCTGCGCCCTGTACCGCGACTTCGCGGATTTCAAATTCAACTGCCGGCCAACGACGTCGCGCGTTTTCTACGACATCTTTCTCAGCATCGGTATTGCGGCCGCAGATCAAACCTACTTTGCGCGGCAATTTAGGAAGAGCAACTTTGCGATCTGCGCTAAATAAACCTTCTGCTGCTAAAACTCCTTTTAAAGCTTCTAACCGAGCAAGTAATTCACCAACACCGACTTGGCGTATTTCTTTCGCAGACATGGTCAGTGATCCATTTTTAGTAAACCAAGATGCTCTGGCATGGATAACAACGCGCGCATTTGCCGGCAGTGGTTGCACGGCAGCCAATACATTTTTATAACACATCACCGAAAGGCTCATATCAACTGAAGTGTCGCGCAGGCGCATAAATGCCATTCCGCCGCTGCGTTCATTTAACTCTGATATTTCGCCCTCAATCCAGATCGGGCCCAAACGTTCTACATAATCTTTAATCGCCTCAGAGACCACGCGGACTGGTGCGGGGGATTCACTTGAAGTTTCGAACATGGGGCGAGCCTAATAGACTCAACCACATGGGTAAGAGAGTTCTCCTGGCTGCGCCGCGCGGATATTGCGCCGGCGTCGATCGCGCGGTCATTACCGTTGAAAAATCGCTCGAGCTCTATGGCGCCCCGATTTATGTGCGCAAGGAGATCGTTCACAACAAGCATGTGGTCTCAACCCTGGAAGCTCGCGGCGTCATCTTTGTAAATGAAACCGATGAAGTTCCCGAAGGCGCAACCGTTGTCTTTTCCGCACACGGTGTTTCACCTGCCGTTCACGAGCAAGCAGCAGCTCGAAACTTAAGAACTATCGATGCCACTTGTCCCTTAGTAACCAAAGTACATAATGAAGTTAAAAGATTTGCAGATGAAGAAACTGAAATTTTATTGATCGGTCACGTCGGCCACGAAGAAGTTGAAGGCACTGCAGGTGAAGCACCAGGCAAGGTCCGTGTTGTCGATGGTTTAGACCAAGCGCGCACAATTATTCCAACTCCAGGAAAGAAATTGGTTTGGCTAACCCAAACAACTTTGAGCGTTGACGAAACGATGCAATCGGTTGCAATCCTAAAGGAGCGCTTTCCCGAGATTACCAATCCGCCATCTGATGATATTTGTTATGCAACTCAGAACCGCCAAGAAGCGATTAAACAGATCGCACCACAAGCCGACCTGGTTCTCGTAGTTGGTTCTACTAATTCTTCAAACTCGGTTCGTTTAGTAGAAGTTGCTAAGGAATACGGCACAAAAAACGCTTACTTAATTGATTTTGCCGAAGAGGCAGATGAAAATTGGCTTACCGGTGTTGAAACTATTGGCGTAACTAGCGGTGCCTCTGTTCCTGAAATCTTGGTTCGTGACTTATTGGCTTGGCTATCAGAACGTGGCTTTGGAGATGTTGAAGAAGTTACAGCCACAAAAGAGACTCTGCTATTTTCTCTTCCACCTGAACTGCGTAAAGATTTAAAGAGCGCAGCAAATAGCTAATCGCGCAGTTTTGGCTTACGCGTTTTTGCTTTCTCGTTAAGAAATACAAACCAGCCATACAAAGCACTTGCTAATAAGTAAGGTGCGATACCAGCCAGCGATGCTATGAAATCAAGGCCCAATCGTGATGGGTGAATTCCATCGGTTAAAAGTAGATAGAGAAGCACTGTTGCGGCAAAGGCCAATGGGGGAGTTACAACTGCAACGTAAGTTGTGCCCTTGCGGCCGAAACGAATTCCAGCAAATAGAACAAGACAGAGAATTGCTCCACTGACGATTCCGGCGCCGCTGCGGATAAGAAGCTCAATGCCGGCAAAAAGTGCGATAAAGAATGATTGCAGAACAACTACGCCCTCTTTCTTAAGGCCAGGTCCAGTTATCTTTGGTAATCCTTGCGCTGTTGTGCTCATTCTTCATCCTTTACTTCTTCGGCATCAATGAAATCTTCTTCGCCACCGAGTTCAGAGTTCTTTAACTCTCGCACCTCACCTGGCGCATCGGGGTAGGCAAGAGCCAGTTTATCTTTATCGCCAGTGACTCCGTAACTGATGATCTTTGCAGCAGCGCGCTTTACGGTTGATTCAGCAGTCGGGATTAATTCGCCATATGCCTTTGATAGTGAGTTAATGGCGGTGCCGACCTTAACTATCTTGGTGTGTAACAGGGTCAAATCCTTCATAAAGAGCCCAGCAGATTTAGCGATATTTTCTGCGTTCAGGGCTACAGAATTGCGCGAATAAACATTGCCGATGGTGCGCAGCAGCGCCATCATTGAAGTTGGCGTTGCAATAGTTACATTTACTTTAAAAGCATTCTCTAGGAATAAAGGATCAACGCGTAGGGCTTCAGTTAGCAAAGATTCAAAGGGAACAAAGAGAATTACAAAATCTGGCGAATCTTGGGATTCGTGATAGCCGCGCTTGGCTAAAGTAATTACGTGGTTGGCGAGATCTTTCTTATGTTCGATAAATAGGCGTTCGCGCTCTTGGGGATCTTCAACTTCGTGGGCTTCGATAAAGCGATCAAAGGGAAATTTAGAGTCGATAAATAACTTGGTGCCACCTGGCATGCGCACTGTGATATCTGGAATACCTGATGAATCAGCATCGGTGGTGGAACGTTGTGCGGTGTATTCAATATCTTTATGTAGCCCGGCATCTTGCAGCATTAGTTCGAGTTGGGCCTCGCCAAATTTTCCGCGAGTTTGTGAGTTAGAGAGAGCACCTGCAATTGCCTTTGTCTGCGCAACAAGTGATTCGTTATGTGTCGACATCGCGCGTACTTGGGTGCGGATATCAGATTCAGCTTCAATGCGACGACGATCAGCGTCGGCGGATTCTTTCTGCAATTTTTCCATCGCGCCCTTCATCGCTTCTAGTTCAGCAGCAAGTTTGGAACCAGCCATTGCGTTATCGCGTTCTGATTTATATAAATCGCGTTCGGCGCGCGCTGTTGCAAGATCGGCAGTAGATGCGCCATCGCTAGTTTTGCTACGACCTGCGATTAAATACCCGAGGGCGAGCCCGATTAAGAGCCCGATGGCGAGTGTAAGAATGGCCACTACTGTGCTTGACATGGGCCTATCGTGGCAGGAAGCACCGACAATCACGCGTAGGCTCTGCTTCCTATGAGCCTCTCAATTGGAATCGTCGGTCTGCCCAACGTCGGAAAGTCGACCCTTTTTAATGCGCTCACCAAAAATAACGTTCTGGCCGCTAACTATCCCTTTGCAACGATCGAGCCCAATGTTGGCGTGGTCGGAGTACCGGATGAGCGCCTGGCAAAACTGGCCACCATCTTCTCTTCCGAAAAACTACTTCCTGCCGCCCTATCTTTTGTAGATATCGCAGGAATTGTGAAAGGTGCATCAGAAGGTGCGGGCCTGGGAAATAAATTCCTGGCAAATATCCGCGAGACCGATGCGATCTGCCAAGTAATTCGCGTCTTCACCGATGGCGATGTTGTGCACGTAGATGGCCGCATCGATCCCAGCAGCGATATGGAGACTATTAATACCGAACTCGCGCTCGCTGATTTACAAACTATTGAAAAGGCGCTGCCGCGACTTGAGAAAGAGGCGCGCACTAATAAAGAGATTGCACCAGTTGTGGAAGCAGTCAAGAAAGCCGAAGCGCAACTGCAAAGCGGCAAGCCACTTTCCTCATCTGGCTTAGATCTTGAACTATTGTGCGATCTGCACTTATTAACTGCCAAGCCATTCTTATATGTCTTTAACGTTGATGCCGCCGAGCTAAGCGATGGCGAACTTCGCAAGAAGCTAAGTGATCTAGTTGCACCAGCCGAAGCAATTTTCCTTGATGCTAAAACTGAGGCAGAGCTTGCCGAATTAAGCGATGAAGATGCTTTGGAACTCTTGCAATCAATCGGTTTAAAAGAGCCAGGACTTGCAACGCTAGCCCGCGTTGG
The DNA here is from genome assembly GCA_965267995.1 of Candidatus Nanopelagicaceae bacterium. Taxonomy (GTDB): domain Bacteria; phylum Actinomycetota; class Actinomycetes; order Nanopelagicales; family Nanopelagicaceae; genus Planktophila. The sequence goes on from OZ254143.1 coordinate 189,387, forward strand.
TTTTAGCGTGCTTGGTTTGCAAACTTATTTAACGGCAGGTCCCAAAGAAGCGCGCGCTTGGACAATTCATAAAGGCGACACCGCGCCAATGGCGGCCGGTGTTATCCATACCGATTTCCAAAAAGGTTTTATTAAGGCAGAAATTGTTGGCTATAGCGATTTGATGGAATGCGGATCAATGGCTGAAGCCAAAGCTAAAGGCAAGGTACGTATGGAAGGTAAAGAGTACGTAATGGCCGATGGCGATGTTGTGGAGTTTAGATTTAACGTCTAAGCGCCGGTGTAGTGCTTTGCAACTTCACCAAGTGATTTATCAATAATCTCAAGCCCCAATTTGGCATCTGCTTCTGTGATGTTGCACGGTGGGCACAAGTGAATGCGATTGAAGTTATTAAATGGCATCAAGCCATTCTTACGACAAGCGGCAACTAACTCATTCATCGCAGGACTTGATCCTCCATATGGAGCAAGCGGTGCACGCGTTGCGCGATCGGTAACTAAATCAACGCCCCAGAAAACACCGACGCCACGGATATCGCCAATTAACTTATGTTTCTTAGCTAACTCTTGCAGTCCTGGCCCCAAAATCTTTTCCCCGATGACAGCTGCGTTTTCAACCATCTTCTCTTCCTTCATAACTTCAATGGTTGCAACTGCAGTTGCCGTGGCAAGTGGGTGCCCCATATAGGTAAGTCCGCCGGGAAAGACTTGCTCATCAAAGGTATGCGCAATTTCATCGCTAATTACAACGCCACCCAGTGGGATGTAACCCGATGTAACGCCCTTTGCAAAGGTAATTAAATCTGGCGTTGCCGCACTGTGTTGATATGCAAACCATTTACCTGTACGGCCAAAGCCAGCCATAACTTCATCGGCAATCCAAAGAATCTTGTACTTACCGCACAGCGCGCGAACACCTTCTAAGTATCCCCTTGGTGGAACTAGAACACCTGCGGTGCCTGGAATTGATTCAATTAAAATTGCCGCAATCGTATTTGGGCCTTCAAAGATAATCATCTGTTCTAGATGTTCTAGCGCGCGAGCACATTCTTCGGCTTCATCTTTAGCCCAGAATGCTGTGCGATAAAGATATGGTCCCCAGAAGTGAACATGTCCAAAGGCAAACTCATTTGGGAAGCGACGTGGATCGCCAGTTGCACTAATCGCTGATGTGGTGTTGCCGTGATAAGAACGGTAGGTCGAGAAAATTTTATGTTTGCGAGTGTGCAGACGCGCCATACGGATGGCATTTTCAACGGCGTCAGCACCAGCTGCTGTGAAAAATACCTTAGAGAAATTATCGCCAGCTAGTTCTACGATCGAACGCGCAGCTTGGTTTCGTACCTCGCTGGCATGTTGTGGTGCAATCGTTGTTAGTACGGCTGCTTGTTCTTGAATCGCCTTTACAACTTTGGGATGTTGATGTCCGATATTTGTAAAGACCAATTGGGAAGAGAAATCTAGATAAGTATTGCCTTCGTAATCCCAGAAGCGAGAACCGGCGCTACCTGAAATTGGCAGCGGCTTGATGGCGCCTTGCGCCGACCATGAGTGAAAGACAAATTCGTGATCATCTGCTGAAATCGCAGCGCTCTTTGCGGGATCATTAATTGCTTGCGTCACTTATCTGCCTCTTCTATGGTTTAAACGAATTTTCTAACCTCGGATAAGTGCCATCTTAAACCGAGGCTCAGATTAAAACTATGGAGTAAATCACCTATAAATACTTCACTTGCGAGCGGGCAATTAGTCCATATCCAGCGCCTTTAGTAAGATATGCCTCGTGCGGCGCCTTTTGGGCCGCTATTTTCTTGGATCCTCCATTAGAAGCCAGATGGTTGAAAAGACCGCCTGGGTTCCTTACGAAAGTAGTTCTCTTGTCAAAGCAACAAGCCCACCTAAAAGATCTGCCAATCAAAAAGCGCGAAGATCTGCGTAACGTCGCAATCATCGCTCACGTTGACCACGGCAAGACCACTCTCGTCGATGCGATGTTGTGGCAATCGGGTGCATTTGCAGCTCACAAGGTTCAAGGTGAAGGCCAAGACCGCATGATGGATTCAATGGATCTAGAACGCGAAAAGGGCATCACGATCCTTGCCAAGAACACCGCAGTAAAGCGCGGCAACACAATCGTAAATATTATTGATACGCCAGGCCACGCTGACTTCGGTGGCGAAGTAGAACGCGGACTAGAAATGGTCGATGGCGTTATCTTGTTGGTAGATGCATCTGAAGGCCCACTGCCACAGACTCGTTTCGTATTGCGTAAAGCACTTGAGAAGAACTTGCCGGTAATTTTGTTGATCAACAAGGTTGACCGCCCCGATTCACGTATCGCTGAAGTTGTCGATGAAGCCTATGAACTCTTCTTAGATCTTGGCGCAAATGAAGAACAGATTGAATTTCCAGTGGTCTATGCATCTGCCAAAGCAGGTCGCGCATCTCTTACGCGTCCAGCAGATGGTGGAATGCCAGTAGAAGAAAATCTCGATGTTCTATTCGACACTATCTTCTCTGCAATCCCAGCTCCGGTTTATCACGAAGGTGCACCACTACAAGCACACGTTACAAACCTTGACTCATCTCCATTCCTTGGTCGCCTTGCGCTCTGTCGCGTTCGCGAAGGTGTAATTAAAAAGGGTCAGCAAGTAACTTGGATTAAGACTGACGGCACAATGGAGCGGGTAAAGATTTCAGAGCTTTTAATTACCGAAGCGCTAGAACGCGTTCCGGCACTGGAAGCCCATCCTGGTGACATCATTGCGGTCTCTGGAATTGAAACTATTACCTTGGGTGAAACCTTGGCTGATACTGAAAATCCACATGCGCTGCCTTTGATCATCGTTGATGAGCCATCAATTTCTATGACTATTGGTATTAATACTTCACCTTTGGCTGGCAAGAGCGGCACCAAGTTAACTGCCCGTCAAGTAAAGGGCCGCCTTGATGCAGAGCTCGTAGGTAACGTTTCACTTCGCGTTCTAAATACCGAACGTCCTGATACATGGGAAGTTCAAGGTCGTGGTGAACTCCAGCTTGCAGTCCTTGTTGAAATCATGAAGCGCGAAGGATTTGAGTTAACTGTTGGAAAGCCACAAGTAGTTATCAAGAAGATTGATGGCAAAGTCCACGAACCGATGGAGCGTTTAACAATTGATGCACCTGAGGAATATCTCGGTGTTCTTACACAATTGATGGCGCTACGTAAAGGTCGCATGGAACAAATGGTTAACCACGGAACTGGTTGGATCCGCCTGGATTACCGCGTTCCATCACGTGGCTTAATTGGTTTCCGTACTGAGTTCTTAACTGAAACTCGCGGCACAGGTTTGCTCCACCACGTATTCGATGGTTACGAAGCATGGCATGGCGATATCCGTACTCGTGGAACAGGTTCACTTGTTTCAGATCGCCTCGGCGTTGTTACTTCTTATGCTTTGTATGGAACACAAGATCGCGGCAGCATCTTCGTTGAACCAGGCGATGAAGTTTATGAAGGCATGGTTATCGGCGAGAACTCACGTTCTGAAGATATGGACGTTAACTGCGTGCGCGAAAAGAAGTTAACAAATATGCGCGCCTCAGGTACTGATGAATCAGAGCGTTTGATTCCACCTAAGAAGTTAAATATGGAAGGCGCTCTCGAATTCTGTCGTGAAGATGAATGCGTAGAAGTGACTCCAGCTGTGGTTCGCATCCGTAAGGTAACTCTGAACGGTGATGAGCGCGCCCGCGCTACATCTCGCGCCAAGAAAGCCAACCAAACTTCCTAATTCGCGCCATTGCGGAATAAAAGTCACACCTGTGGGGTTCAATACCTCATATGACGACTCCTTCCATCAAGCTAACGCATAGCCCTTCTGGGCCAGCGCCGGTGGAGCTCGATCCGCAACAAGCAAAAGCGCTTTCACATCGCGGCACACCTTTATTTATTGCAGGTGGTCCGGGTACCGGCAAAACTACGGTTTTAATCGAAGCCGCTGTCGCTCGTATAAACGCGGGGCAGAACCCAGATTCAATTTTATTACTCACCTATGGTCGCCAACGCGCCTCTGAAATGCGCGATGCGATTGCCCTGCGCACAACATCAACGGCGCATGAACCGCTTGCCCGCACCTTCCATTCACTTGCTTATTCAATTCTTAAGATGAATACCGGTGATACTTATTACGAACCAATTTTATTATCTGGTCCAGAACAAGAAAATTTCATTGAACAATTGCTACAAGGCGATGTAATCGATGGCTATCGCCAGTGGCCAACTGATCTGCAAGATGGCGAAGATAAGAAAGGCAATCCGCTTCTAACGCAAGGCTTTATCCGCGAATTACGTGATTTGATCATGCGCGCCAATGAACGCGGAATTACCCCGGCACAACTGGCCGAACGCGGCAGGCAAGTTGGCGAAAAATATTGGGCACCAGCTTCTAATTTCTGGTCGCGCTATAAAGAGATTATGGCGATCCGCGAAGATGCAGCGGGTGATGCCAAGATGCGCATTGATCCATCAGAGCTAATTAGCATCACCATCGCTTACTTAAAATCAAATGAAACCTTACGGGCACAACTGCAGGCTCGATTTAAAACAATCATGGTTGATGAATTTCAGGAAAGTGATCCGGCCCAGCGTGCGCTGCTGGAACTGATCTGCGGTAGCGATCTCGTAATTGCTTATGATGGAGATTCTGCTGTTGGTCGCTTTCGTGGTGCAGATCCTGATGGGTTAAAGAACGAAGTCGATAAATATCTGGCCAAAGGTGCACAATCAGTAACCCTTACCAATTCGTATCGCAGCCGCCCCGAAATATTTGAGATCGCACAGTCAGTAACTTCCCAATTTCGCGCACCATCTGCGACCCGCCAGCGCACCTGTACTTACCTCGAAAAACCAGCGCTAGATAAGGCTTTTAACTTAGCTCGCCTGCGTTCCCAATCTGAAGAAGCCCAATACATCGCCTATCACTTTAAGCGCGCCCATTTAATGCACGGAATTCCATATTCAGAGATGGCAGTTATTTTGCGCACTGCCGGCACACAAGCCAGTGCCTTACGTCGCGCCTTTGCGCAAGTTTCAATTCCCGTCGCAGGTGATCTAGAAGCGCTGTCGGCAAATCCCGCGATTGCGCCATTTATATTATTGGCGCGAGTTGCAACCGGTGATCAATCTTTAAATCTTGATACCTGCGAACGTTTATTGATCTCTGAATTCGGTGGCGCCGATGCGATCTCGCTGCGTCGTATTCGCACCGCGTTGTTGGAAGCGCGCGATGATGCCACCGATAATCGTGGCGGAACACAGCTATTAATAGATGCCATCGATAAAGGTGATATTCCGATTGAAGATAACGCATCCCTTACCCGCGTTCACGAACTATTAGCTAGCGCACGCAAATCACTTCGCCAGAAAGGCGCCCGCGCCGAAGATTTGTTGTGGGCGATTTGGGATAACGCAAAGACAAGCGATAATGAAAAGTTAAGTTCGGCTTGGCGTAATACCGCTTTGCGTGGTGGCAATCGCGGGGCATCTGCCGATCGCGACCTAGATGCGATGATCCAACTCTTTGATTCCGCTCAACGTTTTACCGAACGCTTTCCATATTCCAAACCAGCCGCATTTTTAGATGAGCTATCGCGCGAATCTATTGTCGGTGACATTATTTCTTCCCAAGGTGTGCGCCCCGATGTTGTTGAAATATTGACAGTGCATTCAGCAAAAGGTCGCCAATGGCAACTTGTTGCAGTTGCAGGTCTTCAAGAAGGTGTCTGGCCGAATTTACGTCAACGCAGTTCCTTATTGGGCAGTGAAAGATTGGTAGAACGCGAACGCCATGGAGATTTGGCACGGCTAGAACTAGATGTAATCGCCGCTAGTGCACTGGCCGAAGATGAGCGCCGTTTACTGCATGTGGCGGTAAGCCGCGCCCGCCAAGGTTTAATCGTTACCGCAGTCCAACGCGAAGATGATGAACCATCTGCCTACTTCGAAGAACTTGATAAAGGCTCTGGACTGGACGATGCACCTATTACCGAAGTCCCACGTCCGCTCACAACTGCGGCCTTAGTTGCCACTCTGCGCCAAAATTTAAGTAGCGAGCAGGCAGATACTGCAGCAGGTTTATTAAAGACTCTTGCTGGATCCAGTATTCATTCAGCGGACCCAGTTAACTGGACCGGGGCGCTTGCGCTTTCCTCAACCGAATCCGTAGTTCCACAAGATGCTGATGTACAAGTCTCACCAAGTGGCGCCGAAAACTTTACCGAATGTGGTGTGAAATGGTTCTTAGAGAAAAATGGTGGCACCAACGGTGATTCAACTGCGCAGATTTTGGGATCTGCCATCCACGAATTTGCGCGAATTAAAGTGGAAGAACCAACAATTTCTGATGCTGATTTAATTGCTAAATTACAGAGTTCTTGGTCGTTGATCGATCCCAGCGATGGTTGGGTCAGTACAACCTCGCTCAAACGCGCCATTGCTATGCTGGAACGATTCGCTCGTTATCACGCAGCTTCACCTCGCACCGTCGTTGGCGCTGAACTTAACTTCACAATCAAGGTCGGCCGCGCCGAAATTCGTGGCAGCGTCGATCGCATCGAAGTCGACTCCGATGGCAACTTCTATGTAATTGATTTTAAAACTGGTAAAAACACAATTACCAAAGAGAAAGCAAAAGAGAATCTGCAACTTGCTTGTTACCAGTTAGCAGTTGCCCTAGATGGCTTTGAAAAGAAGTTATCGGGCAGCAAATCAACTGGCGCAGAACTTGTGTACCTGGCGGCAGATTCGGTAAAGGTCACAACTCGCCAACAATTTATTATCGATGAGGTTGCAGTTAAGGCCAAGATCGAAGAGATCGCAGTTGGTATGGGGGCGGCAACCTTCCAGGCCCGGATCAATAAAATGTGCGAAAAATGCGTAGTAAAGGCTGCTTGTCCGATCCAGAATGAAGGTCGGGCGGTGATCGAATGATCGAGAAATATTCACCGCAAGATATTGCCGCTGCCCTGCAGAAAGTCGGCGCAAAAGTTTATGACCCAACGCCGGAACAAAGTGCGATTATTTCAATTGCCACAAATCCTTTGGAACCTGCAGTTGTAATCGCTGGAGCTGGCTCTGGTAAGACAGAGACGATGGCGGCACGCGTTATTTACTTAGTTGCAAATGGTTTTGCCCGCCCTGATCAGATTTTAGGACTTACCTTTACACGCAAAGCAGCCGGTGAACTTGCGGTTCGTATCCGCACCCGTCTGCGTCAATTGCGTGCGGCTGGGTTGATTCCGGAAAATACTCCGCTAGAAGTATCAGTGACTACCTATCACTCGTACGCGGCGCGATTGTTATCCGAGCATTCGATCCGCTTTGGTATCGATGCTGATATTTCACCGATGGGCGATGCCGCGATGTGGCAGTTAGCCAATGATGTGGTGCGCAATTGGGATGATGCAACATATACAAATGAATCTGCAATCAACACCGTAGTAGATGACTTGCTGGGTTTAACTAAGTTGATGTTGGAGCATCAAGTAAAGCCAGATGCAATTGAAGCCGCTGACCTTGCCGTGCTGCAAGAGTTATCTACTATGAGCGGTGATCTAAATGATCAGGTCCGCCGCGTTAATCGAGTCTTAACCCAACGTATTGGTTTATTGCCGATGGTGGCTAGCTTTATCGAACGCCGCCAACAATCTGGGCAGCTATCTTTTGATGATCAGATGTCACTTGCGGCAGATATCGCAGTAAACTTCGCTGATGTCGGCGAACTAGAACGCGCTAAATATTCCGTGATACTACTTGATGAATATCAAGATACATCCCAATCACAGGTTCGGATGCTCTCATCTCTATTTGGTGCGGGCCATCCGGTGATGGCAGTTGGCGATCCATGTCAGGCGATCTATACCTGGCGCGGTGCATCGGCCGGCACGATTAACTCATTTAATAGCTATTTTCCCAAGGTTTCTGGCCAATCCGGCGCCGAGCGTTATTCACTACTGACAACTTTCCGAAACGATAAATCAATTCTGGAACTGGCAAATGTTGTCTCTTCCCAAATTCGCGCCGAAGGTGGCGCCGATGTTCCACCTCTTACACCTCGTCCTGATGCAGGACCCGGCAATCTAGTCTGTGGCGTCTTTGAAACAATTGATGCTGAAGCACAAGCTGTCGCAGATTATTTTGCACCACTTTGGTTTGATGAGAAACGTTTGGCAACTCCAGCGCAGAAACGAACCACCTTTGCAGTTTTGGTACGCAAACGTTCTCAAATTGCATCTCTTGAAAGCGCGCTCCGTTCTGCCGGAATGCCAGTTGATGTAATTGGCTTAGGTGGCTTAATCCATGTTCCAGAAGTTGCTGACATTGTTGCGATGCTAAAGGTAATTGCAGATCCTGATGCTGGTGCTGCGCTTATGCGCCATCTAACTGGCCCACGAATTAACTTAGGTGCCAAAGATCTGGCAGCCCTTGGTGCATATTCGCGCAATCGCACCAAAGGCTCGCGCGCTGAAAGTAAATCGCTAATCAAGAAGATCGCCGCCGGTAACCCCGAACGCGCTGAAGCCGATGATCAATTCTTAGGTTCGCTCATCGATACTTTAGATGAGATTGAAAAGTGTGACCGTAAGACATTTACCGAAGTTGGCTATAACCGATTGAAAGTATTTGCCGCTGATTTACGACGCTTGCGTTCTCGCGCTGGCGGCACAATCACTGATTTAATTAATGAGATTGAGAATTACCTGGCACTTGAAGAAGAAGTCATGTTGCGCGATGGCACCGGTTCTGGCCGGCGCCATATCGATCGCTTCTTAGATGAAGCCGGTAAATTCGCACGCAGCGGCGGAACCCTTTCTTCCTTCTTACAGTGGCTAGATATAACTGGCGAAGAAGAAGGCGGTCTTAAATCTGCCGCCCCTGAAGTCCGCAGCGATGTCGTGCAGATCTTGACCGTGCATATGTCGAAAGGCGCCGAATGGGATGTTGTGGCAGTTCCAGGCTTAGCTGAAGGCACTTTTCCGGGGATAAATAAATCAGATCCCGATAACTGGATCACCAACGAAAAACATATTCCTTTTCACTTACGTGGTGATCGTGCAGAACTGCCGCACTTCTCATTTAACGGGGCAACGAAGAATTCAGAAGCTAAAAAAGCGATTGATGCCTACGGCAAGATCTGTAATGCCACAAAGGTGCGCGAAGAAATCCGTTTAGGTTATGTCGCCTTTACTCGCGCGCGTACCCACTTAATTGCAACTACCTCTTGGTGGCGCGATGGCGCAGATTGGGTAGCACCATCTTCTATCTTTGAACAAGTAGCCCTGGTCGCAGAAAGCTCTGGCGAAATTTTAAATAACGCAACCCAACCAGAAGGCGATGCCAAGAATCCAAAGCTGGAAAACCCAGAAACTGGAATCTGGCCGCGCGATCCACTCGGTGATAAACGCGCCGAATTTGATAGCAAGGTAAAGGCCGTGCAGAACGCGACCCCAATCGATTTAAGTAAAATTAGCGATACCGATTTAGAAGTTACCTCTTGGGTAGATGATGCCAAAGCTTTAATCAACGAGGTAAATCGTGCCCGTAGCGGTGAGCTAGAAATTGCTTTGCCGCCACGCCTTTCTACATCAACCTTAGTTGCGCTACATAAAGATCCAGCAGAACTTGCGCTAAATATTCGCCGCCCGATGCCACGTCCGCAAGATGAATACTCTCGCCGCGGCACCGCCTTTCACTTATGGATTGAACGACATTTCATGGCGGCAACTTTATTTGATGATGATGATTTAGATTTCCTTGATCCACTTGAACCAGATCAGACGTTAGATGATCTAAAAGCTAAATGGTTAGCATCTGAATGGGCACCTCGAATTCCAGTTGCAGTTGAAGTTCCCTTTGAAGCGGTGATCGGTCCGGTATTAGTTCGCGGACGAATCGATGCCGTTTATGAAATAAACGGTCGATACGAAGTCATTGACTGGAAGACCGGGTCAACGAAGTTAGGTCCATCATCTGCGGTGCAGCTCGCGGTCTATCGCTTAGCCTGGGCTAAGTTAAAGGGCATCGATCCAGCGCAAGTATCGGCAGCTTTTCACTATGTCCCAAGCGGGCAGACAGATCGCAGCGCTGATTTACTTACAGAGACAGAGTTAATAAAACTCTTATCTTTATAAGTTAAATCTTTAGATATCGAAGCGATCTAGCTCCATTACCTTGCTCCAAGCTGCGGCAAAGTCAGATACAAATTTCGAATCTGCATCAGCGCTGGCGTAAACCTCAGATAGGGCACGCAGTTCCGAATGTGAACCAAAGAGTAGATCTGCGCGAGAGGCAACCCATTTAACTTTGCCGCTCTTGCGATCGTGGGCTTCAAAGAGATTGGTATCGCCTGATTTAGGCGCCCATTGCGAACTGATATCTAAGATATTTACAAAGAAATCATTGGTTAGAGATTCCTTCTTCTTAGTTAACACACCGGTCTTTGAACCATCAAAATTCGCACCTAACGCGCGCATGCCACCGATCAGAACTGTTAACTCTGGGGGAGTTAAAGTCAGAAGTGCTGCCTTATCAATTAGCGGAACTTCAGCCGGACGGCTATCTGCCTTGCTGATGTAGTTACGGAATCCATCGGCGCTTGGTTCAAGAACTGCAAAGGATGAAACATCAGTCATCTCTTGAGTTGCATCGGTGCGCCCTGGCGTAAAGCGCACCTTAACTTTGGCTCCTGCGTTCTTGGCAGCTGCTTCAACTGCAACTGTGCCACCCAAAACAATTAGATCTGCAAGTGATACTTTCTTGGCAGATTTCTTATTGAAGTTAACTTGGATCTTCTCCAAAGTCGCTAGAACTTTCTTTAGCTCCTTGGGGTTATTTGCCTCCCAGCCAATTTGTGGTTCTAGGCGAATACGTGCGCCATTTGCACCACCGCGTTTATCGGTTCCGCGGAAAGTTGCGGCAGATGCCCAGGCAGTTGTAACTAATTGCGCGATCGTTAGGTCACTTGCCAAGATGCGCTTCTTAAGAAGATCTATCTCAGCTTTGCCAATTTTCTTCTTGGAAGTTGGCAGTGGATCTTGCCAAATAAGGGCTTCAGCAGGAACAAGTGGGCCTAAGTAACGAGCGATTGGACCCATATCGCGGTGGGTTAATTTAAACCAAGCGCGGGCGAAGGCATCAGCAAATGCCTCATGATCTTGCGCAAAGTGACGTGAAATCTTTTCATAAGCTGGATCTGTGCGAAGTGCGAGATCTGTTGTGAACATAACTGGAGCATGGGTCTTACCTGCAATATGTGCATCAGGCACCGCCTTTGCGGCAGATTCATCAGTTGGAATCCATTGCGTTGCACCGGCTGGGCTCTTAGTCTGTTTCCACTCATATTTAAAGAGCGTCTTAAAGTAAGTGTTATCCCACTTAATTGGCGTTGGAGTCCAAGCACCTTCTAGGCCACTAGAAATAGTTTGCGCACCATTTCCTTTACCGTTGGAGTTCTTCCAGCCAAGTCCCATCTCTTCCATTGGCGCACCTTCTGGTTCTGCGCCAACATACTTGCTGGGATCGGCTGCGCCATGTGCTTTACCAAAGGTGTGGCCACCTGCGATTAGCGCGACTGTTTCTTCATCGTTCATTGCCATGCGCGCAAAGGTTTCACGAATATCTCTTGCTGAGGCAAGAGCATCAGGGTTTGAATTTGGACCTTCTGGATTTACATAGATAAGTCCCATTTGAACTGCCGCAAGTGGATTCTCTAATTTACGATCTCCGCTGTAACGCTCATCGGCGAGCCACTCTGCCTCTTTACCCCAGTAAGTCTCATCTGGTTCCCAAACATCTACACGGCCGCCACCGAAACCAAAGACTTTAAACCCCATAGATTCAAGAGCTGAGTTACCGACCAAGATCATTAAATCTGCCCAAGATAATTTCTTGCCATACTTTTGTTTAATCGGCCATAACAAACGGCGGGCTTTATCTAGGTTTACGTTATCGGGCCAGCTATTTAGTGGTGCAAAACGTTGCATACCTGCACCTGCACCGCCACGACCATCAGATGTGCGATAAGTACCGGCGCTATGCCAAGCCATACGAATAAAGAATGGGCCGTAATGCCCGTAATCGGCTGGCCACCATTCTTGCGAAGTTGTCATCAAAGATTCAATATCTTTCTTAACCTTCTTGATATCTAACTTCTTAAACTCTTTTGCATAATCAAATCCATCGCCCATCGGATCTGAGACTGGCGAATGCTGACGCAATACAGATAGATCTAAGTGGTTTGGCCACCAATCACTGTTGTAAGTGCCCTCTTTATTTAACTTACTGCCGGTGTAGGGGCACGTTGCTGTATCAGTCATTTTTCCTCCTGGTGAGACTTATATAGGTATCTTAATAGAATTCTGAGAGAAGGCTATTTGAAGATTTCTATCCCGATCGGCAGATGATCGCTCACCCCAGTAGGTGGGATTATTAAGGGCTGATATTCATCTGAAGTTAATTGAGTTGAGAGAATGTAATCAAATTGCACCTTGGCACCCCAGCTCGGGTAAGTATTTTGGGTGACCAGTGAACGCCAGTTTGAGAAAGCAATTGGTAGGTTTTTAGGCAGATTTAAATCACCCATGAGTAAAACCTTAGTGTTGGTCTGGCTACCTATTTGCAAAGCCCACTTCTTTAAATTCTTCAGCTGTGACAGATTAACGCCAGGTACAAATGAGAGATGGGTATTAACAACTGTAAATCCATTTTCTAAAGTTGCCGCAAGCGCTAATCGTGGTTCATCGTGAACATAGATACCGCGAAGCTTTGGTTTGCTACTGGTTTCACTTTCAGTTGGCACAACTAGTGGCATACCAATCGGCGAATTTCCCAGCTCAAGTCGATGCCACTTCAAAACCTTAATTGTTGATGCAATTGCAATTCCGTAACTGCCATCGAGAGTATTAATGGAGGTGTTATTTACGATTCGCAGATCGCTCTCATTTAACTTGTGCCACTTTTCACCCGGGGTTCCAATGATGCTAGGTGCAAATGCCCAATCAGCAGCTCCCATCGCAGCTGCAATTTCGCTGATCTGATTAACTGATCCCGATCGCGGTAAGTTGTAGTCAACCTCTTGAACTGCGATGACCTCGGTCGAAAGTTCGGTGATCGCTTTATGAAGGGCGGCTACCGACGGCCCGGTTTTATTAGGCGGGATCTCCATTCCATGGAGGAGATTCCACGAGGTGATGCGCATATGGCGAAGGCTAGTAGCGTTCACCCCTATGAGCGCGGTCAATGGGCAGGTATCGAGAATGGATCGCGCCAGTGAGCTGCGTAAAAATCAGAGCACGCTAGATCAGCTCTGGGCAAAGGCGAAGATTCTGCACTTTAGCGCCGGGTACTTAGCCGTTGCAGATGGCGCCACCGGTATTCGCTTCCTCAGCGCAGATCAAATTGCGGCGTTAATCGCCGATAGTGAATTCAAATCTGGTGAGCGATATTTCTTAGGTTTAGATCAATTAACTAACGAACCATATTTTGCTTGGAACTCTCCACATCTAGATCACGAAAATGATGTAGCGCCAGATGGATATTCGACGCTGCGCGAAATCGGGGGAGATCTCGATGAGATGCAGATGGAGATCGCGCTGCATACTGTGGCGCTTTCTAATTGGCATAACACCCACCCACATTGCGCGCGTTGTGGTGCAACAACTTCAGTTTCCTTAGGAGGCGCTGTCCGCACCTGCGATAGCGATAAGAGCGAACATTATCCGCGCACCGATTGTGCAGTTATTGTCTTGGTGCGCGATAGCCAAGACCGAATATTGCTAGGGCGCCAAGCGATTTGGCCAGAAGGACGTTTCTCATGTTTTGCTGGTTTTCTTGAACCTGGTGAAACTTTTGAACAATGTGTACAACGTGAAGTCTTAGAAGAATCTGGCGTAACGGTGCGCGAGATAAATTATCTCGGATCGCAACCTTGGCCCTTTCCAGCATCAATCATGATCTCCTTTGAAGCAATTACCGATTCTCCAGATAGCGCACGCCCTGATGGTGAAGAGATCGTAGAAATTAAATGGTTAACGCGCGCTGATTTAAATGCAGAAGTAACGGCTGGAACACTTTCCTTGCCACCTGGCATGTCGGTCTCGCGCAAGATGATTGATCGTTGGTTATTTGCATGAGCCAAGAAGCCAGTGCCATTCGCGCCGAAGAGATCCTGGCTGCCCTTGATGCTGATCAACGCGCAGTTGCGTTAGCTTCACGTGGGCCAGTCTGTGTAATTGCCGGTGCTGGCACAGGTAAAACCCGCGCTATTACTCATCGCATCGCCTATGCGACAAGTATCGGAACAATGGATCCGCAGAAAGTTTTAGCACTAACTTTCACATCGCGCGCTGCTGGTGAAATGCGCACGCGCCTTCGCGCGCTAGGTGTTCCAACTGTTGCCGCACGCACTATCCACGCAGCAGCGTTAAAGCAGTTGGTTTACTTCTGGCCGAGCGTATTTGGTGGGCGCGTGCCGGAATTGATGACCGCAAAGGCAGGCTTTATTGGTGAGGCAATTAATCGCGCCGGATTATCTGGCGAACTACGCGTCACTTCGCGCGAGTTAATGCGCGATATCGCCAGCGAAATCGAATGGGCGAAAGTCTCGCAAGTTGCCCCGGAAGATTTTGTTAACGAAATCGCCAAGCGTAGTCAGAAGCCACGAGTTAGCACTGAAAAATTAGCCCAGGTTTACACCGCATACGAAAGCGTCAAGAAGCAAGAGTTAGCAATTGACTTTGAAGATGTTTTATTACTGACGGCTGCGATGCTGGAAGAAGAACGCACTGTGCGCGAACGCGTGCAGGATCAATATCGTTACTTCACCATCGACGAGTACCAGGATATTTCTCCAGTCCAACAACGCCTTATTAATGCTTGGTTGGGATCGCGCCAAGATATTTGCGTCGTCGGCGATCCCGCACAAACTATTTACTCATTTGCTGGCGCAACTCCCGTCTTTCTAAATAGCTTTACCCAACGTTTTCCAGATGCTGAAGTTATTCGCTTAAGCACCGGTTATCGCTCTACCCCCGAAATTACCTTTGCCGCTAACGCGTTATTGCGCCACGGTGCGATGGGACAAGAGTTAGTTGCTCTGAATGATCACGGAACCAAACCATCAGTTGATGGCTATGCCAATGAAGATGCCGAAATCGCTGGTGTTTTGGCGCAGATAACCGAGCTTTTAAATACTGGAACCCAGGCGCAAGAGATTGCAATCTTGGCGCGAACCAATAATCAGTTAAAAGGCGTTGAGCGCGCAATGAATGAAGCCGGCCTTCCCTATCAAGTGCGAAGCACCGAAAGATTCTTTGATCGCCAAGATGTTCGTGATTTCTTAAAGGAAGTTCGTCGCGCATCTGTATTGCCAACCGAAGGCGTTTCTTGGATAGATGAACTTCGCACATTAGCCCAGCCGTTTTTAACTGGCGAAAGCATTGATGGCATTGCTGCGTTATTGCACTTAGCGCGTGAGCTAGATGCAGATAATAATTTCGCACCTAAGACGCTACGCAGTTATTTACGCGAAATTGAAGATCGAGTGCAACAGAACAATCCACCAACCATGCCGGTAATAACCTTGGCTACTTTGCACGCGGCAAAAGGGCTGGAATGGGAGCGGGTATTTTTGATTGGTGCCTCCGAGGGGATACTGCCGTTGGATGAGCAGATCGATGAAGAACGCCGCTTGTTCTACGTTGGAATGACGCGGGCCAAGGTTGATCTACATATAAGCCATCGCCAGAACCCGAGCCGATTCCTGCGTGAGGCTGGCCTACTCGCATAGCTTTTGCGCTTAAATTAATTCATTTGCAAATATCTCTATCTGTGGTTTACCCTTGCCTTTCACCAAAAAGGTGAAGGTCTATTAGGCGAAGAAGGAGAATGAACGATGTTTCTTACATCTCAGTCATTCACCACAGCACGCGTTACACGCCGTGCTGCTACTTCGCCTGCCAATTTCCATGCGACTACAAAGAAGCATACAAATTGGCCCGCAGCGTCAAAGCCAGCGTTTTACGCAGCTTTTTACGCCGTGGATGAGGCCACAGGAGGTTCGATCGGATAACACCGATAGATGCCAAACCTAAGGCCTCAACTCCACAAAGGAGTTGAAGGCCTTTTTTTATTACCAAAAATAACTAAACCAAATCCAAAGTAAGAATCCAAAGTAAGAAACGAGAGAGAAGAAAGTGGGTGAGAACGATGAGCGTTCTCTACAGCGAACTACAGGTACCAGGCTGGGCACAAACAGGCGAGAAGATCGGGCTCTATGAAGTCACCGGTACGTATGACTCGGCCATCGCCTTTACATTGCCATGCCATAACGCTGACCCTGAACTCTTCTTCTCCGAAAGCGATGAAGGAATTGCCCAGGCGAAGGCGCTCTGCGGTGGATGTCCGGTGCGAAATAAGTGTCTCGATGGAGCGTTATCGCGCCAAGAACCATGTGGTGTTTGGGGCGGAGCGCTAATTGAAGAAGGCGTAATTATCGAACGCAAGCGTCGTGCGGGCCGTCCGCCGCGCATCGCAGCGTTCGTGTAATTGCTCTTATCGGTAGGAATCCGTCCGGTGGTCAGCCCTGAGTTTGAATTTGTATCAAGAAATTCAAGCTTGGGGCTGGTCTCAATTCAATTGCAGCCCTAGGTAATTTGAAGTTAATAGAAGATAATTATTGAGTGAAGAAAACTGCAATCCTAGTTTTTATCTCTATATTTTTGAGTCAGCAGAATTTAACGCTTATTTCTCGTGCGCAGGCGGCTGATGTGTTGAATCGAATTGCCATTGACCCGCTTATTCCTCAGAAATCACCTTTAGTGCGATGCATCTCTTCCAGTCAGCTTGATTGCGTGGAAAGGGTTACGGTTGAGCATCCAGATTCAAGCGTTGAAGAAGCCACTTTCGTTACGACACGAATTGTAGATTTCCCAGATGAAAATGGACAGAAATCTCAATATGGTGACATTCTTTTTGATTTCCATAATGAGAAAAGCTCTGGACCAATTAAGAGACTTCGTCTCTCCACTCACGTTATCAGCCCATCAGGATTTTTCAATGGGAAAAAAGCTGGTGCATATTGGATTATGTTGCAAAGGGAAATGCTTCCTGGTGATCCTCCTCAACAAAGCAAAACTGGCGTTTGCTCAGCCTCAACTCCATTGCAGTGCGTAAGCTACCCGGCATTGGATACACAAGATATTTTTAGTGTCTATTTGCGAACAAGTTGGTTATCTCCAGTTTCTGTTTCCGGAGAAGGAAATAGTTTCAATATCGAATATCGCAAAATAACAGGAGGTTTTCAGTGGAAACTTACTGGAAGTGAATTCTTACAGCCTATCTTCAGCGATGGAAACAAATTAACGGAATCAGTCAAGCCTGGAAATGAAAACCTCATTCCGGATCGACTCAATCCAACTTTGTACTTTGCATTAGATCACGGGGGTAAGGACCTGAGTGATTCGTATTGGGACCCAAGCTGTATGGATAAAGGATTCACAAGAACAATGTGGAATGCACCTTTGGCTGGCCAGTTATTTTGGGACCAAACGACCCAAACTCTCAACTTCAATATGTATGCACCGCATTTTGACCCGTTCGGCAAAGAATATCTAGGAGTGTTTCGAACTAAATTTCAAAAAGCTTGGCTTGACTGTCGATTCCCAGATAACAACCTTTCTACAGCTACCAAGCTCGAAGTTCAAGTTGTGGATTTAAATGGTGTCCCTCAAGTATCGACCTCTGTAGTTTCAATGAAAAATGGAGTCATCGACATTTCCGTTACTGGCTTCCACTTCTCTTCACCAAAAATCATTGCAAAGCGAGCCTCTGATTCTGGGTCAATAGACAAGTCAAATATGAAATTCTCAGATGATTGGTCCGATAATCAACCGTTTGTTGGCACGGCAATTTCAGAGAAGAAAATAACCATAACCTGTATGAAAGGTAAATTATCCAAGAAAATAACTGCCGTAAAGCCAGTTTGTCCCTCTGGATACAAAAAGAAGTAGCGTCGAAAGTATAATTCGCCCATGACCATTGCACATTACGCATACACCGCACTTGATTGCGATGATCCAATCGCTCTTGCCGGATTTTATTCAATGATAACTGGCTGGAAAGTTGAGCCGCTCGGAGATTTTCCACCAGAAGATGTCACCTGGCTTGAGTTATTGGATGAAAATAACCGCACCAAGATGGCTTTTCAGTTAATTGAGAATTACCGTAAACCTGTTTGGCCAATAGGAGATCTTCCGCAGCAAGCTCATATGGATTTTCACGCTAAAGATTTAGATATCGCAGAAAAGGATTTGCTTGCACTTGGTGCGATCAAGGCGGAGTTTCAACCTAAACCGCATCGTTTCCGCGTCTACTTGGATATTGCAGGTCATCCGTTCTGCATTGTGCAAAGCGATAACGATTAAGCGTTAGCGGGCGCGATCTCGGGGAACCAGGAAAGAGCTTCATCGCGGAACTTTCCTTCGGCTTCTAACTGGCAGAAGATTCCGGTAGTTCCCAAAGTGACGCGGTGGATCAATACATATTCGGCAGGCAAGTTAAGTTGGAAGCCGATCTTCGCTGTTGGATTTCGGGGATCGCCAACGCGGGCGCTCTGATCACGCAGCCATTCACGAGAATATTTAAATGTTTCGGTACGTAGTGGTTCAACTAGCGGCACTAAGAAATCTAAAACAAGTGCTGGATCAACATCTACCTCGGGCAGAATAAATCCATCTTTCTTAAATCCGTCATATAAAGCTTGCGCATCATCATCGAGGGCATGCTTTAAAAGGTTTTTAAATGGTTCTGGGAATCCATTAGGCAGGCGATTGCAGGCACCGAAATCAAGAACGCCAATGCGGCCATCGGCAAGCAAGCGGAAATTTCCGGGATGCGGATCGGCGTGCAATAAACCGGCGCGTTCTGGGCAGGTAAAGTGAAAACGCGCCAGACGCATTCCAGCGTTATTGCGTTGCTCTTGTGTTCCTTCAGCGATGATCTTGGAAAGTGGAGTTCCTTCCAACCATTCCGAAACTAAGACTTTATCTGATGACATCACTACTTTTGGAATTGCTACATCGGGATCGTTCTCATATGCACGCCAACATGCCTCTTGGGCTTCGGCTTCATATTTGTAATCGACTTCTTCAATGATGCGCGCCCGTAGTTCTTCTAAAAGCGGTTTCATATCTAAACCAGGAAGTACCAATTGGAAGATCTTGGCAAAGCGTTGGATCTGATTTAAATCTGAAATTAAAGCCTCTGCCGCCCCGGGATATTGAATCTTTACCGCAACGGCGCGGCCATCTTTCCAAACGCCTTTATGAACCTGTCCGATTGATGCTGATGCAGTTGGCTTATCTTCAAAAGAGGTGAAGTTATCGCGCCAATTTTCACCAAGTTCTTTGGCAAGAACTTTATGAACAACGCGCGTTGGCAGCGGAGGTGCTGACTCTTGTAATTTAGTTAACGTCTCGCGATAAGGCTTAGCGATATTTTCCGGAAGCGCTGCTTCAAAGACAGATAAAGCTTGGCCGAATTTCATCGCCCCGCCTTTTAGTTCACCGAGGACTTTAAAGAGTTGTTCTGCGGTCTTCTCTTGAATATCGGTTACGACAAGTGAGGATGATTGGCCAACAAGTTGCCTACCCAATCCAAGTACGCCACGACCGGCAAGACCAACAGGAATAGAAATCATCTTTGCTGAACGAACAGCGGTCGAGCTCGGGATCTCCGTCTCGGTGATTTCTTTCTTGGCCATTGGTCTATTGTTCAGAAGAATTTGCAGTTGCGCGAATTGAAAACTATCGCCAACTGCAGCCGCACATCGGATGGCGCCCGATGGCGATGTGTTTTGTGTTACAGAGATCCAGCAAGTCGATAGAAATCGCCTCACGCGACAAGGTGCAACTTCCGGTATCAATAAAGTTGAGAAGTTGGCCGGCTAATAACCCAGCTAGATAATTCGCCCCTGCCACAGGAATCTCATCTCTAACTGTGGCGCCTTCCAAAATCGTGGCACCGCTTTGATCAGCGATAGTTAGTTCGCAGCAACGGCTACATGGACCAAGTCCTGGTTTCACAATTGGCGAGATTGTTAAATATCCACCGCTAATTTCGCTAACAATTAAATGTTCTTGGCCAGTTGCCATCCAAAGCCCAAGGATTGCCGGATCAATTTCTCCAAAGTGGATCTTGATGATTTTTTCGGCAAAGCCCGTAGGTAACTCTTCGGCGGATTCCACCTTGGGCAGCGGAAAGAGCGCTAATGATTTCGATTTTTCGCGACTAAATGCGGTAAATACTTGTCCGATATCAGTTGCATTTACATAACCACCGATTAAATCTTCTTCGGTTATGGTCTCAGCTCCGCGCCGAAACGATGGTGCGAATTGAGTATGTATGACACCGCTGGCTAGCAGCGTTGCATATAGATGTTGCGCCGCGCGCGAATTGCCAGAGATTTCCACGTGCGCACTTTGGCGAGCGCTCACCTTTGAAACTCCTGAATCGCAGACACCTGGTAACCAACGCGTCACGGATAACTCAGGTGAGATTCGTTTCTTAATTTGTGCAAATGAAGCATCTTTACTGTGATCGCCAGCTTTGGCGGCTTTCTCTGCAATATTGGAGATAAATCTTTCCGATATTTGAATCGCGCTCGTTTGGGACTCGATAAATTCGCAAGTAATTAACTCTTGGATTAAGCCATCTAGTTCCCCGGCGCCGAGTGAATATGTAGCGGCAATCTCGGCAGCGCTTAAACCAGCCTTGAGCGCACCAAAGATTCCGGCCGCGTTATCTGAGTAAAGGGCGATGCGCACGCGGTGCGTGCCGATGAAATATTCACCTAGTCGTGTGCCGCAATAAAGGCTGATCCCGGCCTTGATCTGTGTTGTGCTTATCTGTGTTGTATTCATCCGCGAAGGATTGGCTAAGACGAGCACCTAGCGCTTACCGGCCTGTGTGCGAGCTCCAGTCGCACGTAAAAAGATCTACGCAGGGTTTAAAAATAAATTCGCCCCGTGCTCATCAAGGTGCGATGAACAGCGGGGCGAATCTTTAATGTTGGTGAGTTACTGAGCTTTGCCAAGAATTCTATTGACCTTGGTGCCACATACTGGGCAGATGCCCTGTGCCATGCGACGACCAGACTCGGAGATCTTCACAGTGCCTTCGAAGTCACGCTTCGCTTTGCACTTCACGCAGTAAGCGTCACCCTTGTATGTCTCTGCTGTCATAATTGCCTCCAATCGCCGCTTGGACTCTGAGCGCCCACGCGTGCAAGCCCGACGATACCCCTCGCCACGCTCAAATACGCTTAACTAACCCCTATTTGTGCGTAGTTTTTTTAGCTCCACAGGCTCAGCCATGGCGCGTTCTGCCGCCTCATAGCCATCGAGATAGGCGCTAGCTAACTCTGCCCCCTCAAAACGACCTAGAACCTCGGTGAACTCAGGGCCGTGGTCAAAGTGCTGCAGATGGATCGCTTCATGGAAGAGGACGTAATCAAGTGCGTAATCAGGCGCCAGTTTTAAGCGATCTGAGATGCGGATGGCGCGATCGACGCTGGTGCATGAACCCCAGCGCTCGCGCATCGGGCGCCAATTGATAGATGCCGGCCGCGAGGTGATCTCAGGGGCTAGGGATGCCAGTAGTTCATCTGTGCGCTGCTGCAAGGCCTCTTCGCTGGGTGTCCGAGCAGATTCTTGGCTACGGATCTTGGCGATCATCTCAGGGACGATGGCGTGCTCATCTGCCTTACTCATCCGCGCCGGAATTGAAACGATGATCCGGCCGCCTTGGCGATAGGCCGAGATATTTCGCTTCCGTCGCACCGAACGGATAACAATAATCTCACCTTCTGAAATGCCAGGAAGGGTCAGATCGTCATCGTCGAGATTATCTAAGGCCATAGTTAAAAAGTACTCCCCAAAATTGCAAAATAGATTTATATCGACAATATCTAAAGTACGTGTTGAGAGATTTAGCAGCAATTTATTTTCGATTACATTGGAAATTACAGGTGTGTCAAATCCCTAATCATTTGATTCTGAGCAGATTTGGTCATAAGTTGCGCTTACGAAGTCCTCGGATAACTGTTTGATCTATCTGCAAGGGGAAGGCAGATAAATCAAATTAGCGGCCGGGGACTTCGCTTTTCTTTTATTAAGACCCTAGAGCAAACCCGATAGATCATCGGGGATAGTTGTGCTGTTAAGGAATTTCTCAGGATCAAGTAGATCTTCGGCAGTTGGCAATAAGCCACTCCAGATCTGATCGCGTTCAGCAATTGATTTCACTTCGCGAATCTTCTTCCAGAATGCGCTCGCTTCACGAGTCAACTTCGGTGAGACCTGTAATCCGAGCATTGAAGAAAATAGTTGTTGTGCAGGAGCCGCAGATGCACGACGTCGCCGTAGCGTTTCCCTTAGTTGCTCGATTGATGGCAAGCGATCACCGGCAGCAAGTGAAGTTACTTCATCGGTCCAACCATCAATTAACGCAAGAACTGTCTCTAATTTAGCAAGGGCAATTTTCTGAGCCGGTGATTCCTCTGGTGTGAAGATTCCGTTATCTAGCGCAAAGCTCATATTCTCTTGCATATTCTCTTGCATATTTTCAAAGGCGCTCTGCGCTTGGCGCTGAATAGCATCAATATCTATATGAATTCCTTTTCCATATTCGACGATGGCGCTTTGAATATATGAAACAAGCCATGGGTTATTTGCAAAGAGGCGAGCAACGGCGCCTTCACGAAGTGCGTGATAGATAAATACTTCAGATTTTGGGATCTCTAACTCATTGGCCCAATTCTCAATGTTTTCTGGGATTACAACGGGGTGCGCCGGATCCAAGAGAGATAAGCCCACATCGTGTGCGCCGGTAACTGAGGTAGCTAGCGTGCCGATTGATTGGCCCAATTGAGTTGCGATCATGGTAGAGATGAATGAGCGCAGCATCGTGGTGATCATCTCGATCGGTGGCTGGCCTTCAGGTGACTCACCCGCTTGCGTGGTCATCGCCTGATCGAGCAAGTCAGAGATTGCGCTAGATAAGCCTGCCGCCAGCGGTTCTATGGTCTTATGCCAACCCGTCATGGTCTGGTCAACCCAATCTAATCGAGTAGCCGTTGTTGGTGCGATATTTGTTGCCGGAAAAGAAAGTGCTTCATCGAGCCAAACTTCAGAAATTTGAAATGCGCTCTCGACAACTGCTAACTCTTTGGTGGTGATTGGTTTTAATCCTTGGGCAGTTACAAATTTCTTTGCGGTATCGCGCGCTGCGGAAATTGAGAGAACTTCTTCCTTGCCTTTTTCGGATCCAGTACCAGCTTGCGAGAAGAGAGTTGTGAAAGGGTTTACAAAACCGACCGGGTTAATTCCAAGTTGTTCAAATTGTGCCTTCATCTGTTCTTGCATCTGGCGCATCATCGCTTCAAAATCAGGGCGGTTATTTTCTGGATCGCTTGGATCGCTTGGATCGCTTGGATCATTTGGGATAAATCCAAAGCCAGCCATAACGCGACCCCAATCTCTAACTCGTATCTAAATCCAGTGTTATTCGTATAAACACCACCGATGCGAGATTTCTTCCCGCAAGAGATAGGCTATCTAACATGTCCAACGCATTTATGGCTCTGATCTGGTGGGTAATCCCGTTGGCGGGTCTACTTGGTGCACTTGGCTATGTGCTTTGGGTTACCCAATTTAAATCGAAATTTGAATCCGAGACCACACGTTCGGTCACTCAATTCCAACGTTTTCAAGACTCTTTCCGCGATGCCGAGATAACTATCGCTGCTGAGGATGAGATCAATCCGGGCGATATTAAAGCAAGCGATGCACCATAACCGGCTTCCTCGCCTTGTAACTGCGCTCTTAACTCTATTTTTCGGCCTTGCCCTGTTTGCCCCGCTGCCCTTTGTAGTACTGACCCCGGGCCACGCCCAAGATGTTCTTAGCAAGGTAATTACACCCGCCAAGAGCGCACCTGCGAATTTAAAATTCTATAAATCAGATGGCCATATTTATTTGCTATCAATTTTGATTACCAATCCTGATGCATATGTAACTGGTACGGAATTGATTTATTCGTGGGCGCGCAGTGATTACGCAGTTATGCCAAGATCACTTTTTTATAAAGATGGGGCAAGCGCTAAAACTGAAAAGGCAAAAGCCAAGACCGAGATGGTCGATTCGCAATTGAGCGCGAAAGTTGCAGCGTTGAATTATTTAAAGGTTGGCTATAAACCGAGTGATATCGAAATTTCGCTAGCTAAGACAGGTGGCCCCAGTGGCGGTCTAGCCTTTGCCTTGGGGATTATTGAGCTATTAACTCCTGAGAATATTTTGCGCGGTCTCAGCGTTGCATCAACAGGAACAATCGATGAAGATGGAAATGTGGGTGCAATAGGTGGGGTGGCCGAAAAGATTCTTGCTGCGCACAAGGCCGGGGCCACTTTGATTCTGGTTCCAGCAAGCAATTGCAAAGATCTCGCACCTGGCGTTGCAAATATTCCAAAAGGTATAAAAATCGCTGCCGTAAGCACTCTAAAAGAGGCGATTACGGCGTTCAATTCGGTAGCCCCGCGCGGTTGCGCTAACTTAGGAGCATGATGAAAAAGCCAAGTCCACTAGCCCTGACCTTCATAATTTTGGCGGTTCTCGCAGCAGCACTCGTAGCGCTCAGCGGTGTTTATGTTGATTGGCTCTGGTTTAAATCAGTCGGCTTTACTGGCGTTTGGACGACAGTTCTGACTACGAAGATTGTGCTCTTTATCGTTGCCGGACTTGTTACCTCATTAATAATTTCAACAAATATCTTCTTGGCTTATCGCCGTCGCCCATTTGATGTTTCGATGGCGATGGAATCAGATAATTTAGAACGTTACCGCTCAACAATTGATCCAATCCGCAGGTTATTCTTCGCTGGAATTTCAGTGGTTCTCTTCTACTTTGGTGGCACTACCGGAATTCAACTCTGGAGCTCATGGCTACTCTTTAAGAACTCAACCGATTTTGGAGTTAAAGATCCACAATTCGGAATGGATATTTCATTCTTCGCCTTCCGCCTGCCTTTCCTACAAACACTTATCGGTTGGGCGATCTCAACTTTAATTTTGGCAACTCTGGCCAGCGTGGCAGTTCATTACATCTATGGCGGGATTCGTCCGCAGCTACGTACTGAACGCACATCAGTTGCTGCGCGCGTACAACTCTCTGTTCTACTTGGCCTAATTGTTTTAATGAAGGCTGTGGCATATTGGTTTGATCGCTATGCCTTAGCTCTAAAGGAGAGCAGGTTAATTACTGGTCTTACCTATACCGATGTAAATGCAACGCTGCCGGCTAAATCTATTTTGGCTGCGATCGCAGTTATCTGTTCACTTTTATTCTTTGCAAATATTGTTCGCAAATCCTGGCTCTTGCCCGCTGCTGGTACGGCATTAATGGTTGGTGCATCAGTTTTAATTGCAGGTGTTTACCCAGGAGCAGTTCAACAATTCCAGGTAAAGCCATCAGAATCTTCAAAAGAAGCCCCGTTTATTCAGCGTAATATCGACTCAACTCGCACCGCATATGGCCTTGCCGATGTTGAGGTAAAGGATTATCAAGCCACTCTTTCAACTAATTCAGGTCAGTTGGCAACGGATGCAGCCACGATTGCAAATATCCGCCTTATGGATCCCAACGTTCTCTCTGCAACTTTCCGCCAACTGCAACAAATAAAGCCTTATTACACCTTCCCAGAATCACTGGATATCGATCGTTACACTGTAAATGGCGTACAACGTGATGCGGTAGTTGCGGTGCGCGAGCTAAATATCGATGGCAATCCAAGTCGTAACTGGATTAACGATCACTTGGTTTACACGCATGGTTTTGGCTTTGTCTCCGCCTTCGGAAATACCGTTGATGCCGATGGCAAGCCCAGCTTTTTAGTTGGCGATCTTCCTCCAACTACAGGCCTTGGAAAGTTCCAACCACGTGTGTACTTCGGTGAGAACGTTCCGGATTATTCAATTATCGGTGGGCCAAAGACTGATACACCAGTCGAATTTGATTACCCGGATGATGCATCCGCTAATGGACAGAAGAACTACACATACACCGGCAAAGGTGGAGTACCAATGGGCGGCTTATTAAATAAGTTGCTCTTTGCTATTCAATATCAAGAACAACGTATCGTTCTCTCAAGTTTGATTAACTCAGAATCAAAGATTCTCTATAACCGCTCACCTCGCGAACGTGTGGCCAAAGTTGCACCATGGCTAACTCTCGATGGCGATCCATATCCTGCGATCGTTGACGGTAAAGTCCAATGGATTATCGATGGCTTTACGACCAGTGCGGGCTACCCATATTCGCAGACAACATCGCTTAGCACTGCAACAACAGATGCGCTAACCGCTAACTCGACATCAATTACGGCGCAGAGCAATAAGAGCGTTAACTACATCCGTAACTCGGTAAAAGCCACAGTTGACGCCTATGACGGCACCGTTGTTCTATACCAATGGGATGAGAAGGATCCAGTTCTAAAGACGTGGATGAAGGCCTTCCCTAATACTGTGACCCCAAAGAGCAAGATGTCGGCACAACTTCTTGAGCACATCCGATATCCAGAAGATCTCTTCCGCGTTCAGCGTGAAGTACTTGGCTCTTATCACGTGCAAACTGCTGCAGCATTTTACGGCGGACAAGATTTCTGGCGCGTACCTCGCGATCCATCAACTTTCGGAGCTAACGCAGGAGCACAACCTCCTTACTACATGACTCTAGAAATGCCTGGCACAAAGAAACCAACCTTTACCTTGACTACGCCATTTGTTCCACGTGGTGGTCGTGAGAACCTATCTGCATTTGCAGTTGTTGATTCTAATAATGGCCCTAACTACGGCAAGATTTCCGTCTTGCAATTGCCCCGTAGTACAAACGTGGCTGGTCCTTCACAAGTTGCCTCTAACTTTGAAGCTAAACCTGAAGTTGCAAACTCACTCTCCCTGTTACGTCAAGGCGGATCAGATGTTGTATTAGGTAACTTGTTGACCTTACCTGTCGGTGGCGGATTACTTTATGTTCAGCCAGTATATGTAAAGGCAACTTCTAATACTGCGGCCTATCCATTGCTGCAGAAAGTTCTTGTCTCATTCGGAGATGTAATTGGATATGACAGCTCACTTAAGGGCGCGCTAGATCAAGTATTTGGTGGCAACTCTGGAACTTCATCATCAGGTGCACCAACTACATCAACAACTAATAACGCATCTGCAGATCTAAAGACCGCACTGCAAAATGCGAAACAAGCACTTGCTGATGGAAACGCAGCTCTTGCAAAGGGAGATTTCGCAGCATATGGCCGCGCACAAGAACGATTAAAGGCTGCACTCGCTGCTGCTATTGCTGCTGAAGGACGTAAGTAAAGCGATTTGGCTATTGCTTGCCCACCCTTTAGACTGACACTTCCGACGCGGGGTGGAGCAGCTCGGTAGCTCGCTGGGCTCATAACCCAGAGGTCGTAGGTTCAAATCCTGCCCCCGCTACCAATCAGAACAGCACATGGATCACAATCGATCCGTGTGCTTTTCTATTTAATATCTACTTGATACGTAGCGAGTTGGTAACCACAAATAGCGAGCTAACCGCCATCGCACCTGCGGCATACATCGGTGTCAGTAACCCGGCAGCGGCAATCGGTAAGCCAATTACGTTATAAGCAAAGGCCCAAGCCAGGTTTGATTTAATAGTTCGCAAAGTGCGTTTAGAAAGATTTAGCGCATCAACAACGCTCATTAACTCAGGGCGCATCAAAGTTATATCGGCGCTAGAAATTGCCGTATCTGTACCAGTTCCCATCGCCATACTTAAATCTGCAGCGGCAAGAGCTGCTGCATCATTGATGCCATCGCCGATCATCAAAACAGTGTGGCCAGCGCCTTTGAGAGCACTCACTCGCGCTAACTTTTCCTCAGGCAGAGCGCGGGCAATTACATGCTCGCCCTTAATTCCAACTAATCGTGCAATTGCACCTGCGCTTTCGTCATTATCACCGGTGACTAACCATGGAGTAATACCGTTATCAATTAGCGCAGAAATTGTTGCGGCAGCATCAGCTTTGACTTGATCGCCAATAGCAAAGACAGCGATTGCCACACCATCCCAAGCAAGAACTGCGATGGAATAACCTGATTCTTCACCGCGGGCAATTGCATCGACGATGGCTGGATCAAAAGTTGTTGCGCTATGGGCAATTGCTTTAGGTGTTCCAATCAGCACAACTGGTGAGATTGCACCTAGCAATACCCGCCCAGCAACGCCGGCACCTGGTGTTTGGGTGAACTCAACTACTTCATGGCGAGTAGCCCCTTTTGCTAAGGCGTGTGATGAAATCGCCTGTCCGACTGGGTGATCGTTGGCAAGTTCGAGCGATAGCGCAGATGACAAGATAGTTCTCTCATTTAACGCATTTGCATACGTTGCACCTAAAACTTTGTGGGCGCTGGTTGGAATAACTGCATCGTGAACCTTCATAACGCCAGTAGTAAGCGTTCCGGTCTTATCCAGAACTACTACATCAACTTTACGAGCTAGCTCCAATACGCGAGGTTGTCGCAAAACTATTCCACGTGATGCCCCGCGTCCTGATGCAACCAAAAGTGCAACCGGGGTGGCTAGACCAAGTGCACATGGACAGGCAATTACAAGAACGGTAATTGCGATCTGAATCGACTGCGCAAAACTATGACCTGCTCCGTCATTGCCTATGTAATACCAAGCAAAGAAGGTAGCGATGGCGAGCACGGTAACAACGGGTACAAAGATTGCTGCGATCTGGTCAGCTAACTTTTGAATTCGGGCTTTAGCTCCTTGGGCTTGCACCACCATGGCACTGATGCGAGCTAATTCTGTATCGCTACCTATGCGAGTGGCACGAACAATTATGCGACCGTTGTTATTTAAAGATGCCCCAATAACCTTTGAACCAGGGGAGACTTCAACTGGAGCAGATTCTCCAGTGAGCATTGAGTTATTTACTGATGATGTTCCAGATATAACTAAGCCATCAGTTGCAACGCGTGCGCCAGGTTTCACGACAAAATCATCGCCAATCGCAAGCTCTGAGATCGGAATAATAACTTCCAGCCCGTTGCGTAAAACGATAACTTCTTTGGCACCAAGAGCTAAGAGCGTAGATAGTGCGCTGCCGGCGCGGGTTTTGGCGCGTGATTCTAAGTGACGCCCCAAGATTACAAAGAGCAGAACACCAGCGGCAACTTCGGTATAAACATCACCAGTTCCAGTTGCATTGGCGTAGATCGACCAACCGTAAGCGCTAAGTGATCCAAGTGAAATTAGCGAATCCATCGTTGGATGTAAGAGATTACGAATGGCGGCGCGATGTATCGGCAGAGCGACGATGAAGATGAGTGGTGCGGTGAGTGCAATAGCCAGCCACGCAGTTGGCGAGTAAAGAGGCGGCAGAATATTTAGAGAGTCCAGCGCACCTAATATTTGTGTATCCAAAGTTGCGTGCCATTGGTGGATCATCGAGATAGCAATTGTTGGTACAGCAAAAATAAGCGCGAAGAAGAGGGCAACTCCTGATTTCTTACTGTGCAGAGCTGGGCTAGAACCGGCTTCAACTAATTCCGCGCTATATCCGGCTGCCTTTATCTTCTTTAATATCTCGGTGTTCTTAACTTCTAGCGGAGCCAAGATATGAACAGTCTCGGTAGCAAAGTTAACGCTGGCGCTTACGCCAACGATCTCATTTAAAGTCTTCTCAATACTATTTACGCAAGAAGAACAGGTCATTCCCGAGACTGAAAAGGTGCGCGGTTCAATGGCCATTTAACTTATCTACAATCTTTTGATGAATCGCAGCGTTAGTTGAAAGTGCGCTTCCGCCCAAGCTTCCATCGATACCTGCCACATTGGTAAATCTTCCGCCTGCTTCGCGCACAATTATGTCTAAGGCTGCCATATCCCAAATTGCCAGCGATGGTTCAGCGGCGACATCGACTGCGCCTTCGGCAACCAACATATGTGACCAGAAATCTCCGATACCGCGCGTGCGCCAAGCTTGCGCCATTAACTCTTGGAATGGTGCAAGACGTTCGTTCCAACCTATAAAGTCTGAGTAAGCAATCGATGCATCTTTTATTTCAGCAACTTGTGAAACAGAAATCTTTTCCGGTGCTGCCTTATTTACTGAAACGAAAGCGCCATTTCCTTCGCTGGCATACCAGCGGCGAAATAGCGCGGGTGCGCTGACAACTCCGACAACAACGACTTCGCTGCCATCACTCTGTCGCTCAATCAAACCAATTAAAGTCGC
Source organism: Candidatus Nanopelagicaceae bacterium (assembly GCA_965267995.1). Taxonomy (GTDB): domain Bacteria; phylum Actinomycetota; class Actinomycetes; order Nanopelagicales; family Nanopelagicaceae; genus Planktophila. The sequence continues at coordinate 219,766 of OZ254143.1, forward strand.
CCAAGTTGGAACACCACGTAAGAAATTCTTGGTGCCATCAATTGGATCAATTACCCAATATCTATCCGCACCGCCTGTATCGCTTCCAAATTCTTCACCGACGATGCCATCATCAGGGCGATGGCTCTTTAATAGCGCGCGGATTGCTTCTTCAGATGCTTTATCGGCATCTGTAACGGGAGAGTTATCTGGTTTAGTTGAAACAATTAAATCAATGGATTGGTAGCGCGCTAAGGTAATTGAATCTGCGGCATCGGCAAGGCGCAGTGCCAGCGCTAAATCGTTACCCCGCGTGGTGGACATATTGTCAGTCTAGCGCGGGAGGGTTTGAATCTTTAAGTTCCAGAAGTGAGCGCAGACTTGCAACTCTTGCACTTCGCTCGTTATGTACAACGCCTTTTGGCGCCGCCCACTCATTTAAGCGACAGCCAACTTCGTGATGCGAGCAATTTGGCATACAGCTCTGGGTTACTTCATAGAGATCTGCAAATGCCGCAACGATGCGATTGGAATCTAGATGTGCCAGACCAAATGCACGGATTCCGGGAGTATCGATAATCCAGCCTTGCGATGGAGATAAATCAGGTGCGAGCGGAAGTGCAATAGCGCTAGATGAAGTATGGCGGCCACGTCCGGTTACATCATTTACATCACCGGTTACGCGATCGGCATGTGGCACAAGAGCATTAATCAAAGTGGATTTACCTACGCCAGAATGGCCAACTAGAACAGAAGTCTTACCATTTAACATCTTAAATAACTTGGCTAGATCTGCTTCACGGCTTTCAGATTGAATTGCTGCAGTTGAGATTTCCACGCCTAGAGTTTCGTATTCGTGTAGAAAATCAGGAACAGCGGCAACATCAGTTTTGGTGACAAGTAAAATCGGTTTAATATTTTCATGGAAGGCGCAAACTAAGAAACGATCGATTAAACCGCGACGTGGTTCGGGATTTGCCGCCGCAACCACAATTACTAGCTGATCAATATTAGCGACGATGGTGCGCTCCATCTTTGCGGCATCATCTACGGTGCGACTTAAGCTATTTCTCCGTGGTTCGATCGAAACGATGCGTGCAAGTGAGCCTTCAGTACCGGTTACATCGCCAACTAAGTTAACTAAATCTCCAACAACGACAGATTTGGGACCCATCTCGCGGGCTTTCATTGCTGTGACAATTGCGCCGTTATCTGTAATACAAGTTGTGCGACCTCTATCTACTGTCGTTACAAGAGCTTGAATCGCATCGGCATGTGCGGGGCGATCTTTACTGCGCGGGCGGGTACGGCGCGCGGGGCGAATACGAGCATCAGACTCGTCGAATTCGCGAGGTGTCATGAGATCAAACTCTGCCAAAGCCCTGGAAAGTCAGGCAGGGTTTTACGCGTTGTTGCAACGTTTTCAATTTCAACACCTGGAACAACCAAGCCAATTACTGCGCCAGCGGTAGCTAAACGATGATCATCGTAAGTATGGAATGTTCCACCATGAAAACCTGTACCAAATTTACCGGCAGGTGTAATTCGTAGCGATGTTTCATCTTCCACAACTTTGCCACCAAGTGAGTTAATTTCACGGGTAAGAGCGGCTAAACGATCGGTTTCGTGTAAACGTAAATGGCCGATACCGCGCAGATACGATGGTGAATCGGCAAGGGCAGCAAGGGCAGCAATTGCAGGAGTTAACTCGCCGACATCATGTAGATCAATATCGATTCCGTGAATACTTTCACCACCAGTAATCGTTAAACCATCTGCGCTAAATGAAACCTGCGCGCCCATTTGGGTAAGTATTTCGCGCAATTGATCGCCAGGTTGGGTGGTTTCCTTTGGCCAATCAGCGATTGTGATTGAACCACCACAGACCATCGCAATTGATAAAAATGGCGCAGCATTAGAAAGATCTGGCTCAATGACCAGGTCCACACCATTTAATCCACTAGATGCAACGCTCCAGCTTTGCGCAGCTTTATCGATACTTACCTGCGCACCAAAGTCACGCAACATCTGAACTGTCATATCGATATGTGGCATTGATGGAAGCGCGCCACCTTTATGTGTTGCTGCAATTCCATTTTTAGTACTTGGTCCAATTAAAAGTAGCGCTGATAAAAATTGGCTAGATGCGCTGGCATCAATTGTTAGCGCACCACCTGGAATTGCGCCTTTAGCTTTAACAACGAGAGGCAGCGAATATCGACCACCGTGTTCGATCTCGATACCAAGTTCTTCCATTGCTGCAATTACCGGCGCAAGTGGGCGCTCGTAAGAACGTGGATCTCCATCAAATGAGATATCACCATCGGCTAGCGCAGATAGCGGTGGTAAAAAGCGCATCACAGTTCCGGCGTTACCAACATCGACCTTTGCCGGGCCTTGTAACTTTGCAGGCGTTACTTTCCACGCGAGATCGCCATCGATTTGAATATCTGAAATTCCAACGCCCATCGCTTTGAGTCCGGCCACCATTAACTCGGTATCGCGCGAGATAAGTGGGCGTTTTAATATCGAAGGAGTTTGCGCCTGGGCAGCGAGAATTAGCGCGCGATTGGTCACCGATTTTGATCCCGGAATTACTACTCGCGCGCTGACTGAGTTGCGTCCACGAAATGGAGCGGGCCAGAGCATAAGCGGCAGTCTACTCTCTACCTATGTGCGGTCGTTATGCCCAGGCGCAGGGGATGGATGAGATCATCGAGAGATTCGATCTCGATAGTTCACTCGTTGATAATTCACTGCCGCTTAATTGGAATATCGCTCCCACAAATGAGATCTACATAATTCGCGATAACCGAAGTGGACGAATTCTAGATTCGGCATCGTGGGGGTTGATTGCTCCGTGGCAGAAGAACTTTACTGAGGCGCATAATTCGCAATCACATGCGATAAATGCGCGAAGTGAATCAATCCATGAGAAGCCAACTTTTCGCCAAGCATTTCGAACTACTCGTTGTTTAATTCCAGCAACCGGATATTACGAATGGGCGACATCGCTGGGAAAATATCCACCCAAACAACCTTTCTATATCTCATCGCGTGATGCCGATAAATCTTTATCGATCGCCGGAATTTGGAGCACCTGGAAGAGTGAAAGCGGTGTTGTGATTCAAAGCGCTGCAATAATCACGCGTGAAGCAGTTGGTGAACTAGCAACTATTCACAGCCGCATGCCAGTCTTCATGCCGCAAGATCGTTGGGATATTTGGCTCGATCCAAAAAATCGCGAAATCGAAACTTTAATTCCACTTATGGATATTCCAAATCCGGCCGCTGGTTTAGTTACCCGACCGGTGGCTTCGAAAGTAAATCTCGTCGCCAATAACGGTGCAGAACTGATCGAAGAGATTGAACTTGGAGAAGCGCAGACCCTCTTTTAGCGCCTGCTAAGTGGGCGTTTCTTCGCGCTTTGAGATAGTGTTTAAGAGATGGCATCGAAAGATTTGGTCCTAGAGAGCGCTACCGATCGCAACCTTCGGTTCGAGCGCGATGCCCTTGTGTTTATGGACCAGTTATATGCAGCAGCTCTGCGCTATACCAAGAATCCAGAAGATGCCCGTGACTTGGTGCAAGACACTTATTTAAAAGCCTTTAACTCTTTCCACCAATTTGAAGAAGGTACAAACCTGCGCGCCTGGTTATATCGCGTGCTAACCACAACTTTTATTAACACTTATCGCAAAGATCAACGCCGCCCGCAATTGGCATCTGGCGAGCTAGAAGATTGGCAGCTTGCGGAAGCGCAATCACACACCAGCGATCTTGGTAAATCTGCCGAAGCCGAAGCACTTGAAAACCTGCCCGACAGCGATATCAAACGCGCGCTGCAAGAGATTCCTGAAGAATTTCGGATCGCAGTTTATTTAGCCGATGTTGAAGGTTTCTCCTATAAGGAGATTGCAGGTATCGTCGATGTTCCAGCAGGCACAGTTATGTCGCGCCTGCATCGCGGGCGCAAATTATTACGTGAGAAGTTAGCTGATTACGCCAAAGAACTTGGTTATTCGACTGAACCCCGGGGGGAGAAGTCATGAGCCACATCGAAGAGATTCCATGCGTTGAAGTCCTCTCCTCCGTTGTCTTCATTATCGAAGGTGGCATGGATCAAGCGCGTAACCCACAAGCGATTGCAACTCACTTAGATACTTGCATCGCTTGCCAAGCAGAACTTTCTCACGAGCAGGCGATGCATACTTTGCTACAAGATGTACTGCGCCGTACTTGTGATGAGAAAGCCCCTGAAGATCTGCATCGCAGTATCCACGAAGAGCTTTTGCGCCAAGCAAGTGGCGCTGGCGTTACCGAAGTAGTGACTCAATTTAGTATGACCGAGATTTCAATCGAAATCGATGAGTTTGGAAACGTAGAGCATCGCGAGATTCAGATTGAGCAGACGCATGTGCAGCATTTTGTCGACGAAGAAGAGTAAACCTTAGAAATGAAGCCAGCTGAAGAGATCATTGGAGCAGTTGGATTTTCGGTTATGACCGTTCGCGCCGGTGATACCTGTTTAGCAATGGGAATTTCTGATCTACCAATCTTGGCGCCCGGACACTTTATGAGCGTGATGGAGAGTGCGTGTGTTGCAGCCCTGGTTGAACTACTTGAAAACGGTGAGACAACGATCGTAGATAAATTCGATATCTCGCTAATCGATTCTGTTGGAATCGGAACTGAAGTACGTTCCACTGCCAGATGTATTGAAGTTGTCGATCGCACCATGATCTTTGAATGCGATGTTTATGATGGCGAACGCCATATTGCCTATGCCAGAATAGAAAGAACGGCGGTCGAGCGAGTAACTTTCCTCGCACGCACCGCCGCTCAATCGTTACTTAAAACTTCAGAGAATTAAGCTTTCTTAGTGGCCCAGAAGATCTCTGCAATCTCATCGATTTTAGCGATCAAATTATCTGCAACTGCTACATCTTGAGTTCCCTTTGTACCAGCAGCACCGGCCAACTTTGTCGCATCGTTAAAGAGTGAGTGAAGTTGTGGGTATGTCTCAAAGTGTGGGGCCTTGAAATAATCTGTCCAGAGAACCCAGAGGTGCTCTTTAACTTGGTGTGAGCGCTCTTCTTTAATTGCAACAGAGCGGGAACGGAAATCTGCATCTGGGTTAGCTGCATACTTTTCCATGCAAGCCTTTACAGATAGCGCTTCGATCTTGGCCTGTGCTGGATCGTAAACGCCACATGGTAGATCGCAGTGTGCGTGAACAGTTACCTTTGGTGTAAATAAGTTCTTCATTTTCTCTCCCTTTTTTCTTTTCTTTATTTCCAAACCTGTATGTGTGAGACTACCGCCCGTGGGCATCTTTGGCATCTTTGGGCGGGTAATCGTTGAAGGCACATCGATGCAGCCGACCTATAACCCACTGGATTGGCTCCTTGTTCATTACGGCTTCTTCGGCAAGAAGTACCTATTCCTGCGCCTTGGTGATGTAGTTGTCATCGAACGTGAGCGCCAGCCCGGCATCTTCTATGTAAAGCGGATTACTGAGATTGCGTTAGATAGTGCAGGGCAAGAGAGTTATTACGTGCGCAGCGATAACGAGTCAGGAACTGATTCGCGCACCTGGGGTTATTTAAGTAAAGATGAAATTATCGGATGTGTTGTTACCAGAATAAAGAAGAGTTAGCGCGTAAAGGCTTCGTACATCAAAGCTTTTGCTTCTTCTTCATGCAAATGGTGATTTCCAGTTGCCGGAGATGCTGATGCGCGACGAGAAATACGACGCAGAACGCGGGCATCAACTGCGGTTCCACCAATAATTTCGGTTGTACTTAAGGCAACATGTGGCCAAGGGCCTTGGTTAGCTGGCTCATCTTGAACCCAGAGCAAATTAGCGCTTGGATGTTTCTTGGCTTCAACTTCCATTTGTGCAACTGGGAATGGATAAAGGCGTTCGACGCGAACGATGGCAGTGCTGGTGTCATTTAGACGTGCACGTTCGGCGACTAGATCGTGATAAATCTTTCCAGAACAGTAAATTAAACGAGATGCGTTATTTACGGTTGGATCACCAATTACTGGTAAGAATGTGCCGGATGTGAAATCACTTATCTGTGATGCAGCTGCGCGCAGACGGAGCATTGATTTTGGTGTAAATACAATCATTGGGCGGCGCTTTGGATTTGCCGCGTGGAAGCGAAGTAAGTGGAAGTAAGAAGCAGGTGTTGAAGGCTGCGCGATCGTCATATTCTTTTCTGCAGCAAGGGATAAGAAACGTTCGATGCGTGCTGATGAGTGATCTGGGCCTTGGCCCTCATAACCATGTGGCAGAAGCAATACAACTGATGAACGCTCGCCCCATTTCTGCAGAGCAGATGAAATAAATTCATCGATAACGGTTTGCGCACCGTTGGCGAAATCTCCGAACTGGCCTTCCCATAAGACAAGTGCTTCTGGGCGAGCAACTGAATATCCATATTCAAAGCCCATTGCAGCGTATTCGGAGAGAAGAGAATCAATTACAAAGAATTGGTTTTGATCTGCAACCAGCGAGCTAAGTGGAGTCCAGTCAGAACCATTTTCTTTATCAACAATCACTGAATGGCGATTGCTAAAGGTGCCGCGACGAGAATCTTGGCCAGCTAAACGAATTGGGCGACCTTCTTTAAGAAGTGAACCAAAGGCGAGCATTTCACCGGTTGACCAATCGATGGTGCCATCGTTAATTGATTCTGCGCGCTTCTGCAGTTGTGGCAAGAGTTTTGGATGGACGTGGAAGCCTTCTGGGATTGCAACCTGTGTTGCAGCAATTTCACGAATTAGCGCTTCAGAGATAAAGGTCGGAACATCTTCAGCATTTGGAACTATTGGCGCCTGGAAGTTTGGATCATGCTCTTCTTCGTAATTGGCAACCGATGCATAAACTTCTTCCAGCTGTACTTGGTAATCGCGCGCTAGCTTTTCCGCTTCTTCAGGTGTGATATCGCCACGACCGATCAGCGATTCTGTATAAAGGGTGCGAGTTGAGCGCTTGGCATCAATTAACTTATACATAAGCGGCTGAGTAAAGCTTGGCTCATCTCCCTCGTTATGTCCGCGACGGCGGTAGCAAACCATGTCGATGACTACATCTTTATTAAATGCTTGCCGATATTCAAAAGCCAATTTAGCTACGCGAACGCAAGCTTCTGGATCATCGCCATTTACATGAAAGACCGGTGCTTCAATAGATTTGGCAACATCGGTTGAATAACGAGAAGAGCGCGAAGCATGTGGCGCAGTTGTGAAGCCAACCTGATTATTTACAACGATATGGATAGTGCCACCGGTGCGGTAGCCCTTTAGTTGCGACAGTTGCAATACTTCAAAGTTAATTCCTTGGCCAGCAAATGAGGCATCTCCATGCAAGAGAATTGGCAGAACTGAGTACAGATCTTTAACATTAAATAGATCTTGCTTGGCGCGAACAATGCCTTCTAGAACTGGGTTTACCGCTTCTAAGTGCGATGGGTTAGCAGCCAAATAAATCTTGGTCTGTGCACCAGATTCGGCGGTAAATACGCCTTCAGTTCCTAAGTGGTACTTCACATCGCCTGAGCCATGGACTTCATTATCTTTGTAATGGCCCTGGAACTCTTGGAAGATCTGGCCATATGACTTACCTGCAATATTTGCTAATACATTTAAGCGACCGCGGTGTGGCATACCGATACAAACTTCATCTAATTTCTTCTCAGCAGCTTCTGAAATAACAGCATCAAGAATTGGAATTACCGATTCGCCGCCTTCAAGTGAGAAACGCTTTTGTCCAACGAATTTGGTCTGTAAGAAAGTTTCAAAGGCTTCGGCATCGCTGAGCTTTTGCAAGATATGTAGCTGTGCTTCGCGTTCTGGCTTTGTGAAACCAACTTCCACATGTTCTTGAATCCAACGACGTTCGTCAGGGCTTGAGATATACATGTATTCCACTGCGATAGAGCGGCAATATGAATCACGCAGAATGCCAAGGATCTTGCGTAGCTTCATAAACTTCTCGCCACCAAAGCCGCCGGTTGCAAATTCGCGATCGAGATCCCACAAAGTTAGACCGTGGTTAACCACATCTAGATCTGGATGTGAACGTTGCACATATTCCAGCGGATCTGTATCTGCCATTAAATGGCCATAGGTGCGATAAGCCTGAATTAGCTGCTGAACGCGCGCAGTCTTGTTGATCTCTTCATCTTTTGAGAATTCAAAGTCGGATGCCCAACGAATTGGCTCGTATGGAATGCGAAGGGCAGCAAAAATTTCTTCATAGAAGTGATCGCCACCGAGCAGAATTTCGTGGATACGACGCAGGAAATCACCAGATTGCGCGCCCTGAATAACGCGGTGATCGTAAGTGCTAGTAAGAGTTACAACCTTGCTAATGGCCATGCGGGCGAGAGTTTCTTCGCTTGCGCCTTGGAATTCTGCTGGGTAATCCATCGCGCCAACGCCAACGATTAAACCTTGGCCTTGCACTAAGCGCGGAACGGAATGAACGGTGCCAATTGTTCCAGGGTTAGTTAGCGAAACTGTTGTTCCTGAATGATCTTCCACGGTGAGAGTTCCAGCGCGAGCTTTCTTAACAATTTCTTCATAGGCGACCCAGAATTGGCCGAAATCTAATTCTTCACAACCTTTAATAGATGGAACCAAAAGCTGGCGTGATCCATCAGGCTTTGCTAAATCAATAGCAATTCCGAGATTGATATGTTCAGGTTTGCCAAGTGCGGGCTTGCCATCTAATTCACCATAGAACGCATTCATCTCGGGCATCGCGCGCAAGGCTTTAATCATCGCATAAGCAATGATGTGAGTGAAGGAAACTTTTCCGCCTCGAGTACGCTTTAAGTGATTTGTAATTACTGTGCGGTTATCGATCATCAACTTTGCTGGAATTGCACGAACGCTTGTTGCTGTTGGAACTGAAAGCGATGCCTCCATTGATGCCACCACACGAGCGGCAACTCCACGAAGTGGTTCCATAGTTGCAGCGCTTGGTGTGATTAAAACTGGCGCAGGTTTAACTGGGGCTTGTGCAGGTGTTGGCGTTGAAACTTGTGCAACAGGCGCTGCAACAACAGGCGCAACAACTACGGGTGCGGCAACTACGGGCGCAACTGGAGCAGAAACTTTTTGTGCAGCTTTCGGAATTGGTGGAGTTCCACCCTTTGGTGCAGATGTTGCTGGAGTAACTGGCGCAGTTACAGCACCAGGTTTATATGTTTTAAAGAATTCAATCCAAGAAGGTTCGACTGAAGTTGGGTCGGCCTGGTAGCGCTCGTACATCTCTTCGACGAGCCAATCATTGGCTCCGAAATCTGCCGACACTGGCAACTCCTTCTGATACTTAAATCGCTTACTCAGCAGGGTAAGACTATCGGCTGAGCGTGGCAGGTATAAATCCGCAAAGTGGCCTGAAAGCGCGATATTGCCCACAATCGCACCTTGAAAAACTTCAAGAACGAGAGGGGTCTCGGCGCGACAGGTCGCCATCTACTTGGCAGAGTTCGCGTATGAATTCAATTCTGCGCCCATTGGCGATCATCTCGGGCGGCAGTCGCGGCTTGGGATTTGAAAGTGCGTGCGGCTTGGCCGCTACTGGATTTGATCTGGCGCTGATTGCAAAGGATCAAGAGCGGTTGGAAAGCGCTCGCCAAAGTCTGCTTAACGAATTCGCAAATGCACAAGCTGGTTTAACAATTACCACCCACGCTGTTGATTTAGAAGATCAAGTTGCTACCCGAAATATGGCAACGCAAATGACAGCAATGCTTGCCACCCCAAAAGTTTTAATGCTCGCTCATGGCGTGATGAGCGAAAAAATGTCAAAGACTTTGCGCACAACAGATGCCGAATGGAACCGCGTTATAAATATCAATTTAAATTCAGTATTCATTTTGGTAAATGCCATCGCACCTGCCATGGCCGAAGCACGCGACGGCCGAGTTGTTATTTACTCCGCATGTTTAGGGCGCATGTCAGGACCAGGTAGCGCCGGTGGACTTGCGCCATATCGAATTAGCAAGGCTGGCGTTAATGCGCTTGTACGAAACATTGCGCACGAGACTGGAATGGGCGCTCGCGGATTCTATGTCGATGCGATTTGTCCAAATCATTCGCGCACCGATATGGGCGGACCCGATGCACCACGTAGCGCAGCCGAAGGAGCCGAGACCGCTATCTGGCTAGCAACTGCAGATATTGCACAGCGCGGTACTGAGAATGTAACTGGCGTACTTTGGGAAGATCGCCAAGTAATTCCCTGGTAATTTACTAGTTCTTATTGTTCAGGAATAATCGTTACAGCTAAATATAAAATCGGTACAGATAAAAGTAACAATGGAATCGCACCAATTAAAAAGCCACCGTCGAATTGATAACGCACAACACCCAATACAATCAAATTTGCCAAGATTGCCGGTGCCCTTCCCCAATTTTTCTTTGCCGCAAATGCGCGCCCGCAAGCGATTAACCCCAAGCCACCCAGAACGGTAAAGCCCAGCACGCCCATCAGCGGTGGCAGCTCGCGATCTTCATGTGTAATTCCCATGACCGCCAGCCACACACCTAGGGATAACACGATCCCACCTTCTACAAATAAAAGGGTGGCCACGATGGAGCGCTTGCGCGCTTGCTTGGCAGGATCGGTGTTCATGAGCGGCAGCGTAGCAGGATGAACTTTGAACACGATGGGCTGCACGATGCCTTAACGAGATTAGCAGCGCCACCATTCTTTTACGAAAGTTTGCGGCGAGAAATCGCGATTGCCAATAGAGGCGGCACAGACTTAACGGCTATTCGGCTAATTCTTGAATCAGATTCACCAATTTATGATGCAACGATCATCTCAATTGCAGACTTAATTACCAACTCCTTTCGCTTCGAGGATGCCAAGGCACGACTAGGCATCGTTGAATTTGGAATTCTGATTTATGGGGGTGAGGATTTGGCAAGCCAACTTTGCCAACGACTAGTAGCACGTTGGGCGATTGAAGGAACCCCAAAGACGGTTATCTCTTATGCGATCACGAAATATATAGAAGGTGAAGAGGCGATTACCTTTATAAACCGCTTGGATGACCAGATACTCATCCGGCGCGATTTCTAAAAATATCCACAGGGGCTTAAGTGACCTGATTGAGTGAGTAGTTCTTCGCCTAACTTCACGCCATGGAGTTAGACATCGCCTTCGGACCTATTGCAAATCTCATCGCAGATCCGACTATCGAGGAGATTTGGATTAACTCACCTCAACGAATCTTTGTGGCACGCGGCGGTAAAAGTGAACTTACCAACCTAGTTTTGACTACAGATGACGTACGAGAGCTCGTAGATCGCACTCTTATCTGGAGCGGACGCAGACTCGATCTTTCCCACCCGTTTGTTGATGCGCGCTTACCTGATGGAAGTCGCTTACATGTTGCGATCCCAGAGATTACTTCGCACCATTGGGCGGTAAATATTCGCAAGCACTTACTTCAAAACAAATCTGTTGAAGATCTCGCAGCGCGTGGGTCAATGAGTGCAGACATTGCGCAGGCGCTAACTAACTCTGTGAAAGCCGGTCTAAATATTCTTGTCAGCGGCGGCACCCAATCTGGGAAAACTACGCTGCTAAACGCTCTAGTTTCAGCCACTCCAATTAACGAGAGGGTGATAACAATTGAAGAAGTATTTGAGTTAAAACCCATGCTTCCTGATCTAGTTGCCCTACAAACAAGAAATGAAAATCTGCAAGGGGAAGGCGCAATTCCGCTACGAAGACTGATCAGAGAGGCGCTACGTATGCGTCCTTCGAGAATTGTGGTTGGCGAAGTACGTGAGGCTGAAGCTTTAGACCTATTGATCGCTCTTAACTCTGGCTTACCTGGAATGGGAACTCTCCACGCAAACTCGGCCCGCGATGCCATAACAAAATTACAAACCCTGCCACTACTGGCTGGTGAAAATATTTCTCATAAATTTATTGCCCCGACTGTGGCCTCGGCTTTAGACCTGGTTGTTCACATGTCGCTAAGCACAGACGGTATCCGTCGTGTCAAAGAAGTTGCATCAGTTACTGGAAGATTTGAAAACGATCGCACTGAAATTGAAACCTTGTGGCGTTGGAATGGCCACGAATACGAGCGAGGCCTGGGAACGATAGGCCGAGAAGAAAAGTTCCAAAGTGCAGGTATTCCAATTGATGGATGGTGGGTACGTTAATGAAATTTCGTAAATGGAGCTCAATAAATGTATTTACAAAATCCATCCTATATGGAGCATCATCAGCAATCTTCGTCTTTGCCCTAACTGCTTCACTTGTCATAGGAGTTACTTTTCTAACTCTGATAACAGCTCTATCGATTGTAATTTTGAAGAGATCGCGCAATAAGAGATATGAAGCGATGAGCGCAGCTTGGCCAGAGGTGATCGATCATCTAATTACGGGTATTCAATCGGGGCTCTCTATTAATGAATCCTTAGCCGGGTTGGCTAAAAGGGGTCCAGAAGTCCTGAGGCCAGCATTTAATAAATTTGCAATATCAATGGCAAAAAATGGTGATTTCAGCGCATCTTTGCGCGTCTTGAAATACGAGTGTGGTCAACCAGGTAGTGACCAAATCTTTGAATCGATCGCTATTTCAAAGACGCTCGGTGGATCTGAGCTCTTAACAATATTGCGAACCGTTGGAACTTTCTTGCGTCAGGATCTAGCTCTTCGCCGCGAGATCGAAGTAAAACATGGCTGGATCAAAAACTCGGCGCACCTTTCCGCGATAGCCCCTTGGATTCTCCTGCTCCTTCTCTCAACTCAACCCGCTACCGCTAGCGCATTCTCAACTGGCTCTGGAATTCTCATTTTAATCTTTGGAGCTGCGATGACTGCGATCGCATATCTTTGGATGGCTAAGTTGGGCGAGCTCCCTGAACTACCTCGTGTATTTGGTGACCGATGAAACTCTCAATCGCTATCCCAACTTTCTTTGCAGCTAGTGGTGCGCTCTGGTTAATCTCAAATTCTGGTCCGAAATCAGAAATTAAAGCACGAATCGCAACTTCTAGAGACAGGGAAAGTACTGCAATCCGATTAGCAGAAATTGGCAAAGTTCAAGCAAGAGATTTTGAAACCTTTAGAACAAGGCAGATTTCAATTTCGGCAATTACCGGACTTATAGCTTTCATACTAGTTCTTCTTTCAGGCCAGTTACCTGTCGTGGCACTTATATTAAGTGCCTTAGTAGCATCCATTTCTTTTATCTGGGTTGACCGTGATTTAAGTAAAAAGGTGAAATTACAGCGACGCATGATTGATGCTGAATTTCCAGCGGTGATCGAGATGTATTCGTTAGCACTTTCAGCGGGTGAGACGCCTCTTGTAGCCATGGAGCGGATTGCTACAAGTGCTACAGGTTCGCTGTCGAAGGAATTTGCCACAGTTGTAGCTCAGGTAAAGGATGGGAAAGCTTTTCACTTAGCGCTAGATGAGATGGGCAGAGGAATCGATTCAGTTCCCATACGAAGGTTCGTTGATTCGCTAATCATTGCAACTTTAAGAGGAACTCCTCTTATTGAAGTTCTACAACGTCATGCTGAAGAGGCTAGACAATCGCAACGCAATCGAGTTATGGGCGCAGCGGCAAAGGCAGAGATCTCGATGATGATTCCAGTTGTGTTTTTGATTCTTCCGATATCAATTCTCTTTGCGCTCTGGCCATCGCTCGCAAATCTTAATTTATTTACTGGAGCATAGATTTCAATTAATTAATCCAATTTCATAAATCATGGAATGGAAGAAGATGAGAGGTAGGTAGTAATGTACGCGTTTACTGTAAGAGTCATTATAAAAGCGCAAGAAAGTTATCAAAATCTAAGCAAGAAAGTTAAGGAAGCGATCATTTCAGAACGTGGAGATGTACCTGGGTGGGTCTTAGTCGTGTTAATGACTACCGGACTCGTCACTGCCATTTGGACAATAGCTGCACCGCGCCTTACGAGCATCCTGAAGAATTCACTAGATGCGATGAATGGCATTAGATAATGTTTAGGAATTTTCTTAGAGATGAAAATGGAAACATTGAGAGCGCGATGGTGCTGATTCCTCTCATATTTCTCTTTCTCTGCAGCATCCAGTTAGTCAGTGCTGTATTTATACGGAACTCTGACCAGAGTGATGTACAAAACCAAGCATCGATAAGGGCGATTTCAGGATCCTTTAATCGTAATGATTCAATTTCTAGCATTCCATCTAGTTATCCCTTTGAAGATCAAAAAATTTTAATTGTCTCTAAGCGACGCAATATTCCACTATTAGTTCCAGGATTGGGCAATTTATTGGGCAGAGAGCTACACAGCGAGGTAACTGGGGTTGCTGTAATCGAGACTCGGCCATGATCGGATTACTAAAGAGTGAACGTGGTAGCGCCAGCGTCGAATTTGTGGCCCTTGCCTTACCTCTCTTTATCCCGCTAATTATATTTCTACAACAATTTGCTGGAGTAAGCGCTGAGGAAGATGTGGCACGCACACTGGCTCGTGAAGGAGCTCGGGCTTACGTCTCTAGCTCCAATACTGCAAGCGCAGAAGAGATGATGAATAAGGTGATCATGGCAGCGGGCGAGAAGCTTGGTCTACGTCCAGAACAATTCGATCGGATGGCAATCGGATTGCAGTGCAGCAACAGCCCTTGTCATTCGCCAAATGGCAGAGTTCAGGTGACTATTCACTTTGGTGCTTCCAAGCAATTTCCCGCTGTAACGGCAACGGCACAAGAGTACTTTTCGCCATGGAGTTGATGGTGCGTCTGCGTCGTGAAGAGCGCGGTTCCATTTCTTTAATTGTTCTTACCTTCTTTTTGATAACTTTAATTACTTCGCTAGTTATTACTGACATTGCTGCAGTTGCTATCGCTAAGCGCTCTCTTACTCAAGCAACTGAAGCAGCTGCACAAAGAGGGGTTAGAAATTTAAATCGAGACGCTTACTATTCGGGTGAGTTCGATCTAAGTACGATGGTGGGGAATATCTTTGGCGCTGGACCTAAAGATCCTGGTATTCCAATTGATTGCTCAAAAGCTTTAGGAGATTCCGAAGGTGCACTTTCTGATTGGGGTCGCGGTCCTAGGTCTTTGAGAAGAGTTGAATTGATTGATATCGCTATAAGAGATATCCAATGTGATGGATTTGGAATTCAACTAGTGACTTCGGCTACGGCGCAGTTACCTATTGCAATTCCGCTTTTGAAGCTGGATAAAGTTCAGATTACTTCGCGGGTTTCAACCACAAATACACGCAGATCAGGCTTCGCTCCCTTCGGTATAAGGGTTTTCTAGTACTCGCTATCCTTACTCTTATGGCCCGTGAATACGATCTCGAGATTGCTGCGATCAGCGCAACTCTTGTATCTATCGAAAAGGTCTTGGATCTGCCGAAGCTTGAGGCAGAAGCGGTTGAACTAGAGGCAGCGGCTGGAGTTCCGAATTTATGGGATGACCCGGAGGCAGCGCAGAAAGTTACAAGCAAGCTATCTCGGGTGCAGAGCACGATTGCGCGATTAAAAGGTTTGCGTCGGCGTGTGGAAGATCTGCCGATTTTATTTGAGTTAGCGGGATCAGAACCAGATGGTTCTGCTTTGGCCGATGCTGAAGGTGAATTGGATTCGACGGTTAAAGCAATTAGCGAACTTGAAGTTACTACTTTGCTCAATGGTGAATACGACGATCGTGATGCTCTGATAACTATTCGCTCTGAGGCAGGTGGCGTGGAAGCTGCTGACTGGGCGGAAATGTTGATGCGTATGTACCTGCGTTACTGTGAACGCCATGAATTTAAAGTGGATGTGCTGGAAACTTCATACGCAGAAGAAGCGGGAATTAAATCAACAACCTTTAGAGTTAGCGCACCTTATGCATATGGGACTATCTCGGTAGAACAAGGAACACATCGTTTGGTGCGTATCTCACCTTTTGATTCGCAATCACGTCGTCATACATCATTTGCTGGTGTTGAAGTTGTTCCCGTTGTGGAACAGAGCGATCACATTGAAATTGATGAGAAAGAAATGCGCGTTGATGTTTATCGCTCATCCGGTCCTGGGGGACAGGGAGTTAATACAACTGACTCTGCTGTGCGCCTGACACATATCCCAACTGGAATTGTTGTCTCATGTCAGAACGAGCGTTCCCAGATTCAAAATAAGGCAACGGCCATGGCGGTATTGCAATCAAAGTTATTAGAACGCCGGCGCCAAGAAGAACAAGCCAAGATCAATGCTTTAAAGGGCGATAACTCAGGCTCTTGGGGAAACCAGATGCGCTCTTATGTATTAGCGCCGTATCAAATGGTTAAAGATTTACGTAATAACCATGAGACTGGAAATACATCTGCGGTATTAAATGGTGAAATCGATGACTTCATTGAAGCGGGAATTCGCTGGCGTCGTTCCAGTTCTCAATAAATTAAAAATATTTAGTAATTTTTCTCACCATTCCTGTGAATTGGCATGGGATTTGCGCCTGATACCTGCCGATATCAAGCACTTTTGGCAGATATATACCTAAACTAAGCCTCAGTACGGCGGCCCCATATATCTGCTGCCAAAGAGGAACGAAGGAGTTCGTGTGATTCGCTTTGAGAATGTGACGAAGCTTTACTCGGGGCAAGACCGCCCGGCACTGGAAGCAGTTACCTTGGAAATTGTTAAGGGCGAGTTTGTATTCCTTGTTGGACTTTCCGGTTCTGGTAAATCAACTTTCCTTCGTTTGATTTTGCGCGAAGAGCGACCATCTTCTGGAATTATCCACGTGGCTGGAAAAGATCTTGGCCAATTAGCAAACCATAAAGTCCCGGAACTGCGTCGCCAAGTTGGAACTGTCTTTCAAGATTTCCGTTTGTTACAGAATAAAACTATTGCTGAAAACGTGGCCTTCACCCTGCACGTACTTGGATATTCAAAGCGTGAGATCGAACGCGAAGTTCCTGAAGTTCTAGAACTTGTTGGCTTGGAAGATAAAGGCGATCGCATGCCAAATGAAATTTCGGGTGGAGAACAACAGCGCGTGGCAATTGCCCGTGCGTATGTAAGCCGCCCGGCGATCATCATCGCCGATGAACCAACTGGAAACCTTGACCCAACGACTTCGGTTGGAATTATGAAGTTGCTAGATCGCATCAACCGCGAGGGCACAACGGTCTTGATGGCGACCCACGATTCAGGAATCGTTGATCAGATGCGCAAGCGCGTGATCGAACTAGATAGCGGCCATGTGGTTCGCGACCAGGTCCGCGGCGTCTACGGATACACGGGCTAACGGATTCAGGAGATAAGGTAAATACATGCGCGCAGGATTTTTACTTAGCGAAGTTCGGATCGGACTCCGCCGTAACTTAACGATGACCTTTGCCGTCATCGTTACTACCGCTATTTCACTATCTCTTCTAGGAATCGGTTTACTCTCTAATTCACAAGTAAATGCGATGAAAGATTATTGGTATGACAAGATCGAAGTATCGGTCTATCTCTGTGGTTCTCTATCGGAATCACCAAGTTGTGCTGGTGGAGTGATAAATCCGGAGCAACGTCTTGGTATTAAGAGCGATCTCGAAGCTTTGCCTGTTGTGCAGAGCGTTTTCTATGAATCACAATCTGAGGCATACACACGTTTTCAAGAGCGCTTTAAAGATTCTGCTATTGCGCAGAATGTGACTGCAGATCAACTTCCGGAATCTTTCCGCGTTAAGTTAAAGGATCCAACCCAGTATGCAGTTGTAGTTAGTGCATTTTCGGGGCGACCTGGCGTAGATATTGTTCAAGATCAACGAAGTATCTTGGAGAAGTTCTTTAAACTATTAAATGTGCTCCGCAACGGTGCGTTATTGGTTGGACTCTTCTCGGTATTAACCGCTGGCTTACTTATTTCAAATACTTTACGTATTGCAGCCTTTAACCGCCGCCGCGAAACCGGCGTAATGAAGTTAGTCGGCGCATCTTCCTGGTCTATTCAACTTCCCTTCTTACTTGAAGGAATCTTCTCGGCGCTGATCGGGTGGGTCTTTGCAACTGGCTTATTGGCTGGACTCAAGAGCGTGGTTGATTCTAAGGTGGCACCACTTCTTACCTTTACCAACTTCTTCGGCTGGGATGAAGTCTGGATCGCATCTGCTTGGTTATTACTAGCTGGCTTAGGCGTTTCAACGGTTGCTTCTGCTGTAACGCTGCGCCGTTATCTCAAGGTCTAAGTAGGCGCTGCCGTGGTGAAAGAGGTCGGTCGCAAACTCATCGCGCAGAATAAGAAAGCGCGTCATGATTACTCAATCGAAGATGTTTTCGAATGTGGAATTGTCTTAACTGGCACCGAAGTTAAATCACTTCGCGCCGGGCGTGCATCGTTAATTGATGGTTATGCCACTGTTGAAAATGGCGAACTCTGGTTAGCTGGGGTTCATATCCCTGAATACACGCAAGGTACTTGGACTAATCATGAAACTAGACGCAAACGTAAGTTACTTGTGCATCTACAAGAGATTAAAAAGTTACATATAAAGATCAAAGAAGGCGGAGTAACACTCATCCCGTTGCAGCTTTACTTTAATAATGGCAAAGCCAAGATTGAGATCGCTGTTGCACGAGGCAAGAAGGCCCACGATAAACGTGATTCGTTGATGGAACGCCAATCAACTCGTGAAATAGAGCGAGAGATTTCCCGCCGTCGCTCTGGAAAAGACCAATAGCAATAGTTTTGGCGCTCAAGTGAATGTAGAAAATCGTGCTTTATCCCCGATTTTCGAGTTTGCTTGAGCGTAATTTTTCGCGACTCAATAGCGGCGATACACTTAGCCCACAACTTAATAGTGGAAATAGCTTTCCACACCCATGGGGGTGAACGGTCTCGACTTTGGTTGTTGAGGCAGGGGAAGCGGGCCGAGGAAGCCAGGATGATCTCGTTAACCAATAACCTGTGCAAAAAATAATCGTCAGTACAACTGCCGATGATCTCACTCTTGCTGCCTAAGCAAGCTCTGTGATCCGTTAGCCCAGAGTCGCCTTCGATTTGGGATCTAGCGCCGACAGAAGGCTTTTCACGGTAGTGGCGTTGCGAACACCACCGGAGAACAGTTTCGCAAATGAGTTTGTCGAATACTCGTGTGCAAGAGATTCGGAACTGAGAAAACGATAGCCACACTACGCCCGTAGAAGCCCTGTTTTAATTCCGAAGGACCCGGGTTCGATTCCCGGCACCTCCACCATGCTTTAAATTAGTTAGCTCTGGCCCTCGGGTCCATTTTGATCTTTGTTTCCTGGACGAAAGATTGCGGGCCAAGGTTTATTTCTAAAGAACTCGCGCTTTAGCGCAACTACGTTTACAGCAAGAGCCGCTGCTATAAATAATTTTGGAGTAACTGGAATTGGAGTAAAGATTAAGAAGAGCGCCACAGTCATTCCTAATGGTGAAATAGTTGCGACAATAATTCTGCGAAAAATCCAAAGCGGCTTGCTTCGTCTTGAGTAATTCCAGAATAAATTACTGGTCAGAACTATCGAGATTGGCCCCGTAAATAAAGTCAACGCCAAAAGTAATGCGGCTAATAGTGCGAGCGATTCCATTTTTCTAGTCTAGCCTTTTCCAGCTCTGGCTAATCGCTGCCAACATAACCATATCTATCTGATCGCCATTTGAGCGCGTAACTCTTTGCTGCAGTATGCCTTCACGCTGGTAGCCGGCAGAAGATAAAAGTTTCTGAGAAGCAGTGTTATCTGTATCTACCGCTGCTTCAATTCGCTTAAAACCTAAAGTGTCGAAGCCGTAATCAGTGATCATCTTTGTTGCCATCGTTCCAATACCTTTTCCGCGCATAGGCGCATGCATCCAATATCCAATTTCAGCGCGGTGGTTCTCGATGCTGATGGTGTGGAATGAGATAAATCCGGCGAACTCTTGATCATCACCCACGCCAAATTCAATAACAAAGGGGATTTCCCGCTGCAGCTCAATTGATGCAGGCACCCGCTGCACATAATCAAGGGCATGAGCCATCGTGTAGTTGGCGGGAACAGTGGTAAATCTTGGAATAAGCGGATCTTGGCAAGCTTCAAATATGGAAGTCACATCTGAATCGATAGGCGGGCGCAAGGTATATCTGCCGTATTGCAGAGTAGGTATCTCACTTGGCCACCAGATCATCGGCTAAGTATGGACTAGCGAACGCGCTCGGTGCGCTTAAATTGAATCGCCAATCGGTCTAGCAGGCGTCAAATATATTTTCCCGAGCGGTGATGTCCAAGTGCAAGAACCGTCTGGTCGACTTTCGATATTCCAACCATCGTGCGTTTTGAGTCGATGGTGTCTGCGACAGAGCGCACCTAAATTATCGGGTGAAGTTCGCCCACCGGACTCCCAACTTTGGGCATGATCTATATCGGATAAGGCCGCCGATCTTCGACAACCGGGGAAGCGACAGGTGCGATCGCGTGCGATTAAGAAATCTATTAGCGCTTGCGGTGGCTCATAACTCTGCCTTCCGTAATCCAATAAATTCCCGGTTTGGGGATCGGTGATAAATCGTTTCCATTTTCCGTCGGCTGCGAGTTCGCGCGCAACCGAAGCTGGAATCGCACCGTAACCTGCGAGCTGTCCTGGGTTTTCAGCCAAACCTAAGAGAGTTGGTAGATCGATAGTGACATTTACAGAGATAGGACGGCGGTGGGGAGTAACTATCTCTGCAGATGAAGATAGGTAAGCGCTGGCAATGGCAGTTAAGGCATCAGCGCGTTTCATATCCGCGTTTCGTGGATCGGAGTCTGATTCAGCATCTATATCTGAAGTTGCAGCACGAATAAAACTTTCAATCGAATTCATAACAATTTGCGCATCGGCGGCTGGCAAAATTGCAACTATGGTGGATATGCCATCGCTCTCGGTGTAGCAACTGACTTTTCTGGTATCTCGCGCCCGGGCGACGGTTTCTTCAAAAGTTTCCGGCGCGATACGAGCGATTGAGGTGCGTACTTGGTTAGCAACTTGTCCTGGCGTATGGAACTCGGCGTGCGCAATTGCTCTTTGTTCAATCTCAAATATTGCAGATTCTGGTAACCCGTCGCGAATTGCGGCGGCAGTTTCCTTTGCAATAACAGTTGCGTGTGCGGGGGAGATCTCGCCAGTTGCTAACGCGGAACATGTGTTAGGTAGATGGTTAACAAGGGTTCGGGCCACATCGATACGTGATTGTGCAGTGGTAGGAGCAAGGCGCAGCGCAGTTGAGATATCTTCGCGTTCAGCATCATCGACTCCAAAGAATGGATCGGTACCGCCTGGCTTGCTGGAATCGCAACCTGCGACAGCAACGATTGCGCGCTGCATCAGGGCCTGCAGCCAACCAGTCTGACGTTCCAGCGCAGTTAGATAATCAATCCGATCGGCTGGCGAAAGATCTTGCGGGTTGATCGCAACAAGGGCAGATAGTGTGGCGATGCCAGGCATCGCGCTTAATAGATCGGCGATCGCTGGGGCCAAGAAGGTTTGCTCTTGGTCGCTTATGCAAAGTGCCGTTGTCATGGGCTAGATATTGCATGCGCCAACTGACATTAATTCCGAGAAAAGTGAGCTTATCCACATCTTCGGCAAAATAACTTTAAGTTGCAGGTAGTTGAAAGTTCAACTAAAGTTACGCTTACGAACTAGGAGTGAAAATGCCAGCAGTTACCGTCAGTGATATCACCGTACTTCCTCGCGTTAGCGATGCGCCAAATTCGCGCGCTCGTCGCGTAAAGAGCATCACAACTGCTCCGCAAGGTTTCGAAGGTGAAGGCTTTCCGGTTCGTCGCGCATTTGCCGGCGTTGATTTAGTAGAGCTCGATCCATTTGTGCACTTAGATCAAATGGGCGAAGTTGAATATGCACCTGGTGAACCAAAGGGAACTCCATGGCACCCACACCGCGGATTTGAAACAGTTACATACATTATTGATGGAATCTTTGATCATAAAGATAGCAATGGCGGCGGCGGAACAATTTCAAATGGAGATACGCAATGGATGACTGCCGGCGGCGGAATTCTGCATATCGAAACTCCCCCAGAACATTTAGTAATGAGCGGTGGTTTATTTCATGGTTTCCAATTGTGGGTAAATCTGCCAGCTGCAAAGAAGTGGTCACCACCTGCTTACCAAGATGTGCGTGCAAATGATGTTTCACTTTTATCTAGCGCAGATGGCGGTTCACTAATTCGTATCATCGCTGGTGAATTAGATGGACATGTCGGTCCTGGATCCACGCAAACCCCAATTACTTTAATTCACGCAACTGTGGCACCTGGCGCAGAGCTGCGACTTCCTTGGCGCAAGGATTACAACGCACTTGTTTATGCAATCGCAGGCCATGGTTTTGCAGGAGAAGAAGCTCGTCCGATACAAATGGGTCAGCTAACAGTCTTTGGTGATGGCGATAGCATCGTAATTCGCGCAGCAAATCAACAAGAGACTCGTTCGCCAAACCTGGAACTGTTTATTCTCGGTGGCCAACCAATTAAAGAACCCGTTGCTTGGATGGGGCCATTTGTAATGAATACAAAGGCGGAAGTCTTACAAGCATTTGAAGATTTCCAGAAAGGTAAACTTGGCTCAATTCCTGCGATTTATAAGGCAGATGCCAAGCGCCCCCAGTCAGAGTCAAAGGTGAACCGCACCGATAAATTAGGCGGCGATGCAAAGGCTGCTGACATTCTCGACGTTCACAATACGCCTGAAGGAATTCAAGAAAACTAGCGAATAAGCGCCCTTCGGCGACTGAAAAGATAACTACACAGTCGCCTCTCGAGCGCTTACCGCTAGTTTTAACTCGAAATGTAAGTAGATAGAATGCGCTTATGAATCCGCAGCGGGTACTTCTCTATTATGGCTTCACACCCATAAGCGATCCTGTCGCGGTTCAACTTTGGCAGAAAACTCTCTGTGAAACTTTAAATTTAAAAGGTCGGATTCTGATTGCCCCAACTGGCATTAATGGAACTGTCGGTGGTCATATGGATGACCTGCGCAACTATATAAAGCACACCAAGGAATACCCCGGCTTTAAGAAGATCGGCTTTAAATGGTCGCAAGGAACCGGTGATGAATTCCATCGTCTTTATGTCACATTGAAAGATGAACTAGTCTCGTTTGGAAATCCGGATGAAATTAAAGTTGATGAGAATGGCGTAATCGGGGGCGGAACACATCTGCGACCTGAACAAGTGCATGAATTAGTTGCCGAACGTGGCGATGAAGTGGTTTTCTTTGATGGCCGTAACCAATATGAAGCTCAAATTGGAAAGTTTAAGAATGCGATCGTCCCTGAAGTAGATAAATCAAATGAATTTGTCCGCGAGATTGAAAGCGGAAAATACGATCACCTAAAGGGAAAGCCGGTCGTTACATATTGCACCGGCGGAATCCGCTGTGAAATCTTGTCAGTTGTAATGAAGAACCGCGGCTTTAAAGAGGTTTATCAAATCGATGGTGGCATTGCTAAATATGGTGAGAAGTATGGTGACGATGGCCTTTGGGAAGGCTCGCTCTATACCTTTGATGCGCGCATGGCCGTTGATTTCTCTCCTAAGACCAAGGTCATTGGCGAATGCGAAATCTGCAAAGCACCAAGCAGAATCTTCCAGAACTGTCGCACCGCTACTTGTCACCAGTTAATTTTGCTCTGTGACCCCTGCAATGCTCTTCCTGCGCAGGAAAAATGTACGCACGATAAAACTAAAGTGCGCGATACCGAGATGGTTGGTTAAAGCGCTTTAAGCGCGCTAACAACTTTCGTTAGAGATGCTTTGGCATCACCAAAGAGCAACATCGTCTTTGGATCATAAAGCAATTCATTTTCAATTCCTGCAAAACCTGGTCGCATCGAACGCTTCAGGAAGATGACATTTGCAGCGTTAGCAACTTCCAAAATAGGCATTCCATAAATTGGACATCCTGGAGTTGTCTTTGCTGCAGGATTTACAACGTCATTTGCACCGATAACTATTGCAACATCGGTCTGTCCGAAAGTTGGATTTACTTCATCCATTTCAGCTAATTGATCATACGGAACGTTGGCTTCGGCAAGAAGTACGTTCATGTGTCCTGGCATGCGACCGGCAACTGGGTGAATTCCATATGCCACATCGATGCCTTTAGAGATCATCAAATCTGCGAGCTCGCGAACTGTGTGCTGGGCTTGCGCAACGGCAAGTCCGAAGCCAGGAACGATTACAACGCGACGTGCGTAATTAAGAAGAATTGCCACGTCATCTGGTGAACCAGAACGCACGGGGCGTTCTTCGCCAGCTGCTGCAACATCTTGCGGCTTGGCAGTAAATGCACCGAACAGTGTGCCAAAGAGTGAACGGCCCATCGCATCTGCCATCAAGCGGGTCAAGATTGTGCCTGATGCGCCAACAAGTGTTCCGGCGATGATCAACAGAGTTGAGTTAAGTACATAACCGCTTGCCGCAACTGTTAACCCAGTAAAGGCGTTAAGTAGCGAGATAACGATTGGCACATCTGCGCCACCGACTGGCAGAACAAACAAGATACCGAATAGCAATGAAAGAGCAGCGAGAACCAATAGTGGTGTTGTACCAAGGGCTGCAACTACCCAACCTGAAACACCAAGTACTGCAGCTAAAGTTGCGGCAATTACAAA
Source organism: Candidatus Nanopelagicaceae bacterium (assembly GCA_965267995.1). GTDB lineage: Bacteria > Actinomycetota > Actinomycetes > Nanopelagicales > Nanopelagicaceae > Planktophila. Next base: position 244,394 of record OZ254143.1, read on the forward strand.
TCGTCCGCCAGGAAATACAACGGGGCGAGTAGTCATCAACTCTTGCAGCTTCATGAAGGTAATAATCGATCCGCTGAAAGATACGCAGCCGACTACGACGGTGAAGACGGTGAAGATTACTTCTGCCTTTGTGGCGTCGCTTCCTAAGTTCAAATATTCAACGATTGCAACAAGGGCAGCTGCGCCACCACCAACACCATTAAATAGTGCAACTAGCTGTGGCATCTGGGTCATCTGAACCTTGCGCGCGGCAGGTACGCCAATTGCTAAACCAACTGCAATTGCGCCCAAGATCCAACCGAAATTATGTAGTGGAAGTGAGTGAGCAGGTGAACCATCGTGCGGCTTAGTTACATAGAGAAATACAACAAGCGTTGCAACAGTTGCACCAAAGGCGCCAATTAAATTTCCGCGGCGCGCAGTCTTGGGATGAGATAAGCCTTTGAGGGCGAGAATAAAACAGACACCGGCAGCAAGTCCGATTAAGTCATACAAAGTGCTGCTCATTTATCTGCCTCCTTCTTCTTACCCTTAAACATCTCAAGCATGCGATCGGTAACTACAAAGCCACCGACCATATTTATTGTGGCAAGAACGATCGCGGCAAGCGATAGGCCTAGTTCGAGATTGGTATGGCTGTGATCGGCCACGATTATTGCGCCGACCAGAATTACGCCGTGGATCGCGTTAGCACCAGACATCAGCGGAGTATGCAGAGTTGAAGAGACTTTAGAGACAACTTCAAAGCCTACAAATACTGCGAGTACGAAGATCGAAAGAATTGCCATTGGTTCCATTACTTGGCTCCTCCTGCACTTGGGTCGCGACGTTGGCCAGCATGTGTGACCGCGGATGCGTTGATGATTTCATCTGCAAAATCGAGATTTAGCGCAACTGGTGCACCCTCTTTAGCAGGCGTTGTAAGCAGAGTAAGTAGGTTAACTACGTTACGTGAATACAAACTAGATGCGTGGAATGGCAATTGGCTCGGTACATCTTTACCGCCCCAAATTCGAACTCCACCGATTGTAACAACGACTTCACCAGGCTTTGATCCTTCAACGTTTCCGCCAGTTTCAGCTGCCAAGTCAACAATTACTGTGCCGGGTTCCATCGCATCAATCATTGCTTGTGTCATCAAACGTGGTGCGGTGCGACCCGGAACAGCAGCAGTTGTAATAACTACGTGTGATTTTGCAATATATGGAGTCAATAGCTCACGCTGTTTTGCCGCGCGTTCTTCAGTCATCTCACGCGCATAGCCACCAGCGCCCGCAAGTGATTCAAGTTCTAGCTCGATAAATGTTGCACCCATTGACTTAACCTCATCGGCAGAGGATGGACGAACATCGTAGGCCGATACAACGGCGCCTAATCGACGAGCTGTTGCAATGGCTTGCAAGCCAGCAACGCCTGCACCAAGTACCAAAACTTGTGCTGGCGTAACGGTGCCCGCTGCAGTCATCAATAACGGGAAGAAGCGTGGTGACATTTCCGCACCAACTAATACCGCGCGATAACCAGCACAAAGTGCCTGTGAAGTAAGCGCATCCATTGATTGCGCACGCGAAATACGTGGCACAAGTTCAAGCGAGAAGGCAGTTGCCCCAGCTTTTACAGCTGCCTCAATTGAATCAACTGCGGTTACCGTAGAGAGAAATGAGATAGTTGCGGCGCCCTTTTTCAAGGTCGCCATTTGTGCAGGAGTTAAAGGTTGAACCGAAAGTACGATATCTGCGCTGGCAATGACATCACCTTTAACAACGTTGGCACCGGCAGCTGTATATGCAGAATCAGTACCTTGTGAGTTATCGCCTGCGCCAGATTCAATGGCAACTTCATAACCAAGGCGGGTTAACTTATTGATGATGTCGGGGACAAGCGCTACGCGCTTTTCACCTTCTTTACGCTCTAATGGGACAGCTACTCGCATAGGCGAACCCTACTTGCTGATCTAATTACCTGCGAGTTCTCCGCGGGTTAAGTGATACAAAAGCGCCTGAATAGTTGTACGGCGGTGGTAGGCCTCGCGCCAAATTACAGATTTCGGTCCATCGATCACAGATGCGGCGACTTCTTCGCCGCGGTGCGCCGGCAGGCAGTGCATAAATATGGAATCGCTGGCAGTTAGCGCCATCAAAGAATCTGTGACGGCGAAAGGTGCCAACACTTTAATTTTCTCAGCTCGCTCGGCCTCGGGATCTCCCATCGACATCCAAACATCTGTATAAAGCGCGCTCGCACCTTTACAGGCGGCTTCCGGGTCATTGGTTACTTCGATGATGGCGCCGGTTTTCTTAGCTATCGCTTGCGCAGTTGCGACAACTTCAGCACTTGGCGCCCACTTGCCGGATGGAGTTGCAGCGACAACATGCGCGCCCATTATCGCGCCCATAGTTAGCCAAGCATGAGACATATTGTTGCCATCGCCGAGATAAACAAATTTACGCCCTGATACATCGCGCCCAAAAGTTTCGCGAATTGTTAACCAGTCGGCTAATAATTGAGTTGGGTGATCATCATCGGTAAGTGCATTAATTACTGGAATCGATGCGTTAGCACCAAGTTCATCTACTTCAGCTTGTGCAAAGGTACGAATGATTAGCGCATCGCAGTAACCACTAATTATCTTTGCAGTATCTGCAATCGTTTCGCCACGACCAAGTTGTAGCTCATCGCCTCTAATAAAAATTGGCGTTCCACCAAGATGAGCAACCGCTGTCTCAGATGAGAGTCTGGTGCGAGTTGAAGGCTTGGTCATGTAAATCGCAACGCTCTTGTGAGCTAGCGCATCTTTAGAGCGCAGCGGATTCTTCGCAAAGTCCGCTGCGGTATCGAGCAGTAAATCGACATCGGCGCGCGATAAATCAGCGGTACGTAGCAAGTCCTTCATCTTCAAATTCTACCTGCAACCACTATCCTTTCGGACATGGGTATTTTCCGTAAGAACTCTCCTGATTTAGAGGGAGATACCGACCTACTTACCCGCCCCGAATTACAAGATGACGATGGTGGCCATGATCGCTTCGCCCATTATGTAAAGAAGGAAAAGGTCGTTGAATCAGCGGTAACTGGCAAATCAGTACGAGCACTTTGTGGCAAGAAATGGATCCCTTCGCGCGATCCCGAGAAATACCCAATCTGCCCAGTATGTAAAGAAATCTATGACGGCATCAAAAATAAATCGCCTAAAAAATAGATCTGTACTTACTATTGTCTTGGCGTTAATCGCCGGTTCTTTAACTTTTTTCACTTCGATTCCCGCAAATGGCGCAAATCAACCGCGCAAGATTTTGACTGGCTGGATTCCTTACTACGGGATGAAGACAGCGCTGCCAGCAGCGCTTAACAATGCAGATCTTATAAAAGAAGTTATGCCATTTTGGTATACCTTGAAATTTGATGGCAAAACCAAAGTTGCCGTCGTAACTGATTTATACGCATCTGCAAATCCCAATATTCCAATTGCAACTCCACTTACGGCGATGCGGGCTGCTGGATTCCAAATCATTCCAACAATCACCGATGGTATGGATAAATTAGTTCTCGCAAATTTATTAGCTAGCCCAGCCAACCGAACCAAAACTGCTAAAACTATTTCGGATTTTGTGATGGCTAATAATTACGATGGTATCGATCTAGATTTTGAAGGCTTCGCTTTTGTTGATGGCAATGCAACTTGGGCTAAGACTGCACCACTGTGGGTGGCATTTGTAAAAGAGCTTTCTGTCTTGCTACACACAAATAACAAACTTCTCTCGGTTTCATCTCCATATAACTTCAACCCAACTGAAGTTCAAAAGGGTTACACCGTTTACGCCTGGCCACAGATTGCACCCCTGATTGATCGCTTAAGAATTATGACTTATGACTATTCGGTGGCCAAGGTTGGACCAATTGGACCAATTACATGGACTGAGAAAACAGTTGCATATGCCACTTCAATAATGCCCGCATCGAAAGTTTATGTAGGCCTAGCTGGTTATGGGCGAGATTGGGTAACGAAAGTTGATGGAGTATGTCCTGCGCCATTTATCAATGCGATCAAAGTTGGCGCAAAGGCTGCGACATTTGTGATGCGTGACGCGGCAGCCCTTGCCGCTAGCTACCAAGTAACACCTATCTATGATGAAAAAACAGGGGAAGCAACCTTTACATATACAAAGTCTTACGAAGGAACTACTGCAGCAGGCCTTTCAACAACATGTACTGCAACGCGCACCGCTTGGTATCAAAATGCTCAGAGCTATTTAATTAGAAGTGCGCTTGTTGCAAAATATAAATTAGGTGGCGTAACGGCATGGACGCTTGGTATGGAAGAGCCGCTAGCTATGGAAGCAATTCGCCAGACCGCGTTAAATATTGCTCCGGCCAAAGTTTTAAGTGCGCTAACTTCTGATAAGGCATCTGCACTTTATGCCAGTGCAATAAATCTAAGCGGACAAATAACTCTGGAAGATAAATCACCGGTGGCATCAATCCCGGTGCGCATTGAAGGCAAAAGCGCCACTGATACAACTTGGCGCTTACTTGGCACGGTAAATACTGGAGCTGACGGAAAATTTGCAACACCAATTTTGCTAGGCAAGCCGACTACGGTGCGATTAACAACGGAAGGAACATGGGAGCGCGCTGAATCTGTAAGTAACGAGTTAGTAATTCAGATAGATAGAACTGTTTCACTAAGCGCACCTGGAACTACGAAAACTGGTTCACCATTTGCAATTTCCGGGGTTGTTCGCCCACGCAGCGCAGGCGCCCTAGTCTCATTACTCAAATTCTCAGCCGGTGGTTGGAAGAGCGTTGCAACTGCAACGACAGATGAACAAGGTGGATTTACCTTCGCTATCGCAGGTGAAAGCCGATCAATTGTGCGCTACCAAGTCGTGATTCAAAGCGATTCAATTTGGAGGCAAGTAGCAGCGCCAGAGTTCTCTATCATTATCAGGTGATGGTTAAGACTGATACAAAGATCGAAGAGGAGATCCGCGCGATCTTCTCTGGCGATACTCCGTGGGTCACCATCGTTTGGGATGATCCAGTAAACCTAATGACTTATGTAACTTATGTATTAATGGAGCTCTTTGGTTTTTCTAAAGCGAAAGCGCATGAGTTAATGATGAAGGTTCATACCGAGGGTAAAGCTGTTGTCTCAACTGGCAGCCGTGAAGAGATGGAACATGATGTGGCCCGGCTGCACGAGTATGGCCTCTGGGCAACACTGCAGCGAGGTGATCAAGCGCTATGACATCCGAAGGCTTTAAGCGCCACGGCAGTAATTCATATATCGCCGAATTCGCCGAAAATGAACGAGAGATATTAATTAATTTAGCAGAACAAATCATTGAACTTTTAGCCGAACGTATTGATCACGGCCATGAAGATCCACTTGCAGCAATGGTTGGAATAACTTCACATGATTCCCCGCCGGAGGATGAAGTTCTGCATCGCTTACTTCCCAATGCTTATCAAGATCAAGCAGACTCTGCCGAATTTCGTCGCTATACCGAATCTACGTTGCGCAACAAGAAACAAGCCCATGCGATGGCGATGCGGATGTATTTAAAGAGCGCTGCAGATGGAATTATCGATTTAGATCACGATGGAGCAAATGCTTGGCTGGGCGCAGTAAACGATATTCGTTTGGCCTTAGGTGTTCGATTAAATGTGCAAGAGCGAACTCAAGATGAGTTAGAACTGTTGGCACCAGATGATCCGCTGCGCGGGGTTTATATTGTTTACGGCTGGCTCGGCTGGCTACAAGAAGGTTTGATCGAAGCCCTAATGGATGAGAGCTAGATGGATGAAAGTTAAGATGGAGCTCTTATGTCACTAACTATCTCGCGCGCCTTTGTTGATGCAATCGTTGAACAATCTCGCGCTGAATATCCTGATGAATGTTGTGGCGTTATTTTGGGGCCAGTGGGTTCAGGTAAAGCTGAACGCTTAAAGCCAATGGTAAATGCCGCACATTCACCAACTTTCTATGAATTTGATCCGAAAGATTTACTTGCGTTGTATCGAGAAATAGATGACCGAGATGAAGAGATTGTTGTGATCTACCACTCTCATACTGAAACCGAGGCTAATCCGTCACGCACAGATATTGCATACGCTGGTGAACCCGGAGCGCACTATGTCTTGGTCTCTAGTCGCAAAGAGATTGCACCTGCAATTGAATTTCGTTCATATCGCATCATCGATGGCGTGGTAACTGAAGAAGAAGTTTCAATTACCGATTAAGTAAGTTATTAGCCATAATAAGCACATGAGTATCGAAGTTCGTATTCCAACCATTCTGCGCCCCTTCACCAAAGATCAAAAGGCAGTTGCCGCTGTTGGCACTTCTCTTACTGCTTTAATCTCAGATCTTGATGCGCAATACCCTGGTATCGGTGATCGGTTGCTAGAAAACGGCGCGCTTCGCCGCTTTATAAATATTTATATCAATGATGAAGATGTGCGCTTCCTAGGTGGCTTGGATGCGCAGATTAAAGATGGAGATTCGGTAACGATTCTTCCTGCAGTCGCCGGCGGTTAATTTTGGCGCGCTATGACTCACTTGAAGCATCAGTGGGTAATACTCCTTTAATTGGTCTACCAAGGTTGTCGCCTGCACCCAATGTGCGCCTCTGGGCGAAGATGGAAGATCGAAATCCAACTGGTTCAATTAAAGATCGCACAGCGATCTCAATGATTAACGCCGCAGAAGCAAGCGGCCAATTAAAACCAGGTGCCACAATTCTGGAACCAACTAGCGGCAATACTGGAATTTCACTTGCAATGGCGGCGAAAGTTCGTGGTTATAAATTAATTTGTGTAATGCCTGAAAATACGTCACCTGAACGTAGACAACTGCTGGAGATGTGGGGCGCAAAAATTATCTCCTCACCTGCAGCCGGTGGATCTAATGAAGCTGTGCGAGTAGCAAAAGAGTTAGCAGCGCAGAATCCAGAATGGGTATTTCTCTATCAATATGGCAATCCCGCAAATACCCAAGCCCATTACAGCGGTACCGGTCCAGAAATATTTAAAGATCTGCCGACAATTACCCACTTTGTTGCAGGACTCGGAACAACTGGAACGCTGATGGGAGCCGGAAGATATTTGCGGGAACAGAATCCAGATGTTCAGATAATTGCGGCAGAACCACGTTATGGAGAAATCGTTTATGGACTGCGCAATATTGATGAAGGATTCGTTCCAGAGTTATATGACGCATCAGTTTTAACGCGCCGCTTTTCAGTTGGCGCCGAAGATTCGGTAAAACGCGTTCGCCAATTATTAGAAGTTGAAGGAATCTTTGCTGGTATTTCAACTGGTGCGATTTTGCATGCGGCAATTGCAATGGGGGCAGAAGCAGTTCGCGATAAGAAAGATGCCGATATTGCATTTATCGTCTGCGATGCAGGCTGGAAATATCTATCAACTAGCATTTACGGAAGTGAAATCGCCGCTGCAACTGAAGGGTTAGACGGCACCCTCTGGGCTTAAATCACAAGGTAGGCTTACCTATGTGAGTGATGCACCAATTGGAATATTCGATTCAGGCGTTGGCGGCTTAACTGTTGCCCGTGCGATTCTGGATCAACTTCCCAATGAGTCCACTCTTTATATCGGAGACACAGCGCGTGGTCCATATGGCCCGCGCCCTTTAGCTGAGGTCAGAACTTTTGCTTTAGAGACTTTAGATTATTTAGTTGACCAAGGTGTAAAGGCCTTGGTTATCGCTTGCAATACCGCCAGCGCTGCGATGCTGCGTGATGCGCGAGAGCGTTATTCACTTCCCGTAATTGAAGTTATTCAACCGGCAGTACGCCGCGCAGTTGCTGCAACTCGTACCGGACGAATTGGCGTTATCGGCACCAATGCCACAATAGATTCGAAAGCGTATCTAGATGCCTTTGCCGCAGCGCCGCAATTAGAAATTACATCGATCGCTTGTCCACTCTTTGTGGAATTTGTGGAACGTGGTGAAACTTCAGGGGATGCGATCACCAAGATTGCGCGCGATTATTTGGCACCAATGATGGAAGCCGATGTAGATACATTGGTACTCGGTTGCACTCACTATCCACTATTAACTGGCGTTATTTCATATGTGATGGGCAATGGGGTTTCGCTTGTTTCTAGTGCAGAAGAGACTGCTAAAGATCTTTACCGTACCCTTGTTGAAAACTCGCTACTGCGTGCACCAGCTAAGACCCCTGCCACACATGTCTTTTTAGCAACTGGTGACTCTGCCGCCTTCGAAGTTCTGGCGCGACGATTCTTGGGACCTGAAGTGGGTTCCGTTAAACACATCGATTGGAAGTAAATGGCACGCATCGACGGAAGAAATGAAAACCAACTTCGCGAAATCAAGGTCACTCGTAAGTGGCTAGATCATGCCGAAGGCTCGGTTCTGGTTGAGTTCGGCAAGACGCGCGTTCTTTGTGTCGCCTCATTTACACCAGGTGTTCCACGTTGGTTAAAAGATTCTGGAAATGGTTGGGTTACATCCGAATATGCGATGTTGCCACGCGCAACTCATACTCGTTCAGATCGCGAAAGCGTTAAGGGAAAACTTGGCGGACGCACCCAAGAGATCTCACGTTTAGTTGGTCGCTCGCTGCGCGCCATCGTCGATATGAAAGAGCTCGGCGAAAATACCATCGTAATTGACTGCGATGTTTTACAAGCCGATGGTGGCACTCGCACAGCAGCAATTACTGGTGCATATGTTGCGCTTGCTGATGCGATCGCATGGGCAAAAGCGCAAGGACATATCAAGGCAGATTCCAAACCGCTTAGTGATTCGGTTGCAGCTGTCTCAGTTGGAATTATTGGCGGAGTTCCGATGCTTGATCTTTGTTATGAAGAAGATGTGCGCGCAGATACCGATATGAATGTGGTCTGCAGCGGCGATGGCAGATTTATTGAAGTCCAAGGAACTGCTGAAGGCGTTCCATTTGATCGCAGCCTGCTTAACTCACTTCTCGATCTCGCAGTTGCGGGATGTGTTGATCTCGGTGAGATTCAGAAAGCGGCGCTTGCTAAGTGAGTCCACATAAATTACTTCTTGCCACACGCAATAAAGGCAAGATAGAAGAGTTTCGTCGCATCTTGGAAGATATAGCTGCTGGTGAAATTGATTTAGTTGGACTTGATCAATTTCCTGAACTGCATGATGTTGAAGAAACTGGATCAACCTTTGAAGAGAATGCGCTGCTAAAGGCGCGCCAGATGTGTGCCGCAACTGGAATTCCGGCAATCGCCGATGACAGCGGCTTATGTGTTGATTATTTAAATGGTGATCCGGGAATTTTCTCGGCGCGCTGGTCGGGAATACATGGAGATGACCTGGCAAATACTGCAAAAGTTTTGGAATCGCTAGCAGGAGTACCCGATGAAAAACGGAGCGCACATTTCACTTGCGTTGCAGCACTCGCCCTGCCAGATGGGCGAACCCATGTGGAAGAAGCCCACTTCGATGGATGGATTTTGCATAGCCCCATTGGGGATCGTGGATTTGGCTATGACCCAATCTTTCGACCAGAAGGGCTCGCTATTTCCAGCGCGCAGATGAGCGCAGCAGATAAAGATGCAATCAGCCATCGCGGGAAATCACTCCGCGCTATCGCACCTCATGTCCTGACTTTGCTCAACTCCCTAGGCTAAACTTTGGCCATACGAGTTCGCTCAATCCGCAAAGGGGTTTCACCGTGGCTGTAAAGAAAAAGGCTCCAGTTAAGAAGAAGGCCGCTGCCAAGAAAGTTGTAAAGAAAGTTGTAAAGAAGGCAGCGAAGAAAGCTCCAGCGAAGAAGAAAGCTGCAGCCAAGAAAATTACTAAGAAAGCTCCAGCGCGTAAGAAAGCTGCTGCCAAGAAAGTTGTAAAGAAGGCAGCGAAGAAAGCTCCAGCGCGTAAGAAGGCTGCGGCGAAGAAATCAACTTCTGCGAGCAGAATTGTTATTCCACCAGTTCCACGTGGTGGATCAACGAGCACATCTCGCGTTAACGTAACAACTACGCCAACTCCAGCAAAGTCAGCACCGGCTAAGCCAAGTTCGGCGCCTAAGCAAGGTACTTCACCACGTGTATTAATCGCTGCGATCCTCGGTATCGCACTGCTTGCGGTCATTGTTATTTCACGTCCAGCATCAAATAGCGATGATGCAGCACCTACTGCAACACCATCTGCATCAGAATCTGCTGCACCAGAGATGTCAGAGGCGGCAACACCTGCAGCATCAGAATCTGCATCAACAGAAGCAGTCGCTGCAGTTGAAGCGCCAAGTCGTTTCATCGGAAATTGGAAAGATGCTGCAAAATCTGTAATGGTAATTACCTGGAAGGCGCCAACTGCAACAGCTGGGCTAACTGGTTATAAGTTTGAAGTTCGTTCCGGAATGGGCGAATGGAAAGAATCAGGTATGTTGCCAGCGACTCAACTATCAGTTGAATTGACTAAGGGCTCAGCCGATGGTTCAACATCATTCCGCGTCTCATCTGTTTACTCAGATGGACAGATGGCAGCTGCAAAGGCATTTGGATTCGCCGGTCAGTTTGCATAAGTAATTAATTAAAAATAGCCCTCGCCAACTGGTGGGGGCTATTTTTATTTAAAAAATACTTCTATAGATAGCTGGTGATTGCTGCAACGTAAGCACGCGCGCCAGCGGGAACCAAGTGAATTCCATCTGGTGCGAAGTATTCTGGGTGACCCTCTGAAATCTGATCCCAGCGAATAACGATGGTATTTGGATATAACGCTGCAATCTCATTTATGAGATCATTATTTGCCTGGCGCCATGGGCGTGGAACTGCAGTGTTAACAACTATTCTTAAAGGAGCGTCCTTTACCGCTTCAAATATTACGATTACCTGTTCTCGCGTTAGCGCATTGTTATTTCCGAGATCAAATACCACTGGTGAATTAGGTGCTAAAGGTCCATCGTGGCGCATTACCTCAAGGAGTTCAGGCGCTTGCCGCCCAACGCGCGCATTTATGAGCGCAATGGGATGGCTAAATTCAAGTTCATGGCGAATACCAAGAATTACTGAATCACCTGTGACCCAAAGTCCTGGCTCAGTGGCATCAGTTTGTGGAGCAATTACCGGCTTATCCGCATCCTTAAGCAATTGAATAAGTTCTTGGTTCTTCTTATCTGTCCGGGTAATTGCGCCAACGCTTACGGTTGCGGAAGTTAAAAGAATAAGCGATGTAAAAAGTGTGACTAGCAACTTCTGGCGTTTTCGAATGGCGGCAGTCCTGTATTTCATTCCACCAAACCAATATGCAACTGCGCCGCTGCGAATTGGTAATTCAACTAAGCGTAGAGATATATCGGACATAGCGAGTACGAGCAAAATTCTCAGCAAGAAGAGCGCCCAATTTTCACCATCTAGATCTACTTGCGGACGTGAGATTTGAAAGATTACCCAGTGCCATAAGTAAATTGCATATGAACGTTCGCCAATCCAGAGTAAAACTTTGGTGCGAAGTAGCGGTGCAAAGCGTGATGCTGGATGCACAATTGAAATCAAAATTGCTGTCCCAAATAAACCAGCTAATGGAAAGGCAATTTTGTATAAAGTTGGTTTGGTCTCATCGATTAGCAAGAACGTTGCCAGAATTCCGATAAAACCAAATACTCCAATGCCATCTATAAAATCTTGCGCCCGGCGCGAAACCTGCAAGCTAAAGTTCTGTGGAATCCAGCTAACGGCTAACGCTGCGCCTAAGAAGAGCCCGATGCTATGGGTATCTGTTCCAAAGTAGACGTGGCTAACTTTTGAAGAGCTTGCAGCATCTAATTGAAATGAGACCAACATCAGCGCAACGCCAGAGATAGCTGCAATCGTAAGTGCTGCTGCTGGAATAACTTTCTTGCCCAAATACTTTAAAACTATGAGCAGAATCAAAGGCCAGAGCAGGTAAAACTGAGCTTCAACGGCAAGAGACCAAGTGTGTTGCAATAGCGGAGGACGCCCGCTGGTCTCAAAGTAATCCTGATGGTTAAAGACAAGCCACCAATTCATTCCGCCAAAGAGCGAAAAGGGCGCATCAGTTAAGAATTTCTTAGTTGTATCTGGCGCCCAAAGTCCAACTATGATCGAAGTTACAGTGATCATAAAAACTAGCGGTGGAATTAGACGACGGATGCGCGCCATATAGAAATCACGCAGATCCAAACCGCCGCGTTCTTGGATTGAATCAAGGAGCAACCTAGTAATTACATATCCAGAGATTACAAAGAAGAGGTCTACGCCAAGAAATCCTCCAGGAATCCAAGATATTCCCAAGTGATAGAGCATCACTGCTATGACTGCGATTGCCCGCAGCCCATCTATGGCAGGGATGTATTGGATACCGCGCTTGGTAGCCACTTTAATTACCGACGCTTAGCGGGTTTTTTCTTTGCAACTGCCTTCTTTGCAACCTTCTTCTTAACTGCAGCTTTCGTAGCTGGAGCAGCGAGAGCTGGCTTTGTGCGCTGGCTAACCACTTTCTTAGGTCCAGTATCAATAACTGAGTTATCGGCATTTAAATTTTCAGTAACGTTCTTATGAAGATCAGCTAATCGAGAGTAAGCGCTATCTAAGCGAGATCGGCTCTGTGAAATCGCGCTCTCTGCTGCATCTAACGATTGAGTTTGAATGCGATACAGGCGCTCTGCTTCTGAGATTACTCCGCTTAACCAATTACGGTATTCGGCGACTTCACCGGTTGCTTCGGTGATGATTCGTTCACCTTCGCGACGAGCAGCTTGCGCCAGCGCTGCGACTTCGCGGCGCTTTTCATCAAATAAAGATTGCGCTTCGCGCTCTGCTTGGGCAACTCTTTCGGCCGCTTCAGCTTCTGCAACATTTATATATTTACGTCCGCGCGCTTCAGCACCGGAGAGAATTGAACGAGCCTTTGTTTCAGCACCTTCAATTGCATCTTTTGCCTGACGGGATGCTTCCAAGGAGATTCGCTCAGAAACGGAAGTTGCTTTTGCTTCCCGGCTCTGGGCAGATTTAATCATCGACATGGCAGTTTCAGTCGCCAAGATCTCAAACTCTTCTTTACTTAGCGTTGTTATGTCGCGGCGAGAGCGCAGATCATTTAATTGTGATTCGAGTTCGCGGATACGGTCGACCGATGAGGGAGCGGCAGTTTCGCTCTCTTTAAATCCGACCCAATTTAGGAAGTTCTTCTTCTCAGCCATGTGCCTAGATTAGGGCAAAGGCGCTATCTCCAAAAGTGGGTGATTTATTGGCGGTATATGGCGAAGGAAACGGCTAAATACTGCGATATCCACGCGGCGAGCACAAAGATATGGAAGAGCTCGTGAAAACCGAAGTACTTTGCATTTCGCCCCGGTTTTTTAAGGGCGTAGAAGATGGCACCTACTGAATATAAGAGTCCGCCGATAATGATTGGTATCAGGACCCAGAATCCGCCTTCGTTATATAACTGCGGTGTGTAAACGATTGCGACCCAGCCAAGCAGCAAGTAATTGGCGACATATAACCAGCGAGGAGCGTTGAGCCAGAAGATGCGAAGAGCAACTCCGGCTAAGGCGCCCACCCAAACGACCGATAGCAAGATTGTGCGATCGTTACCGTGCAACAACGCAACTGCAAATGGTGTGTAAGAACCAGCGATAAGTAAATTTATATTGGCATGATCCCAGCGGCGCCAGATCTTCTTCTTCTCGGGTGACCACGGCACGCGGTGGTAAATCGCGGAGACGCTAAAGAGCATGATCGCGCTAATTGAATAGAGTGCGACGGCAAATTTAAGTGAGCTCTTACTTAAGATAAAGAGAACTAAAGAAGCGATAATTACAACAGGGGTGGCCCCTAAGTGAAACCAACCGCGCAACTTTGGCGGTACAGCTGCTGCTAATTCTTCGCGCTCGCTCGCCTCTTTACTCATAAGACCACCCTACGGGTTAACAACTGGTTTTAGGTTACGAACTGATTTAACAAAGAGCGATGTCAGCGCGGCTACTAAAGTCATCGCACCTGTCGCATAGATCATCGTGCTCACGCCAAAGGCTTGCGCCAAAGGTCCGGCGATAGCGATACCTAGGGGTGATAGACCAAATGATCCGAAGGCGTCATATGCGACAACGCGTGAGTAAGACTCTTCTGGAATGTGAGATTGCAGAGAGGTATTCCAAATAACCATAAAGATATCGATCGCGATGCCAGCTAGGAATGCGCAGATAAGTGAGATTACGAGCGGAGTTTGGAACGCTAATGAAAAATCCCAAATGGCAGTTGCTGAAATAATTAACATGGCAAAGAGCAATGGACGGCCAAAATGAACTTTGAGGGAGATTACGCTGCCGGTAAGCATTCCAATCGTCAAAGCGGCAAGGTTAAATGACCAGAATTGTGGACCGTTTCCCATCTTTGAAAAGTTAAGTGGACCCAAGACTTGCAGCAGCGCCTCGTAGGCAAGATTTATCACGGCAAATGCAATGACGATGGTAACTACCCAAGATCTAGAGCTAAATTCATGCCAACCAGTCTTCAAATCATAAAAAACGGTGTTCTTATTTTCACGGATAATCGTTGGTAAATCTAAATTCCAGACCAAAATGCCGGCGACTAAAAAGCTCACCGCATCGACCAATAGCGCCCAACCTGAACCAAAGGCGGTCACCAAAGTGCCGCCAATGAGCGCACCGATTACATAACCAATATTGGTAGTCATACTTATTACTGCATTGCCATGTTGCAACTTAGCTTTCGGCAAAATCTCAGGAAGAACCCCAGACATCGCCGGCCACCATAGGGCATTTAAAATTCCAAAGAGCGCGCCCATTAAGGCAAGTAAGAAGACGCTTGAGTGACCAACAATTAATGAGAGCGCACTGACCGCGGCAAAGCCACTACCAATAACATCTGCGCCACCAACGATTCGGTTTCTTTTAAAGCGATCACCGATTACTCCGCCGAATAACATAAGCGCGATCATCGGAAACATGCGTGCGGCCATAACGATACTTAAATCTTTTGCGGTGGCACCGGGTAGAGCTAAAACGCCGAAGGCCAGCGCAACGGGCGAGATGCCATTTCCTACATTTGAGATAAAGCGCGACGTTGCTAGAGCGCTAAAGCCGCGGTGCTGGCGAAGTTCGGCTAATTGATTGCGCATGTGGATAAGCCTAGCCGCGGGTGGGATTGGGCTATTCGAATCGGGTGATAGCCCCAGAATGAGCGCGAAATGTCCGATTTTTCGGAAAAAACTTTGAAAAATACCCCAGTAAGTGGGTGCAAACTCTTCGCAAGAGGCACACAATAGGTTTACCAGTTAAGCGCAATGAGGTTCCTCGAGGATTTCATGGCTCGTATCTGGCTTTAGGGGCCGCCTGGTCTTTAAAGTATTAAGCACCCCACGGAGGCTTATTTACATGTCAACCATGTTAAAACTGTCAGCAAACGAATGGAATACGGTCTATAACATATTCTCGTTTGGTCTTATTTGCATGATCGCATGCACTGTTTACACACTTGTTTCACAAGGTCGTGTGCTTGCTAAGTACCGCAACGCTCTCGTAATGTCATCAATGGTTACATTCATTGCTGGCTACCACTACTGGAGAATTTTCAACTCATTCAACGAATCATCAATGGATATGTCAGTAAAAATTGGCGGAGACCAAGGTGCATTTAATGAGGCATACCGTTATGTTGACTGGCTATTAACTGTTCCACTACTTCTAGTAGAAGTAATTGCAGTGCTTGCACTTGCAAAGGAAGTTTCTCGCTCACTCATCACTCGATTGGTTCCAGCATCAGCTGCAATGATCGCACTTGGTTACCCAGGTGAAGTCTCAAACGATCAAAACACACAGGTTCTATACGGTGTTCTTTCAACACTTCCATTCCTATACATCCTTTACGTATTGTTCGTAGAGCTTGGCAAGTCACTTGATCGCCAGCCAGAAGGAGTGGCAGCAACCGTAGGTCGCTTGCGTCTTCTCTTGATCGCGACATGGGGCGTATACCCAATCTCATACATCCTAGGAATGGGTGGAGATGCAACTGCACAGCAGTTCGTTGGCGTACAGGTTGGTTACACAATCGCTGACATCTTGGCAAAGTGCGTATTCGGTCTCACAATTTTGAAGATCGCACGCATGAAGTCAATGGCAGAAGGCATGAAGGAAGATCACTAATCTTCTTTTAAATTAGTTAAAGTTAAAGGGGCGTCGGGAAACCGGCGCCCCTTTAATATTTGTAGGATAGGGACATGACAAAAGCAACGCTCTCAAAATATGCGCTAAATAATTACCGCATGTCCAGTTATTTACTATTGGCAATTGGCCTAATCAATCTGCGCTACCAGACTGGTAAATCTGGTGCACTTGGAAATTCGCTCATCGTCATCATCCCAGGCGTTGCGATGTTGCTGACTACTTTCGCCAAGGGCGTGCATGGTTTTCTGGTGCGACGCGAAGTTATGGTTTTGCTAGCAGTTTTAGGTGTAGCCCTAGTTACTTGGGCAATTACCAACTAATAATTCGCTCAATAGTTCTTCTGGTGACGCTATTTTCGGAACGAGATATCGCCCTTCTTCATTGCGGTAATTAATATCCGGATCGCATTTGGACCCATGCCTTGCAGATCCTTAATGGCATCTAGCGAGTATTTTCTTAAATCACTGACTTTATAAAGTCCTTCATCGATTAACGCTCTGCGTGCTGGTGCGGCCAATCCAATTTCTAACCAAGCGCCATCGACGGCCGCATAGGCATCTAAATCAACTTCACTGTTAGAGGCTGTGCTATTTCTTGCACTGGATTTGACCGCGCGCCTTGCGGCAGCTTCGCGCACAATTTTGGCTTGCGTCATCTTTATCTTTGCACGTGATGCTTTAGCCATATTAAATATTATCTTGCTGGTGCGGGAGGCGGGACTTGAACCCGCACGCCGGAGCACAAGTTCCTAAGACTTGCGTGTCTGCCATTTCACCACTCCCGCTGGAGCGTCATGAGAATGTTATAGAAAACTCATGTACTGGTGCTTAGGTTAGAGGTAAGTTTGCTTTATACAAAATTGTGGCCAAAGCGGCCCACGGGAGCGCGTCAACTGGCCATTCCTGCGATCAAGTGAGGAAGTTAAATGTCATTAACACCAACGCCCGCAGATAAGTTCACCTTTGGACTCTGGACTGTCGGTTGGCAGGCGCGCGATCCCTTCGGTGATGCAACTCGTGGCGCACTTGATCCAGTGCGCACAGTTAATGAACTTGCAGCGCGCGGTGCATACGGTGTGACATTTCACGATGATGATTTAATTCCATTTGGCAGCGATGATTCATCACGTCGCGGACATATCGATCGCTTTAAGAAAGCGCTCGATCAAACCGGTATGAAAGTCCCGATGGCAACAACGAATCTTTTCTCACACCCAGTATTTAAAGATGGTGCGTTCACAAGCAATGACCGCGATATTCGTCGTTACGCACTTCGTAAAGCGATGCGCAATATCGAACTCGCTGTTGAACTCGGTGCACATACTTATGTTTGTTGGGGTGGCCGCGAAGGAGCAGAATCAGATGCGGCAAAGGATGCATACGTTGCACACGAACGTATGCGCGAAGCCTTTAACGTTCTTAGCCAATTTGTTTTAGATAATGGTTACAACATTAAATTTGCGATTGAGCCAAAGCCAAATGAACCACGTGGCGATATCTTTTTGCCAACGATTGGCCACGCACTTGCCTTTATCTACACTCTTGATCATCCAGAGTTAGTTGGCTTAAATCCAGAAGTCGGCCACGAACAAATGGCGGGGCTTAACTTTGTTCACGGTATCGCGCAGGCGTTATGGCAGAAGAAGTTATTCCATATCGATCTAAATGGGCAGCATGGTCCGAAGTTTGATCAAGATTTAGTCTTTGGACATGGCGATCTCAAATCTGCCTTCTTCCTTGTTGAACTTCTTGAGCGCTATAAATATGACGGCCCTAAGCACTTTGATTACAAGCCAGGACGCACCGAAGATGATAAAGGCGTTTGGGATTCTGCGACTGCAAATATGCGCACCTATTTAGCGCTCAAGGAACGCGCTACTGCTTATCGCAACGATCCTCGTGTAATCCAGGCGCAGAAAGATTCCAATATTCCAGGCCTAACCGAGAACACAATGGGTACTGGCGAAAGTTGGAAAGATCTCGCAAAGGATTCATTTGATGTTGAAGCCGCCGGTGTTCGCGGATATCAATATGAAGCCCTTAATCAACTCGCGCTAGAGCACTTAATGGGGTTCGGAAAGTAAATTCTCAGGCAGGGTAACCTTGCCTAGTGAGTTCGCATTCTGATCTATTAGCAGCCCAAATTCAGGGCGCTATTTCTCGCGCCATCGAACGCGGGGATTTGATCGGATCTGTGCCTGCCGTCATTCCGCTGGAGCGCCCTAAAAATCGCGACCATGGCGATTACGCCTCGTCTATCGCGCTGCAATTAGCAAAGCCTGCTGGCAAGAACCCGCGTGAAGTTGCGCAACTTCTAAAGGCAGATCTGGAAACCCTTGCCGAAGTTGAATCCGTTGATATTGCAGGTCCGGGTTTTATCAACATCACCTTAAATCGCGCCAGCCAAGCAGATTTAGTGCGCACCATATTAAGTGCAAAAAATGGCTATGGACATGGAACTGCGCTAGCTGGTGTAAAGATCAACTTGGAATTCATTAGCGCTAACCCCACTGGTCCGTTGCACTTAGGTCACACGCGTTGGGCGGCAGTTGGAGATGCCTTGGGTCGCGTACTTAGCGCAGCCGGCGCATCTGTAACTCGCGAGTTTTATATAAACGATCGTGGCAATCAGATGGATTTATTTGGACAATCTGTACAAGCTGCAGCATTAGGTGAACCGATTCCCGAAGATGGTTATAAAGGCGAATACATCGCTGATTTAGCCAAGGCTGTTGTGGCAGAAAATTCTGCAATCACATCACTTCCGGCTGCAGAACGGCTGGTTGCCTTTCGCGAAGCTGCCTATCAACTGCAACTGAAAGATCAACAGCGAGTATTAGATACCTTCCAAACTCATTTCAATGTCTGGTTCTCCGAAAGATCGCTGCACGATGGCGGCAGCGTCGAACATGGTTTAGATAAGTTGCGCTCGCAAGGCCATGTCTTTGAAGTCGATGGTGCAACATGGCTACGCACAACTGACTTTGGCGATGATAAAGATCGCGTGCTGGTTAAAGCCAATGGTGATTTAACTTATTTCTCATCTGATACTGCTTACTACATCAATAAGCGCGAACGCGGTTTCGATATTTGTATCTATATGTTGGGTGCAGATCATCACGGATATATCCATCGCTTAAAGGCCACTGCAGCATGCGCCGGCGATGACCCTGAATACAACATCCATATCTTGATCGGTCAGCTTGTAAAAATTATGGAAGGCGGGCAAGAAGTAAAACTCTCGAAGCGCGCCGGCACAATTATTACTCTCGAAGAGTTAGTAGAAAAAGTCGGCGTTGATGCAGCGCGTTACACATTAATCAGGTATCCCGTAGATACGCCAATGGTGATGGATATAGATATTTTAAAGCGCAATACCAATGAGAACCCAGTTTATTACCTGCAATACGCGCATGCTCGTATTGCAGCAGTTCTGCGTAACGCAGCCGATCTCAAAGTTCCCTTTGGTTTAGATAACTTTGATCCTGCGCAACTTAGCCACGATCGCGAAAATGAACTCTTGGGCTCACTTGCCGAATTTCCTCGCATCGTCGCTGGCGCTGCAGAACTTCGTGAGCCGCATCGAGTGGCCCGTTATCTGGAAGAGCTCGCCGGGGTTTATCACGGCTTTTACGCCGATTGTCGCGTGCTTCCAATGGGAGATGAGGCAATTTCTTCGCTTCATAGCGCCCGAATTAATTTATGTGCAGCAACTCTGCAAGTACTGAAGAATGGCCTTGACTTACTTGGCGTATCTGCGCCAGAGAGGATGTAAACCATGTGGTCGAGAAATATCTCATTTACCAATGGTGAATTACACCTATCCGGAATTCCAGCTGCGCAATTAGCGAAAGATTTTGGAACACCAGCTTTCTTTATTGATGAAGCAGATTTTCGCGAACGCGCCACTGAATGGAATAATGCACTACGTGATGAATTTGGTTCACACGCTGGCACTGTTTATTACGCAGCTAAAGCCTTTATCTCAGTTGCGCTTGCGCAATGGATTAAAGAGTGTGGCATCGGTATCGATGTCTGTACTGGGGGAGAACTTGCAGTTGCTTTAGCCGGTGGAATAGATCCGGCAAAGATTGAAGTTCATGGCAACAATAAATCGCTATCTGAGATAGATCGCGCAGTCTCTGTAGGCGTTAAAACGATCGTGATGGATTCACTTCACGAAATTGATCGCGTTGCAGCGATGGCGCGCAAACACGGCAAAGTGCAAGGCGTGATGCTGCGCTTGACCCCCGGAATTCAGGCGCACACTCACGAATCAATTTCAACTGCGCATGAAGATGTGAAATTTGGTTTTTCAATCGCCAGTGGCGCCGCTTGGGCTGCCGTGCAAGCAGTCCTCACGCATCCGGAACTTGAACTGCGCGGATTTCATTCGCATATCGGTTCGCAGATTTTTGGGACTGAATCATTTCAATTGGCGGCAGATCGCTTGATCTCGCTGCTAGCCAAATATCGCGATACCTATTCCAAGGAACTTCCAGAGCTAGATCTCGGTGGCGGATATGGGATCGCTTATCTGCCTGAAGATGAGACTCTAGAACCGGGCGAAGTCATGCCAGCTTTGCGCAGCGCAGTTACTGCAGCCTGTGAAAAACATAAGTTAAATATTCCAATGATTTCTATCGAGCCGGGCCGCGCAATCGTTGGACCAACCACATTTACTTTATATGAAGTTGGAACAACTAAAGATGTTGTCCTTGAAGATGGTGCGACCCGTCGTTACATCTCAGTCGATGGCGGAATGAGTGACAATATCCGTCCATCACTGTATGACGCGCAATATCACGCAGTTATCGCCCAACGCGCATCAACTGCTAAAGCAATATCTTCTCGTGTTGTCGGTAAACATTGCGAAACCGGTGACATTGTTATTCGCGATATTTCACTGCCGGCAGATATTGCACCCGGTGATTTAATTGCGATTCCGGCAACTGGCGCTTATGGCCGCAGCATGGCAAGTAATTACAACCACGTGCCGCGTCCCCCTGTTGTTGCAGTAAAAGATGGAAAAGCCCGCGTAATTATCCGTCGCGAAAATGAGGCAGATCTGCTTGCACTTGATGTGAAAGAATAAGCAGATGAGCCCAGCAGATAAACCTGTACGTATCGGCATGCTCGGTTGCGGCGTTGTCGGTGGCTCAGTCGCGCGCCTTTTACTGGCAGATACTGCAGAGCTTTCAACCCGCGCGGGTGTAAAGATGGAGTTATCTCGCATCGCAGTTCGTACCATCAAAGCGCACGAAGGAATTAACCCGGCGCTCTTTACAACAGATCCCTTCTCAATCGTTAACGATCCCGAGATTGATTTGATCATCGAGGTTATGGGCGGAATTGAACCAGCGCGCGAATTAATCATGACCGCGATCGAAAACCGTAAATCTGTAGTTACTGCAAATAAGGCGCTGCTCGCCAGCCATGGCGCAGAAATGTTTACCGCCGCTTACGCAAAGGGTGAAGATATTTATTACGAGGCATCCGTTGCCGGTGCGATTCCGATTATCCGCCCGATGCGCGACTCACTTGCGGGCGACTTTGTTACTCGCTTAATGGGAATTGTTAATGGAACCACAAATTATATCTTGACCAAGATGTATGAAGATAACCGCGAATTTGGCGATGTCTTAAAGGAAGCGCAAGCCCTGGGTTATGCCGAAGCAGATCCAACTGCAGATATTGAAGGATTTGATGCTGCTGCAAAAGCTGCCATCTTGTCTGGACTTGCCTTTCATACTCGCGTAACAGTTGATGATGTTTATCGCGAAGGAATTTCCAAGATCACTTTAGAAGATGTGACAATTGCAAAATCAATGGATCACGTCATCAAGCTATTGGCGATTGCCGAGTTAACTCCGGCTGATGAAATTTCAGTACGTGTGCATCCGGTTATGTTGCATAAGAGCCATCCACTGGCATCTGTTCGCGATGCCTATAACGCAGTCTTTGTGGAAGCAGAATCTGCTGGCTCACTTATGTTCTACGGTCGTGGCGCAGGTGGTGCACCAACTGCATCTGCCATCTTGGGTGATGTTGTAGCAGTAGCTCGCCATATTGCACTTAACTCTGTTGGTCAGCGCGAGACTGATTATGCCGATCGCGATATCGCACCGATTGAGACTACCAAGACAAAGTTCTTAATCCGCCTTGAAGTAGCTGATAAAGCGGGCGTTTTGGCAGCTATCGCAACAACCTTTGCCAACCATGGCGTCTCAATTCAAACCGTTAATCAGGCAGGACGTAATAGCGATGCTGAGGTAACGATCGTTACTCACCTGGCAACTGAAGGGGAATTGAAAGCGACTGTTGAATCGCTAAAGGCGATGGATATGGTCAATAAGATCTCTAGCGTGATCCGCGTGGAAGGAGCGTTGCCGGCATGAGTTTATTTAAAGTAAAGAAGACCGGCGCGCATCAATGGCGTGGAGTAATCGAGGAGTACCGCGATCGCTTGCCGGTTAGTGCAAAGACTCCGATTGTTTCGCTGCGCGAAGGTGGCACGCCACTTATCTACGCCTGTTATTTATCGGAACTTCTTGGAAATGATGTTTGGCTTAAATATGAGGGTATGAACCCAACTGGTTCTTTTAAAGATCGCGGCATGACAATGGCGATTTCAAAGGCAGCCGAAGATGGCGCTAAGGCAGTTATCTGTGCCTCAACTGGAAATACTTCAGCTAGCGCTGCTGCCTATGCTACAAAAGCTGGGATGGTCTCAGCAGTATTGATTCCAGCCGGAAAGATTGCGACTGGAAAATTGGCACAAGCGGTAATCCATGGCGCACAAATTTTGCAGGTTGCCGGTAACTTTGATGATTGCCTGACTTTGGTGCGCGAACTATCTGAAAATTATCCAGTTGCGCTAGTTAACTCAGTTAATCCATTTCGCATCGAAGGCCAGAAGACCGCCGCCTTTGAAGTAATCGATATGTTGGGCTTTGCTCCAGATATTCATGCGCTACCGGTTGGCAACGCTGGAAATATCACTGCCTATTGGAAGGGCTATAACGAATACCGTAAAGATGGTCTCTCTAACTCACTTCCACAGATGTATGGCTTCCAAGCAGCAGGTGCAGCACCTTTGGTTAAAGGCAAACCAGTGTTAAAGCCAGAGACAATCGCAACTGCGATCCGCATAGGAAATCCTGCATCGTGGGAGCAAGCAATTGAAGCGCGCGATAAATCTGGCGGCGTAATTGATTCCGTTACCGATAAAGAAATCCTTGCTGCCTATGCGCTAGTTGCTGGAAAAGAAGGCGTCTTTGTTGAGCCTTCATCAGCCGCTGGTATCGCAGGCTTAATTAAATACAAAAAGGCAGGCAAGCTGCCTAAGGGCAAGAAGATAGTTATTACTGTTACTGGACACGGGTTAAAAGATATTTCTTGGGCGCTAGAAAAATTTGCTAAGCCAAAGATTGTAAAAGTAAATGCAGCTGCTGCCGCCAAGGCGTTGGGTCTTAAGTAAGCGCCATGGCTAAACCAACATTTAAAGCCAATCCCATCCAGGTTCAAGTCCCGGCAACTTCTGCCAATCTAGGACCTGGTTTTGATTCTTTCGGATTAGCACTTGGCATGCACGATCGTTACGTTGCCCAGATTTTAGATGATGCTGGGTTAGATATAGATGTCACCGGTGAAGGCGCCGATGATGTTCCACGTACTGATAAGAACTTACTTGTTAAGGCGATGTATAAAGGTTTTGATTTTCTTGGGGGCAAACCAAAGGGTGTGGCCGTTCGTGCGCTAAATGTAATTCCTCATGGTCGCGGTCTTGGTTCATCTGCAAGTGCAATCGTTGGTGGTTTATCACTTGCGCGCACTTTGGTCTTAACCGGTAGCGACAAGATGAGCGATGAGAAGTTACTGCAGCTAGCAACTGATATGGAAGGCCATCCCGACAACGTGGCAGCTGCCCTTTTTGGGAACGCCGTCGTTGCTTGGCAAGAAGATCAACATGGCAAAAACGTGGCGCAAGCAATCTCTCTAAACGTTGATATTCGCATTCGTGCGATCGCTTTTATTCCATCTACTGCAGTTGCCACTTCAAAGGCGCGCAAGATGTTGCCAGAGACAATTCCGCATCGTGATGCAGCGCGAAATTCCGCCAACTCTGCTCTATTAGTTCACGCCCTGACGTTGCGCCCGGATTTACTCTTTAGAGCAACTGAAGATTTCCTACATCAGTCCTATCGCAGCGAAGCGATGCCAGCCTCATTTGCGTTATTAAATAAGTTGCGTGGTGCTGGAGTTGCCGCCTTTATCTCTGGCGCTGGTCCAACTGTGCTGGCTTTACATACCGGCAGTGAAAGTGATGTTGCAGAATTGATCCGCGCCGCCGGCAGCAAGTTTGAAGCTAAATCTTTAGAGATTTCTCGCACAGGAGCGCTCATCCTCTAGCCAAGCGCGAATTTTGCAGCCGGCCTGCGCGAGGTGCTATGGTTACCCCACTTGCTCAGCCGGAAGTTACGGTGAAAGTCGGCAGGTAACCAATTCCAAATAACTAGGCTTTTGCACTTCTACGAACTCACGCTCATAGACGAAGCCCCAAATGAAAAGATAGAGATGACAGATCAAGATAACGATCAAGTTAAGGACGCTGAACCAATCCGTTCAAATAGTCCAGAACTAGCAGCAATGAGCCTTCCAAAGTTAAAAGAAGTTGCTGCACAACTAGGTATTGATGGTGCAACCAAGTTAAAGAAGGATGCGCTAGTAACTGCGATTGGCGATTTACAGGCTGCAAACCGCGAGGCTGCAAAAGCTGAACGCGAAGCCCGCCGCGAAGCGCGTAATGCGAAGAAGAATTCCAGCCGCGAAAGTACACAGAGCAATTCAAGTGGCAATTCAAATGATGATGACGGCGATGGCGAAGGTTCAGACGATAACCATGACAATGGCCCACGCGATAACGACCGTAACTTTGCCGGTCGCGATCGGGGACGTGGCCGTGACCGCAATCGTGGCCGTGACCGTAACCGCGAACGTGGACCACGTGAAGAACGCGAACCAGTTATTGGCGAAGATGATGTATTAGTTCCAGTCGGTGGCCTCGTTGACATCATGGACAACTTCTCATTTATCCGCACAGGCGGCTACCTACCCGGGCCAAATGATATTTATGTTTCACAGCAACAAGTTCGTAAATACGGACTTCGCAAGGGCGATGTAGTTACTGGTCAGGTACGCCAAGCACGTGAAGGTGAGCAACGTCAGAAGTACAACCCGCTAATCACGCTGGAAACAATCAATGGCGTAACACCTGATGAAGCGCGCAATCGCGTGGAATTTGGCAAGTTGGTACCTCTCTACCCACAAGAGCGCCTGCGCCTGGAAACTGAACCAAATATTTTGACAACTCGCGTAATCGATCTGATTGCGCCAATTGGTAAAGGACAGCGCGGACTTATTGTTTCGCCTCCAAAAGCGGGTAAGACCATGGTCTTGCAAGCAATTGCCAATGCGATCACAACCAATAACCCTGAGTGTCACTTGATGGTTGTTCTAGTAGATGAACGCCCCGAAGAAGTTACCGATATGCAGCGCTCTGTTAAGGGCGAAGTTATTGCTTCCACATTTGATCGTCCCGCAGATGATCACACCACGATTGCTGAACTTGCGATTGAACGC
The DNA here is from genome assembly GCA_965267995.1 of Candidatus Nanopelagicaceae bacterium. Lineage (GTDB taxonomy): Bacteria > Actinomycetota > Actinomycetes > Nanopelagicales > Nanopelagicaceae > Planktophila. The sequence continues at coordinate 270,216 of OZ254143.1, forward strand.
GCCAAGCGCCTAGTTGAACTCGGCCACGACGTTGTTGTGTTGCTCGATTCAATTACTCGTTTAGGCCGCGCATATAACATTGCAGCTCCTGCATCAGGCCGCATCCTTTCTGGTGGCGTTGATTCAGCTGCGTTATATCCACCAAAGAAGTTCTTTGGTGCAGCTCGTAATATTGAAGATGGTGGATCGCTAACAATTCTTGCAACCGCCTTGGTTGATACCGGTTCTCGTATGGATGAAGTTATCTTCGAAGAGTTCAAGGGCACCGGAAATATGGAACTTATTCTCGATCGTCGTATGGCCGATAAGCGCATCTTCCCAGCAGTTAACGTTGTTGCATCAGGTACTCGTAAGGAAGAAATTCTTATGGGAACTGAAGAACTCAACATTGTCTGGAAGCTCCGTCGTGTATTGCACGCACTGGAGCCACAAGCAGCGCTTGAGCTCTTGCTCGAGAAGATGAAGGGCACTAAGTCCAACGTCGAGTTCTTGATGCAGATCCAGAAGACAACTTCTGGCCCAAGCGAGGGTTAAGCCTAAAGTTCGCTAACTTCACCGTTCGACCGCAAGGCTTTCACAAAGTCTTCACAAGGTCGGGGGCCAATATCTCCTTATCAGCCAACCACCAGGCGGGCGAAAAAGGAGATTAAAATGCTAGCTACTAAGAAATTCCTAACGGCTGCGTTAATCGCGACTTCACTTATTGGTGGAGCAGCAACGGCCTCTGCCGCAGATACTAAAGAAGCCGCTATTGCGCGCGCCCAAGCACAAGCAACTTTCCAATCTCAGATGACTACATATCTGAACGCACATCGCGCCATCGTTGATGCTCATCGCGCAGCAAGCGCAAAAGCGCTAGCTGATTTCCAAGCAGCTCTTGCAAATGTAACAACCGATGCACAATTGCAAGCAGCTAAAGATGCGCGCAAGGCAGCTCATGTTGCAGCAGATGCAACTGCAAAGGCTGCAGAAGCAGCGTTGGTAAAGCCAGTTAAGCCAGCCAAGGCTCCATCTGCACCAAAGGCAACGCCAGCACCAAAGGCATAGTTTTTCTATCGAGGGATATAGGGAGAGTAATCCGCAAAATCTGTGCGTCCCCCGCACGGATTTTGCGGATTACTCATTTCGCGAGAGGATTACGCCCTAGCACCACAAAACGTGGTTATGACCTGGTTCACCGCTGATGGCGGACCCAGCCAATGAAAAGGAAAAAAGAATGAAGCCAGAGATCCACCCAGAATATAAAGAGACCCAAGTAACTTGTGGTTGCGGTGAAAAGTTTGTAACCCGCTCAACAGTTGCCAGCGGATCTATCTACGTTGAAGTTTGTTCAGTCTGCCACCCGTTCTACACCGGTAAGCAGCGCATCCTCGATACTGGTGGACGCGTCGCCAAGTTCGAAGAGCGCTTCGGAGATAAGTCAAAGTCAAAGAACGCCGCAGCTAAGTAGCTTTTTAAAGAGACCGCATCGCAGCCGTAAAGGTTGTGGCGCGGTCTCTTTATTTTTATCTTAATTAAAAAATTTTCATCTAAGAGATAAGGAGAAGCCAGATGAGTAACGATCGCTTTGCATCCGCCCATGAAATGGTGCGCGAGTATCAAGTGCTTGAAAAGCAAATGGCCGATCCTTCTATCCACGAAGATCAAGGCAAAGCTCGTCAGCTAGGTCGTCGTTATGCCCAATTGGGTCCAGTTGTTGCCGGCTTTAACGCTTGGAAATCTGCCGCCGATGATCTAGAAGCAGCGAAAGAGATGGCGCTAGAGGATGAATCATTTGCAACAGAAATTCCGGCGATGGAAGAAGCTGTTGAGCTAGCCGCAGATAAATTAGAAGAGTTATTGCTGCCGCGGGACCCCAATGATGATCGCGACGTAATTATCGAAGTTAAAGCTGGCGCTGGTGGCGATGAATCTGCGCTCTTTGCTGGAGATTTAGTCCGTATGTATCAGCGCTATGCCGAAAAGCGTAATTGGAAAGTTGAGATCATCGATATGACCGAATCTGATCTCGGTGGCTATAAAGATATTTCGATGGCAATTAAATCCAAGGGAACGCCAGAGCCAGGAACAACACCTTATGCACGATTGAAATTTGAAGGCGGCGTACATCGCGTGCAACGCGTTCCCGAGACAGAGAGCCAAGGTCGAATCCACACATCTGCAGCTGGCGTACTTGTTCTGCCGGAAGCAGAAGAAGTGGATGTTGAGCTAAATATGAACGATGTGCGCGTAGATGTTTATCGCTCTTCAGGTCCGGGCGGACAATCAGTTAACACCACAGATTCAGCGGTGCGTTTAACTCACGTTCCAACCGGAATCGTTGTCTCTTGCCAGAATGAAAAGTCACAGCTGCAAAATAAGGAATCTGCGCTACGTATCTTGCGCGCTCGTTTATTGGCAGATGCACAGGAAAAGGCAGAAGCTGTCGCGATGGCCGAACGTAAGAGCCAGGTGCGCACAGTCGATCGCTCAGAACGTATCCGCACATATAACTATCCCGAAAACCGACTAAGTGATCACCGCGTAAATTACAAATCTAACAACTTAGATTCAGTATTAAATGGCGAGCTAGATGATGTTGTCCAGGCGCTATTAGATGCTGATAAAGCCGCGAAACTTTCCTCAACTAATTAATTCTGGCCAATCACAATGAGCGATATAAAACCCCTACTGCGTTCAGCGAAAGAACGGCTGGCAGCTAGTGATATTCAAGAAATTGATGCTGAGCACTTATTTGCTTATGTTTTGGGTATTTCGCGGATGGATCTACATAACTCAGTTAAGTTAGATGCAACTTTAAAATCCCTTGGTGATTTCGGCGTTATCGAAGATACTTTTGCTAAGTTAATTTCCCGGCGCGCTTCTCATGAACCGTTGCAGTATTTAACTGGTGTTGCATATTTTCGCCATTTAGAGATCGAAGTTGGCCCTGGCGTATTGGTGCCACGTCCCGAAAGTGAGCTATTAGTTGATGCAGTACTTACCCACATCGCCAATTTAGAAGAGACCGTTGACGGTGAGATTTCGGTAATTGATTTAGGGTCTGGCTCTGGGGCACTTGCGCTGGCAATTGCCACGGAAGCGCCACGTTCGCGGGTAATCGCAGTAGAAAAAAGCGAAGATGCGATCGCCTGGCTAAAGAAGAATGTGGCAAAGATTTCCGAAAATGTACGCGTTGTGTCAGGTGATGTGGCAGATGTATTACCTGGCGTTAAATGCGACATAGTTATCGCAAACCCACCATATATTCCAGATCAACAGACCTTGCCGCGCGATGTCGCAGAACACGAGCCACATATTGCACTCTTTGGCGGGGCAACCGGATTAGAACTACCGAAACTCTTTATAGATGCTGCAGCTCGCTTATTAAAGCGCGGGGGAGTCTTGGCGATTGAACATACTGAAGAACAAGGCGCGGCGATTGATGCTCTGCTATCACGCGAATTCATTGACATTGCACTGCATCAAGATTTAACTGGGCGTCCCCGTTGGACGTCTGCGGTTAGGAAATAAATGGCGCGCTACGAACTTGCACAAGGTGACTTGGCAGAACATGTTGCGACAGCAGTTGCTGCCCTGAAAGATGGTTATGTCATTGTGGCGCCACTGGAACATAGCTATGCCCTTATTGCAGATGCTTTCTTCCACGATGCCGTTCGCGCCTTGCATGTATTACGTGGTGATGCGCTGGGAGTTGCGGCACAAGTTGCTATAGCTAGCCGCGATTCCATAGATGGTATTGCCCGAAGTATTTCGGCGGATGCGCGCACATTGATGAATAATTTTTGGCCAGGTCTACTTTCTCTAAATCTCAAACCGCAAGCAGGCCTAAATTGGGATTTAGGTGATGGAAATACTCTCGATCAAGTTAGTGTGCGAATTCCAAAGTCAGAATTTATCTTGGAAGTATTAAAGAAATCAGGCCCGTTAGCGATAGCTAGCGCCGCCCTATTCGGCAAAGCTGCGATAAATGACTCGGCAGATATTTCCTTCTTAGAATCTGAAGTCGCTGCCATCTTCACCGCCGGGGCTCTGCCCACAGGCGGCGCAAGTACGGTCATAGATCTGACTGGATTCCGATCTCGCATTACACGCCAAGGCGCGATCTCACTGAGCGAAATCACAGCGCTCGTACCTGACATTTTTCACGAGTAAGCCTTAGGCTTGCGCGCATGAGCGCAGAGACCTTTTACGGACCCGATTTCGCATTACTTAGCCAGCAAGACCCCGATATTGCAGCGGTATTGCTCTCTGAGTTAAAGCGTCAACAGACCAACTTGCAGTTGATCGCATCTGAAAACTTTACCTCGCGCGCAGTTCTTGCGACCATGGGTTCAACGCTTTCCAATAAATATGCCGAGGGTTATCCCGGAAAGCGTTATTACGGCGGTTGCGAAGAAGTAGATAAGGCAGAAATTATCGCCATCGATCGCGCTAAATCTCTATTTGGTGCAGAACATGCCAATGTGCAACCACATTCTGGAGCAAGCGCTAACGTTGCGATTTATTTAGCCTTTACAAAGCCAGGGGACACAGTTCTTGCCATGTCCTTGCCACACGGTGGCCACCTAACTCATGGATCGAAAGTTAACTTCTCTGGAAAATGGTTTAACGTCGAGTCATACGGTGTCCGCCAAGATAATGAGCTAATCGATTACGACGAACTGCGCGATACCGCTCTGCGCACCAGGCCAAAGATGATCTGTTCAGGTGCAACTGCCTACCCATCGCTAATTGATTTTGAAAAGGTTCGCGCCATCTGCGATGAAGTTGGTGCAATTATGTGGGTAGACGCTGCGCACTTCATCGGTTTAGTTGCCGGCAAAGCAATTCCATCTCCAGTTCCATATGCAGATGTTGTCTCCTTTACAACACATAAAGTTCTGCGCGGTCCACGTGGCGGCATGATCTTGGCAAAGGCTGAACATGCAGCAGCAATTGATAAGGCAGTCTTTCCGGGCATGCAAGGCGGACCGATCATGTCTGCCGTTGCTGGCAAAGCAGTCGCTCTTGCTGAATGTGCAACACCTGCTTATCAAAAGTATGCCAAGGATGTAATTGTTAATGCGCAAGCACTTGCTGCAGCGCTAGAAACTGAAGGTATGCGCGCAGTCTCAGGTGGAACCCAAACTCACTTAGCCCTTATGGATATTCGCAGTACTGGTGTAACTGGAAAAGTTGCAGATGAGCGCTGTGGCCAAGCCGGAATTGTTATGAATAAGAACTCAATTCCTTACGATCCAGAAAAGCCCGGAATAACTAGCGGAATTCGTGTTGGAACTCCGGCCACAACCACACAAGGTATGGGCGTTGCTGAGATGAAAACCATCGCGTCTCTTATTGCACGCGCTATTAAAACTGATGATGCAGCGGCCCACTCGGCGATTAAATCTGAAGTTCATGCACTTACTGCGCGCTTCCCAATTTACCAAGCGTAAGCAAGCACCGAGGAAGTTATTGAATGCGCGAGTACTTAGTAACCCTGTTACTGGCAGCAGCGCTCTGCTACATCATCACACCATTTGTCCGTAAATGGGCGTTGCACTTCGGCGTCGTGGCCCAGATCCGCAAACGCGATATCCACGTTATTCCAACTCCACGCTGGGGAGGCCTAGCAATGTGGCTAGCTATGTCTGCCACTTTTCTAATTGCCGGCAACCTTTCTCTTGTTGGAAAATCTTTTGGACATGATGCGCAAGGTATTTTCTTAGCCGGTACTTTCTTAGTTCTGCTGGGTATGGCAGATGATAAATACGAGCTAGATGCCATCACAAAGCTTGCTGGACAAGCGTTAGCAGCTGGAATCTTGCTGCTCTACGGAATTCAAATTTTATGGCTGCCGATAAATGGCGTGACGATGCTGCCACCGAGTGTTGGACAGCTACTTACCGTTTTAATTGTTTTAGTAACCATAAATGCCGTTAACTTTATTGATGGTTTAGATGGTTTGGCGGCAGGAATTGTCGCGATTTCAGGGGCAGCCTTCTTCGCCTTTGCCTACCTTTTAGCGGTTGTTTATGGCTTTAATCGCGCTGGTGCGCCATCGCTAATCACCGCAGTAACTATCGGTGTCTGCTTAGGATTCTTGCCCCATAACGCACATCCGGCGCGAATATTTATGGGAGATTCGGGTTCGATGTTCTTAGGTTTAATGCTGGCTGCCTCATCAATTACCTTAACTGGGCAGGTGGATCCAAATGCGATCAGCGAAGAAAAGCTGGGCCCGGCGCTCTTACCGTTGCTCTTGCCATTTGCCGTTCTTGCAATTCCGTTAGCTGATTTAACGCTGGCCATCTTGCGCCGGATCCGCGCCGGTAAATCACCTTTCTCATCAGATAAAGAACATCTCCACCACCGAATTATGCGCGCCGGCAATACCCAGATACGCACCGCTGGAATTATGTATCTATGGACGGCAACAATTGCATTTCCAGTAAGCGTTTCCGCCTTTGCACCTCTTTGGGTTTCGGCGATCTTTGCCGGTGCCATGCTGGCTTTCACAATTCATTTCAGTCGTGGAAAATCTAAATCTTTTAGAACGCTAGAGACCGTCAACCGTGGTTGAGGCAAAATCAAATGAAGCTCAGCTATTGCGTGGGGCGGTTCGCCCAACGTTAATTGTTGGAGTAATTGCGATCGCACTCTTTTCGCTAATTCGTGGCCTTAGTGGTTTCTATGGCGCGCTACTTGCCCAATTTATTGTTGCGATCTATTTCATCATCCACATCTTGGTATCGCGCTTAACGCGTAATTTAGATCCAATAAGCACTATGGCGATGGCTCTCTTTTCATACTTTGCCAAACTATTTTTCTTAGGGCTCTTTCTCTGGGCCCTTGCCAATTACACAGATCGCCAGACGATCGATCGGCTCAGCTTTGGGGCGGCGGCCTGCGCCTTAACTATCGCCTGGCTAGGTGGGGAGATAGCTAGTTACCTCAAGTTGAAAACTCATCTACCATTGCCACCGCAAGCCAAATCGTAAGCACCACCCACGGAGGTCCAAGTGAGTAATAGCGGTCAAAATAAGCGCGACGAAAATGCAATGTGGACGATCTTTGGTTATCTGCTATCTGGGCTGCTCTTCTGGGGCGGGGCTGGCTATGCGGCAGATAAATGGCTGGGCACGACCTATCTGACCTTGGTTGGGCTGATCGTTGGAATGGGCGGGGCTATTTACCTGGTCTGGCTACGGTTCGGCCGCGAATAGCGGTCCGACCCGAGCGTAAATCACACCTTTCGGATTTCACAGGTTGAGGCTTTTCCACATAAGGTTGCCCCGTTGTAGGCCGAACCAGGATAACTGCTATATAAATTGGAGTTCGTGTGCTCGCGTTAGTTCGTTTAAGCGCTGAAGGCGGAGACTTTGTCCCGCCAAGTACCAAAGACTTCGAATTGCCACCCATTTTTGGTGAAAATGCGTATACAACAAAACCAATTTTTCTAGTCTTTCTCTCAGTTATCGTAATTTCCGTCTTCTTTATCGCCGCATCTCGCAAAGCTGCAATTGTTCCTTCCAAGCTGCAATTTGCTGGCGAGAGCGTCTACGCATTCGTTCGTAATGATCTTGCCAAAGATGTAATCGGCCATGACTTTCTTCGCTTTGTCCCTTACCTATTTACTCTCTTTACCTTCATCCTTGTAAATAACTTATTTGGAATTGTGCCGCTGCTCCAATTCCCAGCGATGTCACATGTTGGCTTCCCATATGTGCTTGCGATTTTTACATTTTTAGTTTTCCACTATGTCGGAATCCGCAAGCAAGGTTTATATAAATACATCAAAGAGATCATGTTTATGCCAGGTGTTCCAAAAGCGGCCTACATTCTAATCACTCCACTTGAGATTCTGACATTCTTCTTAGTACGTCCTCTGACGCTTTCGCTGCGTCTCTTTGCAAATATGTTTGCGGGCCACTTGTTGTTGCTCGTATTTATCTTGGGCGGGGAACACCTTGCCCAGGGTGCAATTGGTTTGAAGTTGGTTAGCCCATTTGCCTTCGGTATCGGCATTGTGTTGACCTTCTTCGAGTTCATGGTCCAATGTCTACAGGCGTATATCTTTACTCTGTTGACCGCTTTGTACATCGCCGGCGCCCTTGCCGACGAGCACTAACATCTAACGAAAGGCAGTAAAAAAATGACAGGCACACTCAACCTGGTCGGTTTTGGCCTCGCAGCAATCGGTCCTGGTATTGCAACCGGACTTATCTTCGCCGCATATATCAATGGCGTTGCACGTCAACCTGAAGCACGTAGCGTTCTACAGCCAATCGCGTTCCTTGGATTCGCGCTCGCTGAAGCTCTCGCACTCTTCGGTCTCGTTCTAGCCTTCGTTCTCTAATTAGCGCAGAAATATCTCTGAACTAGTTATGAGTAAATTTAATTTTGCCGCTGAGGCAGAGAAGGTAAATCCTTTGATTCCGCATACCGCGGAACTCATTGTGGGCGCAGTTGCGTTCTTGCTTCTCTTCTTGGTACTGCGCAGCAAAGTAACGCCAATGTTTGAAAAGGCATTTGCGGCACGCACCGAAGCAATTCAAGGTGGAATCGAGCGCGCTGAAAAGGCACAGCTCGAAGCCCAACGCGCACTTTCGCAATATAACGAGCAGCTTTCAAAAGCGCGCGAAGAAGCACAAACGCTTCGCGAAGAAGCTCGCGTGCAAGGTGTCTCAATCGTGGAAGAACTTCGCGCTAAAGCGCAGGAAGAAGCAGCTCGCATTACCGCAACTGCACACGCATCGATCGAAGCCGAACGTCAACAAGCAATTACCTCACTTCGTAATGAAGTCGGTGCACTTGCCGTTGATCTCGCTTCCAAGATTGTCGGAGAAGCTTTAGATGACCAGGCTCGCCAATCACGGATCGTTGATCGTTTCCTAGATGATTTAGAGAAGAGTAAGTAAAGAAGATGAGAATTCACCTCGGAGGCAGCAGCCGTCAGTCACTTGTGGCTGCACGTGTTGCACTCGATGCTGCAATCAAGGGCGCAAGCGCAGCATCTGCCTCTGAACTTTCTTCACATCTCTTCTTTGCAGCCGATGTCTTTGCCGGAAATACATCGCTACGTCGTGCAATTACCGATCCATCTCGCGACAAGGCGGCCAAGGCAGCTCTCGTTAAGGATCTATTCGGTAAATCAACTGGTGCACTTGCGGTATCGCTTCTTAGCGATGTTTCAGCGCTACGTTGGTCAGCAACTAAAGATGTAATCCATGTGATTGAGCAGCTAGCAATCGAAGCTGAAGCATCAGCTGCCAATATCTCAAATGAACTAGATCGCGTAGAAGATGAGTTCTTCGAAACTTCTCGTTTAGTTGCCGATAACTTCGAGCTCCGTAAGGCGCTCGTTGGCGTTGGATCAGCTGAGGCAAAGTCAGCGCTGATTGCAGATGTTTTGGGTAAGAAAGCTAGCGCTTCAACTGTAAAACTAGCTAGCGCACTTGTTTCGCATCTTCGCGGGCGCAGCATTGAAGCAGCCTTTGCAGATTATCTATTTGGGCTAGCAAATCGCCGTAATCGTTTGATCGCGGTTGTTCGCACGGCCGCTGCTCTAACTGATGCTCAGGCCAAGCGCCTAGCAACAGCTCTTGAGAAGAAAGTCGGCCAGCCGATTCGCATCAACGTTCAGATCGATCCAACGATCTTGGGTGGAGTTTCAATCAAGTTCGCAGATGAGTTAGTAGATGGCAGCGTTGTAAACCGCCTAGCAAACGCCGGGCGCGCACTTGTTGGTCAGTCCGCATAAGTACCGAAATTTAAAAGAAACGAAAAAGGGAGAACGACATGGCAGAGCTAAAGATCCAACCGAATGAAATTCGGGATGCCTTAGCGAATTTCGTTAAGTCATACGATCCAGGCGCCGCAGCTCGCGACGAGGTAGGAACAGTTAGCCAAGCAGGCGATGGCATCGCTCGCGTTGAAGGCCTGCCTTCAACAATGGCGAACGAACTCTTGCAGTTCGAGAACGGCACACTTGGCTTGGCACTTAACCTTGATGTGCGCGAGATCGGTGTTGTTATTCTCGGTAGTTACGCCGGAATTGAAGAAGGAACATCAGTACGCGGTACTGGTGAAATTCTTTCAGTACCAGTCGGTGATGGCTTCTTGGGTCGCGTTGTCGATCCACTTGGTCGCCCAATTGATGGCAAGGGTGAAATTAAACCTGATGCGCGCCGTGCACTTGAGCTACAGGCTCCCTCTGTAGTTGAGCGCCAGCCAGTTAAGGAACCACTTGCAACAGGAATTAAAGCTATTGATGCGATGACTGCGATTGGTCGCGGACAGCGCCAGTTAATCATCGGCGATCGTCAGACAGGTAAGACTGCAGTTGCAGTCGACACCATCATCAACCAGCGCGAAAACTGGTTAACTGGCGATAAGAAGAAGCAAGTTAAATGTATTTATGTAGCTATCGGTCAAAAGGGTTCAACGATCGCATCCGTTAAGGGCGCGCTCGAAGAAGCTGGCGCAATGGAGTACACAACAATCGTGGCTTCCCCTGCATCAGATCCTGCTGGCTTTAAGTACTTAGCTCCTTACACCGGTTCTGCAATTGGTCAGCACTGGATGTATAACGGCGAGCACGTACTAATTGTTTTCGATGATCTTTCCAAGCAAGCAGAGGCTTACCGTTCAGTCTCATTGCTACTTCGTCGTCCACCAGGCCGCGAAGCCTACCCAGGAGATGTTTTCTACTTACACTCACGTTTGCTAGAACGTTGCGCAAAGCTTTCCGATGAACTCGGTGGCGGTTCAATGACTGGTCTACCAATCATTGAAACAAAGGGAAATGACGTTTCTGCATTTATTCCGACCAACGTAATTTCGATTACGGATGGTCAGTGCTTCCTTGAAACAGATCTCTTTAACGCCGGTGTTCGCCCAGCGATCAACGTAGGTGTTTCGGTATCTCGCGTTGGTGGTTCGGCACAGACAAAGGCGATGAAGAAGATCGCTGGTCGTCTGCGCCTTGACCTTGCTCAGTTCCGTGAACTTGAAGCATTCGCTGCCTTCGGTTCAGATCTAGATGCTGCTTCAAAAGCACAACTAGAGCGCGGTGCGCGCATGGTTGAACTTCTAAAGCAGGGCCAGTACTCACCTTATTCATTGGAACGTCAGATCGTTTCAATCTGGGCTGGTACATCAGGTGAACTTGATTCTGTTGCAGTTGCCGATATTCGCCGATTTGAAGCCGAACTCTTGGATTTCATTGGGCGCGAGCGTAAAGATATCTTCACAGTTATCTCTGAGACAAAGATGCTTGAAGATGACACTGTTGCAAAGATGAAGTCAGCAGTTGCTGATTTCAAGAAGCAATTTAAGTCATCTGCAGCCGGAATCGTTAACGATGCTCCTGCCGAAGCACTTGATGCAGAAGGCGCTGAAGCGATTACAAAGTTCGTGCCACCGGCGGTGAAGAAGTAACCCATGGGCGCTCAACTACGCATATATCGCCGACGGATGAGATCCGTTAAGGCGACTAAGAAAATTACGAAGGCGATGGAGTTAATCTCTGCCTCTCGTATTGTCAAAGCGCAACAACGTGTTGCTGCTTCGACTCCATATGCAAATGAGTTGACCCGTGCTGTATCTGCAGTTGCCACATTCTCATCAACTAAACATCCTTTGACTACACCATCTGAAAACCCAAAGCGCGCTGCGATATTAATTATCTCAGCCGACCGCGGTATGGCTGGTGCATATTCAAATAATGCGATCAAAGAAGGCGAACAACTCGCTGCCATGATCCGCGAACGTGGCTTAGAAGTTTCTAATTACCTAGTCGGTCGTAAAGCGGTTAACTTCTATAAGTTCCGCAATCGCGATATTTCAGGTTCTTGGACAGGTTTTTCAGATAACCCAACTTATGAGAACGCGAAAGAAGTTGCTGAAGCGCTAATTGCTGCATTTATTGCCGATGCTCAGACCGAGAAGGCTGGCGTTGATGAAATCCACATCATCTTTACCGAGTTCAAATCCATGTTGACCCAGAACGCAATGGCTAAGCGCATGCTTCCGCTGGAAGTTGTCGAAAGTGATGCTCCAGTTCCAACTGGTTTGCTACCAATGTATGAGTTCGAACCAAATGCTGCTGAAGTGCTCAACGCACTTCTGCCGCGCTATATCGAAGCCCGAATCTTCAACGCGATGTTGCAATCAGCTGCTTCCGAGCATGCTGCACGTCGTCGCGCTATGAAGTCAGCGACTGACAACGCTGATGATTTAATCAAGTCGCTAACCCGACTTGCGAACGCGGCTCGTCAAGCCGAAATTACCCAGGAAATCAGTGAAATTGTGGGCGGCGCAGACGCGTTAGCCTCAGCTAGTGCAGGGAGTGAATGATGTCATCAACAGGTAAAGGCCGCGTTGCCCGAGTTATTGGACCGGTCGTGGATATTGAATTCCCAGCGGATTCAATGCCATCGATCTTTAACGCGCTCCATGTAGAGACCACCATGAGTGGAACTACTCGTACCTTGACCCTTGAAGTTGCACAACACATTGGTGACAACCTTGTGCGCGCAATTTCTATGCAGCCAACCGACGGCATGATCCGTGGCGCAGAAGTAAGAGATACAGGTGCTGCAATCTCAGTACCCGTAGGTGATGTTACAAAGGGCCACGTATTTAACACCCTTGGCGAATCACTCGATGTTCCAACGTCATCACTTGATATTAAAGAGCGTTGGCCAATCCACCGCGATGCACCAGCATTCGATCAACTTGAGTCAAAGACTGAAATGTTCGAGACCGGTATCAAAGTTATCGATCTACTAACACCATATGTAAAGGGCGGAAAGATCGGTCTCTTCGGTGGTGCAGGTGTAGGTAAGACTGTACTTATCCAGGAAATGATTTATCGCGTAGCGGAAAACTTCGGTGGCGTATCTGTATTCGCCGGCGTTGGAGAACGTACTCGCGAAGGTAACGACTTGTTCCTGGAAATGACTGAAACCGGCGTTATCAATAAAACAGCCTTGGTCTTCGGTCAGATGGATGAGCCACCTGGCACGCGTCTTCGCGTTGCACTTTCAGCGCTGACTATGGCGGAATATTTCCGCGATGTGCAGAAGCAGGATGTATTGCTCTTCATCGACAATATCTTCCGTTTCACACAAGCAGGTTCTGAAGTATCAACACTGCTCGGCCGTATGCCATCTGCTGTGGGTTACCAGCCAACTTTGGCCGATGAAATGGGCCAGTTGCAAGAGCGCATTACTTCAACACGTGGTCACTCAATTACATCTATGCAGGCAATTTATGTTCCTGCAGATGACATTACCGACCCTGCTCCACACACAACATTCGCGCACTTAGATGCAACAACAGTGTTGTCTCGTCCGATTTCAGAGCTTGGTATCTACCCAGCTGTGGATCCACTTGACTCAACTTCACGCATCTTGGATCCCCGCTATATCGGTGAGCACCACTTCCGTGTTGCCAACCGTATTAAGCAGATCTTGCAGCGTTACAAGGATTTACAAGACATCATTGCGATTCTTGGTATCGATGAATTATCTGAAGATGACCGTGTTCTAGTTGGTCGCGCTCGTCGCATCCAGCGCTTCCTGTCACAGAACACATTCGTCGCAAAGGTCTTTACCGGTATCGAAGGATCATTCGTTCCGCTATCAGAGACAATCACAGCATTTGAAGCACTTGCCGATGGAAAGTACGATCACCTTCCAGAACAAGCATTCTTTATGTGTGGTGGCCTCGATGATGTTGAGCGTCGCGCTGCCGAACTGGCAAAGAATTAAACCATGGCACTTAACGTCGAACTAGTTTCGCCAACACAACAGGTGTGGTCTGGGCAGGCAACTTTTGTTTCTGCGCGCACAATCGAGGGTGACCTCGGTGTGCTTCCCGGCCACGCGCCACTGTTTGGCGTTCTAGTCGACGGTGCCGTGAGCATCAAAGGCGTAGATGGAACAACTAAAGAATTTAATGTGCAGGGCGGCTTCTTATCTGTCTCCAACGATCGCGTTTCAATCTTGACGGAGTCAGTTAACTAATTATTCGCGGGTGACGTTGGCGCCGAGGGCGATTAGATCTTCAGCAAAGTTTGGATAGCCACGGTCGATGTGGAAAGCGCCATCGACGGTGGTTTCACCTTCGGAGACAAGTGCCGCGAGTACTAGCCCGGCGCCAGCACGAATGTCAGTTGCTTCAACGGGTGCGCCAGATAGTTGGGTGATTCCAACAATTGATGCGTGATGGCCGTCAACAGTTACTTGTGCGCCTAAGCGGGCTAGTTCGTTTACAAACATAAAACGTGATTCAAATACATTTTCGGTAACCATGGAATGACCGTCGGCAACTGCATTCATCGCGATAATAAATGGAAGTAAATCAGTGGCAAAACCTGGATAGGGAAGAGTTGCCACATCTGTTGCGCGTGGGCGTTGATTCATCTGCACACGAATTCCATCTTGGGTGGAAGTGATGATGGCACCGGCATGCGCAAGTTTCTCCAACATAACTTCCATGTGATCGGCGCGACCACCATGGATGGTGATATCTCCTTGGGTCATCGCAGCCGCAAATGCCCAGGTGCCAGCGATGATGCGATCACAAATTGTGGTGTGATCAGTTGGGTTTAACTTGGCAACGCCGGTGATCTTTATAAGTGGAGTACCTAAACCTTCGATCTTGGCACCCATCGAAATAAGAAACTCACCAAGGTCAACTAAGTCTGGTTCGCGCGCGGCATTTTCAATTGTTGTGACACCTTTTGCTAACACAGCTGCAGTCATTAAATTTTCAGTTGCACCAACGCTTGGGAAATCAAGATCTATGGCAGCCCCAGTTAAACCTTTGGGGGCTGCTGCAATTACATAACCATGTTCAACGTGGGCATGAGCACCGAGTGATTCAAGGCCTTTGATATGAAAATCTAAACCGCGTGAACCAATGGCATCACCGCCTGGCAGAGCGACTTCAGCGCGACCGGTGCGAGCCACAAGTGGACCAAGTACATTGATGGAGGCGCGCATCTTGCGCACCAGATCGTAATCTGCGCGATGTTGTGGAGCTTCTGGCACATCGATTGTTACAACTGAACCAACGTGTGCGACGGTGCACCCAAGGCGCGTAAGTAAATCAGACATGATTTCAACATCGGCGATATCTGGCACGTTACGAATTGTGGTTTTACCAACGGCCAAAAGGGATGCGGCCATTAGTTTTAGGACCGAATTCTTCGCACCGGTAACCGTTACTTCGCCCTTTAGGCTGGCGCCACCGACGATGCGGAAGCGATCGCTGCCTGCGGTGCTCGAAGATGCCATAACTGAAGTCTACTTATAGGCTAGGGCCATGGTTAACTTAACGCGTATTTACACCAAGACCGGCGATGATGGATCGACTTCTCTGGGAGATATGAGCCGTACCTCAAAGAACGATTCTCGCCTTGAGGCATATGCAACAGTCGATGAAGCTAACTCAACAATTGGCGTTGTCATTGCAACCGACGAGTTAAGTGAAGACATCCTTGCGCTGCTGATCCGAATTCAAAATGATTTATTCGATGTTGGCGCCGACCTCTGCACGCCAGTAATTGATGCACCAGCCTTTGAACCACTTCGCGTACTTGAAAGCCAAGTCACTTATCTTGAAGAACAGATCGATAAGTACAACGCAGATCTAGAACCTTTACGATCTTTTGTATTGCCATCCGGAACACCAGCTGCGGCACATTTACATGTGGCGCGCACCGTTGTGCGTCGTGCTGAGCGTCGCACCTGGGCTGCAATCCATGGTTTCGGAACTGGCGTTAACCCAGTAACGGCCAAGTATCTAAACCGTTGCTCTGATCTTTTATTTGTATTGGCTAGAGTTGCAAATAAGAAGATTGGTGACCAGTTGTGGGTACCGGGAGCTAACCGCTAACTCTTTAAAACAGCGCGCGCAATCTTCTCATCGCGCGCAAAGACATAAAGCCTTGGCCCATCTTTAGTTTGGGCCAGAGTTGCTTTGATCTGCGATGTCGCCAGCTTCAAACGCAATAATTCACCTTCAATATGGTTATTCGGTGAGGCGATCACAACCAGCGCACCATATTCATCTTCGCGGCCAACTTTTGGGGTTTGCTCAATTAGAGATTTACCTCGTGCAAAGGCCCACCTTAATATCAGCGCCAAGATTCCAACGGCGAAGAAGCCACCGAAACTGCTGAGGAAAAGGCCGTTGTTAATTCCACCCAACATCGCTAGCCAGTCACTGCTTGATAGTCGGTATTGGGAAGCGGTCCGGTTGGATCGCTCTGATTACAGTCAGCGCTGATATTAGAGACGATGTGACCTGCACCAATTGGTTCGGTGGTAACTAACAAGATCGTCACAATTTGCTGTGCTGCGCTGCGGGTAACCGAGGTTGTGATCTTGCCGAAAGTTTTCAAGGTGCGGTTTTCAGGGGAAGTTGCACCCACAACATCAGCAGTTATCTGCCACCAACGGCAACCAGTTTCAGATGCTACTAAGACTGCGCCACAGGTGAATTTAGTGCAGGCCTTAATCTGCGAAGCAAGTGCTGACTTTGCCGACAATATTCCAACCAACTCTTTAGCACTTGGAACTTTTAAATATAACTTTGTCTCATTTAACTTATCTGTTTTAAAACCTGCTGGTGGCCAAATCGGAGATGGCGATGGCGTTAACTTAACAACCTTCTTCTTTTTCTTAACTGGCGCCTTCTTTACCGGAGCTTTCTTAACTGGTGCTTTTGTAACGCTCGCCTTTGGTGTTGGCGTTGGGCTCTTTGTTGCAGCCGTTGCAGGTACAACGTTAAGCGCTAAACCAAGTGCTATAGCCAGAGCTAGCTTCTTTGATCTAATCATTTCTGTTGTTCCCATTTGAAGGTGCGGATGGAGAAAAATAGTCCGGCAATAAACCAAGCCGAGATTATTACGAAGGTACGTCCGGTTTCCCAGTTGCCGGCAACTTCACGAGCGGCAAATGAATCAGGTAAGAAGACCGAGCGCATTCCTTGGGTCATCCACTTCAAAGGAAAGATCGCTGCAACTTGCTGCATCCAAGCAGGCAAATCTGTGAAGACAAAGAAGACTCCGCTAAAGAATTGCAGCACGATAACGACGGGGGATACGACAGCAGATGCACCTCGGCCGCTCTTGGGAATTACCGAAAATGCAATGCCGAGCGATGTCGATGCTGCGCTACCGAGCAAGATCAACCAGGTAAAGGTCAGCCATTTTGCCGGATCACTTGGCAGATTAACGCCGAAGAATAAGATGCCTGCGATTAAAAGTAAGAGAACTTGGATAACCATCGTGGCAAAGACAACGATTACCTTGCCGATGAAATAACTGGCCGCTGGCATTGGTGTGCCGCGCAAACGCTTTAAAGTTCCAAAGTCACGTTCGACCGGAATCATTATTGCTAACTGTTGAAAGCCAGTATTAACCAGGCCTGATGCGATCATGCCAGCAACGAAGTATTGGCTAAAAGTTACGCCATCAGTTAGTTCGTTAGTAAATACTGAACCAAAGATACCGAGTAACATAATTGGGAAAGCCAGGGTAAAGACAACTGATTCGCGTTGGCGCAAGAACTGTTTGATCTCTAAGCCACCGCGAGCGATTCCGATGGTCAGGGCGCTTGGCACTTTATTCTGCTTCATCTGCGCCCCCAATCATTTCCAGGTAAATATCTTCCAATGAAGCGCGCTTGACCGTTAGCTCTGGGATTTCCCCTTTTATATTCTCGGTTAATTTATGAATAAGCGCCGTTGGATTATCGGTGCGCTCAGATTTTGGCCCTGATTCACTGAGCCATGAGACTGTGGCAAGAGAAGTCGCACGTCCGCCCAAGAGTGCCGGGGTTGAAACTTCAACGATCTGCCCACGGTTAATTACCGCCACTCGATCGGCTAGCGCTTCTGCCTCGTCCAAATAATGTGTGGTTAAGACAATTGTGGTTCCGCTATCGCGCAAGGATTTAATTAGCGCCCAAAAAGCGCGGCGGGCTTCGGGATCAAAGCCAGTTGTTGGCTCATCTAGAAATAGAAGTTCAGGGGAGCCGATAATTCCCAGCGCTACATCTAAACGCCGGCGTTGTCCGCCAGATAAGGTGCGAATTAATTCAGCTGATTTATCAGTAAGGCCAACGGATTGAATAACCTCATCAACGCTACGTGGGTTGGCATAATATTTAGCAAAATGGGCGACTGTTTCTTGCACTGATAAATCACCAGCATCAGATGTTGATTGCAATACGATGCCGATGCGATTGCGCCAGATTCTTCCGGCCGCACCTTTAATCGCAGGATCGGTCTTTAATACCGAGACTTCTCCGCTATCGCGGGTGCGAAAACCTTCCAGGATTTCAACGGTGGTGGTCTTACCGGCGCCATTTGGGCCAAGTAGAGCAAATATCTCGCCTTGTGCGATAGATAAATCAATACCAGCAACTGCCTGGGTGGATCCATAGCTCTTCTTTAGGCCACGGACAGAGATCACATTGCCCGAATCGCTCATATGGCAACCATGCCACATTGTCGGCAAAAGTGCGAGAAAATACCTTTATGAGCCCACGCCGCAACTTTCCAAAGGGTCGCAGGCCAAAAACCGAAGATCGCGATATCGCAACATCTAATCAAACTATTGAAGAACATGCTGATGGTGATTTCATTGTTCGCAAGATCACCGGTTCTAGTTCTAATAAACCTTATCGCTGTCCCGGTTGTGATCAAGTAATTCCGATGGCAACACCACATACCGTTGCTTGGATGGATGGCGATGAAGATGGTCGTCGTCATTGGCATAACGCGTGTTGGGCAAAGCGAAACAATCGCCGGCCAAATACAGAGCGCACACGTAATGCTCCGCGCTTTTAACTAAATATTTATTTAACCTAACCGGCCATTTAGTAAACGAGTTGCGGCAACAATTAATTTATCGTTACCCTTAGTGCGCTTGAAGCTGGTGAATGAAATTGGCAGTTGGAATCGGGCGCGAACCACAGTTCTTGCGTAGGTAAATTCCAGGATTCCTTCTGGGCCATGAATGCGTCCATAACCGCTATCTTTCACACCGCCAAAAGGTACTGATGCGATAGCGGCAAATGAAATCGTTGAGTTAATTGCAACCATGCCACAATGTAATTGACGTGCAATCTTCTTGCCTTGGCGCTTTGACCAGATAGATGAGCCCAAACCATATTTAGATGCATTAGATAGTGCGATTGCTTCATCCATTGATTTAACGCGGTTGATTGCAATAGTCGGTCCAAAGGTTTCATCCGTCATCGCAGTGGAATTTTCTGGCACATCCAGCAAGATAACTGGCTCAACGAATGGAGCTTTAACAGAGTCTGATCCACCCATTGCAGCCTTGGCGCCTTTGGCGAGTGCATCATCGATATGGCCTTGAATAACATTGATCTGTGAAGGCATTGTCGCTGGCCCGTAATTACCAACACCTGGTGCGCCGGGATGAATCTGGCGGGCAACTTTTAGCGCTTCTTCAATGAATTTATCGGCAACGCTTTCGTGGACATATACACGTTCGGCACCGATACAAGTCTGTCCTGCATTAGACATCGCAGACCAGATAGTTGCATCCGCGGCTCGCTTGATATCAGCATCTGCTGCAACGATTACCGGATCTTTTCCGCCACATTCCAGAACAACTGGGGTCATAGTTGTTGCACATGATGCGGCTACCAGCTTTGCGGTGCGCGTAGATCCAGTAAATGCCAACTTATCCACGCCACTTTCACATAACTCTTTTCCTGTTACGCCAAGGCCAGTTATGCAAGTAAAGATATCGGCAAATGGTGCAACTTCCGCAAAGGTCTGCGCTAACACCATTCCAACGCCTGGTGTGAATTCACTTGGTTTAAAGACAACGGTATTTCCCGCAGCAAGTGCATATGAAATTGAACCCATTGGAGTAAAGATGGGATAGTTCCAAGGACCAATCACACCAACTACGCCAACCGGTGAGCGCTCAACAGTTGCGGACATATTTGCCATTAACGCGCCAGGTGAGCGATGAGAAGTGCGCATTACGCCTTCGGCGTGACGTGCTGCCCAACCTAAATGGCCTACAGCAAGGGAGGCTTCTAACTTGGCATCACTTACTGGTTTACCGGTCTCACGCGAAACAATTTCAGTTATCTCATCTAACTTTGTAATTAATAAATTACTCCATTTAAGAAGCACTTTACGACGGCCAGCAAATCCCAGGTTATGCCAAGCAGCAGATGCCGCACGTGCTCGCGCCACGGCAGCAACTACCTGATCGCGATTGGTGATGGGATATTCCGCTATTACTTCACCGGTTACTGGATAGTGAGATGCAAATGTTGCGCTGGATAAAGTGGTCATGGGCAAAGACTAGACTCTCATCTATGTTGCAGCCAGTACGCCCCAGCACTATTTTGCCGGCGCACCGCACACCTTTTACCGTTACTACCGCCGATGGTGAGCAGTTAATCGGGGAAGTTGCCGCCCCGCTTTCCGCTTACACCGGCGCCATCCTCTGTCTCCATCCACTTCCAACCGCAGGCGGAATGATGGATAGCCATGTTTATAAGAAAGCGGCTAATCGATTACCTGCGATGTCAGGAATTGAAGTAATTCGTTTTAATTCGCGCGGAACAAGTAGCGAATCAGGAACAAGTACCGGCACTTTCGATAATGGCACCGCTGAACGCTTTGATGTCGAAGCGATGATGAGCTACTGCTTAGATACCTTGAAGTTAGAAAATCTTTGGGTAGTTGGCTGGTCATTTGGCACCGATCTTGCACTGCGTCACGCCAAAGATCCGCGCGTTAAAGGTTTAATCCTTTTATCACCACCGCTTCGCACATCAGAAATAACTGATCTGCAATGGTGGGCCCGAGATGGTCGACCAGTCATTGCACTCGTTCCCGAACTTGATGATTATCTGCAACCGCCACAAGCCATTGAAAGATTCAAACCGCTTACTCAAATAGAGATAATTCCGGTGGAAGGTGCAAAGCATCTCTGGGTTGGCGAACCTGCGGTTTATCGAGTGTTAAGTGAGATTACTAAAGTTATTGCACCAAAGCGCTTGCCACTTCGAACTGATATTTAAGAGTTATCTGCTCTCGGAAATACCACTTCATCAAGAATCAAGATTATTGATGCGGCAACTGGCACGGCTAACAGTCCGCCAATTAGACCAAGTAGTGATGATCCAATTAGCGCTGAAATGATTGTTACGGCACCTGGTACTGCCAACGTGCGCTTCATGATGCGGGGAGTAACAAGGTAATTTTCGACCTGTACATAAACTACATATGCCACAAAGGCGATTAGCCCAGTTGAGACAGATTGGGTTAGCGCAATAATTGTCACGACAGAGCAACCAATAAAGTGACCAATTAGCGGGATTAGTCCGCAGACCAAGACAATCATTGCGATCGCAATTGGTGATGGCAGCGCGAGTACAAGGGATAGCGCAAGCACAAATACCGAAGCCATAAAGGCGATAACTATCTGACTGCCAACGAAAGATCCAACTCGTGAAATAACTGCGTTAACCAGGCGAGAGACTCGATCGCGTCGGCTAGCTGGAACAAAGCGAACGCCCAGATCAACCATTTGAGGCAAGGAAGTAATGAAGTAAAGGGTAAGAATCAAAACGGTTAGCGCGGTAAAGGTTCCGGAAAGTACAGATTTACCTACGCCGATTACGCCACCAAAGGCCGAGATAATTAGCGTTCCATCAGCGGTTACCTCTTTTAATTTCGTTTGCAGGGTATCGATAAAGCCAAATTGGCTATTTAAATCAGCGATAGTCGAATTATTTTTCAACTCAGCAAGTAGCGTAGGGCCGCTATTAATTAGCTGTGTGCCCTGCGAAACTACCGGTGGGATTACCACTGCAATAAAGAAAATAACAAAGGCAATAACTAATATAAAAATTATTAAAACGGCATTTGTGCGTGACATTCCACGTCTTTGGATCGCTTCGACTGCTGGATTTAGACCAGTTGCCAAGAAGAGCGCCACAATAATTAGTACAAATATCTGGCTGGTGCTGGCAAGTGCGCGCATCAAAACAATTGCAAGTAGTGCTCCTAAAGTGGCTACAAATCCGAAATAAAAGGGATTTGATCTATCTAATGGGTGGCCCTGAGTTCCAAAATCTGTTGGCGCAGTGTTTGCCTTAGGTTTACGTTTGATGCGATCAGTTATAGCCATGTCACCTATTCTAAAGCGATATCCTTGCTTCATGGCGTTGCGCATTACGGGGTTAGGCGAGGAAATCGCTGCCGTTACTGGGCTGCCCTGGCAGATCAATTTGGAAGAGTGGCCAGAAGATCCCGCCCTTACGGAAAAGCGCGGTATCTCGCGCCACGTGGTTCGCTTGGTGCGATCAACCGATGACCCTGATTCTGAAGTCTATGCAGTCAAAGAAACGGTCTCGGAGTTTGCCAATCGCGAATATAAAGCCCTGCGCGAGCTTGCTCATCTAGGAGCGCCCAGTGTGCAATCCATTGCGGTAATTGAGGGACGCACAAATGTTGCCAATGAAGAACTTCCTTGCGCACTTGTTACACGTTTTCTTCCGTATTCACTGCCTTATCGTGTTTTGCTTAGCGGTAAAGACGTTAGTTCAAACGATATAACGATGATGGCCAATGCCCTGGCGCTACTTTTGGTGCAATTACATTTATTAGGTTTTTGGTGGGGAGATTGTTCTCTCTCGAATACTCTCTTTCGCCGTGATGCTGAAGCATTTGCTGCTTACTTAGTGGATGCGGAAACCGGCGAATTCCAGAAATCACTTAGCGATGGCCAGCGTGAACATGATTTAGAGATTGCGCACTTTAACGTTGCTGCTGAGTTAGAAGATCTAGCACTCTCTGGTGTTCTCTATCCAGGTATGGATCCAATTCGCGCGAGCGAAGCAGTGATCAAGCGCTATCACCGCATCTGGAAAGCGCTGAAAGAGCGTCAAGTTTTAGATCCGAAGGATCGCCATGCGGTCGAACGCGCCATGCGCCAATTACATGATTTAGGTTTTGCAGTCGATGAGGTATCTGTCTCGCTAGATGGTGAATCACAGAAATTATATTTCCAACCAAAGTTGGTTGCTCCTGGCTATCACCGCAATCGTTTACGTGAGTTAACTGGTTTGGAAACAGAGGCTTTGCAAGCAAAACGCTTACTAGCGTCCCTTGATCGCTTCCGTGGACGCGAAAGAAGCCCAAAACCACCAATTGCAGATTCAGCAAGGCGCTGGCTTAATGAAACATATCGTCCAATTGTTGAGATGATTCCGCAGAATTTAACTGGCCGAATTGAAGAAGCGCAGTTCTTCCATGAAGTACTAGAACATCGTTGGTATTTAAGTGAGCGCGAAGGCCACGATGTTGGACTAACCTTTGCAGCACAGTCTTATATAGATGATGTACTGCCTTTTAGGCGCGATTCTGGAGTAGAAATGGGGGCAAACAAATGACTCTGCCCCCCAACTTTGGACGTGCTGTTGATTTAAGTTCCCTTGGAAAACCAAAGGCAGAAGCAACTGGCCCGATGCCAGGAATTGAAATAACGCCTGAGAACTTAACTAATGAATTTTTAGCCTTATCAAAGAGCAAGCCAGTAATTTTAATTTGTTGGTCACCAAGATCACCTGAATCACAAGAAGTTGTTACAACTCTTGGCGCTTTAGAAATTTCATACGAAAGTAGCTGGAAACTGGGCCGCGTAGATGTTGATGCCCAGCCACAAGTTGCGCAGGCTCTGCAAGTTCGCGCAGTTCCATTTGCCGTTGCCATAATCAATGAACAGATGGTGCCGCTCTTTGAACAGGCCTATCCCGAAGCGCAGATTCGTATGGTGCTAGATAAAGTATTGGCGCTAGCTGCTGAACAAGGCGTTGGCGATGCTCCGGTTGAGAAGATTGAACCGGAAGAGGAGGAAGCACTCGCTGCTTTAGATGCGGGGGATTTCCCGACGGCGGAGGCTGCCTATAAGAAGTTGCTTGCGCGCAAGCCAGGGGATTCTTTTGCAACGCTAGGTCTTGCGCAGACTCAATTGCTAGCTCGCACCGATGGGCTAGATGGCGCAAAGATCATGCAAGATGCCATCACTGAGCCAGATGACTTAGATATTCAGATGAAGTGCGCAGATATCGAAGTTGTCAGCGGTTATTTAGAGCCAGCCTTTGCTCGCTTGTTGCGACTTATTGAACTCTTAGATGGCGCAGAACAGAAGAGAGTTAAAGATCGCTTACTTGAGCTATTTGCCTTGGTAGATCCAGCTGATCCCCGGGTAATTAAGGCGCGTGCAGCGCTAGCAAATGCACTCTTTTAAATGAAAACCGTTTCGCCAAAGGTTGAAGATTCGCTGCTGCAAGTACTCTTCTTTGTCTTCGCTATTTTTATCATGGCCTGGGTGCCAAGATTTCCTGAAGTAAAGGCCAATCTAGGTTTAAGTAATGGTCAATTCGGTACCTTGATAAGCACTGGCACTCTTGGTGCGCTAGGTAGCCTTTTCTTTACCGGGCACATTGTTCATAAATTTGGCACCAAGGTAGTTTTGTTAGCCAACGCTACTTTGATGACTGTGGCGCTCTCCTCAATCGTGCAAACAAAATCACCAGCACTTTTTCTATTCTTTAACATCATTTTAGGTTGGGGGATTTCTGGTTTTCATATTGCAGTCAATGCCCAAGCATTTGACTCTATGAAACGTGTAAAAGATTTGACGATTTCTAAGCTGCACGGAATTTGGGCGCTGGGTGCACTAACTACTGCAATTATTTCCGGGCTAGTCGTGGAACATGTCGGTCTTGCACTGCACGTTGGTGGCATATCAGTTTTAATGATGGTAATTATTTTTATCTCGGTCTATCGACTATCGCCAGTATTAATCAAACCAAATGAAGATCAAGCAGAGCATCTACCTCTAAAGACTTTGATTACCTCATTTAGAGTCGATTGGCTAGTTAGTGGCGGATTGTTATGTGCGGTTTTCCTAGAATTCTCAACTGGTGACTGGTCTGCCATCTTTGCCAAGGAACGAATCGGCGTAAATGCCGGATTAGCCGCTCTTCCATATATCTTTTTTATGATTGCAATGATCACGGGTCGTCTTGGTGCCAATCGAATTACCCAGCGTTTTCATCTCCATCACGCCGTTAGATTCTTAGCGCTATTTGGAGGATTTGGTTTCCTAGCCTTCCTAACGATCGCTGTACATATCCCGGCTAGCCATAAAAACTTTGCACTTGCTGCAACATGTATAGCATTTATCTTCGCCGGCGCTGGATCATCGCTAATGGCGCCTACTTTTTATACAGCAGGCAATCGCAGATCATCACTGCCAAGTGCAGTAGTAGTTGGCCAAATGGGTGTAATTAATGCCAGCGCAGTATTTATCCTTAAAGCATGCGTTGCTTGGACTGCGCAATTCACCGGTTCGCTAGCAATTGCGTTAACGATTCCAGCTGCAATGTTGATATCTGCTGCCTTCTTTGCCCGCGCTGTAAAGGTTGATTAAAAGCTTTTAGCCAGAGCCTTCAGTGTTGCCTGGATCGGCAGCGTTGATGTCATTGATCTGATACTTATTGATCGCATCTTGCACAACGCTCTGCTTTACCTCACCAGATTTAGCAAGGGATGCCAGAGTCGCAATAACGATTGATTCAGCATCGACCTTGAAGTGGCGACGAAGAGCTCCGCGAGTATCAGATAGACCAAAGCCATCGGTACCAAGTGAGACAAATTCTTGTTCTACCCAAGGAGCTATCTGATCTTGTACTGCGCGCATGTAATCACTTACTGCGATAACTGGACCGTCGGCGCCCTTTAACTTGTTTGTGACATAAGCGCTGCGTTGATCGTTTGGATTTAACAAGTTATGGCGATCAACAGATAGACCATCACGACGAAGTTCATTCCATGAGGTAACTGACCAGACTGATGCGTTAACGCCCCAATCAGATTGAAGTAATTTGGCTGCCTTAAGCGCCCAGTTCATACCAACGCCAGATGCCAAGATTTGCGCATTCTTCTTACGCTGCTTACCTGCACCCTTGTAGAGATAAATTCCCTTCAGCAAACCTTCGACATCTAGGTTATCTGGTTCAGCCGGTTGCATATATGGCTCGTTGTAGACAGTTAGGTAGTAATAAATATTCTCACTGTTTTCGCCATACATTCTGCGCAGACCATCTTTAACAATATGTCCAAGTTCGTAGGCAAATGCTGGGTCATAAGCAACCACTGCTGGGTTGGTTGAGACTAGCAGCGGAGAATGGCCATCTTCATGCTGCAGACCTTCACCATTAAGCGTTGTACGGCCTGCGGTGGCACCGACAACAAAGCCGCGAACCAGCTGATCAGAGGCGGCCCAGAAAGCATCTCCTGTGCGCTGGAAACCAAACATTGAGTAGAAGATATAGATAGGAATCATTGGTTCATCATGAGTTGAATATGAAGAACCAACTGCAGTAAATGAGGCAACAGAGCCTGCTTCGTTAATACCTTCATGCAGGATCACACCAGATGTTGATTCTTTATACGAAAGCATTAATTCACGATCCACTGATTTGTATTGCTGGCCATGCGGTGAATAAATCTTCAAAGTTGGGAAGAGTGAATCCAAACCGAATGTGCGTGCTTCATCAGGGATGATCGGCACAAGGCGTGCACCCAACCCCGGATCTTTAATTAGATCCTTAAGCATGCGAACAAATGCCATTGTCGTTGCTACTTCTTGCTGACCTGATCCGCGACGAACTGATTCATATGCTTCATCAGCAGGCTGTGCCAAAGGACGAGAGATGCTGCGGCGACGAGGGATTGAGCCACCAAGGGCTGCGCGACGTTCTTGCAGGTACTTAGCTTCCGCAGAATCTTCGGATGGCTTGTAATACGGAGGTGTGTACTTATCTAACTTGTCATCTGCAATTGGAATACCTAAGCGATCGCGGAATTCAACGATATCTTCAAGTGACATCTTCTTCATTTGGTGCGTTGAGTTACGGGCTTCGAAGTGCGAACCAAGTGTCCAGCCCTTAACTGTTTTAGCCAAGATAACTGTTGGGCGGCCATTGCCCTGAGTTGCTGCGGCATATGCGGCATAGAGTTTGCGGTAATCATGTCCACCGCGCTTTAGGCCCCAAATCTGATCATCTGACCATCCAGCAACCATTGCAGCAGTTCGTGGATCGCGACCAAAGAAGTTCTCGCGGATATAAGCGCCGCTTTCACCCTTAAATGTTTGGTAGTCACCATCAAGAGTTGTATTCATAATGTTTACAAGTGCGCCTTCGCGATCTTGCGCCAATAGTGGATCCCATTCGCGACCCCATACGACCTTAATAACGTTCCAGCCTGCGCCACCGAAAGTTGATTCAAGTTCTTGAATAATCTTGCCGTTGCCGCGCACCGGACCATCTAGGCGTTGCAAGTTACAGTTAACAACGAAAGTTAAATTATCTAAATTCTCGCGAGATGCCAGGCCAATTGCGCCTAAGGTGTCTACTTCATCAACCTCACCATCGCCTAAGAATGCCCAAACATTTTGCTGGCTTGTATCTTTAATGCCGCGGTTATGTAGGTAACGGTTAAAGCGTGCTTGGTAAATTGCATTGATCGGACCGATACCCATTGAAACAGTTGGGAATTGCCAGAACTCAGGCATTAAACGTGGATGCGGATAAGAAGAAAGTCCGCCACCTTGATGTGAAAGCTCTTGGCGGAAACCATCTAATTGATCTTCGCTTAAGCGACCTTCCATAAATGCACGTGCATACATTCCAGGAGATGCATGTCCCTGGAAGAAGATCTGATCTCCGCCACCAGGATGGTCTTGGCCGCGGAAGAAGTGGTTGAAACCAACTTCATAAAGAGCCGCAGAAGATGCGTATGTAGAAATATGTCCACCAACACCGATACCCGGACGTTGTGCACGGTGAACCAACATCGCAGCGTTCCAGCGCATATAGGCACGGATGCGACGTTCAATTGCTTCATCGCCCGGAAAAGCTGGTTCATTCTCTGGAGTAATTGTGTTGATGTAATCGGTATTGCGAAGAGCAGCTACGCCAATATTTTTCTCATGTGCGCGCTGTAGTAATTTTAAAATTAAGAAACGAGCGCGGACGGGCCCTGCGCTATTAAGTGCTGCATCAAAGGATGCCTGCCATTCAGCGGTCTCAGTCGGGTCAATATCTACTAGCTGGTCGATGATCTGATCTGGGACGCCGAAGTTCTCGCTCATGGTCCTATTCTCGCGCTTACGGCGCAGTAGGGCAAAACCAACTGAGAATTAATCTCATAAACCCTTGTAAAAGGTGCAATGTTTCGGTGGACTTATCCTGTGGCAAAGGGGATGGGATTTGCTCAAGGCGAGATCGTCCTTGAAATCGGATATGACGCCGGATGTGATGAAACCTTGCGTAAAGAGATCACAGCTTCAACCGGTACGAAATTTGTTGAAGGTAGCGCCACTGAAGTAGTCGACGCCGTGATTTTATGGTGGCGCGATGGTGACGGAGATCTCGTCGATGAATTAATGGATGGCCTCACCTATTTAAGTGAGACCGGACCGATCTGGGTCTTAACTCCAAAGGTCGGACGTGATGGCCACGTTGAACCAAGTGATATTCAAGATGCCGCACCGATTGCAGGTATGAGCCAAACATCAACTTTAGTTGTAGCAAATGATTGGACAGCAACTCGGCTGGTCGCGCGAAAAGCTGGCAAGCGATAGATTTCGCACATGAGCCAAACACTTACAGGATTATCAGTCGGATCAGTTGCTCCAGATTTTGAATTAAAAGATCAGCACGGTGCAAAAGTTTCATTGTCATCATTTAAAGGTGCAAAGAACGTGGTCGTTCTCTTTATTCCTTTTGCATTTACCGGAACCTGCACAGGCGAGCTTTGTGCAATTCGTGATGATCTAGCCGCTTTCCAAAACGATGATGTGCAAGTACTTGCGATCTCATGTGATTCACCATTTACGCAAAAGGTATTTGCGGAACAAGAAGGTTATAACTTCCCAGTGCTTGCAGATTTCTGGCCACACGGCGCAGCCGCTAAGGCGTACCAAATCTTCAATGAAGATTTAGGTTGTGCGATGCGCGGTACTTTCATTATTGATAAAACTGGTGTAATTCGTTGGGCGGTCGTAAATGGCCTCGGTGATGCGCGTAATAACGGGGATTACAAGGCTGCAATCGCTGCTCTTTAGTTAAGGTAGTATTTGCCAAGCAAGAATCGGGTGCTTAGCTCAGTGGTAGAGCGTCTCGTTTACACCGAGAATGTCGGGGGTTCGAAACCCTCAGCGCCCACCAGAAAATTCCATATGCTGTAAACACTCTTACGGAGGCACTTATGAAGGCGACCCCGAGTGACCAGCGCTCCATCTTAGATATCCAGAACTTCGATTTCACAACTACTTCCTTGCAGGCTAAAGCTGCCGCGCTTCCGGAAATCGCTGCGATTGCAACGCTAACCATCAAAGCCAACAATGCGCGCGATTTACGTATTGCTGCCGAAACCGAACTAAGTGATGTAAAGCGCGAGCTAAACCGCGCTGAAACAGATGTAGAACAAGTCGTCTCCCGCATAACCCGAGATGAGACTCGTCTGGCATCTGGCACAGGTGCTGCTAAAGAGTTAGAACAATTGCAGCACGAACTAGTCTCACTCGCCGGTCGCCGCAGCGAGCTAGAAGAAGTCGAACTTGAAATCATGATGCGCGTAGATGGCATTAAGGAACGCATTACCGCTTTGCAGGCAGAGGAATCTGCGCTCGCCCTAGAAATTGCAAACCTGGAGATCGCTAAAGAGAATGTATTAACCGTGATTGGTGCAGATTTAAGCGCTGCGGCACAAGAGCGCGCCAAGACAGTGGCGGGCGTTAACCCCGACCTAATTGCGCTCTATGAAAAGATCCGCGCGGCAAATAACGGCACAGGTGCAGCCGCCCTAATCGGTAACCAATGCAAAGGCTGTCACTTAACTTTAAATACGATTGAACTGCAACGAATTGCGGCGCTGGCCGAAGATGAAATTGCGCGTTGTGAAGAATGCCGGTGCATATTGGTGCGAGGTCTATAAATGGCGCGCCACTTTAAATTAACCGCCGACGGAGGATCGCGCGGTAATCCTGGTCCTGCTGGTTACGGCGCAGTTGTTACTGAAAGTGGCAAGATCGTTGCTGAACTCTTTGATGTAATCGGAATTGCCACAAATAACGTCGCCGAATACAGCGGGTTACTTGCTGGCCTTAGCCATATCCATAAATTAGATGCTGCTGCCACTGTTGAAGTTGCGATGGATTCCAAACTAGTTGTTGAACAAATGTCGGGGCGTTGGCAAATTAAGCACGCTGATATGCGCGATTTAGCTAAGCAATGCCGCGCCGCACACGATCCTTCACTTATTACATATTCATGGATTCCACGTGATGAAAATTCACATGCCGATCGCTTAGCCAATAAAGCCCTAGATGGTGGATCGGCCCACAAGCCTGAGCCACAAATACAGCAGAACTATTTATCAGAGCGCCTGCGCAGCGACGAAGTACCAACCATGATTTATATGGTCCGCCACGGTGAAACAGTGCTAACCCCGATGCGAAAGTTCTCTGGCACAGGTGTCTTAAATCCTGAGCTAACCGAGAAAGGTTTAGCCCAAGCCGCAGCTGTCGCTAAAGCAATTGCTAAGTTAGACCCTGAAGTAATTATTGCGTCCCCACTTGCTCGCACAACCCAGACTGCGCAAGCGATTGCAGATAGCACCGGACTTGAAATTATCTTCGATGAGATTTGGTATGAACTCTCATTCGGTGATTGGGATGGGCTTTCTTTTGAAGAGGTAAAAGCGAATTTTCCTGATGAATATCAAGGCTGGCTTAACTCAACTTCATATGCACCCGCCGGGGGAGAGTCATATGACCAAGCAGCAGTTCGCGTTGAGGAAGCGCTCGAAAAAGTTGCCGCTATGTATCCCGGCCAGCGCGTCGTGGTTGTAACGCACAACGGAGTCATTAAATTAGCGGCACAAATAGTTACGGGAGCGCCAACGGAGGCGGTCTTTCACCTAGATGCGGCTCCTTGTTCAATAACATCAATTTCAATTTGGCCATCAGATGGATTGCGCGCACTGCGCAGCCTTAACGAGACAGGACACTTTCGCCCATGATTAGTTCAACCGAGTGGCTATTAACTATTGGTGGTCTTGCCGCAGTAATTATCTTTGATTTAGCCCTGGCCATTGCTCATCGCAACAAGGAGACCAGCACAAAAGAGGCGCTCGGTTGGACGCTCTTTTATGTGGCTGCGGCTATAACTTTTGGTTTGCTAATGCCACGTTGGACATCAGATCAACTGCGGACTGAATTCTTTGCAGGTTGGCTGACTGAGTATGCGCTTTCAGTCGATAATATCTTCGTATTTATCATTTTGATTTCAACGCTCAAGGTAAAGAAAGAATCCCAGCAACTTGTTCTTCTCTTCGGAATCCTTATCGCCATTGTTCTACGCGTGATTTTGATCTTTGCTGGAGTCGCACTTGTAACTCGCTTTACCTCAGCCTTCTATGTCTTTGGTGCATTCTTAATCTTCACCGCATGGAAGCTAATCAATGAAAAAGAAGAGGTAGAAAAAGATGAAGGTAAGTTAATTACCTTCCTTCGTAACCGTGGGCTAAGCACATTCGCCATTGCGCTAATCGCTCTGGGCGTCACCGATCTCGTATTTGCCCTTGATTCAATCCCGGCAATCCTTGGTCTAACAACCAGCACCTACGTTGTAATTACTGCAAATATCTTTGCGCTAATGGGTCTTCGTCAGCTCTACTTCTTGCTACAAGGTGCAATGGATCGACTGGTTCACCTTGGCCGCGGGCTCTCATTTATCTTGGCATTTATCGGTGTGAAGATGATCTTGCATGCGTTACATGAAAATGGCGTGCACGTTGTTGATATTTCACTTGAGGTTAGCTTGACGGTAATCGTCTCTACTTTGGCAATCACGGCACTAACAAGCCTCTATGCAACTCGAACTTTGGAAAAACCTGAGAAAGGGTAAAAACTCACCCTCAACGCTCGCCCGTCACCCCAAGAGTTTTCTCTGACTTCACCAAATTGTTACGCCAAGTCATTGACCTACCCCACCTTCCCATGCGTAAAATCAGCGCTAAGCAAACCTGTCATCGTTACCACATTTCCCTGGTCGACGCCTTGAGGGGCCAGCTGGCAGTTCCATTTCTATCCCTAGTAGAAAGCTGAAATAGATATGCGAAACACACTCTCGTTGCGATCTTCAAGTCGCACATTTAAGGCAGTACTGGGTGCTTCCCTAGCCGGCGCACTCCTTGTATCTGTAGTTCCATCTGCATCTGCTGCAACAGGAAGCGTTGGCGGCACATGCGTAAAGGTTGGCGATAAGGCAAAGGTCGGAAAGATCAATGTCGAATGTAAATTAGTATCAGGAAAGAAAATCTGGACAGATACAACGGTTTACAAAGTTTCAATTAGCGCAAACGCAATTCTTGGCGGAAAGAACAACCAGACCGCAACATGGATCCAAAACTATGTAATTCCACAATTCGAACTTTCAAATGCTGACAAAGGAAAGCAAGTAGAAGTTTCCTTTACACCAGCAGGTATTGATGACAATCAATTCAAGACACAGCTCGCTCTTGACCTTGCTTCAAAGCGCGGTCCAGATGTAATGGCACTTGATGGTTTCTGGGTAGCAGAGTTTGCTGAAGCCGGATACATCAAGCCTCTTGAAGAAATCGTTGAAGCTAAATCTGTCAACGCTTGGACAGGTTGGGCACAGATTCCTAGATCAGTTCAAGGCGTAATGAGCTACGGTGGAAAGAAGTACGGCGTTCCACAAGGAACTGACGGACGAATCATCTACTTCAACAAGAAGTTATTTGCAGATGCTGGACTTCCAGCTAACTGGCAGCCAACTTCATGGGCAGATCTACTTTCTGCTGCAAAGACAATTAAGACCAAGACACCAACAGTCACACCTCTACAGCTAAATGCTGGAGATGGAATGGGCGAAGCAACTGCTATGCAGGGATTCCTCAACCTTCTCGGTGGAGCAGGTAGCTTGATCTATGACTCAAAGGCCAAGAAGTGGACAGGAAATACCAAGGCTGTTCGCGACATGCTCGGCTTCTACGACAGCGTTTACAACAAGGACAAGGTCGGAAACTCT
Source organism: Candidatus Nanopelagicaceae bacterium (assembly GCA_965267995.1). Taxonomy (GTDB): domain Bacteria; phylum Actinomycetota; class Actinomycetes; order Nanopelagicales; family Nanopelagicaceae; genus Planktophila. The sequence continues at coordinate 303,410 of OZ254143.1, forward strand.
GACTGGCAGCTCCTTGCTGGAGAAAACGGTCGTAACGAATCATTTAAGGCATTCTCAGAAGGAAAGCTTGCAATGATCATCGAAGGTGACTACCTCTGGAGAGGTGTTATCAACCCTGTATCAGGTAACTTCAAGATGGCAGATCGCAACACAAACGTAGGATTTGCAAAGATTCCTGCGCAGACACCTAAGTCAGGTGTTGACGGTCAGAGCTTCATGAGTATGTCTGGCGGAAGTGGATATGCACTAAATCCAAATTCTGCTAACAAGGCAACTGCTTGGGAGCTTCTACAGTTCATCAACGCTAAAGAGCCTGTTTCTACATTCATGGCAATTGGTGGAGCAGTTCGTATTTCACAACGTCAAGATGTGAACACAGCTGTCCTCAAGTCAGACCCTTGCTTGAAGTTCGTATTTGAGAATGCAATTCCAAATACCTTCTTCCGTCCAGCAAGTGTTAACTACAACGCTGTTTCTGTATTGCTACAGAAGGCAACAACCTCAATCGTTCAGGGTAAGACAGTTGCAGATACTGCAGCCGCTTATGAGAGCGCACTGAAGGATCTTGTTGGAGCAGCAAACGTAGCCAGCAACTAAGGCTGCATGAAATCTAAGACGATTAAGGGTTCCCGGGCCGCAAGGCCCGGGAACTCCGTTCTTGGTAAAGGCGCTGCGACCGCCTTCTTATCTCCGTCGCTTATCTTTATTGGAATCTTTCTCCTCATTCCGGCTTTTTGGACGCTCTACCTCGGTTTAACTGATTACAAACTCGTAGGTATCGAAGCGTTAAATCCAAGTTTTGTAGGAATTGATAACTTCACCAAGGCGCTAAACGACCCACAATTCTTAAGTTCACTTAAGTTAACGATTGTTTATGTATTGGGCTCTGCCATCTTTGGCCAAGCGCTACTTGGTTTTATCCTTGCTTGGGTATTAAATGAACTCTCACCAAGAATTCGCAACATAATCGAATTAATTGTTATCTTCTCTTGGATTGTGCCTGGATCAGTCGTCGCATTCTTATGGTTTGCCTTCTTTAATAAGGAGGAAGGCACGCTCAATGCCATCTTGGGCGTAAATATCGACTGGTTACTTGATTATCCAATGCTCTCAATCATTATCTTTAATATCTGGCGCGGGACTGCTTTCTCTATGCTGCTCTTTAGCGCTGCGATTGCCTCGATTCCAAAATCACACATTGAAGTGGCTCGTGTTGCGGGCGCTTCGAAGATGCAGCAACTGCGCAATATCGTTCTTCCTTCTGCGCGTTCATACATACTTACAAACTTGCTTCTTATAACTTTATGGACCTTTAATGATTTCGGGCCATATCTGCTCACAGGTGGTGGCCCTGGAGGCGAGACTCAAATCCTGCCAATCTTTATTTACGATAGCGCACTTCGTTATCTTGATTTTGGTTATGGATCAGCGATTGCAGCGATCATGCTCTTCTTGAACTTAGTTATCTCATTGATAGTTCTGCGCATGTCCCGGAAGGGTAAGAAATAATGAAACTCTTCGGCAAGGAAATCCAATTTCAAGATAAACGTCGGATCGATGAACGTACAAAAGTTGAAAAGCTATCGACCTTCGTATTCGTACTATTGGCGGCAAGTTTCTTTGCGATTCCGTTGTTGTGGCTGGTCTTAGCGCCTTTTGACTCAGATCCAACATTTCGCATTAAGTGGCCGAATTGGGGGCTAGGGAACTTCTCTGAGATGGCCGAGAATCCGTACGCCTATCGCTCCCTAATGAACTCTGCGATTTTTTCAGCAGGCAGTGGTCTTGCAGTAATCCTCGTTGGAGCACCGGCATCATATGTTTTGAGCCGCATTAAATTTGCTGGTAGAGATGCTTTCCTGTACATACTTCTGCTGTTCTCATCAATCGTTACTGGAAGTGCAGCAATGGTTCCGCTTTTCTTACTCTCCCTGAAATTGAATCTCATTGATACATATCAGGGCGTCGTTCTCGTCTTAACGGGCGGGCTAATTCCTGCAGCGATATTTATCTTGAAGGACTTCACAGATTCAATTCCAAAGAGTTATGAAGAGTCAGCTCAGATATTTGGAGCAAGCTCTTTCCGCATCTTAAAAGATGTGGTTACCCCAATTATTCGACCAGGCTTGGCAGTTATCTTCGTCTGGTCGTTTGTTCAAGCGTGGGGCAACTTCCTTGCTCCATTTATCTTGATCAGAGATGTAAATAAACAGCCAGCAGCTGTGATGATGTATAGCTTCTACAACGATGGTGGACAGGCGGTATTCCGTACCGTAGCCGCCTTCTCATTGATCTACACAATTCCAGTTCTCGTTATGTATTTCTATGTAAATAAAAAATATGGTTTCCGTTTCTATGGAGGGATTAAGGGCTAATGAGCTACGTATCGATTGAAAAGATCACCAAGGTATTTCCTGGTGGCGTACGCGCCCTTGATGAGCTCGACCTTGAGATCAACGATGGCGAATTCTTCGCCCTTCTCGGCCCTTCAGGTTGCGGAAAGACCACCTTACTTCGCACCTTAGGCGGTCTTGAATCCTCGACTAGCGGAAAAATTTCTTTTGAAGGTAAAGATGTCACCTTCCTGACCCCGGGAGCACGAGATATTGCAATGGTCTTCCAGGACTATGCGCTCTATCCACATATGAATGTCTTAGAAAATATCTCTTACCCTCTAAAGGTTAGAAAGTTTTCAAAGGAAGAGATCAATAAACGAGTTACACAGGCTTCAGAGGCGTTATCAATTGAGATGTTGTTAGATCGCAAACCGGGACAGATCTCAGGTGGGCAACAACAGCGCGTGGCAGTGGCGCGAGCTATGGCATGTACGCCAAGTCTCTATCTCTTCGATGAACCACTCTCAAACTTAGATGCGCGCCTGCGCCTTGAGGCTAGAACATTCCTTAAGCAGTTACAGCGCGAACTTGGTGTTACAACTATTTTGGTTACACATGATCAATCAGAAGCCCTCGCCCTCGCAGACCGCATGGCGGTTATGGATAAGGGCCGCATTAAGCAGGTAGGAAGTCCGGCAGAGTTCTTCCATAGACCTGCAAATATCTTTGTTGCCAGTTTTATCGGATCAACTCCGATGAACTTACTTGATGGATTGGTAAATGATGGGAAGGTTTCTATTGGTTCAATGACTTTTGATATTCCAGAGCACGCTTCTACAGCGCGTACTGGTGATCAAGTTGTCTTTGGTGTTCGTCCTGAATACGTTTCATTGGTATCCGGACCTGGATCTGGCATCGCATCTGGTGTTGTGAGAGTTACAGAAAACCTTGGCACTCACTATCTGGTAACCGCAGATTGCAATGGAATTTTGGTTCGCGGAACTGCACCAGATGGATCAGAACCAGCAATGGGAGATACCGTGCATTTAAAGCCAGAACCTGGCCGATCACTTCTTTACAACAAGACAAGCGAAGATTTGTACTAATCCGTGTAAATCATGCTGCACTCAAAGGTATATACGCCCCAGGATCGCGCTGATTCTATTTATCAGTATGTACCTTTTGATGTTCCAGCAGGAGTCGAAGGTGTAACGATAAGTATGCGCCACAGTAGCTTTTTCTCTGTAATCGACCTTGGGCTCTTTGATCCAGTTGGTTTCCGTGGCTTCTCCGGCAGCGAACGCGACCATGTTGCAGTAAGCGAATTTGATTCAACGCCTGGTTATCTTCCCGGTCCGATACGTGCCGGCACTTGGTTTGTTTCACTTGGTCTACATCGCGTTGATCCAGATGGAGTAACGATTGAAGTTGAAGTTACCTTGGGAAAGCCCGTATTTCCAGACGCAAATATTCCTTCTGCAAAACCGATTCTTCCACCACGACGAAAGCTAAAGTCACGATCAGGTTTTCGCTGGTTTCCTGCAGATTTTCATACCCACTCAGTACATTCTGATGGAGATCTAACTTTAAATGAGTTGGCGTCTCTCGGAGCAGAACGAGGGCTAGAACTTCTAGCGATCACAGATCACAACACAACTAGCCACCATAGATTTTTACCTGAAGTTTCAAAATTTAGCGGAATCAATCTATTGGCAGGACAAGAAGTCACAACCGATAGCGGACATGCAAACTCTTTCGGACATAGCGAGTGGGTTGATTATCGAGAAGCAACGGATCGCTGGCTAAGTCAGACTAAGAGCCAAGGTGGGCTTCTCTCAATTAATCATCCGCTCTCAGCACCTTGCCACTGGCGCAGAGATACGCCAAGTGGAATAGATCTCACTGAACTTTGGCACTCATCCTGGGACCGCAAGACAACTGAGCCATTTGAATGGTGGCGTGATAATGGCTCAAAGATTCCAATTGGTGGTAGCGATTTCCATCGTTACACATCAGATGGTCTGCCTGGCGAACCAACTACTTGGGTTGAGATCGATACTGAAGATAATGAAGTAACTCAAGGCCAAGTTTTAGCGGCGCTAGGTGATGGACGAGTGGCGATATCAGCCGATCCAAAAGCACCTGTTGTATTTCCGCTGGAAGATGAGATGGTCATTGATGGGGGAGATGGAATGACCTTACTTGCCCCATCTGGAAAGAAAACTCTGATTACCAAAGATTTCACAACCGTCAGTGGAGAAAGCGGACTCTATTCACTCACCGATTCGAACGGCATGTTTCACGCTATTGGATTTAAGAAGTAAAGCTAGGCGATATCGCCTTTAACCGGCGTACCTTCTCGCTCAGCGATCTTCTTTGCAATCATTTGAGCGATCTCTAAATCCTCTAAACCATCAGCAATTGGATCAGCATCTTGCTTGCCGGTCATGACTAATTGATGGAAGGCAACTAATTCATTTTCAAATGAGGCGGTATATGAATTAGTTCGAACCATTTCGTGGTCAATGCCTCTGCGGCGAGTAGTTATCAACTGGGTAGGAATACGCAAGATATAAGGGCTAGGGAAGATTATGTGATGGCCTTCTTCCTCATTTACCCAGCGGATTTCTTCTTGGTAGGCAGGGTATTGATCAAGGTAGAACCAGCGGATAGTAACTCGAACGCCATCTGCGGTTCGGGCGTGAATGATAATTGATTCGCTATGACCTGGATTTGGCCAGCGATCTACAAAGTCAACTTCAGTTATATGTACATCTAGGGCACGGAGTACTGAGAACTCGTGGATTACGCTGCCGAGAAGAATGTCAGTGTACAAATCTCCAAAAGATTTTGCGGCAGCTTCACCAAGGGCTTCAACCTGAATTTCGTTCTTCACTTTCGAGAAAATTTCATGTAGCCCTGCTGGAGATTGTGGGAGATCTACCGAAAGTTCAGAGGTAACCAACTGGCTATCTCCACTTGGGTGCAAGACCAGGACATCAACTGTGCGAGGACGGCTGGTGATTGCCTTACGCGCTGCAATTACCGCGGAATCAAAAGTCTTCATATAGCCGATCATCAAAGACTTTCCTGATGATTTTAGAGCTGCCTCTATTTCATTCATCTCGCGCTTTGCATAAGCAAGAGGCTTTTCACAGAAAACATTGAGTCCAGCGTTAAGTGCGCTTACAACTACTTCAGCATGTGAGCCGGAATTCAAAACCATGATGGCATCGATTGAACCTGACGAAATCAACTTCATCGGTGAATCAAAACAATTCTCACGCGAGATTCCGAATCGATCGGCGAGCACATGTGTGGCGTTTAAATTTAAATCTGCTAACGCTACGACCTCAAAGAGATCGCTACGGCGAGTCAAAATTGGTAGATGCACTGATGATGCCACTGCACCTGCGCCGACTAATCCCACACGTACGCGATTCATAAATTCCTTCGATTATCGAAATTCATCGGCAAAAGCATCTTGCGATTGCTAGTGAATTCCTAGTTGCAGAGTGGTATGGTATCGAATTCATACAGCGTAAATCTAGTGTTTTTGAGGCAAATCTTTAGTGCAGGTGGGTGATTTTCATGGGTAGTCAGAAGCGAATTACAGAGGCAACAATTTCCGATGTTGCCTCTCACGCCGGCGTTAGCACCGCCACTGTAAGCCGTGTAATCGCTGGCGTTGGCTACGTAGCCACCAAGACCAGAGCAAAAGTAAATAAGAGCATCTCCGAACTTCAGTACCAACCGTCATCGATTGCTCAATCTCTGCGCCGCCAAAGTTCAACAATGATTGGCTTGATTCTTACCGATATCCAAAACCCGTTCTACCCAGAAATGGTGCGCGGTATTGAAGATGAAGTTCAGCGAAGAGGATATTCACTTATTTTGTGCAATTCGGCTGACGATTCAGAACGCGAAATCTCATACCTAGACTTTCTAGCAAGCCATAGAGCTGCCGGAATAATCGTCTGTGCCGATAGAGTCTTAAAGCGCCATCGCGAGAAACTCTTATCTCAGAGAGCGAAAATTATTCTGGTTAACGTTCAAAAAGAGGATACCGATTTACCAACGGTTTCTAGCCAAGACTTTGAAGGCGGTGAAATGGCCGCCACTCATTTAGTTAAGTGTGGATATCCCAAGATCATTTACATCGGCGATTCGCTCGAAAAAGGATTTGGGTCGCTACGTTTAGATGGCGTAAAACGCGGTGCTGGAAAAACCAAGTTGGAGATTTTGTATAGCGACGACACTCTTGAAGCCGGCGCCAGAGTTGCCGAAGAAATTGCCAAGAAGTTCAAGCCGCCATTCGGAATCGTTGCGCACAACGACTTGACCGCCATTGGCGCAATGCATGCGCTGATTGAGATGAAGATCAAAATCCCTCAACAAGTCGGAATTGTGGGTTACGACGATATTGCGTTGAGTGGTTATGTGACTCCGGGATTAACGACTATTAATCAGAATCAATATGACCTTGGCGTTGAGGCGATGGCGATGCTCGATGATTTGATTAAAGGTTCCAAGGTAAGAAAGAAACGTGTAATCCCTTCAGAGTTGGTTTTGCGAAAATCAACAATGAATATCAAATAAAAGACTAAGCAGAGATAAGAAAACAACAAGGAAAGATGAATGGAGCGCAAGATGTCACTCAAGGACCACTCTCCAACTGAGGCGGATATTAAGTGGGTAAAGGATGAAGTCGCAGCGATACACGAACGTAATCGCCAACGCGGCCACGCCGATTGGTGCGGTCATGACTTTGATTTCACCTGTCCCTCTTCTGTCACCTACCCATTTCAGTGGTTTTGGGATTCTTGCTTCCACGCAATCGCGTTGAGTCATGTAGACCTTCAAAAAGCTGAGGCAGAGCTGAAGAGTCTACTTAAGAATCAGCACTCTGATGGCTTTGTCTCACACGTAACATTCTGGCAGCGCGATGCCTATGAAGAGATGGTTTCAACCTACGCGATCGCATTCCGCAGTCGATACCTTTCTGATGAGATGCAACCACCACTCTTGGCTGAAGCGGTAAGCGCTGTTGCAAAGCGTGGTCGTGGGGTTGAATTCATCAACGAAGTGTTGCCTGCTGTAAAGCGGTTCTACCAATGGCTTCACACTGTGCGCAATCCATATGGTGATGGCTTGGTTCGTGTAGTTCAGCCAGATGAAACGGGTATTGATCACTCTCCAGTCTGGGATGAAATCATGAATATCCAGGATGAAGAACACGAGTCTTGGGATCGTGGCTGGCATTCAATCTGCGATCCATATGACAAGTTTGATCGCGATCCAAAGAAGATGATTGAGCTAAATCATTTTGTCGTTGCCGATGTAATGACAAACACGATTTACATTGAAAATCTCTACGTCCTTGCCGATCTCTGCCAGCAAGTTGGAGATCAAGCCGGTCACGACGAATACCAGGACAGAGCAGCTAAGGCTCGAAAGTCACTTGATGAACTCTGTTGGAATGAAGAAGATGGTCTTTATTACGGCGTTAACGGTAAAGAGAATAAGCAACTGCGTGTAAACACTTTTATGAGTTTGATGCCACTGCTCTTGCCGGATCTTGAAAAGCGCAAAGCAGATTTACTGATCGCACGAATCTTGAATCCTGAAGAGTATTGGGCCGAATATCCAATTCCGAGTACGGCTATGAACCATCCAACTTATCGCCCGGATACGGTGGGCGGAAATTTAGTTTGGCGTGGACCTTCTTGGATCAATAGCAATTGGTATATCGCCCGTGGATTAAAGCGCCACGGTCGCAACGACTTAGCGCGCCACATAACCAACCAGAGCATCGCAATGGTTCGTAAGAGTGGATTCCGCGAGTACTACAACCCGCAAACTGCACATGGTCGTGGGGCACCTGACTTTAGCTGGTCAACTATTCTTATAGATCTAATCCACGAGGTGAAATAGATAATGAACAATCTCTTAAAAAGCTCCAAGGTTGGAATCGTTGCCCTTAACTGGAAGTTTGAGATGGCAAAGTCCGAAGATTTCTTGAAGAGAATTGCTGCATATGGTTTCAAAGGAATCCAAATCTCTGTTGAGCAGGCAAATTCGGATAAGTTCTTAGACCAAATGAAGAAGCACAACTTGGCTACTGCCGAGCAGTACCTGGATATTGCCTGTGATGAGAACGGCCCACTTGCAACCGCCGATACTCATTCACAAGAGATCGTTGAAGCCGCTATTCGTGCCAAAGTGGAAATGTTGGTATTTGCCGTTGATGGAACTTCAGAGCGAGATGTTTACGCAGGCCGTACACATCTTGGTCCACACCTAAATGAAGTTGGATATCAGCGCTTAGCTGATCACATTGCTAAATACGCGCAGTTAGCGAAAGCAGCTGGAATTCGTTCTTCATTCCATCCACATGCAGCCACTTATATTGAAACTCCTGAAGAGACCAGAAAGCTAATGGCGCTTCTTGATTTTGACTTGGTTGGCATGTGTCTTGATGTTGGACATTGGATTGTCGGTGGAGGAGATCCCGTTGCCGGCGTAGTCGAATACGGAAAACGTGTTACACATGTTCACATTAAAGATGTTGATCCAGAGATTCTGAAAAAACTTATTGCTGGTGAATACGACGGTATGAACGTGGCTGTTGAAGATCATTATCTCTTTGTGCCAGCTGGCGAAGGAGCGCTTGATCTAGTTGGGCTATTTGCAGAACTTGAAAAGTTTGGCTTCTCGGATTGGATGATGAGCGAACAAGATAAAGCGCGTGAGCCTGCAGAAGAAAAATCAGGCGTATCTATGCTCAATATAAAGGCCGCGCTTAACCTTTAATTATTGCCGTATCCTTATTTACGAAGAGTCGCCCGGATCACCGCGTTGCGTAAGCACCGAGGAAAGTCCGGACTTCGCAGAGCAAGGTGGTGGGTAACACCCACCCGGAGAAATCCGCGGGATTAGTGCCACAGAAAATAGACCGCACATGAAAATGTGTAAGGGTGAAACGGTGGTGTAAGAGACCACCAGTATTTGTAGTGATGCAGATAGCTTGGTAAACCCCACCTGAAGCAAGACCACGCAGATGGCGTTTGAGAACTGCTCGTTCGAGCCATCGGGTAGGTTGCTTGAATCTGTAAGCAATTACAGATCTAGATGGATGGTGATCCCTCGCAAGAGGACAGGATCCGGCTTATAGGGCGACTCTTCTTTATTTTTATAGTTTGTAAACTCAATTTGCGCTTACTTTGGCCAAAAATGTTTGTACAAGTTGTTACATAACCTGTCGCAGATTTGAATGTTTTTATGGGGAATCGATGGGCAAATATGGGCAGTTTTATGGGCAGATTTTTACTACAAACAACTTCTTGGTGGTTAGTATTGTCGATGATAACTCCTTGAAGGGGACAAAAGCACATGCTTATTTACAGTTCAATCGTTGAGAAATTGGTACGTAAAACATTTCTTGCCGTCCAAAATCACAATTATGAAGAAGTGTTAAAGGGTGTGTCCTCTACCAACCTCACCCATCGTTTTGCAGGTCCTAACTCACTGGGTGGCATCCGACATGACAAAGAAGCATTAGGTAGATGGTTCAAAAGAGTCGGCACGGTTCTACCAGAACTTAAGTTTGATGTAACAAATGTTTTAGTCCTCGGTGGACCATGGAACACAACAGTTGTCGCCCGCTGGGTTGCCACCTGCAAACTTGAAAATGGAGAGCCGTACGTAAATCCTGGAATCCATGTAATCAAATTGCGCTGGGGTAAGGCATACGACTTCGATGTATATGAAGATACCTTTGCCGTGACAGTCGGGCTAGAGAAACAAGCAATGTCGGGTATTGCAGAAGCTAGTGCTCCCCAAATTGTGAGCTAATTCAAACTTTTCCGGCTTATAGGGCGACTCTTCTTCCAATTAGGTGGGCGCAGGTTAAAACTGCGCTCACTTTCTTGTTTATAACTGTTTAGTTTTATGCAAAACCTTGGACAAATCTGTCGATTTCTATGGGCAAATTTGTGGACATATGGGCAAAATCGTGGACAAAAATCTTGTGTCTATTTTATTTCTAGTGATTTTAAGACCGCAAGAAGGACATCTTTTTTTGACGACAGAGTTTCACCACTGTTACCAGTTGCTCCTTGAGCGGCTAACCCAGCAAAGCCATGAACCATGCTCCAGGCAATCATGGGAGCGATTAAGAAGTTCTTATCTGACAAGCATCCAATTTCATTTAATTCACTAAGTGAAGCCATTAACAAGTCAGATGGATTTGGGGAGTCTGGTTCAAGTTCTGGGGAATCAAAGCAAATAAATGCAATTTCACAAAGGTTTGATTTCTTAATCCCAAAGTCTATGTAGGCGCCACCGATAGCCAAGAAACGCTCAATTGCCCCTTTTGCCGTTTTACTTGTTGGCGCAGATTTAAGGGCATCCAACATCATCTTTCCCAAAGTTTCACGGCTTGCTTTACCGACGGCAGCCTTCAAATGCTCAAGGTCTACGAAATGACGGTAGACGGCTGTCGGACTTACGCCTGTGACTAAAGCCAGTTGTCGAAGCCCTAACGAGTTCAGCCCGTGCTTTTCAACATGGCGAAGACCAGCTGTAACGAGTGCGGCTTGTAAATCCCCATGGTGGAACGCAGCATCGGATTTCTTTAATGTTGACATTGTTAACATTATGCCATTATCGTTCACCCCAGTCAATTTCAAGGAAGGCGTTTCATGAGTGGAATACATGTAGTTGTTGGGGCTGGAATAGTCGGAAGTACTCTTGCCGAATTACTTGCCAATGATGGCCAAGATGTAATTGTTATTACCCGTTCAGGCTCTGGACCAACTCACAAGAACGTCAAGAGAGTTGCAGCAGATATCAGTGACCTTTCTAAACTGCTGGAGATTGCTCCAAGTGCAGCAGCCATCTATAACTGCGTTAATCCGCCGTATCACCTTTGGGCTACAGAGTGGCCACCAATTGCAGAAAGCTTTCTTAGCTACGCAGAAAAAACTGGCGCAGTACTCGTGACTTGTTCAAATCTTTATGGATATGGCCCGGTAGAAGTTCCTATGACTGAGTCACTTCCTCTTAACGCTCCTGGCATTAATGGAAAAGTAAGAGCCCAGATGTGGTTAGAAGCAAAAGCATTACATGATGAGGGAAGAATTAAAGCAACAGAAGTTCGCGGCTCAGATTATGTCTGTGCTGGAGAACAAAGCCGAGTTGGATCTCGAGTCATGCCAAAAATCTTTGCGGGCAAACCTGCGCAGGTGTTGGGAGATATCGATGTAAAGCACACATGGACTTATCCATTGGATGTTGCACGGTTAATGCAGATTGTCGCTACTGATTCAAAAGCGTGGGGTAAAGCGTGGCACGTTCCAAGCAATGAAGCTAAAACCCAAAAAGAGTTAGTAACCGAATTGGCAGCGGTAGCTGGAGTAAAGAATCCGAAGCTTTCATCGGTTCCAAACGTTATGTGGAATCTTCTTGCACTCTTCAACCCATTGATGAAAGCGCTAAAGGAAACCGCATATCAAATGGAACGCCCATACATTTTGGATGACAGCGCAGCCCGTAAAGCTTTTGGGATGCAGCCAACTAGTTGGAAGCAGATTCTTAAAGAGGTCGTGGCTGAAACGAGAGGAAGTATGAAGAAATGAATTCACTATCAGTAAACCCATCTAGACGCTTTACGGCGTGGGTCTTAGAACTTGTACTCATAAGTGGCACTGCTTATATAGGCTGGTTTATCTGGAGTTTAATTACATGGGGTAAAGGACAAACGCCTGCCCAGAACTTACTGAGGATCATTTCGATTGATGAAGCTACTGGCGCTGCAGCAAAGCGATCACAAATGTTTGTACGATTCTTTTTGATCTTTACCACTTATTGGATTGCGTACTTCGCAGTTTCAAATCTTGCGTATGCAATTAACCCAAGTGGATTCTTGTTAGCTACAGGAATTCTGATAGTCCTTGCAGTACAACTTTTCGACATCTCCGGGATTGTGCGTAGAAGTGATCACAGGCGTTTAGCTGATGTCATTTCTGGCATATCAGTGAAAGAGATGGAAACCCAGCCAAAACTTGAAAAAGCTCTCAAGGCCTTTGATAAGTAATGGGTTTATGGATTGGCAGCCCTTGGCCCAATATTGATTGGAACTCAATTTGCAGCAGCAGCCGCAGTGACGGCGGGAGTAAAGCCGCTTCGTGCATCTGTATTGATTATTGCGAGTTTAACTTTGTGGGCTATAGCTATTGCAGTTGCAATGGTGGCCTTTGATGCAACAATTTAGGAGATCACAAATGAAGCAAAGAGATTTAACTTCGGATGTCTTGCGCGGCTTCGCGCTTCTCGGAATCTTGGTCGTCAACATTCAATTCATGGGTCTGAGCAGTTCTGAAGGAGCTCGTGGAGAATGGACACTTGGATTTGCAAACGGGACTGCAACCTTCATCATTGCATCGATATTTGCCGGGAAGTTCTACCTCCTGTTTTCATTCCTCTTTGGATACAGCTCTAACTACATAATCCGTGGTGAGCGTTCCAATAGAGGTCGCTGGGTAAAACGCTGCTTTGTTCTAATGGGCCTTGGAGCACTTCATTTCACATTCTTGTGGCATGGAGACATCATCTTTGTCTATGGATTATTTGGGTTACTGCTCACCGCATTCTTTTTCCGTACAGATCGAACACTTAAGATCTGGACTCGCATAGTTTTCATATTTAGCTCTACATTGATTGTTTTGGTTGGCGCCTTGGCTTTTCTTGCCGAACGGTTATTCCCTGAAGAGAGCATGCAAGCGCCACTAGAGACAAGACTCGACGAAGTTTTATTGGATGGTTCTTTTGTCGATGCTGTTCCAGCTCGCCTAGAGATGTGGGCCTATAGCGTTTCAACTGGTGTCTTTCTTCAAGGCGGAATGGCATTTGCTGCCTTCTTAGTTGGAGTTCGTATGGCCAGAGCCAGCTTCCTTTCATCACCTATTGATACTAAGCACAACAATAAGTTGATAAAAACAGGGCTATTCCTAGGCGCTCCGATTCAGATACTTGCAGCAGTTCTCTTGGTTCAGAATGAGCAAAGCCCTGAACCGTCAGAGGCAATTTATTTGATTTCACTTTCCGCATCCTTTGTTGCTGCACCACTTATGTCCATGTTCTACATCGGTGTGATTCGTAAGTTGGTTGAGGAGAAACCACGACTGGTTGCATGGATGAAGCCAGCAGGAAAGATGTCACTAACTATCTACATTTCCCAATCGGTAATCACTGCTTGGATCTTCAGCTCATGGGGATTGGGGCTCTTTCAAGAGCTTCAGACTTGGCAGGTATTTGTACTTGCATTCGCGATTTGGCTACTTCTTTCTAACCTTGCAGCACATTGGCTAAAAAGGTTTGACCAGGGACCTCTTGAATCACTTATGAGTTCTATGACTAGACCTCGCTAGCAATTATGTTTTGCGAGAACTGAAATAACCTAACCTTGTAATTACTTGGGGGCAATTGCGGGGGCAATTTTAAGAATTGAGCGTGCCTTCACGCATAACAATGTCGTCTCCGGCTTATAGGGCGACTCTTCTTTAAATTACTGATTAGTGACCATTTCCCGTGCGGAGATGGTCACTTTTCTTTTACAACTCTCTGCACAACCTAACAAGAATTTATAAGTTTATGTGGGCAAAAACGTGGGCATGTGGGCAAAAACGTGGGCAGAAATTAGTCTTGTATAGGGCGACTCCTCTTTTCATTAGCGAATTTTAATCAACGCAAAGGAAGTATTTGCATAAATAGTTACTCCCTCTGGATTTTGCCCCTTTGACGAATTAATCGGAGCATCTCCTTTACCTAATGGTTTTGGAGACTTACCCCCTAGCCCAGGCTCCTCTGGCTTATTCGTTGTACCCGAAAGAGGCGGTTTATCCTGATCAGGTTTGCCTTTTCCAGAACTCCCAGCGTTCCACTCTTGGATGTAAAAAACAGAAGAGTATTGACTTAGATCAGCAGAAGGGTAGTAGCTATCCAATACAACATCAGTATTAAAGTGCCAAGCGCTCAAATACTCGACGCCGTGGCGGGCAACAATCACGGAGTTCTTAGGGATATCTACTTCAGTAACCATTTTTTGAAAGTCACCATATTGTTGTTCGGAGAAGACATACTTTGTTTGAACACTATTGAGTTGAACTGCAGAAAACAGTGTTACAGCAGCAAAACCGGCAACTAGCGCCTGTTTCCATGGAATTTGAACTGAACCAAATATGAGGATCGCAGCAATACTAAGGGGAACAAAGGAGAGTCCCACCAAGCGATCAGACCACGCTAGTCCAAAAATTGGTGAGGAAAGAGTGAACGTTGCGATTAGGCAAGTAGCAGTCAGAGAAAAATGAGAGTGAGTAAAATTTGCTCGAGAGATCCAAAGGATTAATGCAAATATTAAGGCTACTGATTGTCCAATAATAATCGTTCTTGCCATTATTGGATTTGCATACCCGTAGCGAATAGCATCAAAAGCCGGTCTAATAAATAGGTCATTTGGAGATGTGACCAAATCTACCAACCTCGTAAAACGAGTTGGCACAAACAATCTAAGAAAAAAGAGTAATCCGATAATTCCAATAGCTGAGAATCCAGTACCTTGAATCCAGAACTTGATACTTCTTCCACGTAATTGAAACAATCCCCAGATAGATAATAATATGAAAGTAAGAAGTAGAGTGCCAAAGTGTGAGAAGGCTATGAAAAGAGTTGCTGTGCTCAACGAAATGATGGAAAAAAGCTTTGACTTATTCTCCCAATTCATTAAAACCCAACAAATGAAAAATACTGCTGGGATTGCTGATTCATTCTTTATGAAATCACCAGTGAAAAAATAGAGTTGAATTGGATTGAGAAGAACAACTAGAATCGCAATTGAGGGCAGTAATGGGTTCTTAAACTGCCTAGCAATTAGGTAAATCGGGATAGCCGACAACGCTGGGAATACGGCGTCAGAAATCCTGACAGCAAGTTGAACATCACCAATGATCCACGCCAAAATCGCTTGAATCCATAAAATTAATGGCAGATCAGAAAAAGCTAATGAGAAATTATTTAAAATTGATTGAACCTGCACCCAATAATATGCACCATCTAAACCGGGCAATAACGGACCGTTAGTCAACGAAAGTTTTACCCAAATTCCAAGGACTACTGCGAATCCTGAAGTAATTACTGGAAAATATTTTGCGGAAATTGAGTTTTGAATCATGATGCAGGGTAACCCTAATTTCGAAGTTGGGGGCAAAATTGAGGGCAATTGATAATCCTGAGCGTACGTTCACCCAAAACAATGTCGTCTCCGGCTTATAGGGCGACTCTTCTCTAATATTTAGTTACTGCGAGTAACTTTAATTTTGTGTAATGTTGTATCACGACGGTTTGGTAGTAATTGGGACTTGGTTAATCTCCAAGTCCCTTTTGCTTTCTGAAATCAATTTTTATCCAAAGGTTTGTTAGAGATCACATTTCATTAGTTGGCCAAACCATAACTTCGCTCTCGTGATGGGGGCGTGTTGTAATTGGCAGCCTGATTGTTTACCAAACCGTCGGAGCGGGTTCGAACCCCGTCGCCTCCACCACAGCCTTAACTGTTTCAGCTCGATCTATTGGTAATGGTCAAAGGAGTTGCATCAGCTTTGCATGGGAGGGCCTCGAGAGATCGGGGCCCTTTCCAATTCTCACGTCCCATGGGGCGACTCTTCTTTTATACTTTGACTATGGCTGAAAAGAAAGTAACTGGACCAGCGTCGTATTTTCCTTCCATTGAGAAGAAGTATGGAAAGCCGATTGAGCACTGGATGAAGGAACTTAAGAAGGTTCCAAAGCTTGCTCACATGGAACAAGTGGCTCACCTGAAAGACAAATTTGAAATGGGCCATGGCCATGCAAATGCGATCGTGGCTGTATTTAGACAGAAGAACGGCTTGTAGGACGGCATTTCCTTTAAATCTTAGACAGAAAATTCTAAGAATTTGCGAGTACATTTTTATAGTCGAAGGAGCGAGTAATGCAAATTAATGTAGCTAAAAAGACTGGTGTGCTGGGCGCAATAATTGTTGTTTTAGTTGCAGCGATCGTTGGTATTTCGTTAAATAGAGGCAGTGACGAAGGCTCCATGGGCATGCATGACAGCGGAATGATGGGTATGAACCATGGCTCTAGTTCGGCAACGTACACAGGTGCCGATGTGATGTTCTTACAGATGATGATTCCTCACCACCAGCAAGCTATAGATATTTCTAATATTGCTCTTAAGACTTCCAAAGACGCAGAACTTCTTGCACTTGCCGGCACGATTGTTAAAGAGCAATCAGCTGAGATTATTCAGATGAAGTCATGGCTCAATGACGCAGGAGCGACGACCGACATGGGTCATTCCATGGGAATGGGCGGAATGCTAGATGATGCCAAACTCTCTGCCTTATCTGCGGCAACCGGAAAGAATTTCGATCTGCTCTGGCTTAAAGGGATGACTGGACATCACGATGGTGCAATCCATATGACCACGATGATTCAAGACGCAAGCAATACGGATATCAAGGTATTTGGTGAGAAGATCGTTAAGGACCAATCCGCTCAAATTGTGCAAATGCAGGCGATGCTTAAGCGAAGTGGCTAAGTTCGGTTTATGGAGTTACTCAACTTTCTTAGCGCCTGAGAGTTCGTGTGAGAGCGCATCTAGCTCTGCTCCACCCGCCATTGCTTTAATTAGCTGTTCGTTACTAATTTCTGATTTAGCGAAGGTATTCATTAATTTGCCACGATTTAAAATTAAGAATTTATCACCTACCAAATATGCGTGATGCGGATTGTGGGTAATAAAAATTACTCCGATGCCTCGTGCTTTCGCCTCAAGTACATAGCGCAAGACCACACCAGCCTGTTTTACTCCAAGTGCGCTAGTAGGCTCATCCAAGATGACAACTCGTGCACCGAAATAGATCGCGCGAGCAATTACGACTGCTTGCCTTTCACCGCCGGAAAGTGTCCCAATAGCCTGCTCTGGATCGCGGATGTCTATCCCCATTAGAGCTAACTGTTCCCGAGCTACCTTCTTAGCCGTGGCAATATCAATGCGCTTAAAAGGGCCCCATCCCTTAGTTGGCTCATTTCCAAGAAAGAAATTTCTCCAAATGGCCATTAAGGGCACAGTGGCTAAATCCTGAAAAACAGTTGCGATACCCCGTGCAAGGGCATCACGAGGTGTGTTGAGTTCGGTCGGTGTTCCATCAATGAGGAATTCACCAGAATCTTGTTTGTGAGATCCACTGAGAATCTTTATCAAGGTAGATTTCCCAGCTCCATTATCGCCAAGAATGCAGGTGATCTGCCCTGCCTCTACCTCTAGATCTACCTCTTGAAGTGCAAGTACATTTCCAAAATTTTTCGTCACAGATCTAAGTTCGAGAATCTTTCCACTCATTTCTTTGTCCCTTCTGCTCTACGACGTATAGCTGTATTGACACTCACCGCTGCAAAGAGGATCGCACCAAGAAACGCGTAATTCCAGTCAGTATTCCATCCTGCAAAGGAGATTCCAATGAACGCTATCCCAATAATCGATGCACCGATGCTCGCACCAAGAACTGTCCCATAGCCACCAGTTAGTAGGCAGCCACCAACAACAGCAGCGATTATGTAAGTAAACTCTTCTCCCACCCCTTGACCCGCTTGTACTGATGTAAATTTAGTTGCAGACATAATTCCAACAAGTGCTGCGGCCAATGATGTAGTCACAAAAAGAGATATTTTTACTCTCTTTACTGGAACACCAGTATTTCGAGCAGCATTTGCATCTCCACCAACTGCAGAGATCCAGTTTCCTGCTTTAGTGCGTGTTAAAACCCAAGCTGCAATCACAGTCAAACCTATCCACCACAAAACACTAACGCTGAAGTCGTACGGCCCCCATAACGTTGAAGCAAATATCTTTCGAGGCCACGCGAAACTTTTACCCGAGTCAATTGCATCAACTCGTACTGTTCCTGTCCAGAGGTAAATGAAGCCAAGATTGAATCCTCTGAGAACAAACATTGTTGCAAGTGTCACTATAAAACTTGGTAGCTTTGTCCTAACTACCAGATATCCATTGAGCGCTCCAACAAGTGCTGCAAAGACAAAAGTTAAAGCGATCGCAATCCAAGTATTTAGACCCAATTTTGTAATCAATAGTCCAAGTACGAGGCCCGAACTACCAACCATTACTCCAGTAGATAAATCAAATTCGCCACCGATCATTAACAAGGCGACGGCTATAGCCATAATTCCTGTGTAAGAGGCAACTTCAGTCCAACGGGCGGTTCCTCCAAAGGTAAGAAACTCTCCAGATTTATCTGCCGTCACAAACATGATAAAGATTGTAAATGCACCTATCAATGCTCCAAATTCAGATCGGCGCATAGCCCGGGTTAATAAGCTGACTTGAACGATTCGTTCATCTTGCTTGGTATTTGAATTCACTTGATAGACCTTTTCTTTTTGCGGTAATAGAAGAAAATCATCCGAACTCATCAAATCCTACGATTTAGATGAGTCCGGATGATTGTTCTTATTTCTCCCTCTTAATTTAGCGAGTTCCAGCCTTGGCTAACGCTTCGACTTTATCGGCATTCGCCTTAGTCACGAAGCCTGGGCCTGTCATAACAGGTAGTCCGCCTCCGACCGTGTTGGCATTTCTAATGTTGAGGACTAGGAACGAAACTGCAAGGTAACCTTGCAAGTATTGCTGCTGATCAACAGCAAATAGAACTGTTCCTTCTTTAATAGCTCCAACAACTTTAGCAGAAAGATCAAATGTTCCAATTTTTGCAGTTGATCCGGAACTTGTCTTTGCTGCAAGCACACTCATTGCGATATCTGGATCAAGGCTGAGCACTGCATCAATTGTCTTGTCAGCAGTGAGCTTTGCAGATACTTGGTTAGTTGTTGTTGTTGGATCTGAATTTCCCTTAACGTAAAGGTTTGTGACAGTTCCACCAAATGTTTCCTTAGCTCCACCACAACGGTCTTCAAGAGCTGAGTTACCAGTTTCGTGAATTACGCAGAGAAGATTTTTTGCACCAGCGGCTTTGAATTGCTTTCCGGCACCATTACCGGCAATTTTTTCATCTTGCCCAACGTGAGTAATTGCACCAAGCTTTTCAAAATCTCCAGAACCGGAGTTAAGAGTAACTACTGGAATACCAGCAGCGATTGCTTTGGCAATTGATGCCTTAATTGCACCGTAATTTGGTACAGAAACTGCGATACCACTAACCTTCTTGGTGACCGCAGCATCGATTAGCTGGGCTTGCTTCACAGCATCATTATTTGATCCATACCAAGTAACGGTTGAACGAGTGTCTTTTCCTGCATCAAGAGCACCCTTCTTCGCTACCGACCAGAATGAACCGCCATCTCCGTGAGCAATAATTGCTATCGTAATTCTTTTTTCTGCAGCGCTTGAAGGAGCAACTACCAACGCTCCTACAAGTGTCGAAATTGTGGCAGCGCTAAGCGCCACTATTCCGAAGTTTAATTTGCGACTTCTCATAATAAGAACCTTTCAATCATTGGCTACGACGTAACCGTTGACTGGAATTATGCCGAGGCAGATTGGTAAAAGGAAGGGGTGATCCCCAGTTTTTGAACATGAGTGAGTAATAACGTTTCGTTACCGAATCTACTCTTGAGCAAGGATTGACCAAGCGCACAGAGATCTTTAAAGCTGGTTGATTCCCTTTTCGCAGGCGGCACTGGCTGCTATGCCATCATCAACTGTTGCAAGGTTCGGATTTATAACACCATCTTTGATCGAGGCTACCCACGCGCTAAGTTCGCCGATATATGCCTCGGTAAAACGTCCGATCCAGTTTTCATGTATCCGCCCTGCCTTGCGCCCAGGTAGTTCAAAGCCAAAGCTAATAGTTAAGTCACCTAAGTTATTTAACTCAAGCGAACCGTTCTGCATAAGAACTTCTACGCGGACGTCATATCCATAAGTGCTATTTGCGCAACTATCTACAGTCATAAGTACACCAGATTCAGTGTGGGCCAGAACACTGATGGCATCTTGGATATCAGGGTTGGCATGTGAAGTCTTTTTAGCATAGGCAACCGAGACAGTTGTGAACTCTTCCTTAAGCAACCAGCGGGCAATATCAAATTCGTGAACTACTGATTGTGAGATCATTGCGGCAGTTGTTGCACCAGGAGTTGAGGCATTACGGCTAAGGGCTCGGATCTGAATCACTTCACCGTACTTACCGGATTCAATCTCCTGCTTTAACTGGATATAACCTGGATCAAAGCGGCGCATAAACCCCATGGCCACGGGCACACCTGACGATTTCACTATTTCAGCTATCTTCTTGGCATCCTCCAGACGAGGTGCCAAAGGCTTTTCACATAGAGTCGGCTTCTTTGCTTTGACGCAAAGAGCAAGCTGTTCAGGGTGAAGAGCATCTGGAGAGCAGACGATAACAGCATCAACTGTTGGATCATTAACAAGAGCTTCAACTGATGAGTGCATATTTATTGAGGTGCCTGATTTGGCGCTAAGTTCTTTTGCAAGTGAATCCATCCGTGCATTATCCAGATCGAAGAACGCTGTAACAACTGCGCCATCTACTGAATCAGCTATATATCGTGCATGTCCTGCACCCATAATTCCAACACCGATGATTCCAACGCGAATATCAGACACTTAAGACTCCTTTTAAATTCACGCTACCCCCACCAGTCTTTTCAGGTATTTATAAGACTTAACTAGGGCTAGCCAAGGATTACCGGAATTGCTAGGCTACTAAAGCAATGAGGGTGTGGTCAAGGGCGCAAAGATTTCAAAAATTAAATAGTAATTGTTTACTTAATTCTGATGAATGAACTAAATTTTATTGGGAAGGTGGTGTTCCGTGAAAGGCTATGAAGGAAAGTTATTCATTGATGGACAGTGGAAATCACCTTTACGTGGTGGCGTTGAAGAAGTGCGATCTCCTTACAATAACAAGGTAGTTGGGATCGCTGCAGTCGCATCACTCGCAGATGTTGAATTGGCCCTGTCGTCTGCTGAGAAAGGCGCGCAGGTTTGGCGCAGAACTCCCGCCCATCAACGATTTGCGGTAATGATGAAAGCGGCAGAGTTGGCAGACTTGCGTATCGAGGAAATGGCGCAATTGATTTCATCAGAAAATGGAAAATCACTACTTGAATCTCGTGGTGAAGCTGGAAGATCTGGTGAAATCATTCGTTTAGCGGCATTTGAGGGCGCTCAACTATATGGATCCTCGCTACCGTTAGATGCTAACAAGGGGACAGGGCTTGATAAAATTGGCTTTACCTTGCATCAACCTGTTGGAGTGGTGGTTGCAATTACACCGTTCAACTATCCAGCTCTATTAGTGCTTCATAAATTAGCGCCAGCATTAGCATCGGGTAACAGTGTGGTTCTTAAACCCGCGCGAGCCACACCGCTGACAGCACTTGCACTTACCCAATGCTTTATCGATGCCGGACTTCCTGCAGGGGTGTTAAACGTTGTCACAGGTAGCGGAGATGAACTTGGCAGTGCGCTTTGTAGTGATTCTCGAGTTCGGAAGATTTCTTTCACTGGTTCAACAAGTATTGGAACTCGAATCACTCAGATAGCAGGTGTTAAAAAGTTGTCTTTAGAGCTCGGTGCATCTTCTCCCGTAATTGTCCTACCGGATGCGGATCTTGAATTAGCCACAAGAGCGGTTGCACTCGGAGGATATATAAATTCGGGACAGGTTTGTATCTCGGTACAACGAGTTATTGTTGACAAGAAAATTAAAGGTGATTTTTTAGACGCTCTCAAATCTCGTGTAGAAGCGATTTCTGTCGGTGATCCAAAAGGGGAAGGTATTGATGTTGGCACCATGATTAATTTGAAGGAGGCAGACCGTGTCGTCACTTCGATTCGATCTGCAGTAGCTGAAGGAGCAAGACTCATTACTGGTGCAGAAATTAGCGGCACAGTGATAACACCGGCAATTATTGCTGATGTAAATCCACGAGCTTCAATAGCTCAAGATGAATTATTTGGTCCCGCAGTTGTTGTATCTGATGCAAATTCGATTGAAGAGGCTCTTGAATATGCAAACAATACGCCTTACGGCTTGGGTTCTGGCATATTCACAAAAGATATTGATTCAGCAATACGCGCGGCTCGCGAAATTGATTCTGGAATCATTCATATAAATTGGACGCCATTGTGGAGAGCAGACTTGATGCCTTATGGCGGTTTAAAGTCGAGTGGAGTTGGAAAAGAAGGTGTTCGCTCAGCGGTGGAGGAAATGACTGAAGTAAAAACAATTATTATGCACGGAAGAAGCTGGTAAGGAGAAGTAAATTGTCATCACCAAATTATGGAGCAACTATCCGACTAACTGTTGGGCAGGCGCTCTTAAAATATTTAATAGCACAGTACTCAGTCTCAGATGGAGTGCGCAGGCGATTTGTGCCGGCAGCTATGGGAATATTTGGGCACGGCAATGTTGCAGGGCTTGGACAAGCCCTTGATCAGTACAGTGATGACTTACCTTTTGTACAAGGCAGAAATGAACAAGGTCTAGCCCATGCAGCAACTGCATTTTCAAAAGCAACGAATCGCAAGCAGTTGATAGCAGTGACTGCTTCTATCGGCCCCGGTGCGATGAATATGGTGACTGCTGCTGCTCTGGCTACGGTTAATCGCATTCCGCTTTTATTGTTACCCGGAGATACTTATGCGACACGGCGCCAGGGTCCGGTGCTTCAGCAATTAGAAAATCCTAATCAGCCAGATCAGAGCGTCAATGACGCATTCAGACCAATTTCGCGATTCTTTGATCGAATAACTCGTCCCGAACAACTGCTTTACTCCCTGCCGCAGGCCTTTCGCGTCCTTTCCAGCACATCAGATACAGGAGCAGTTGTTCTTTCACTACCTCAAGATATTCAGTCACATGCTTTTGATTGGCCAGTTGATTTCTTTGCAGAGAGAGAATGGCAAATTCGCCGCCCTGTCCCGTCTCAGGATGACGTTGATGCGGTGGCAAAAATTATTGCTAATTCAAAATCTCCTGTAATTATTGCCGGAGGCGGAGTAATTTATTCCGAAGCTACTCGTGAACTTGAAAACTTCGCAAATGCCACTGGTATCCCAGTGTGCGAGACCTTTGGTGGAAAGAGTTCAATTCAAAATCCTGGTGACTGGTTTCTGCAAGGCATCGGACTAGAGGGAACGCCTGCAACTAATAGTCTTGTAAGAAGCGCTGATGTAATTATAAGCGTTGGGACTCGGCTCACTGACTTTGCAACTGCATCACAATCTTTATTTTCTCATCCAAATGTTAAGTTTGTTTCAATAAATGTAACTGAACTTGATGCTTTTAAGCAGGGCGCCACCCCCATAATTGGAGATGCAAAAAAATCGTTAATTTCACTTCAAAAGTCCCTTGCTAATTATAAAGTGCCAGTTGCTTGGCAGAGTCAAATTACTAAAACAATGGCTGAGTGGAAGAAAATTCGCTTGAGCGTTTTAAACCCTGCCATTCTCTTTGATAAATCCAAGATCACTTCACCTGAGACTGACGCAGTACTAACCCAAGGACAATTAATTGGTTTAATGCAGGAGTCCTCAAAATCTGGCGACTTTATGATTACAGCGGCAGGTGGGCCTCCCGGAGATATTTTGAAGGTGTGGGATGCAACCGATGGCCGCTTTACCCACACTGAATTTGGATTTTCTTGTATGGGATATGAAATACCCGCGGCAATTGGTGTGCGCCTTGCTAACCCTGATACTTCCAAACGAGTAATCTCATTTATCGGTGATGGTACTTTTGTAATGGCGCCCTCTGAGATCGTTACCGCGGCGCAGGAGCACCTTGATGTTACATACGTAATCTCTGAAAATCACGGCTATCAAGTAATTCGGAGACTGCAGATGTGGCGGGTCGGAAATCACTATGCAAATGAATTTAGATACCGAGGTGAAGGTCCTTCAGTGTCTGAGTCAGCCACTGCTGTCGGAAAGGCGCCGCGACTTGAGGGCGATTATCTAAAAATAGATATTGTTAAAGTGGCTGAGGGCTTGGGTGCGAGCGCCTATCGACCGATAACCGCTGCCGAAGTGCGTGCCACCCTTGCATCTACACGAAATCAAAAAGGCCCAATCGTTATTGTGGTCCCAACTATCCCTCACGAAGTACTGCCCCCTTCAGAAGTTTGGTGGGATGTCGCTCCTGCTGAAGTTGATTCAGGTAATCAACCTTGGTTAAGTGAGCCTCGTAATGATTACAACGAGGGACTCAAGACTCAAAGATGGCATGCCTAAGTGACAACACCTTTGGATCATGGAGCGTTTAAGAAACGAGTTTCAACCGGTGAGGCGACCTTCGGTATTTTTCTAGGCCTTGCTACTCCAATGGCGATTGAAATCGCAGCAATATCCGGAATGGACTGGGTTCTTCTTGATCTTGAACATGGTCCAGGGGGAGAAGCTCAACTGGGTTCAGTGATTACAACTGCGGGCGCATATGGAATTACATCGCTAGTTCGTGTCGAGTCTGATGATCGCATTCGAATAAATCGCGTTTTAGACTCTGGAATTACCGGAGTTATGGTGCCGCGAGTTGAGAGTGCGGCGCAGGTGCGAGAAGTAGTCTCCCATTTCAGTACCCCACCATTCGGTGATCGGGGCGTTGCCACTTATAACCGCGGTGCACTTTGGGGACAAGATCTTGGATTTCTTGATGGTCCTTCAAAGGCGACCTGCATCATACAAATCGAGACAGTTGGCGCGCTAGATTCAGTTGCAGACATTGCTGCAATTGACGGCGTCGATATTTTATTTGTTGGTCCGGCAGATTTGAGTTTTGCTCTTGGGGTTCCAAGAGATTTTAAAAGTCCAATATTTTTATCTGCTTTAGATCGAGTCCTATCAGCAGCGCAGTCTTGTGGAAAGCAAGCTGGAATTCTTGCACCGAATGGGTCAAGCGCTGCCGACTATCGACAAATGGGATTTAATTTTATCGGTATTGCAAGTGATTCAATTTTACTTGCTGATTCTATGAAAAAGAATCTTATAGAGGCTAAAAAAGAGATTAAATGACAAAATTGGTGGTTGGGCTAGGCAGTGTTCAATCGAAAATTGTTCAACCTATTCTTGGTTCTGGTATCAATTACATTGAAAATCCATCTTTAAATGACTTAAAAGAAGCTTCAGGGGCAATTGTCCGTGGAAATTACCGTTGTGATCGTGAATTATTAGAACAAATGCCCAATTTAAAGGTTCTTGCTCGCACAGGCGTGGGAGTCGAATTAGTTGATCTAGATGAAGCAGATCGCCGAAAAATCACAGTCTTAATTACCCCTGGGGCTAACTCAAGAGCAGTCGCAGAAGGTGCCTTCGCCCATATATTGGCGCTAAGCAAGAGACTTCAGCCTTTAACAAAGTTAGTACGAGAAAATAATTGGAAAGATAGAGAAAATTACCCGGTAGGAGACTTATCTGGAGAAACACTTGGTGTAATTGGATATGGCAGAATCGGCAAAATTGTGGTCAATCTGGCGCACGCATTCGAGATGAAAACAATTGTCTTTGATCCTCATGTAGAAGTTCCAGTTCATTTAAGTGGCGATCTTGATTCTCTTTATGCTCAATCAGATTATATTTCACTTCATATTCCATACAGCCCAGAGAATAGTCAGTTAATTAATCAGTCGAGTATCAGTCTGATGAAAGAGGGTGTAATTCTTATAAATTGCAGTCGTGGTGGTCTAGTCAATTTAGATGATGCCCTTGCAGCACTAAGTACAGGAAAAGTTGGAGGAATTGGACTTGATACTTTTGAGAATGAGCCACCAAAACATCACCCTATTTTTGACCACGAGAATTCAGTTTTAACTCCCCATTTGATGGGTCTTAGTCGCAAATCGACAGTAGCCACGTATCAAATGGCGGCGCAAGGAGTAAGAGATGCACTTGAGGATGCAAATTCAAATTCAATTGCAAATATGAGAGTAAGGGGAAAGTGATGGGTAAATTAAAGATAGCTGGTGCTCCTATTTCGTGGGGCGTTTGCGAGGCGCCAGGATGGGGCCATCAAATGGGTGCAGAGCGCGTTTTACGCGAAATGTCTGAACTTGGTCTTGGGGCTACCGAATTTGGACCAGCAGGATTCTTACCGGGTGAAGCGAAAGCGCGTTCTGAGGTTCTGAACAAGCTTGCGATGGAAGCAATCGGTGGGTTTTTCCCGATAGTAATTCATCGAGCAGATCATGATCCGCTTCCTGAAGTTCTAGAGGAATTAAAAAGTTATAAAGCTACAGGTGCTTATGAATTAGTCATCGCGGCAAATACCGGAGTCGATGGATACGATGAAAAAAGACCAAAACTCGATGAAGATGGCTGGAATACCCTATTTAAAAATTTAAATCGAATTCGTGAGGCATGCGAAGCACAAGGAGTCGATGCTGTTTTACACCCCCATTTCGGCACGATGATTGAAACTCGCGATGATGTTATGCAAGTGATTCAGGGTTCGAATATTAAATTCTGCCTAGATACCGGTCATATGTTTCTTGGTGGCACCGATCCTGTTTTTTTCTCGCAAAACTATTCAGATCGTGTTGGCCATGTTCATATGAAAGATGTAGATGGAGCACTTGCCGAAAAAGTTCGTAGCGGTCAAATTTCATATTTTACTGGAGTGTCAAATAATCTTTATGTACCGCTGGGTCAGGGAGATATCGACATGCAGCAAGTTGTAAAAAATCTTGTCGAAGGTGCTGGATATAGTGGTTGGTTTGTTTTAGAACAAGATTTGACTCTCTCTGCTGAGCCACTTAGTGGGGTTGGTCCCATAGAATCTGTTCGCAAGAGCGTTGAATTCTTACGTGCTCTTGAGTGAAAGATTAATTTAAATTTTTATCTATTATAGATAATTACTAGAAATACCGCCGTCAAGCACAATGACTTGGTCGGTGATCCAAGATGCTGCTTCGGAGGCGAGGAAGTGGCACTATTCATTGCTCGTTCATAATCCTAAAACAAAGTTTTCTGGCTCACGCTGTAGTATTTTCCAATGAATACAGAGACTTCAGTGAATAAGAATCGTTGGTTAATACTGGGAATTGTCCTGGCAGCAGAAATCATGGATCTCTTAGATTCAACGATTGTTAACGTGGCAGGCCCTTCTCTTAAGGAAAAGCTCGGCGCATCGCCATCTGCCCTGCAATGGGTTATCGGCGGATACACCCTGACTCTCGGTGCAGGCTTGGTATTAGGTGGACGTCTTGCTGATCGATATTCGCGACGCAATATATTTTTACTTGGGCTGGCTAGTTTTACAGTTACCTCACTTCTCTGTGCCATTGCGCCAAATATTGAATTACTTATCGCCTTTCGCCTAATTCAAGGTTTCGCAGGCGCGCTTGTGCTCCCACACATCATTGGGTTTATTCGCGATGTGTTTCCTCCTGAAGAACTTGGCAAAGCATTTGCAATTTTTGGACCGGTATTCGGACTTGGTGGAATTCTTGGACCAATCGTTGGTGGCTTCATCATCGATGGCAATATCGCATCAACTGGATGGCGGGCAGTTTTCTTGGTTAATATTCCAATCGGAATAATCAATTTTGTATTGGCTTGGAAATACTTGCCAAAGAAGGCATCAGATCATTCAATCAAGATTGATCTGCTTGGTAGCCTGTTGATAATCGTTGCATCTGGGCTACTGCTCTTGCCGCTAATTCAAGGACAAGAGGCCGGCTGGCCACTCTGGACTTTCGTTTCATTGGGAGTTTCTCTGGTTGGTTTTGGCTTATTTACATTGCAGCAACGTTGGGTAATTTCTCGCAATCGCACACCACTTGTTGATCCAGATATCTTTAAAGCACGCACCTATAACTTGGGGCTGGCTGGAATCTTTACTTTCTTCGCCGGCTTTACCGGAGTTTATTTAATCATCACGTTGTTCTTGCAAATCGGCGAGGGTTATTCAGCTCGTGGCGCAGGTATTGCAAATATCGCGATCGCCTTAGGAACAGCTATGGGCGGTGCTTTGAGCGGCGCAGTTCTGGCTGAGAAATTCGGAACGCGCGTGCTTCAACTTGGCGCGGCTGCGCAAATTGCTGGTGCCTTACTCTTGTTCTTCGCATTGCCAGATATGCAATCATTTAACTTCTGGCATATCGCCCCTGGAATGCTGGTATCTGGATTCGGTACAGGTCTAGTTGTTGCAGCGCTATTTGATGCGATCTTGCTGGCGATTAAGGATGAGTTAGTCGGATCGGCTTCAGGAGTACTTTCAGCGGTGCAATCAATTGCATCTTCTGTCGGCGTAGCTCTCTTTGGAACAATCTTCTTTAATAAGGTTGCTAGTGGTGCCATTGATGTGGGATTCAGACACGCGTTGCTTCTTCAGATTGGATTGGTAAGCATCTTCCTACTCATAACGTTTGCACTACCTAAGAAAGCTGTTGGTGATACCGAGTACGCTCACTAGCGCGTTGCCCGCCTGGCGCTTATAGGAAGATCCACTTCGTTATTTTTAGAAACTTTCCACTTTGAGATCAACTCAGAATTTCCCGTGCACTGTTAGACTTCTAAGGACGGTGCATGAAAGGTAAAAAATTGATGCGAGCCAAGATTGCTCTAATTCCTGCGCTTTTACTTCTCCTCGCATCCTGCGCTAACGGCTCAACTCAGTTAGTTAATGTAAGTTTGGCGCCTGCTCCTTATTCGATAGTTGTACCGTCGGAAATTGCGAAGCGTTTATCGGTTGAAGATATGGCTTTAGATACTTTAAATCCATTTACCGCACAGGCAAAAGAGGCTGGGGCGATTGCGCAAGTAAGGATTAATTACACAGCCGATGATGGATCAATCCACGGATATGCTGGGGTTTACTATTTCGCAAAGGCAGATTTTGATAAAGCGCAAAACCCTAATGAACCGCCACTTTATGGCAGCAAAGTCGTTGAAGAAAATGGGATGGTGTTAGCAATCGCTGGACCGCAGGATTCTATCTTTGACCCAAACTCACAAGATGGTAAAAACTCGATGGCTCTTTACACACTTATATATGATCCAAAATCATTTAAATCTTCATAAATCTGAGCGGAAAACATTAGGTTGTTCGAAAAGGTAAGATAGCCCAATGCAAATCGAAATACGATCAATCTCGCAAGAGGTACATCGGAATTTCATTTCAGAGCTGCCAAGTGCATCTTTTCTGCAACTTCCCGAATGGGGCGCGGTTAAGACTGACTGGAAGAGTAAATCTCTCGGTGTTTTTGCTGGTTCATCAATTATTGGGGTTGCCTTGCTTCTTACCCGCGCACTTCCTGTTGTTGGTAAATCATTTGGTTATATTCCAGAAGGCCCGCTCTTCTTGCCAAACCATTCCCACAAGGGAAAAGTGCTGGCAGCGCTAGAAGTATTTGCCAAGCAAGAGGATATTTTCCTTTTGCGTATTGGCCCTGCTATCCCATTTAGGGATTGGGAACCTGAGGTCATTAAGGCAGCACTCGCATCTGATCAAGCTAGTTCTTTGCTAACGACTGACGCGACAGTTGAATACGAGAGTGGTCGAGGTGCAATTGAAAATTTCAATAAGGCGGGTTGGCGCTCAGTTGTTTCAGAAAGTGGTTTTAGCGAAGGTCAGCCAAACTTTGTATTTCAGATTGATTTACGAAACCAAAATGAAGAAAGTCTGGCAGCTGGATTTAATCAACAGTGGCGACGAAATATTAAGAAAGCCGAGAAAGAGGGAGTAGAAGTATTTCAGGGAACTAGATCTGAGCTCGCTGATTTCCATCAGGTCTATGTAGAAACTGCCAAACGAGATAATTTTATTCCTAGGCCACTGCGGTATTTCGAGCGGATGTGGGATGAGCTAAATCGCGATGACCAACATTTGAAACTCTTCTTAGCAAAATGGCAAGGGCAGATAACCGCATCAACAATCGCTATTCAAGTTGGCGATCACTATTGGTATTCATACGGTGCATCCTCTGCCTTCGGTCGTGAAGCGCGTGGCAGTAATGCAGTCCAATGGGAGATGATGAAAGATGCAATGGCCAGTGGCGCCACTTGCTATGACTTACGAGGAATTACTCCAACCTTGGATCCAAAAGACCCCCATGCTGGGTTGATCCAATTCAAAGTTGGCACCGGTGGCTATGCACGTCAACTAGTTGGCGAATGGGAGAAGCCAATTAGCAAGTTCTGGTCGCTCGCCTTCGCCACATATCTCCGCATTCGCAAGTAATCTACGGTTATGCCACTTTCACTTCACGTCGACGGAGATAAGTGGCGGTCACATCTCGGCGCGATGGTCAGCGCAAAACCAGGACTCGCGCCTGTGATAAAAGGAAATGGTTATGGATTTGGGCTGGAATTTCTTGCAGCAGAATCAAGCCGCTTGGGCGTAGAAACTGTTGCCGTGGGACTAGCCAGTGAAGTTTTAAAGGTCCGTTCAGCTTTTGCTGGTGAAATTATAATTCTTTCACCAGATCAAATTCAAAGTGATATTTTTGATTCTAAAGTTATTCATACTGTATCTAGCCTAGAAACTCTCCAAAGTTTCGACATTAAAGAAAAAGTTATCATTGAGATTCTGACTCCACTGAACCGTCATGGAATTAATATTTCAGATTTAAATCGGGCTCTTGCGATTGTTCAAAATCGTGGATTAGCGCTACACGGCTTTACTTTGCATCTGCCGATTGCAAAGATTGATCGCAATTGGCTGAGTTCAATACTTAAACTTTTGCCTGAAGGAAGTATCGTTTGGATTTCGCATATTCAGGATGTAGATCGCATAAAGCGAGAATTCCCAAAAATAACTTTCCGCGAACGAATTGGTACATCTCTCTGGTTGGGAGCAGATTCAGCGCTCGAAGCCAGAGCTACGGTACTTGAGAATCGCAAGATTCAAGGCACCGCTGGATACCAACAGAGAAAAGTAAATGGAAATGTAATTGTTGCTAGTGGGGGCACGGCGCACGGAATTGGGCTCACAGCACCTCAGAGTGATTACTCTTTGCTTGGTCGAGTCAAGATTATTGCGCGCGCGCTTGAAGCAGCTTTTGGAAAAATGCGGAGCCCTTATCGCTGGGAAGGTAAAGGGTTAGATTTTATTGAAACGCCCCATATGCAATGTTCACTGCTTACTTACAACGGTTCAAATCAACCAAAACCTGGGGATGAATTAACGATTCGAGTCCGCTACACCACAACAACCTTTGATCAGATTATTGTTAAATAAAATATGAGCGAAACATCAGTATTGCGCTCTTCAGCCATCATGGCTGTTGGAACAATTATTTCTCGTGTTACCGGTTTAGCCCGCAGCTTGCTCTTAGTTACCGCTCTAGGAACTGCGATCCTAGGTGACACTTTTTCTGTTGCTAACACTGTCCCAACCGTCGTTTATATCTTGGTCGCAGGAGGCGCGCTGAACGCAGTTTTTGTGCCACAAATCGTCCGAGAGATGAAGAGCAAAGATGGAGGTAATTCATATGTTTCTCAACTTGCAACCGCAACCTTCACAATTCTCGGGTTAGCAACTCTTATAGGTGTAATCGCAGCGCCACTAGTTGTTCGACTTTACGCCGCCAAGTTTGGGGGAGTTGGATTAGAGAATGAATTTCAATTAACCGTTCTCTTCACCCGTTACTGCCTGCCGCAGGTACTTTTCTTAGGGCTCTTTACACTGCTTGGCCAAATAGCTAACGCGCGCGGAAGTTTCGGTCCAATGATGTGGGCACCGATACTAAACAACTTGATCGTTATTGGAGTTCTTATTGGGTTTATGGCGATAGCACCCGATGCTGCCAACGGAGTTATTAGTTCAGGAGCCAAAACTCTCTTAGGTCTGGGTACAACTCTGGGTGCGATTGCCCAAGCTGCCATTCTTATTCCAGTTGTTGCTAAGACTGGTGTGCGACTTCGGCCAAACTTTCATTGGTCATCACTTGGCAAATCTGCTCATCTGGCAAAGTGGACGATGGTCTTTGTTTTAATCAATCAAGTTGGCTTTATGGTGATTGTAAATCTTGCCACGGCGGCATCTGTTCGTGCCAAAAACGCCGGCATTGACGCAGGTGTGGGTTTTACTCCTTATCAGAATGCTCACTTCATCTTCTTGCTCCCACATTCGATCATTGCAGTCTCACTTGTTACAGCGCTATTACCGCGAATTTCACGTTTTGCAGCAGAGTCACATATTGCACAAGTTCGTGATGAAATTCAATTGACGCTATCTCACCTATATTCAATCATCATCCCCGCCGCCTTCGCACTCTTATTCTTAGGCCGACCGATTGCCCATTTCATCTTTGCTGGATCACGTACCCAAGATGCCGATCAGATTGGTTTGATTCTCTCTGGCTTTGCATTGGGGTTGATCCCATTCTGCAGTTCATATGTAATGCTGCGTGGTTTCTACGCCTTTGAGGACACCAAGACGCCTGCGGGGATCACTTTGGTAATGAATATAGTGACAATTACCTGCGCCAGCATTGGCTATTTAATACTGCCGATTCGTTTAATTACCGTTGGAATCGCGGTTTCATTTGGAATTGGATATCTGGCTAGCTCTCAGTGGGCACGACATCTTTTAGGTAAGCAAATCGGAGTTATGAATTTACGTAGAGATGTAATCGCGTTGACCTTTATTTCTGCGATTGCCTTTACGCCAAGTTTGGTGATCTCACAACTGGTTGCAGATCGACTGAATTCCGGCTCACCAAACCTAATCAGCAGCGCCTTGACTTTAGCGTTATCTGGAGCGATCGCCTTGCCGATCTACTTTGGCCTTGGACATCGCCTAGAAATCGCTCCAATTAGATTTGCTTCAGATTTGATCAAGAAGAAAGTTACTAAAAGCTAAGCGTTAAATTGCTTTACTTATCTGGATTAGGAACCGTTACATCGCGGACGAATGATTCAAGGTCATTTACAGATTGTAAGAAGCCACGCAGTGTGCGAAGAGTTGCCCCGAAATTGGTGAACTCACTCTCTTTTAGCCCATCAACGTCATACATCTTGTTGAACTCAGGCAAAGTTTGCAAAGTCTTCAAAATAGTTGGATCCACCGGCTCTTCGATGCTATTTGGGTTTGGGATAATTCCAGAGTTATTTATCTTTACCTGCCATCCATATGGGGGAGAGATAACGGCATCTCCACCGATAATCTGGCTCCAATGCATGTGATTGCGAAATGCTGCAGATAGTAATCGCGTGCGATAACCACGTTGCTTATAGATCTGATGTGCATGTTTGAAGACGGCAACGCCGGCCCATTCCATTGCACCTGGATCAATTAGTGCGCCCGTTTTTTCAGCCGACACTTTTACCCAATCATCAACGCGACCAACCATGATTGTGCAGACTGGCCCCATCTGTGAAATATCTAGGCCTTCAGCTTCACGACGTTTCAACCCGCGCTCAATAGCTTCGGCAACAGCAATCGTTTGAGCAACCGAGAATGAGACTGTTGCGTTAAGACTTACCCCGCGATAGGTGGCCTCTTCAAATGCACTGATTGCCTCCGATGTAACAGGGATTTTAACGATTATGTTTTTAGCAATCTTGGAGAATTCAAAAGCTTGATCGGCCAGAGCTTTGGCATCGCGGAAATTACGAGGATCGGTTTGAATGGATAAGCGCCCATTGCGCCCGTTATATTTTTCAAACTCTGGCTCAAGGATTTTTGCCGCATTGACCGAGAGTTCTTCAACCATCGCCCAACCTATTTGATCATCTGTTGCAGCAGGATGGTTCTTTACATAATCCCTGATGCGGCTAACCCAATACTCTTTATCGGTCTTAATGGCGCTCAGTGCGATGATCGGATTGCACGTTGCGCCAACGATTCCCCAGGTCAGTGCATCTTTCAACTCTTTTGGATCAGCTGAGTCATTCCAGAGCACAGTCTTGGAATTTTCCTTCATATAAAGGAAAGGTGATTGAGTCATATTTCTATCTTAGTAGATATTTCCTTTTTGCCATAAAGTTCTATCTATGAGTTTCCAACTTCGCCCATATAAGGAAGAAGAGTTTGAGCGTGCCTGCCAAGTACGTGGGCTCGAAACCGATGATGCCAAGCTGCGCTTTAAGGTTCGCTTCGATGGAACTGGAAAATGGATTGATCACTACATTCACTTGGCTTTGGCAAGAAATGAAGAGTTGATTGGCGATGTGCAGTTACGCCACTGCGATAGAACGATGCCAGAAGGCGTTGCTCATATTGGAATTGATATTGCTGCAGATCAACAAGGTAAAGGTGCTGGTACTAAAGCACTTGAACTTGCCTGGCAATGGGCGCAAGCTAATAATTTTCACCGTTTGGAAGGTTCAACTGATGTAGCAAATGTTGCGATGCGTCGTGCCTTTGAGAAAGCGGGCTGGAGCTTTGAAGGCACAATGAAAAATTTATTCTTAGAAGATGGCGTTGGCCGCGACTACTTATCTTTTGCTAAAACAATTTAAATAGCTGTTCATTAGCGAAGAATTAAATTAAGGCCAGCGGCAACTGCCGTGATTAGAGTGATCTTTTGAAAGAGCTCTAGATCTATTCTGGAAACCAGCTTGCGACCAATAATTGCGCCGACTGGCACCGCCGGTAGAGCGGGAAAGATATAGTGAAATGAATGAAAATCTAAGAGGCCAAGGCCTAAAGTAAATGGCAGCTTAAACACGTTGATTACAAAGAAGAACCAGGCGCTATTACCCAGGAAATTCATAACTGAATTACGTCGAAGTAAAAGGTAGATACTCATTGGTGGGCCACCTGAATTGGCAACCATGCTCATAAAGCCGGCCATACAACCCAAGACCACCCGCAGCGGCTTGGGATATTTCACACTTATATCTATATCTTGTTTCTGCAAACGCTGACTGACTGGATATAAGGCAACCAGAATTAAAACAATCCAGCCTATGGTTTTCTTTAGTAATTGATCAGTGGTGTGGGCGAGAAAATATGCACCAACGAGTACGCCTGCAATAACCGGCCAAATCATCTTTTGCAGAACATGCCATTCGACATGTTTTTTATAAACGCCAATAGCAAATAAATCACCGAATATAAGCAAAACCAGCATTACTCCAGTTGATTCTTTTGCCGGCAAGATCGTTGCCAATAACGCTGCATTTATCATTCCAATTCCACCAATTGCGGTCTTGGATAGCCCGATCAAGAATCCGATCAAGACTAAGAGAAGCACTAAACTTAAACTCATAATGAATTAAGTGTATTGTTTGCTCTGTTAGGGCCTGTGCAAATGCTTGATATTGAAAGAGGATTTGATGTTAGAAGCGATTTTTCTAGGCGTGCTGCAAGGCTTAACTGAGTTTCTGCCCATCTCATCTAGCGCACACATCAGAATTGCTGGCGCTTTATTTGGCACCATCCAAGATCCAGGTGCCTCATTTACTGCGATCACACAAATTGGAACCGAACTTGCTGTGCTTATCTACTTCAGAATTGACATTCTGCGAATTATTAAAGCTTGGATTAGCCAGATTGCGCGCCGCCAATTAGATAGTGCTGAAAAACGCGATGCTCGCATGGGCTGGCTAATTATTCTTGGATCACTTCCGATAGTCGCCTTAGGTTATTTAGGGCAAGATATAATTAAGAAAGATTTCCGTTCGCTCTGGCTAATTGCGTCGGTAATGATTATCTTCGGTGTGATTCTTGGAATTGCTGATAAATATGGAAAAGTTAAACGAGAGTTACATGAATTATCACCTGCACATGGAATTCTCTATGGATTAGCGCAATCACTTGCTCTGGTCCCAGGAGTCTCAAGATCTGGTGCAACTATCGCAATGGGGCGCATGCTTGGCTATAGCCGCGAAGCTGCGCTTCGTTATTCATTCCTATTGGCGCTACCGGCAGTATTTGGCAGCGGGCTTTACGAATTAAAAGGTGCCCTCGGTGAGGGCTCTGCGAGTCAAGTCTTTAGCCTCCCAGAAACTCTGGTTGCGACGGTAATTGCCTTTGTAATTGGCTATGCCGTTATTGCTTGGTTACTTAAATATGTAATCACCAAGAGCTTTGCGCCATTTATCTACTACCGTATCGCCTTGGGAACATTGGTTCTAGTAGGACTAGCAACGGGAGTCATTGGATAATGAAGAACTGGTCAGGCACGGTAACTTTTCAAGATTCTCATACACATTCTCCTGCGACAGTGGATGAGCTCGCCAAGATTGTTGCAAAGGAAGGAAAGATTCGTGCACGCGGTAGCGCCCACTGCTTTAACGCTATTGCAGATACCAGCGCGGCTTCAGTTACCTTTGAAAATATGTCGCAAGAGATTGTTATAGATAAAGATCGCGCGATCGTTACCGTTCCGGCCGGTATGAAATACGGAGAAATTGCAGTTGCACTGCATGATCGCGGTTGGGCGCTTCATAACATGGCTTCACTTCCACACATTTCAGTTGCTGGTGCAATTGCCACCGCCACACATGGTTCTGGCGTTGGGAATGGAAATTTAGCAACCGCGGTACGTGGACTCGAAGTTATTCTGGCGGACGGAAATATCAAGTCCGTAACTTCGCAAGATCCAGATTTTGCAGGTTTTGTAGTCGGACTAGGTCTAGTTGGAATCGTTAGCAAAGTTGATTTAGCAATTGAGCCAACTTTTAACGTAGAACAGACGGTCTATCGCGGAATGTCGCGCGAAACATATGCAGCTAACCTCGATGAAATTATGTCTCTGGCATATAGCGTCAGTTACTTCACTACCTGGGCAGCTGCCGGCGGGGGAGAAGTTTGGACAAAGTATCGCAGCGGCGCAAAAGCACCTGCTGGATTATTTGAAGCCTATCCCGCAACTTCCAATCGTCATCCTTTGCCAGGTTTAAATCCCGAACCCTGCACCGAACAGATGGGTGTAAGTGGACCATGGCATCTGCGTTTGCCACATTTTAAAATGGAGTTCACCCCAAGTGCTGGCGATGAGATTCAGAGTGAGTTCTTCGTCGACCGCAAAGATGCACCAGCTGCAATTGCCGCGCTGGAAAAGATTGCGCCGCAGATAAATGAGATTTTATGGGTGACAGAAATTAGAGCGATTGCGGCAGATAACTTATGGATGAGCCCGCATTATCAGCGGGACTCAATAGGAATTCACTTCACCTGGAAAAAAGTAGATGCGGTTTACGAATTTGTAAAAGTTGTAGAAGCCGTGCTTGCGCCATTTAAATACCGGCCACATCTAGGCAAAGTCTTTTCGGCAAGCCCCGAATATCTAAAATCGGTTATGCCGAGGTTGGATGACTATATGAAATTAGTGCAGCAAATTGATCCTACAAATAAATTTGGTAACACTTTCACGAATAACTTGCTAGGGCATTAAATTTCTAGCTTGTAGCCAAGTCCGCGGATAGTATGAATTATCGTGGGATTAGCAGGATCAGATTCAATCTTGGCGCGCAGACGCTTGATGTGTACATCTAAAGTCTTGGTATCGCCAAAGTAATCACTGCCCCAGACGCGATCAATTAATTGACTGCGGGTCAGAACTCGGCCGCTATTACGCATTAAATACTCAAGCAGTTCAAATTCTTTAAGAGGGAAAGTAACGGTAATCGAATTTACCGTAATCTGGTGCTTATCCAGATCCATACGAATTGGTCCAACGGCTAGTTCATGTCCATCTTCTGCTGGATGTGAATCAGTTAAATTACGGCGCATCACCGCCTTAATACGAGCTAATAGTTCGCGAGATGAGTATGGCTTTGTTACATAATCATCTGCGCCAAGTTCTAGACCAACGACCTTATCGATTTCAGTATCTTTTGCAGTCAACATAATGATCGGTACTTGTGATGTAGAACGGATCACGCGACAGACTTCAGTGCCAGATACTTCAGGGATCATAAGATCAAGCAAGATTAGGTCAGGTGCAAAGTTATTAAATGACTCAATGGCCTGTGTGCCATTGACGGCAACTTCAACCTCATAGTTCTCTTTTTTCAAGAGATAGGCAAGGGCATCAGAAAATGAAATCTCATCTTCGACTATTAGTACTTTGGTCATCATTCATCCTCTTTTAGCGATTGGATTGGAAGGCGAATAGAGAAGGTGCTGCCGACATTTTCGGAGCTCCATACTGAAATCTCACCACCGTGCTTGGTGATGACGTGCTTAACAATTGATAGACCAAGTCCGGTGCCACCTGTTTCGCGCGAGCGAGCAGGATCTACGCGATAGAAGCGCTCGAAAATTCTCTCTACTTCTGCCTCCGGTATCCCGATACCTTGGTCAGCAACAGAGATTGTGATGATCTCATCTTGGATAGAAGTACTAACAGCGACCTTGGTTTCGGCAGGAGAATAATTAATAGCATTTTCAATTAAGTTATGAATCGCCATAGTCAACTGTTCACGATCGCCAAGGATGGCTCCATCTTCGGACTCCTGGAAAGTTAATGTGATCTGACGCGAGTCAGCGGTTGTGCGGCATTGATCGAAGGCTTCTTTAATAATGTCGGATGCGGAAAGCAGCTGCGCTTCTTTCAGTGGATCAGAATCTTGCACACGTGACAACTGAATAATCTCTTGGACTAAATCAGTAAGACGCTTAGCTTCGATCTGCATGCGAGCAGCAAATCTTGAGACCGCTTCTGAATCATCTTTAGCGCCAAGGACTGCTTCGCTTAGTAAAGAGAGTGCACCAATCGGAGTCTTTAACTCGTGGGAAATATTTGCAACAAAGTCACGACGTACATCATGAACGCGTTGTGCTTCACTTTCATCGCGGAGCAAAACTAAAACTAATTCATTCTCAGTTAAAGGAATTATTGTTACGGTAATT
This sequence comes from Candidatus Nanopelagicaceae bacterium, assembly GCA_965267995.1. GTDB lineage: Bacteria > Actinomycetota > Actinomycetes > Nanopelagicales > Nanopelagicaceae > Planktophila. Next base: position 342,591 of record OZ254143.1, read on the forward strand.
TCACGTTTGCCTTCACCGATTGGACCACGTGCAATTTCAATAGTGCCGGTCTGTTTTATATTTGTTCTGCGAACTACGCGGATAGATGCAAGAAGTTCTTCACTTTGAATTCGACCATCGCGCAGAATTCCGAGTTTCTCGGCTTCGGAATTGGTGAAGATCGCTACTTCACCCGGGGCGATAACGAGGCTGGCACCATCTAATTGGTCAAGGGCGCTTACGAGCAAAAGGGGTAGTTCGCGCTGGTCTAGAACCTCTTCTGCCTTAGCGCGGCGCCACATAACCGAACTCTATAGCCCCAAACGTCCAGTTCACCTTCCGTTCACTCAACCGTGGGGTTCTGTTAATGCACTGCGCCTAGCGTCCGACCATGCCCTTAATTAGATCCGTATTCCAAGATGAACTCGATGGCGTTTCTCAAACTCTCTTCGAGCTAAGCGTTATGGTCTCTGACTCAATGGCGAAAGCAACGCGTGCCATTAGTGAAAAAAATCTTTCACTTGCCGAAGAAGTTATTACCAACGATGAAAAGATTGACACCGTCCAACACGATTTGGATGCACGCATCATTGACATCATTGCGCGTCAACAACCAGTTGCTTCGGATTTGCGTGCACTTGTAACCGCGCTTCGCATGTCAGCTGATCTTGAGCGCATGGGCGATCTTGCACATCACGTAGCCAAGGTTGTAAGACTGCGCCACCCAGCAGGAGCCGTCCCGGATCAAGTTCTGGGGTTAATCGAATCTATGGGAGTTACTGCCGAGAAGATTGCAACCAAGACCGGCGTTGTAATATCAACTCGCGATGTAGCACTCGCTGCGCAAGTTGAGAAAGATGATGACGAGATGGATCTACTTCATCGCCAACTGATCTCAGCTTTAATTGCGCCAACCTGGGAACATGGCGTTGAGACCGCCATTGATCTAACTTTGCTTGGTCGTTACTACGAGCGATATGCAGATCACGCGGTCTCGGTTGCTCGTCGCGTAATTTTCTTGGTGACTGGAAGATTTGCTTAAAATGTCTGCATCAACTTTAATTCCAAGCCCCCGTGAGATCTCTACTGAGCCACGTCGCTCCGATAAAGTATTTCGTGGCGTCGTTTCAGTGGGAGGACTCTCTTCTCTGGTAATTCTTGGGCTAATTGCAGCGTTTTTGGCATATCGCGGATATGAAGTTTTGCGGCAAGAGGGAATTGGATTTATAACAAAGGCCGAATGGGCAATCACCACAGATGATGCTGGCAATAAGTTGGAGAGCCATTTTGGCCTTTCAGCGATGTTGGTTGGAACGATTCTGTGTTCACTCGTTGCGGTCGTTATCGCGCTGCCTATCTCAGTATTTTCGGCCCTCTTCCTCAATTTTTATGCGCCAGCTTGGATGAAGAAGATCTTGGTAACGATCATCGACATGATGGCAGCTTTCCCATCGATCCTCTTCGGTATTTGGGGGTTCTTGGTTTTAATGCCCAGCGTTGAATACTGGGGCAAGTTAATAAATAAATATTTGGGTTGGATCCCGTTATTTGAAGTTAAACCATATTTCTTTACTCGGTCACCATTCGTCGCCGGTGTCGTTCTGGCCATCATGATTATTCCAATTATTACTTCGGTATCTCGTGAAATTTTTGCACAAGCACCGCTAGATCGCATTCAAGCTGCCTTTGCCCTTGGAGCAACGCGATGGGCGATGATTAAGGCAGTTGTTATTCCTCATGGTCGCAGCGGTGTGATCGGTGGTGCGATGCTCGGTCTTGGCCGGGCCATGGGTGAAACTGTTGCCGTCTACACACTATTAAATATTGTCTTCCAGATTAACTGGCATGTGTTACTTGGTGCTGGCGGTAACGTTGCATCTTTAATTATTCTAAAATTTGGTGAAGCAAGTCCATATGAAATTAAAGCGCTAATGGCGGCTGGTTTGGTTCTCTTCTTGCTAACGCTGATTGTAAATGCCCTGGCTAATTTAATTGTTAAAAGAACTGGAAAGTCAGGGCGATGACCCTTACAGCAGTACCAACTAAGCCATGGGCCAAAAGCCCAAGAGATCGTATCCGGGACTTTGCTTTTATAATTTTAGCTATCGCATTCTCATATGCATTCGTTGGAGTAACTGCGATGAAAGGAAAGCTGGCTTATGCGGCCATCTTAATAATTGCTTATGCAGTGATAACGGGAGTGTTTGCTTTTGTAACTCGTGGCGCCCCAGCAGCAAAAGATGCGGTTATCAAGAGCGTTGTGGCCATTGGAGCGATCCTTACTGTTCTGCCTATCGCCAGCATTATTTTTACTGTCTTGAAAAATGGCTTGCCCGGTATGCATTTATCCATGTTTACAACTGATATGTCGTTGGCCACTCCAACTGATCCAATCGCTACGGGTGGCTTATTGCACGCAATTACTGGAACGCTAACCATGGTGGTCTTGGCCCTAATCATGAGCGTTCCGATTGGCATCTTAACTGCGCTTTATCTGACTGAAATTAATGGAAAGTTTGCTGTACCAATTCGCTTCTTGGTGCAGGCCATGAGTGGTGTCCCATCTATCGTCGCTGGCCTATTTATTTTATCTGCCGTCTTGTATCCGATTACAAAGGCTTATTCAGGCTTGATGGGCTCACTTGCGCTGACAATCTTGATGATTCCAACAATTGCTCGTACATCTGAAGAAGTTTTACGCTTAATCCCAAATGATTTACGTGAAGCCGGTACCGCACTTGGTGGAACGCAGTGGCGCACCGTTGCCATGATTGTTCTGCCAGCTGCCCGCAGCGGATTGATGACAGCAGTTATCTTGGGCATTGCCCGCATTGCTGGTGAAACTGCGCCGATCCTGCTTCTTACAGGAGGCGGCGACAAGGTAAATCCAAACGCTTTCAATGGCCCAATGGGATCTCTGCCGTATTACATCTGGAAGTCATTTAATGCTGGCTCACCAGAAGCGCTAACGCGCGCCTGGGCTGGCCTGCTAGTTCTGATGCTTTTAGTTTTAATTCTCTTCGTAGCAGCCCGTGCGCTATCAACCCGAAAGGTTTCCAAATGATCCAGACTCCTGAAAGCGAGAAAGAAATGACCACATCTGCGCAACCAAGTTCGTTGGCCAGCGTCGCAAATGCCAAGTCACCGCGCACGCAACCCACTCAAGCAACCGGAACCGGTCTGGAGACCCGCGGTATCCACGCATGGTTTGGTAAGAACCATGTACTTGCAGATATAAACCTCGAATTTGCAGCAGGTTCTGTTACAGCTTTGATTGGCCCTTCAGGTTGCGGAAAATCAACTTTCATTCGCACTATCAATCGTATGCACGAATTTATCCCTGGTGCTGCGATGGCCGGTGAAGTCTTGCTCGATGGAAAAGATGTTTATGCACCAGGTGTAGATGTAACTAAGATTCGTCTACAAATTGGCATGGTATTTCAGAAGCCAAACCCATTCCCATCAATGACAATCGGCGAGAATGTACTTTCTGGCCTCAAGCTGGCCCAGTTAAAAGTGGATAATAAAGACGAGCTGTTGGAATCTTGCCTAGTCCGTGCTGGACTTTGGAATGAAGTTAAAGATCGTTTAGATGCCCACGGTGGATCACTCTCAGGCGGTCAACAACAACGTCTTTGTATCGCTCGTGCGCTGGCAGTAAGCCCACAAGTTCTGTTGATGGATGAGCCATGTTCAGCTCTTGATCCTGGATCAACTTTGAGAATTGAAGAGACGATCCGTGAACTCTCTGACGCTATGACCATCGTCATCGTTACCCACAATATGCAGCAAGCGGCCCGCGTCTCTGATTACACAGCCTTCTTCTTATCGGATGGCGGACCCGGTGAAATGATCGAAGTTTCACGTACTAGTGACATATTTTCTCAGCCAAAGGATCAGCGCACCGAAAATTACGTCACTGGCCGTTTCGGGTAGCAGTAACCTGCTGTTCACTTAAAGGTTGCCTTACGTTTACGGTGCAGGCGCACTTCGTTAACCGCAACTATCTAGTTTTCTCCTAGCAGTACACCTATATCTAATAAGGGGAAAATTAATGAAAGTTTCAATGCTCGCAAAATCTGCAGCAGTTGCACTCGTTTTCGGGTTGGTCGCCTCGACACCAGCTCACGCAGTAGATCTACAAGGTTCTGGCGCATCATTCCCAGCACTTCTGATCGAAGCTTGCAAGGCTCCATTCGCAGCCTCTGGTTCAGGTCACACATATGTTTATGCTTCATCGAGCTCAGGCACCGGACAAGCAAACTCAGATAAGTCAATCGGTGATTTCTGGATGTCAGATGGTGCTTACACGGCAGCAACTAAGCGTGCATCATTGGTTCACATCCCACTAGTAGCTGCTCCAATTGCAGTACTACATAACCTTCCTTCACGTACACCACTTTCACTTTCAGCATCAACAATCGCTGGAATCTTCGGTGGAACAATCACGCGTTGGAACGATCCAGCGATCATCAAAGATAACAACCGCGCATACAACAAGATTGTTTACAAGACAAAGGGTGGCGTAATTGTTAAGGATGCACAGGGCAACCCAGTTGTTGCTCAATCAATCCCAACAACTACTCGCTACACACTTCCAGATAAGGCAATCAAAGTGATTTACCGTTCCGACTCATCAGGAACATCAGAGAACTTCACTAACTACTTGAACAAGTCAGCTGCAACAGTTTGGACTAAGGCGAAGACCAAGGTATTCAAAGATGGCTTCCCTGGAGACATTAACTCAGCAGATAACCTAGGTCGCGTTGTAGGCGCTGTATCATCAACAGGTGTTGCACAGCTCGCTGGCAAGACTCCTTACTCAATCACGTACGCTGAAACCAACTACGCAGTTGCAAATAAGCTAAAGGTTGCAAATGTAATCAATGCAGTTGGTAACTCTGTAGAACCAGCATCAGCTGGTGTTGCAGCGTTCCTGGCTTCTGGAACACAGGATGCAAACGGCTTCCTCACTTTTGACTATGCAACAAAGGAAAAGGGCGCTTACCCACTAGGTATCGTTTCTTACCTTCTAGCTGACACTGCATACCCAGATAAGACAAAGGCAGCTGCAGTTGCGGCTTACGCAAAGTTCGTTTTGAGCCCAGCTTGTTCACTCGATAAGGGTGCAGCACTTGGATTCAGCGTGATTGACGGTGACCTTCTTAAGAAGTCACTCGCACAAGTTGCAAAGATCGGTTAATTTTTAACCTATCCACGAGGGGGAAACGGCCAGGGAAACCTGGCCGTTTTTCTTTTCCCCTAAACTGCGCAAATGATGATTCGCTTGGCAAAGCCGGCAGATATTGCAGATATCCATCGCTTAATTTATGAGCTCGCCGTTTATGAAAAGGCGCCCGAGCAGATGGTTGCAACGGTAGATCAGATCAATGACTCTTTATTTAAAGATAACCCGGTTGCCTTTTGTCATGTAGCCGAAGTCGATGGACAAATCGTTGGCATCGCACTGTGGTTCTTAAATTACTCAACTTGGCTTGGTAAACCCGGAATTTATCTAGAAGATCTATTTGTACAACCTGAATATCGCGGTCACGGCATTGGTAAAGGCTTTATGAAGACCTTGGCGCAACTTTGTACCGAACGCGGTTATGAGCGTTTCCAATGGTGGGTTCTGGATTGGAATAAACCTTCGATTGAATTCTATAAATCATTTGGCGCAGTCCCAATGGATGAGTGGACGGTATTTAGATTATCGGGAGATGCGTTAAAGAAATTTGCTAGCGAGTCTTAACGACGCGAAAGTTTGCAAGTGTTGGATCTGTGGCATAGGCAATGCGTACGCCGGCTTTTTGGGAAGTAATTAATCCGCTGACAATTTGCTGCGTTAAAACTTCACCTGGTGCAACAACTGCAACGCCTGGGGGATAAGGTGCAATTAGATCCGCCGACGTGCGACCAATTGCTGCGGTTGCTGAGACAAGTTCGGTATCGGCAAAGTAGGCATCACGCATTGAGATTGCAACCTGCGGAATTACCGACCAGCTAAGGGCTGTAGCACTCTCACGCGGATTGGTGGCTACCTTCTTTAAAATTGTTACCAGAACCATCGCCAGCTTTTGGAAATCTTCTTTGGTATCGGCCAAAGTTGCCAGAAATACCAAGGTATCGCGATCTGCCATTTCTACGCGGATACCGTTTTCAATTAACGCTTTTTCAATATCCACGCCAGATGCGCCCAATTGATTTGCGCGCAGCACAATCTTGGCGGGATCAAAGCGTCCTGCAGGAAAATCACGGGTGTTTAAAAAGATTGGTAAGTCGAAGTTTGCTTGAACGGCTGCTTTAAATTCAGTGATATTGGCCAGCAGTGCACCAAGTACTTCTGGCCCGCGGGTTTGCAGCAAAGCGCGCACGGCATCAATGGAGGCAAGTGGTGCACCAGCAGGGGAAGTTGTATGAGTTGTTTCAAAACTTTGTTCCAGGCGGTCTGCGCTAAGTAAATTAGTGCGCGCAAGCAATAACGCTGAGGCGCTGTAACCAGGAAGTGCTTTATGAACACTGGTGATCAGTGCATCTGCACCCAACTGCATTACATGTTTTGGCAGGTCAGGATGAAAGCCAAAGTGCCCGCCCCATGCCGCATCAACGATTACTGGGATTGAGTGATCGTGAGCTTTATCTATGAGTGGTGCCAGATCTGAAATTGTTCCTAAATAGCCAGGTTCGGTGAGCAATAACGCGACCGGTTTCTCAGCAATGGCACGTTCTAATTCGGAAAGTGAAATACCCAGTGGCACACCTGTTTTTAAATCAATTTCTGGGGCTAACCAGATTGGTTCAAGGCCTGCTAGAACAAGAGCGCTTAAGACAGATCGATGTGCGGTGCGACTTAGCGCGACTTTATCTCCTGGTTTACCGAGCGCCAGAATTACCGCTTGATTGGCATGCGTTGATCCACCAGTTGAAAAACGGGCGTAATCTGCGCCCCACAACTGTGCCGCAAGTGATTCAGAACGCTTTAAAACTTGATTGGTTAACTTAATTTCATCCAGGCCACCATAGAGCGGGATATCGGTATCAACCAGAGCGCCCAGTCCCTCATCAATTAGAGAAGCTCTCTGCTTATGCCCAGGAATCGTGAAAGGGGTGAGATCGGTTTCAAAGTAAGAAAGGTAAGCATCAAGCAGCGGAGCGCTACTGCGCAGTTGAGAGATGATCTTCACTTGCTGAGCCTAACTTGTTCCGGGCGCAGAAGTTAAAAGGAAGGCTCTATAATTTCACCATGACCGCAAAGGACCCTCTCCCGCAAACTCGCCATTTAGCCACAGCTATTCCTGGGCCAAAATCACTTGAGTTAATTGCGCGACGTAAAGAGGCAGTCTCTGCAGGTCTTGGTATGGCGATCCCTGCCTTTATCGAACGTGGTGAAGGCGCAATCTTGCAAGATGTTGATGGCAATCGAATTATTGATTTAGGTGCCGGTATCGGCGTTGTAAACGTTGGTAACGCAGCACCTCGCGTAGTCGAACGCGTAATCGAAGCAGTGCAAGCTTTTACCCACACTAATTTTACGACCGCTCCATATATGGGTTACGTCGAAATTTGTGAAGCGCTTAACCGAATCACACCTGGCTCATTTAAAAAGAAATCAATCCTGCAGAACTCAGGCGCTGAAGCAGTTGAAAATGCAATCAAAATCGCGCGCCATGCCACCAAGCGTCCAGCAATAATTGTCTTTGAACATGCCTATCACGGCCGTACCAATTTAACGATGGCGCTAACAGCAAAGAACCTTCCTTATAAAGAAGGTTTCGGCCCATTTGCTAATGAGATCTATCGTGTTCCAATGCCCTACTCCTTTCATTACGAAGGAAACCTCGCAACTATGGCGCAGGATTACTTGGATCTAGTTACTTCAAAGATCGAAAAAGAAGTTGGCGCACATAATGTGGCAGCGATTTTAATTGAGCCAATTCAAGGCGAAGGTGGATTTATCGTGCCGCCTAAGGGATTCCTTCCTGGGTTATCTAAATTTGCAACTGCAAATGGCATTGTCTTTATTGCCGATGAAGTTCAAACAGGTTTTGCACGAACTGGAAATATGTTTGCTTGCGAAGATGAAAAAGTTGAGCCCGATATGATCATCACCGCTAAAGGCATCGCAGGTGGCCTGCCACTTGCCGCGGTAACAGCACGCGCCGAAATTATGGATTCATCTCATGTGGGCGGCCTCGGCGGAACATATGGCGGAAATCCGATTGCATGTGCGGCAGCCCTTGGTGCGATTGCAACTATCGAAGAAGAGAAATTAGTAGATCGCGCAGTACACATTGGAAAGATTTTGAGCGATTGCCTACATTCACTAGCTGCAAAATATCCAATCATCGGCGAAGTTCGCGGCCGCGGTGCAATGCAGGCGATTGAACTAGTTGAAGCTGGTACAAAGACCCCAAATCCAGCAGCGATGACAACAATCATCAAGTACTGTCAGAGCAAAGGCGTCTTAATTCTTACCGCTGGCACATATGGCAATGTGATTCGCTTCTTGCCGCCGATCGTTATTTCAGATGAACTACTTAAGGATGCCCTGAGCGTTCTCGAAGAAGCCTTCGCCGCCCTTTAATTTCACCCAGCATTATCACCCTTAAAGGGTGATTGCTACTAGCCATTTTCAGGCTGGATGCCTCACCCTTAGGTGTGGCCAACGAGGGGTTAGGGGTAGCAGGGGTGATCCCAGGAGTTAACCTCGCGCGTACATTGCCGCCAGTTCTGCCGCCAAATTTCATCTCTCGCAAATCGATTCTCGCTGACATAGCTTCTGATCGTGGCGGTCTGACGATAGTGGCCGCACCTGCAGGTTACGGAAAAACGTCGTTAGTTGCAGAATTCGTATCGGTGTTGGACGTTCCTGTCGTTTGGGTAACTTTTGATGACGATGATGATGAAGACTCTTTTACTTCACATTTGATGCAGGGGCTTCGAAATGTGTTCCCTAATTTCGGAAAATGGTATTCAGTCGATAAGCCGATCGGCGTAGCTAAATTTCTGACCGAAGCTCTCACTGAAATCGGTAATCTGAAAAGCCATCTAGTTTTGGTTTTAGATAACAATCGAAATACAAACAGTGAAGCCACTCCATTCGCAAAAGATTTCCTAAAGCATTTACCTGCCAATGTCCACGCAATAGCCATACGCAGAAATGTTCCACGTGAAGTTATAACTCAACTGAAATCAATGCCTAATTTTAGATTGATCGAAAAGAGTGATTTACAATTTACTGAAGATGAAATAGCGGTAGCGGCTACACTTAAAGGGATAGATATCAGGGATTCACAAATAGCTAGCGCCTTAGGCCAAGCCTACGGCTGGCCAGCTGCGGTTCAGCTTATTTTCAATAATTTATCACGTGGCCTGAAAACCAATATCAGCGAATTCGCAAATGTTGGTGGATCGGATCAAATTCGAATTCTGGTTGAGGACTTGCTATCTACTCTTGCGCAACCGGAACGTCAGATTTTAGAAGCGCTAGCCGTACTTAATGAGTTTTCTATAGAAGAAGCTCGCGTAATTTTGCAGGAGAAGTTCTCCCTAAAAGTACTAAATCAATTCGCTAACGATTCATTATTTCTTAACTTTGCGGCCGACCCGATTCGAATCTATGTTTTTAACTCGGTTGTGAGGGCTGGCTTAAACCTTTCGCCGACAATTGCAGAAGATGAATTACAGCAAATCCATCGCCGACTGACAGTGCATTTCAACGAGCGAGGCGAACATCTAAAGGCGCTCGAACATGCAAAATTATGTGGTGACCAAGCAAATTATCGAAATACATTTAGACAGAGCATGCGCAACCTTGTTGCTACAGGTCGTGGCAAGAAACTACTAAATATGGCTGAATTAGTAGGCGACTCAACCCCGGTAGGAAAACTCAAACGCCAAACCGTTGAACTGATGGGCTACACCGCTGATTTCCAATACTTAAATGCGCAAAGCCTTATTTCAGAAATGCAATTCGCGGCAAGAGGTACCGAGATGGAAAAATTCATCAGTAAATTTACTTCGGCGGTAAGTGTCTTCATCAATTTTGCAGCAGGCCTAACTGAAACTTTAGAAGATGATATTTCTGCAGCCCTGGAATCTTCATCACCTGCTTTGGATTTGGGTGAAATCGACAAGATTTCTCTTCTTAAAGTCCAAGCAGCAAAAGAGATAATTTATGACAACTCTTACAAGTTAGAGGAAATTCAAAATAGAGCGATCGAATTATCTGGGTCATCTTCAGATTCGATGGTGCTGTATTGCCTTAACACGATAGATGCCTGCCTGCTTCTGAGCAAGGGCGAATTCAAAGATGCCTTTATAGCTGCAAATAACGTGATTGCACAGGCTGAACGAGAAAGTTATGCCGGCGTATTTGGTCCACTTGATGCGATGTATGTAAAAGCACGTTGTTTTCTAGAATTTTCTCAGATTGAAGAGTCACAGATAATTTTTGAGCAGATTAGAAATTTAGCGGCGACGTGGCATCAACATATTTGGGTATATGTTGCCGAAAGCTTTATAGCGCGAGATTTAGCTTTGGCGGGGAATACTTCTTCAGCTCTTGAAATAGTACGTACCGAACGAGGTCGCGCTTTAGCTTTAACTTTCAAGAATGGACTTGAAACTTATTGCGATCTAACTGAACTATTTATTAAGTTCACGATGAATGATTGGGCCCGGGTGGGGGTACTTCTAGAAAGATTGCCGAATTTCCTTCTCGTAGAACACATACGAGCAATCTATGAAGTGACGATTGGTAAGCAACCATCGGTATATAACGTCGCGAAATTGCCAGCTAATTCGGCCAGAGAACAAATCTATAGAAATTTAGCGCTAGCTGATGAAAACATTGATCGCCAGAAGGATGCAATAGAGCATATTAAAAATGCACTAGAAATTGGCTCCCGAGTCGGCGCAAAAGAGACCTTTTTGAGGCAAGAGGAATCAATTCTCAATTTAATTATCCGTATCGCAGGGGATCAGCCAACCCTCTATCTTGAGGATTTATCCGCACGCATACCAGAGCGTCTCAAATCTAGAAGCGAGAATCTAATTGGGCTAACAAGTGCGCTAACAAAACGTGAGTTAGAAATCTTGCGTCATCTAGAAACAGGCAAGCCAATCAGTTCAATCGCCCTAACTCTTCACATTTCGCAAAATACAATGAAGACCCATTTAAAGAATGTCTATCGCAAAATTGGCGCTGCTGGACGAGATGAAGCGGTATTAAAGGCGAAGAACCTTTATATCCTCTAGCTTTTTAGCGGGGCTTATACTCAACCCATGGATTTAGATCTGCTGGTTAATCTCCTTGATTTAGCTGGCACCTTCGCCTTTGCGCTGGTAGGCGCGCGCATTGCTGCAAATAAAGGTTTGGATTACGGCGGGATCGCATTTATTGCAGCGATCGCATCGCTAGCCGGTGGCACCTTCCGTAATCTTTTATTGGGCCAGCGCCCGCCTTGGGTATTACATGGTTGGTTATTTCTCGGGGTTTTACTGGCCGTTGTAATTACCTTAAGTATGAAGCGCACAACGCCGGTTGGTCGCTTTGCGCTGAGTCTGGACACGATTGGTTTGGCTGTTTCTTCGGTATCTGGTGCGCAGTTCGCACTTATACAAGGTGCACCATTTGCTGCAGCTGTCATCCTTGGACTTATAGGTGCGGTAACAGGCGGGCTTTTGCGCGATGTGCTGTGTCAAGTAGAACCAGTTTTATTGCATCGCGAAACCATTGGAACTTCTTGCCTTGCCGGATCGCTAGTTTATGTAAGTTGTGATTTTTATGGGGTTAATGAATTGATTTCAGTTGTACTTGGCAGCTTGATTGTAATTTTGGTTCGTGAGCTCTCCATCAAATTTGATTGGCATCTACCGAAAGTAGGCGGCAAGTAATTGCATTTGTTACAACCGGTTATTGAGACCGATCGCTTAGAATTGCACCATATAAGAGGCGATCATTTAATTGAACTCTTTGAAGCACGTACCGATTTACCTGCGCTAGCAGCTTCTGACTTCACTAATCCGCTGCGCGTTCTAGTTGATTTCCAAGGTCCACTTGCTTGGCGGGTGCCGCAGGTAAAGGCAGACCCAATTATAAATAAATGGTTTGTCAGATGGATTGTCTTAAAGGAGAACCGGGAAGTAATTGGCAGCACAAGTTTTCACGGCGCACCAGATAGCGATGGGATGATTGAAATCGGTCTGGGGATTGAAACTGATTATCAAAACCAGGGCTATGCGCGGGAAGCGCTTATGGGGATGTGGCGTTGGGCAATTACCTTTCCGGAAGTTCGCACCCTTCGTTACACAGTCAGTCCTGAGAATGCCCCATCTATTGCGGTCATTAATTACTTTGGCTTTGAGCTAAAAGGCCAGCAGATGGATGAAAATGATGGAGCCGAGAATATCTACGAGATGAGCGCTGCAGATTTTAAAGCTAAATGGGCAAGCGATAAGTAATTAATCGCGTGATTGTCCAGATCGATGTGTGTAGCGACCTAAGAATTCTTCCTTCATCTCATTAAAGTTTCCCTCTAATAACGCCTGGCGCATCTGATCTACCAAGCGCACGATATATCGTTCATTGTGAATAGTGGCCAAAGTTGCCGCAACCATCTCCTTACCGCGGAATAAATGGCACAAGTATGCGCGTGTGAAATTCTTGCATGTGTAGCAATCGCAATTTTCATCGATCGGGTTGAAGTCGCGAATAAATGGAGCATTGGCAATATTTATTCGCCCGGTAGATGTATAGACCGCACCCGATCGAGCGATACGCGATGCCAGAACACAATCAAAGGTATCAACGCCATTTTCTACGCCGACAAATAGATCTTCGGGGGCGCCGATACCAAGTAAGTGCTTTGGTTTATTTTCTGGCAAGGTGCTATTAACCCATCCAACAATCGTGCTGAGTGAATCTTTATCGAGTGCGCCACCGATTCCAAAACCATCGAATTCGATTCCAGATGATGACATGGCTCCTAAATCACCAGCTGCTTTTTTCCGTAAGTCTTCATATTGCGCACCTTGAATAACACCAAAGAGTGCTTGGTAGGGCTTATCACTTCTCGATTCGGTAAGGCGTTTATGTTCATCCAGGCAGCGGATGGCCCAGTCATAAGTGCGTTCCATAGCAAGTTCTTGATAGGGGCGGGTGTTATGCAAAGTCGTGCATTCATCAAAGGCAAAGATTATGTCGGCGCCAATTTTATGTTGGATTTGCATAGAAATTTCGGCGGTAAAGCGATGCATCGAACCATCTAAATGAGATTTAAAGGTAACGCCATCATCATCGACATGTGCCAGACGCTCTTTATTTCCGGCAATTACTTGATCGGATCTAAAGGTTTTAGCATCCATCGCCAAAACTTTCTTAAAACCAACCCCAAGGGAAAGTACTTGAAAACCACCGCTATCTGTAAAGGTGGGACCGTTCCAATTCATAAATTTAGCTAGGCCACCTGCTTCATCTAATAGGTCAGGGCCAGGTTGTAAATAGAGGTGATAGGCATTGGCCAAGAGAGCTTGCGAACCAAGATCCTTCATCGCCTCTGGCAGAACTGATTTAACGGTGGCTTTTGTGCCAACTGGAATAAAGGCAGGTGTTTGAATATCTCCATGAGGTGTTGAAATTGTGCCAACGCGCGCCAGCGAATTTGCAGCGCTGTGCTTTATTTCAAATGCAAAGTTATTGGACACAAGAGTTATTGTCTCAGATATAGACTGCGCTGATGCTCGCCTCAAAACTGCCCTTTAAAGAGTTCACGGCGCTACTTAATCCGCATTCACGTCGCATTGTTGCTGGTATCGCCTTAAGCGCTATCGGACGAGGCATGACCCTTTCACTTTTGATGGTCTATCTCCACGATATGCGCGGCTTCACAATTTCTTTTGGTGGGTTATTAATGGGATGGGGCGCGCTATTTGGAATCGCCTGCACCGCACCACTTGGGGCTCTGGTCGATCGCATCGGACCGAAGAAGGTAATGCTGGCTGGCCTATTAATCAATGGTTTTTCAGCTCTAGCCTTCGCCTTTGTCACGACTCACACCCATGCCTTTATCGCAATGACGCTCTTTGCCTTTGGTGGTCAATGCGTTTGGCCATCACAGATGGTGATTTTAACGCGCGTGACACCGGTAAAAGATCGCACCAAGATCTTTGGTTTTAACTTTATGTTGATGAATTTAGGCCTTGGTGTGGGTGGATTCTTATCAGCGATCATCATTCGGGAAGATTCAATTTTTTCTTATCAAATTATGTATTTCATTGATTCTTTAACTTATTTAGTCTTTATCTTCTTTATCTGGGGCTTAGATACTCCACATGCGGGCAAGTATGTGGCGAAAGAGCACGAGCCAACTAACGGAAGTTATCGTGAGCTATTTGCGATCAAAGAGTTATCTATTTTAACTATCGCCGGCATCATTCTTTTAACTTTTGGCTATGGTCCGCTGCAATCAGGGCTACCTGTATATGCCACGCAATACCTTGATTTAGCACCCAATTGGCTCGGAATTATCTTTGGGGTAAATACCTTTGCAATCGTGGCTTTCCAACCACTAGTTTTAAAGTTGATCGCCAATTATTCCAAATACAGCGCGCTAATTGCCGTGGCAGTCATTTGGGCGCTTTCTTGGCTAGTCGTCGGTGTTTCTCCTTACTTATCAATGTTGATGGCCGGAATCGCACTTTGCATCAGCCAATTAATCTTCGCCTTCGGTGAGATGATCCACGCCCCAACCAGTCCGGCGTTGACGCAAGAGTTGGCTCCAGAACATATTCGCGGTCGCGCAAGTGCGCTAACAAGTTTGCAATGGGGAATCTCTGGAATTGCAGGACCGGCAGTTGCGGGAGTAATGATCGGTGCCGATTTAGAGCAACTCTGGGTTTTAACAATGGCGCTCGGCGTCCTTGCACCGATTCCGCTCCTTGCTTATTTAAAGCGCTTGAAAAAAATAACCCGCCCTTAGCCATTGGCTAGAGCGGGTTATTTACTTAAATTAATTAAGCTAATTTTCCAGTAACTGAAATTAAATTATTGGTTCCATTTGAAAGTATTACTGAAACATCTTCTCCGCTCTTACCTGGGCAAGATAAGCCCCAAGAGAAAGTTGCGCTTGCGCCAGCCGCTAGTGGTGTAGTTGGTGCACCTTCCATCTGGTTATCGCCATCAAAAATATCTACGCAGGCACCTGTTGTGGTGGAGCCTTTAATTATCAATATCGCTAGATCAAGTTCTGCCGCTGATCCATTTGTAACGCTTAAGTTAAAGCGCTCGTTAATTTGATTTGGCAACATGCCAGAGGCAAATTTTCCTGGTGTGAAGTGGGCAGGGGATGAGAGTGTGTAACTGACCTTATCTGGGGTTACCACAGGAGCATCGAAGCCACCTGATGCTTGCGGTGTCTCTTCAACATTTGTAACTAGCGTTTGATCATCCACGGTCGCTGCCTCATCGGAGCCTCCGCAGGCGCTTAGAGTTAAAGCAAGCGATAGCGCAAGCGAAGCTTTAGCTGCGAGTGCGAACTTTGACTGATTCTTTAATGACATGGAGCCTCCAGAACAAATTCTTATACTTAAGGTGACTATTTCCTACCGCCAAGTATAGAGTAGCCCGCATGTCTCTCAACTCAAAAGTTGATACTTCCGCCACTGCTGGCGCAGATATCGCAGGGCGCAGCCCACGTCAGATCGCATGGAGCCGCTTTAAGCGCAACAAAGTTGGAATGGTTGCCGCTGGAATCAGCATCTTCTTGCTTAGCGCATCGCTCTTCGCACCCGTTGTCTGCAAGTTGCTTGGGATCAACCCATTTGATTTAAATCTTGATGGTCTAGATACCAGTGGAATTCCCCGTGGCAAATATGCCGGTTTTAGTTTGGATCACCCTCTGGGGTTGATCCCTGGTACCGGTCGCGATTTACTTGCACAACTTCTTTACGGTTCGCGCATCTCATTTATGATCGCCATCGTCACAACATTTACCAGCCTTACTATCGGTTTCTTTGTTGGAATCGTCGGTGGTTATTTCCGTGGTCGAGTAGATGGTTACCTCGGCCGGCTAACTGATTTTCTCTTAGCATTTCCAGCTTTCTTTATGATCGTTGCTTTAAGTGAACCAATGGTTGGTCGAATTGAACAAGCTGGTATTGCAGAAGGAAATGGCGCTCGCATTGTCTTCTTAATTCTCTTCTTATCTTTCTTCGGTTGGCCAGGGTTTTCACGTTTGATTCGCTCGCAAGTTCTCTCACTTCGCGAACGCGAATTCGTAACTGCTGCACAAGCAATGGGTGCCTCCCGGCGACGCATCATTATGAAAGAGTTAGTACCAAATCTTTGGGCGCCAGTAATTGTGGTTGTTTCACTCTCACTTCCGGGCTACTTGGCTGCCGAAGCTGTTTTCTCATTCCTTGGACTTGGGGTGCAGCCACCGGCTTCGACTTGGGGAATCCTCTTATCGAATGCCACTCGCTTCGTAACCGTTATGCCGAGCTTCTTCCTCATTACTTCAGCATCATTGGTCATCGTGGTGCTTGCCTTTAACTTGGTGGGCGATGCTCTGCGCGATGCGCTAGATCCTCGCGCCGACAAGTAAACCTGTTGGACTAGATCCTCGCGCCGACAAGTAAACCTGTCGGACCGAATCCTCGCGCCGCCAAGTAACGATTTCATAACTACCCCGCACCTGCAGCGCTAAATCACCCCGTCGGTTACCGCCGAGTATTCACTTTTCGGACATTTTCTGCTTGACTCAGGGCACTCGTAGCGCGGCTTTGCCGTTGCTACATCCCAATCGAAAGGATTACGGAATGAGCCCTCGTTTCGCTCTTCGTCGTGCCGTAGTCGTTGCATCTGCAAGCGCACTTCTTTTTGGAACCGCATTGGTTTCAGGAACTAACGTTGCATCTGCTGCTACTACTCCAAAGACCGGTGGAATTCTTACACTGCTCGAGCACGAACCACGTCTTGATCACATGGATCCAAGCCGTATCTACACAGGACGCGACCTTGCGTTTATGAACTCTTTTCATACACGTACTTTGGTTGCATATAACCCAGTTCCAGGTGTTGCAGGTGCAAACCTAATACCGGATCTCGCAACTAACACAGGTGTTCCAAGCAACGAAGCAAAGACCTGGAAGTTCACACTTCGTCCAGGTACAAAGTTCGAAGATGGAACTCCAATTACTTGTGAGCACGTCCAATACGGTACATCTCGCGTATTCGCACAAGATGTAATCAACAACGGACCTACTTACCTCCTCGCATGGCTTGACATTCCAAAAGATGCAGAAGGAAATTCAATTTATGTTGGTCCATACAAGAGCACCAAGGCAGCTCAAGCTGCATACAACAAGGCTGTTTCTTGTTCAAAGGACAATCGCACAATCACTTTCAGCTTGAACAAGTCAATTGCTGACTTCAACTACCTGGCTACATATGGTGTTATCTCACCAATCCAGAAGAAGATGGACACAGGCGATAAGTACGACCTATTGCCACAGGCAACAGGTCCATACAAGATCGTTGAAAACAGCAAGACACAGCTTCGTATGGTCCGTAACAAGATGTGGTCAAAAGCATCTGACCCATTCCGTACTCCATACCCTGATGAAGTAATCATCCAGTTCGGTCTTGATGAAGAAGTAATCGATCAGATCATGTTGGAAGACACCATCCCAACAGCGATCAACTTCGGTGGACCACTTCCAACAAACCGCGACAAGTTCTTCAACGATCCAGCACTTAAGAATCGTCGTATGAATAACTCAGATCCTTACTCTAACTACGTTGCATTTAACGTTAAGGCGATGCCATGTATTGAAATTCGTCAGGCTATGTATTACTCACGTGACGCTAAGGCGCTACTTGACTATGCAGGTGGCCCAACTTATGCGGGTTCATATGCAACCGGTGTAATTAGCCCACTAGTAGCAACTGACTACGCACCTACCAAGGTCGTAGGTCCAGGAAGCCCTGACTTCATGCCGGAAGGAAATATCCCTAAGGCAAAGGCCCTCATGGAAGTAGCAAAGACCAAGTGTCCTGCTGACTACAAGAAGGCTACTGAAGACGGCATCACAATTGATGCGCGTCAATCAGTATCACTTAATGACACAATTCCAATCAACCAGGCTGCTTATGCTCGTGCTGGAATTAAGGTCAACTACAACATCATCAAATCTGGTTACTACTCAACTGTCATGAACCCTGCAAAGCAGAAGGACATGTCAGGTTCAGGTTGGGGAGCAGACTGGGCTAACGCATCAACAGTTATCCCTGAGCTATTTGCATCATTCGGTGGATTTAACCTTTCACAGAACACTGCAGATCCTGCCTACCAGGCATTTGAAGATAAGGTCAACATTGCGATGAAGACCACAGATCGTAAGAAGCAAGCTGCAATGTGGAAAGAGCTAGATGCTTATGCCATGAAGCAGTTCTGGGTATTACCAACAGTGTTTGGTAAGGCACAGGAAGTTTGGGGCTCACAGCTTTCAAACGTCTTCTTCTGGGTCCCTCAGGGTAACCCTGCATACGGAAAGATCTGGATTAACAACTAATCCAAATCTTTACCTGCAAGCGCTTTAAAAGCGTAAAAAAGCAGTAGAGATAGGTACTTCCCGGGTTTTTAAGTTAGAACTCGGGAAGTACCTTCTTACTGTTATTAGCGGAAACAGATAAATAATTTTTTTTTAGATAGGGTTGCGGAGTTCGTCTGAGGCGCTATAGGTTTTCAATTGATTTTTGGAGGGTCGTGATGTTGAAGTTCATTAGTCGCCGCGCCCTCTTTGCGATGATCACTATTCTCATCGTCTCCGCCGTTGTATTTGCCATTTTTTCATTTCTGCCCTTTGACCCAGCATCACTTACATGCGGACAGCGTTGCACAAAGCAGATAATTGCTG
The DNA here is from genome assembly GCA_965267995.1 of Candidatus Nanopelagicaceae bacterium. Classification (GTDB taxonomy): domain Bacteria; phylum Actinomycetota; class Actinomycetes; order Nanopelagicales; family Nanopelagicaceae; genus Planktophila. The sequence goes on from OZ254143.1 coordinate 361,488, forward strand.
CCAACCGCATCCGTTTAGGTTTTGATAAGCCGGTCTATGAGCAGTACTGGTTATTTCTCTCTGGAATCTTTGCCGGACGCACCTATGGCTCAGGATCTGCCGCATTCACCTGCCCTGCTCCGTCTTTTGGATATTCTTTCAATGAAAACGCCTGCGTCACTGACATGATCCGTGAATCACTGCCAATCACAATTTCATTGGCAGTCGGCGCTTTAATTATGTGGCTCATCGTTGGAATTGGACTCGGAATTGTTGCCGCAAAATTTAAAAATCGCTGGCCCGATACAAGTTCATCTGTCTTCGTACTTCTAGCCACTTCGCTGCCAACATTTGTTACCGGCTTAGCCCTGTTAATTTGGGTATCGATCAAGTGGAAGATAATCCCCCTATCGCTGCAGGGCTATACCTCGTTGATTGATAACCCATATAAATTTATGCAGTTCTTCATCCTGCCGTGGATCACCTTGGCGATTGCATACGCTGCGATCTACACCCGATTTACTCGCGCAGCGCTGCTTGAAACTTTAGGTGAGGATTACATCCGTACCGCACGTGCTAAAGGCGTTGGCGAACGCGTAGTTTTCTTTAAGCACACACTGCGTGCGGTTCTCGCACCATTGATAACTTTGGCCGGCCTAGACTTTGCCGGTCTTATCGGTGGCGCCATTATTACCGAAACAATCTTCAACTTGCCGGGTCTTGGTCGCCTTACCTTGCGTTCGGTATATGAATTCGATCTTCCAGTTGTGCTTGCCACAACTATCTTGGCCGCAGTCGTAGTAATCGTTATGAACTTAATCGTCGATATGTTGTATGCAGTCCTTGATCCACGGGTGCGCATCACATGAGCGAACTATTACGTATTGAAGATCTGCACGTCTCATTTAAGACCGATGATGGCATGGTCCGCGCCGTCGATGGCGTATCTCTTACCTTAAACGCTGGCGAAACCGTTGCCATCGTTGGTGAATCAGGTTCCGGTAAGACTGTTACAAGCCTTTCGGTAATGGGCCTTCACAAAAAGGGCCAAGCCCAGATCTCTGGATCTATCTCACTGAGTGATCACGGCACCTTTAAAGATGTTGTGAACCTGGATGATGAAGAGATCCGAGATATTCGCGGTCGCGCAGTTTCGATGATCTTCCAAGATCCCATGTCTTCGCTGCATCCTTATTACAAGATCGGCAATCAGCTGGCTGAAGGTTATTTAGTTCATAACCCAAGTAAGAAGAAGGAAGCGATGGCCCGTGCCATCGAAATGCTTGATCTAGTTGGTATTCCAGAGCCAGCAAAGCGCGCTAAAGAATTTCCACATCAATTTTCCGGCGGCATGCGCCAGCGGGTAATGATCGCTATGGCGTTGATGAACTCACCACAAATTTTGATTGCCGATGAACCAACGACTGCGCTAGATGTGACTGTGCAGGCACAGATCCTGGCGCTACTTTCAAAGCTAAAGAAAGAATTTAATATGGGCATCTTGCTCATTACCCACGATCTCGGCGTTGTTGCACAAGTGGCCGACCGCGTAAATGTTATGTATGCCGGGCGCATCGTTGAAGAAGGCCCAGTCGATGACATCTTCTATTCACCACTTGCCCCATACACCTTGGGACTTCTCAAATCTGTGCCACGAGTTTCTAAAAATAATGAGCGCCTCAAGGCGATTCCGGGCCAGCCACCTTCGCTAATTAACTTGCCAGTTGGTTGCCCATTTGCGGCGCGTTGTGAATATAAGCAACACTCATCAGAAGCTGGTTGCAATACAACCCGCCCAGATCTTTTAGGCACATCACCAACCCATCGCTCTCGCTGCCACGTGCCCGAGAAGTTGCGAAGTGAGTTATTTGCCGCAGAGCTTAAGGAGTTGCAAGCATGAGCGAGGCAATCCTAAAAGTTGAGAACTTGGTTAAGTACTTTCCAACCGGTAAAGGTAAGCGCGGTGAGAAAGAAGTCGTAAAAGCTGTCGATGGAATCTCATTTGAACTAGCCGCCGGTGAAACTATTGGTTTAGTAGGCGAATCTGGCTGCGGTAAGACAACTGCAGGGCGCACAATATTAAAGTTAAATGAGCCAACTTCAGGCAAGATCATCTTTGAAGGCCAAGACATCACCGATTACAAGCCAAGCAAGATGCGCGCCATCCGCGCCCAGATGCAGATCATCTTCCAAGATCCATATTCAGCACTTAATCCGCGCCAGACCATCGGCAAGATTATTTCTGCACCCTTTGAAATTCAGGATATAACTCCACCTGAAGGAACTAAGGCCGCTGTTCAAAATCTAATGGCGCGCGTTGGTTTAAACCCAGAGCACTACAACCGTTACCCACACGAGTTTTCGGGCGGACAACGCCAGCGCATCGGTATCGCCCGCGCGATCGCGTTAAAGCCACGTTTTATCGTTGCCGACGAACCAGTATCTGCGTTAGATGTTTCGATCCAAGCCCAGGTAATTAACTTGTTGGAAGATCTGCAAGAAGAAGAGAAGATCAGCATGGTCTTTATCGCCCACGATTTATCTGTTGTGCAACATATTTCAGACCGCGTTGCCGTTATGTACCTCGGCAAGATGATGGAGATTGCAGCAACTGCCGATCTTTATGCCAAACCGCGCCACCCATACACAACAGCGCTTTTATCTGCAGTTCCACTGCCTGATCCACGCGCTGAGCGCACCCGCGAGCGCATTATCTTGACTGGTGATCTACCTAGCCCAATTAACCCACCATCAGGTTGCGTCTTTAATACCCGTTGCTGGAAGGCGCAAGATAAGTGCCGCACTGAAGTTCCACAGTTAATTCAACTGGGTACTTCACAAGTGGCCTGCCACTTCCCTGAAAACTAGTTTTTAAAGCCAGGGGTTAATTACCACTTTTCCTGATTGAGGCGACATCGACATCTGCATCGCTTCATCTGCTTGAGCAAGTCCAAATTCATGGGTTACCAAATCTGCAAATGGGTATTGTTTGGCATATTTACCAAAGAGTTTTAGTGATGGACCATAGGCATTTATTGGGTGGTTAGACAGACCAATTAACCGAACATTTTTGCTGAGTACGTGGCGGTGCATACTTATGGAGACTTCTCCGGTGTCAGCAAAGTTGCCCATTTCAAGCAAGGTACCGCCGCGGCGCAGCATCTCGATACCTTCAATGACCGGTTCTGGGCGATTGGTCATATGCAGGACCACATCGGCACCAATGCCACCAGTTAGAGAATGGATAATCTTAAGGCGCTCACTCTGCGTAGTTTTATCGACGTTAATTGTTAAATCAGCCCCAAATTTCTTGGCTAGATCCAGGCGATATTCAGATTTATCAATGGCGATCACTTTGCCGGCGCCCATAATTCCTAATTTTGCAAGGTGCAATAAACCGAGTGGTCCAACGCCAAAAACAACAACTGTGTCACCAGTTGTAAAGCCTTCAATCGAGTAAGAACTAAAATCTTTCAATTTATCTAAAGATGCTGCGCACGCCATTAATTCAGCGAGAACTGCCACCTTTGGTGGGATGTTTTCTGGAACTTTATAGAAGAAAGTACCTGGCTTGAAATACATATATTCAGCCCAGCCACCTAATAAATGCGGCCACTGTGCGCTGGTAAAGCTATTTCCATAGCACTGGGATTTTGAGCACCAGCTATAGCCTTGAATATGTGTGCAGTAGAAACATTTGCCACAGATCATGTCCGGGCACATCACAATCCGGTCGCCAACTTTTACCTTTGCTTGATAGAAATCACCAGATTCTTCAATGGCCGGTGTTAGCTCTTCAATGATTCCGACATTTTCATGGCCTTGAATAATTGGGAAAGGGGTATCGGTCTCAGATTCTGTGCCGGCATATTGCTTAGTCTCACCTTGGTAGGTGTGCTTGTCAGTGCCACATATTCCCGATAGTTCAACGCGCATCAAGAGCGCCCCATCCTCTAATTTGGGGCGATCAAAGGTTTGAACTTCGTAGCGGCCCGGGGCAACCAGTACTGCGGCGCGAATTTTCATATCGCTAAGTTAGACCCAAACTTCTTGGGTTACTAGATCCGTTACCAGATCTCGACGCGCTCGCTTTCGGCCAGCCACAATTTATCTCCTTGAGTCAGATCAAAGGCTTGATAGAAATCGCTGATATTGCGCACGATGGCATTGCAGCGGAACTCATAAGGTGAATGTGGGTCAGTTGCGATACGACGACGAAGTTCTTCTGCACGCACCTTGCCGCGCCAAGCTTGCGCCCAAGATAAGAAGAAACGTTGTTCACCAGTTAAACCATCTATTACAGGGGCCTGTGCGCCCTTTAGGGCCAATTTATAGGCCTTAAATCCAATTGCTAAGCCACCAAGGTCTCCGATGTTCTCTCCTACTGTTAAGGCCCCGTTAACGTGTATATCTGGGGTCTCTTCCGGAAATAGCGCATCAAACTGTGCAATTAGTGCGCTGGCGCGCTTTTCAAACTCGGTGCGATCGGCCTCAGTCCACCAATCAACCATATTTCCATCGCCATCGAATTTAGATCCTTGATCATCAAAGCCATGGCCGATCTCGTGGCCAATAACCGCGCCAATTCCACCGTAGTTAACGGCGATATCAGCAGAGAGATCAAAGAATGGTGGCTGCAAGATTGCGGCCGGAAAGACGATCTCGTTCTGGATCGGATGGTAGTAAGCGTTAACGGTCTGCGGGGTCATCAACCATTCAGTCTTATCAACGGGCTTGCCGATTTTGGCGAGCTCTATATCGCGGGAAAATTTGGTGATACGACCAATATTTGCAAAGAGGTTATCGCGGGTAATAGTTAGCGCCGAATAATCGCGCCATTTGTCGGGATAGCCGATTTTGGGGGTGAACTTGGCTAACTTATCTAAAGCTTTAACTTTAGTTTCTGGGCTCATCCAAGAAAGCTCATTTATCGAGATGCGATAGGCCTGGGTTAAATTATCAACTAGTTCTAGCATCGCAACTTTGGCTGCTTCTGGGAAATGGCGCTTTACATAAATCTGGCCGATCGCCTCTCCTAGTGCGCCTTCCACAAATGAGATCGCGCGCTTCCAGCGGACGCGAATCTCAGGGGTGCCAGATAAAGTCTTGGCATAGAAATTGAAGTTCTCATTTATAAAGTCATCGGTTAGGTAAGGCGCTGCCCCCGAAATTAACTGCCACTTCATCCAGGCTTTCCAGGGGGCGGGATCAAAGTTCTCCAATAGCGCAGAAAGACCGGCAAAGAATGGTGGCTGTTGCACAACTAATTCATCAAAGGCAGCCTTAGGGATCTGGCTAAATTCCAGCCAGCTCGCCCAATCAAAATGTGGCGCTAATGTGCAGAGCTCTTTAAAGCTCATCTTGTTATAGGTCAGTTCAACATCGCGATCTTTTACCTGATCAAAGTGATGGGCGGCAATGGATGCTTCTAACTGGTAGATCTGTTCCGCAAGTGCTGGACCGTTTTCAATCTTGGCCAGCGCAAACATCTTGGCAACATGGGCTTTAAAGGCGGTGGGAATTTCTTCATATTGTTCTTCGCGGTAGTAAGCCTCATCCGGCAGCGATAGGCCACCTTGTCCCAAATAAATTATGTTCATCTCAGAGTTCATGGCATCGCCATAAATACCTAAACCAAATGCGCCACCGAGGCCGCGCATTTCAAGGTCAGCTAAAGTCTTAATGAATTCGGCGCGGTTGGTAATACGATCGATCGCAGCTAGATCATCTAGCAGGGGAGTAATCCCAGCTTTCTCAATCGCTGCGGTATCTAGGAAACAGTCATATAAATCGCGAATCTTCTGGGCGTCCCCTTCACCTGTTGCAGTCTCAATAATTTCGCGGACCTGGGCTTCGGCTTCGATAAAGAGTTGGTAGGTCACGCCATCTGAAGAGCGATCTTGGGGGATCTGGTGGTTCTTGAGCCAGGTGCCGTTGAAGTAGCGATAGAGATCATCCTGCGGGCGAAATGAGTTATCGATATGAGAGGGATCTATTCCGCTTACGAGTGGATTTCCTGCAGAGCTCATGCGTTCCTTTGCCTTCTAAAAGTAGTTGAAAGTTCAACATTAACGTTTATTAACGTATGATGGCCTAATGGCACGGCAAAACGCTACCTCACCTCGCTGGCTCAACCCAGCCGAAATGAAGGCTTGGCGCAGATATATAGTCGCTAGCCGCCGGTTATTAGAAGCCTTGGATCTAGACCTTACCCAGCACGAACTTACGATGGCCGATTATGAAATCTTGGCGCAATTAAGCGATGCCCCAGAACGCCGGATGCGCATGTCAGAGCTAGCTGACATGGCGATGCTTTCTAGGTCACGCCTTTCCCACCGGATGAAGGTTATGGAGAAGGCCGGCTGGGTAAAGCGAGAAGCTTGCCCTATTGATAAGCGCGGCTACTTTGCAGTGATGACAGCTAAAGGTTGGAAGGCAATTGTTGCTGCCGCCCCGGACCATGTCGAAAGTGTGCGCGCTCGCTTCGTTGATCATTTATCGAAAGGCGATCAAGTAGCTCTGGCGGAAATATTCGAGAGAGTTTCAGATTCGCTAAGAAAAGATTTGAAAGAATAAGAAATTAAAAGAGAGAAATAAAAAACCCGCCACATAAAGTGGCGGGTTTTTTATTAAGTAATAAATTACTTAGCTGCTGCCTTCTTGCGGCGGCGCTTCTTTGGAGCAGCTGTAGCAGCTGCTGCCTTCTTCTTGCGACGCTTTGGAGCTGCCTTCTTAGCTGCTGCCTTCTTGCGACGCTTTGGAGCTGCCTTCTTGCGACGCTTTGGAGCTGCCTTCTTAGCTGCTGCCTTCTTGCGACGCTTTGGAGCTGCCTTCTTAGCTGCTGCCTTCTTCTTGCGACGCTTTGGAGCTGCCTTCTTAGCTGCTGCCTTCTTGCGACGCTTTGGAGCTGCCTTCTTAGCTGCTGCCTTCTTGCGACGCTTTGGTGCTGCTGCCTTTACGGCTGCCTTCTTGCGGCGCTTCTTTGGAGCTGCTGCTGGAGCTGCTGCCTTCTTGCGACGCTTCTTTGGTGCTGCTTTCTTAGCTGCGGCCACGTACTTCTCCTATCGGAATGGTTCGGATCCGTCACCCAAACCTGTTCGTGGATAAGTGTGACGGAAATGTAAAAATATTGCTAGTACATAGTGAGAAAAAACGCAGTGCGTGTCGCAATTTATTTTTTAATATTTTTGTGCATTTAAGTAAATTTTTGCGATTTCCATTACCGATTTTCTGGCGAATTTTCACTTTCGGCGCGAATTTTGCGCATCGCAACCGCATATTCGTTGGTTTCGACATCATATTTTCGGAATTTTGGTAAAAATAACGCCAAAACCGCCACCGAAAGTATGCACAGAACCCCGCCGAAAGTTACTGAGAAGTTCAGGCTAGTAACTGCTGCCATCGATGCCGCGCGCATCTGTCCGGCCAGCGGGCCAACCGAATATGAAAGTAATTCAATTCCGGCAAGCCGGCCACGAAATTCATCGGGGATGGTCTGGTTCCAAATGTTGCCGCGAAATAGCGCACTGACCATGTCGGCCGCCCCGGCCAGAGCGAGGAAGAGAAGTACAAATATCAGAGAGTGAAAAGTTCCGGCCAGAGCGATAGCTGCGCCCCATCCGAGGGCGGCCCAAATAACGGCGCGACCATGGAATCGGTAGTGCTTGGTCCAACCACTTGTCAGAGTTACGGCAATTGATCCGACCGTACCTGCGGCATAGAGAAAACCAAGAGCCCAAGGTTTACCAAGTTGATCTGCCCAGAATGGAATTAGCGCAGTTGGCATCGCAAAGAACATCGCGGCTAAATCAATTAGATAAGTTCCCAATAAATCTTGTCGGTTAAAGGCATAGCGCACACCCTCTAATAACCCTGCCAGAGATGGCTTTTCTGCCTCTGGGCTAGCCGGCACATTTCTAACTCGGGCCAGGAGAATAAGTGAAATTAAGAAGGTTGAAATATCTGCGATGTAACCAATTGAAATTGAGAAGGTTGAAATTAAAATTCCACCAATGGTTGGTCCGATGATTACACCGACCTGCCAACGCAGACTCATTAAGGCGCTGGCCGCTGGCAGATCGGCATGGCCAACCAATCTCGGCAAGATGGCATCGGCGCTAGGGCGTTGCAGACCATTGACTGCCGCAAAGAGCCCGATGACTACATAGATAAGGATCAGATGCGGTTCAGGAAGAAATGAGTTGACCAAGAGAATGGCTACTAAAAATAGCGAGGCGAACTCGGTCGCCCAGACCATCTTCTTACGGTCGACGTAATCGGCTAAGACCCCACCGTATAAACCAAAGAGGATCAGTGGCACGATCTCGATTACACCCGATAGGCCAACTGCGATATATGAATTAGTTAGCTCTTTGATTTGAAAGGGTACGGCGACGTAGGTAATCATCGATCCGAGATAGGTAATTAGCCCAGATGCCCACAAATTGCGAAAGTCGGGGTATTTCTTAAGCGGGGTTAGATCGATGGCAAAGCGAGATCGCTTAGATTCTGCTTTATCGGCCACGGGGGCTAGTTAAAAGTATTTTCGGGCCCAGGGAAAGTTCCCCCGCGCACATCACGAGCGAATTCTTCGGCAGCACCCGTTATCTCTTGGCGCAGGTTGCGATAGGCCTTAGCTAACTTCGGTGGCTTGGCAGTTAGCCCGACTAAATCGGTCCAAACTAAAATTTGGGCATCGCAATTTACTCCCGCACCGATTCCAACAGTTGGAATAGACAGGGCTGCGGTAATTCGCGCGGCCAGTTCTGCTGGAACTAACTCTAGAACAATGGCAAAGGCGCCCGCTTTTTCTAACGCTAGGGCCGCTGCCAAAATGGCATCGCCATCTTCGCGACCTTGCACGCGATAGCCACCTAGTTGATGAAGTGATTGCGGAGTAAGGCCTAAGTGGCCCATGACTGGAATTCCAGCCGCGGTTAACTTTTCAACTGTTGCTAAATGCGCACCTTCTAATTTAACTGCCATTGCTCCGGCTTCTTTAAAGAAGCGAGTTGAAGTGGCAAGTGCTTGCTCGGGTGAATTTTCATATGAACCAAAGGGCAGATCGGCAATCACCAGGGCGCGCTTTGAGGCGCGAACCACGGCGCGAGTAAGCGGTATTAATTCATCGACGGTTACGGCGATCGTATTCTCGCCACCCAAGAAATTATTGCCAGCGCTATCGCCAACTAACAACACGGGGATGCCGGCCTCATCAAAGATTTCAGCGGTCATCTGCTCATAAGAAGTAAGAGCTACCCACTTTTCGCCAGCGGCTTTGGCCGCTTTGAGATCGACGATCGTGACGCGGCGATGCGACGCACCGCCATAAAGGGTCGTTGTCATCTAGTGCCTCCAGCCTCGAAGCTTCGTGAGAAGTCTCCGGGTCTTATCTATTGAGGGTTCTTGGAGTAATCGTATTCCATTACTCTTGAAGTATGAAGTTGCGCATAGCGCTGGCGCAGGTCAACCCAACTGTCGGTGACCTGGTAGCCAATGCTGCCTTGGTGCGCGAGAACTTTGCCAGCGCTCAAGATGCCGGCGCACATATCGTCGTCTTTCCCGAAATGGTTTTAACTGGATATCCCGTAGAAGATTTAGCGTTGCGCCCATCTTTTCAAGCAGCTAGCCAAAAGGCGATTGCCCAACTGGCTGGTGAGCTAATTGGTGAAACGGTTGCAATCGTTGGCTACCTTGGCCAAGTCGATGGCGCTCCACAAAATATGGTGGCGGTAATTTCTGGCGGTGCCATCAAAGCGCGTTATGCCAAATGCCATCTGCCTAATTACGGCGTCTTCGATGAATTTCGTAACTTTGTGCCGGGCGATCAGACACTGGTCGTTCGCATCAATGGCGTTGATGTTGGTATCGCAATCTGTGAAGATCTCTGGATCGATGGCGGAATTACAGCGCAGCTTGCCGCGCGCAAACCCGGCTTAGTCATCGTTCCTAATGGATCACCGTATGAACGTGCCAAAGATGATGTGCGACTTGCTTTGGTAACCAAGCGCGCTCGCCAGGCACAAGCTCCACTGGTCTATGTAAATATGACCGGCGGCCAAGATGATCTGGTCTTTGATGGCGACAGCATTGTCGTTGGCGCAGATGGTTCAGTCATTGCGCGCGCACCACAATTTGAAGATGGCATCGCGATTGTAGATATCGATGTGGCCACCAAGACCAGCACTCCAGATGTAGTTATCTCAGAAGATGAAGCCCAGATCGAGCGCACCTTAATTTCAGGGGTCGCCATTCGCCTAGATGATCGCGAAGAAATTTGGCAAGCCTTGGTAATTGGTTTAAGAGATTATGTAGAAAAGAATGGCTTCCGTAGCGTTGTTGTTGGTTTATCTGGTGGCATTGATTCAGCTCTTGTTGCCGCAATCGCAATTGATGCAATTGGCGCCAAGTGTGTAAATGGCGTTGCTATGCCAAGTAAATATTCATCTAGCCATTCGATTTCTGATGCCCAAGCGCTGGCCGATGCCACAGGCATTCACTTTCGCACCGTGCCAATTGCGCCGATGGTAGATGCCTATATGGCTAATTTAACTTTGAAGGGTTTAGCTGAAGAAAACTTGCAGGCGCGCGTGCGCGGCACAACGTTGATGGGTATCTCAAATCAAGAGGGGCACTTGGTTCTAGCAACCGGCAATAAATCAGAGCTGGCCGTTGGTTATTCCACCCTTTACGGCGATGCCGTCGGTGGCTTTGCGCCAATTAAAGATATTTATAAGACCGATGTTTGGGCGTTATCTCGTTGGCGAAATGAACTGGCGCGCACCCGTGGTGAAGCCGAACCAATTCCAGTTAACTCAATTGAGAAAGAGCCAAGTGCGGAACTGCGCCCTGATCAGAAAGATTCTGATTCACTTCCTGATTACTTATTACTCGATCGCGTCTTAACTTCTTACGTAGATGATGATCAAGGCTCCGCCGCTTTGATTGCCGCGGGTTTCGATGAGGCGCTGGTCCGTCGCGTAATTGCGATGGTGGACAAGGCCGAATATAAGCGCCGCCAATATCCGCCAGGCACCAAGGTTTCAAAGCGTGCCTTCGGTAAGGATCGACGCTTGCCAATGACTTCGCGCTGGCAAGAGGGTTCGTAACACAGCCGTAACTTGGCCTTGGCAAGATGCGGGCTATGTCCGCTAACGATTCACAGATGAGCAAGCAGCAAGAGTTTGTGCTGCGCACAATTGAAGAGCGCAATATTCGCTTTATCCGATTGTGGTTTACCGATGTCTTGGGTTATCTAAAATCAGTTGCGATCGCACCTGCGGAATTAGTTAATGCCTTCGAAGAAGGTATCGGCTTTGATGGTTCGGCTATTGAAGGCTTTGCCCGCGTTACTGAATCAGATATGTTGGCAAAGCCAGACCCTGCAACATTTTCTATTCTGCCTTGGCGTACCGAATCACCAGGTGCTGCTCGTATGTTCTGCGATATTACGATGCCAGATGGTTCGCCATCGCATGCCGATCCCCGCAACGTATTACGCCGTACTTTAAATAAGGCAGCACAGATGGGTTACACCTGTTACACCCACCCTGAAATTGAATTCTTCTTATTTAAATCAGCTCCTGTAAAAGGCGAACAACCAATTCCAGTTGATCAAGGTGGGTATTTCGATCACACACCAGCAGTTGTGGGCCATGACTTTCGGCGCCAAGCGATCACGATGCTGGAAGCAATGGGAATCTCTGTCGAATTTAGCCATCATGAAGGAGCACCTGGTCAGCAAGAAATTGATCTGCGTTATGCCGATGCTTTAAGTACCGCAGATAACATCATGACCTTTCGCCATGTGATTAAAGAAGTGGCGCTAGAACAAGGTTTCTACGCCTCCTTTATGCCAAAGCCATTTACTGATCATCCGGGCAGCGGTATGCATACCCACGTATCTTTATTTGAAGGCGAGAAGAACGCTTTCTATGATGCATCTGCCGAATTTAATTTATCGAAAGTGGCGCGCTCATTTATCGCTGGTATTTTGAAGCACTCATCTGAAATTACTGCGGTAACAAATCAATGGGTCAATTCTTATAAGCGCCTGCAAGGCGGGGGAGAGGCGCCAGCTTTAATCAACTGGGGCCATAACAATCGCAGCGCTTTAGTGCGTATTCCGATGTATAAACCAAATAAAGAGAACTCAACGCGAATTGAATTTCGCTCACCGGATTCGGCCTGCAATCCATATCTGGCATATGCAGTTATGTTGGCAGCTGGTCTTAAAGGAATTGAAGAAAAATATGAGCTCGTCGATGATGCAGCACCTGCTTCACTACCGGCCAACCTCGATGAGGCGATTGCGGTGATGGAGAAGAGCGAACTCGTACGTGAGACTTTAGGCGAGCATGTCTTTGAATACGTGCTGCGCAATAAGCGCGCCGAATGGCAGGACTATCGCCGCCAGGTCAGCGCCTACGAATTAGATCGGTATTTACCGGTTCTGTAACGGGGTAAAGCAGACTTTGGCTGTTACTTTATTGGTATGGCTAAAGAGATAACAGATAGCGGTTTGCGCCGCATCAATTTAATCGCCGGCGTGCTTCACCTGGCACAGATGGTGGCAGTACTTGCCCTGGCAACAGATTTCACCTTACCGATTACTGCGCGATATATGTCTGGCCCTCCCGGAAGCACATACGGTGATCTAATTGTTTTGTACAACGCACCACTTGCAATCGGTGTCGCAATATTCTTGGGGCTTTCATCGCTTGCTCACTTTATTGTCATTAGCCCAAAATTCTTCCCTCGCTATATCGCAGGACTTGCCGCGCACCGAAATTTCTTCCGTTGGGTTGAATATTCGATCAGCTCTTCAGTAATGATCGTTCTAATTGCACAGATAACTGGAATTTCAGATATCACAGCTTTGATTTCAATCTTTGGCGTAAACGCTTCCATGATTCTCTTTGGCTGGCTGCAAGAGAAATATGAAGAACCTGGCAATGGTGGTTGGGTGCCATTTATCTTTGGCTGTATCGCCGGCATAGTTCCTTGGCTGGCGCTGGTCTTCTATGTCTTTGCCATAGGCGGAGCGGGCGAGAATAAAGCGCCTACTTTTGTCTACTTCATCGTCTTTACGATTTTCATCCTCTTTAACTCTTTCGCACTTGTTCAATACTTGCAATATAAGAAAGTCGGCAAATGGGCTGATTACCTTCGTGGAGAGCGCACCTATATAACGCTATCCCTCGTTGCGAAATCGCTACTTGCTTGGCAGATATTCGCCAATACACTTATTCCATAATTTAATTTCCAGAGCAAGTTTAAATATATAGGGAGCGTCATGGCACTTCGTTGGGGTTATTTAGGAGCAGGCGGAATCGCCAAGATCATCGCAGCAGATTTTGGTCACGCTGGGCTAAAGATTCAAGCCGTTGCTACGCGCGATATGGAACGAACTAACGCTTTTGCTGATCAATTTAATATCCCAAACCGCCATCCTGATTACGCATCTCTGGTGGCAGATCCTGAAGTAGATGTCATTTACATTTCAACCGTTCAGACGCTCCACCGCGACCATGCCTTGCTTGCGATCGAAGCAGGTAAGCATGTTCTTCTGGAAAAGCCCTTCACCATGAACGCTGCAGATGCGCATGAGATCTATGCTGCGGCAAAGCGGAAAAAAGTATTTGTTATGGAAGCGATGTGGACTCGCTTCTTGCCAACCATGAACGCCGTCTTTGCCGCAATTGAAGCTGGTGAAATCGGGACTCCACATTTTGTATATGCCGATCACAGCCAGTACTTACCAATTGAGCGAGCGCCTCGACTTTGGAATCGCGAGCAAGGCGGCGGTGCACACTATGACTTAGGTATTTATCCAATTCATATGGCGATCCGGACTCTTGGAATTCCTGATTCAGTCAGCGGAAAATCAATCATGACTGATACCGGAGTTGATTCTGCAACTGCTGCAGTTCTGCAATATAACAATGGCAGTTTGGCGCTAGTTAATTCCTGTATGACTATGGCTGGAACGTTAAACGCGGCAATCCACGGCACTAAAGGTCGAATTGAAATAGATGGCTGGTTCTTTGAACAGACCACATTTACTATTTATGACAGCCAACATAAGTTGGTACGTAAATATGAAGAGAAGATAAATGGACGCGGAATGCAGTATCAAGCTATCCACGTTGAAGAGTGCATCGCCAAGGGCCTTACCGAAAGCCCAATCTTGAGCCTTGCTGAAACTGTGAAAATTATGGAAGTCATGGAGCAGATTCACATCTTCTGACTCCACTTGCTCATAAGTAAGGCTGCGCGTTACTATTTCACCATGTTGTTAACCGTGACACTTCGCAGCCTCCTCCTTCGCTGCCGTGGCGGGGCCAAGTAAGCCGGTCCCCTCGCCGCGGGGTTTGTCGCACCGGTAAAACCCGACAAAACCCAAAAAATTAGGAGCACAAGCAAATGTCAGTAGATAAGAATTTCCCTGATCAAAAACCATCAACGATGCCAGTGCATCGTTATTCATCGTTTATTCCGGTTGATCTAAAAGATCGCACTTGGCCAACTAAGCAGATGCGTAAAGCGCCACAGTGGTGCTCAGTAGATCTTCGTGATGGCAATCAAGCGCTGATCGATCCCATGGATACGCCCCGAAAATTGGCGATGTTTAAGCTCCTTGTTCAGATGGGTTACAAAGAGATCGAAGTTGGATTTCCATCTGCTTCACAGACAGATTTCGACTTTGTCCGTAAAATTATCGATGAAGGTTTGATTCCTGACGATGTTGTAATCCAAGTGCTCACCCAAGCGCGCGATCCCTTAATTCGCCGCACCTATGAATCAATTGCCGGTTCAAAGCAAGCCATCGTTCACCTTTATAACTCAACCTCAACCTTGCAACGCCGGGTTGTCTTTGGCCTTGATAAAGATGGCATCAAAAAGATCGCAACTGATGCAGCGCAACTCTGTCTTGAACTGGTATCTACTGTGCCGGGCACCAAGGTTTCCTTTGAATATTCACCAGAGTCCTATACCGGCACTGAACTTGAATTCGCCGTGGAAGTTTGCAACGCGGTAAATGCAATCTGGAAGCCAACTCCACAGTGGAAGACGATCATGAACTTGCCTGCCACCGTTGAAATGGCGACGCCAAATGTTTACGCCGATTCCATCGAATGGATGTGCCGTAATTTAGAAAATCGCGAGAGCGTAATTGTTTCACTTCACCCACATAACGATCGTGGTACTGGCGTCGCTGCAGCAGAACTTGGTTATCTAGCAGGAGCCGATCGCATCGAAGGAACTTTATTTGGCAATGGTGAACGCACCGGAAATGTTTGCTTGGTAACCCTTGGCATGAACTTAGTTTCACATGGCATCGATCCGATGATTGATTTCTCAAATATCGATGAGATTCGCCGCACAGTGGAATACGCCAACCAATTACGTGTGCCTGAGCGCCATCCTTATGGCGGCGACCTAGTCTTCACAGCATTTTCTGGTTCACACCAAGATGCGATTAAGAAAGGCTTTGAACATCTGGAAAGAGATGCCAAAGCTGCAGGCGTTGATAAAGATCAATTTACTTGGGCTATTCCATATTTGCCGATTGATCCCAAAGATATTGGCCGTTCTTATGAAGCCGTTATCCGCGTTAACTCACAATCTGGCAAGGGCGGCGTTGCTTACTTGATGAAGCATGAACATCACCTTGACCTACCGCGTCGCCACCAAATTGATTTCAGCCGCGTAGTGCAAGCTAAGACCGATTCTGAAGGTGGCGAAGTTACGGCAGATGCAATGTGGCATATCTTCGAAGATGAATATCTGCCAACTGAATCAGCGCCGTGGGGAAGATTCCGCTTAAAGGGACTTTCACAGACATCGGTATTGGATGAAGATGTTCACTTAACTGTGAAGATTTCAGATCGCGGTGAGATGAAAGAGTTAACTGGCCAAGGAAATGGTCCAATCGCAGCATTCTGCAATATCTTGCAAGATTACGGCGTTGATGTGCGCGTTCTTGATTATTACGAGCATGCACTTGCTGCCGGCGGAGATGCATCGGCTGCTGCTTACCTTGAGTGCTCAATCGGTAGCGAAGTTTTCTGGGGGGTCGGAATTGACCCAAACACCACAACTGCCTCACTTAAAGCGGTCGTGTCTGCCATAAATCGCGCTATCCGCTGACTACCTTTACCTTCGTGAGCCTTTATCGTGATGAAGCAATTATCTTGCGCACCCAAAAGCTGGGTGAAGCAGATCGCATCATCACATTACTAACCCGCGAACATGGTCGTGTGCGCGGAGTCGCTAAAGGTGTGCGCCGCACAATGTCTAAATTTGGTGCGCGTTTAGAACCCGGTAGCCACGTTGATATCCAATTACATAAAGGGCGCACCTTCGACACTATCACTCAAGTTGAAGCCATAAATAATTATGGGGAAGCGCTAACTGAGGATTATCAGCGCTGGACAATTGCTTCCGCAATATTGGAAACCGCTGAAAGATTTACTTCGCAAGAGTACGAGCCTGCTTTGCAAGAGTTTCAGTTAGTTGTCGGCGGTATGAAAGCGCTAGCTGAAAGCCGTTATGACGCATCCCTTATCTTGGATGCCTTCTTACTTCGCTCCCTTGCAATTGGTGGTTATGCGCCATCGACTTCAAATTGTTCGCGTTGTGAAAAGGAAGGACCGCACCGCTACTTCTCATTAGTCGGCGGCGGATCAGTTTGCGCAGATTGTCGGCCATCTGCATGTGCAACGCCGGCACCCGAAACTCTGCAATTACTGGGTGCGTTGTTAAGCGGGGATTGGGAAATAGCGCAGGCAAGTGAGCCGCGTAATCGCCGTGAGGCTAGTGGTTTAGTTGTTGCTTACTTACAATGGCACCTGGAACGTGGCCTGCGCAGTATGCCGATCGTGGAGAGAGTTTAAAAGTTGAGTAAGAAGATTGAAGTCCCACAACATATCGCCATCGTTATGGATGGCAATGGCCGCTGGGCAAAAGAGCGAGGATTACCAAGGACTGCCGGACATGAAGCAGGCGAGAGAGTTCTATTTGATTTAGTTGAAGCAGCTATTGGTTTTGGAGTTAAAGAGTTAAGTGCATATGCCTTCTCAACCGAAAATTGGAAGCGCACGCCGGAGGAAGTTAAATTCCTGATGGGCTATAGCCGCGATGTCTTGCGCCGGCGCCGTGATCGTTTAAATGAGATGGGTGTGAAAATTCAATGGATTGGTCGCCCCCAGCGCCTATGGAAATCTGTTATCTCCGAGTTGGAGGAAGCCGAAGATTTAACTAAGAAGAATAAAACTCTTACCTTAAATATGTGCGTTAACTACGGTGGCCGTGCTGAGATTGTCGATGCCACAACTGCGTTGGCACGCGATGTTAAACGCGGCAAGTTAAAGCCAGCTGCAATTACCGAGAAAACCATTGAAAAATATTTGTATTCACCAAAGATGCGCGATGTTGATCTCTTCTTGCGATCCTCAGGTGAACAGCGCACCAGTAATTTCTTACCGTGGCAATCGGTCTATGCCGAGTTCGTCTTTATGGATGTCTTCTGGCCGGATATGACGCCGAAGTTACTTTGGAAAGCGATCGAGGAGTATTCGGAGAGAGATAGAAGGTTTGGAAAGGCTTGACCTTTCCAACAGTAGACATTGCGGAAAAGCGTAGCGGTTGCCGAATTGAAGAAATAGCGGAAAGGCTTGAGTTTTACTATTTTTTAGAGACTAGTGATAACGCCCCACATTATTAATACACCCAGGATAGTTGCAAAGAATGTCCAACGCGATGAATGCTTGGAGTGGGCTTCCGGCAAGATATGCGATGTCGCAAGGTAGATAACAAAGCCAGAAAATAGCGCCAGATATAGGGCAAGTAGCGAATCATTTAATGCCAGGTATGTACCAACTGATGCGCCACCAATACGTGCAACTGCATCTACGCCAAGTAAGCGAAAGCTCTTCTTGGTCCAATTTCCACTTTTTACAATCAGTGAGACAGTATTTAAACCATCGCTAAAGGCGTGGACCATAACTGCTAAGAAAACCGCGTAACCAAGTGAGTTGCTTACCTTAAAAGCAACTCCCAAACCAACGCCATCTAGAAATACATGCCCACCCATCGCAACTGCGCCCAAGGTGCCGGCGATATTGTGATGTTCGTGGTCATGGCCATAATCTGATTCGGCTGGTTCATGGCTACCGAATACGCCTTCAATAATGTGAAGTGATAAGAATCCAGCCAGAATTGCAACTGAAACTTGTGGGACCCCAAGGAATGAACTCGTATTTGTTGAAAATACTTCAGGCAGCAAATCGAAGCCGACTAAGCCAAGTAATAAACCAGCAGATAAACCCAAGACCAGATGGAAGCGATCATTGGATTTAAGCGCGACGTATCCACCAAAGGTGGTTGCCAAGACCGTTATTGCAGCAAAGGCGATGGCCATGTTCATAGTTGAAGGATATCGCTATTACCCTTAGACCTATGATCGCGATCGCCCGCTTCAACGTTCCCCTTGCTGAAAGCACTGCCTTTGCAAATGACGCAAAAAAAGCATATGAAGCACTATCTAGTTGCGCCGGATTTGTTGATGGCGAATATGGCCAGAATTTAGATGAGCCCACTTTATGGACGATTGTTACTCGTTGGGAGAATGTGGGCTCTTACCGCCGCGCGTTAAGTGCTATGCGTACAAAGTTGGAAGCGATTCCACTTTTAGCGCGCGCAATTGATGAACCAGGTGCTTTCGAGTTAAACTAAGGACACGATTGCAACGCACGTTGCTATTCGCCGACAGCCAGCCGGATGGAGAATTATTGTGGCCGTAGATCGTTTAGAAAATATCGTTTCCCTTGCCAAGCGACGTGGATTTGTTTATCCCTCATCAGAAATTTACGGCGGATTGCGCGCCTCATGGGATTACGGTCCACTGGGAGTTGAACTTAAAAACAATGTAAAGCGCCAATGGTGGAAATCCATGGTGACGGGTCGCGAAGATGTAGTCGGCCTTGATTCTTGTGTGATCTTATCCCGCGAAGTTTGGGAAGCATCTGGCCACGTTGCAACTTTTAGCGATCCGCTTACTGAATGTACTGCTTGTAATAAGCGCTATCGTGCAGATCATTTAGAGGAAGCTTATGAAGCAAAGCATAAGAAGAAGCTGGAATCACTGACCGATATGAACTGTCCAGCTTGCGGAAATAAAGGACAGTTCACAACTCCAAAGCAATTCTCTGGTTTGTTAAAGACTTACCTTGGACCAGTAGAAGATGAGTCAGGACTTGCTTATCTACGCCCTGAGACTGCGCAAGGAATCTTTATCAACTTTGAACAAGTGATGACGACTTCGCGTCGCAAGCCACCATTTGGTATCGGTCAGATCGGTAAATCATTCCGTAATGAAATTACCCCTGGAAACTTTATCTTCCGTACTCGCGAATTTGAGCAGATGGAGATGGAGTTCTTCGTCGTGCCTGGTACAGATGAAGATTGGCACCAATATTGGATTGATACCCGCCTTGCTTGGTATAAAGATTTAGGCATTAATCCTGATCGCTTACGTATCTTTGATCATCCGAAAGAGAAGTTATCGCACTATTCCAAGCGCACTGCAGATATTGAATATAAATTTGAATTTGCCGGTACCGAATGGGGCGAGCTCGAAGGAATTGCTAATCGCACTGATTTCGATCTGAAAGCGCACTCTGCCGCATCTGGAAAAGATCTTTCTTACTTTGATCAAGAGAAGAATGAGCGCTGGACGCCTTTTGTTATTGAACCTGCAGCAGGCGTAGATCGCTGCACATTAACCTTCTTAATGGATGCCTTCACTGAAGATGAAGCGCCAAATGCTAAGGGTGAGATGGAAAAGCGTGCAGTGCTAAAACTCGATCATCGCTTGGCACCTGTCAAAGTTGCAGTCTTGCCGTTATCTCGTAACGCAGATCTTTCTCCAAAGGCGCGTGATTTAGCGGCGCAGTTGCGTAAGAACTGGAATATCGACTTTGATGATGCTGGTGCAATTGGTCGTCGTTATCGTCGCCAAGATGAGATCGGTACTCCTTATTGCATCACCATCGACTTTGAAACTATAGAAGATCATGCAGTAACGATTCGCGATCGCGACACTATGGCGCAAGAGCGTATTGCCCTTGATCAAGTTGAAGCTTGGCTTGCTCCTCGACTTCTTGGTTGCTAACAATTGGCTTTGACTCTGCCACTTGCAAGTGGTGACCATGTAATCGATCCACCGGTGGTTCTTGCACCAATGGCGGGAATTACCAACTCTGCCTTTCGCGCACTTTGTCGCGAACAAGGCGCTGGTTTATTTGTCTCGGAAATGGTTACTGCGCGTGCCTTAATTGAAAGACGACCCGATACTTTGCGCATGATTGCACCTGGGGCCGGTGAATGGCCGCGTTCGGTGCAGTTATATAGCGTTGATCCGCACACGATGCGTGCTGCGGTAACGATGATCGGTAAGGAAAATCTAGCTGACCATATAGATATGAACTTTGGTTGTCCCGTCCCAAAGGTTACTCGCAAAGGCGGGGGAGCAGCCCTTCCCTATAAACGTAAACTCTTTGCATCCATTGTTGATGCTGCAGTACAAGCGGCGAAACCTTTTGGAATTCCGGTGACTGTAAAGATGCGCATCGGTATCGATACCGATCATCACACTTACTTAGAAGCTGCCAAGTCAGCATCCGATAGCGGTGTTGCCTGGGTTGCTTTGCATGCGCGAACTGCAGAACAGATGTATGAAGGCAAAGCTGATTGGTCGGCAATTTTGCGTTTAGTTGAACACTTAAAACCAACTGGAACACCAGTACTTGGCAACGGCGATATCTGGTCAGGCAGCGATGGTTTAGCAATGATGAAAGAGACCGGCTGCGCAGGTGTTGTTGTTGGGCGCGGTTGCTTGGGTCGTCCCTGGTTATTTGCCGATTTAGTAGAAGCTTTTAATGGCGGGGATAAGAAAGTTTTGCCAACGCTTCATCAGGTGCGGGAAGTTATGTATCGCCATGGTGAGCTAATAGTGGATTACTTCGAATCCGAAGATCGCGGCTGTCGTGACTTGCGTAAACATATGGCCTGGTATTTAAAGGGTTTTAGAGTCAACAGCGAACTGCGTCGCCAATTTGGAATGCATTCATCTCTTGCTGAACTGCGTGGCCTGCTTGATCAATTAACCGATCAGCCATACCCAGTTGAAGTTGCTGAGAAACCACGTGGTCGCGTCAGCCATGGCCGCCCGCCGACTCTGCCCGATGGTTGGCTAAATGATCCTGATGAAGATGTAGCAGTTGAGTTAGAGGATGCGATTTCTGGCGGATGATTATCTTTAAAATTATGCGCCGCGTTATCGCTGCGATCTTATTAGTCATCATCGCTGTGCCACTTTATGCATTGGGCGTAACTTGGCAGGCAGCCAATAATCCATTGACGCGCAACGCTGATGTAATTGTTGTACTCGGTGCTGCGCAATTAAATGGTCGCCCCGGTGAAGTTCTGCAAGCGCGCTTAGATGAGGCGAAACGAATTTATGATCTCGGTTTAGCCCCACACATTATTACCGTTGGAGCCGGCGCACCTGGCGATCGCACAACGGAAGCTGCCTCTGGAAAATATTGGCTTTCTACACACGGAATTAAATCTAAAAATATTTCTTCGTTAGAAGTCGGACGAGATACCTGGGTATCTACCGAGAATTATGTAAAGTTTATGAAGTTAAAGAATATGCAAGATGTAATTATTGTGTCCGATCCATTCCATTGTCGGCGCGCTATGACTATGGCCAATGATTTAGGAGTTGTTGCAACCTGCTCACCAGTAAAGACCGGCCCAAATGCTTTGGCAGCTTCCGGAAAACGCTATTTAATACGGGAAGCCGGCGCTTATTTGGCTTATGTGAGCCTAGGCCGCCGCGGCATTCATATCAGCGATCATTTAGGGTAGGGCTATGAGCGGGGCGTTAAATTACAGTGAAGCAGATCAAGAGCGTTATCTCTTTGAACCTGCCAAACGCACTGGACGCACAGAATTTATGCGCGATCGCGCCCGCGTTATCCACTCTGCAGCGCTACGTCGACTAGCTGCAAAAACTCAAGTAGCAGTTCCTTGGGAGAATGATTTTCAACGTACCCGCCTTTCGCATTCGCTGGAATGCGCACAGATTGGGCGCGAACTCGGTGAATCACTAGGCGCAGATCCAGATTTACTTGAGACTGCTTGTTTATCTCATGATTTAGGCCATCCACCATTTGGCCATAACGGCGAAGAAGCACTAGCTGAAGTCGCCAAAGATTTCGGAGGCTTTGAAGGAAATGCCCAGAGCTTTCGTTTATTAACGCGGATTGAAGCAAAGACAGTTGATAAAGATGGCAAGAGCGTTGGTTTAAATCTCACGCGAGCATCACTGGATGCGGCAACTAAATATCCATGGCCGCGCGCGATAAACCCACGCAAATTTGGCGTTTACGATGATGATGTTGCCATCTTTAATTGGGTGCGTGAAGGTGCACCTAGTGATCGCAAATGTATCGAAGCACAAATTATGGATTGGTCTGACGATTGTGCTTATTCAGTTCATGATTTAGAAGATGCCATCTTTGTGGGCCAAATTAAAGTAGAAAACTTGGAACGTGATTTTGATATTTTGCATAGCGAAATGGTTTCGGGATATGGATCAACTGCAACTAAAGAAGAAGCAGCTGCTGCACTAGAGCGTTTACAGAACCTTTCTTGCTGGCCACGTTATTACGATGGCACGCATCGCTCGCTCGCGCGTTTAAAAGATTCCACCTCGCAGCTAATTGGTCGCTTTGTATTAGCGGCAGAGCTGGAAACCCGTAAAGTCCATGGTGATGGACCTCTGATGCGTTACACCGCAGATCTGGTTATTCCACGCGAACAACAGGTTGAAGTCGATTTTCTAAAATCTATAGCTGGCCATTACCTAATAAATGCGGCGGTATCGCAAGAGCGCTATGCCAAACAACAAGTAGTAATCAAAGAGTTAGTTGAGATGCTGCACAAACATGCGGCAACTAATTTGGATTCCATCTTCGCTAAAGATTGGCAGGCTTCAACAAATGAGACCGAGCGGATGCGCATCGTCATAGATCAGATCGCCAGCCTGACTGACCCCGGCGCATATGCCTTACATGCTCGCCTTAGCGCCCTCAGATAGCATGGCCTCATGAGCGGACGTATTAAGGAAGAGGATGTCACTTACATCCGCGAACGCTGCGCCATTGATGAAGTCGTTGCCGATTATGTTCAACTTAAATCAGCAGGTGGCGGCCAGAAGAAAGGCTTATGTCCGTTCCACGATGAGAAATCACCTTCCTTTCACGTAACCCCAAGTAAGGGCTTCTTCCATTGTTTTGGCTGCCAGACAAGTGGCGATGTTATTTCCTTTGTCATGAAGATGGATCATTTGAGTTTTACCGAAACTATTGAACGCCTGGCAGATCGCATGGGTTATCAGCTTAGATACGAAGAAGGTAATTTCACACCAGCGCCAGCCGGCAATCGCACGCGGCTAATTGCGGCAAATGCACTTGCGGCAAAGTTTTATCAAGATCAATTAAATACTTCACCCACTGCAGCCCATGCACGTGAGCTAATGACCAAACGCGGCTTCGATAAGGCTGCCTGTGAAAGATTTGGCGTAGGTTACGCGCCCGATGAATGGGATGGCCTTACCAAGTTCTTGCGCACTGAAGGTTACACAATTGATGAATTAGAAACTGCTGGGCTTTCTAAGATGGGCCAGCGCGGTCCCATCGATAAATTCCGCAATCGTTTAACTTGGCCGATCCGCGATATAACAGGTGATGTAGTTGGATTTGGTGCACGCAAATTGGCAAGTGATGAGGAAGATCAGGGGCCAAAGTATTTAAATACATCTGAGACCCCGATTTATAAGAAGAGCCAAGTTTTATATGGACTTGATATGGCTAAGAAAGAGATCGCCAAGAAGCGTCAAGTTGTAATCGTGGAAGGCTATACCGATGTGATGGCAGCGCAGCTGGCTGGGATCACAACCGCAGTTGCAACTTGTGGCACCGCATTTGGCGCAGACCACATCCGAATTATTCGCCGCTTATTAATGGATGACGATGCCTTTCGCGGCGAAGTTATCTTTACCTTTGATGGAGATGCGGCAGGTCAGAAGGCAGCACTTCGCGCCTTCAGTGAAGATCAGAAATTTGTAACACAAACTTTTGTGGCAGTTGAACCAGATGGGCTCGACCCTTCTGATCTACGCCAACAAAAAGGTGATCTGGCGCTGCGTGATTTAATTGCAAAACGAGTTCCACTCTTTGAATTTGCAATTAAGACTGAACTTGGTCTACATAAATTAGATAGCGCTGAAGGTCGCGTTAATGCACTTAATGCAACTGCGCCGCTGGTTGCACAGATTCGTGATAAATCACTGCGCCCGGAATACACACGCTTACTTGCTGGTTGGTTGGGTGTGGAAGTTGAATTAGTAACTGCTGCAGTTAATCAAGGATTGAAATCGCGTCCACAGAGTGCAAGTGCTGGATCCCCTGGAGAGTCAATTGCTAACGTGCAATGGCGCCCTAACCCACAAGAGCCGCGGTTGATTCTCGAACGCGAAGTTTTAAAAGCGCGCTTACAAATGCCGACTTTGATTTTAAATTGGGCCCAGATTGAAAGTAATGCTTTTACCCATCCGGCCTACAGCCAGCTAGCGGCCATTATTAGCGCTGCACCAGAGCAGAGTTCAATTGAGATTGAACAAGTTGAAGATGAAAATATGCGTTCGCTCTTTACCGAATTAAATGTGGAACCGATCCGCGCCGACGGTGAAGTAACGGGCCACTATGTTGAAAGTATCGTCGCAAGGTTGCGCGAAGTTGCGATCTCGCGAGCTATTGCAGATTTGAAATCATCGCTACAAAGACTTAATCCAGTTGAGAATGAACAGGAATATACGGCGGCATTTACTAGCCTGGTGGCCCTCGAGACCACCCGTCGCGGGCTACACGACCTGGCACTTCGCTCGATTTAGACCCGAATCGATTTCAACCCCAAGCACCTCGTGCGCTAGAGTGTGCGCCTGCTGGACAAGTTTTAAATCTTTGCCCCATAGCTCAGTTGGTAGAGCGCCGAACTGTTAATTCGGATGTCCCTGGATCGAGGCCAGGTGGGGCAGCTCTCATAAGTTGGTCAATCTTCACCTGGCGCCCAGTGCGCCCTCAGCATATTCACATGTAAAGCCGTTACTTTCTGCGAATGAACTTAAAAACCTCTTGGAAGAATCAATTATGGCCGCTGCGCATATTACGTATTTGGCTCGGCGTAACTTGGATTTATGCAGGATGGGATAAAGCTAGCGATCCTGGATTTCTAAAATCTGGTTCTTCTTCCTTTATCGGCACGCAACTTTCAGCATATGCCACATCTTCACCAGTTGGTTTTGCAATTAATAAGATGCTCGAACATTCCACACAAATTGGAATCTTTGTGATGCTCAGTGAATTTGCAATCGGTGCAGCCACGCTACTTTGGATTGCACCAACTTGGGCAGCTTTAGGTGGCTTCGCTATGTCACTTAGTTTATGGCTAGCTAGCAGTTGGCATGTAAAGCCATATTTCCTAGCCAGCGATTCTGCTTACACAATTTTATGGCTTAGCTACTTCCTCTTTCTATATGGATCACGTCGCAAAAGTAATGTGGCCCTAGATAGGCGAGGATTTTTACGAGTTTCAACTGTCGCTGCCATCGCAATTGCTGGCGTCGGCGTAGGCAAGTTATTTCCAAAGGCAACGCCTGCGGCAGCTGCAACAGGTGCAAATTCAGGAAGCAAAAAGATCGTTAAAGACGCTGCTTTAAAAGTTGGCGCAACACAGACCTTCGTCTCCAAGGCAGGAACTCCTGCAGTCCTCTTTCGCACGAAAACTGGGGTCTTTGCATATTCTGCTGTCTGTACTCATCAAGGCTGTACTGTTCAATTTAACTCTGCCTCTAAGAATCTGCAGTGTGGCTGCCACGGCGCGGTATTTGATCCATTTAACGGGGCGAAGGTATTGGCAGGCCCAGCTAATGCACCGCTGGCTCAGATTAAAATCGCTACAGAGGGTGCCTGGATCGTAGAAGCTTAAAGAAATTTGTAAGTAAGTCACAGGAAAAACTAAGTAAGTAGAGGGATGATCTGACAATGAAGATTAATCGCACCCCGCTAAAAGTCACCGCCGCCTTTATCTTTGGCGCAGTTATTGCCGGATCGGTTGCAACGGCGGCCAATAATTCTGTAGTCAGCAGCGTTGTAGTCTGCGCCGATAATCGCACGCAAGCGCTGACTTTGGCCAAAGCTGGGGCATGTGCGGCAAACAAGACAGCGATTGAAATTGGTAGTAACTCGATAAATGCCAAATCTATTTCAGCACTTGTTACCCCTTCAGTTGTCTCTATCTCAGTTAAATCAACGGCTGGCAGCGGCACTGGATCTGGTTCGATCTATAAAACAAGTGCAACATCTAGCTACATCATTACCAATAACCATGTAATCGAAAGTGCTATCACTTCTGGCACCATCACCGTTGAATTCGCTGATGGTTCAGTAACCCCCGCAACGATTGTTGGTCGCGACCGTATGTATGACGTTGCAGTAATACTCGTCAAAAAAGGAAACTTGCCAGCCATTGCCTTAGGTGATTCATCTAAAGTCAGCGTTGGCGATGAAGTACTTGCCATTGGTTCACCGCTAGGGCTGGCAAACACGGTTACCCAAGGAATTATCTCAGCGCTTAATCGTCCAGTAACTGCTGGTACTACAGATTCAACTTCGTATGTAAATGCGATTCAGACCGATGCTGCAATTAATCCTGGAAACTCAGGTGGCGCGCTGGTAGATACGCAAGGCCGCATCATCGGCGTCAACTCTGCGATCGCTACTTTAACTTCAGGTGGCACCAGCGGCAGCATCGGACTGGGATTTTCGATTCCGATAAATGAAGCCAAGCGAGTTATCGATGAAATTATCGCAACCGGTAAATCAACTAGACCTGTTATGGGCGTAGTCTTCGATGATTTAACCGCAGATACGCAAGCCAAGATTTTGCAGTTAACTCCTGGTGAAGGAGCCCAAAAGGCTGGGATAGTTGTTGGATCAATCATCACTTCAATTGATGGAGTAAAAATTAATAACCGTGACGCTGCGATTGTGAAGATTCGCTCTTATGCGCCGGGCACCGAGATAACTGTGGTCTTGACCTTGCCTGATGGCTCGAGCAAGAGCTACAAGGTCACCTTAGGTACAGCACCTGCAGTTTAATTAACGTGCTCTTAATAATTAGAGGTGCAATTGTTACAAGAGGAGAGGTAGCCTTTTCCTATGGCGCTATTTAAATTAGATATTTCTCTACCCGACCGTCCTGGATCGCTGGGGCTTCTGGCATCAGCTATTGGAGCCGCAGGCGCAGATATCCGAGGTCTAGTTGTACTTAAATCTGAAGGCGGTCGTGGTTTCGATGAAGTAACCGTCGCGGTGCCAGGCTCTGACCCAACGGATTTATTGGAAGTACTCGGATCAATCGGCGGCGTAGAAGTTATCTCTGTTACAGCTGTTGAGTAATTTTTGCACCGCTACTGGGTAGCGAGGTAAAGAATCTTGGTTCAGTAAATCCGGCGCTACTAAAAGCTTTTGCTATTGCAATTTTAGCGGCGGGAATATCTGCCACTTTAAAGAGCGCGATTGCACTTCCTCCAAAACCGCCACCGATCATGCGGCCACCGAGAGAATTATTGGCTAAGGCGGTATCGACTGCCAGATTTAACTCAGGGCAAGAAATTTCAAATAAGTCGCGCAGTGATGCATGTGATTGCGTCAATATCTGACCAACGGCAGAGAAATTATTTTGCTTTAGCAGCACCACGCATTCATGCACTCGTTCAATATCTCGTATGACATGTTCGGCCCGCATATATTCAAGTTTAGTTAAATTGCTGCGCAAAGTTTCCAGCTGAGCGATTGAACAATCACGCAGGGCTTTGATCCCTAATTTGTTTGCGGCAGATTCACAAGATGCGCGCCGTTCAGCATATCCACCATCAATAAGGGCGTGATGAGCCCGAGTATCGATAATTAAAAGTTCTAGGCCTGCGCTGGCTAGATCTAGCGGAATTTGTTCAGTGGATAAATCGCGACAATCTAAGAGCAGCGCATTACCGCTTTGCGCCATTAGCGATACTGATTGATCCATAATGCCGCAGGGCATACCGACATATTCATTTTCGGCGCGCTGGGCTAGCCGAGCTAACTCAGCGAGTGAGTAATTACTTTTAAACAATTCATTTAGTGCTAGCGCTACCGAGCATTCCAGCGCCGCAGATGAAGAAAGTCCCGCGCCAAGTGCGACGTGGCCATCGACGAGAATATCTAAACCATTGGTTATCTGATTTCCAAAGGCCCAGATGACGCCACATATATAGCGCTCCCACTTACCATCGAGGCCAGGCTTTAGATCATCTAGCAAGATCTCAAATATTTCATTGCGCCGTTGCATAGAAGAGATTCGGATACGTCGATCTTGTCGCCGGCTGACTGCTGCATAAGTCCGATCGCTAATTGCAAAGGGCATAACAAAACCATCGCAGTAATCAACGTGTTCACCAATTAGATTTACGCGCCCGGGGGCTTCACAGATAATCTCTGGTTTGGCGGAGAAGAGCTCAGTAAAGTTGGTAGCAAGTGACATTATTTATAAAACTACATCTCGCAGCTGGCCAGCAGATTGCTCAGGCTTTAGATCCATAATAAAAGCGCCCATCGCTGATTCACTGCCAGCTAAATACTTTAATTTTCCAGGCGCCCGGCGCACGCTTGTGATCTGCCAATGTAGACGCAGTAAATCACGACCTTCGCGCACTGGTGCTTGATGCCAAGTTGCGATGTAAGCCATCGCAATTCCAAAGACACCATCTAGGCGGCGCATGACTTCTAGCGCAATTTCTGGGAAGGCATCAGATTGTTCGGGGGAGAGGCCAGCTAAATCGGCAACAGGTTTTAAAGGTGCAACGTGAATTTCAAAGGGATAGCGCGCTGCATATGGAACAAAGGCGACCCAGTGTTTATTTTGTGCCACGATGCGATCGCCATCTTTTAACTCGCGTGCTACGACATCATCGAATAAGACGCGTCCAGTATTTTCAAAGTGAAGTTTTGCAACCGCCAACATCTTCTGCACACGTGGTGGCAGATAAGAGTAAGCATAGATTTGGCCATGTGGATGAACTAAGGTCACACCGACTTCTTCACCACGATTTTCAAATGGTGCAATGTGATGGATATACGGCTCTTTCGATAGCTCACGGACGCGATCTGACCATGCTTCCAGTAAAACGCGTACACGTTGGGCAGTTAATTGGGCGAACGAACCACCGTGGTTATCGGTAAAACAGATTACTTCGCACTTGCCGGCGGCTGTTCCGGGATCAGTTTCAGTTCCGACCATATCGGGAATCGCCCAATCACCTTCTGGGCTACGCAAAGATGGAGAGCGATTATCGAAGACAACGATTTCGTAATTTGAATCAGGGATTTCCGTTAAGAGCTCTCCGATGGTTGGACAGAGCGGACATAACTCTTTCGGCGGCAAGAAAACACGACCTTGGCGATGAGCGGCCATAACTACCCATTCATTTACTAATGGATCTAAACGTAGTTCGCCGATGCCAGGTTGATCTTCTCTTGGACGGGCATCTTTAGCGCTGCGATCTTGGCCTTGTGAGTCGTAGTAACGGATAGTGCGGCCATCGGCCATAGCTAAATCGCTACGTGTGACTCCAGCATTGAGTTTCTGCGACGGGCTCATAGAGGGTAACTCTACGCGTTACTGAACCCAATTAAGAGTTCGTGCAACTGCCTCTTTCCACCGCGCCGCACCTTGGGCACGTTCTTCTGCAGTTTTACTTGGTTTCCAACGTTTTGATTCGCGCCATATAGCTTTAACTTCATCAATTGATTCCCAATACCCAATTGCCAGGCCGGCAGCATAAGCGGCGCCAAGTGCAGTCGTTTCAGTAATTAGTGGCCTCACAATTTCGATTCCCATGACATCGGCTTGTAATTGCATGCATAGTTCACTCGCGGTTACGCCACCGTCGACGCGCATTTGAGTAAGTGCAACTTCGCTATCTGCCGCCATAGCCTCCATAATCTCCATGGTTTGATAACAGATCGCTTCCAACGTTGCACGAGCCAAATGCGCCTTTGTTGCTGCACTAGTTAGACCAACTATTACGCCACGAGCATCACTTCGCCAATAGGGCGCAAAAAGCCCAGAAAATGCTGGAACAAAATAAACATCAGCTGTATCTTTGACTGAACTTGCCAAGGCATCTATTTCATCAGCGCTAGTTATTATTTGCAATTTATCTCCAAGCCATTGGATTGCTGCGCCAGTCACAGCTACAGAACCCTCAAGCGCATATTTCGCAGGCTGGTCTCCAAACTTGAAGCAGACTGTAGTTAACAGACCATGCTTTGAGCGGATAATTTCAGATCCGGTATTTAAGAGCGCAAAATTTCCAGTTCCATAAGTTGTCTTGGAACTTCCCTTATCAAAACAAGATTGCCCCACCATGGCTGCGTGCTGGTCTCCCAAAATTCCAGCGATAGGAATTTCTGATCCAAATGGACCGTCAGATTTAGTGTTGCCATAAATCTCAGAGGAGGACTTTATTACTGGAAGAATTTCAATCGGGATTCCAAAAATAGCCAGTAAATCTCGATCCCAATCTAGCGTCTCCAGATTCATTAACATGGTGCGTGAAGCATTGGTTACATCAGTAATGTGCACTCCACCGGTTAAATTCCAAACCAGCCAAGAATCAATAGTGCCAACCTTTAACTTGCCTTCTGCGCGCGCATTCTTAACTGACTCAACGTTATTTAAGAGCCAATGGATTTTGCTGGCTGAAAAATATGGTGCGATAGCCAACCCAGTTCGGCCAATTAAATCTGCTTTAACTTCATCACTTAAACCATTTAGAAAATCTGCAGTTCGGGTATCTTGCCAAACGATTGCGTTGTGCAGGGCAACTCCGGTGTGACTATCCCAAGCCACGATCGTCTCGCGTTGATTGGTGACGCCGATAGCGCTGATTTCGGATGCGGATATGCCACCTAAAGCGATTGCCGCACCAATAACTTCCTTAGTTCTCAGCCAAATTTCGCCTGCGTCATGTTCTACCCAACCTGGCTTTGGGGTGAATTGTTGATGTTCTTTCTGGGCCATGGCCACCACTGAGCCCGATGAATCAAAGATCATGCAACGAGTGCTACTCGTACCTTGATCCAGACTTGCTATGTATGACATATCCTTAAGCCTACATCCACCTTCTAGAAAACAGTATGGGACGAGAAAAAAAGTGTTCACTTCGCAGTTAGACCCTGCACAGCGCGCGAGTTCGCTGAAATCACTGGCTACCGGAGATTTTGATATTTTAATAATTGGTGGGGGAGTAACTGGAGTTGGCGCAGCACTCGATGCGGCATCTCGTGGGTTGAAAGTTGCCCTCGTAGAAAGCCAAGATTTTGCTTCAGGAACATCCAGTCGCTCTAGTAAGTTGATTCACGGCGGACTTCGTTATTTAGAACAGTACGATTTTAAATTGGTTCGTGAAGCGTTGCATGAACGCGAGTTAATGGTTACTACATTGGCACCGCACTTGGTGAAACCAGTTGCATTTCTATATCCGCTCCATGAAAAGTACCGAGAGCGCACTTACGTTGGAGCAGGATTAGCGCTTTACGACCTGCTGCGCGGATTTCAACGCGCACTTCCATGGCATAAACATCTAAGCGAAAAGAAAATCGCCGAAATTGCCCCATCTTTGCGTGGGGATTTAATCAATGGAGCGATTAAGTACTTCGATGCGCAAGTCGATGATGCCCGCCATACTCTTTCAATAGCCCGAACCGCAGCCAGACATGGAGCCGTTATTGCTTCACGAGTTGAATGCGAAGAATTGATACGCGATGGAAAGCGCATCGTGGGCGCTAAAGTTCGCGATTTACTCTCTGGCAAACTAATCTCAGTTAGCGCCAAGGTAACGGTTATGTGCGCAGGCGTTTGGAGTGATCAACTTCATGAGAACTTTGGATTTAAACCTGGCTATAAAGTCGCGATGAGTAAAGGTGCACATATAGTTCTGCCAAAGAGCGCAATAAAATCCGATGCCGGCATAATTTTGAAGACAGCTGAGTCAGTTCTCTTTGTAATCCCCTGGGGAGAAAAATGGATTGTTGGTACAACGGATACTCCATATAAAGCAGATCGCAGCAACCCTGTGGCATCGCGCGAAGATGTTAAATACATAATTGAGCAGGCAAACCGCGTTCTACGTCCGAAAATTACTGCTTCAGACATTATCGGAGTTTATGCTGGCTTGCGCCCACTAGTAGCGAATGCAGAGAATTCGAATACGACCAAGCTCTCACGCGAACATATTGTGGATCGCCCAGTTCCAGGTTTCGTAAGTATTGCTGGTGGTAAATACACCACTTATCGCGTTATGGGTAAGGATGTAATTGATCTGGCTTCAAAAGATCTGCGCCGCATTGTTGCCGAATCTGTAACTGACAAGTTACCAATTATAGGTGCCGATGGATTTTTCGCGCTGCAACAACAAGTTTCGCAGTTATCTGAGATAAGCGGTCTACCTGAATTATCCATTAGCCACCTACTTAATCGTTATGGTTCGCTGATAAATGAATTACTAACCATCATCGGCAATGATAGGAATTTGGCAGAGCTACTGTCGCCTGAGCTTCCATATTTGAAGGCAGAAGTAATTTATGCCGTAACTCACGAAGGTGCTCAAAGTGTTGATGATGTTTTATCGCGCCGAACACGTATTGCTTTTGAAGCACGCGATGGTGGAGAGTCTCTGGCTTTACCGGTTGCAACTTTGATTGCACCTATTTTGAACTGGGATACCGCAGCCAAGAAGAAATCTGTATCAGAATTTATCAAACATCTAAAGAGTGAACGAGTTGCCCTAATACAACTACTTGCGCAAGTGAATTAGTTTTTAATTTGGTTCTTGCAACCATCAGTCGTTGGTTTTTTACTTGGCACAGCAGTTGGCGTAGTAGTTGGCGTGGGTGATACTGCAGTTGCCTCACCAATGGCAAATTCGATAGGTGATTTGCTATCAGCATGGGTTCCGGTGGCATCAACGAAGCCGATATTTCCCACCCATATCCCAGCAGGAATTCCCTTGATACTTAACTTCCAAGAACCACTGGTTGCGCGCACCACAGTTTGTACTGGTTTGGGGCTAATGGGCGTTAGCGAATTTACATAGAAACGAACCGTGCCGGTAACAACGGGGCGGCCATCTGGGCGAATCACATCAACTTCTAAATTTACAGGTTTATCTGCGGTAGAAAACTTTATATTTTTATAGGTCAGCGAAGTTGGTTCGTTCTTCGGCATCTGATCAGCAACTTCTGGAATCCAGCTACCTTTAATTAGATCTAAGAATGTAAATGGAGTACCGCGAAAAACATTTAAGTCTAAGCGATTTCCCGGAACTCCATATTTTGGAGCAATACCGCAAGAGGTATATTGCCAAATCGTCCACGTTGAAGAGCAGTTAGCGCTTGTCCAGGAATGCACAAAGCAGCCACCATCTTTTAAACCAGGCTGAGCTAAAGGATCTGCAGGATTTATCGCATATTGGGCTAGCCACAATGGGTATTGGCGTAGCTCGTCATCGCGCACCATCGCACCTTCCAAGAAGCTGGGATAGGAGTAAATAATTGGCGTGCGATCGGTCTTATCTTTTATGATTTTTAAGAATGTCTTTGCCCATAAAGTTATTTGAGCTTTAGGTAAATATCTGGCGCAAGTCTTGCCCGATAGCCGCACACAATTATTTTCTAAATCCAAGGCATAGGGCAGATCGCGCTCGTTATATCCGCCCAAAGCACCCAGTCGCCATAACGCCTTCTGTGCTTGGGTTTGGGCATCTGTGATCACTTGCTCGTTAGTTGAAACATCGGGCAGTACCGCGTAATGATAAAACCCGGTGTAAATACCGGCAGCTTGAGCTGCAGATCGATCCATAATTAAATATTTGAGTGATAACGCATCAGCATCATCACGAGTATCTGAAGCTTTAATCATCACAAAGCGCACGCCAGCTTCATGCATCTTCACAAAATCTATTGGTGAATCATTGGGATGCTGCCAACGGCTGATATCTGCGCCATGAATTCTCCCACCAGGACCCATTTGATCAATAACGGCCAGCGTTGCCGCATCCGATATTTCGGGAGTTGATTTAACGGTGATCGACCTGATATTTGAGTAAATGTATTTACTACCGATTTTTGCTTTGGCGCGATATTTAACATCGGCATCGAGGGCCGTTGCTACTGCAATTATTTGCCAAGTACCTACACGAGCAGTTTTGGATGAGAAGCGAGTATCTTGCCATTTCCCATCTAACTGAATTTGCACAGAAACCTTAATTCCAGATTTAGCAGGTTTGAGTGATCCGTATAAAGTTACGATTGGTTCTGCACCGCCTGGGGTTTGACGTAGCGACATAGTTATCTTCGATGTCGCTGCATCTGATGCTATTGTCTGCAAAGAGAAAAAAGCCAGGCTCATTACAATAATAAAAATAATTCGCTTCATTAAATCTCGATTATCGCTAGCTCAATATTTAAAACCGCTTTGATCGATGCGATCAGCGATTTTTCTAGCTTTTCGCGGGTGGGGGAGTACTCATGTCCGCCAGAGAACTTGCGGGCATCCGAGAAATCCAGTGAGAGTTTGTCACCATCTAATTCAGCTAATCGGGCATCAAAGTATGCAATCCAGGCGATGCGATCGTGGCTTTCCAGATGATCAAGAACGTCGTTCCAACGCTGGCGCAGATCAGCTAGCGATAGTTGCGCATCCATGGCGCACACTTTACTGGTTTAGGTAAAGCAGGCTGGGCTAGTGGCGCGGTGAGCCGATCCATTTGAAATATTCACCGGTTAAGACAACTCGTAGATTTTGGGCTCTATCAGGAGTAATTCGAAGGTGCTGTGCAATTCGAGCAACGATCTGTTCCACTGATTTTTCACTTACAAAACGTACCTTTGCGATCTCGGAGTTACTTAAACCCTTGGCAAGTAAACGGAATGTTTCGATTTGAATATCGGTGAAATCTGTCAGCACTGATTTGAAAGCATTTTCATGTAATGATCCATGGCTATCGATCCAAGACATCTTCTTCTTTTCAGCTACCGCTTCAACTGAATTTGTTATTGCATGGCTTACTACCGATAAATCTGCTACGGATTTCTTCAATATAACCTGCGAGCCAGTAGGTATTTGCTTCTCAAGTAATCCAAGTAAACGAAGGTCAGGACATGCCGTCATTAGGACTATGCCAAGAAGAGGATTTACCTTACGAAATTTATTTACCAAATCAAGTGCTTCTTCGCCAGCGAATTGCAGATCAATTAGTACAACTTCTGGTGAAAGAAATTTATAAAGGTTTTGTGCAATTTCTTCAGTATGTGCTTCCGCCACAACGTTTATAGATTGCATACGAAGTGCTGCGCTAAGAGTTGCTAACTCAAATGCGTCATCACTTGCTACAAGAACTGTGGGTGATTTGGTCACCCCTAAAGGTAGTCCTCATAAGTAACCCGCGTATTGTGAAACAAGAAGAAAATAAAATTATAGGGCTACCCCTACTTTAATATTTTCTGTAGCGCTTGTGGAATAAATTTAATTATAGAAGTCGCTGATATGGGGGCATCCTTAGATACAGTGACCGCAGCCGAGTTATGAATAAATGCACCACTTGCTGCAACTCTTGCTAAGTGATCTGGGTCATTTAAAATTTCAATGTAATTAGTTGCAACAAGTGCGCCAATTATTCCCGCAAGAACATCACCAGAACCTGCAGTTGCTAGCCATGGAGTTGCTTTCGGCAACTCAATTAAATTATTTCCATTTGCTACGACCGTGTAGGCACCTTTAAGAAGTACAACTACGCCGAGAAATTCGCTGGCTTTTATCGCCCATTTACGCGGATCGGCTTCGATGGCTTCAGCGCTTACTGCTAGGCCGCGTTTGCTGAGTAAGCGAGATAATTCGCCGGCATGTGGCGTAATTAAAGTTGGCTGAGAAAGCTTGCCAGCCAGATCCAGAGCGCCAGCATCTAAAATGGTAGGAACGGTCTGCAACTTAATTAATTTAAACCAACGATGGCGCAACCATGTTGTGTAATCGCTAAATTTCTTCTCCGCAATTCCAGATCCTGCGACCCAGGCATCTACCTTTCCTGGTTGGACCAAAACTTCTGGCGTGGCATGCAGAACAAGATGAGCCAAGCCCGATGAGCTATGAAAGCGCAGCGCACCCAGTCCAGTAGCCACGGCTGCACTAGAAGTTAAAACCGCAGCTCCGGGATATTGGGCAGACCCAGTGATCATCCCCAGAACCCCACGCGAGTATTTATGATCCAGTTCGCTGGGGATGACGATACATTTCTTAGTATCACGGGCTGTCCATTTTTGGCTCTTCATATCAGTCATCGTAGACCTTCTTTGACTTGCTTGGACTTTACCAAATTTGCAAGTATTGTCACCGATATGGAAAAAGTACGCTGGGGATTTATCGGGGCAGGTCACATCGCAAAGATAGCGCTCTATCCAGCGCTGCTAAATTCTCAGGAAGGTGAAATCTACGCAGTCGGATCGAAAGATCTGGAACGTGGAAAATCACTCTCTCCTTCAGGTCTGGTCTATACAGATTACGATCAATTACTAGCCGACCCAAAAGTTGAAGCGATCTATATCTCACTTCCTAATTCACTTCACATTGAATGGTCAAAAAAGGCGATGCGCGCTGGCAAACATGTCTTATGTGAAAAGCCAGCTGCTATGAACGTTGCGCAACTTAAAGAAGCGATTGCTGTTGCCGATGAAACTGGACTTATCTTTATGGAAGCGAGCTGGAACCGTTGGCATCCACGCACCTTGCGTCTTAAGCAGATTGTGGACTCTGGTGTAATCGGTGAAGTAAAAGATATTCGCAGCGCCTTTACATATGACGGCTTAGACCCAAGCAATATTCGCGCTATCTATGAATTAGGCGGCGGCGGGCTTTATGACCTTGGTCCATATTCTGTGGCAGCGCCAATTTGGTTGATGGATTTTGCGCCAGTTTCAAATATCAAAACTGAAGTTAAGTGGCATCCTGGTGGCTGTGATGAAACTGTCACTGCATCATTTGATATCGGCGGGGCTCATGCCGAAGCGTTAACTTCTATGAATACACCAATTACCCTTTACTTTGATGTCATCGGTACTAAGGGAAGAGTTTCACTAACTGGAAATGATGCCTTTAATTCACATAACAAGCCCAGCACCCTTGAGTTAGAGATCGATGGCAAGGTAACAGTTGAAAACTTTGCAGCATGCGATCCATATCAACTGATGGCCGACTCCATGTCTCGCCGGATTCGCGGGGGCCAAGGATGGCTGATGCCACATAGCGATTCCATCGCCTTTGCTACAGTATTTGAGCGCGCCTTTGAAGTTATGGGCCGCCCCTAAGCGATGCAACGAGCGTTGTGGGCTCCTGCGTATACAGAACACTTAGCAATAGAAGAGTTACAAAGATATGCACAAGTAAGTGATTTCAAGAGTCTACATAAGTGGTCAATTGATAATCCTGAGCTCTTTTGGCGATATGTATTTAACGATAACCAGGTAGTCGGCAGCCTGGGTGATCAAGGCATCGCAGGCAATGGCTTTCTAGAGAATTACTTCTTCCCCGATGCGCGGCTAAATATTGCAGATACCTTGCTTAAAGGCAGCGATCAGCAAATTATTATCACCGAAATCAGTGAATCTGGGTTAAAGAAGGAATACACACGATCACAGGTACGCCAGATTGCTAATCAAGTAGCTTTTGGTTTACAACAAATCGGAGTAAAAGAAGGCGATGTCGTATCAGCAATAGTTGCCAATGTCGCCGAAACTGTATTTTTCGCACTTGGCGCTCTCAAAATTGGGGCAATTTTTTCAAGTACATCGGCTGACTTTGGAACCGCAACTGTCTTAGACCGGCTCGAACAGATTAATCCCAAAGTTTTATTAGTTACGACTAATTACCAATACAACGGCAAAGCGATTGATTGTTCAGAGAAAATCGCGGAAATCACTGCGCAACTGCCAACGGTTATAAAAGTCATAGCGATCGGAAGCCAGGGCTCGCCTTATTTGAACTTTAGCGATTGGATTGCAACCTGTAATCCAAGCCATGAAATTTCGATCCCCGGTGGATTCGATAGACCTGGCTTTATCCTATTTTCATCTGGGACGACTGGTAAGCCAAAATGTATAGTTCATAGCGCAGCAGGTGTTCTGTTAAAGGTATTGAGCGAGCAGAAATATCACCTAGATATCAGGCCAACAGATAATATTTTCTACTACACAACTTGCGGTTGGATGATGTGGAATTGGCTCATCATGGGGCTGGCAACCGGGGCTGGAATTGTTTTATTCGATGGCAATCCGCTATTTCCTAACCCGCAGCGCCTCTTTGATATCGCCGAGCATAATCAACTGACCTTTCTTGGAGTTTCAGCTAAATATATTGATTCGATTCGCAAGTTAGATCTCAAGCCTCAAGAAACTCACAAATTAAGTAAGTTGCGAACAATTGCTTCAACCGGATCACCGCTTAGCCATGAAGGCTTTACATATATCTTTGAATCAGTCTCACCAAATATCTACCTCTCATCCATTTCTGGCGGAACCGATATTTGTGGATGTTTCATGCTGGGTGTTCCAAATTTGCCAGTGTATGCAGGACAGATTCAGGGTCCTGCGCTGGGGCTAGATGTTCAAATCTTTTCGGAATCTGGCCAAGTTGCAGACGTTGGAGTAAAAGGTGAATTAGTTTGCCGCAATGTCTTTCCTTCTGTGCCACTCTATTTTTGGGACGATGCAGATAAGAAAAAATTTCAAACGGCTTACTTTGCAAGATTTACCGATGTATGGACGCATGGAGATTATGTAGAGAAAACCACTGAAGGCGGATACATCATGCATGGCCGTTCGGATGCGACCTTAAATGCAGGAGGAGTTCGGATTGGAACTGCTGAGATTTATCGCATCACAGAAGAATTTGCCGAAATTACTGAATCATTGGCGATCGCCCAGAATTGGGAAGGCGACACCAGGGTTGTGCTCTTTGTGAAGTTGGCTGAAGGTATTGTGCTTAGTCAGAGCTTGATTGAGGAAATTAAATGGGCGCTTAAGCAGAAGGCAAGCCCGCGCCACGTTCCAGCGCTAATCGTGCAGGCGCCAGATTTTCCACGGACCAAAAGCAACAAATTGGTTGAAATATCCGTTGCCAATGCGATTAACAAGGTTGAAATTACCAACTTAAGCGCACTTGCCAATCCCGAATCCTTGAATTGGTTTAAAGTCTTAAATCTTTGACTTTCTCCCAAGTGCGTGAGCTCCATGAATTAATCAAAGCTTGTTGCACACTGACTACATCAACTGCTTCTTTGAAACTCTGACCAAAAGGTTTTCCATCTACAATTGATTGCATAAATGAGTAATCTTCAATTGCAACTAGATCTTCAAAGCCGATCGCATTTGCTTGGCCAGGCACAAAGGCACCGTGGAATGGGAAGCGATCGCCACCATAGATAGTGGTGTAACCAGTATTGAGCGAAGTACCTAACTCATAATATTGGAGCTCGTTCAATTTCTCGAAATTCCAAGTGAGCGAACCTTTAGTGCCGTATATTTCAAAAGCATTTTGACTCTCTGGTCCGACTACAGTGCGGCTAACTTCAAAAGTTCCAGTTGCGCCGCTGGCAAATGTGCAGAGCATGGAAGCAAAATCTTCATTTTCAACAGCGCCCTTTGGATCACTTGCCTTGCCACGTGAATAATGACCGGCATTTCCCGATGGCAGAGGACGCTCTTTAATTGTGGTGTTTTGCATGCCCACAACTTCATCGATTGGACCCACTAAAAATTGCGCCATCGAAACGCTATGGCTCAAGATGTCACTTGATACGCCATACCCACCTTCGGCTAATTTAAATCGCCAGGTAAGCAGACCAAGCTCATCGCTACCGTACATACTCAAAAAGCGACCACGATAATGTGTGATTTCGCCAAGTGCGCCACTGGCAATTAAATTCTTGGCATGAAGTACCAGGGGAGCCCAGACATAGTTATAGCCAACACCTGTTGGAACACCTGCAGATTTTGCTAACTGATAAGCCTTTAAGGTTTGTTCTGGTTTCCCACCAATTGGCTTTTCACTGAAGACCGCCTTACCAGCCTTCGTTGCTGCTTCAATCATTGGTAAGTGCATCATATTTGGGGCAGTTACCCAAACTGCATCCACATCATCTGCAGTAGCTGCCTCCATCCAATCACCAGTAGCGCGCGCAAAACCATAATCTGCAACAGCGCTTTTCTGGCGTGTAGGATCAACATCTGCACAGACTTGAAGGATTGGATCAAAGCCACGGTTGGGGAAGAGAGAGGGAATTCTGAGCGCTGAGCGCGAATGCGCTTGCCCCATCCAGCCAAGTCCTAGAACTGCGATTCGTATCTGCTTATTCATAATGAAACCTTATTACACCTTTCCAGAAGCTGAGGTAATTGGGCAACGTGGATCTTGCTTTTGATCATTCCAAGAATCTCTAATCCAGTGATGTGCTGGATCATCACATGAAGCCATGCTGCGCTCTGGTGCTGGCCCTGCCATCACATTTAAAAAGTACATTGGATATTCAGGTGCGGCAATAGATGGGCCATGATATCCGTGGGGAACTATGTAAACATCTCGATCGTATATAGTCAGGGTTTCATCAACGCTATCGTCAACTGTGTAGACGTGGAAGAATCCCACACCTTCAGGATCACCATGATCAGAACCATCTTTACCGATCTGGAAGTAGTAAACCTCTTCATTAATTGTGGGACATCCCGGGAACTTATCGTGGCGATGTGGCGGCCAAGAGGAGAGGTTTCCACCTGGAGTAAGAACTTCACAAACTAAAATTTTATGGCATTGAATAAAGCTATCGGCGGTTGCTATGTTGTTGACCTGCCGAGTTGCCTTTCCTGATCCACGAACTTCAACTGAGACGCTTTCAGCCGGTGTGTAGCAAACTGGGAAGATTTCACTAGCTTCTGCAGTCAACAACGCAACTTCGCCAGATCTTCCGGAGAACTTCACCGATGAGTTAATAGGAAGGTAAATCCAGTCGGATACCGCAGCAAAGACTCCAGTGCGACCTTTCAAAGTAAAGGACTGGCCATCTACTTCTACTTTTACATCTTGGGCAGATAATGGAAGCAGAATGCCTTCGCGTCCTTTAAGTTCAGCCTTTACTTCAGCAGTCTTGGCAAAGTTATAGGTATAGAAACCACAAAATTCCCACCCAGCATCTTTTGGCGATAAGGAAATCTCAGATTCAGGCGTTACAAGTGATCCGGCCGGTTTATACCAACTCATCGCTACCCTTTTCTAACCATTTTTGCTGCGCGCGTTACCGCTTCTTCCACACTTAAATCTTCTCCAAACAGTAACGCACGACCCGGAACCAAGCCACGGATATTTGGAACTTTAAGTGCTACTTCCCATTTGGCAAAGACTTCTTCCCAATTGCTGCCGGGATCTCCACCTAACAATAAAATTGGGCAACTAGTTGCGGCAGCAACCTTTTCCGGATTTGCCGGCGCAGGAATCTTTAACCAGGTAAATGCTGAAGAGGAACCAAGGGCAGATGCGATTGAGACCACCTTTATCAACTTCTCTTCAGATGGATCAAGTATTGCTCTGCCATCAGCGTTCTTCATATAAGGAAGCGGCTCGATCATCGAAACTAGCTCTAGATCAGCCAGTTGTGTGGTCACTTGAGCAACCATTTCAATAGTTCTTGCCACACCAGGATCGGTCTCATCAATTCGCAATAAGGTCTTTCCGCCATCTAAGCCCAAATTCTTTATATGTTCGGCATCGTAGGCAGTTAAGCGATCATCTAGCTCCCATGATGCACCGATAATTCCACCACGGTTCATGGTGCCGATCGCAACCTTTTCTTCCAGTGCGCCGAGCCAAGCTAACTCTTCCAAGATATCGGCACTTGCCATGACGCCATCTACTCCGGCAATCGACAATCCACGAATTAATTTATCTAACAAAATAAAACGATCTGCGATTGCTGTCGGATTATTTCCCGCTGCAATTATTCCGCGTGCTGTGTGATCTGCGGCAAGTAACATCAATTTGCCGTCTTTACCCGCAACGGTCCGGCGCGAGCGTTTCTTTAACGCTTTTTGAAGTGATGCAGGGCTATGTATCCTTGCTTCAATTAGTTCGAGATAGCGCTTGCGATCAAGTTTCATTAACGCTTACCTCCTGTGCCGATAAAGCTATTGAGGATTTCAAGAGTCGGCATCGCATCAGAGCACATTAACTCAGATGCCAAATAAGCACCCGCAGCATTTGCAAACTCGCCGATTTCCTTCAAACCCCACCCACTTAACAGCCCATGTACAAGCGCGCCACCAAAGGCATCTCCGGCACCAAGTCCACAGACTAATTTGATTGGAATTGGGGCGATAACGATGCGCTCACTTGTGGTTGCGAGAAGAACTCCATCCCCACCCATCTTTACGATCGCAATGCGAACCCCCCGGTTTAGAAGTTCAGTAGCTGCATCCTGCGGATCTGAGATGCCAAGTGCAACCTGGCACTCAGCAATATTTCCAATTGCGATGGTGCAGATTGCGATTGCTTCTTGAGCTGCAACCCTTGCCTCTTCTACGCTTGTCCAGAAGGAAGGTCGGTAATCTAAATCAATAATTGATTCTGACTTACGCTCACGTTGCCGTAACCAGGCAATAGCACTCTTTGCAGTTTCACCACTAGAGAGCGCACAAGCGCTCACCCAGAATATTTTTGCTGCTAGTAAAGTTTCTGGATCTATATCACTAACGGTTAATTGAGTATCAGGTGCGTGAGGCTGGCGATGGAAAATAATTTTCGGATCTTCCGGTGGATCTTGTGATGCTAGAACTACTGGCGTTAGGCCGCTTTCAGAAACCTTTACGAAATCAGTCTTTACGCCAAATTCTTGCAACTTATTTAGAACATATTGACCAAGTGGATCGACTCCCACCTTAGTAACTATTGCACTTCTGTGTCCAAACTTGGCTGCAGCAACTGCCACATTGGTTGGAGATCCACCGATTGATTTATGGAAAGTTTGTGGCTCGCTAAAGGATGTATTGATCTGTTCGGCAAATAAGTCAACGCTAATACGACCCACCGTGATGAGGTCGAGACTAAACGCCATTTTTATCCTCACGAGCGCAATTGAAGCTCTTTATAATTCCTGATGCAAAGTATATAGTGAAGGTCTATCGCTGCGAAATAAGGAGTAAATCCGCGCTATGAAGATCGCAGTTATTGGTTCTGGGCGTATGGGCGCCATTCGCGCTGAAGATTTACTTGCTGATGGCGCCGAAGTCACAATTTTTAATAGACGTGATTTAGCAGCTGATGAATTAGCTAGAAAATTGAGATGCAGTTCTGGAAAATATGCTGAGATATTTAAACAAATATTTGATGGCTATGTTGTTGCAACCGCAACAAATGCTCATATGGAAATCTTAAATAGCCTGCTTCCAATTGGAAAACCAATTCTTTGTGAAAAGCCGATCGCACTAACGGT
This sequence comes from Candidatus Nanopelagicaceae bacterium, assembly GCA_965267995.1. Lineage (GTDB taxonomy): Bacteria > Actinomycetota > Actinomycetes > Nanopelagicales > Nanopelagicaceae > Planktophila. The sequence continues at coordinate 405,226 of OZ254143.1, forward strand.
AGGTGAGACTGATGAAGTTATTTCAAAAGCTGCGAATTTTGGTACTCAGATACAAGTAGGCTTTCAGCGTCGCTTTGATCCACCGATTGCGAAGGCGGCAGCAAAGATTGCCACAGGGGAAGTCGGCACCCTTTACACAATGCATTTGTATGCTCACGACCATCAACCTGCAGCCAGTGAATATATTGAAGGAAGCGGCAGCATCTATCGTGATCTCCATGTTCATGACTTTGATTTAGTCCGGTGGATCACTCAAAGTGAGATTGCTAAGGTGTATGCCACACAAGCAGTACGTGAACATCAGCAATATGCCAAGTATGACGATGCTGACGTCTCGCTAATCTCTCTAACTACTGTCAGCGGAGTGCAAGTTGCCATCACCGGGACCCGCCATGACCCCGTAGGCCAAGATGTCCGCATGGAGATCTTTGGCTCTAAGGATTCGCTAGCAGTCGGCTTGAATCGCAAGACTCCAATCCATGACATCGAAGGTGAGATCAACTTCGATCCCGTTAGATATAAAGGATTTATTGAAAGATTCCGTGAAGCTTTTGTGAAAGAAACACAAGCCTTTCATCAATTGACTAAAGGAGAAATTTCTAACCCCTGTCCACCAATATCGGCACGTGAATCGCTGAGAGTAGCTATCGCTTGTGAGGAATCAATTAAATCTGGCTATGCGGTTAGCGTGCTCCATATTTGAAGCATCTAGTCATTTTCGCTTAAATCAAGTAAAATTATCTAATAATGAAGTTTGTTGCGATCGACTGGGGAACTTCATCCTTTCGTGCATGGCTTATTGAACATGATCAAATCAGCGACCAGATCGACACCGATCAGGGTGTCAAGAACTTTACAGAAGGTGCTCACAGCACGTATTTAAATGAAGTTCTAGCTAAATGGAGCGGCCAGTTTAATTTCATAATTGCGATTGGCATGGTCGGCTCAAGTATTGGCATGCATGAGACTAAATTCTCCGCGATCCCAATCGACTTAACCGGAGTCTTTAATTCACTAATCAAAGTGCCAGCATTCAATCCTGATCTTTACATAGTCCCAGGTGTTGCAAAAGCTGGAGATGTTATGCGCGGTGAAGAGTCCCAGTCACTTGCTACAGGGATAGTGAATGGATTAGTCGTTCTTCCAGGTACTCATAGCAAGTGGGTAAAAATGCAAAATTGCGAGATTGTAGATTTCAGAACCTACCTAACTGGTGAACTATTCGAACTTCTCCGCAACCACAGCACCTTGAGCAAGGCAACTGAATCTTCAGCCAAGCTGGCTGTGTCAAAGGAGTTTTATGCTGGCCTTGATGCGCCAGTAAGTGATTTAACCCATGAGCTCTTCACAATTCGTGCAAAATGGCTACAAGGCAAATCTCAAGAGGCATCACGCGAATATCTATCTGGTCTGCTAATTGGTGCTGAAATCAAATCAGCGAAGTCCTGGATTGCGGCACGTGAGGTAACTGTAATTGCTTCAGATTCGCTTGCTGACACTTATTCCAAAGCGCTGAGCCATTTTGGGATTACTAGTAATGTGCAGAGCCAGATGACTTTGATAAGTTACTTTGCTGCTATCGCTAAGAAAGTTGAGGCTCAGATATGATTAAATCTGCGGCGTTACTAGCTAATCTAAAAAAGGCTCCGGTTATAGCGATCCTTCGGGGAGTAACTCCCGACCAAGTTCTAGAAAAAGCTAACCAGCTGATCGCCGCTGGTATAACAGTAATTGAGGTTCCGCTAAACAGTCCTGATGCGTTTGCCAGTATCAAATTACTGCGAGATCAACTGGCCCCCGAGATAATCGTTGGCGCTGGGACTGTGCTTACCACCCAAGATGTAGATGCAATTTCTCGTGCAGGAGCTGAGATATGTATCAGCCCAAATTTGGATTTAAACGTTATCGCAGCAGCTCAGAAGAACGGCTTAATCGCCATACCAGGGATTGCTACCGCATCAGAGTTCTTTAACGCCTACAACCACGATGTCAGAGTTATGAAACTATTTCCATTTTCTAATTTAGGCATTTTATTTATGAAGGCGCTGCAATCAGTTGCGCCAAAGGATTCACATTTTGTTCCAGTCGGTGGTGTCGGCATTGAAGATACCTTTGAACTTGTTCAATCAGGTGCGCTTGCAGTAGGTATCGGTAATTCTCTTTATGATCCAAAGATTTCTAGTAACGAATTTATTGAACGCTGTTCAACGGTAGCGAAAGTTATATCTCGATTTGCTTGATAAAGAGATTTTTCGAGATTAGACTTACAAAAAATATTGGGGGATATCTTGAAGGTTACTAAGTTCGAATTATTTTTCGTCGCACACCGTTGGTTATTTCTCAAGATTGAAACCGATGAAGGTATTACTGGCTGGGGAGAACCTGTTCTAGAAGGCAAAGCCCTCACCGTGGCCACCGCAGTAGACGAACTCATGGATCACGTTATTGGCAAAGATCCATTTGAGATCGAACGTTTATGGCAGCGCATGAAGAAGGGTTCCTTCTATCGCGGCGGTGCAATTATGGATTCAGCAATTTCCGGTATTGATCAAGCGCTTTGGGATATTAAAGGTAAAGCTTTAGGTGTACCTGTCTATCAATTACTCGGTGGGCAAGTTCGTGATCGGGTCCGCATCTACGGACACATTGGCGGCGTAGGCGGTAAAGATGGATATACCCATAATCCTGTGGCCGATGATATTAAAGAGATTCTGGCAAGTGCCGATACTCAATTAGCGCGTGGTCTAACCGCTCTTAAATTTGCACCTTCAGATGGCTTGGAGCATATTGATACTGCTCATGAGTTAAAAAACATCGTCGCTCGCGTTACAGCTGTGCGTGAACATGTCGGTGACAAGATTGATATTGCTCTTGATTTCCATGGTCGCTTTAGCTTGGCTATGGCACGTCGAGTATTTCCATACCTAGAACCGCTCAATCTAATGTTTATCGAAGAGCCAGTTCTGCCAGAATTTACCGATAAATTTGATCTGATTGTGGCATCCACATCAACTCCAATTGCTACTGGCGAGCGTCTCTTTGACCGCAAGGATTACAAGGATGTGTTGCGCTCTGGAATCGCAGTCGCGCAACCCGATCTCAGCCATGCAGGAGGTATCTCAGAGTGCCGCCGTATCGCGTCCATGGCTGAAACATATGATGTGGCAATCGCGCCACATTGTCCGCTTGGACCGATCGCACTCGCTGCCTGTTTGCAGATCGACTTTGCAACTCCGAACTTCTTAATTCAAGAGCAAGTGCTAGGCCTTGGTAAGGGAAATAACGGATCTTTAATGAAGTACTTGGTTGATTACTCAGTCTTTGATGCACCTGCTGGATATATTGAATTAATGACCAAACCAGGACTCGGTATCGAAGTCGATGAAGCCGAAGTTCGTAAAGCAGCCGAGAATGGTCATCGCTGGCGCAATCCAGATTGGACACATAAAGACGGCTCACTCGCCGAGTGGTAATTCTTACTCTTTAACTGCGCCTGCAGAAAGTCCGCTGACAAAGTATCGGTTAAAGAAGATAAAGATGATCGACAGTGGAATAAGCGCGTATAGCGAAGCTGCCATTAGCTGCGCCCAGTCGATACGGTATTCACCAACTAGCTGACCGATTCCAACGGGAACAGTCTTCATCTCTTCATCTTGAGTTAGCACTAGAGCAAATATGTATTCATTCCATCCGGAGATAAATGAGTAAATAGTAGTCGCCGCAAGACCTGGCCATGAAAGCGGCAAGATAACGCTGCGAAATACTCTGAAACGGCTTGCACCATCAATTTGGGCGGCCTGATCTAAATCCTTTGAAATTCCCGCAAAGTATCCGCGCATCATCCAAGTGCAAAATGGGATTGAGAAAGAGACATAGGTAATGATTAAAGCGGCGTGAGTGTTAATCAAACCAAAGCGCATATAAATTTTATAATAAGGAATAAGGAGCATGATGGAAGGAAAGAGCTGGCTTCCGAGAAGGAAGGCCATGAAGGCGCCACGACCACGGAACTGGAAGCGCGAGATTCCATAAGCTGCAAATGCTGAAAAAGTAACAGATATAAGGGTCGCAAAACTAACGATGATTAGCGAGTTCTTAAAGTAGGCGAGGAAAGGATGGTCGATCCAAACCTGCTTAAAGGCATGGAGAGTTGGGTGCGTTGGAATAATATGTAGCGGCAGCGCAAAGAGATCCTCTTCATTCTTAAGCGAGGTCGAGATAATCCAAAGGATTGGGAAAAGCACCAGCGCCGAGAAGAAGATAAGTACCCCATAAGAGGCGCTATTGGTGATTTTACGAGCCACATTAACATCGCTCATCAACCCGTTATGGTTTGCTTTACTCATTTTCATCACGCAGAACCTTTGAATAGAAGTAGCTAGTTGCCAAGAGAATTGTCAGGATGATTACTGATTCTGCCGCGGCTTTACCGAATTCAAAGTTTCCAAACGCCTGTTGGTAAATATCGATGGATACGACTCGAGTTGCCCCTGCCGGGCCGCCATTTGTCATCAACCAAACGATCGTGAAGTGCTTAAACCACCAGGCTGTTTCTAGAATGCAAGTAACAACAATTATCGGTTTTAAGCCAGGCAAAGTTATATGTCTAAATTGCTGAATACGGGTTGCGCCATCGATGGCAGCTGCCTCATAACGCTCCTTTGGAATGTTCTTCATTCCGGCGAGCATCATGATCATGACGATTGGATAACCTTTCCAGATAGCGATAAATATGACACCGGCCATCGCAGAAAAGCTCGAGTCAAACCAAGAAACATCCGAATCGATAATGCCTAAGTTATTTAAAATAAAGTTAATTAGGCCATACGTTGGATTAAAGAGCCATTTCCAAATTAGCGCTACGACAACTTCCGGCAATAGCCAGGGCAGCATGAGAATGACCTTAAAGACATTGGAGAATCTAATATCTTGATTGAGGATTACCGCCAGAAGCAACCCCACCAAGAAATTGCCGAGCACAACAAAGAAGGCAAAGGTAAGGCTGATCTTTATTGAACTCAGGAAATCAGAGTCCGTAAGTAAGGATTTGTAATAGCGAAGGCCAACAAATTTCCATTCGCTTATTAGGTTGGTTCGCTGGGTGCTTATGAAGATTCCATAGCAGAGCGGATAGATAATCAATGAGAAGACGACAAATAAAGTAGGCAGGGTAAAGAAGTACCCGGATCTACTTTCTCGTCTCTTAAATGCGCTTTTCATTCTCTCTCTTCAATTCAAATGTGTATTTAAAGAGTGACATCGAGGAGCGGATAAATCTGCTCCTCGATGTCACTGCCCCTCGAATTAGGAAGGTATTACTGAAGCCTTAAGAATTATCTCCGATAATCTTTGTGGCTTTATCAAATACTTCCTTAGCAATCTGATCAATCGTCTTATCTCCCTTTATTGCCGCTTGGTAAGCGTTTGAAGAAAGTACGGCGATTGAGTTGTAGAAAGAGACTTGTGGGTTAGAGAAGATCTTTCCTTCTCCAGCCTTTACGAAGCCTAGGCTCATTTCTGAGTTAACTTGTGGGTCAGCCTGAGCATCTAAACGAGTTGGAATGCGGTAGGTGACGTCATTGAAGCGAAGCTGATTCTCTTTGTTCAACAAGAACTTGAGATAAGCCAGTGCAGCATTGCGGTGCTTGCTCTGGCGAGCAACTGCATAACCTTGTTGTGAAAGGTTGGTAGTTGCATCAACTCCGGTAGCAGATGGAATTGGTGCTCCTGCAAGCTTGCCCTTAGCAGCTGGATTATTAGCAAGGATCACACCAATTGAGTGTGGACCTGTAATCATCATTGCTGCTTGGCCTTTAGCTAGCTGGACTGATGCTTCTGGATAGCCAGTTGAGAACTGTCCTGGTGGAACACAACCAACATCGACAGCATCCTTGTAAAGCTTAAGTGCTGCCTTCCATCCATCTGAGTCTTGTCCCGCAACATATTTACCAGCTGCGTTCTTACCAAGATCAGTTGCGCCCATGTTGCGCGCAATTACGTTGAAGCGACCTTGACCGGAACCATTATCGGTACCAACCATCGCCCAACCATACTGATCGATCTTTCCATCGCCGTCAGTATCTTTAGTAAGCGCCTTACAAACTGAGATAAATTCTGCAAATGTCTTTGGAGGCTTTACATTTGCTTTAGCAAATAAATCCGTGCGATAGAGAATCGCAGTTGGAATCATGAACCATGGTGCAAAGAAAACCTTGGTACCAAAGGTAGCTTCTCCAAGTGGTGCCTTAGCAAAACCTGCCATGAAGTCAGGGCCTAGGGCTGGACCTAGATCAAGGGGCAGATTTAGCGAGATTGCCTTTGGTGTAAATGTTGGATCAGATGCATACATATCTGGCATATTTCCGCCGATTGCCATGGCAGACAGTTTGGTAAAGAGATCATTAGCGGCTACGCCAATGAACTTAATTCTTACCTTTGGACAAGCCTTCATAAACTTGTCAGCAATTTCTTGTTCGACTGCGCCATCAGGCTTCTCCAAAATAACTGATGAAACAATCGTTAGATCCCCGGTATAGGCGGGGCAAAAAGCATTGCGAGGGGTTGTTGCAGAATTTGCTGCAAGAGTTCCGCTCGCTGTTATAACAGCGACGGAAATTGCTGCAATTATCTTGCGGGTAGAAATACGCATTGTCGACCTTTCTCTCCTAGTTGTAGTCCAGATGCGCTCTCAAAATACTGTAGTAACTGTTCAATAACTAGTAACTCGATTAAAAAGTTTTGTTATAAAAAAGCATTTATTGAAATGTTCAATCCCTCATTCTTTATTGAACTGTTCAAGATTTTTTCAGCGCTTTACCCTCCAAAACAAGCGTCAATTAACGCTTCCTTGACTAATCACCCATAAGGACGAAAAATTGCGCCATGACAGTCAGCGTTCGCCACGTCGCACGTAGGGCACGGGTCTCCATCGGCACTGTCTCGAATGTTTTGAACCGCCCGGAAATTGTCGCTCCTACAACCTTAATTAAAGTCCAGCAAGCCATGGATGAATTGGGATTTGTCTCCAGCACTTTCGCAAAGAAGATTAATTCTTCATCCGCTAAGACTCTGGCTCTCATCTTGCCGGATGTTTCTAATCCTCTCTTCACGGAGATTGCCCGCGGTGCCGAAGATGCGGCAAATCAAAACGGGTATTCACTCTTTCTCTGTAATCACGACCATTCGCATGAAAAGGAACGTAAATATATTCAAACGCTAGCTGGCCAAAATGTCCAAGGAATCATGATCTGGCCAACGCGTGGCAAGACTGACAATTTAGACTTCTTGCGCTCAAATAATATTGCGGTAACCCTTATCGACACTAACCGTTATTTCGATGTCCATTGCTCGGCAAAGGTTGATGGCATTCGCGGTGGGCATGTTGCGATCGGCCATTTAGTTGATCTGGGCCACACCGACATCACCTATGTCTACGAAAATACAATCAACCAATTCATCGAACGCGGTGAAGGTGCAAAGCAAGCGGCCCAAGATTTAGGTGCAACGCTTAAGTTACTTGAAATTCCATCTCCAACAACTCATGGTGGGGAAATTGCAGCCAAGGTATTTTTAAAGTCCAAGCCGACTTCCACAGCGGTCTTTTGCGGAAACGATCTGATCGCTCTCGGCTTTATGAGAGGTTTAATTGAAGCTCGGGTCAAAATCCCAGAGGATATATCTGTAATTGGCTTTGATGATATTGAGCTCGCTCCAAATGCCTTGGTTCCACTTACGACTGTGGCACAAGATGGTTATCAACTTGGCTACACAGCAACCGAGCTAGTTATACAAGAGTGCGAACTTCCTGATACACATATTCACCAACACGTCTTATTCCAACCCGAGCTAGTCGAACGCTCATCAACGGCGCTACATCCAAGTGCGCGCGAGAAGTTTTCAATCGCTTAATCACTTATAAATTGCTAGTGGGACGGGTCGGACTTGAACCGACGACGACCGAATTATGAGTTCGGGGCTCTAACCAACTGAGCTACCGTCCCTGGTGGGGATTAAGCGAACTTTACTGTAAGGATCGCTCTGACCGAATCGAGAGGGAGCGCAATCTAGGATTTTGCGAAATTTAGCTCCAAAATAGTTGATTTACTCTTCTCATCTCGCCATAACTTCCAATCACCACGTGTGGCTTCCTCGTAGATGGATGAGCCAAAGCCCTGTGGTTTATTGGAAAATCCAACCCCATCGTTAGTTATAACGAGAGAAAGATGTGACTCTTTCTCTGTGATTTCAATTTCCACCAGCGTGCAATCACCATGTCTTACGGCATTTAAAATCGCCTCTTCGACACAATCTCCTACATCTCTGATCGAAGCCACCACAGAAATATCGCTGCGGACTTGGCTTTGAATATTTATATGAATTAACCCTTGCCAGTTAGTACAACGATCTTGGACCTCATCAATAAGAATCTGAGGTTTAGATAATGTTCTTTTGGAATCCAGCTTAAGCGTTCCTTCGACTTCTCTGATGGCTTGTTCAGTAGCCTCAGTGTCATCGGTCGAGATTGCTGTCTCTATCGCAAGTGCTGCAGCTTCTAACTTGGTCGTGTAATTACCATGGATGTATTTTGCCCAGTCTCTGGTTATCTTTGAGAATTCTGCATTTTGCTCTTTCTCTGTGTTTCTAAGTTCCGTTAAATCTCTGATTGCAGCCTCGCGTAATTCACTCTCTTTGAGAATACCGGCTTGTGCAATATGTCCAAGACAGGTGACTGTAATAACGACAACCAAGTACGCTATATGGTTTCCAAACTTTGGGTCGTTATTTGGAATTAATCGGGCTATAAATATTGGAATCGCAATACTGCCGGCAGTTGCTACAAGAGTTGCCAAGATTTGGCGCTTTTTAATGAATTTGAAGCTGCTCAATAAAGTGCTCTGAACTAGAAATGCGCTTAACCCAGTTGCCAACGCAATTTCAGGAATAAGTATGTATTCGGCTTTCGCAGTTAGCGGAACAATGATCGTTACGACAATTACGGTGGCAAACCAGCCTGGATTTAGCGGCCGCGTCAAGACACTTTCTATGACGGCTAGACGAAAATTGGTAAAATTGCTACGCAAATTAGCAAATCTAGGCTGACGTATTTTTATCTTGGAATCCATTTTATGAGCAGTTAATCGAAAGTATTCATCCGAGATAACTCGCAAATATTCAGGTAAACGCTGTGACCCTTTAGATTTTAATGATTCGAATAATTTCTGTGCTTCGCTGGTGGTTAACTTTAAGTTATCTTGAATGCCTTTTTCGATCTTGCGTCTATATTCTTCAAGTGCTCTGCTTCGCGCGAATTGAACCGATTCTTGTTGCAGGATTTCAGTGCGAACTTCTCGTTTCAGCTTGGCATACCTTCTGAAATTACCGACGACTACGGATTGAAGGGGTAGCCAAAAAGCTGCCACAACTACGTTGCCAATCGCCCGCATGGTGAAACTCAACTGAAGCGGAACGTCGAAGATCCAGCTTAAAAGGCTTTGCGATCCGGCCATAAGCAATCCACCGGTTGCTCCAATTGCCATGATTTGGACTCGGGTAAGTCGGTCTTTATCAAAGCGGATAAGTGCTCTTGCCGTAATAACCCAGAACGCATAAACAGCTGAAAGCCCGACCAGTTGCATAATTGTGTCAGCTAAGAAAATTCGAAAATTTGGGAATAAAGCGATTCTGGAAATTACAGAGACCATTACTCCCATGAATGCCAGCAATGGAAAATACTGCAGCCTGATACGCCAGTATCGCAAATTTATATTTGGCGATAATTCGCTGGAAACCATTTATACTTTTCCAATCATCTGAAAATAGCGTTTAGCAATCAATACACGCTGTGAATTGGTATTTGTATCTTTCAGATCCAGCTTCTTAGCAAGTCGGGCGATTGAGTTCTCGGTAGATTTGAGAGTGACAAATTTGGTTCGAGCAATCTCTTTATTAGATAGCCCTTCTGCAATCAATCGAATTAACTCAAATTGTCTATTGGTCAGATTTAGCGAATTATCCTGAAATTTGATGATGCAAGGAATATCTCTTGTCTTAGCCAGAGTAATCGATTCGTGCAGCGACTCTGATATTTCGCTTACATCAGACACAGATGACTTTGATAAATAAATAGAGCCGTCAGGAAGTTCCAGGCCCTTAAGATCAACCAGACGTGGATCGACTATCGAAGTTAAGAAAACTATTCCAATGCTGGCTTTTATCTTACGAAAGGCGCGCGCCAGGTCTATTCCATTTGGTCCGGCACCGAGTTCAATATCTATAAGTGCGATATCTGGATTACTCTCTCGGAAGGTGCGCATCGCACTCGGCGCTGAATCAGCAACTGAGATGACAGAAAATCCCGCTGACTCCAAACTTTTTGACATGAAGTTGCCGGCAAACGCGTCATTTTCGACGATCAATAGCTTAGGCATTTGAACCCACCCCGAGAGTTTAGACATAATTTTCACTTATTTCTTAATTAATTTTTAAGGGGTTAACCCCCCACTCATTTTTTGCAATCAGAGTGAATACCCCCCGAAGTTTGGAAATAATGCGTAAAAACTTCGAATAAAAAAAGCATTGAAATAGCCTTCTCCAGCAAGCTCAACTAATTAAGGGGTTCTACATGCGTAAAATATCTCTACAGAACCGCGTAAAAATCGCGATTCTAGTAACACTCGGAGCGCTTTTTGCTCCGATTGCGGCTAATGCGGGTACCGCAGGTACCTATGCAGGTTCCGGAACCGTTTCATTCGGACTTGGTACTTGTACTAATAACTTGTATCCAACATCTGTAGCGGCAAAGTCAGTGGTACTAACAAGTGATACCGCAAGTGCGGCTGCAAATTCTGATGGTGCGACTTACATTTACTTCACAGAGACAGATACCGCTCTCTGGGGAGCTGACTATGACTATGGTCAGTCACAGGATCAGGCAACTTGTGTGTATTCCGGAATGACTGGAACAGTGACTATTACTCGTGGTCGTTTCATGTCAACCTCGCTCCCACACTCTGAGACAACAACAAACACAGTTGACTTTATCCAATACGTTGGAAACACAAAGCTCGTTGGCGTCAACAGCGGTGCCTACAGAGGTGCAGCTTGTGGAAATATGACTGGTCCCCGTAACGCACTCACTGTTACAACATCATGCTCTAGCGGTATTTTGGCCGATTACAGTCAACTTACTCAATCCGGTTCTGTTGCATGGCGCGACGGTAGCCAACCAGCCGGAACGACAGCAGATGCAACTGGTCGCGCATTCGTTGTAGTTAAGGTGCGAAAAGGTGCGATTTCTGGTGCCACTCCAGGTGCAAGCTTCGTTTCAAACGAGACCTTCACCGTCACTTCGGTATAACGCTAGGTCAAAAACGATTAAATAGTTGAGAAATGAAATTCCGTACCTTGCCACGATAATTTGGCAAGGTACGGAAATTTCGTCTTAACCAGATAAACCCAAAGTAATTTAGGGAATCCTAAAGCAAGGGAGTGCGCATGAGAATAAGAAAGATAGCCAAGTTTTGCGCTATCGCCCTTTCTATTTGTGCCTTGTCGCCAATCTCCGCTAGTGGCTACGGAACTAAGTTAGATAATGGCCGCAACTGGTTTCAGTTGCCAAATGCTGTCTCTGGTGGTGGTGCAACAGGTATCGCCGTCTCCGGGGATGGTAATTATGTCTTTGCTCTCGATGTCGGCGGAGTTCGCGTCTCCACAGATGCCGGCGCGACTTGGCGCGATTCCAACACAAATCTTGATCTATCGCTGTCGTTGAGTGATATCGCTGCCTCAAATTCAGGTCAGTACGTTGTTGTAACGCAAAATGGTGGCGATATTCAGATGTCAAATAATTATGGCGGCACCTGGAGAAGCGTGGCGGGATACCCTGGAGGTTATCGCGTAGCAATGTCCTCATCAGGCCAGTACGTGGCCGCCTTGCAAATTGGCGTGGGCATTATGTTTTCAAGTGATTACGGCGCCAGCTTCACAATGCGAACTTTTCCTTCAGGATCAGCTTTTCAAAGCGATGTTGCAATTTCAGCTGATGGAAGAAAAATCCTCGTGCCTGATCACGTTGCGGGACGCCTAATGCTGGCCAACGGATATACCGCGGCATTTCAGATCGTCTCAGGAGTTCCTAGTAATTCGAGCTGGGGCCCTGTAGCAATTTCAGGTGATGGCAACTCCATGATGGCAACAATAAGTTACAAAAATATTATGGTTTCGCGAGATGGTGGCGCAACTTGGTTTGAGTCAACCGTAGTTGGCGAGATACCTGATGATAAGAATTACACCGCAGCCACGATGTCTTACGATGGCAAACTGATAGGAGTGGCCAGATCTGGGTCATATCTATTGACTTCATCCGATGGAGGCTTCAACTGGGAGGCACGCCCTGGCTCGGGACGTACTGGTTGGACAGGGATTACTGCTACTCAGGACGGCATGATTATGTATGCAAATTTATCAGGAGCAGAAATTTGGAAGTCTCTGCCCTCATGGATTTGGTATGACAAGGGAACCGTCTCGTTCTATCTACCGATCTGTGGCATCGATGCGAGCAAGAATACTTCAATTTCTGCTTCGTCAGTTAAATTGGAAGTAGATACTATGACCACAGCCGCAAATAGTGATGGCGCTACTTACACGTATTTCACTGAGACTGATACAGCTTTGTGGGGAGCTACATATGATTACGGCGAAACCCAAGACCCTATTTGCCAATACTCATCTCTAGATGGAAATGTAATAATAGAACGCACACGATTCATTTCATCTTCGCCTAGACATTCAGAGACAACAACTAATACAACAGATTTTATTCAATTTGTAGGTGGATGGACTATCTCTGGACCCAGTGGTTACAGAGGTTCTCCTTGCGGAAACCTAGCTAGGTCACACGCAGCAAGCGTGACCACATCTTGTACTCCAGGAATATTGGCTGATTATCAACAATTATCTCAATATGGCATGGTTGATTGGCGTGACTCAACTCTACGTGCTGGAGTTCTAGGATTGCAATCTGGTCTTGCTTACACAGCAGTTAAAGTAAGAAAGAGCGCGATAGCTGGTGCACCCCCTAGTACAACTTTTTCAGCTACTGAAACTTTCACATTGACTTCGGTCTAACATAGCGAGATGAGTTTATTTTCCTTTCATCGGCGCCTAAGAACTTTAACGGCGCTATTTGCGGCGCTAACGATATTACTCATAGCAGGTGCGGCTAGTGCACAGGCTGCACCAAGGCGAGATGACATTTTAAATCTTGAATCTCCACCCATAGTAATTGAAGTTGGTGGTCCTGGATTAGGTGATTACAAAACCACGAAAACCTATACAAGAAAAGTTAATTTAAGAAAGGGTCAAACTGGCTATTTAGACTATTCCGTGGAAGGCCCATTACCTGCGACTCTTTCAGTTGAGGTTGTCGACTTAGGTGTCGATGCGGGAGGGAATAAAATTCCAGTCCCACTCAATTCCACGAAGTTCGGCTTAAGAAACACATTAAAAATTGAACTCGATAAATATACGTATAAACCAAACGGTACTAAGCAGAAGTACCGAGTAAAAATCACTAGTCTCGTAAATACTCTAGAAGGAGTAAGACTGGGTGGCGTAAAAGTTAATCTAATACCAAGTACTAACGCTAAAGCAGGAACTAAATCTATAAATATTGTAAGTGCGATTGTGGTCTCAGTTGGTGCAGTCCAATATGGGTTCGATATCACTGAATTTAATGCTCAGGCAAAGATCAAAGCTTCAGATTTACGATTTGTTCCCGTTCATCGCTCTGGAATATTGGGGCTAATCGACTACATTCCAGATATTCCCCGTGTAATTGACCATGGACCTGCTGATTGGTCACTTTCAATTCTGAATATCGGTATACAACCGGTCGAGCAATTTATGCGCTGGCGAATTGTTCGCGGCACGGCTACGCCTTACCGTGATGATGTAAAGCGCTATCAATATCTTTATGCATTTGAGGCAAGTACGCATTTAACAATTCCTGGGCAGAAGTTCACTGAAAGAACTCGAACCGTTCTTTTGAAGAATACTGAAGAGCAGTCCGCCCTTAGAAGTTATGCCAAGCCCACTGAAGTTAGCGCACTTCCATTTTTTGGAATCATTACAGCGGATGCCCAGGTTCATACCTCATTCGGTGCATTTACTGGCGCCACACAGCACTTCAGTAGAACTTATCTAATTTTCCCTTGGAAAGAAGTCCTGTTGATCGTTTTAACTTATCTCGGCTACCGACGTGCTCGTCGGATGATCAAAAAGGTTCGAAAAGACCGTGCAGAACGCAAGCTCGCTGAGGCTGAGACAGATGCGATAGATGCAATCGCTAGCCTTTCTCCAGAACAACCAATCAGAGCAAAGCGGTCTATAACTAAAAAGGCGGCTGCGAAGAAATCTGCAGCGAAGAAGACTGCGAAAAAGACTCCGGTTAAGCGTGTGGCTAAGAAAGCTCCTGCTAAGAAAGCCGCTGCTAAGAAAACTACAAAGAAGGCTCCTGCAAAGAAATCAGCTGCTAAGAAATCGGTGAAGCGCTAGAGACCAGCTTTGGCTAGCAGTTCATTTAAGCGTTCTAAGTGATGATCTGCATGCGGAAGTTCTTCGCGCGTATGGGTAGTTAGTACTCCAGCAACAGTGCAACCAGCATCCTTTGCTGATGTTACGCCGCCTGGAGCATCTTCAATCGCCCAACAAATATTGGTTGGAAGTCCAAGTCTTTCGGCTCCAAGAATGAAAGGCTCAGGAAATGGTTTGCCACGACTTACTTGATCAAAGGTAACAGAATTTGCTGGCATTGGAATCTTGGCAGCGCGGGTGCGTGCAATTGCTAAATCAGTTGTGCAAGATGTCACGATCGTCCAAGGAATTTTGCGATCCGTGAGCTCTGTAAGCAGTTCTATTGCGCCAGAAACTGCATGCACGCCATCGATATCGGCAATTTCTAAATCGGTTACGCGGCGGATCCATTTCTGGATCTCAGCTTCTTCGCGACCTGCCAATACTTTTCTTAGCGTTTGTTCTGCCGGAATACCGTGATGGCCAGCAAGTGCTTCAAGCGGAATCCCTGCTTCATTTGCCATAGTGACCCAAGAATGAACTACTGAATCTTGAGAATTAATTAAGGTGCCATCTAGATCAAAGAGAAAGCCAATCTTTTTCAATTATTTTTCTTCTCTTTATTTGGGCGAGGATCGCGTTGCATTCCGCGACGGCCCCAGAATTCCCACATATCCATAACGCCAACGATTAAGGCAAAACCAAACAGCAGATCTTCGGCAGGGGCAGAGAAGATACGCAGACCAACAATGGCATCGGCGCTATACATAACAATATTTTTTGAAGTAAGCCACCAATTAGTAATTAATTGAAAGGGCAAGATAATTGCATAAGAGGTCCAGAAGGCGGGTCTGGTAAGTAGCGAATTCTTAAAGAGAAAGAGATCGGCCATAACTGCGATGGCAAAGGCGGTGATCGCAATATCGCTATAGATCATTGGCCGAACTCATCTTTGCGCCAATGTGGCTTAACAGTGGTTACGCCCTCAATAGTCATGATTGCTGCCATCGGAACGATAATAAAGAATAGGTACTCTTCTAGCGGAATATTAAAGGGTCCGATGATTCCTAACATCTGGCTACGATCGAAGAACCAATGGCCTTGGGCGATGGCGTATGCATCCCAAATTAAAAATAGAAAGCTAATTGGGAGGATGCTGAGAGCTACTCGTTTTATACGGCGCAGTACACCGACTTTTAGAAATACTTCTAACCAAAAAGAGCCGAAGACGGTAAAGATCAACATCGCCATGTAATTCCACTTTTGCACGGGTAGATCCTCTCACGCAAGAACCCAGTTCGCGCCTCACGCTTTGGTAGTGTTACAGATATAGATTATTTCTACTCGGAAATGGGGCGCTCATGGCAGAGATTGAGTTAGACCTATTTCTAAAAGTTAGAAAGTTCTCGCGCTTTGCCGTGGGTATCGCCATCGTGGCCTCCTTCGCATTCGCACAGCTGATTGCAAGTAGCGATACCACCTGGCAAGTAATTGTCGCCCTGGTTGCACTTGCTGTCGGAATTCCGCACGGTGCGCTCGATCACTTAATTACTTTGCCTAAGAGCGCGCCACTGAAGATGGCGGGCTTTATCGTGATTTATGTAGTAGTTGCAGTCATCGCAGTTATTGCGCTTCTAACGTGGAATGTGGCGGGCTTTATTGGTGTGGTCATAATGAGTGCAGTTCACTTTGGTATCGGCGATGCCGCTTTTATTTCAGAGATAGATCGCAGGTCAGCTGACCCAAAACCATTTCCACGATATTTATATGCGCTAGCCGCTGGATCTTTGCCAGTAGTGATTCCGCTAGTAAGCGATAAAAGTGCAGCAGCCCTGGAACGAGTAAATCCTGCACTACTTAATTGGCATCACGGTCTAAATAACGACCTTCTACTTTGGACGATGTTATTGACCGCAGTTGCCTTGCTGCGCCTAGTTCAAAAGCGCAGAGATACAGAAGCTATTGATTTAGTACTTCTCTATTTATTGGCAGTAACTGCGCCACCGCTTGTGGCCTTTGCCGTTTACTTCGGGTGCTGGCATGCCATGCGCCATACCGCACGCCTGACCTTGGTGTTACCTCGCTCGCAGAAAGCGTTTGCTGACGGAAATAGTTCTAAAGCTTTTCTTGGTGCGATCTGGCCAGGTGTGCCTGCGTTAATTAGCACATTCGTTGTCGCAGCTTTAATTATCGTCTTTCGTGGGGGATCAGTCAGCGATCAATTCTTATGGGTATCACTTGTTGTAGTTTGGGCGCTAACGGTTCCGCATATGGCGGTTACGGCGCGACTTGATCGAAAGGCGCTTTCGTGAAGATATTTCTAGTTATTATTTTAGCTTTTCTGAATATTGCACCAGCACAAGCTGCTCCGGTTTATATATTTCCGGTTGCAGACTGCGCCGTGAATTACGCGCGCGCTCATCACGATTATGCGGCAACCGATATCTTGGCTAAAAAGAGTTGCAAATTTGTCTCACCAGTAAATGGCGTGGTCGATGAAGTAAATCGCACCGATTTATGGAGCGGTAAAACTAACCTTGGGATAGATCGCGGTGGTTTATACGTATCAATAATCGGCGAAGATGGAGTTCGCTATTACGGATCACACCTGACTTCAATAGTTACTTCGATTCAGCCAGGCGTTGTTGTCAAGGCCGGACAGTTACTTGGAAAAGTGGGAGCAACCGGCAGCGCCCGCGGTACATCACCACATCTGCACTTTGGAATCTCTTGGCCAACGCCAAGCCAACCAAATGTTTGGTGGGTTCGTCGCGGAGTTGTCTTGCCGTGGAAATATTTAGATGCGTGGAAAGTTGGCAAAGATTTATCGCCAGTTAAGGCGGTTGCCGCAGCTTTGGCAAAGAGCGGTGAGATTCCACCGCTGCCCAAGAAATAAAAAGTTAAGAAATAAAAAAATCCCCCACCGCTTTCGCGATGGGGGATTTCTCGTAAACTAAGTGTTATTAGTTAGCGTTCACTGCATCGGCCTGAGGACCCTTTGGACCCTGTACGACCTCGAATGAAACTGACTGACCCTCTTCAAGGGACTTGTAACCGTTTCCTTGGATTGCTGAGTAGTGAACGAATACATCTTGTCCGCCACCATCAACTGCAATGAAACCGAAACCCTTTTCAGAGTTGAACCACTTAACTGTGCCTGTTGCCATGTTTTTACTTTTCCTTCGATATGTGGGTGTTTAAGAAATCCTCAAACACGGTCTTCCTCTTGCGCCAGCGATACCGAGCAAAGCATTAAAGCCATGAAACGGGTCCTGATTAAGCGTCCGACTAAGGAAAAGGGTACTGCCTACGCACGCGTACACCTAACGCTGGTCTAGACAGTTACGCTTAAATGGAGCAAAATTGGACGAACTAGATAGTAATAGCAAGCGGATATGGGCTGGGGAAGGTCGCATAGCGCGGTCTTGCTAGGTACTTTCTAGGAGCAGCAAATGCAAGAGCTAAACCCATCTGGCCAGAACAGAGACCGTCTTAAGGAATCTGTTAACGGCTTACTTGTCATACACAGCGCACCTAATGCGCTGCGCCCACATATTGAATGGGGCTTGCAAACAATCCTTGGTACCTGGTTAAAAGTTAATTGGTTTGGTCAACCATGCGCCGGTGGAACATACCGCGCAACAATTGAATTTCGAGATGTGCGAGGAAGCGCCGCGAAGATTGCATCAGCCCTTCGTGGTTGGCACTACTTGAGATTTGAAGTCCGTGAAGAATCTGAACTTGGGGGAGAGTTCTATCGTTCCACCCCCGAGCTCGGTATTCATCGCGCAAGTATCGATGGCTTAGGAAATATCGTTGTAACCGAGCATCAGATTCTAGATGCGCTCGCAAAAAGCTTTGATGAGATATCTATGCGCGAGGCGATCGATGAAGTACTAGGAAATAAATGGGAAGAAGAGCTAGCACCCTTTAGAGAAGTTGAAATTGATAAAGTCATGCAACTCCGTGCCATCTAATTCTTGTAATCAGTTAGGATAGAAATATGACAATACCGGAAAGTCCAATAATCCAGATCGAACGCCGCAAAGCAATCGCCTACGTGGCTTCTGCGCTAATTCTTGCGCTAGCCATCGGCGGTGGCTTAGTTAAAGTTGGCGCAGGATTTGCTAGCCGCACTAACAACGGAATTGTGGTTACTGGATCTGCGCGCACTGAGGCAGTTGCAGATAACGCAGTCTGGACTTTATCGGTCTCTCTTTCACGGCCTAAGGTCGCTGATGCGGTAGCCAAAGTTGGCAGCGATGTCGAAGCGGTCAATAAGTATTTAGCAGATGGTGGAATACCTGCGGTTGCTTTAACTCTTGGACCGGTTTCAACTTATGCCCAAGAAGAATATATAAATGGCAACTCCACAGGGCGGATTCTTAACTATCGAGCACAACGCGATATCACTGTGCGCACTAAAGATGTGCAACTGGTTTCAAAACTTTCGCAAGGAATTGGTGCAATCCTGCAATCTGGCGTTTCGGTAAATAATTACGGCCCGCAGTATTACATCTCCACCTTGACGCAACTTCGTCCGAAGCTGCTTGAAGAAGCGATGAAAGATGCCAACTTGCGCGCTTTATCAATTACTAAAGCAGTGGGCAGCAAAGTCGGCACCGTAACTGGTGTGAAGGCTGGCCTATTCCAGGTCACCACCCCGGATTCGATTGCGACTTCAGATGGTGGCGCTTACGACACAACCACGATTAAGAAGACCGTTACAACGACAGTTTCAGTTACCTTCACGGTTAAGAAGTAATATAAGAATATGTCGCGCCTGCAAGAGCTCATCACCTATTTTGGGATGAAACCTCTGCCGGTAGAAGGCACTTATTTTATAAATACTTATATCTCTGAAAGCACTACGGCCGCAGGCGGTCCGGCAGGCACCGCTGGCCTTGGGTTATATGTAAGCGATCCAGTTAGCGCATCAACTGCGCATGTTCTGGAATTTGATGAAGTCTGGCATTTCTATGAAGGCGATCCAATTGCTTTATATGAATTTCATAATGACGGCTCCGCGCGCACTATAACTTTGGGGCGCGATCTTGCCGCTGGCCAAGTCATGCAACACACGATTAAAGCCGGTGTCATACAAGCAGGAGAAGTCGCACCGGGCGGACGCTGGTCGCTCTTTGCTTGCACTATGTCACCTGGTTTTACCGCAACTTGTTTCCAAGGCGTCACTAAATCTGAATTGCTTGGAAAATATAAAGGTTATGAAGAGATCATTGAACGAATCAGCGTTGCCGATGGGCACGAGACAAAGTTGCCTAGCGATTATGTAAACGAGCGGTTTAAAGGTTAGCTAAAGCGGGATATTGCCATGTGCACCTCGGCGAATTGGTGCGGCCGCTAAGGCGCGAGCAAGTGCTGTACGAGTTCTACTCGGTTCAATAATTTCATCGACTGCGCCAATTTCAACAGCTTTTTTAACACCGCCGGAAATCTTGTCATGTTCGGCCGCAAGTTCTAACTCCATAGCATCGCGTTGTTCGGGCGCTAAATCAGCGAGCAATCTGCGATGCAGTACGCGAACCGCGGCAACGGCTCCCATTACTGAGACTTCGGCAGTTGGCCACGCAAATACGCGAGTTGCACCGAGTGATTTAGCGTTCATCGCAACAAAAGCACCACCGTATGCGCGGCGGGTAATCAAGGTAACGCGCGGAACAACTGCTTCACCAAAGGCGTGCAATAACTTGGCACCACGACGTACGGCGCCTTCCCATTCTTGGCCCGCACCTGGCAAGAAACCAGTCACATCAGCGATTACAATTAGTGGAATTCCAAAGGCATCACATGTACGCACAAAACGAGCGGCCTTTTCAGCAGCGGCAGAATCTAACGCGCCACCAATGTGTGCAGGATTATTTGCTATAACACCAACGGTGCGCCCACCAAAGCGCCCCAGCACGGTGCTCATATTTTCTGCCCAGACAGGAAGGAGTTCTAGGTGATCTGCGTCAGAATCCAAGATCGCATCGATCAAAGGATGTACTTCGTAACTGCGTTTGCTCACTGGTGGAACAAATACCGAAAGATCTAAATCTTTTAGATCGGTATCGAGATGTCCTTGATTTGCAAAGAGCGAAGTTGCTTCCCGAATCGCATCGATTGCAGCGCCTTCACTTGCCGCGATCACATGGGCGACTCCGCTATTTTTACTGTGCGCTTCTGGCCCACCGAGGGATGCCATATCAACATCTTCACCGGTTACTGATTTAACAACATCTGGACCAGTTACAAAGATGCGACCTTCGGGGGCAAGCACAACAATGTCCGTCAGTGCTGGTCCATATGCGCCACCACCGGCAGTTGGTCCAAGTACAAGCGATAACTGAGGAATCCGGCCGCTGGCCATGATCATTGCTTGAAAGACTTCACCGAAAGCATTTAAAGATGAGACTCCATCACTTAAACGCGCACCACCTGAGTGCCAGATGCCGATGATTGGTAGCTGTTTAGCCATCGCTTCTCGGTAAGCATCAACGATTACTTGTGAACCAGCAACGCCAAGTGCTCCGCTTTTAATTGTGGCATCGGATGCGAAGACAACAACTTTATTTCCCTTTATCGCGCCAGTTGCTGCGATCATTCCGCAATCTGTGCGTTCAAGTAAAAGTGAATCGGTACCAGGATCTAATAGGCGCTGGATTCGTAGCAGTGGATCTCTTGGGTCAACTGCTGCGTTAACTTCTTTGTTAACCATAATAAGTTGAGTTTATAGAGTTGCGAAAGCCAGCACAACGTTATGGCCGCCGAAACCAAAGGAATCATTGAGCGCAGCAATTTGTCCGGCAGGAAGTGTGCGCGGAGTATCGCGCACCACATCAATAGTCACAGCAGAATCTAAGTTTTCAATATTAATTGTTGGGGGAGCCAGGCGCTCTTGCAACGCTTTCACAATGAATACAGATTCAATTGCACCAGCACCACCGAGTAAGTGCCCAGTCATTGATTTAGTTGCAGATACTGCAACGTGCTCTGAATCTTTACCAAGTGCATGACGCAGTGCATTTGCTTCAGCAATATCTCCTGCCGGAGTTGATGTGGCATGAGCGTTTAAATGAACAATATCTTTAGTAGAAAGTTTGGCATCGGCTAAGGCAAATTTAATTGCTCGTTGCACACCAGCGCCATCTGGATCTGGAGCTGCAATGTGATAACCATCAGAGGAAAGCCCTTGGCCTACTAGCTCGCAGTAAATCTTGGCACCACGTGCTTTAGCGTGTTCGTACTCTTCTAGAATTAATATTCCGCCGCCTTCGCCAAGTACAAAGCCGTCGCGATCGGCATCATATGGACGCGATGCACGCTCTGGTGCATCGTTGCGAGTAGATAAAGCTTTCATTGCAGCAAAGCCGGCCATTGGTAACTGATGGATCGCAGCTTCAACGCCGCCGCTAACAATTACATCAGCGCGATTAGAACGAATCATTTCCAGGGCATAACCAATTGCTTCAGCACCTGATGCACAGGCGCTAACTGGTGTGTGAACGCCAGCTTTAGCTTGTAGTTCAAGTCCCACATTGGCAGCTGGACCATTTGGCATCAACATCGGAACGGTATGCGGGCTAACACCGCGCGCACCTTTCTCTTTTAAATTATCAAATTGATCTAGCAAGGTAATAACACCACCGATACCGGATGCGATAACAACGCCAAGACGTTCTTTATCTAGATCAGGAGCGCCGGCATCTTTCCAAGCCTCGCGCGATGCGATCAGCGCAAATTGTTCAGAGCGATCCAGGCGGCGCATTTCAACTCGCTCCATCTGATCTGCTGGCTCTGTTGCAACGCGCGCCGCAAAGTGCACGGGCAAGAGTTCGCGCCAATCTTCAGTTAAGAGACGGACGCCGCTCCTTCCTGCAATTAACGCAGCCCAAGTGGTTGCAACATCTGACCCCAGTGGAGTGGTTACACCTAGCCCGGTAACGACTACGCGACGTTGTGACATGAAATTACTTATGCGGCAGCGTTTACGATGAAGTTAACTGCATCTCCTACTGTTGCGAGATCAGTTACTTTCTCATCAGGAATCTTTACACCAAAGCGCTCTTCGCAGGCAACGACAACTTCGACCATGCTGAGTGAATCAACTTCTAGGTCGTCAGTGAAGTTCTTATCTAGCTCGATTGATGCTGCTGGAATACCAGCTACTTCTTCAACGATCTCTTTGATTCCTGCGAGTACATCTGCTGCTGATAGTGCCATTTTGATAGATCCTTTTCTTACTTCATTGTGAATAGGTGGTAATTCTCTCGGATAAAGGCCCTTACTTCCTAGTAATTGGGCAGATAAGCGTAAAAAATTTATGGTTTTGGTGGCAATTTCACAACTTGGCCAGCATAAACGAGACCTGCGCCATAGCCGATCAGCAAGGCTAACTTGCCATGAAGTTCTGGATGTTTGGCTAATAAAGCATCCATCGCAAGTGGAATCGAAGCCGCTGAGGTATTTCCATTGGTGCGGATGTCATCGGCGATGATTACAGATTCGGGTAATTTCATTTCCTTGGCCATCGTTTCAATAATTCGCACATTTGCTTGATGCGGAATAAATGCATCCAGTTCGTTAACGCTAAGCCCGGCTGAATCCAAAGCCTTGAGCGCTGCCTTGCTCATCGAAAAGACTGCCCAACGAAATACTTTCTGTCCCTCTTGCGTAATGTTTGGCCACTTAATATCGGCCTTAGTTAATTGTGTTTCGGTATCGCGCACATCAATCCATGATGGATTCATCAAGATGGCATCGCGATTTTCTGAATCAGAACCCCATTCAACTGGACCAATGCCAGCTTCCTGTGATTCGCCGATTATTACTGCACCTGCGCCATCGGCGAAGATAAATGCGGTGGCGCGATCTGTTGGGTCTGTGAAATCTGAGATCTTTTCAACGCCGACGACCAATACTTTCTTGGCGCTACCGGCGCGCACAAAGTCATGGGCCATCGCAACGCCGTAACAAAAACCGGCACAAGCTGCGCTAATGTCAAAGGCGGCAGCCGTTGGATTGCCCATTCGTTGGATTAAGGCAGTTGCCGCAGAGGGTGCTTGGTGCGGATAGGTAATGGTTGCAACTATTACTGAATCAATATCTTTGATTGTTAACTTGGCGCGCGCCAGCGCTTGTTCTGCAGCCCCAATTGCCATATCAACAACTGATTCATCAGGGCCGGCAAAGCGACGTGATTCAATTCCGGTGCGCTGAACAATCCATTCATCACTGGAATCAATGGCATCAACAATTTCAGAGTTAGGAACTAAGCGAGCCGGACGATATGCACCAACTGAAAGAATGGTGCTTTCACTTCCTGCTTTAACCTTGATAACCATTACTCGTCCTCATGATTCGGCTCGTCTTGGTGGCGCGCGATAAATTCTTGAGCAAGTGTGACATCTTCAGCGCTCTTTAAGGCAAAGGTTTCGATAATTGGTACCGCGCGCTTTAGTAAACCAACGAGAGTTCCAGCAGGTGGTACTTCGAGCGCACCTGATACATGGCTAGCCAAGGTAGTCATACATAAATCCCAACGCACCGGGTTAGAAATCTGCGCAACGATGCGATCTAAAATCTCGCGCCCATCGTGAAGAACAGCGCCATCTTTATTAGAGATAACGCCAATGCGCGGCTCGTGTACTTCAATACCTGCAGCGATGGCACGAAGCGGATCAACTGCGGGTTGCATATAAGAGGTATGAAATGCTCCGGCCACAGCCAAGGCGCGCACGCGTGCACCTTCCGGAGCTAACTGAGCCAGCGCATCTAAATCACCTGCGGCAACAATTTGCCCAGCGCCGTTATCGTTTGCCGCAACTAGCCCCAGATCAGCAATGGCTTGCAGAACTACTTCGCGATCACCGCCAAGAACAGCTGCCATTCCGGCAGGCTTAAGTGCCGCAGCTTTCGCCATTTCAATTCCGCGGGCGCGAACTAACTTCATCGCATCGGTATCATCGATAACACCTGCAATAGCAGCAGCGGTGATTTCACCAACGGAATGCCCAGTGACGATGGCCAACTTTGCAGCGCCAATTGCACGAGCACCTAATAGTCCTGCAGCAACAATTAAGGGTTGGGCGTTGGCAGTATCTTTAATCTCATCTGCATCTGCCGTTGTGCCAAGACGCACTAAATCTAAATTAATTTCATGCGACCATTGATTAAGTAAAAGTTTGGCGGCCGGATCTGCGATCCATGGCGCGAGCATCCCGGGAGTTTGCGCTCCTTGACCAGGTGCGATGAAGGCGAGCATGGTGGCGATTTTAGGCGAGTTGAGCAATTACTACCAAGTATTACGCGTGTGCTTTGGATCTAAATCTTTACCTGGCTTGGAGTAAGCAATTCTTGTGGAATATCGTTTTGCAGGTCATTTAGCGATTTAGCCAGATGCTTAAATCTCTGACGCAGAATGTAGATAATTTCTGCGCCACTTAACCAAATAAGTCCCGGCAGTAGATCAACGCTGCGCTTTAAGAACCAAGGTGTTCCGTTACGTAACATCCAGAGAATCGAATCTTTGCGACTTCGATTATTTACTGGATCTATCTGGACATCTCCAACAAAATAACCACGTTCTCTTAGCAACGTGGCAAATTGTTCTGCAATAAATTGATGGCCAAATTTGCTTGGATGCATGCGATCGACATGCCACTTCTCGCGCTCATAAATTCCAGAAAGGGCGCGAGTCGGCAATGTGACTGCACCAAATTCTTTACTAAGTCGATGTGTCGCCTCGTTAACCGCATTCACGCGTCTGCGGCAGATACGACCAACCAGATAGGGCATTGGGACAATGACCGTTGGATCATGCAGCTCAAGCAACATAATGGTTGAGCCATTAGATACAAGCTCGACTAAAGTTTGACGTAGGTTCTTTTCAAATATTTCGGGGGAAAATTTACTGCGTAGCAAGTCATTACCGCCCACAATTACCGCCGCCAGCTCTGGCGTGTGCTCAAGCACCTTAGGCAATTGAATATTTAAAACTTCTGCCGACCGGGCGCCGGGGCGTGATGCATTTATGTAAACCAGCGGCTCGTGAAAGGCTTTTGCTAAATGATATGTCCAACCAAAATGATTACCGTGGTCATCTGAATCACCAACGCCAGATGCTGCGCTATCGCCAACTACAGCAAAGGTAATTGGATTTAACATTTACGCCACCCGAAGCCGTCTCGGTGTAGAAAGCGAGAGCATCTGGGAAATTGTGGAAGACCATGGGAAGTTCTCTGCCTGATGGTGACAACTTGAGCGCAGCGATTGTTCTGCACTTAGTCGAGCTAATAGAACTTTGATCGATTCGGCAAAGGCAGCGCCATTATTAGCCGCAGCCATTCCAACTGGTTCCTTGCTATGTAGCAATAAGAATTCGCCAACTGCGCTCGTTTCAGAGCAAACAACTGGAGTTCCACTGGCTAGTGATTCCAGTGCTGCTAAACAAAATGTTTCAATAGGGCCAGGTGCAATTGAGATATCAGCGGATGCAATTATCTGGGCTAAATAATTCTTATCTGAGATATAGCCTAGGAAGGTAACTGGAATATCGCGCGAGCTTTCATATAACTTCTTATGCAGGGGACCGGTTCCGACATAAATCAGGCGAGCGTTAATTCCTTGTTTCAATAACTCCCGCAAAGCCTCGATTGACCGCTCTGGCTTCTTTTCTGGTGAGAGTCTGCCGCAATGAACGAGCAAGACTTCACCGCTCTTTAATAACTTGGTGCGCAGCTCTTCATCACGATTCTTTGGTGAGAAAGTGGCTAGGTCTACGCCAAGCGGAATCTGCATCAAGTTATTGATACCGATTTCGCGAAATTCGGCTGCGGCAAAGTTTGTAGTTGTTACTACGTGGTCAAAACTTGCGGCCAGCCGTGCGTTATGCCAGCGGACAAACTTGCTCAGCGAAAACGGCTGGTAGGTCTTAATAAGTCCGCGCAAAGTCTCGTGGCTAAATACCAAGGTAGGTATCTTGTGAGAGCGGGCCCAGCGCCCAACGCCGGATAAAGTGAAGCGATCTGAGATTTCGATGCGGTCAGGCGATAGCGCAAGCAAAATACTTTTGATTTGGCGATTAGATCTAATAATTCGGTAACCACCGCTAAAGGGAATTAGCCATGATGGAACGGTTATGCGATTGCCATGTGGAGTCTTCTCTTGATAAAAACCAACGCCGGGCACGATATAGGTAAAGTCATGTCCGCGATTGGTGTAACCAGAGCCTAAATTATGGAGCGTGGTCTTTATTCCACCAGATTTAGGGCCATAGAAATTGGCGATATGGATGATTTTCATGCGACCAGATCTTTTCGCGATGCAACAAGCTCGATAACGTCTCGATAATGTTCAATAAGGCGCTCATTTATATATTCCCATGTTCGATGTTGGACGGATTTACGTGCGGCTATTTGCATGAGATCGCGTGATGGATGCTCAAGCAAGGTGTAGATAGAGTGGAGAAGTAGGTGTGAATCAGCGGTATCGATCAGCAAGCCAGTCTTACCGTGCTCGATTAAATCTGTAGGTCCACCAGAATCAGGCCCCACAACCACAGTTCCAGAAGCCAGTGCTTCTTGGATCGCCTGGCAGAAAGTCTCGTGTTTTCCAGTGTGCACAAAGGTGTCAAAAGATGCGACATGTTCTGCCAAATCATTTCCAGATTTATAACCGACAAAGATGGCATTAGGCAGCTCGCGCTTCAAGCGAACTTCGGCTGGACCGTGGCCGACGATTACTAATTGAATATCTGGCTGGCTATCGAGAATAGTTAGATCATCGATGCGCTTCTCGTTAGCCAAGCGACCGACATAACCAACAACATGCTTAGCCCCACGGTATTGCAGAAAATTATCTCGCAACGATTGACTTCTCTTCTCGGGCGTGAAGTTAATTAGATCTACTCCGCGTTGCCAAAGTTTTACATTAGTTACGCCAGATTTTTCTAAGTCGCGGCAAGCCCATCCTGAAGGTGCCAACGTTAAATCAGTTGTGGAATGAATTCGCGCTACCCAACGCTTTAAAGTGTTGTGCGCAACGGTTAACCCATAATGGCGAGCAAAACCTGCGATATCTGTCTGATAGACCGAGACAGTTGGGATATTAGCTTTGCGCGCAAGGCGTGCAACATAGTGACCTAAGAAGATTGGTGAAGCTAAGTGAATAACATCTGGGTTAAAGCCTTCAATAAACGGTTCCAGATATTTCTTAGGTAGCCCCATTGGGATTAACTTCTTCATTGCAATACTTGGCACATATTTAATTTTGAAGCCCAGATAATCTTTTGGTGCATTCTCACTTTCGGGTGCAACGACGAGAACTTCGTGGCCAGCGCTCTTGCAAAATTCAAGTAAGCGCAGCACTGAATTAGTTACGCCATTTACTTGCGGCAGAAATGCCTCAGTGACGATGAGGATGCGCAGTGGTGATGAGCTCTGGGACGCGATCATGGGATGAGAATGAAGGCTTTGACTGAACTAGCCCTGACCGAGAAGGTGAAGTGTTGGCAAAGGTAGGGTGAAGTATTGGTTTAGGGTTTTGCGCTAGCGCAAACTCCTACTGGTCAGTAACATAAGCGCTATGAAGATCGCTGTTTGCGTAAAGCAAGTTCCGGATTCGTGGGCTGAGAAGAAGATGGTCAATGGCCTTCTCGATCGCGTAAACGTTGATGCCGTTTTAAATGATTTAGATGAATATGCCGTTGAAGAAGCGCTGCGAATCGCAGAAGCTCACGGTGGCAATGAAGAAGGTGGCGCAAATACCGTCACCGTAATTTCCATGGGACCTGAGCGCGCAACTGAAGCGGTTCGTAAAGCGCTATCAATGGGTGCAAACGATGCGATTTTAATTACCGATACCGCCTTGGCAGGTGCCGATGCGCTCGCTACATCTGCTGTCCTTGCCAAGGTAATTGGCGATGGTGGATATGACATTGTTATATGTGGCACCGAATCAACTGATGCACGTATGAGCGTTGTGCCAGCGATGATCAGCGCTCGCTTAGGTTGGGGCCAGTTAACTTTCGCATCAAAAGTCACCGTAGATCCAGCCGGCAAAGTGTCAATCACTCGCGTCACAGAAGCCGGCGTTGATGAAATTTCTGCTGCTTTCCCAGTTGTAATCAGCGTGGTTGAGAAAATTAACGAACCGCGTTATCCATCTTTTAAGGGAATTATGGCGGCAAAGAAGAAGACGATAGAACAACGTGATTTAGCAACCGTTGGCGTTTCATCGCAAAGTGCCTGGTCACAAGTTAACGATGCAACTCCACGTCCACCACGCGCAGCTGGCGTAAAAGTTACCGATGAAGGCAGCGGCGGCGAAGCACTAGTTAATTTCCTAGCAGAGAAGAAGTTGATATGAGCAACGTATTTATCCTCGCCGATTTTTCAGGAGATAAAGCCAGCAAAACGACTGCAGAACTTGCCACTGCTGGTGCGCGAATTGGCGCTGTAACAGCTGTTGTATTCGCAGATGCTGGAAAGGGTGCAGCCCTTGCTGCAACCGTTAACCAAGGACCAATCGCCAACGTTTTAATTGTTGAATCAGCTGATTTTGCCAAGCATGGCGTCCCTGCCGTCGCTGATGCGCTAGCTAATTTAATTAAGAGTAAATCACCTGCTGCGGTTTTAATTGCATCGCATGCCTTTGGTAAAGAAGTTGCTGCTCGCGTTGCGGTGCTAACTGAATCTGGAATTATCACCGATGCAGTTGATGTATCTGCGGATAGAACCGCAACTCAATTGGTATTCGGTGGTTCAACCACAGTTCATTCCAAGGTCTCACACGGCACACCAATCATTACCGTGCGCCCAAATAGCATCGAAGCAGATCTCACAAGCGCAACACCAGCAATTGAAAATGCCAGCGCTGAAATTGGCGCTGCCGCAAAGTTATCTGCAATCTCATCTTCTCAACCACCAGTAAAAGGTGGACGCCCGGAATTAACGGAAGCCAACATCGTTGTCTCAGGCGGCCGTGGCACTAATGGTGATTTTGCAGCAGTTGAAGGTTTTGCAGATTCACTTGGTGCAGCAGTCGGTGCATCACGTGCGGCAACTGATGCAGGTTGGTATCCACATTCTCACCAAGTCGGTCAGACAGGAAAAACTGTTAGCCCACAACTTTATGTAGCTTGCGGAATTTCAGGTGCGATCCAACATCGCGCCGGTATGCAGACATCTAAATCAATTATCGTCGTCAATAAAGATCCAGAGGCGCCGATCTTTGATATCGCAGATTTCGGCGTGATCGGTGATCTCTTCAACGTTCTGCCGCAGGCAACAGCGGGCATCAGCGCAAAAAAGAGTTAATTCTGCAAGTGATCTAGACTGCTCCAATGAGCGTCTACCTAGATCATGCGGCAACTACGCCGATCTTTGACGTTGCCGTCGATGCGATGGAAGTTGCACTGCGAAAAGTTGGTAACCCATCTTCCCTTCACACTGAAGGTCGCTCAACTCGCAAAGATGTAGAAGATGCCCGCGAAGTAATCGCTAAAGCTTTGGGATGCCTGCCATCAGAAGTTATCTTTACCGGTTCTGGCACCGAGGCAGATAACGCCGCGGTTAAAGGTCTATTTTGGAAATCCGGTAAGAAGTTAATTGTGATTAGCGCAATCGAACACCATGCGGTTTTAGATCCGGCGCGCTGGTTGGTAGAACATGAAGGTGCAGAACTCATTGAGATTCCCGTCGACAAATCAGGGGTAATTGATCTAACTTTCTTGAAAGATATAATTATTAAGCGTGGTGCCGAGATCGCGTTGATTGCGGTGATGCATTCAAATAATGAAACTGGTGTGATTCAGCCAGTGGGCGAAGTTGTAAAGATGGCTGGCGATATTCCAGTTCACACCGATGCGGTGCAATCATTTACTAAAGTGCCACTTTCTTATAAAGAGCTAGGTGTGACATCGATGGCGTTAAGTGGCCATAAAGTCGGAGGCCCACATGGCATCGGTGCTTTGATTCTGCGCCGCGCATATGAGATTCCAGCTTTGCTTCATGGCGGTGGACAAGAGCGCGAAATTCGCAGCGGTACTTTAAATACTCCATCTATCGTCGCCTTTGCCGCAGCTGTGGCTAGTAAGAAATATGCAGCAGAGAAAGTTGCTGATCTGCGCAAGAAATTCGAAACCGGGCTTAAAGTGTCAGCACCTGATGCTTATATAAATGGTGTGGGCGCCGATCGATTACCTGGAATTGTTAACGTTACCTTTCCTGGCACGCAAAGTGATTCGTTGCTTCTCTTGATGGATTCAGAAAACGTTTCTTGTTCTACAGGGGCTGCCTGCAGCGCAGGTGTGCATCGCCCATCACATGTATTGCTGGCGATGGGCCATACCGAAATTACCGCGCAATCATCGCTGCGCTTCTCACTTGGCGCCGACTCGACACAGGCAGATGTAGATTTCGCACTATCTGTACTTCCAACAGTTATCGCACGTGGACGGGCGGCAAATCAGAAATGAAAATTATCGCCGCCATGAGCGGAGGCGTAGATTCCGCAGTTGCGGCAGCGCGCGCAGTCGAAGCTGGCCATGAAGTAATTGGTGTTCACTTAGCGCTGGCCGCTAACCCACAGAAATATCGATCTGGTGCACGTGGTTGTTGCACCATTGAAGATTCACATGATGCGCGTCGAGCCGCCGATAAAATCGGTATACCTTTCTATATCTGGGATATGGCTGAAGAATTTCACGATGGCGTTGTAGAAAACTTTCTAGCTGAATATGCAGCAGGCCGCACACCTAATCCATGTTTACGCTGTAATGAAAAGATTAAATTTGCTGCTGTTTTAGATCGCGCGAAGGCGATGGGCTTTGATGGCGTTGTTACCGGTCACTATGCACGTACCGAAATTGGCCCGATGGGTAAGACGCTACATCGCGCAGTTGATCCTTTAAAAGATCAGTCTTATGTGCTTGCGGTATTAACAACCGAACAAATTAACGGTGCCATATTTCCATTAGGCGATACTGAAAAAGTTGATATTCGTATTGAAGCCGAAGCTCGCGGCTTAGCAGTAGCGCAGAAGCCAGACAGTCATGACATCTGCTTTGTGCCATCAGGTGATAACGCAGGTTGGCTGCGCGATCGCTTAGGCAGTGAAGTCGGTCCGATCGTTGATCAATCAGGTACAAAGATTGGTGAGCACAAGGGTGCCTACACATACACAATCGGCCAGCGCAAAGGTTTGGGTTTAACTGTTCCAACCGCTGATGGGTCACCGCGCTTTGTATTAAAGATCGAACCCGTCACAAATACCGTGGTGGTCGGCGCACGTGAAGAGTTAGCAGTTAGCAAATTGATGGGCGAGAAGACAATTTGGTGTGGCCCATCTGTTGGATCTGCACCGCTACGTGGTTTTGTGCAGGTGCGTGCACATGGCACACCGCTCGATTGCACTTATTACTTTGATGGCGAACGTCTAATCGCAGAGCTAGATAAACCTTTATTAGGTATCGCAAATGGTCAGGCAATGGTTATCTACGATGGCGATCGAGTAGTCGGATCGGCAACGATCTGCGAGAGCGCATGAGCAACGCCGCCCGCCACCGCATTACCGAACTCACCAACGAGATTCGCGATCACCAATTTAAATATTATGTCTTAGATGCGCCAACTATTACCGATGCGCAATTCGATGGCTTATTAAAAGAGTTAAAGGCGCTAGAAGCAAAGCATCCAGAGCTACTTGAACCAGATTCACCAACACTAGGTATCGGTGGGGGATTTGCAACCTCATTTACCCAGCACGATCATATTGAGAAGATGATGAGCCTTGATAACGTCTTTGATACCGATGAGCTAACGACTTGGTTTGATCGGGTTGAGAAAGAGAGCCCTAACCCAAGATACTTGTGTGAGTTAAAGGTAGATGGTTTGGCCATTAACTTACTCTTTGAAAAAGGTTTATTAACTCGAGCGCTAACTCGCGGCAATGGCGTGACTGGCGAAGATGTAACGTTAAATGTTAAGACGATTAAGGGTTTGCCCCATAACTTAACTGGCAAAAATATTCCAGAGCTCATTGAAATCCGGGGCGAAGTCTTCTTTCCAGTTGCCGCGTTTAATCAATTAAATGAAGAGTTAGAAGAAGCCGGTAAACAACTATTTGCCAATCCACGAAATTCAGCTGCTGGATCGCTACGCCAGAAAGATCCGCGGATTACCGCATCTCGTCCACTAAGCGTTGTGGTTCATGGAGTTGGTGCAAATCAAGGATTTACCTTTAAATCCCAATCTGATGCCTACACCCAACTTAAAGCACTAGGCGCTCCGACTTCAGATCGCTTTAAAGTCTGTGGCTCTCGCGCCGAAGTAATTAAATTTATCGAGTTTTACAACGAGCACCGCCACGATGTCGAACATGAGATCGATGGCGTTGTTATCAAAGTCGACGATATCGCCGAACAACAAAGACTCGGCTTTACCTCACGCGCCCCCAAATGGGCGATCGCCTTTAAATATCCACCTGAAGAAGTAACTACCAAGTTACTTGATATCAAGGTCAGCGTTGGACGCACTGGGCGCGTTACACCTTTCGCATTTATGGAACCAGTAAAAGTTGCTGGCTCAACCGTTACCAATGCGACTCTGCACAACCAAGAAGAGATCGAACGCAAGGGCGTATTAATCGGTGACACCGTAATTATCCGTAAAGCAGGAGATGTAATCCCGGAAGTTCTGGGACCGGTTATCGCAAAACGCGATGGCACCGAACGCGCCTTTGTAATGCCAAGTAATTGCCCCGAATGTGCCAGCCCGCTGCGCGCGATCAGCGAAGGCGATGTTGATATTCGCTGCCCAAATACCCAAAGTTGTCCCGCACAACTGCGCGAACGTATTTATTACATTGGTTCACGTGCAGCACTTGATATCGATGTCCTTGGGCTGGAAGCGGCGATTGCGTTATTGAGCGATCAGATCATCACCGATGAATCTGATTTATTTGCACTGACTGCCGAATCGCTAACTCGTTCAGAATTTTTCACAAAGAAAGATGGCAGCACCGGTAAAAATACTGAAAAGTTATTGGCTGGTTTGGAAAGCGCAAAGACTCGTCCGCTATGGCGCATCATCGTTGCCCTATCAATCCGCCATGTTGGTCCAACAGCTGCGCAATCGCTAGCCAATAACTTTGGTTCAATGGGTGCAATTGCTAAAGCCAACGTTGCCGAACTTTCAGAGATCGATGGCTTAGGTGAAACTATTGCGCAATCGATTGTGGAATGGTTCGCCGTTGATTGGCACCGCCAAATAATCGCTAAATGGGAATCTGCTGGTGTTGTGATGCAGGCACAAGCAGCCCTTGATGTGCCACAAACTTTGGCAAATCTAACTTTTGTCGTAACAGGTGGTTTAGATAATTTCACCCGTGATTCAATCGCCGAAACAATTACCGCCCATGGTGGCAAGGCAGCAGCAGCGGTATCTAAGAAAACTGATTATGTATTGGTCGGTACAGATCCAGGATCTAAACTGGCAAAGGCGCAGGAACTCAAGGTAAAAGTCATCGATGAAGCGCGCTTTTTAGAGTTACTAGCAGGACAGGGGTAGTCTGTACCTATGTTTAACAGCGCATCAGAACAACTTCGCGAGCTACCAGTTCCGCCATATGCCTTCGGTATCGGCGCCTTCGTAGTCTTTGCCCTATTTCTCTATCTTGTACTTCGCCTAGATAACGATTAAAAGTAAAGCCAGTTAACTGCGCTTTAAATAATTTCACTATGGCAAAGATTGCAATTTACGGCGGAACCTTCGATCCCATCCATAAAGGCCACTTGCATGTAATTGCCGAAATAATTTCTCGTGGACTTGCCGATCGCATTCTTTTAATTCCTGCCGGTCAACCACAACTGCGGGGCCAACAACCAGTTGCGCCAGCAAGTGATCGCCGCGCGATGTGCCAAGCGGCGATATTAGATTTGCCGGCTGAAGTTGCAGCGAAGGTAGAAGTAAATCCGATTGAAATTCTGCGCCAAGGGCCATCTTTTACAATCGATACCGTCGAAGCCGTTGCCAAGAGTTATCCAGATGATCAAATTGCGCTCATTATCGGAACCGATGCCTTTGCCAAGATCGATCAGTGGCATCGCACCAGCGAATTACAGGATATGGTCGAGTTCATAGTTATAGATCGCCCGGAATTTCCCGGCGAGCACAGCCTTGATATCGGAGCACTTAATATCTCAGCAACGCGTGTGCGGGCTGGAGATTTAGCTTCGGTTTCAACACATGTAGCAACTTATATAAAGGAGCACGATCTCTATGCCAGCAAGTAAGAGCGTTACCGAGTTGACCCAGGTTGCAGCTCGCGCAATCTCCGACAAATTTGGCACAGAGATGATCGCTATTGATCTTTCTGATCAAATGGTTTTATCTGAAGTCTTTTTAATCGCAACTGGTGCAAATATTCGCCAGGTTGATGCGATCGCAGATGAAGTAGAAGAGAAGCTGCGTTTGATCGGTGAAAAGCCGGCCCGTCGCGAAGGTACCGATGAATGGATCTTGCTCGATTACTCAGATTTAGTCGTTCATATCCAGAGCGCTGATCTGCGCCGTTATTACATGCTCGATCGCCTCTGGAATGATTGCCCAACTATTGCACTCGATGTAGTTAAGGAAAATGTGGCAAATGGCAGGTAAGAACAACCGCATTCTTTTATGGCGCCATGGCCAGACTGATTGGAATGTCATCAACCGTTTTCAGGGCCATTCTGATATTGCGTTAAATAAAGTTGGTATTTATCAAGCCGAACTTGCCGCGCCAATTATTGCGGGTATGGAACCAACGGCAATTTTATCTAGTGATCTATCGCGCGCACGTGATACCGCATCAAAGTTAGGTGAAGTAATAGATATGGAAGTCCTAGTTGATGAGCGTCTGCGCGAGACCAATGGTGGGCATTGGGAAGGAAAGACAGGTGCTGAAAATCGCGCCGCAGATTTAGAGAACTTTGTGCGTTGGATCGATGGAAACGATAATCCGGCAGGAACAATTGGTGAAAAGCGCAGTGAAGTAGCCGCTCGCGCCAGCGCTGCAATTGATGAATTCTTGGGAGATAAAGAGAACCAGCTAGTTGTCGTTGCAACTCATGGTGGTACTGCGCGTTGCTTAATGGGCCATTACTTACATTTGCCGATGGCGCATTGGGGAAAGATCGGCGGGCTATCTAATGCGCGCTGGTCTATTTTGCAGACCAGTCCTAAGGGATGGCATTTAGCTGAACATAACGCCGGTTCGATTTTGGAACCAGTATTTGGCGAAGAATCTGGTGCTGATGTGCCAGATCACGTGCGCTAGAGTTACCTTCTCAGGCGATAAAGGGGATATGGCGCAGTTGGTAGCGCGCTTCCATGGCATGGAAGAGGTCAGGGGTTCGAATCCCCTTATCTCCACTTAAGTTAGTAAGCAATTGAGATTGGAAAAAGATATGTCTAGCGTCACCACAATTCCAAGAGGCTGGCAAGCAACTGATATTCCTGATCAAACGGGAAAAACTTTTCTGATAACTGGCGGCACCAGCGGGCTCGGAAAAGCAACCGCTATGGAGTTAGCCCGCGCTGGCGCAAATGTGACTATCACCGCCCGCAGCGCCACAAAAGGTGCGGCAACAGTTGCTGAAATTGCAAGCGATCGCGTTGATTACAAGTTATTGGATCTGGCTGATCTTTCATCGGTGCGCATCTTTGCTAAGGAATTTACAACCCCAATTGATAGCTTAATCCTTAACGCCGGTGTTATGGCTACGCCATTTTCGCTAACGAAAGATAATTTCGAGACTCAGTTCGGTACCAATCACCTAGGCCACTTTGCCTTGACTGGTTTATTGCAAAAGCAGATCAAGCACCGCGTCGTTGCGGTTTCATCACAAGCCCATCGCGCATCCCGTATCGGAAATTTCACGATTGATGACTTGCGCAATAAAGCTAAAGGTATTGGCGCCTATAACCCATGGTCGGCCTATGCATATAGCAAGTTAGCTAATTTACTTTTTATCCACGAGTTAGAACGGCGCCAGATGCGCCATAACTGGAATATCGAAGCGGTTGCGGCTCACCCAGGTTATGCCGATACAAATTTGATCGCCGGCGCAACGGTGCAAGACCGGGCGGGTGCTTTCGCCAATTCTATATTCGCCCAGAGTGCAGAAAAAGGTGTACTGCCAACGCTATGTGCGGCAACATTTCCTGGACTTTATGGCGCCTCATATATCGGCCCAGATGGATTTCTAGAAATGCGTGGATTTCCGAAACTGACTCGTGCCGCAGCCGTTGCATATGATCAACGTTTAGCAAAGGATTTATGGACCATTAGCGAAGAATTAACTGGCGTTACTTGGGGTTAAAGCCCGATAAACTAAGTTAATGAGCACTTCACAAGAACATCAGGCATATGACTTTGCCTATGTCCAAGAGAAGTGGCTGCCAATCTGGGACAAAATCGAACCATTTAAATCAGGTCGCCCCGATGATAAGAGACCAAAGAAATATGTCTTGGATATGTTTCCGTATCCATCAGGTGATCTCCATATGGG
Source organism: Candidatus Nanopelagicaceae bacterium (assembly GCA_965267995.1). Lineage (GTDB taxonomy): Bacteria > Actinomycetota > Actinomycetes > Nanopelagicales > Nanopelagicaceae > Planktophila. The sequence goes on from OZ254143.1 coordinate 442,346, forward strand.
CCATGCCGAGGCATATGCACTTGGAGATGTAATCGCCCGTTATTGGATCCAAAAAGGCTTTAACGTCATGCACCCAATTGGCTGGGATGCCTTTGGTCTGCCGGCAGAAAATGCGGCGATTAAGCGCAATGAAGATCCGCGTATTTGGACTTATGAAAATATCGCAACTCAGAAAGCGTCGATGCGTCGCTATGCCTGTTCCTTTGACTGGGATCGCGTATTCAATACTTGCGACCCGGAATATTACAAATGGAACCAATGGTTATTTATTGAATTACATAAACGCGGCTTGGCTTATCGCAAAGATAGCGCCGTTAACTGGTGCCCAAGTTGCCAGACAGTTTTAGCTAACGAACAAGTTGTAGCAGGTCTTTGCGAACGTTGCGATACGGCCGTAACTAAGAAGAAGTTAAACCAGTGGTATTTCAAGATCACTGATTACGCAGACCGTTTGCTCGATGATATGAAAGAGCTCGAAGGAAACTGGCCCGATAAAGTCTTAACGATGCAGCGCAACTGGATCGGTCGCTCCCAAGGCGCCAACGTGGATTTTGTAATCGAAGGTCGAACTGAACCAGTCACGATTTATACGACTCGTCCCGATACTTTGTACGGCGCAACTTTTATGGTCGTCGCAGTCGATTCCGAACTTGCAGCAGAACTAGCCGCCGGAACAGCGGCCGAAGATAAATTTAAGCAATACCGCGATTCTGTAAAGGCTGCATCTGACATTGATCGCTTAGCCACCGATCGCCCTAAATCTGGTGTTTTCTTAGAACGTTATGCCATCAACCCAGTAAATGGTGAGAAGTTACAGATCTGGGCCTCTGATTATGTTTTAGCAGATTACGGAACTGGCGCAATTATGGCGGTGCCGGCCCACGATCAACGCGATTTAGATTTTGCGCGCGCGATGAAGTTACCTGTGCGCGTTGTTGTTAAGACTGACGATGAAGATCCAAACGAGACAGGTATCGCCACAACGGGCGATGGCAAATTGATTAACTCGGGTGCCTTAGATGGTTTAAACAAGGCAGATGCAATAGCTGCGATAAATAAGCAGTTAGAGGCTGATGGTTTAGGAAAATCTGCGCGAAATTATCGTTTACGTGACTGGTTGGTCTCGCGCCAGCGTTACTGGGGTACGCCAATTCCGATTGTGCATTGTGATAAATGTGGCGAAGTCGCTGTTCCTGCCGATCAATTGCCGTTGCAATTGCCCGATGCTAAAGGTTTAGATCTAAAGCCAAAGGGGCAATCACCACTTGCTGCCGCAACTGAATGGGTAAATACCAAATGCCCAACATGTGGGTCAGCTGCGCTGCGCGATACCGACACGATGGATACCTTCGTAGATTCATCTTGGTACTTCCTGCGCTATCCATCTTCAACGAATCACAACGAACCATTTTCACGCGCTGATATTGATACCTGGCTGCCAGTTGATCAATACGTTGGCGGCGTAACACATGCGATTTTGCACCTGTTGTACTCACGCTTTTTCACAAAGGTCTTGCACGATATTGGAATGCTTGGATTCACTGAACCATTTACCCGTCTGTTAAATCAAGGCATGGTTGTCATGGATGGCTCGGCAATGTCTAAATCTCGTGGAAATCTTGTGCGCTTATCTGATGAGCTTGAAAACCACGGCGTAGATGCCATCCGTTTATCAATGGTCTTTTCTGGTCCACCAGAAGATGATGTGGATTGGTCAGATGTCTCACCATCTGGTTCAGTTAAATTTTTAAGTCGCGCTTGGCGTTTATCAGGGGATGTCACATCAAGTGCGGGCGTTGACTTTGCAACTGGTGAAATTTCACTACGTAAAGCAACTCATAAGGCGCTGCATGATGCCGCATTTGCTGTGGAATCTTTCCGCTTTAACGTAGCTATCGCGCGCGTTATGGAGCTAGTAAATGCAACGCGTAAGGCAATTGATTCAGGTCCTGGAGCGGCAGATCCAGCAGTACGTGAAGCAACGGAAGCGATTGCAATTATGTTGTCGCTAGTTGCACCATTTACCGCTGAGGAAATGTGGGAGCGCTTAGGCCATAAACCTGCGATTGCAACCGCCGGTTGGCCAGTTGTGGATGAAAAACTACTTGTGGCAGATGCTGTGGAAGCGGTCATCCAGATCAATGGCAAGATCACCGAAAGAATTGAAGTTTCACCGACTATTACAGATAGCGAGATTGAGGCGCAGGCCTTGGCCCACCCCACAATTATCGCTGCGTTAAATGGCGCTGCGCCGAAGAAAGTTATTGCGCGCGCACCAAAACTTGTAAATATCGTTCTTTAGCCACAGCCCTGCCAATTCTTTAAATCTGCCTGGCTAATTTGCCAGATGATCGCGCCATGAATTTACTTCCTGAAAAGCTCCGCAATTGGTGGAGCCACATAACCTTCTCGGTCTCGCAGAAGCGTTCACTGCTATCAATCTCAGCGTTAGTTATTGCGCTCTCTCTATTTCTTGTCGTTCGTGGCTCATCTCATGAAATCCCGTTAACACCGCCGGATCTAACCGTTACTGAAGCCGTTACCCAAGTAACTGTCGATGTGGCCGGGGCTGTAACAAATCCTGGCGTCTATACCTTGCCCGCAAATTCTCGTGTAACAGATGCGATAAAGGCGGCCGGCGATAAATTAAAGGGAGCAGACTTATCTGATATTAACTTGGCGCGGGTAATCAAAGATGGAGAACAGATTTACATCTATCCACCCAGCAAAGGTGGCAGTTCTTATCGAATTTCACCACAACGAGTTAAAGCCAAAAACACCGGACCATTTGCGCTAAATCGAGCAAGTGCCAAAGATCTGGAATCGCTAGATGGAATCGGCCCCGTTTTGGCTGCGCGAATAATTGCTTACCGAAATCAAAATGGTCCATTTCTAACGGTGGAAGATCTCTTAAAAGTTTCTGGCATTGGAGCTGCCAAGTTCGCACAATTTAAAGAGAAGCTACGCGTCTAATTGATTACCGCGCACTGGCTTTAGGCGGTGCGCTCTGGTGCGGTGCGCTGCTGCAGAGCTATGTAGCACCGTGGCGAACAACAGTTGCCGCGGTGCTACTTGTTCTCTTTGCTCTATCGCAGCAGCGTAACCGTTTTATTGTGCTGGCCTTTGCGCTAGCGCTGGGTTCATCGGTTATGTCGCTGCGCCAACAAAGTCTGCAATCTAGTTTGGTGGCTAAACACTTTGGCGAAAGTGCCTTGGTAACAGTGCAGCTAAAGAGTGATCCACATCAAAGTTCAAAAAAGGTGAGCGGACAGAACTTTCTGCCGCCCAGCTACAGCGCGCTAGCCAGTCTGCAGGAAATCCAAATCGATGGAAGCACCTATAAATTACATATCCCTGTGCGGTTAATCGCCACAGACCGCGAGATTACAAAGTTATTGCCGGGCCAGAAAGTATCGGCCACAGTACAAATATCACGCAGTAAAGAACCGCGCGTAGCAGCGATGTTGCTGGCAAATAGAGAGATAACTGTGGTTAGTGCACCATCGCACTGGGCATCAACACTTGGCAAAGTTCGACTGGGTCTGCGTGCTGCAAGTGGCACCGGAGATGCGGGTTCGTTAATTCCCGGAATGGTCTTAGGCGATACCTCACTGCAGACGGAAAACTTCCGCGGGGATATGCGCCGTTCTGGGTTAACGCATTTAGTTGCAGTATCGGGTGCCAACTTTGCAATTGTTTCCGCCTTTATCTTATGGTGTGCGCAATTTCTCTTTCGCACCATGCGCTTTCGCATTATCGCAACCGCCTTTGCGCTAACTGCCTTTATCGCACTTGTCCGACCATCTCCTTCAGTTCTGCGCGCTGCTGCTATGGCTGCAGTCTTACTAATTGCCTATGCCACCAAACGCGGATCTGATTCGCTGCCGGCGTTAGGTTTTGCAATTGCAGCCGTTGTTATTGGAGATCCCTGGCAAGGGCGCGATCCTGGCTTTGCCTTATCGGTGTTGGCTACTGCAGGTTTACTGCTCTTTGCACCTCTGATTGTTAATTACTTAGCGCGCTGGTTACCAAATTTTGCAGCGCAAGCGATCGCACCACCGATAGCTGCGATGGTCTTTTGCGCGCCGGTAATAGTTGCGATTGCCGGCTATCTCTCACCGATGAGCATTCTTGCTAATTTATTGGCAGCGCCAGCGGTTGCACCCATAACAGTTGTGGGTTTTATCGCAGCCTTGATATCGCCGCTACTGCCCCAAGTTTCGGTATTTCTTGTTAGTTGCGTAAAACCACTTGCTTGGTGGATTGCCAGCGTTGCTGATTGGGCGGCCAGCTTTCGGGTAATTACCTTGAGCAAAGGGTTAATGGGCTTTTTACTCGCGATCCTAGTTATCGCACTTATCTTTACCTTGCCGCGCAAAGTATTTATAACGGGCTTACTTATTATCTTGGCCCTGACTTATCTACAACGTTTTCCAGGTGGTGATTGGCAAGTTGCCAATTGCGATATCGGGCAAGGCGATGGTGCGGCAATTAACTTAGGAAACCATCGTGCGATTGTGATTGATACCGGCCCTGACCCCGAATTGATTGATCGCTGCCTAAAGCAGTTATCGATCCAGGAAATCCCGTTATTAATTTTGACGCATGGCCATGCCGATCACATCGCAGGTTTAGCCGGCGCAGTTCGCGGTCGCAAAGTGGGTGCAACTTGGTTTGGCAATGTCAGACGCGGAACAAGTGCGCAAATAGGCAGCGCAAATATTAAAGTCTTATGGCCCGATAACGGTGAATATGATCCGAATAATTCCAGTGTCGCTGTGCGCATTGATACGCCAGATTTTTCACTCTTCGCCGGTGGCGATATGGAACCGCTTACCCAAGCAGTCATCGCGCCCGAATTAAGAAGAGTTGATATCTATAAAGTTTGTCATCACGGGTCTGCATATCAAGATGAGAGTTTTACTCGGGCGCTAAGCCCACAAGTTGCGATGATTAGCGTTGGGGAAGGCAATAGCTACGGACATCCCGCCGCCAAGACTTTGGCGCTATTGGCACAGGTAAGCGCTAAAGTACTGCGTACCGATGTTGATGGGGCGATTGCGATCGCAGCACATAAACATCGGCTAAAGATTCGAACCAGTAAAGGCAACTTTAACTTTATTAGATGGGAGTAAAGCGTGAATCCGTTTTATCTCATCCTGGGTTCAGAAGGCGCGCTTTCTGATCGCGCGCTAACGAAATTAACTGCGCAGCTAAAAGAGGAAAGCGCGGAAATCACCACCATCTTCGCCGCCGATGCCTTGCTCGGTGATATCTCAGATGCGCTAGCGCCATCTCTTTTTTCCGAACGCCGTGCCTTGATTATTAAAGATCTGCAAGATCTGCCGGAAGATTCTAAAGATGAGGTCACGCGATATTTAGCCGAACCAGATGGGCTAACCACATTGGTCTTTATCCATAAAGGTGGCGTAAAAGGTAAAGCGCTACTGGATGCGATTAAGAAAGTTAAACCAGAAATAATTGCCTGCGAGCCTTTAAAGAAAGAGGCGGAGAAAGAAGCCTTTGTTAAAGATTTATTTCTAGATAGCGGACGTAAAGCATCGCCGGGCGCAGTTGCGGCCTTAGTCGGTGCACTTGGTGGCGATATGCGCGAGCTGCAACAAGCGGTTTCGCAGATCGCCCTTGATTCACCTGCTGGTGTTATTGATGAAGCAATGGTTGATAAATTTCACCAAGGTCGCGTTGAGACAACTGGCTTTGATGTCGCAGATGCCACCGTCGATGGCAATTTACCGGTTGCCTTAATTTCACTACGTAGCGCAATTGAAACTGGCACGGATCCCGTAATGGTGACATCTGCAATCGCATCTGCGCTGCGTTCCTTAGCAAAAGTGTCGGGTTCTGCCAGTGGGGCAAAATCTTTTGAATTAGCTGGCGAACTCGGGATGGCGCCATGGCAAATTGATAAAGCCCGCCGCCAATTGCAAGGTTGGACTCCTCGTGCGTTATCTAAGGCGGTACAAGCGATCGCCCTAGCCGATGCGCAAGTAAAGGGAGCGGCTACAGATCCGATCTATGCCTTGGAGAAAGCCCTCGCTGCAATTACCTCAGCCCGCGCTGGCCGTTAAGCGGGGGATTTACCCCAATTTGAGCCTGAACCCCTTGCGCTGATAACCTACGCATCTGCCTGGCAACCAAAAGGGTTATCACAGCTTTAGACGTTCGGAGTAATACACGTGGCAAATATCAAGTCGCAGATCAAGCGCGTTAAGACAAACAACAAGGCTCAAGCTCGTAACAAGTCTGTCTCATCATCTATCAAGACAGCTGTTCGCAAATTCCGCGATGCAGTTGCTAAGGGTGATGCAGCAACAACTACGACTGAACTTCGCGCTGCTTCTAAAGCTCTAGATATCGCTGTTTCAAAGGGTGTACTTCACCGCAACACAGCTGCAAATAAGAAATCATCAATGGCTAAGGCTGCTGCCAAAGCCGGCGTTCGTTAATTCCAGCTCCAGAAATCAATAGGGGCGGATAACAGTGCCTGCAATCTCCCTTGCTAAGGCCCCGCAACCTGCCGCAACAAATCCGGCGCAGATCCGTAACTTCTGCATCATCGCCCATATCGATCACGGCAAATCAACACTGGCTGATCGCATGCTCGGAATTACCGAAGTCGTAGAAGCGCGCAATATGCGTGCGCAATATCTAGATCGCATGGATATCGAACGCGAACGCGGCATCACTATTAAATCTCAAGCAGTTCGCCTGCCTTGGCGCAGCGGTATTGATGGCCAGGAATACATTCTAAATATGATCGATACTCCGGGGCACGTCGACTTTACCTACGAAGTATCGCGCTCGCTTGCCGCATGCGAAGGCGCCGTTCTGCTCGTGGATTGCGCGCAAGGTATTGAAGCCCAGACTTTAGCTAACTTGTATCTGGCGATGGAAAATAACCTAACGATTATTCCGGTTTTAAATAAGATCGATCTTCCAAATGCACAGCCTGAAAAGTTTGCCGCAGAACTTGCTCGTTTAATTGGCTGCCAGCCCGAGGATTGCTTGCGCGTATCTGGCAAGACTGGTGATGGCGTTGCCGAACTTCTGGATCAGATTATTGCTCAAATTCCTGCACCAACAGGTGATGCCGATGCGCCTGCGCGCGCACTTATCTTTGACTCGGTCTATGACTCATATCGCGGGGTAGTTACATACGTCCGTGTAATTGATGGCCGCATTAATCCTCGTGAACAGATTCAAATGTTCTCAACTGGCGTTCGCCACGAAGCACTTGAAGTCGGTGTTATCTCACCAGAGCCAGTACCTAGCAAAGGTTTGGGCGTTGGCGAAGTTGGTTATTTAATTACTGGTGTAAAAGATGTGCGCCAATCAAGAGTTGGCGACACAATCACTAATTATCAAAACCCGACAAAGACACCTTTGGCCGGTTATAAAGATCCCAAGCCAATGGTCTTCTCTGGACTATTTCCATTAGATGGCGCTGATTTTCCGTTATTGCGCGATGCGCTAGATAAGTTGCAGCTAAATGATGCCGCTCTAGTTTACGAACCAGAAAATTCTGCCGCCCTAGGTTTTGGTTTCCGGTGTGGTTTCCTTGGCCTGCTTCATATGGAGATTGTGCGGGAACGTCTTGAGCGCGAAGCAGGGATTAGCTTGATTGCAACAGCTCCAAATGTGGTTTATCACGTTTCCATGGAGGATGGAAAGGAAATTACAGTCACTAATCCATCTGAATTCCCTGATGGAAAAATTAACAGCGTTAAAGAACCGATTGTTAAAAGCACCATTCTCGCGCCATCTGAATATATCGGCACCATCATGGAGCTCTGCCAAGAACGACGTGGCACCATGCAGGGAATGGATTACATCTCAGAAGATCGAGTAGAAATCCGCTACACCTTGCCACTGGCTGAAATTGTCTTCGATTTCTTTGATCAACTAAAGAGCCGCACAAAGGGTTATGCATCCCTTGATTATGAAGAACTCGGCGATGAAGAAGGTAACTTGGTTAAGGTCGATATCTTGCTCCAAGGTGAAGCAGTAGATGCCTTTAGCGCAATCGTGCACCGCGATAAGGCTTACTCCTATGGAGTGATGATGACTGGCAAACTGCGCGAACTTATCCCGCGCCAACAGTTCGAAGTTCCTATCCAGGCAGCAGTTGGTTCACGCATCATTGCGCGCGAGAGTATTCGGGCAGTACGAAAAGATGTTTTGGCCAAGTGTTACGGTGGCGATATTTCTCGTAAGCGCAAACTGCTTGAAAAGCAGAAGGAAGGCAAGAAGCGTATGAAGATGGTGGGGCGCGTTGAAGTTCCCCAGGAAGCCTTCGTTGCAGCCCTTGCCACAGATGCTGATATCGAAAAGATTAAAGCCGCGCGTAAGCAAGACTGATCGTGCTCTCCTTCTACGTACATATTCCGTATTGCATAAAGCGCTGCGGTTATTGTGACTTCAATACATACACGCCATCTGAACTCCAAGATGGCGCATCGCTAGAAATTGTCTCCACGGATTACATTGCTGCGCTTTTGCGTGAATTAGATAGCGCTCCGCAAGAGGTCGTCCCCACTATATTTTTTGGGGGAGGTACTCCATCTCTCATGCCGGCAACTGATCTGGGCCGTGTAATCGAAGCAATCAAGGTGCGTAACGGATTGACTGCTGATTGTGAGATCACTCTTGAAGCAAACCCGGACTCGGTCACCGATGAGAAACTTCATGGCTATCTGGCTGCCGGATTTAATCGAATTTCATTCGGTATGCAATCGGCGCAACCACATGTCTTGGCAGTTTTAGATCGCACCCACAATCCCGCCAATGTTAAGCGGGCTGTTGATATGGCGCGTCTAGCTGGATTTAAAAGTATTAGCGTTGATTTAATTTACGGAACACCAGGTGAATCTTTAGAAGATTGGCGCGCCACAGTCACAGAGGCGCTTTCTTTAGATATCGACCATATAAGCGCATATGGATTAATTATTGAAAATGGCACAAAGCTTGCAGCCCAGATAAAGCGCGGCGAAGTGGCTGCACCAATTGATGATCTGATGGCGGACATGTATTTATTGGTAGATCAGATGTGTAATGAAGCAGGATTCAATTGGTATGAGTTATCGAACTGGGCAAAACCTGGTCAAGAATGCCAACACAACATCGCCTATTGGAAGAGTGCAAATTGGTGGGGTTTGGGCGCGGGAGCGCATTCGCATTTAAATGGAAAACGATTCTGGAATATTAAGCATCCCAGCGCATATAAGCAGAAACTCTTTGCAGGTGGCTCACCGATTGCAGAAACAGAGGAGTTGACAGCGACTCAACTAAGAGATGAGTCAGTGATGCTAGCTATTCATATGCGTTCTGGTTTAGATCTCGCGCTTATTTCTGCCGCTGCTGCGCACAATTTGACCGCTTACAAATTGACAGGACATTTGGATATCGTAAATAATCACGTGCAATTGACTGCGCAAGGGCGATTGATTGCCGATCGTCTCGTCCAAGAAGCCCTTGGCTAAGGCCCTGTAGTACCTTTAGCCCATGAGTACTAATGCAACCATCATTTTATCCTTTCTCGCACTTGTTTTTGTTGTTTCGGGCTTGAGTAAAGCCAGCGGAAATGAAAAGGGTCTATCTGGTACCCGCGATGTAAATGTAAAAGATGGCATTGCTCGCGTTATCGGCGTATTTGAAGCCCTGCTTGCCCTTGGTTTAATTCTCGGTCTTAAGTGGACATGGTTGGCTTACTTCCCGCTATTGGGTTTGTGGTTCTTTATGGCTGGCGCAATTTACGTACACTTTCGCGCGGGTAAAGGTAAGACCGCCTTTCCAGCCTTCTTTCTACTAACTTTAATTTCAATCGCCCTAGTACTTATCTAAAGAAGCGAATACCAGAGAAATTACTATGCAATCTCAACGCCGTCTCGAGATCTTGCGCGCTATCGTCGATGAATACGTAGCCACCCAAGAACCAGTTGGCTCAAAATCAATCGCTGATAAATCATCTCTTGGTTTGTCGCCTGCAACGATCCGTAATGAGATGGCAGTTTTAGAAGATGAAGGTTTAATAACCCACCCACACACTTCTGCCGGACGTATTCCAACTGATGCGGGATATCGCGTCTTCGTAGATAAGTTGGCAACGGTTAAGCCGCTCTCGTCTGCCGAACGTCGCGCCATCGAAACCTTTTTAGATGAAGCAAATAACCTTGAACAGTTGATGAAGAGATCTGCGAAGTTGTTAGCAGATTTAACGAAGCAGGTTGCAGTAATCACCCACCCGATACTTGGTGAAGGTTCGGGCAGCGAAAAGATGACTATTTCGGGTACCGGCAACTTGGCGCGTTCAGGTGAAGTTCTAGGGACATCGCTTTCACCAATTCTGGAAGCGCTAGAAGAACAAGTTGTTTTGCTACGTTTACTAGATGATGCCAATGAAAATGTTCAGGTGCGAATTGGTGGCGAACAGAGCGAGACTAACTTGCGCCAGACATCGCTAGTAACAGTTGGTTACGGGTCAGATAATTCGCCGATTGGTGCACTTGGAGTTCTGGGGCCAACCCGTATGGATTATGCAGGTTCGATGGCTGCGGTAACCGCTGTAGCTCGTTACGTTGGACGTTATATATCGGAGAGCAATTAATTTATGTCTGATCTTTACCAAACGCTTGGCGTTGCTCGCGGTGCCACCGCTGACGAAATTAAAAAGGCGTATCGCAAGATCGCTCGTGAACTGCATCCAGATGTAAATCCTGACCCTGCAGTACAAGATAAATTTAAAGAAGTTACCGCAGCATATGAAGTATTGAGCGATCCCCAGAAACGTCAGTCATATGACATGGGCGGTTCTGGTTTTGGTGGGGGATTCGGTGGCGGTGGCTTTAGCGACATCATGGATGCCTTCTTCGGGGGCGGACAAAATCGTGGGCCGCGTCCACGAATGCGCCAAGGGCAAGATGCGCTAATTCGCGTCGAAGTTGATTTAAATGAAGCATGTTTCGGAACCGAACGCGATATCTCGGTTGAAAATGCAGTTACATGTACTAAGTGCAGCGGCCAAGGTTCAGCAGATTCATCAGCGCCTGCCATGTGTCAGGTTTGTAAAGGACGCGGTGAGACACAACAGGTACAGCGCTCATTCTTAGGTCAAGTAATGACATCTCGCCCCTGCGGATCTTGTCAGGGATATGGCAGCGTAATTCAAAACCCATGTCGCGAATGTGCCGGAGATGGGCGAGTACGTGCGCGCCAAAATATATCCGTAAAGATTCCACCTGGCGTTGAAACCGGCAATCGCATTCAGCTTGCTGGTCGTGGTGAAGTCGGCGCCGGTGGCGGGCCTGCAGGTGATCTATATGTGGAAATAGTTGAAGCAGAGCACCCATTTTTAATTCGCGATGGCCACAACTTGCACGTTGCCATTGAAGTTTCCTTTGCTGCGGCATCGCTTGGTACCAAGGTAATAGTCGAATCTTTAGATGGTCCTTTGGAAGTTGAAGTTCGCCCCGGAATCCAAAGTGGTGCAACGATTTCAGTACGCGGTAAAGGTATGACGCGACTGCGCGCTGCCACCCGCGGAGATCTGATCGTGCACGTTGAGGTACAAACTCCACATAAGTTAAGCCGTGAACAAGAAGAGTTATTACGTAAATTTGCGACATCGCGCGGTGAAAAGCCAGGAGATGTAAAAGTTAAGGGCCACGAACAAGGATTCTTTAGCAAATTTAGAGATGCCTTCGGTCGCTAATGTTGACGCTCTTCTTTGTTCAGGATCTGCCTACAACAATCGGTAGTCTTTATGAATTTGAAGGCGATGATGCCGGCCACGCCATCCGTGTGCTGCGTACCCAAATCGGTGAATCGCTAGCTCTTTCTAATGGACTAGGTGCCTGGTCGGTAGTTGAAGTAATCGCTATTTCTAAGAGATCAATGACGGTGCGCGTTACATCTTCAGGTTATGAAGAGGCGCTGCCTGTTGAATTTACCGTTGCCCAAGCTTTAACTAAGGGTGATCGAATTAAAGAAGCAATTGAGTTAAACACGGCAGGTGGCGCCGATGTCATTTTATTGTGGGCGGCTACGCGTTCCATCGGTAAGGCGACCCCTGATTTAATGCAGAAGCTAGCTGTTACTGCGCGCGAGGCCAGCAAGCAATCACGTCGCAATCGCATTCCCTTTGTGATGGGTGTTTTAGATGTCAAGAAAATTGCTGCAGAAATCACGAATTATGATTTAGCGATTGTTCTTCATGAAAGTGCAGTAGATAAGTTAAATGAAGTTGTAACTGCTGGAGCAAAGAAAGTTCTGCTAATCATCGGCCCCGAAGGTGGGTTAACCGATGAGGAGCTCGAGTTATTTGCAAGCGCTGGTGCCAAAGTTGCACATATGGGGCGACCAGTATTTCGCTCGGCACACGCCGGAATGGCGGCGCTTTCTGGTCTAAACTCAGCTTTGAAAATCTGGTAAAGGTATAGTCAACTTATGGCGCTAGATCCAGATTGCATCTTCTGCAAAATTATCGATGGTGCAATCCCTGCAGAAATCGTCTTTCGTAACGAAAATGTGGTCGCCTTTAACGATTTAAATCCGCAGGCTCCAACTCATGTCTTGCTGATTCCAACCGTTCATACCGAGAACGCGGCAGGGTTAGCAAAGATGTCAGCGACAATTACCGCAGCGCTCTTTACCGCCGCAGATGAAATTGCGAGCGTTCGTGGGCTAACTGGTTATCGCACCGTCTTTAATACCGGCGCAGATGCCGGCCAGAGCGTCTTTCACGCTCATCTACACCTGCTTGGTGGGCGTGGGCTCGCTTGGCCACCCGGTTAAAAGTAGTATCTCTGACTATATGGAACGTACTCTGATCACGATCCCGCCAGCAATTGCGATGGTCTCACTCATCGGCGCCGGCGATGCCAATTTAAGAATTATCGAAGCTGCTTTCCCAAGTGTAAATATCACCGTACGCAGCAACGAGATCACTCTGCGCGGACCACACATAGATTGTCTGGCGCTGGAAAAGTTATTTGCCGAAATGGTGGTTGTTATCCGTTCTGGACAGGCGCTAACAACGGATGCGGTTAATCGCAGCATTGCGATGCTTGGACAAGAACCAGCAGATAGTCCAGCCGAAGTTTTATCTCTAAATATTGTTTCTAATCGCGGGCGGACAATTCGTCCAAAGACTGCAAACCAAAAACGTTATGTAGATGCGATTGAAGATAACACCATCACCTTTGGTATCGGCCCAGCAGGTACTGGTAAGACATACCTGGCCATGGCGAAAGCGGTCTCTGCGTTGCAAGCCAAGAAAGTAAACCGAATTATCTTGACTCGTCCAGCAGTTGAAGCTGGTGAGAAATTAGGCTTCCTGCCTGGAACGCTAAGTGAAAAAATCGATCCATTTCTTCGCCCGCTCTTTGATGCGCTACACGACATGATCGATGTGGATTCGGTTCCACGCTTAATGCAGACTGGTGTAATTGAAGTAGCCCCACTTGCCTATATGCGCGGGCGTACCTTGAACGACTCATTTATTATCTTGGATGAAGCGCAGAACACCACACCTGAACAGATGAAGATGTTCTTAACTCGCTTGGGCTTTGGTTCAAAGATGGTGATCACAGGCGATGTAACACAGGTAGATCTCCCTAATGGCGTGCGATCAGGGCTACGTGTTATCTCTGACATTTTGCAAGATATCGATGATATTTCCTTTATGGAGCTAACTGCCGAGGATGTGGTCCGCCACCGTTTAATTGGGGATATCGTCAAGGCCTACGATAAATATGACGAGGCAAAAACCGCGCCTCGCAACTTGCGTAACCAATAAATAAAATATTTATGACAATAGAAATCACCAATAAATCTGGCGAACTCGTGCCCACTGACGGTGTGCGAGATCTGCTGCAGAGCTCTTTAATCGAATTGAAGTTAAACCCAGAATGCGAAGTAAATCTGGTCTTTGTCGATGTAATTGAAATGACTGAGCTACATATCAAGTGGATGGATGAGGGCGGTCCTACCGATGTCCTTTCCTTCCCAATGGATATGCCAAGTGATGCAAATGAAGCGGTAACCCTGGGCGATATCGTTATTTCACCTACCGTTGCGGCGCAACAAGCTGCCAGCGCTGGACACTCAACAGATCATGAAATATTTATCTTGGCAGCCCACGGATTGCTACACATCTTGGGCTATGACCACGCAAATACCGAAGATGAGAAAGTTATGTTTGCCCTGCAAGAAGATTTAGTTAAGAAATATCAGGAGAGTGCATGAACGCCTTTAATATCACCACCATCATCGCACTTATTGCCTTTGCTGGTTTTCTTGCCGCCTCTGAATCTGCGCTGACCTCGATATCTCGTATTCTGATTGAAGAGATTGAGAGCAAGCGCGGTGGCCATTTGCTCAAGAAGTATTCACAGCAACCAGCGCGCTATCTAAACGTTTTACTTTTAGTTAGAAAGATCTGTGAATTTACTGCAGCTGCACTGTTAGCGGTTGCGCTCTTGCGCCAATATTCATCAGCGCAAGCGATGGCACTTACTGTGGTGATCATGGTTATCTTGTCATACGTTGTAATTGGCGTTGGCCCGCGTACCTTGGGTCGCCAGCAACCACATAAATGGGCGCGCGCAGGCATATCTGTTGCTTACTTCTTAGCTTTTATCTTGGGTCCGGTTACCAACCTGCTGATCGCAATTGGTAATGCGATAACACCAGGTAAGGGATTTCGTAGCGGTCCATTTACCAATGAAGCCGAACTACGTGACTTGGTAGATCAGGCGCACGAGCGCGGCCTAGTTGAATCTGATGAACACGAGATGATCCACTCGGTATTTGAACTCGGCGACACCTTGGTCCGAGAACTTATGGTCCATCGCACCGATATGGTTTGGATTGAGCGCGATAAGAACTTGCGCCAAGCACTTTCGCTAGCGCTGCGCTCTGGTTATTCGCGTATCCCGGTAGTCGGTGAAAACCTCGACAATATTATTGGTATTGCATATGTAAAAGATTTAGCCAAGCGTGCGCTAGATCATCATGAGGCCGAAACGACTGAAAAGGTAGAGCAGCATATGCGCCCGGCCGTCTTTGTTCCTGAAATTAAGATCGCTGCCGAGCTATTGAAAGAGATGCAGCGCGATCAGATCCACCTAGCAATCGTTGTAGATGAATATGGCGGAACTGCCGGAATTATCACCATCGAAGATATTATTGAAGAGATCGTGGGCGAGATCGCCGATGAGTTCGATGATGGCGTAGAAGCCTTTATCTGGATCACTGAAGATAAGGCGCGTGCCAAGGCAACGCTACACATTGAAGATTTAGCAGATGAGTTAAAGATTGAATTCGACAAGGCAGATTCAGAAGATGTCGACACTATCGGTGGACTGATGGCACAGAAACTCGGTCGTGTCCCGATCGCAGGCAGCACTATTTCACTTGCCGGTTGGTCAATTACATCTGAGCGGCCACTGGGTCGACGTCGCAAAATTAGTAGCGTAATTATTGAACGCCTCAAAGATGAGAAGTTAGAAGATCATGAGTAGTACTTTTGAAAATCCAGAAGATCAAAAGCTGGCAACCTTGGCAACTTCAACTCTGGCGCGCACTGGTGCAAAACAAGCAGCAGCGCTACGTGACACAACTGGCCGCACATATGTTGCTATAAATATTGCTGCACCTAATCTCACACTCGATGCAGTACAAGCAGTCTTTACAGTTGCGGCAGCATCACAAATTTCAGGTATTGAGGGCGTTGTAATTGCAGGTGAAAAAGCGGCGCTGACTGCAGTTATTACAGATAATTCTCCGCAGGCAACCATCTTTCATATCGATGCAAACGGGGATGTCGCAAGGGCGTAAGATAGCCCAATGCGTATCGTTCGATTTTCTCCAGGGCCTGAATCAGGCCTGGGTACCGACCCGCTCTTTGGGGTTCTCGAAGACGATAACTCAATTACCGTGATCTCGGGAGATCCGATTTATCACGGCGTCACCAAGACTGCGGCCAAGGTCGAGCTAACTAAGGTGCGTTTATTAGCGCCAGTAATTCCGCGCAGCAAGATCGTTGCAGTCGGTAAGAACTATGCCGACCATGCCAAAGAGATGGGTTCAGATGTTCCAAAAGAACCGATTATCTTCTTAAAGCCAAATACATCAGTGATTGGACCGGGCGACACAATTGTCTGGCCGGCAATGGCGCCAACGATTGATTATGAAGCAGAACTTGCAGTTGTGATTGGTCGAGTTTGTAAAGATGTGCCCAAAGAGCGTGTTAACGAAGTTATCTTTGGTTACACCTTGGCAAATGATGTTACCTGTCGCGAGCTGCAAAAGAGCGATGGCCAGTGGGCGCGCGCTAAGGGCTTTGATACTTTCTGCCCAATCGGCCCCTGGATTGAAACTGATTTCGTACCTGGCACACAGCGCATCTTCTCTAAGGTAAATGATGAGATCCGCCAAGATGCGACTCTAGATCAGATGATCTTTAGCGTCGCCGATATCGTTGTCTTTGTATCGCAAGTTATGACTTTATTGCCAGGAGATGTCATCATCACCGGCACCCCAGCAGGAATTGGACCACTTATTGCGCGCGGCAGCGTCGTTGTCGGCATCGATGGGTTGGGTCAACTAACAAATAAGGTGAGTGCAAAGCCGTGAGTTCGAAAAAAGTAAAGGTCCGTTTTGCGCCATCTCCAACTGGCGATCTACATGTCGGAAATATCCGCACCGCCTTATTTGATTGGGCCTATGCCCGCCACACAGGTGGCACATTCTTATTCCGTATTGAAGATACCGATACCACGCGCGTTACCGATGAATATATTCAAGCTGCGATCGATACTTTGAAATGGCTTGGCCTAAACTGGGATGAAGGTCCTGAAGTCGGTGGCGAGAACGGTCCTTATCTACAATCACAACGTTTAGATAAATATGCACATTGGGCGCAGAAGTTCTTAGATCAGAAAGATGCTTATCACTGTTACTGCTCACCGGATGAGTTAGAAGTAGTACGTGAAGCACAACGCGCCGCAAATGTGGCACCTGGCTACAACGGCCATTGTCGTGATCTAACAGATGAGCAAATTGCAGCCTATAAAGCGCAAGGTCGCGCAGCTGTCGTGCGCATGCGCATGCCAGATGGCAGCACTACCTTTACCGATGAAATTCGCGGAGAAGTTACCTTTGATCATAAGTTTGTACCTGACTTTGTATTGGTTCGTGCCGATGGTTCACCTCTCTACACGCTAGCTGTTGCCGTCGATGATATTTTGATGAAGGTAACCCACGTCTTGCGCGGAGAAGATTTGTTATCTTCCACCCCACGTCAGATCCGGGTTTATCAAGCGATGGGCGTTGCCATCGCTGATTACCCAGTCTTTGCTCACCTGCCATTTGTGATGGGTCAAGATAATGCCAAGCTTTCTAAGCGCAATGGTGAAGCATCTATTTCTTGGTATCGCGAACAAGGTTATTTGCCGGAGGCAATCTGTAATTACTTAGCGCTGCTTGGTTGGTCACCTGGCGATGACCGTGAAAATATCACGATGGCTGAGCTCTGTGAGATGTTCACCGTAGATAAAGTTCATTCATCTCCTGCCCGCTTTGATATGAAGAAGTTAGAAGCAATAAATGGCGACAAGATTCGCGCTCTGACTTTAGATGAATTCCTAAAGTGGTCACTGCCATTTTTAACTAGCGCAGGCGTCATCACTGGAACAGATTCTGAGATCGCACTCGTTAAGCAAGCGCTACCTTTAATTCAGGAAAGAATCGTAAAGCTTGATGAAGTACCAGCTATGTTGCACTTCTTATTTGTTAAGAACTTTGCAGTTGAGGAAGCATCGCTTTCTAAGGTCACCGATAGCGCATCTAAAGATGTCTTAAAGCGCACCTTGGCTGAGTTAACTCCACTTGCCACCTGGAACCACGATTCAATTGAAGCAGCGCTTCGTGCTTCGCTAATTGAAGAGATGGGGCTTAAGCCACGTATCGCATTTGGCGCAGTTCGTATTGCAACTACCGGATCTACGATTTCGCCACCACTCTTTGAATCTATGGAGTTACTGGGTAAAGAATCCTCGTTGGCCCGAATTGCGGCGGCGATCGACCTATAAATCGCACCAAAAAATTGAGGTATCCTTTCCCCTGTTGTATTGGGGTATGGGGTAATTGGCAGCCCTGCTGATTCTGGTTCAGTAAGTCTAGGTTCGAGTCCTGGTACCCCAGCGCAGTACAGGTACTACAAGGCAAGACAGCAGTAAAGCTTCACAAAATGTACTAGGGCCCCGTCGTCTAGCGGCCTAGGACTCTGGCTTCTCAAGTCAGCTACGAGGGTTCGAATCCCTTCGGGGCTACGCAGGATAGGTGTATCTACTTTGATCAGTTTTCTAAAGGTACTACCGGCATTTATCGCTACCGCTTATTTACTGGCGTTAGTTCCAGGACAAACCGTTGCGATGATTCTGCGCCAAGCAATTATGGGCGGACCTCGAACTGCTTATATGACGTTGCTCGGAACAAGCAGTGCGCTAATTGTTTGGGGCAGCGCATCTGCAATTGGCTTATCGCAAATATTTGCGCATTCGCGTACTGCATATAACTTACTTAAGTACACAGGTGTGGCATATCTAGTTTTCTTAAGTCTGCAGACCCTTTGGCAAGCGCGTAAAGAGTATGGCCGCTTTGATTACGAAGGCGCGGCTAAGACTGGGCTCGGTCCGGCATTTCGCTTGGGTTTCTTAACGAATATGACAAATGTTAAAGCAGCCGTCTTTGCCGTTGCCTTTATTCCGGCATTTGTTCCAGCCGATTTTAATTTGGCACTTGGTATTTTCATACTTTCGATCGTTCAGGCACTTACTTCTGCTACTTGGTACTCGATCGTTATCGCACTTGTTGCGCGGGCTTCAGTTGTTCTTGCCCGTCCAAAGGTCAGACGTGGGTTAACGGTATTTTCTGCCGCTGGAATCTTATTTCTGGCTATGACCTTACTTTTTACATCTCCGCGTTAAGCATTTAACTACCAGGACTGTGAACCGAGGCCGCCATCAAAGTCATATGTGGAACCAGTGGCCCAAGCATTGGCATCAGATAGTAAGAATTCTGTAACACCTACAACTTCGCCAGCACTGGCATAACGCCCAAGAGGTGTAGCTGCCTTCCATGCGGCAACGCCTTCCGGCCATGCTTGATCAATACCATCTCGACCAATTAGCCCAAGGCGCAGACCTAGTACGCGCATTGGAGCATGAGCGCGTGATGCTGAACGAGTTAAGACATCTAACGCTGCTTTGCTGGCGCCATAAATTTCATGGCCAGCACGCGGATTGAGCGCTTCAACGGAGGAGATATTTAAAACTACTTTCACGCCAGAATTTGCTGCCTCGTCGATAATCTCTTTCGGGGCATCGACGTTTATGCGCATCATTAACTCAATTTCAGCACGAGTTGCTTGCGTTGGATCAAGAACTGCTTGATTGGCGGCGTTATTGATTACAAAATCTAATTTGCCGGCTCTAGATACCGCTTCTTGCACAAGCGAATTGCCAGATTTTGCAACAGATAAGTCGGCTGCAATAACGTGCAAATTGCCACGCGCCGATAGTTCGCCGGTATTTACTTGTGCGCATACCGTTGCGCCAAGTTCGAGAAAGCGCGAAACATAGGCTTGGCCAATCATTCCTGATGCACCGGTAATTAATAGGCTCTTGCCGGCAAAGTTCACTTAAGCGGCTCCAGCACTTTAATACGCAGATTTACTCGCGCTATCAAATCAGTTAGATCAATCTTGGTGCTGATTCTCTTTGAAACAACTTGATCACCTGCCACCCAAACATCTGTGACATCGCCACGGCCTGCGGCAAAGACCAGCAGCGCATTTACATCATGCACAGGCGTTAAATGGGCAGCATGTAGATCAAGTGCGATTAAATCCGCTTCTTTGCCGATCTCAATACTGCCGACGCGATCGCCGAGGCCAACGGCATGGGCTGCTTCGATAGTTGCTGCACGGACAATTGAAGTTAGATCAACATCTGCGGGGGATTGGCGCAGCGCAACCACATGGGCTGCCATGCGCATTACCGAGAACATATCTAGATCATTTGATGAAGAACAACTATCTGTTCCTAGGCCAACTTTGATTCCAGCTTTGCGCAGATCGTTAAAGCGCGCCAGGCCTGAGCCAAGTTTTAAATTACTGCCTGGGCAATGGCCAACTGATATGCCTTTACTTGCCGCAATTGCCATATCAGAGTCACTTAAGTGAACACCGTGGCCAAAAATAGTTGGTACATCTAATATCCCGGTATCGCGACAGACTTCAGTCGGAGTCTTTCCATATTTACTCTGCACATCATCATTTTCTGCTTGAGTTTCCGAGACATGTAGATGAATACGTGCCCCGAGTTCTTTAGCGATCGCAGCTACCTGCGTTAAATTCTCGGGCGAATCTGTGTAAGTTGAATGTGGCATGAAATATGTTGGGATGTATGGCCCACCGATTTCAGCAAGGACAGCCGGCCATTGGTGGGCGCGTTCGATCCGTTGCTCCCATTGAAGTCCATCTAAACCTGGGAAATCAAAGAAGATGGGCCCTGCGATATGGCGCAGGCCAACTCGCACCGCACCGCGATGGGTTGCAGCAGGGTTTAAATACATATCCATCGTTGTTGTTGTGCCGGCGAGTAAGGCTTCAAGTGCGCCAAGTTCGGTACCTAGTTCGCAAGTAGCTTCATCCATTATGGCGCCTTCGGCTGCCCAGACGCGTTCTAGAAAACCTTGCAGATTTACGCCTTCAGCCCAACCGCGCAACAGCGTCATACCTAAGTGGGTATGGCTATTAATGAGTCCCGGTGAGATTAATTTATTGGTTGCATCAAAAATTTCCTTGGCATCTGGTGAATCTGTGCCGATATAGGCGATCTTGCCGCCTTCGATGCCAATTGAAACGCCTTCCAGAATTTCATTTTTTGAATTTGAGGTAACGGCATAGCGCGCGTTCTTTATTAATAAGTCCAACATTAAGCAAAGGCCTTGATTGTGCCATCAAGGATGGTAATTACCTTTTCACTTGCTGCCTTTAGCGCCGCATTAATATCATCCATAGTTATCGGGGTATCACTTACGCCAGCTGCTGGATTAACAACTAAAGCAATTGCGGCGTAGCGAAGGCCAGCTTCCTTTGCCAGTGATACTTCCGGAACACCTGTCATGCCAACAACGGTGGCACCGGCCAGACGCGCCAATCTAATTTCGGCCGGTGTTTCAAAACGCGGCCCATTAAAGCCAGCATAGATTCCACCAGTATTTAAAGTAATTCCAGCAGCCTTTGCAGCAGCTGCCATCGCAGCCTTTACTTCGGCATCGTAGAGATGGGACATATCGATATGTTGCACGCCACCTGGTTGCACTCCATCAAAGAAGGTATCGGCGCGCCCATGTGTGAAATCAACAAAGTCATCGAGTAATTGCAGTGATCCAGCAGGTAACTTGGGATCAATACCACCGACCACATTTACAGCAATTACAAAGTCAACGCCTGATTTCTTAAGCGCTGTGATATTTGCGCGATAGTTAACTCCACTTGGTGGAACGCTATGGTCAACGCCATGGCGAGTTAGAAATGCAATCTCGACTCCGTGCCAGTTACCAGAGGTAATTAAGGCTTGGCCATAAACGGTATCTATAGCTTGCGCAGTGGATCCGGATAACGCCGGTAAGTTGTAAAAACCAGTACCGGCGATGATGCCAATCTTCATTAATAGACCTTACTTATCAAGACCGGCCATGAGGCGGCCGATGTAGTTGCGGTCGGCATCTTTAGAATCCACGATCGCGACGATCTTGCCATCTGACATAACTGCGATGCGATCAGAAAGCGAGAGGATCTCATCGAGTTCTGCCGATACCAACAAGACCGCAGCACCCTTATCGCGCGCTGAAATCAATTGGTTATGGATAAATTCGATCGAGCCCACATCCACACCACGGGTTGGTTGTGCTGCGACCAGAACAGGTAACTCTTCGCTGAGTTCTCGAGCAACCACAACTTTCTGCTTATTTCCACCAGATAAAGAACCTGCAGTATTGAAAGCAGAGGGCGTGCGAATGTCGAACTTCGCAACGGTTGCGATCGCGTTCTTAGCAATCTCATTTAGATCGCGGATCCAACCTTTGGCAAATGGTTCCTGATCGAATTGATTGAGTACCAAGTTATCGGCGATGCTGTAATTAGCTACCAAGCCATGTTTCTCACGATCTTCGGGGATATGTGAAATACCGGCTTCGTGCACCGCGTGTGGGTGCATATCCTTGGTGGCAACACCGTTAATTAATACTTCACCTGCTTCGCGATGGCGCATGCCACAGATCGCTTCTACTAATTCGCGCTGGCCATTGCCTTCAACGCCGGCAACTCCCAAGATCTCACCTTTATGCAGTTGTAGATCAACGCCCTTAACCGACATGATCTTGCGATCATCGCGGACTTCCAACGCTTTAACTTCCAGAACTACACCACCACGTTTGGCTTCAGTGCGATTTACCTGTAATACAACGGAGCGACCAACCATCATCTGGGCAAGTCCTGCTTCATCGGTCTCTTTCGGTGAAGTTGTGCCGACTAACTTTCCACCGCGTAATACAACGACGCGATCGGCCACTGCCATTACTTCATGCAATTTGTGAGTAATTAGAACGATACCAACGCCTGATTTAGCTAAGTTGCGGATAACGACCAATAGTTCGTCGATCTCTTGTGGAGTTAGAACTGCAGTTGGTTCATCAAGGATTAGCAATTTAACATCTTTACGTAGCGCCTTGAGGATTTCTACGCGTTGTTGCATTCCAACTGGTAAGTCTTCAATTACCGCATCGGGATCTACTTCCAGGCCATAGCGCTCAGATAGCGCGATGATTTCATCGTGCGCAGCTTTCTGATTGATAAATATCCCGCGTTTTGGTTCATCACCAAGTATCAAATTCTCAGCCACAGTCATCACCGGAACTAGCTGGAAGTGCTGGTGCACCATTCCAACACCACGGGAGATAACTCCCGCTGTATCCCCAAAGACAATCGGATTGCCACCAATTTTGATCTCACCTGAATCAGGTTTGATAAGTCCAAATACCGCTTTTAGAAGAGTTGATTTACCTGCGCCATTTTCACCGAGCAGCGCAACTACTTCACCTGCGTTAACAGTTAGCGACACATTGTCATTTGCCACAACGCCGGGATAGCGCTTGGTAACGCCAGTAACTTCAAGAAGAGCGCTCATTATGCTTGTCCCTTCTCATATGGTTGACCTTCTGCAGCAGGAGGTCTTACCTTGCCTGCAGAAATCGCCAAGACAACAATCGTCATTACATAAGGCAAGATCGCAGTAAATTGGGAAGGAATATTTACAACTTGATCAATCATCAACTGATTGGCATAGGCTTGAGCTAAACCAAAGAAGAGCGCGGCAGCTAGTGCGCCCAGTGGATTCCAGCGACCGAAGATCATCAAGGCAAGTGCGGTAAAGCCTTTGCCTGCGGTAAAGCCGCGTTCAAATGAGCCAACTAGTTCAAGGCTTAAGTAAGCACCGGCTAGTGCACCGATACCGCCGGCAATCGTGACATTTATATAACGCAGTCGCGCAACTGAAACACCTGCTGTGTCGGCACTTGATGGATGCTCGCCAACTGCGCGAGAGCGAAGGCCCCACGAGGTGTGATAAATGGCGACATATAAAGCCAAGATGATGGCAATTCCTAAGAAGGTAAGCGCGCCATGGATAAAGAGAACCGGGCCAAAGAATGGAATCTTTGACAGCATCGGAACTTCGATTGCTTGGAAGACAGATGGAATCGTCTTTCCTTGTACGTATAAGAATGAGGTAAGTCCAGTAGCCAGAATATTAAGAATTGTTCCGGCGATGATCTGATCCATCCGCCACGAAACAGCCATTACCGCCAGGATCAAGCCCATCATCGAACCGGTAAATACTGCACAGATAAGACCAATAATTATATTTTGGGTAAGGGATGAGACGAAGAAGGCGACAAATGCAGATAACAACATCGTTCCTTCAATACCGATATTTACGATACCGGTGCGTTCGCACATGATTCCGACCATGGCGGCAAGCGCCAAGGGAAGTGCAAAGGCTGCACCTGTTGCATAAACCGAAGTTGTCACATCGCCATCTTTTGAATAGAAGAAGGCGGTAGCCAGAATTGCAAAGAGGAAGTAGCTATTGCGCTTGCTAAGTAGCTTCATAATTAGTTGCCCCATCCGCTCGTAATGGATTTGCTGGAGCTATTCTTAAAGAAGCGGGTAATCAGGGGAGCAGTCACCAATAACAAGATAAGTGCCATAAGAAGATCTACGAGTTCAGGTGCAACACCCGAATCAAATTGCATATTGGCAGCCCCGGCGCGCATTCCACCGATCAGAATCGCGCCAGGAATGATGCCCAGCGGATGTACTCGGCCTAAGAGAGCGATGGTGATTCCATCAAATCCCAGACCTAAGTTAAAGGCTGGTGCATAACGATAGGTAATACCAAGAGTTTCAACTGCGCCGCCTAAACCTGCGATGGCACCTGAAATCAACATTGCAGATATCACCGTGCGCTTGACTGAGATACCGGCATACCAAGCGGCGTGGCGATTGCGACCAACGGTTTCGATGCGGAAGCCGCTAGTTGTGCGACCGAGGATCCACCAAATTACAGCAGCCAGGGCTACGGCGATGAAGAAACCTAAAGGAAGGTGGGCATAAACCGGCATCTTTGCGCTGGCTTGAATTTCAGAGGTGCGAGTCAAGAATTGATCGGGTTCGCGCAGTGGGTGTGATGCTAAGTAATCTGCAATTCCCATAACAATGCTATTGAGCATGATTGTTGTGATTACTTCATGCACACCACGGTAAGCCTTTAAGAAGCCAGAAATACCAGCAACGATTGAACCAAAGAATGCGCCAATGATTAGCGCAATTGGAATGTGTATATAGCCAGGCAAACCTTCAAATGTTACGCCCGCCCAAGCGGCGGCAAGTGCGCCTGAAAGCAATTGTCCTTGCGCTCCGATATTAAATAAGCCAGCGCGCAGGCCAACTGCGACAGCAAGGCCACTTAAGACAAGCGGCGTTGATTTACCGAGCGTTGCACCAATACCCGCAGCTGATCCGAAAGCTGTTGTGAAGAGAGATTTGTAAGCAGTTATTGGATTAGAACCTTGCAACTTCATAAGTATGGATGCAAGTGCCATTGCAATTAAAACTGCAATTATTGGGATTAACCAAGATCCGACATCAAAGCTCTTTGTAGGCTTGCCAACTTCTTTTGGGGCAACTTTCGATTGGCTCATAATCGCATATCTTATTGGATTTTAGGAATAAAGAAAGAGGAAGAAAAGAAAGAGCGGGTGCGCTTTCGCACACCCGCTCTTTGACTAACTTTTAAGAGTTTTAATTAACCCTTAAAGCCAGTTGAGATTGAACCAGCAAGAATGCCAGTTGTAACCTTCTTCAAACGAACCTTAACAACTGCAGGAACCTTTGAATCTAGATCGTGGAATGGTGAGAGTCCAACTTGACCTACGAAGTTTCCACCCTTGATTGTTCCAGCCTTAGCTTGAGCAATAAGAGTTGATACTCCAAGTGTTAGCTTCTTCTCAGCTGAAGTTACGATACAAGCCTTTGCTTCAGGAACTGTTAGGTACTGATCAGTGTCAACACCGATACAGAACGCTCCAGCCTTCTGCGCAACCTTGCCTAGTGCACCGTTACCAGTTGATCCACCCGCACCGAAGATAATGTCATATCCCTGTGTAAGAAGCTGGTTAGCAGTTGTTGCACCCCATGCTGGATCTGAGAACGCGTTATCGCCAGCTGCGTGGTAAACAACAGTTGACTTGATCTGCTTGCTGCGCTCTTTAGCTCCGTATGCAATTCCGTTTTCGTATCCTTCACCGAACTTGCGAACAGGAAGAACTTCCTTCATACCGAATACTGCGCCGACCTTGTTGGTCTTTGTTAGGTATGAAGCAAGGTAACCGGCTAGGAAGCCAGCCTTATCTTCGTCGAAGATCAAACCTGTGTTATTTGTTGCAGATGAACCATTGAACTGGTCAACACCGATGAACTTGATCTTTGGGTACTTAACAGCAGCTGCTGCTGTTGCATCGCCCATCAAGAAGCCGACAGTTACGATTACGTTGTAACCCTTGTCAGCAAAAAGTGCCATGTTCTTGGCATAGTCTTTTGAATCTGTAGTTTCGATGTACTTAGCGAATCCGCCGGCCTTAGCTGCGCCAGCTTTTGCGCCTTCCCATGCAGATTGGTTGAATGACTTGTCATCAACTTTTCCGAGGTCAGTTACGAGACCAATACAGAATGCACCGACTGTACCGCAATCAGCTTCAACTGTTGCAGCTTGTGCTGGAACAATGAAACCAACTGTTGCAAGAGCGAGTACAGCTGTTACAGCTGAAATTCTCTTAATCAAGTGGAGCTCCTTTTATAGACGCGGTCGATTAGGGCAATCAACCTACAAAACGTTTGTATGCGAAGACTATCCGAGCGATGGCAATGTGCTATTCACACGCCGTTAGCAAAGAATTAATTTCTATCACGATTTGATTAACTTCAACCATCAACTAGAGGTTGAGGTCCTATGATTGAGCCTATGAGTCGCCGTAAATTCGTAGCTACCGCGATAGCTCTATTTCTAGCCCTCAGTACAAACCCATCTCAAGCGTTAAGTAAAGGCACCTTTTATTTAGAGCTTAAGACCGGTTGCTATGCAGCTAATAAGGCTCCGACCAAGTCAAGTAAGTGGACAGATACAAATTACAAGACTCTCTATGCCACAAATTGCGCAGCTGCCCATCATTACGAAGTTTTCTATACCGGCCTCATTAAAGCGAAAGATTTAAATTCAGATGCTGCCAAGAAAGAGGCCGGGCTGGCATGTGACAAGGCGGCAGTTGCAACGCTAACTGGCCAGAAAGATCTGCCATCTTCTCTTACCTACGGTTACTTCTTTCCTGATCCAGGTGCGGAAGAGAAGAAGTATGGCAAGAAGATATTTTGTTTCTTCCGCGTCGCAGATCCCAAAGATGACAAGTACACGCTTTCGATCAAGAGATCTTTCCGCGAAGTAACCTACATTTAATTACGTTCGCTAGATCCCTTACCTAGATACTTTTTCTGCGCTTTACGTGCCTGCGTGTAATTAGCAAATGCCTTTTGGGTTGACTCCAAAGTTGAAATTTCTGGGATTGGAACTTCCCACCATGCCTCGCCACCTGGTGCATATAACAATGGATCGCTATTGATATGAATAAGCGTCGCAGTTGGATGCGCCTTAGCGACTTTCATTGCTGCAGATAAATCAGCGATCGCACTTGAGCTTTCGGCGATGCGAATAACGTTCATTCCAAGGCTCTCGGCATTGGTTGCTAGATCCACCGGCAATACATCGCCTGCTTCATGGTTATTGGATTTTGAGTCACGGAAGCGATATTTAGTTCCGTATCTCTGTGATCCGATATCTTCAGAGAGATGGCCGATGGATGCAAAGCCATGGTTCTGCACCAGAACAACGATAAATTTCAGACCTTCGGCAACTGCCGTAACGAGTTCGGTATGCATCATTAGATACGAACCATCACCCATCATTACAACTGGTGTGCGAGAAGAATCTGCGCGGGCCACACCCAGGCCAGCGGCGATTTCATAACCCATGCAAGAGAAGGCGTATTCCATGTGATAACCAAGGGGATCGCGCACGCGCCATAGCTTGTGCAGATCGCCAGGAAGTGAACCTGCTGCGCCAACTAAAACATCGCGCGGATCGGTAGCAGCCAAAACTGCGCCGATGATTTCACTCTGGCTGGGCTTTACAAGTTTCTGATCAACAAAGGCGGCATCAACGATGGCATCCCATTGCTTATTCTCATCGGCGATGCGCTTTGCGTAATCGGCAGAGACTTTAAATGTGGCTAACTCTTGAGTTAGTTCTTCTAAAGCAGTTCGCGCATCTGCAACTACTGGAATAGCGCTGCCATGTTTAAAGGCATCAAAGGCGGTCACATTTATATTGATAAATTTCACATCAGGGTTTTGAAAGATACTGCGTGAGGCAGTTGTGAAATCACTGTAGCGAGTTCCGATACCGATAACTAGATCAGCTTCCTTAGCCAGACGATTTGCCGCGGTAGTTCCAGTTGCGCCAACTGAGCCACACATTTGTGGGTGATCCCAGGCAAGAGAACCCATTCCGGCTTGGGAAACGCCAACTGGAATACCAGTTGCTTCCACAAATTTAGCTAACGCATCGTGTGCATCAGAGTAAATAACTCCGCCACCAGCCACAATAAAGGGCTTCTTTGATTTAGCGATGGTGCGCGCTGCAACTGCGCAGATACCAATATCTGGACGAGGCCGGCGAATATGCCATTCGCGATCGGCTAAGAACTCATCCGGAACTTCAATTGTTTCGGCCTGAACATCTTCCGGAAGACAGATAGTTACAGCGCCGGTTTCGGCCGGATCAGTTAATACGCGCATTGCACCAAGTAGTGAACTAAAGAGTTGTTCTGGGCGATTGATACGGTCAAAGAATTTAGACAGTGGCTTAAAGGCATCATTTACTGAGATAGATAAGTCATACGGTTGTTCTAGTTGTTGAAGTACAGGATCTGAGACACGGTTTGCAAAGGTATCTGCCGGAAATAACAGAACAGGTAAGCGATTAGTTGTTGCAACTGCTGCGCCAGTTAACATATTTGTTGCGCCAGGACCCACAGATGATGCGCACGCAAATGTGGAACGACGACGCTTCATGCGTGCAAAGGCAGATGATTCGTGAACCATCGCTTGTTCATTGCGCGCTTGGTGATATGGCATTAGCCCTGGATCAGTTGTTGAAAGTTGCTTTAACGCTTGGCCAATTCCGGCAACGTTTCCGTGGCCGAAGATTCCAAAGACTCCTTGGATAGTGCGTTCGCGATGATCGCCATCGACGGTGTATTGATGTGAAAGGAATTCAATGATCGCCTGTCCCACGCTCATCTTGCGAGTGGCCATAATTACTTTTGCCTTTCTAAGCCAACGAAGTCGATTTAATTCTGTGGGAAACCAAGGTTGATACCGCCATGGCTTGGATCAAGCCAGCGACTTGTGATCGCCTTGCCACGTGTAAAGAAGTGAACTCCTTCTTCACCATGCGCCTTAGTATCGCCAAATAGTGATTGCTTCCAACCACCGAATGAATAATAGGCAACCGGTACTGGAATTGGAACGTTGATACCGACCATGCCAACTTGAATCTCGTTCTGGAAGCGACGCGCAGCACCACCATCGTTGGTAAAGATGGCAGTTCCATTGCCGAAGGCACCGCTATTAATTAGTGAAACACCTTCGTCATAGCTCTTAACGCGCACAATAGATAGGACAGGTCCGAAGATCTCATCCTTATAAACGCTAGATGTAGTTGGCACGTTATCGATCAAGGTTGGTCCAAGCCAGAATCCGGCAGCCTCGCCATCTGCTTTAACGCCGCGGCCATCTACGACAACCTTTGCGCCATCTTTAATTGCCACATCAATATAACCCGCAACTTTATCGCGGTGCTCTTTGGTAACAAGTGGACCCATATCGCAGCCGCGGCGACCATCACCAGTGCGCAACTTATCCATGCGAGAGACAATTTTTTCAATCAGCGCATCGGCAACTGGTTCAACGGCCACAACAACCGAGATCGCCATGCAACGTTCTCCGGCAGAACCAAAGCCTGCGTTGATCGCTGAATCTGCAACAAGTTCTAAATCAGCATCTGGCAGAACCAACATATGGTTCTTGGCGCCACCGAGTGATTGCACCCGCTTGCCTGCTTTTGCACATTCTTCGTAGATATAACGCGCGATAGGAGTTGAACCAACGAATGAGATCGCTTCCACATCAGGTGAATGCAAGAGACCATCTACTGATTCTTTATCACCATTTAAAACGTTAAAGACGCCATCTGGAAGGCCGGCCTCTTTCCAGAGCTTGCCGATCCAGATCGCAGCCGATGGATCCTTCTCTGATGGCTTTAAGACCACGGTATTACCGGCAGCGATTGCAATTGGGAAGAACCACATTGGCACCATCGCAGGAAAATTAAATGGAGAGATGATTCCAACAACGCCAAGTGCTTGGCGCGTTGAGTAAACATCGACACCGGTTGAAACATTTTCTGAGTAGTAACCCTTAATGAGTTGTGGCATACCAACTGCGAATTCGACTACTTCTTGACCACGTGTAATTTCACCAAGGGCATCAGATAAAACCTTGCCGTGTTCGCTGGTGATGATCTCTGCTAGCTCGCCCTTTTTAGCATTTAAAAGTTCGCGAAATTTAAAGATAATTTGTTGACGCCCAGCAAGTGAAGTCTTTGACCAACCCGGAAATGCTTTCTTTGCTGCAGCAATCGCAGCGCTGATTTCTGCACCGTTTGCTAAAGCAACACGCTTTGTTTCAACGCCAAGTGCTGGGTCATAAACAGGTGCAGTGCGACCTGATGTGCTTACAAACTCGTTATTATCGATCCAGTGGTTTACGGTGGTAGTCATAGGCTCATCCTATGACGGCAACCCCGTTCTTATAAACACCTAAAATCTTGATCCCCGCCACATCATGAGGTGCTACCTCTATTGGGCTACTAGCCAGAACCATTAGATCAGCCTGCATGCCAACGGCGATCTGCCCAAAACGCTTTTCGTTGAAGCATTGGTATGCCACGCCTGCGGTATAAAAACTTAGACTCTCTTCCACCGTTATTGCTTCCTGCGGACTCCAACCATCTTTGGGATAGCGATCAGGTGATTGGCGATGCGTCGGAACTGCCAGTGCTAGCAGCGGAATGTAAGAAGTAACGGGCCAATCGCTGCCGTAACTAAGTTGCGCCTCAGATTTCACCATTGAAGCTAATTGATATTGCTGCGCATTTCGTGCATCTCCCAGACGAGGTGCAATTAACTCTTTATTCATCGGATCCAGATAAGTCCAGAGTGGTTGGTAATTTGCAATCACACCTAAAGTTGCAAAGCGCGGCATATCGACAGCATCAATTAATTGCGCATGTGCAATTACTGGGCGACGATCCCACTTTGGATTAACTGCCGCCATTTTTTCAATCGTATCTAGCGCCTGGCGCACTGCCGCATCACCAATCGCATGCATATGTAATTGATAACCGGCGGCATCAAAGGTAACCGCCGCATCCAATAGCTCGTCATCTTCCCAAATCAATAATCCCTTGGAAGTTGGATCATCTAGGTAAGGCGCTAACACCGCAGCAGTACCCGCAGATAACGCACCATCGCCAATAATCTTTATCGTCTTTGCAGCAAGCTTTGACCCGGCACCTAAAGATTCAATCTCTTCACGTAGCTTTGCAAAGTAAGAAATGCGATCACGCCAAGAATCAGGCTGGGCCAAGAAGAATAGATTCATATCTATCTTCAAAGCACCTGACTTATCCGCTGCTATATATGCCTCTGCCATTCCGGGTTCCACCCACGCATCAGTTGCAGCAGTCACACCACTTTCTAAATACCGATCAGATGCCCAAGCAATCGCTGCCACATCTTCTTCCACAGTGCGTTCAGGTGCATGTTTCATAATCAAATCCATCGCCGATGGTTCACGCAACGTGCCACGTGCAGACCCATCAGGATTGCGCGCAATAGATCCGCCATCAGGATCAGGCGTTGCCGCAGTAATCCCTGCAATTTCAATCGCTTTGCTATTTACCCAGATCGTATGGTGATCAACTGCTTGCAGAACAACTGGTCGATCGCTAACTACAGCATCTAGCCAACTAGCAAGAAAATCTCCTCCACCAACAGCAGCTGCTTCATATGCGCCACCAACAATCCATGGCGTATTGGGATTGGCATCTGCAAAGCGTTTAACCTCTGCCACCATTTCAGCAACCGTCTGCAAACCATTAACCAGCGGACCTTGTGCTTCTCGTCCACCAAATAGAGGATGCGCATGCCCATCCATAAATGCCGGTGCCAGAAATCCACCTTGCAGATCTACGATCTCATCACCAGATGCGGCAACACCATCTATCTCAACAACAACTCCAGCATCAATACGCACTGATTTTGCAATGCAGCCAACACCGCACCAGATCGTGCCACCGCTAAAGAATGTCGCCACTTACGCCTCCTAAAAGAATGACGTAAGTGTAGGGGTTACTTCTTTTTAAACCCGGCCGGACATTTAGGGCTAGTTCCACTTACTTTGTTAGTGGTTTTGCCTTTAACGCAGCTGATAGTCACAGATTTCTTTGCAACTGGTGCGACTGATGCAACTGCAGAAGGTGTAGGTGTAGGAGTAGGCGCAACAACTTTCTCCTGCGACAACTTCACGTTGATCGTCGGGGAGGAGAAGGTAAATCCCTTGGCTGATAGATAAAGCCAACCATTCTTCTCATTTACAACAGTCGTTGCGATCTTCTTTTCACCATCTGGTGATGAGATTGAGATTTCTGCTTGGATCGGTGCTTTTGAGAATCCGTAGATACATCTAGCAACATCACTTTTTAGAACTAAGTCATAACTTCCCGTTGCAATTGCACCGCTTGCTTCAAAGTGCGGCGATGCGACCTTGTACTCCAGCGAACCAGTGTCTTTGTTATATGTAGGTGGGCCAGAGCTATAGGTCAGCGCGTTTGTAGTTACTACGCCCGCAAGATCGCCTGTTCCATCTGAACACTTTTGGATTGCTGGTTGATTCCAAGCATTTAAAGCGGTGTAAGACCAGTATCCGGTTGTCTTAGTTGCCTTGTCACCAACGGCTGGAAGAAATGCATTCATGAGCTCCATTGAATCGGCATCAGCTAGTCCACCCATAGTTTGTTGTCCGCCATCGGGTGTTCCGGATACTCCAAATTCCTTATCCGTAAAGATTATCTTTCTAACCGCTTCAGGAATCTGCGCATTTGGAACTGAGAAATTTAAAGTTGAAATATTGACGGGCTCGGCTTCGACTGCCAGTTCAATTCCGTTACTCCAAGTCTTTGTTGAAATAACTGGAAGCGCAATTCTGCCGTGGAACCATCCGCTTACTTTCGAGCCAAGTTTTAAAGTCAGGCCAAAACGATAACCCTTTGGAAAATCCCTAGTTACTTCACAAATGCCAGTATCAACCACCGCGCAACGTTCTTTTGCTGGCGTTGAAGATAATCCGTTGGAACCCCAAGCAGGTCCGCCATCGCGCTTGTCTGTTGCACGATTGGCGCGATAGTCACCTGTAACTTTTTGTACTGGTGTTATTGCCGCTGAAATATTTGCGTAATCAACTTTCTGAGTGCGAAGTGACACACCAGATGGTTTTTCCAACCAGATATTGTCTTTTATTGAAACGAAATAATTATCTTCGCCACCGCTGTTCGTAACTCCAGGAATATTCCAGAGCGCCCCAACACCGCGAACAGCAGGTAAATTCATAGATGGAATAGGACCACGATCGTAATTGCTCTTATTTGGAATTGATGAAACATAAGTTCCGTCGATCTTCTTGCCTGTGCTATCAACAGCCCAAACTTCAGAGATACAAGCAATAGTTGGATCTTCGGCACATGCTGGTAAATGTTGAATAATCATTACTCGGATCGCGTCATCACATAATTTGTCATCGATGCTAGAACAGACCAAGCTCTTTGATGTGTCAGCCTGATCATTCATTGTTATTGCAACATCTGGCATAGCTGCGATATCAAAGTTTTCTTCAAGAATTAAACCTAGAGATGGCGTTGTCGAAGGAATCTTCGCACCTGCTTCGGCCACAGTTGCTGAGATAACTGACCCCAATAAGAGGGCGGCAATTAAAGCTGCACCATATTTACGGACTGACTTCACGTAAGACTCCATTCGGGTCAACTTGGGGAAAGCCTAGTTCTGCTCGAATATTTGCCGTCAATGACCCCCGACTTTTATGCACCTATTAATCTGCAGCTTTCGGCGCATCCAGCGCCAGCGGTGGGATAACTGGCTTATCTTCTTCGAGTTCTCTCCGGTTCTTGTTCACTTCTTCCAGGGTTCGCGGAATGCCATATTCGGCAGCGATGATGGCACAGGCCAGGAAGCGATTGAATTCGCGGCCTTCAGTGCGGCTAAATAGAACACCGGAAGTCTTCTGGCGATTGCTGACGTGAAATATGTAATCAGTCTCATCTTCAGATGCTGCCGCACCATTCCATTTGGCAAATAACCACTCTTTGGTATTTATCATTCCGTTAAATAGAACGCGTTGGGTAGTTAAAACCACATCGCCGACTTCGCCATATTTTTGGATGGGATCTCCTGAAACAAATGTGCCACGTGTTGCACCGACGCGATAACGAATTCCGGCAACGACGGGAATACTAAATCCTTGGCTGGATCCAACATATTGCCCGGCACCACGAGCTGCTTCGTGGAATTGTCCTTGCCCACGCCATAGAACTATTTCACCGGGCTTTTGGATCGTCTGATTGCTGATTACATCTTCACCTTTTGCTGCAAGTTCAAATGCATCGGTAATCTTCTTGAAAATTTCAATATCTTTCTGCCAGTCCGTTAGCGCACCGTCATAAACTTCCATTGCATGCTTATAGCTACGCTTTGCTTTCCAGTCGGCAATAAATCCCATGGGCTAATACTGCCCATCTAAAGTAGAAATGTCTGTAGTTTTCATAGCGCCGAGCCTAGGCCGAGCCACTGACGCCGCCTTTTTTCACAGCAATCGCGCTCAATAGTTAGCGCACGAGCATTCCTGAGAGTAGTAAACCTATTGCCTTTGCCCTGTAGCAGGAGCACGATGTAAGAGACTCCAGCGAAAGGTGCCATATGAAAATCAGCAGCATCATCTCGGGCAAGCGCGTTGAAACTATTTCGGCCAGTGCAAGTATTCAAGATCTAGTTAACTCACTTAACTCTCATCACATTGGCGCGCTAGTAGTTTCAAATGATGGCAAACATATAGATGGAATTGTTTCCGAACGCGATGTTGTTCGGGCGATGCCAGGCAAGCTCGATCAATTAATCGGAATGCATGTTCGCGACATCATGACTGTGGAAGTCCACACCTGTACTGCCGAAACAACAACGAATGAGCTAATGAAGATGATGACTGAACATCGCATCCGCCACGTGCCAGTAATAGATAGCCAGGGCCTACTGATATCCATAGTCTCAATTGGCGATGTTGTGAAAAGTCGACTGGCTGACATGGAATCTGAGAATCAAGCGCTAAGAGATTACGTAACCACCGGCTAGTAAGAAATAACCCCTTTTTTCTATACCTATTTAACTACCTTTTCCACCCTTTCCTGCTATTTTTTTTACCATGCAACCGACTGTAAAACTTTCAAAAGACCAACATATCTGGGCTTACAACGCCAATATGAAACCAGTAGTTTCAGTCCAACCAGGAACTGTGATTGAAATCGAAACGTGGGATTGCTTCACCGGCCAAGTTCAAAAAGAATCAGACACACTTTTAACTCTTGATATGACGCGCATTAATAGCGCAACAGGACCAATTGAAGTAATCGGTGCCGAACCTGGCGATTCACTTTCAGTTTCAATTATTGATATCAAACCTGGGCCACAAGGTGCCGGAATGGTTATTCCGCAATGGGGCCAGCTAATTGATAAGGCGATGTCACCTCAGACGCGCATCTTTAAAGTTAAAGATGGTGTGATCACCATGGAATCAAATGGCGTGACATTTCCAACGCGTCCCATGTTTGGCGTAATCGGTGTTGCGCCAGCATCAGGTGAAATCGGAACCTTCTTTGCCGATCGCCATGGTGGCAATATGGATGATCACCTAAATGGGATCGGTGCGACTGTGCATTTGCCGGTATTTCAACCAGGAGGCCAGTTAGCAATCGGAGATATGCACGCATCTATGGGAGATGGCGAGATCTCTGGCACTGGCGTAGAAATCGGTGGAACTGGAATTATTAAAGTCGATCTAATAAAAGGTAACGCAGCTGGTTGGCCAGTAACTGAACTTAAAGAT
Organism: Candidatus Nanopelagicaceae bacterium; assembly: GCA_965267995.1. Classification (GTDB taxonomy): domain Bacteria; phylum Actinomycetota; class Actinomycetes; order Nanopelagicales; family Nanopelagicaceae; genus Planktophila. Next base: position 478,392 of record OZ254143.1, read on the forward strand.
TCTTGGGTTACTCACGGCACAGCTAGCAATATTCAAGATGCGCTCAAGCACGCTTGTGATGAGGCAGCAAAATTATTAGTCGACGAATGGGGATTTACGATTGAAGATGCCTTTATCTTCCTATCTGTCGCAGGCGATCTCGGTATCGCGCAGAACTGTCATCCCATGCCAGATGGTTTTGCAGTCGCAAAGATGCGTGTTCCAAAGATTTCCCGGGCTCCCAAGCCTTTCAAGTTATAGTGAAATATCTAGGTATTCGAGCGAATTCCTGGCGCAGTAAAAAAGCAAGATCAACGGAAACGGAGAAAATAAGTGGCACAACTAGAAAAGAATGCCGTTGGATTACGCGAAGTCGTATTCCAATCAATCTGTTCAATGGCCCCTGGTGCAGCAATTGCAGCATCTATTCCCTTTGGGTCACCGCTTGCAGGAGGAGCGCTGCCCCTTGCAGTTATCTTCGCCTTCATCGGTATCTTCTTCACTGCATCTAGCATCGGTCAACTTGCAGCACATATTCCTTCAGCGGGATCTGTTGCAACCTATAGCGCCGTAGGACTTCGCCCTTGGGTTGGATTCCTTGTTGGTTGGGCATATGCAGCTGTTGAAATCCTGATCGTTCCGCTTGTAATGCTGCAACTTGGTTTCACAGTCGCAGGTGAATGGAATGCAGAGCAATCTTCATTCTCAACCGGTAATTGGTGGATCTTCACAGTGCTTGGCACATTGCTCGTTGGTTACATCGTTTATAAGGGCGTTCGCTCTTCAGCTCGCACTGGCGTAATTCTTGGTGCAATTGAAATCGGTGTATTCCTTATTGTCGGAATCATTCTTGTGGTTAAGGCAGGCGGAAATAACGATCTCGCTGTCTTCTCACCACATTATGCAAATGCAACTGGCTTTGAAGGATGGTCAGGCGTAATCGCAGGATCAGTCTTCTGTCTCCTTGCCTTCTCAGGCTTTGAAGCAGCAGCTCCACTTGCTGAAGAAACTGAGAACCCACGTAAGAACATTCCTAAAGCAGTTATGTATGCAACGCTCTCAATCGGTGCGCTTTATGCATTCACAACATATGCAGCAGTTGTTAGCTTCGGTCCAGATAAGTTCAAGGACTTTGCGGCATCAAATAATGGCGCTCCATGGGATGGCCTTGCAAAGGGCGTAGGAACCATATTCTGGATCTTGGTTCTCTTTGCAATCATCAACTCAACTATCGCTAACGCAAACGCTGGTGCCAACGTATTTACACGTACCGCATTTGCTTTCGGTCGCGCCGGCGCCTTCCCTAAGATGCTCGCTGAGATCGATCCAAAGCACAAGACTCCACGTAACGCAGTTATCGTGCAGCTTGTAGTTGGTTTAGTCCTTGCCTTAGGTCTTGGTGCTAAGTACTCACCACAGACCGCCTTCGGAATCATTGCAACTGGTCTTGTAGTTGCAGTAGTTCCGGTCTACATGATCGCAAACCTTGCTTGCATTGGTTACTTCACCAAGCATCGCAAGGATGAGCGTCATCCATTGCTACACATCCTCGTTCCAATCGTTGGCTTCCTATTCTTGATCCCTGGCTTCTTCAATGCAGCAGGCATCACAGGTATGCCAGGTCTTAGCTTCATCGTCGCACTTGCATCGCCACTTACATATGGTGCTTATGCAATGGGCGCCTGGATGCTAGTTGGGCTAGTTGCACTTGGTTACTTATCATCTAAGAAACCAAATGCGATCAAAGAGGTTGCAACAATTCACGGCTAAATCAAGTTAAGAGAGAAACCCCTCAGGTATTCCTGGGGGGTTTCTTTTTATTAATCAGAGTAAGATTTCAATATGACCCAGAGGCAGGAATTCAAAGTACTTCGCATCTATGCCGATTTCGAAGTCCGCGAATACATGCCCTGTGTGATTGCAGAAGTTAAAGTCTCGGCGCAATATTCCACTGCAACTAGTAGCGCCTTTGGTTCATTATTTAGATATATCTCAAAGGGTAATAAGGCATCAGAGAAGATCGCTATGACAGCACCGGTTATTGCTGCGCAAAGAGCAGAAAGCTCTGATGCTGATGAATGGTTCGTATCTTTCGTTATGCCAGCTGGCAGCAATAGAGAGCACTTGCCAGACCCAAATGATCCGAATGTGCACCTGCGCGAATTACCTGCTGAAACCTGCGTTGCGCTCTCATTTCGTGGCAAGGCAACCGAAGATTTATCTGCCAAGAAAGCCCTTGAACTCCGGGCAGCAGCGGCAAAACAAAACATCGCGCTGTCTAAAGAAACACGTATCTGTCGCTTTGATCCACCAGTTAAACCAGGCTTCTTGCAATATAACGAGATCGTCATTCCTGCTTATTTAGATAATTCCTTTATCTAAACCTTCTAATACTTCCAGCGCGCGCTCTTTTAACTCAGGTAGATCACTCAAGCGATTTAGACCAAATATTTGTTGGCTCATGCGATGGTTCTTCGCAAATGTTTCTTTGTGGCGATCAAGAAAATCCCAATATAAAGTCGTAAAAGGACAGGCTGTATCACCGGTGCGTAGCTTCGGGTTGTATTCACATGGTTTGCAATAGTTAGACATTCGCGAAATATAGGCACCACCTGCTGCATATGGCTTCGTCATCATCTGACCGCCATCGGCGTGAACACCCATTCCAATTACATTTGGAACCATTACCCATTCACTGGCATCGATAAAGACTTCGCGCATCCAATCAAGAAACTCTTGTGGGTTGGTACCAGTAACAAGGGCCAGATTAGATAGCAGCATCAAACGGGGGATGTGATGAACCCAAGCACGATCATTGATATCTGTGACCGTCTCTTTAATACAGTTCATCCTTGTGGCATTTGGGTCGGTAAAGAGCGGCAAGAGTTTTCGTTTGGCTTGTAATTGATTATTTTCGCGGTAATCCGGGCCAAGAAACCAATACATGCCATTTACATATTCGCGCCAGCCAATGATCTGGCGGATAAAACCTTCGGCTGATTCGATCGGAACTTTGCCAGAGTTATAAGCCTTGACTGCAGCCTCAATTACTTCACTGGCATGCAACAGACCATTATTTAAATATGGCGAAAGCAGTGAATGATGCAGTGCCCAGTTTTCAACTGTCATGGCATCTTCCAGCGGTCCAAATTCAGCGAAGTGGTTATCTATAAAGTTCTTTAACTGAAGCAAGGCACCTGCGCGTGTAGTAGCCCAAGTTGTAGTTAGCGTGTGGCCAATTTCAGCGCCAACCTGAATATCTATCTCATCTCGCGCATGCTCAAGGTAGGCCGGTCCTTCGTATTTCTTAGGCGGCGGCAAGCGGTTCTCTTTATCAAAGTTCCAAGCACCGCCTGCGGGCTCAGCGCCTTCCATCAAAACGTTAAGCCGCACGCGCTGCTTTCTATAGAAGTTTTCCATCAGGTAGCTTTTCTGCGAATCAGCCCATGATTTAAATAGAGATCGTGGGGTTAAGAAGAAATCGTTTTCAACAAATGTCACGCCATGGTTTTTAAGAGTCTCAAATTGCCTAAAGGAACTTGGCTCGGCGCAAACAATCGGTAATCCTGGGTGCTGCTTAGCAATTAAATCCAACCCATCAATCGTGGTTGCAGCCTTTACGTATTCGACTTTAAAGCCTTCACTTTCTAAAGTCATTGCAAAATGTCGTGCGCTTGAGATTAAAAAGAAGAGCCGTTCCTTATGCCAATTGCGCCCAGTTGTCATCCGGGCACTTTCCACCATGGCTATTACATCGACAGATGGATCTGCGCCCTTTAGCGCTCCAAAATTACGATGCAGATGATCTAAGGGAATATAGATAATGCGCTTCATTTATTTTCACGACACCGATCGCTACAGTATTTAACTTCCGGCCAGTTCTTGGCCCATCTCTTGCGCCATTCAAATTCCAAGCCGCAGCGCGCACAGACTTTAGGTACAAAACCATTCTTGACCTTTGCTACCCGCGACATGGCTAAATGGTAAGGCAGGCGACTAAAATAGCTGCATGAACTCCATCTACTTCACCCAATTCAAAGGGCCGTTATCGGTATTTGATATTCCGATTCCGGATCCAACAGATCACGGGGTCGTAATCAAGGTCGAGGCGACAGGTTTATGCCGCAGTGATTGGCATGCATGGATGGGGCACGATTCAGATATCGTCTTGCCACATGTGCCAGGCCATGAATTTGCGGGGATTATTTCTGCAATCGGTAACGCGGTCACTAACTTTAAAGTTGGCGATCGCGTTACCGTTCCCTTTGTCTGCGGCTGCGGCAGGTGCACATACTGTCTGCGCGGTGATGCCCAAGTCTGTCCGACCCAAACTCAACCCGGCTTTACCGGCTTTGGTTCCTTTGCCGAATATGTAGCAATCGATAACGCTGACTTTAATTTAGTAACCATTCCAAATGAAGTCTCCTTCGCAACCGCAGCAGCATTAGGTTGTCGCTTTGCCACCGCCTATCGCGGCCTAATAAAGCGCGCCCAGTTAAAGGCCGGTGAAAGCGTTGTTATCTATGGCTGTGGCGGAGTCGGCTTAAGTGCGATCATGATTGCTAAAGCACATGGTGCCACTGTCTATGCGGTAGATATAAATGATGGCGCGCTAGAAGTTGCGGCATCCCTTGGCGCACAAGTAATTAACTCAAAGGCAACAGATCCCGTTGCACATTTACAAAAAATCGGGGGAGTAGATGTTGCAGTAGATGCTTTAGGTAGCCAGGCAACAGCAAACGCCTCAGTGCTATCGCTTGCGCGCCGCGGCAGACACCTGCAATTAGGTCTGCTTCTAACACCAGATGGTTTAACTGCCATGCCAATGGCGCGCGTAATCGCTTGGGAGCTAGATCTGCTTGGCTCACACGGTATGGCAGCACGTGATTACCCAGAAATGTTGGCGCTAGTTGCCAGTGGCGTATTAAACCCATCGCTGCTGGTTAAGCGGGAAGTCGGTTTAGCAGAAGGCGCAATTGCCCTTGCCGAATTAGATAACCAAGCCTTTGGCGGAATAACAATTATTAAGCCTTAGGTTTTACTTTAAAACGACCTTTTCCACACCTGTCCTATAAGATTTGCGTAATTCAACTTTAGAAAAGGATTAACAATGGGCGCTTGTACCTGTACTTACACCAGAGATGAAGAGAAGAACTGCGACGGAACGCATAAGGTCGTAAAGGCTGTTAAAGCTGATTTAGCAGAGAAGCTAGAAGCCAACGGCTTTCCTCACGCCTCTGAATATGTGAAGAATAACTAAACCTTTTCAACTTAATTAAGACATGCAACTTTTGCGCAGAGCCCCGCAAGTAGTTTTGGGCGCAGCCCTTGCCTATGCCGGCATTGGTCACCTAACTACCAGCCGCTTAACTTTCCGCGCACAGGTGCCCACCTTATTTAAGGGCTATGAAGACCTTGTCGTCTTGGCTTCAGGTGTAGTAGAAATCTTGCTCGGCCTTAGTTTGATTGCGCTCTGGAAATACCGCGTTCAAATCGGTTGGTTGGTCGCCATCTTCTTCACGGCAGTCTTCTGGGGAAATATCTCGCAATATATAAATAAGATCGATGCCTTTGGCTTAAATAGCGATCGTGCCCGCTTTATCCGGCTGCTCTTTCAACCTCTATTAGTTGCCTGGGCTCTTCTATCAACTGGTGCATGGGCAAGTTATAGAAAAAGACCCCGCCATTTCTGACGGGGTCTTTTTCTTGTAGCTCAATTACTGTAACTCTTGCGCCGCATTGACTATGCGGTCAAATAATAGCATTTGATATTTATCCACAACTATCTCCGCCATCAGATTCTGCATATCCAAAAATATATATCTTTTGCTCGCGTACCGCTGTAGCTCAGCGGATAGAGCAACGTATTGACTATGCGTGAGGTCGCGGGTTCGAATCCCGCCGGCGGTACGCACACTAAGTGGCCTCACGGTTCGTCGCGTGGGGCCACTTTGCTTTTACTACCGTGCGTAACTTTAATTTAATAAAGATTGGCGAAACTTAAGGTTTAGCTGGTTCACCCATCGGTGGCATTTGCCCACCCGGTGGCATTTGCCCACCCGGTGGTGGTGCTTGTCCACCCATTGGTGGCATTGGCCCACCTGCACGACCTTTAGGAAGTGTTGCAGTGCCGGCAAAGCAACCGATTATGTATGGGAAATCAGTTGTTACGTGATAACCATACGTTCCATCTGGTTGCGTGCGCCCATTGCAAGCATCTAAAGCACTAGTGGATTTAGATGCTTTATATGTATAAGCATCCCAAGAATTTGTCTTGGGATCACCAGTCTTTACATACCCTGATTTCATTACGGCAGTCTTAGTGCACTTGGCATTTAAACATCCCAAAGTTGTATAGATAGGAAAACCATCTAAGGCATAGCCCAGAATCTTCTGCTTCGATAAATTGCACTGTTGCACCAAGGTAATTGCATGGTGGTGATATTCGCGCGCAGGGCCTGTGTGGCCACCACAGGTATCCATAATCTTGTTATAGACCGGATCTCCATATGCCTCAGCCGTAGGCATCGGCCCCTCTGTTGGTCCATAGATTGGTAGCCCGCTAACGGTAAAGCCAAGTGTTCCTAATACATTTTTTATACTGGTCACAGATTTTGCCTTAACTGGATTTAGCGGAACTGACCAGCTCCACTCTTGCGCACTCAATGCATTTGGAGTCTTCGGTTCAAAAGCAAAGCTAATCATGCCATTTGAAACCACTTTTAACTCAGTTGCGCTACAGGAAACCGATAAAGCAGGCTTTGCATAACTTGCCCCGGCCCCAGCAGATTGCGACAGGTCCGGAAAAGCAGCAACAGGACAGACCTTTGATTTTGTTGCCACAGTTTCTGCCCAACTTTGGCTATCGGTTAAAGCAAAGAAAGCAATAAGGGATGCGATCAGGGCAAAGGGCAGAGTTCTTTTCATGGGAGCACGCTAACAGCAGGCTCCCATGAAGTGGCCACAAGTTAATTACGTGGGGCCACTTTGATTTGATCTAATAGTTTTGCAACATAAAGTGATTGATCAAGGGCTGGAAGCCATGCCGGCTTACCAGAGATGGCATCGGAGAAGTCCTCAATCATCATGGCGTAAGGGTCAACTGGGGCAAATTCTTCAACGCTATTGCCGATCCGCAATGAGCTCGGCTTATTCCATGAAGTAAATGCATCACTTCCTAGGCATTGAATTTCTACCAATTTGCCAGAAATTGTTAACTCTTGCGCTTCAGGCATTTCAAATGATGACAGCGCACTTATCTTCACACCGCTACTTAATGTGGCACTGATCTGGGTAGTTAGGTCCACACCGGTATCACCAACGCTTCGATTTAAAGATTGAATCTCTAACTCGGGCTCACCGGAGCTAAGTGTTTTCCAGATATGGGCTTGGTAATTACCGACATCAAGCAGACTTCCACCACCCATCGCAAGCTGACCTCGAAAATTATTTTCTAACTCAGCCGTAAATGTGAAGGAAGAGTTAATTTCAGTAAGTGCTCCGATATGACCACCGGTTACCAATTCAACGATACGGGTAAATCTTGGGTGCCACTGGTTCCAAAGCGCTTCGACCAAGATCCGATCATTTTTAACAGTTGCATCAGCCATCTCTTGGGCCTGCGCATAGTTAAGTGCTAACGGTTTTTCACATAAAACATGCTTACCGGCATCCAGCGCCGCGATCGTCCATTGGTGATGCTGGTGGTTAGCAAGATTTATATAGACCGCATCTATCTTTGGATCTGCAAGTAATTCTTCATAACTTCTATAGATTTTCTCTGGGACCAACGCTTGTGCTCGGGCGGCATCTTGACTTGCTACTGCGCGCAATCTGGCATTTCTTGCCTTATGAACTGCTGGGGCTAAAGCTTTTGTGGCAACCCAGCCTGCGCCCAGAAACCCCCAGCTGGTCATGCACGTAAGAGTACGGGCGAGACAGGCTTTCCATTTGCTAACGCTGACTCTTCGGCCGCCTGCATGATTGCAACAACATCACGCGATTGCGCAGCCATAACTGACATCGGTGTTGCATCGTTTAGGTAAGCAACCAGTGATGCGTAAAAAGAGTATGGAACTGGGCTGGCCGGCTTTACTACTTCGCTGCTTCCATCACCGCGATGTAGCGTGATAATTGCCGGAAGATCAGCAACAGCGCTTCCGGCTGATTCATCCCAGTCGCCAATTAACGCACCCTTTGTTCCAAGGATATAAAACTTAGGCTTACGAGCCGCCGCTAAATCTGAGTTAATAAAGATTGCCTGCAGCCCATCTTTAAAGTTAATACTTACCTGTGCATGATCTGCATTTGTGACGTGATCCCAAACTCGTTTTTGATTGAGCCCGCTAACAAAGTCAACTTCAGATGGCACCAGCGACATTATCTGATCTATAAAGTGGCTGCCCCAATCAAAGATCGCACCGCCTGAAATAGCAGCATCAGAATGCCAATAGCCACATGGTTTGGAGTAGCCCCCAACGAAGCTTTCGTAATGAAAGAGATCACCAATCTGATCGTTATCAATCTGCTCTTTAATTGTTAAATAGTCTTGGTCATAGCGGCGGTTCTGATAAACCACTAAAAGTGAACCGTTGGCAGCCGCTAACTGCATTAACTCATCACACTCTTGTGTGGTTAGCGCCATTGGCTTTTCCAACATCACATGTAGTCCAAGTGAGAGCGCTTGTTTCGCCCATTTGTAATGGCTATTTGGGGGAGTTGAAATTACTACCAAGTCGAGATCGCCTTGGGCCAACATTACATCTGCATCGGTAAAAGTTTTAGCATCGGGTGAGAGCTGCAGGGCCGCAGTTAACCGTTCTGGATTTGTGTCACAGACTGCATAAAGAGTAAGACCTGCGGTCGCCTGAACCGCTTTGCTATGTTCATCACCGATGGCGCCATAGGCGAGTAGCCCTACCTTTATATCTTTGCTAGACACTTTTTAAACTCCTTGATTTGGCAAAGCCCAAGAATAGCGCTGATGTAAAGCCACGGCACTTTGAAGTAGGGATCACCAAAGGTTTAGCCACCTACCAGCCACTTCCAAGAGTTAACGCGGGAAGCAATACTCGATAAACCCAAGCGCCAAGCTAGTTTATGACCACCTGTAATTGGTGGCTCATCTGCTCGATTGTCAATTTATCTTTATCCTTTATTGCACTCGCGCAGATAGAACACCTTGCTGACCATTGCCACCAGGTGTTGTCGCTGTATCCGAGTTTATAAGTTTTCACGAATCCCCTGGCAGGCAAAATCTTGCAGCGCATACAGCGCTTTGGAAATTTTAGTGAATTAACTCTCTGGCTTTCTGCGCGATAGCCATACCTGTGTGAGAATCCAATCCCAAATAAATCGACTTGAATTAAAAAAAGTCCAGGATGAATGGAAAGTTCAAACTGGGCATCTCTAACGCTCTTATAGGCATAAAATCCACACTCGCAGCCATTGGCAGGTGGGATATGTTCGGGGAAGGCTTCACAAATGGCATTTTCATCATTGGAGTATGTGTTCCCGGTGATTCCAGTAAATGTTGGATTTACTCCGCTTAGCGCTGCAACTTTAAATCCACACATCTTCTCCTCAGTTAGATCAAAGGGATCTTCTGCCGCAAAGTTATTTGTTTTTCTTTGAGTTTGACCTCGTGATCGATCTTCGGAAATAGATAATCCAATAAATATTAAAATAGCCAGTAGCGGAATCACGGTGACTAATCCATAAAGTAAGGTGTTTAAAATCTCTCGTGGTATGAGAGGGGTTGATTTTTGATTAAAACCACCCAGGAGATAAATAACTAAAAGTAATCCAACGGCTATAAAGGGATAGATCCGAATGAGTCTGAAAAATCCCTGCTTAAAACGCTTGAGCTCCACCTTCCTATTGAACACCCCAGCCAGATCTTGCTCACCTTTTAATTCCTGCGCATTTGCCACTTAGCCAATCGACTTCAAAGGGCAACGGCTAAATCAGTTTGCTACCCTTCAACTCAATGAAATGGAGTAAAACCCGTGGCTGAAATTGGAGAACCAGAGCGCAAGGTCCGACGTGAGCGCGAGACCGAACCATCGTTAGCACCGCCGATTCCGCTTACTTCACCTGAGCTAGAACCAGCAAAGTAACCTCTGCGACCAAGTTTGGTTTGTGAGTTAAGTAGATTGATAAATGTAATTTACGATGGCAATTGCCGATTCTGTCGCGCCTGCCTTAATTGGCTAGAGCTAAAACTTAAGGTCACGAAACTGGCTTATCAAGAGATCGACACCACGCGCTTTGGCATTACAAAAGAGCAATGCAGCACCCAAGTTTATGTAGAAATTCAAGGTGAAGTTTTTGCAGGGGCCACGGCGATCGCTAAATTGTTAGATGCCAGGGGGAATAAAATTCTTCCTCAATTGATTCGTCGATCAGGCCCGCTAGCCCATATTGGCTATCGCTGGGTGGCTACACATCGGAATTCATGGATTATCAAAGGCGCCACAAAAATTATTGAAAGAAGATCGGCAAGAGCCTAATTTTTCTTTCTTAGCGGTATTAACTTGCTGCCCACGACTAGAGCGGCGCCAATTAAAACTAGATTCTTCACTATGTATTGACCTTCTAAAGTTAAATCAAAAGGAACACTGGTAAAACAAACTTCAGGAAGTAAGACAAGAGGCAGAAAAGTTCCGGGCATTTGCAACGCCAGAAGGCCAAGCCCAATTCTTATAAGAGGGGGAAAGAGCAGGCAGATACCGATAAGCATCTCCCAGATTCCAAGTATTGGAATAAATATCTTTGGGTCAAACCAATAAACGGTCTTTGTAATTAGTTCTACCGCAGGACTTTGTCCAAATGGTTTGAGGGCTCCAAACCAAATAAAGATTATCGCCAAGCTATAACGAAGCAGGGTAAGTGAATTACGATTGAGCTGATCGATAAACCAATGATCAAAATCTTTGACTCGCTTTATTAATGAGTTCATATATGGCCCCGCTTCCTACCCACCATTTTAAACTAGTGGGCTTGCCTACAATGGGTGAAATGGCTGATTACCTGATTTCAAATGGTGACTAGTAACACCTTCATTTACCATTTCCCCATGAGAACTCGAATTGGCGCCTGCGCCCTAATACTTCTAATCTCGTTTGCTCAGATTGCAACAGTAAATGCTGCCGATTCTGGTAAGCCAGCACCCGTAGTATCACCAACACCGACTCCGACTCCAACTCCAACTCCAACTCCAACTCCAACTCCAACTCCAACTCCAACCCCAACCCCAACTCCAACTCCAACTCCAACTCCAACCCCAACCCCAACCCCAACCCCGACGCCAGAAGTTGTCGTTGATCAACTAGCCCTAAGTCGCTCACTTGTTGCTGCAAAAAGTTATCAGCAGGCCCTGACAGAGTTAAAGCGAGTTGACCAAATTGTTGTCAACAATGCAGATGTAAATAATCTATTAGGTTTTACTTCTCGCAAGTTAGGTCAATATAGCCAAGCAGGAAAGTACTATGTAAAGGCGCTCAAAATCGATCCTAAGCATTTAGGGGCTCTGGAATATCAAGGTGAACTCTTTCTTATTCAGAAGAAAGTTGATTTAGCGAAGCAAAATTTAGCAACCCTGAAACGGCTGTGCGGCACTTCCTGCGAAGAGTACTTAGATCTAACGAAGGCGATTGCTCTTACTACGAAGAAGAAGTAAAGGCCTCTACCGGTAGATCCTTTTCGCCATCTTTTATTGCGGTAATAATTCGGGCAGCAACTGCATCAGGATCTAAGCCTGTTGGAAGTTTCGGTGCTACGCCTGCAATCGGACGTTCAGCTAAACCAGTTTCAGTATGTGGTGGTCGCACATCAATTACATCAATTTGTTGACGTCGCAGTTCGCGGGTAGCTGCAACCATTGCACCCCACGCAGCAGCTTTTGATGCGCTGTAAGCAGCCATTCCAGCCATCGGTTGCTGAGCAACGACAGCAGTTAGGTTTGCAAAGAAGCCGCCCTCATTAATGTGCTTTGAACTCTCGCGCAACATTACAATCGGTGCAATTGCATTGATCGCAAACAAACTATTAAGTGTTGCATCATCTAGGTCAGCGATATTTCCAAATGCGACAACTCCAGCTGCGTTGATTAACCCATCAAATGGGGCCAAAGCAGCCAGTGCTGCAGATAATTCGGAGGTGTTAGTTAGATCGGCAATAGCATGCTCGGGGGTTGTCACCGTATCGACCAAGGATTGATCGCGAACAATGGCCGCGACGCTCGCCCCGGCATCAGTTAGCTGTCCAGCAAGGCGCGAGCCCAGAACCCCAGTTGCGCCGACGATGACAATCTTTTTTCCTGCAAGTTCACGTGCCACAAATAACCGACTTTCTTTAAGGACCCCATTGAGCCAAGGCGCAAATTTCACCATGCCTCTAGAGTCGCTGCAACATTTAATTTTCAGGCGATCTAGTGATATCAATTGCACCGCTCGCAGAGCTAATTAACGTAGTCATTTCTACGAAATAGAGATAGAAGATTTACTTCAACCGAACTGATATATCCTGACCGCGGAGGATTCGCATAGCGGCCGAGTGCGCGCGTCTCGAACACGCGTAGACGAAAGTCTCGAGGGTTCAAATCCCTCATCCTCCGCTCTTTTTGACACTGCTTCATCTAACCTGTGCCAATGCGCAGGATCATTGCACTATCAGTACTTACGCTGTTGCTCGCCGGTTGTGCGCAGAAGCCTGCCTTTGAGGAACTAGCCGATGGTCCCTGCACAAGTGCGCAGAGTAAATTAATTACAAAGCATATTTCAGGACAGATAGATGCCTTGGCGAAAAAGAACTGGGAAATGGCTTACTCATATGCCTCGGCAGACTTTCAGGCAGCCGTTGCAATCGATCAATTCACCTTCATTATTGGCGCACAGTACGCAATGTTGGTTCAGAACCAGGGTTATCAATTTGGCGCCTGTGAAATCATCAATCGCGCAATCAAACAAGAGGTAAACGTTACAAGTGGCAAAGAGCTCTACAACCTTGCCTACAAACTCTCGGTGGAAAAAGAAGCCCTCGGTATTGATTCGGCAGCCGTTGTTAAAACCGATACTCCGCTGCAAGTCTAATCTGGCACGGCAAGCTACCAACCAATTCGAAAACTTTCTTTATTGGCTACGGGGCTTCCTGATTCTTCGCTTTAACTCCTCGCGAATTCCCATCCAGCCACATCTCATACACTTAATTTCAGCGCCGTTTATTTCTATCAGCCGACTAATGGTCGTATAAATTTGTGAATCTTCCTCAGCTAGCGTTTCACCGCGTGTAATCACCCTTATCTCACCACTATTTTTGCAATCAGGGCAGCGCACATACCTGCTGATATGGATCGGTCTTTTTAAGATTGGCTTATTAGCCGGCGACAAGACTTCGTAATCAGCTGAAGCCAGATCGCGCAGGATATATTCAATTAAGCGAGCCAAAGCCTCACTAGTTATTTTCTCCCATCTAATTATTCGCTTACGACGAGTAGGAAAGAAATACTTGGCACCCTTTTTATCAAGACGCAATAACAATCTTTCTTGAATATAGATCTCAAAGATCTGCCCAGAAGGGCTCTCTTTACTTTGCACGGTAGATAAAGGAAATCTGCTAGCTATAGATTGAGCGGCAAATGCTTGAGTAGATTGCCTTTCACCGTCTAATTCAGCGCCGCTATCAAGTCTCTCCACTTACTCAAATTAATCCCAACAGGAATTCTTGGCAACTTCTGTTAAATTTCTCCTATGAGTAAAGAATCAAAGCCCAGCCGCATGAAGATCACTCCTTACCAATTATTAGGTTGGACGCCACTTCTATTGGTTGCAGTTGGCTCATCAATCGTCGTGGCGCTTAGCGTCATGTCAAAGCGCTAGCTCTTTAAGAAAGTAGTCACCCATGTCATTTGTTATGTACTCAACCACTTGGTGCGGCTATTGCAAACGTTTAAAATCCCAACTCGCAGATCTCGGAGTTACCTTCGATGAGATCAATATTGAAGAAGTCCCCGGCACCGCCGAGATCGTCGAAAAAGTAAATGGCGGCAATCGCACCGTGCCCACTCTGGTCTTCTCAGATGGCAGTGCCATGACCAATCCTTCGGCTAAGCAAGTTGTCGAAAAGATCGCCAGCCTTTAGTTAAATTAAAGGAAAGTTTATTCAACTAGAGGAATAGATAGTTGCCCGATAATCTTTACTTATTATGAGTTTGAAAATGCTTGATATTACGCAGAGTGCACTGCAAATTATCGAAAACGAATTTCAAGGACTTTATTCAGGACCGCTCGGCACCAGCTCGATAAAAGGTGGCCAGAGCGCAGCCAATCTGGCGCTAGAGAATTTAGATATAACCAGATATGCCGAACAACGTTCTGAAGTCGAACCGAAAGAAAAACGTGGCGCCACGGTGCTATCGCCGTATATCCGCCATAACTTACTGACATTGGATCAGGTCTATCGCGCCGTAAAAGATGCACCATATAAAGATCGCGAGAAATTTCGTGACGAACTTTATTGGCAAGAGTATGCCCGCCACCTTTATGCCCGTCTGGGCACGCGCCTCTTTGAAAACCTAAGGTATGAAGCAAATCGCGATGTACAAGGCGATGGCTGGAATCGCCAGATGAACTGCGTTGATCAAGTTATTACCGAACTGGAAAGCGATGGTTGGTTGGTAAATCAAACCCGTATGTGGATGGCATCTCACTGGACGGTGCGTAGCGATAAGGGGTGGATACACGGTCAAGAGCGGATGCATCGCGAACTAATAGATGGTTCACGCGCTGCAAATTTACTTGGCTGGCAGTGGACTGTCGGTGCCGGAACTGGCAAGCCTTACGGTTTTGCGCGCTGGCAGGTTGAAAAACGCTCGCCAGGTACATGTTTTAAATGTGCACTAAAGAAGAACTGTCCGATCCAAGAGTTTCCTGATGAGATTTCACCACATCAGTTATCAAAGGATCCCTTGCTCGATAACGATCCCGACGTATCTCGCACCACCGGACCAACGACACCAGTTATCAATGACCAAGCAAAGTTTGTGCTTCTAACAATTGACTCACTCGGAGATGACGATGTGGCGCTGGCGGCAAATCCTGAGCTGCCAGTGATCTTTATCTTTAACGAGGCTGCCCTTATGAAATTACAACTTTCTTCACGGCGCATCGCTTTTTACCTGGAAACGCTGCAAGATCTGAGCACTCGCCGCGATTTAACTGTCTATCTCGGTGATCCCTACGCCTTTACTAAAGAGAACCCAGTCGCCATCACCTTTGCACCGGTGCCATCATTTAAAAAGTTTGAGAACCTAGCTCAAATTTATCCTTACCCATGGTTGCGCAAACCACACGCTGGATCGGTAAGAAGTTTCACCTCGTGGCGACAGAAGATCGATAAAGCTAATTCCAAATTGGTCTAGCCGGATCGCTAAAGATTATCCACAGTGAAAGCAAAAAACCTAATTCAGTTTCTTCAACTGGCTTAGGTTCTGCCTTGCGTACCGCTGTATCTCATTAGATAGAGCGCCCCACCAACTATGGGAATGGTAGCGGGTTCGAGCCCCGCCAGCGGTACGCACCACAAAGTGGCCTCACGCTTGTTACGTGGGGCTTCTTTGTTTTATTACTCTACGTAACTAATCCCGCGCCCAATAAAATTCTCCATCGCACTTTAAAATATTCGCACACATCGCATTCAGCGACTTCGCCCCGTTGTACTGCTCCTTCTTATTTCCCCAGCTGGTAGTCCCGATAACTAAACCTTCATTATCAATCAACGGCCCACCGCTATTGCCATGATGGACTGTCAGTGCACGGCCCTATCTTTAAAATATGACCATTAAACGTTGTCCAGGTTGCCGCTCAGAAACCGGCATTCGCACAATCCTTTATGGCTTTCCCATTGGGGAACCCGATCCCGCCATCTACACACTCGGTGGCTACACCATCTTTGACGATATGCCTAAATACGAATGCATAGATTGTCACTGGAAAGGTTCCAGATCAGAAATTAGGAAAGCATCGAGTTGATTGAGTGTAAAACGAATTAGACCCCGCCATTTCTGACGGGGTCTAATTCTTGTAACTAAGTGGATTGATCACTCGACTGACTAATAAAAGATTAGCATCAAATATATCCACAGCGGCAGCGAAGTGGCCTCACGGTTCGTCGCGTGGGGCCACTTTGCTTTTATTACTCCGCGTAACTACCCACAACTTATATTGTGAATATCTGCAAACATTTCCGCCACTTTCCCCGGACGCTCCAACACATAATCACCACAGACCTGACAGAAGGCATCAAAGTAATAAACCCCACACTCTTCCATCCACTTATAGTCATAGATGAATGCGACAACGACTTCACCGAAATCCGGTAACGATTTATGCCCACGAGCGCGATGCGCGGCATCTAGGTCCAGCTGCGCAAGCCCACCAACTTCAGCCTTGGCCCCCATTGGAATCACCAATCCACACGTGCAGTGCCAGGACTCACCCGCATAGTTCACATACGCCCAATGCCATTTCTGGTTCTGCCATGAATTCAAATTTGCATAATGCAGCCACGCCTTAAAGCGCCCATACCGCGCCATTCCCACAGCAGCGTTCTGCTCGCGCTTTAACTCTTCCAATTTCTCATTGGTAATTTTCACATCGACATATTTCTTTGCATCAGACATAACAAACACAGCCCTTAATGGACCTCACATAGAGACCCGCTCTTCTGGCGGTGTCATTCATCGCCAGCAGGTCTTCCTTTAGAACCACCGTGCGCGGTTGGCGCGGTTGGTACTAAGCAAGCTAAAGGCTTAACGCTTAGTTCTTGACCTACACAAAAGATACCTTCCAGCGCCGACACCAGGGGAATAGAACCCGCCCCAAGCGTGTTTAACCCTGCGTAGCGGAGCCCCAAACCCTACCCGAACACCTGTTCGAAATCTGTGTTACTCTCCGCTTCCCCCTAAGGAACCCCCAAGCCACAGCAACGCCCCTTGTCAGTGACCCTCGGTAACTTTTGCAACTGTCCGAAGCATATTCCCGGAGAAGAAGGAAACGGTGAGCGCAGAAAATAACCATGAGAACGAATCCCAAGAGCTAGAACTCTGGGAGCGAATTAGTACAACCGAAGGTGCAGAGCGAGCTGAAGTCTTAGATGAACTCAGCCACATTGCATACCGGAGAGATGATTACAACGAGTGCTTGCAACTAGTTGATACATCGATCGATATCTACTTCAAACTAGGTATGGATTCCCATATTAAAGAACTTATTCACCTCTACGAAGGAAAAGCATTTTCACTGCGCAACTTAAAGCGCATCAGAGAATCTGCAGATACCTTCGAAGAAATAGCCAAATTTCATCAATTAAACGATGACACGGATGGTTACTTAAGAGCCAAACGCTCAGCCGCCTGCGATTGGTATGAAGCCAAAGAATGGCAAAAATGTCTAGACGGACACATCGCCGCAAGAGATTCAATTGATCCGGAAGCCACACCGATGTCGATGGGGATCGACCTACTCAATATCGGAATGGCACAAGACAAGTTGAAACTGCACGCCGAAGCAGTCGCAACTCACCTAAGCGCTCGCAAACTATTTAAGGAAGCAAAGAATCCAGAATACGTTAACTGGGCCGACCAGTATCTATCAGTTGCTTATGCAGCTTTAGAAAACGGCCCCGAAACGAAGTTCCACGCCAAGCATTACTTCAACTATTCAAAAGTTACCGAAGACTTAGCAATGGAAGGATATGCAAGGTATTACTTAGGCCTAGCCCACCTTCTCTGCCAAGAGTATGAAGATGCCGAAAGCCAATTAGTAAGAGCTCTTGAACTTCTATCTCTTGAAGATAAGAAAGATTGGGAAGATATTCTCGGCGCCAATCACGCACTAGCCAAAGCGCTAAATGCACTTGGTCGAGAAGATGAAGCCACCGAACGGTTAGAACGAATCGCCACTATCGAAGAAACCTTCTGCGGCGATGAAAAAGCTGCTTAACCCACGTGCCACGGCAGCGGTTGCAATCGCAGCCGCTGCAGCTTTAGGCACAACACTTGCCTTAAACACCATCGCACCCAGCAGCCAGCCCATTCCGTCGGATCCCGCACACATTTACACATGGGATTGCGAATACCCCGAGCACAAACCAACCAGCATCATGATCATGTGTGGAGACGGTGGCATCTTCATCGACAAAATCAACTGGAGCACTTGGTCATCAACTGGCGCCAAAGGCACCGGCACCTGGGGTGAGAACCTCTGCGAACCCAGCTGCGCTGAAGGCATGTACGTCTATGCGCCTGTAAACGTTGAGCTTTCTGACTTATCTGCCCGTAAAGGAAAGTATTACCTGCGAACCCTAGACATAAGCACCCAAGATGGAAAAGATTTCCCATGGGGCAGAGCCAATGGCTATCACTGGGACATCATGGAATTCGCTGAGATGATGGATTGGGATTAGTGATGCCGACAGAAGAATTCCTAGAGAAATTTAATGGATTAAATCTACGTCGCAAGAACCTTATCGTCTCTCTCGATGAGAACAATATGTCAGATATCCTTTCGGTACTAACCGAGATATATCCTGACGAAGCTCACTTCGTTTATGAACTACTTCAGAATGCGGAAGATGCAGAAGCTTCTGAAGCTACATTTTTTCTGAATGAGACAGGACTAATTTTTCAACACAACGGAAAGAAGAAATTTACCTTTGAGAATATTGACGCTATAACCAGCGTAAACAATTCAACAAAAGTCAATGAAGTGAATAAGATTGGAAAATTTGGTGTTGGATTTAAATCTGTCTTCGCCTACTGCTCTAAGCCAATAATTAATTCGAATAACTTCACCTTCGAAATAGACAGGATGTTTGTCCCGCAAATAAACGGTCAAACTCAAAGTATATTTGGGGCTGAAAAAACAACGTTTATTCTCCCGTTCAATGAAAAAACTAAACTTCCAAAAATCGCGTGGCGAGAGATTTCGGTGGGCTTGTCTGAATTGGACGAAAAAGCTCTGCTCTTTCTAAGTCATTTGAAATCAATTGAAATTCGAATCAGCGGTTCTGAGAGTAGGCATAAGACAATAAAAAAAATCAAAGAGGTTTCATCTAGACGGAAATTTGAGATAGTAAGTGATGGGCAACTAAGTAGTAAAAACTACTTTGTATTCAGTGAAAAAATGCCCCAAATAAATCAAACTGAAATAGATGAATCCGTGCTAGATAGGCTTCAGAATTTAACAATAGCTGTTGCATTTGAAGCTAATGAAACTCCAGAAGGTGAATTCCTTATTTCACCCGCCGCGAAAGGTAATGTCAGTGTGTACTTCCCCGCTATCAAGGAGTACTCAGGGCTTAAGTTTCATATTCATGCCCCATTTGCTTCGACGCCGAGTCGAGACGTAATCAAAGATACAAAGGAAAACGCAATCTTATTGCACGGCTTAGCAGATTTGGCTTCAAGCAAAATGATTGAACTTAAAAATTCTGGTCTTTTGAATGAAGGATTATTTGCATGTTTGCCAAATGCGAAAGATCAGTTATCGAGTGCATATGAGCCTTTTAGAACAAGAATGCTAGAAATTTTTTCTAAAGGTGAAAAGCTGATACCGACAGCAGATAATGATTATTGTGCTTATGAGATTGCAATTAGTTCGACTCAATCAATACAGGAAAGCGTTGACCAGAAGTTTATGAATCTACTTCTGGAGCGTGAGCCATCCCAAAACCATCCCGCTCTGCGTTATATAAAGGTTTATAAGGAATCGCGTGCAAACGATTTTCTGGCGTCATTACGTATCCGAAGTTTTGGTTTAACCGAAATTCGAAGAAGTCTGGCGCAGAAAACTTCAGATAGTCAGATTGCAAATTTGGTCAATGTGCTCCGTCAATTGACCATGACTAGGCTTCGTAAATTCATATCTCTGTTTTCGGGATCTACAGCAGATATCGCTCTGGAATTGAGTCATTTACCCTTAATCTTGACAGATGGGAAAGACGTCGAATTCTCAATGGCTAAGAATGTATTCCTACCTACTAAGGATTTCACGAGTGGGGCGAAATTAGTATCCAGAAATTTCTATAATGCTAATAATGTCAATCCCGATGGCTTAGATGCCACCGTTGAGCGAAGCTTATTAGCCCTTGGTGTAAGAGCGTTAGACAACTGGGCTCTTTTTGACTTAGATCTTGACAGAATTTCTAAGGCGCACGAATTCGGGGATCCGGTAAAACCTGAAGAACTAGATGCTGCCTTCACGGAGTTCGAGAAGATTGGCCGAGCCGTGGGCATCGATAAAGAAAGAATTAAGAAAGTTTCAGCACTAAATATTGTAGTTGGCTACACATCGGAAGAGAAATTAGTATGGACTTCAATTAACCGAAGTTTTATTGATGCACCTTTTAGGAGTACAGGCCTTAATTCAGTGCGCGCCGTATTTAATGCTGGTTCAGTAATGACGCGATTATGGGAGCGATACGCAACTTTTCCTAGAATTGATCTTTTCTTAGACAATTCTTCAATACTGACTGGGTTCAAGCCAAAGAAATCTATTTCTGCAAGCAACTCCAATGATTGGTCAATCCCCAACCTTAGCGAAATGTTAGATATCGGAGATATAGATTTCTCCCTCTCGATCTGGAATCTATTGGTTGATTTTGCCAATGATAAATTAAAGTGGCATGAATCGAGTCGCCGTTCTGGCGGAACCTGGATCACCGAAGATTCCAATTTCATTTTTCAACTAAAAAGCACTCACTGGATTCCTGACGTATCTAACAAGAAGTTCTTGCCTTCAAAAATTAGTCGCAACCAGCTGCAGAGTAGATTCGTGTATAGAGATACGGAACTTATTCATGCCATTAAGTTCGATGGGGAATCCAAAGAGGCTCAAGCGAAGTTGCGTGCCGAAGCTGCTCTATTGTCCGAGAAAAACACTATGGCTCGAGAGTTGGGTTTTTCTGACTATAAGGAAGTTGAGTTACTTCAGAAAATAAAGCAGAAAAACCCTGAAGCATTGCGGAATCTGTACCAGTCTTTAGAAAGTATCTTTCCCGAAGATTTAGTCGACGACATAGATAATTCGATTTTGGAGACCACTAAGGCAATCGGTACTGCAGACGAAGTTAGATTTGTGGAGACAATGATTCGAGAGAGAAAGAATTATGGTACTAGCCATGCAGAAATGAAGAGCTATGTCAGAAGAAAGTATGAGTTCGGAGGCATTATGAAATGCCAATCCTGCGCATTGATAATGCCATTCAGGCTAAAAAGTGGCGAATATTATTTCGAAGCAGTATTCGCATTCAAAGATTTGCCAAAGGATGTGCTGGAGAATGTTTTAGCATTTTGTCCAACGTGTGCTGCGAAATATAAATACGCACTAGAAACATCAAGAATTGTTCTTAAAAGCGCTATAAAGAGCGCAAAAATTCTAGGAACCGGCACAGTTTCTATTCCACTTAGAATGGCTGGCTCTGACTTTCAGTTGACCTTTACGGAGGAGCATTTCTTAGCTATCCAGACGGTATTGGCTGAATTGGGTTAAATTCGCTGCTAAAAGTAAATCCAAGAAATTGTTCATAGTTGACTATGAACAATTTGTGGATGTTGAGGAGTAAAAAGTAAAAATATATTGATTTATGCTCACTCTATAATAGAGTGAAAATGAACTGTGCCAGGCTAATTTTTAGAGAAGCAGATCTAATATCTCAGATAACTTACGTTGATCTGACTTCTTCGGAAGCTCGATCTGAACTCTCAGAACCTGCCCCCGGCTTTCAAACGCAGCGCTTAGTTCTTTCGCATCAGGATCGATAGATAGTTGCAATCCAAACGTTTTAAGTACACCGGCAACCATTTCTGCCGTGAAAGCGCCGCTGGATCCTTCAATAATGAGTTCACGACCGGCAATGTTTAGCACATGCTTTTGCAGGTTCTTCTTCGAAGAATCTCTGCTTGCAAGCAATGTATCTGAGCGCAATGAGCGCTTAGGGCGCAGGTTCTCTAGCATTTGATAAAGAGATTTATGGTCAGATGGAAGATTTTCAAGTTCGCGCAGAAGCCCTTCAATTGATTTATTTGAAGTCTTCTCAATACTCACATCTTTGTTCGATAGATCAATACCTAGCGTAGAAGCAAGTGCCTGCTTAAAGCGAAGCTTGTATGAATTTGTAGCACCAGAGCTGATGGTGCTCTGCTGATACTTTGCCCGTTCTAAACGTGCCGTCGTCATGGTGCCGCCACTTGAAGTGAGGCTGAGCAAGTTATTTACCGCATCCGCCCATTCATCGACATCCATTTCATTCTTAAGCTTCATGTCACGCAATTGATTCATGCGTACACGGATAAATTCATCTTCATTTTGGCGCATCATCGAACTTTCGTATAAAGAACTGCCACGAGAGCGGTCACGACTTGTTTCGATACCAATCGCTTTGAGGTGGCTATTAACAGCAGTACGGATATGTCGCGCCAAATTCTGAACGCGGGTGTAACGCATAGTCAGGTTAAAGAGTTCTATTGCAATCTCGTCTGCGCGTTCTAGCTGGCCTTCGGAGTTCGGGACGAGATGGGACTGAATTAGCAATTCCCTGATTCGCCGAACAGCGGCGTCTCCAGGAAAGGTAACGATGATGTGGCAGATCTCGCGGATTTCAGCTATGGGCTGAGGGGAGGCCTTACGCGCTTCTTTGAGCAGCGGGGAGTAATCCCAGATAGCCAGGAGACCTTGGGGGAGGTACGTCCACTCGAGGTCGTTCTTGACCTCACCGTAGGCATGGTCGACGTACTCGCGAGCGGCGTAGGCGAGGGCATCGCCGGTGGTGGGAAGTTTAAACGCGCTCATGGCGTTAAGGATACAGGAAATATCTACAGCAGGCCACCGCCGCGCCATTTGAGCGTGAATCGCCGAATCCCCCGATTTGGTAGATTTGGTAGACAATCTATGGGTGGTGTACACTAAAACCAGAACGAACAACTTCTTTAGGAATAGGGGAGTTGAGATAAAAAAATTAAATAACGGAAAGTGCAAAAAACAGTGTCAGTGGCTGACTTTAAGTTACTTGAAGGTGGCCACGACAATCCAACAACGAGAGGAAGTACCGCTTTATGTTCTACGACTTTGACGGCTCCATCGAGGATGCCGACCACCGTCTCTACCTGGCCAAGGACCGCAGCAAGCAGTCCAAGCCCGGCAAGTACCAAGCCCGTCCAAAGGCAGATCGTCCCAAGGACAAACTCGCAGCGATCAAAGCTGAACGCTGCGACAAGATGAAGATCACCGATATCGACATTGCTAAGTCGATCATCACCAGCGCTCGCTGGTCACGCGCTGCTGCCGCAGCCGATGGCCGCGTCTCAAAGCGCCGCGAAGACCGCTGGTACATCTGCGAATCTTGCTCACACGGCAAGGCCAAGATCTATCACGTCACAACACTTTCAGAAAAAGCTTATGCCGATAAGTTCGAGGCATCACTACGGGGGGAGTACACCCTTGCTGCCTAATGACCAAACCCAAGTCAACGCCATCTTCACACAGATGGTCGCGCCGATCGCCGACGTTGAGGAAAACATGTACGCCCTCAACCTTCACCGCGGAATCACTCGCCTCGGATATAAAGCAGAGCTCGTGCAAGAACACGGATCATTTTCCTGCATCCGTATCTCAGCCTCCGCTCACTACTACATTGAGATTTGTCCGATCCAAGATGAAGACGGAATAACTCTGCCACTCATGGTCTACGAGCAACATGACGAAAAGCTTCGTCCGATACTCGAAAGAGCCACCGGATTTGATGGTTGCTATCGATATCAGGCAGATTTTGCGGTTCATTACGACGATTTCGACGCACAACGTATGCACGATCTCGGACTATCAGATGAAGACATCTGTGGCCATGCTTTCATCGGCGTTGTCGAATACTCCGCGTATAACTTCCAGGAATTTATTCAAGGTGCCCTATACAAGATTCAACGCACATACGATGTCGAAATTTATCCAGAGATGCGCGCTTCGCAGCGCAAAGTCTTCTAAGAAAGGACCTGATGCCCACCCAGACAACGATTAAACGCACCATCACGATCAAGAAGTACACGATCACCACAACAGTGGCCCGTGGCAAAAGCTCAACAGTACGTAGCAAAACAGCCATGTCAGTGGCTGCCAGTAACATTCCAAGTAGTTCAGTTAAGTAAAGAAAAGAAACGGAGGCACCAAGTGTTTACAGACACCGTAATCAACACCAGCAACACATCAGCGACTACCCGTGCCTTCGCGCATGGGGCGGCAATCTAGCTCGCTACTCGCAGGGCCGCCGATCCAGGCCCTACTCGTTAAGCAATCCACGTAATCGATGCTCTTCGCATCTATCGGTCACAAACGACCCTGCTTACCCATCCACTTTTCTAAGGAGAACCATGCAAACCAAACTCATTCTCGATACCGACATCATCGCAATCGAATCAGCGGACAAAGTCACGCTGATGGTCGACCTGACCGCACCGGTGTCAGATAACCAAACCTCACGCCCAGCACGCGGCGTGCAGATCTGTCTGGATATCAGCGGATCTATGGAAGGTGCACCTCTTGCCGCCGCCAAAGAATCAATCCTCAAACTTATCGATCGCCTTGATAAGAAAGATTCTTTCGGCCTTGTCATCTTTGACGACACTGCAAAGGTTGCCGTACCAACCAAGCCGTTGATCAGCCACAACATCGCACAGATGAAGAAAGCGATCCGCAATATTCAAACCGGCGGATCTACCGACATCTCTGCAGGTTTCACACTTGCGATGCGCGAAGCCAGTCGCGCCAAGTTAGAAGGTGGAACTTCACTTCTTTTAATAAGCGATGGCCATGCCAACGCAGGGGAGCGCGATCCACAATTCTTCGCCGACGTTGCCGCAAAGTCTGCAACTGAAAAAATCACTTCCGCTTCAATCGGTCTTGGCAACGGTTATGACGAAACCATCCTTGAAGCAATCGCCCAAGGCGGCGGCGGAGCACATCGCTTCGCAGCCGATATCGATGAAGCAGTCGGTGCAATCGCAGCCGAAGTCGATGACTTGCTAGATAAATCAATCGTTAACTGCGTTCTGCGCTTTCGCCCAACTGCGATGGCAAAGGGCCAGCCAAAGATCGAGCTCTTGCAACGCCTTCCTTATTGGATGGATGGCGAAGATTACGTCGTTCAACTCGGCGACCTTTACGCCGGTGAAAATCGTCGCTTCATCATCATGGTCGACGTCCCAGGCATTGAAAGCCTGGGCCTTTGCAAGATCGCCGACGTGACTATCGAATACACCGACTTGGCTGCACGCAATGAAATCAGCGTGAGCATGCCAGTTAACGTAAACGTTGTCCCTGGTGATCAAGCTGCCGGTCGCATTGAAGATCCAATCGTCAAGGCCGAGCGCATGATCTTGCAGGCCCAAAGCGAGAAAGCACTTGCCACTGAAGAAATTCTGCAAGGCAATGCTAAGTCAGCTTCCAAGCGCTTAAAGGGAACTGCGACCAACTTGCGCACGCAGGCATCTGAAATCCGCGTTACCGATGAACGTACCGCTGAATCACTAGCGATCATCCTCGAAGAAGCTGCCGAGATGGATGCTCTTGCACAAACTGCAGAGCACGAAGATCTGGCGTATTCCTCAAAGCGCATGCGCGAGTCATATTCACGCCAAACCAGATCGAAAAACATCCGACCTGCAAAGAACACGGATGAAACCACCGACCCTGATTTTCTAAACTAAGGAGAGATATGTATCCACAACTTTATTCGATGATCGCACCAAATCTTTTCCAAGGCGGAACCGATGACCTTGATGTCATTCACTTGGCACAAACCAATAACCGCCCCCGCACCGATCTTCCCTTCGATGCGATTGTGACCATGTATGCCTGGGCACGTCCTGCCGATTGGCATGTTCAAGAATTTCGTTACGGAGTTCCTGATGGCCAGATGGCTGAAATTGATTTATGTCGACTACGCCAAGCCGTTGAATTTGGTTACGACCGATGGAAACAAGGAGACCGCGTTTTGGTTCGCTGCCAGGCTGGATTAAATAGATCTGGGCTTGTTCTTGCACTAATCCTGATTAAAGATGGCCTCACACCAATTGAGGCAATTAACAGCATCCGCGACGGCCGTGGCCCGGATGCTTTATTCAACGAAAACTTCCACTTCTGGCTACTAAATGAGGGCGAGAACTTTTTCTCGCCCTCTTCCCAGCAGGCTGCATAAAGGAGAAGATTCCGAGATGAACTTGGACTACGTAATCGAAGAGCGCGTGATTGAGCGAGCGATGGCGACTTACCCGGAGATAAAGGAGCTCGTTGAGTTCTCTACTCCGGTTGTCTCCTTCGGTTATCCCTCAAGCGCACGAATGGTTACGGTGGGAATTAATCCAAGTTCACTCGAATTCTTAACGCCGGGCAAGAACAAGAAGATTCTCCCAGCCAACAAGAAGAAACTTGTCGATCTCGAAACCCTCAGAGTCAAAAGCCCTAAAGCTCTAGATCGCGAGCAGGCGATCAAGGTTATTGAAGGTTGTTACAGCTACTTCAATATTAAACCGTATGACTGGTTTGATCACTTAAATAGGAACGTTAATTCTTACTTCAAGTGCAATTACCGAGATGGATCAGCTGCCCACTTAGATCTTGTTCAGTGGGCAACTGATCCAGTTTGGGGAAATATTGAAGATGAGAGCATTAAGTCAGGGCTACTACAGGGAGATGTTGATTTTCTTCGCTACCAAATAAATACCAAGAAATTTGAAGTCATTTTCCTCAATGGCCGGCAAGTATTTGAACAGTTGACTAGACACAAGATTGTTGAAGCGGTGGAAGCGGACACCGTTACCTACTTAACAAAAACTGGAAAATTACTGCCGGTGACTTTTTATCAAGGCCAATCGCAGAACGGCTCTTGCGTCCTTGGTTGGAGTCGCACATTTCCTGGACACCACATCTCTGGAGAAGCTTTGCCAGGAATCGTAGAAAAATTACATAACCATTTTGAACGTTTTAAGAAATAAGGATCACGCCATAGATACTTTTAACCTCAGGAACGGAGAATAGATATGTGGGTCTTCACTACATCTGGTTTTCTCAGCGCCGTCTATAAAGATGGTGCGCTACAAGTACGCGCTCGTGACCGTAAGTCACTCGATGCCCTCGCCAAATCCACTGGCGCAACCATCATCGCCACCCCGCTGGCTGATTACCCTTACCGAATCGCCATCACCAATGAGCAATTCTCTAACTGGTTATCCCAGCAAGTGCTGGCCATTGATTACAAGAACTTCAAATCCGAAATCGCAGACACCCGTGGCTATGGCTTTGCCAAGCCATTGAACAAGGTTTGGTCTGTTATGCACGAAGTCGAAGATTCAAAGGCCCGAGCGCGTGGTTGATTCAGGAGCTTGGGTGGGCAGTTCGACACACATCCCAGCGCCAAATTTGACCCAAATCAATTTGAAATCTGCTCCAAATATGGCTATTATTTGGGCCATACTTGGAGACTTGAGGAGGGAACAGCATGAGCGAAAAGCGTGACAATTTCATCCGCCTGGCTGAAGGACGCGTAACCAGAGCGATTGATTCGATACGTGTCATAGGGAATCTATCTAATAGAAGCAACTATGAGTACACAGAAGAGGATTCGAAGAAGATCATTGACGCGCTGCAGAGCGAGGTAAACGCACTCAAAGTTCAATTCAAGCCAAAGCCAACTTCAAGTAAAGGTTTCAAACTAAAGAAATGAGAAACGTGGACACTAGCAAAAAGAACTCTTGGTTGGGTACTCCCAAAGGGCGTAACCAAGTAGAGAATGAAAGTCAACATGCAAACTTCTTTACCAATACAGATGTTTTAACGGGTCAATCGATCCTGATAAGAGAATCTATTCAGAATGCGATCGACGCTCGAGACAAAGCCAACGGCTGCAGCATGGCCAGAGTTCGCTTTTACGTTGGCACCGTTCCATCAGAGATCGGTAAGAAGTATTTCAAAGAACAGTACGAGCGAATTGTCAAATGTCTAAAGAATGTCCCAAGCCTTGACGAGGAGTGTCACTTTATTGCTGTTGAGGATTTCAATACAACCGGACTCATGGGGAGCGTAGATAATGATCTTCCCGAGGGCGACCCAAGAATTGGCAGCTTCTTTTATTTCACTTGGGCCACAGGTAAGTCAAATAAGAGCGCTGGTACACGTGGTAAGAATGGAGTTGGAAAGATTGTCTTCCCAAAGACTTCAAAAATTAAAAGCTTCTTAGTTTTCTCTTCTCGCGATAATGCAAATGTGCCACAAGAACCAGCAAATCTACTTTTCGGCACAAGTATCCTGAAAACTCATGAGCTAAACGGAGTCAAATGGCTTCCTGAGTCGCATTGGATGTGTGTTGCTAACACGGGAACCGAAGAGATGCATGTTCCAAGCTCGAATACGGAGGCGATTTCTGAGTTTGCCAAAGACTGGAAACTAGAGCGCACAATTGACCAAAAAGGTACAAGCATTGTTATTCCATTTCGTGATGAAAACTTTTCAGGCAAAAACCTAGCCCAATGTATTGCTCAAGATTACTTTGTTGCCATTCTTGAGGGAATACTAGAAGTTGAAGTAATTGATGAGTCGGGCTTCGGAGTTGTAATGAACTCAGAAAATATTATGCAAAACCTCGAGGCGTTAGATGAGAACTTAATGACCAAGACATCTAAGACTAAAGAAGAATTGCTCGCATTGTGTCGCCTATTCATTGATCGCCAAAATAAAAACACAACTATTGTCACAACTGTGGGAACATCTGCCGCACGAAATTATTGGGATGAGCATGTTTTCGATGAGACGACTCGCGATTCATTGCGCGAGGAACTTGAGGCCGGGAAAACTCTTGAGTTTAAAGTCTCGACTCACGTACCCGCACTTTCAGACGGAACGGTAAGCGCCCAAGATTTCTTCTCTGTATTAGTTTGCAAGAAGCAGGGATCAAACCTCCCCTCTACTTTCGCACGAGAGGGAATAATCATTCCAAGTGCAAATATTAACAAGATTGATGGATACACGACATTAGTTGTCATTGATAGCGGAAAATTAGCTGACCTTCTCGGTGATGCGGAAGGCCCCTCCCATGAAAAGTGGTCCTGGGAAGAAGAAAAGTTTCAAGGCAAGTATCTGCCCAAGATTGCTGGCGAAGAGACCATAAAATTTGTACGCGCATCAGTTATTTCGCTCTTGCGAAAGATCCAGGTACAGGTTAACGAGCTTGAAGATTCAAGATATGCAAACGCATTTCCGCTTCCTTCGGATATTGGGCTTCGTCCAACTGATGGCGATGAGAATGCAACACCGTCCGGAACTAAGAAAAAGCCCAAAAAGAAAGTTAAGAGAGTTGGGGGCGCGCGCCCCGTAAAGCCAGTTCTGGTTTCAGAGAATTTTGATGTTATTCAGAATGCCACCGGCTTTACTCTTAAGCCATCATCGACTTCTAGATTAAATAAGGGAGATAAATTCGAGGTAAAGGCAGGATATGACCTATCAGCCGGAAATCCTTTGAGCAAATCTTCCATTGACTTTGAAATCGCAAATAGACTTTCCAAAAACTCGGGTGTATCACTAGTCTCCACTGACGGAAACTTCATTACGTTTTCGATTGACTCCATACCGTTCGAATGCATTTTTGATAGTTTCCACACTTATCGTGATCTAGTAGTGGCGGTGAATGATGTCAACTAAAGTCAACTTTACCAAGCGTATAGATCTTGATCCTGAAGCCGTTAAGGCCAAGTTAGTGCCCAGTCCTTCAGCAACTGGCGAATACGACGTTTCTGTAGAAGCCGACCTAACTGGCATTGCAATAATTGGAGAATTCACGGTCGTTCTCACGCATAAGGCGCTTGGCGAAACTAAGCGATTTGAACTTTCGGGGCAACGGGACTTCAAAATTAGTCTCACTAATTCCTTGCATGGAATGCGCAATCCCCTCGAGGTTGTTTCACAGCTTGAGTTAATCCAACCCGATTCAAGCAATATTCCGGTAATTCGTGCATCTGTTAGAAATATCAATCCAGAAATTCCTGGTGAGCAGAGCGCAAAGAAATCTGCCTTGAAGACTAAAAGAGACCCTGATCTAAATGTGCCTTGGAGATTGAATTACTCTGAAGGCTATCCGATTTTACATGTTACGGATAAGAACGGTCTTTATGATCAACTCTTTCTAACGCCTCAATTTGACCCATTGATTCTGCCTGAAGTAGTTAGGCAAATATTCAATTGGTTAGTTTTCGATCCTGATCAAAAAGATAATTTCCACGTCGACGCATGGAAAAAGATTTTTGAGCAATTGGGTTGTGAAAGAGCCTTTTTTGACTCGCTTCCAACTCCAAACGAAGAAGATGGCTCAATGGAAGAAATGACACCAGCCCTTCGTGCTCAGATCGCTTCGAAGAGTTTTGAAGTTGCAGACAGGTTTACTTCTGATTTGGATTTATTGAACAGACTTTCTAATACTGAAATTGGTGACGAATGATAATCTCTAAGCAACTTTCGATGAGAAGTTTTAACGATGCTGGCTTAGCCAAGTATGAGGATCTCCTGAAGAATAGGACCAAGAGCCTCTTCAAAGACTTGGAAAGCTTGATTGCAGATCCTTCATTCTCAGAACCATTGAGCATTGATATGCATTGGAAAACGGTCAATAATCGGCGCGATCTTGCAGAAGTTATGTGGGAAGTCTTTGGCGAAGGAAAACCACTTTCATCTAAAGCCGGCGATCGTCAAATCTGGAATTGGTTGTCGGCAGCTCTTTTTGAAACAATGCATGCCGGAGACATCTCGCTTGCCTTGAAGAGAAGTGGGGAAGAAATTGAGAGATGGGTATTGACCGAATCTTCTCGCTCATATCATCGCCATCTAGTGTCTGGTCCATTCTTTGTATTCCAAAATAATTGGCCAGATGTTGACAACGCGATGGCTATGTTGGCAGAACCAACACGTCCAACCAAAGGCGTATTGCCCATCCTCATTTTTTCTGAAGTACATGAGCGAATCACCGGTAAACGTGAACTTTCCTACGGAAAGTTGGCACATTTGGCAACTCTCTTATACGTCGATCCTTCCACGAAAAAAATCAGAGATAACCTCACTGACAAGCCAGGAGAACCTCAGCAGCTAAGTACATTCTGCCGCCAGTTGGATCTGACTGTTGATTACGAGAGTATGGACGTTAAAGACCTGCTTAATTTCCTTCCTGGTAACTTCGCTGATTTGGTTGCAAAAGTTAAGTCCGAAAACCCCCAATACGCCTAAATGTCAGCTTGATTCATTATGATCCGGGTATGGACTTTCGCTTTATTGACCTGTTCGCTGGAATTGGTGGAATGCGCCTAGCCTTCGAAAAAGTAGGTGGCGAATGCGTCTTCTCGAGTGAGTGGGATCGCTTTGCCCAGCAAACTTATCAGAGTAATTTTGATGAAATTCCATTCGGCGATATAACAAGTATTGATGAAAGAGAAATTCCTAAGTTCGATATTGTCACAGCTGGCTTTCCTTGTCAGCCATTTAGCTCTATTGGCAAAAGGCAAGGCTTCGAACATAAGACTCAGGGCACTCTTTTTTATGATGTGGCCCGAATAATTGCCCATCACAAGCCTAAAGCATTTCTTTTAGAGAATGTTTCTGGATTAGTGACTCACGACAAGGGAAACACGCTTGCAACCATCATTGAAACTCTAGAGGAACTGAATTACTCGGTGAGTTACAAAATTTTGGATTCAGCTGACTTTGGCGTTCCGCAGAAGCGTCAAAGGATTTACATTGTTGGCTTCAATAAAGGGAAGATTAGAAAAGCTGATTTCAATTTCCCGAATCCAAGAAGTGTACGAGTCGGAATTGGAAAATTTGTAGAAAATGGCCACCCCGAACTTTCCATCAGTAAGCACCTTCAAAGTGTCTATATTTACAAAGAGGATGACGGGCGCCCGGAGGTGATTACTCCAAAAAGTGATTTTCCAGTGAAAACCCTAGTCGCCAGTTACCATAAAATACAAAGACTGACTGGAACATTTGTAAAGGACGGCCCTACCGGTCTTCGCTTGCTCTCCGCAAACGAATGCAAGGCGATTATGGGATTCCCTAAATCTTTTAAAGTGCCGGTATCACGCACTCAGATGTACAGACAATTTGGAAATAGCGTGGCTGTCCCCGTAGTGGCCGCTGTTGCAAAATCAATGGTCAAACACCTCGAAGAGAATGGTCGTAGAAAATGAGTATTTCTATTGCTGAGGATTACTTCGTGACTTATGGAATCCTTGGGCCTAACCACAACTCTGAAGCTGCCAAGGTGCTGCTTAAATTGCAGCCAGATTTAATGTCGGTCAGATATTCAAAGCCTTCGAAATATGTGGAAGAGCTATGGAAACTAGTGCAGAAGAGCGATATGTCTAACAATATGAATGGCGTTGCATTCGAACTTATTCTTGCTTGCGTTTTAATTAAAGAAGATCTCCACCCGTTCTATATGTCGGCGGAAGTACAGCACGTCCCAAATGCCCGTTTTGATTTGATGTTTTATTCAGAGGAAATTGGACCGATAGTTCTATCTGCCAAGACCAGCCTTAGGGAGCGATACAAGCAAGCTGACTTGGAATCACTTGCATTGCGTGCCGTTTATCGTCGTTCGAAAACGTACCTGGTCACTCTCGATGAACGTGAGGCTAAAGGAGTTCAAACCAAAATTGAATCAGGTGATGTAACCAGCCTGAATAGTTGTGTTGTGGCCTCCAAGTCAGATTTTGACAACCTGATTTCAGAGCTTCACACCTACAAGATGATTCAAGCTCCAACTTTGCCTATTGTTCATAAAGGTCGATTCATCAAGTAGCCTAAATTATTTATTCGTCGAAGAAATTCTCATCTATTTCAAGTACCTTATAAGTTCTGAGAGCAATAACACCTACTTCATGCTGAATAAGCAATCGGCCAAGCTCGACACCATCGATTAAGACGATTCGTGGCTCCATATTTCGTGACACATATTCCAAGGCAGCTGGTGTAAATGCTGATGTTGTTATGAACACACCACCTGAGGCACCCTTACCTTTTAGCGCTCCCATAAAGTTGTGAAGCGCGGGGCCACCGATGTTGTTTCCAAATTTGTATCGCTTTGCTTGAATGTAAATTCGTTGGAGACCTAATTTATCTTGATTGATTACTCCGTCCACACCTTCATCTCCTGGACCGCCTAGATGCTCAAGTGAATCGTTTCCATCGCCGTAACCCATTCGTCCGAGGAGTTCGAGTATTGTCTCTTCCAAAAATTGTGGACTCGCTTCTTGTAATCTGGTGACGAGCTCGTGTGCCAAATTAGATTCAATTTGATCAATCGATGCTTCGATGCTTTCGTTTGGAGTTTCTTCGTTAGGAACTATCGGTGATCCATTTAGCGCTTCCTGTCGATTTCGTGTCCTAACTCCCCATTGAATCCATCCCTCAGTCTCTTCCAAAACCGAAACATCGAAGCCTGAAGGATTTTCACTCAATAACCTTTTGCCAAGTTCGTTGATCGCATAAGTGGCTTTGGCCGGACGTTGCAGTGCGCCTGATTGATATAGATATTGAAGGGCCCAGTGAATACGAGAGCTAAAAATATTAGTTCCACGCTCGCTACTCTGATTGAGATCTAGATCAGACAAATTCTCTCGCTTGGCTAATTCTTCTTTGAGTACCTTTTGATACGTAGGACCATTATCATTTAGATATTTCAAAACTGGCACGAAGTAATCATGAAATTTACGAATCATAACTTCAGTTTATCTTGTGTCTAATGATTTCTTCACTGCCCCTCCGCCCCAACCTGCCTCAACTTCCGCAACGCTCTCGGCGTGATCTTGCCACCGAAAGTTCCGCGCTTGGGGGTTGTGAGAAAGCCGATTTCCATGGCAGTGCTCACGCCTTCGCCCATGAATTCTTCGGGAAGGACGAGTTCGTAGGCGAGGTCGATAACGGGGATTTGTGAACCGGTGAGGACTACGCGGTTATAGAGCCAAGCGATTTCAAGGAGGTATTCATCGCTGTCGCTATCGGGCGCAAGGTTACGGGCGCGTTCGAGTGCGAAGTCCATGTGGGCAATTTATGGGTGGGGTGTGACACGGGGTTTGGTTTGATTGTGACATCTCGGATTGAATCCTCGTCACGTTTAATTCCCGAGTGTTAACCTCTCCGTTATGGGTTGGGGAACGTTTATTGCAGGGCGCGTTCTTCGCCAGCGCGCGCCGCAACGTGGCATCTTGGAAGAAGCCAATAGCGCAATGGACAATTTGCTTAAAAATGCCACTAATTTTGAATTAGAGGTGCTTGAAGAGATTAGGCGACTCAAAGCTCTTGGCCATGAGTTTGATTTAAATGTTGTGCGTGGCGAGGTTCGCATATTGCGCAAAAACCGAAAGAAAATGGGACGCGCGCTAAAGTTGATGGTCGTGAAAAGGGCTCAAGAGAAAACGCTTGCAGGCGAAACCGTTAATTATGACGAAATCGAAAGAGAAATTCTTTTGGCGTTCAAGCCATTTGCTTGGGAACGAATTCTCAAACCGCTATTCCCTGACTATTACCGCGCTAAAAAGTTCTTGGTAAAGCGCCTCAATAAGAAATAACTCTCTAAATCCTGGCCTTCAAATAATTGATCGCTTCAATTTAGTTAAGCGTTCGCGCTCTATCCAACGACAACGGCCACGCAATCTTTACGCCTAACTTCTCTGCAGCCATTAACGCCCATCTTGGATTACGCAGCATTGCTCGGGCAAGGAATACGGCATCGGCTTGGCCGGTGGTGATGATGGCTTCGGCTTGTTCGGGTTCGGTGATGAGGCCGACGGCTGCGGTGAGGATGTTGGATTCGTTGCGGATGGCTTGGGCAAAGGGAACTTGGAAGTTTGGTTTGGCATCTATTTTTGCGTTGTGGATGGCACCGCCGGAAGATGCATCGATTAGATCGACTCCGAGTTCTTTGAGTTGTGTGGCTAGTTTTACGGAATCGTTGATGTCCCAGCCGCCTTCGGCCCAATCAGATGCTGATAGGCGAACGAAGAGTGGAGTTGTTGTGGGGATTGCTTGGCGGATTGCTTTGGTGGTCTCGAGTAGGAAACGGGTTCTGTTCTCGTAGCTGCCGCCGTATTCGTCGGTGCGGTTGTTCATTAGTGGGGAATAGAACTGGTGGAAGAGATAACCGTGGGCGGCGTGGATTTCGATAACGTCAAAGCCGACTTTTACTGCGCGTACTGCAGCTTGGGTGAAACTTATGGTGAGTTCTTTTATTTCATCAATGGTTAGCTCGCGCGGGGTTGGATAACCTTCGAAGGCAGTTGCAGATGAAGATGTTGCAAGCCAACCACCTTCATCGGGTGTGGCCATGCGGTGGTCATCCCAAGGGCGCATCGTTGCTGCTTTGCGACCGGCGTGGGCTAATTGGATTCCGATCTTTACATTCTGTGAATGTGCGAAGTCGATAACTTCTTTAAAACTATTTGCGTGGGCATCATCTTCAATTGATGGGCAGGCGATTGAGATGCGACCTTCGGGGATGACGCCGGTTGCTTCAACCATGATTAGGCCGGGTGCGCCGGTGGCGAATGCGCCAAGGTGAGCTTTGTGCCAGGGGCCGATGTGGCCGTTGGTTGCTTGGTATTGGCACATGGGGGAGACCCAGACGCGGTTTTGGAAAACGGTTTCGCGGATGGTCAGTGGTGTGAAGAGTGCGCTCATGTAGTGATCATAAAGGTTATTGGAAAGAGAGAGCAGTAAAACAAAAAGTCCCACAGATTACTCTGCGGGACTTTTTTGCTGTGCTCTGGATAGAGCGCACACCAATGACTACGGTGTCAAAAGTGTAGCCAAAATTTAGGTGATTTTTCAATCGTGAAAGATATCCACAGAGGAATTTTTTATCCGTTTTGCAATATGTATATCAACTAATTTCCGCTCGTGTCTCGCTGTAGCTCAGCGGATAGAGCACGTCGATGACTACGGCGCGGTCGTGGGTTCGAATCCCGCCAGCGAGACCACACCTTGGAAGCCCCGGGATTTAGTCACCTGGGGCTTCTTTGTTTTATAAATGTCGGTGGGCGGGGCTAAGTTTTCTTATGAGGGAAAGGTGGCACTGAAGATGTTCGAACTATTGGCGCTAACTGCGGTGATCTATTTATTTATCAACCGTAAGAAACGAGTGCGCAAGGCGCGGGGAATCGATGCTGAATTTCGCGAGCTTGTCGAAAGTACTTATTACTCGGATGCGATGGCTGCTGAGATAAAGGGATTTTTATTATCAGTGGTGGCAGATGATCGCGATGGTGCGGAAAAGTTTTCGGATGCGCGCCTGGCGCAGGCGCAATCGATCTTGGATCGGGCAGGTCCTGGGGCGTTCTATTGGATGGCTGAGATTGCAACGCAGCTTGCAGTTTTATCGGCTGCAAAGATCAATGGAATGGGAACTAATGTTGAAGCCGAACTTGGTTCAGTTGGTATTACACCGGATGCGGTTGTGCGTGTAGTTGTTAAGGGATAGCTAATCAGCGTTCTGATCGAGCCATTGGCTAACTATGCGCTTAAAACGAGCAGGTTCTTCAAGCTGTGGTGTGTGTGATGACTCGGGAAAGAGCTCCCAAACAGAACCGGGGATAAGCGATTGAACTTCGCGAACCATCTCTGGAGTTGCTTCATCGTATTGACCTGAGACAAGCAGAGTTGGCACTTTGATTTTATGTAAATCAGGACGGATGTCCCAATCTTTAAGGGAACCGATTACATGGAATTCACTTGGGCCATTCATGGTGTGATAAACAGTTGGATCAGCAGCGATTTGGTTAAAGGAATCGATTAGACATTGTGGCTGTGGGATTCGGCAAACATGTCGGTCGTTAAAGACGGTAACAGCTACCTCGTATGCAGGATCATCAGTTGTGCCATCGGCTTCGTGTTTTAGTAACGTGGCTTGAATTTCTTTAGGCAGTTCATCCCGCAATCTATTTGCTTCAGATACCCACACAGCCATGCTGGCAGGAGAATCTGCCACTACAAGGGCTTTCAATCCAGCCGGTTGTGAAATTGCGAATTGCATTCCCAGCATTCCACCCCAAGATTGACCGATGATTGCATAGTTATCCGCGATGCCTAAGTGTTTAGTTAGCAATTCGAGTTCTTCCATAAATAACTCTGGGCGCCAGAATTCTTTTGGAGCATCAGGCAGATGAGTTGAATTGCCGCAACCAATTTGGTCATATAAAACTGCAGCGCGTC
The DNA here is from genome assembly GCA_965267995.1 of Candidatus Nanopelagicaceae bacterium. GTDB lineage: Bacteria > Actinomycetota > Actinomycetes > Nanopelagicales > Nanopelagicaceae > Planktophila. The sequence continues at coordinate 515,660 of OZ254143.1, forward strand.
CAGTTTGAGCAATCATTTCCGCAATTGGTATTAAGTAATTGTGTGCAGCGCCTGGGCCACCGTGCAGAACCATGACGGGAGTTTTACCGCTTTGCAGGTCGCCGACTACTCGATACCAAGTATTGCCATGCTGCCACTTCATCTCATCGCTCATGCGGCGAGTGTATTAAATGGCAATTAGAAAAGATAGGTTATTGATGGCGGATAAAGGCGGCGACTTCGGCGTTGGTCTTCATCTCAGTTAGCTCTTCTTGAGTTGGCAGAGTCGGGCGGTCGCGTTTTACTTTAACTAGGCATAAGAAGCCGAAGGTTTCATTCTCATCGGCGCGGAATTGATGCCAGGCCCAAGATGGAACATAGACCAGATCGTGCATAGCAAGGGGCAGAACTTCATCGCCGACTAAACAGGCGCCCTTGCCTTTGATTGGGATAACTAAATGTGTGTGCTCGTGTTTTTCCAAGGTGGTATGGCCGCCGGCATCGACTTCAAAGTAGCGAACTTCCATGCCATCGACATGGTCTTCGCCAAATAAAATGCGGCGGGTTACATCTTTAAAAGTGGCTGCGCCATCTTCATCTTTATATACGAGCTCTTCGATATTACGCCAGCGATGTGGTTCATCTTGGATGACGTGGAATTTATTGTGGCTCACGGGGCAATGATAGCCGCGCTGGCAAGGTGGTGTTTAATTGGCATATGAGCGAACGCCAATGGGGCTTTAAAACAAGGGCGCTTCACGCCGGAACGCAACCTGATCCACAGACAGGTGCGCGGGCGCTACCAATCTACCAATCATCGGCATTTGTCTTTGAAAATACTGATGATGCGGGCAATCTATTTGCGTTGCAAAAGTACGGCAATATCTATAGCCGCATCGGTAACCCAACTGTTTCGGCCTTTGAGGAAAAGATTGCATCCCTGGAAGGTGGCATAGGCGCAGTTGCAACATCTAGCGGAATGGCCGCACAGTTCTTAACCTTTGCAGCGTTGGTTGGCACCGGTGATCACGTGGTTGCTTCCTCTGCCCTTTACGGTGGAACGCTGACCCAATTAGATGTGACGCTGCGCCGTTTCGGGGTTGATACAACATTTATTACTAGCGACAAGGCCGAAGATTTTAAAGCAGCGATTACTGATAAGACTAAATTTATCTATGCCGAAATGATTTCAAATCCGGCTTCCCAAATCGGTGACATTGAAGCACTGGCCAAGGTGGCCCACGATGCCGGCTTGCCACTGGTGATTGATTCAACTGTGGCAACGCCTTATCTGGTGCGACCAATTGAATATGGCGCAGATATTGTTTTGCACTCGGCAACAAAGTTCTTAGGTGGACATGGCACAACATTGGGTGGCGTAATTGTCGAGTCAGGAAAATTTAATTGGGGCAATGGCAAATTCCCAACGATGACAGAACCAGTTGCCTCTTATGGTGGTGTTTCCTGGTGGGAGAACTTTGGGGAATTCGGATTTCTAACCAAGGTTCGCGTCGAACAGCTGCGAGATATCGGAGCATCTTTGAGTGCCATGTCGGCGTTTTTATTGGTACAAGGCGTTGAGACATTGCCGCAACGTATGCGCGATCACGTGGCCAATGCCAAAGTTGTCTCAGAATGGTTAGAAAGTGATCCACGTATTGACTGGGTTAAATATTCTGGTCTTGCTAGCCATCCACATAATGCACGTGCCAAGAAGTATTTGCCTGAAGGTCCAGGATCGGTATTTTCATTTGGCGTTAAAGGTGCGGGCAACCTTTCAAGCCGCGAAACTGGTGAGAAATTTATTAATTCAGTGCAATTGGCGAGCCACTTGGCCAATATCGGTGATGTGCGCACCCTGGTAATTCACCCAGCCAGCACTACACATCGCCAATTAACTGATGCACAGTTAATTGAAGCCGGCGTGCCTCAGGATTTGATTCGAATCAGCGTTGGTTTAGAAGATGTTGAAGATATTCTCTTTGATCTAGATCAAGCTTTGACTACTGCAACTGGGAAGGCTCGCTCATGACTTATCAAGAGCCAACTGCTTTAGATCGCTTGAGCTTTATGAGCAGCGCAAAGAACGTGGCCATTGTCGGAGCATCTGATAATCCATCTCGCGCCAGCTACTTTGTTTCTACTTACTTATTGTCAGCATCGCACTTTAAATTATTCTTTGTAAACCCAAAATTAAGTGTAATTCTGGGACAGAAAGTTTATAAATCTTTAGCCGATATTGAAGAACCGATCGATATCGTCGATGTCTTTCGAAAGGCATCTGATATTCCAGGTGTAATGGATGAAGCAATTGCAATTAAAGCTAAGACTTTCTGGATGCAGCTGGGGATTTCAGATCAGGCATCTGCCGAACGCGGCACCGCTGCGGGCTTAAATGTGGTGCAAGATAAATGCTTAAAGATCGAACATGCCCGTTTTGCTGGTGGGCTAAACCTGGCCGGTTTTAATACCGGGGTCATATCTTCAAAACGCAATAAATCTATCTAGCGAAAGAGCATGAATTTTGGGTAAATCTCCCCTAAAACTCTCGATTTCAACTGGCCTACAGCCAATTCGGCTAATACCCTTTGCCTCAGTGCCCAACGCGGGCTAAAAGAAGACTTTAGATAGGAACTGCAATGGATGAGAAGACACTTATAAAGCTCTGGAATGAAAAGCGCACCCAGATCATCACCGCACAAATTTCACCAGCTCTAGTTTTGATCGGCGTTATGACACTTGCCGCATTTGGAAAGTTTTCAACTGCAAGCAATAACGCGAAATTCCTCGCTTTGGGCGTAGCCGCAGCAACCGGAATCTTGGCGATCATTAGCCAATATGCCGCAGTTCGTGAAGCAGAAGCCTTAATCGTTGATCTAAATAAGATTGAGAAGCCATCGGCCCTTGCTGCCAAGATCGCTGAATCACGTGGATTGCTCTCATTATCTGCAATCGCAATTGTTGGTTTGGGTCTTGGAATCTTCGCACTAGTTACCTGGGCTGTTCTAGGTTAAGGAAGAAAATTAAATGGGGATCGGTATTGCAATAGTTGCGCTTTATGCGTTTCTGGCTGGCGTATTGATCTTTAAATATGAGAAGCCAAGCAAGAACCGCGGCAAGATAACGGGCCGCGGCGGAGATTTTGAAAGCTAATTAGATGAGCACGTTTCGTGGGGTGCTAAAGGCCTCCCACTTTGGGCCGACTCTTCTCGTCACGACTATCTCTTGGTTCTTTGCGAGCCATTATCGGGGCGCGGCTTCAGCCTTTTTAATTGCTTTCGGTGTTTTCACCGGGCAGCTAGTTGTCGGCTGGAGCAATGATCTCTATGACTATGACGATGACCTGCGACATCAGCGGCTAAATAAGCCATTAGTCGCAGGTTCAATCTCGCGCGGTTATTTAACTAACTGGTTGCGCTTTATGGTGCCCTTCTCGTTTGCGGCAAATTTACTCGGCCCGCTTGGCGCTAAGGGCGGCATGGTTTATATATTTGGTATTTCCATGGGAGTTGCCTATAACTTCTACTTTAAATACAACGTATTTTCTTGGTTGCCATATGCGCTCGCCTTTGCGGCGCTGCCATCATGTGTTGTGATTTCAAAGGGTTTAAATCCACCGGTGTGGATGTGGCTCGGGGGAGCGATCTTTGGAACAGCTGCCCACTTTATAAATGTAATTAAAGATATGGATCAAGATCGCTTAAGCGGAATTGGCGGCCTGCCACAGCGAATCGGCAAGCAAAATTCAATTGTGGCTGCTGCGGTTTTAATCGCCTTGGGTGCAGCAACTGTCTTCTTTCTAGGTTAATTAACCCAGAGTTCATTGCCTTATATGGCAAGAAGCCGATTGGCTCAACTATTCTTCTGCAATGTCGATTCGCCGCAGGGATTTAATCGTTGGCCTCTTTGGCACAGCGTTGTCGTTTATTGCAGGTGGCGCCTTTGCCGCAGATACTCCGCAGATTAAGTGCTCACGCGTTGGGCAAAGCGTTATTTACCGGAACCAGAAATTTACATGTGTGAAAAAGGCTGGAAAGTTAGTTTGGGGCAAGGGCGTGCCTCTGCCAGTAAAGAGCGCAGCGCCTTCGGCATCGCCAAGTGCATCTCCAACAGCTTCTGCTACACCAACACCAACGGCATCTGTATCACCAACGGCATCTGCGACTCCCAAGCCAACGCCAACGCCAGCACCTATGCCGAGTACGCAAGGAATTAAAGTTGCTTCATCCTCTGATGTAGCTCTTGGCGGATCAAAGGTAGTTACTGCGACAACAGCAACCGGTGTTCGCGTTGCTATCGCCTTAGCTAGAGATAGCAAAGGAATTCATGCATTTAGCGCCGAATGTCCGCATGCAGGTTACATAGTTAAACCACAAGGAAGCGATGAATTCATCTGCCCGGCGCATAACTCGTTGTTTAGTTCAAAAGATGGCGCAGTCTTACGTGGACCAGCTTCTTACGGCCTTGGGATTTATCCAGTTACTGAAACTGGCGGAGATATCTTCGTAACTATTTAACGAAGGCTGCGCATAACGGCGGTGACTTTGCCTAAGATCTCGCAGTTATCGCCGTTGATTGGCTCGAATGCTGGGTTGGCAGGAAGTAACCAGATGTGGCCGTTCTTGCGTTGGAAGGTCTTAACAGTGGCTTCGCCATCGATCATTGCGGCAACGATTTCGCCATTGTTGCAATCTTTCTGTTCGCGGATAACAACGTAATCGCCATCGCAGATTGCGGCATCGATCATTGATTCACCGACGACTTGCAACATATATAAGTTGCCTTTGCCGACCAAGGTTTCAGGAAGTGCGAAAGTTGATTCGACATTCTGTTCTGCGGTGATTGGACCACCGGCTGCGATACGACCGACAAGTGGAACCTGCTTGGAGGTTTCGACTTCGATCTCGGATTTCTCACCTGGCATCAGGACTTCCAGGACGCCACCGCGGGTCGGGTGGGCGGTTATGAAGCCTTTTTCTTGGAGGATTTCCAACTGGTATTTAACCGATGCGGGGGAGCTCAGGCCAGCAGCTAGAGCAATTGCGCGCATAGATGGGGGAAACCCCTGATCGTCCATGCTGGCCTTGATGACCTGAAGGATCTTGAGCTGGCGGGCGGTGAGGCCGTGTTCGCCTGCTGCTTGATCGGGGAGTTCAGTGACTTTGGCGCCGGTGGCTGGTTTTTTGCTCATGGATACAGGGTGACACACTGGCAGAAAAAAATCAAACATATGTTCGAAAATAACTTGCCGATGTCGGTGGCATGGGGTTTAATTGGCTTTGTTCGAACAAGCGTTCGAATACCTTCCCCAAGGTAGTACCAGCAGGAGATGACCATGAGCACTATTTCATTCAATGCATATTCAACACATGCGACAAGCTCTGAAACCCTTATAAATCAAGGGTTTCGCACCAATCCGTCCGCCGTGCATTTAACACGTCGTGGTCGCCTGGCGCGCACGCTCTTGGTTCTCTCACTGGCTGTTGTCTTAGCCAGCGTCTTTGGCCTCAAGGCCGGAGCCGGCACAACCGATGCTGTCGGTGCCCCAACATCATTTATCCAGGTCACCGTGGCACCTGGGGATACCCTCTGGTCCCTTGCTACACGCTTAGCCGATGGTGGGGATGTGCGCTCGCTAGTTGATGAGATCTCATCTGTTAACTCACTTGCTTCGGCTGAGGTCCAAGCAGGCCAGAAGCTACGTATTCCACTTCGCTAAAGGGCGCGACACGCCCTAGGTGCGGAATTTACCTACCCACCAGGCAAAGTCTCAAGATTTGCTTTATAGTTCCCACTATATGTAGGGGTCGGAGCGAATAAAACTTCCATAAGTAGTGTTTTTAAGGTAGTTTTTGCGGTTCACCAATACATCTAAATTTGGGAATATCTAGTATTTCGAAGGGAGACACGCCGAGATGATTTGCCCGTTCTGCACACACGATGATTCACGAGTCGTTGACTCTCGTCCGGTTGAAGATGGCACACAAATTCGCCGTCGCCGCGAATGCCCACAATGTGGCGAGCGCTTTTCAACCCAAGAGGTCGCACTCCTCAACATCATTAAACGATCAGGTGCAACCGAGCCATTTGCTCGCGAAAAAGTTTTGGTCGGCGTTCGTAAAGCCTGCCAAGGTCGCCCAGTTGGCGAAGATGATCTAGTCCTATTGGCCCAGCGCGTTGAAGAAACACTTCGTCGCACTGGCAAAGCTGAAATCGAAGCTCAAGAAGTGGGCATGGCAATCCTTGCGCCACTTCGCGAACTCGATGAGGTCGCCTACCTGCGTTATGCCTCGGTATACCGTAACTTTGCCTCCCTTGAAGATTTCGAAGGCGAGATCGCGTTACTGCGAGCGCTGCCTTCGAGCGCGAATTCCCACGCAAATGCAATAAATGTAAAGAGCGATGCCCCATCGTTAAAAGTCAACCAACCAGCTACGAGCAATCGTTAAATAAAAGAGAAGACGGGAAAATATAAAATGTCAGATACGGTCATCAACCGGCCTATAAAGATCAAAGCTCATAACACCGTAAAGGGTAAGGGCTTAACGATCGAACGTATTTATACAACTGAAGGAGTTCATCCTTACGATGAAGTCAAATGGGAACGACGCGATGTTGTGCAGGCAAACTGGAAAACCGGTGAGACTGTATTTGAACAACATGGTGTTGAATTTCCAGACTTCTGGTCTGTAAATGCTTCAACGATCGTTACAACCAAGTACTTCCGTGGGGCAGTAGGAGCAGAAAATCGTGAGTGGTCACTTAAGCAAGTTATTGATCGCGTAGTTCTTACATACACAAAAGCTGGAAAAGAATTTGGTTACTTTGCAACAGATAACGATGCAACGATCTTCGAGCACGAGCTAACACATATGCTCATGCACCAGATTTTCGCATTCAACTCACCAGTTTGGTTTAACGTCGGAACAGCAGCACCACAGCAAGTAAGCGCATGCTTCATCTTGTCGGTTGATGACACGATGGATAGCATCCTTAACTGGTACCGCGAAGAAGGAATGATCTTCAAAGGCGGTTCAGGTGCTGGTCTAAACCTTTCACGTATCCGTTCTGCAAAGGAACTTCTAAAATCAGGTGGAACAGCCTCTGGTCCAGTCTCCTTTATGCGTGGTGCTGACGCATCCGCTGGAACAATCAAATCAGGAGGTGCGACCCGTCGCGCAGCCAAGATGGTTGTTCTAGATGTTGATCATCCAGATATCGAAGAATTTATCGAGACCAAGGTCAATGAAGAGGACAAGATTCGCGCCCTTCGTGATGCCGGTTTTGATATGGACCTCGGTGGAAAAGACATCATCTCGGTTCAATACCAGAACGCAAATAACTCAGTGCGTCTTTCAGATAAGTTCATGCAAGCAGTTGAAAATGGAGAGCAATTTGGTTTAACAGCTCGCTCAACTGGCGAAGTTATCGACACAGTTGATGCGCGCGAACTCTTCACAAAGATTGCACAAGCTGCATGGGCATGTGCTGATCCTGGAGTTCAATTTGATGACACTGTCAATGATTGGCACACAACTCCAGAGTCAGGTCGCATCAACGCGTCAAACCCTTGCTCTGAGTACATGTCACTAGATAACTCATCATGTAACTTGGCTTCCCTTAACTTGATGAAGTTCCTAAAGGATGATGGATCATTTGATGCAAAGACATTTGCTCGCGCATCCGAGATGATCATCACTGCAATGGATATCTCAATCTGTTTCGCAGATTTCCCAACTGAAGCAATCGGTGACACAACTCGTGCCTTCCGTCAGCTTGGAATCGGCTATGCAAACCTCGGAGCTCTTCTTATGGCTTCAGGTATTGCTTATGATTCAGAAGGTGGCCGCGCACTAGCCGGATCAATTACCTCACTTCTAACCGGAACAACATATAAGCGCTCAGCAGAACTCGCTGGCATCGTTGGACCATACGCAGGTTTTGCACAAAATGCTAAGCCACATGCACGTGTAATGCGCAAGCATGCAACAGCATCTGGTGCTGCAAAGTCGAACTCGACTCTAGATATCGATGTCTGGACAGAGGCTAATAAGGCGTGGGATGCATGTCTATCAACTGGCGAGAAGAACGGCTGGCGTAACGCACAGATCTCTGTGCTTGCCCCAACCGGAACAATTGGTCTGATGATGGATTGCGATACAACTGGTATCGAACCTGACTTCTCATTGGTTAAGTTCAAGAAGCTAGTCGGTGGCGGCTCAATGCAGATCGTTAACCAGACAGTTCCAGCAGCCCTTCGCAAGCTCGGATATGCCGAAGAGACCATCGAAGCGATCGTTGAATTTATCGCAGCAAATGGACACGTAATCGATGCTCCAGGACTTAAGACAGAGCACTACGAAGTATTTGACTGTGCACTTGGTGCACGTTCAATTGCTCCAATGGGCCACGTGCGCATGATGGCTGCTTGCCAGCCGTTCCTATCAGGTGCGATTTCAAAGACGGTTAACCTTCCTGAGGATGCAACTGTTGAAGAAGTTGAAGAAGTTCACCTTGAAGCATGGCGTATGGGTATCAAGGCACTTGCTGTCTATCGCGACAATTGCAAGGTCGGACAACCACTATCTGATGGCAAAGCGAAGAAGAAAGATGCACCTGTAGCAGCAGAAGAACTTGCTACTCCAGTTCGCAAGCGTCTTCCAAAGTCTCGTCCATCTACAACAACATCATTCTCTGTTGGCGGCGCTGAGGGTTACATGACCTCAGGTGCATACGCTGATGGCGCACTCGGTGAAGTATTCCTAAAGCTGGGCAAGCAGGGTTCAACGTTGGCCGGTGTAATGGATGCCTTCTCAATCGCAGTCTCAATCGGTCTGCAATACGGTGTTCCACTAGAAACATTTGTAGAGAAATTCACCAACCTGCGCTTTGAGCCAGCTGGTATGACAGATGATGCAGATATTCGCATGGCGCAATCCATGATGGATTACATCTTCCGTCGCTTAGCACTTGATTACCTGCCATTCGAGCAACGTTCAGCGATGGGGTTATTTACATCCTCAGAGCGTGCACGTGCGCTAGAAACAGGCGAGTACACACAAGATGTGAGTGCTGATATCCCAAAAGCAGTTGCGCCTGTGGCGGCTCCTGTGGCTGCAGCTCCAAAAGCAGTTGAGGTAAAGATCGAACCTGCACCACTCGACAGAGCAATTGGTTCATCATCTGATCTCCTAGAATCAATGGGAATCAAATCAGATGCACCACTTTGTATGACATGCGGTGTCAAGATGCGTATGTCTGGTGCATGCTTCGTATGCGAAGGTTGTGGAAACACATCTGGTTGCAGCTAAGCAATAACTTTTAACATACCCCGTTAAAAAGCCCGTCGCGTAACTGCGGCGGGCTTTTTATTTGCAAAGATTCTCCTATAGGATTAAAAATCTACTTGAGGGAGTTTTTGGTGCCGCAAGCTCTACCGCCCAAGATGGTGCATCGTTTAGTTTTACTAAATGCGATGTTGTCCTATTTGATGGGCTCGCTCGGTTTTTCAATCCAACTCATTAAGCGAGATTTCGAGCTAACTCGCGTTCATGCTGCTTGGCACAATATTGGCTGGGCATCTGCGCTGGTCTTTATCTCGCTAATCCTGCTTAGCCACGGCCATCGCCGCCCGGCGCATCAAACTATGCGCATCGGTTGGTTTGTAGTCGTTGCCGGAACCTTGGTCTATTGCTTTAGTCCCAACGTCTACTTCTCGATTCCAGCAATTGCACTTGCCGCTAGCGGCTCAGTGATTACCGGTAATACCGCAACTGCAATTTTAGGAGCACACTCCAAAACTGCGCTGAAAAATATGTTCCGCTCAACTGGCTTTGGTCTATTTATGGGTTCAGTTTCGCCAACAGTTATCGGAGTTACGACCCAGGTTGATGTGCCATGGCGATGGACCGTTGGAATATCAGCGGTCTTAGTTGGAGTGGCTGCGCAATTTTTAATTCCCGAACTTGCAGCTCGCCCAGAACCAAGCCATGAAGAACGCAAAATCAATTGGGATAAGCACTTTATTGCCATCATAATCTTTGCATTCCTTTCTATCACCATGGAAGTCTCGCTCTCTTCTTGGGCGGTGGATCTGCTTTCAGAGCGTGGAACTGCTTTAAAGACGGCGGTTTTATTTGCAACTATCGCGCCATATTTCGTAGCGCTCTCACGTATTTATCTATCAAGTAAGAGCGAATTTAATTTAAAGCGCATTTGGAGTTACTGCTTTGTCTCGGTAACTCTAGGCATTGCAATTGTTGTCTTTACAGCCTCACCTACGCTGACATTAGTGGGGCTGATAATTGCAGCTGCTGGTATTGGACCATGTGCGGCAATCGCAATTGCACTGGCAAGTGGTAGCGATCAAGGTTCAGATAGAGGAATCGCAGCCTTTGTGATGGGTATGGGAATTTCCAATGGAGCATCGCCTTGGATTATGGGATTTGTCAGCGAGAACTTTGGCTTTGAGGCCGCCTATGCAGTTATCTTCTTTGTTTTGATTTTGACCACGCTCACCTTTAGCTGGGTTATGAAAAATTCATTGCCCAAAACTAGTTCATAAGAATAGGATAAAAAAATGGCTAACCATTCAGTCAAGCGCGCAAAGGTAAGTTCAAAAGCTGCCGCACCTGAATGGGCCAAGTTAGAACGCCAGATCATCACCACTTTAAATGAAGTAGCCCCAGAATTCGTAGCGCGCTATACCCGCAGCGATGGTTCAATTATTTGGCGCGATGAGTGGCCCAGCATGGATGGATCAGATGATCCCTATGAAGCATTTATGTATTTGGCACTCTTCTACACAATCGGGGGCAGCGAAGAAGTCTATGAATTAGCGCGCAAGATGTGGGATTCCATAACCTTGCAATGGACTGAATATGGACAGATTCATCGCGAATTCGATGGGTACTACGACTGGATGCATCACGGTGAAGGTTACTTATTCCATTACTTCTTTGGTTTAACTAAACCTGAATCTTTAATCGATCGCCAGCGCGCAGCCCGCTTTGCTGGGATGTATACCGGCAAAGATAAAGAGGCGCGCAATTACGATCGCGCTAAGAAAGCGATGTTGTCGCCACTTACTGGCAGTCGCGGACCGCGCCAAGTTGTAACCCACGAAGATTGGGAGACCCACCGCACCGTCCTTGATGATTACTTGGCGCCGTATGAAGATATTGTCAAAACTGATTTTGCAAGTATGCGCTGTCATTGGTCAGACCCGGAAGTCTATGACGATCTAATTAAGAAAATGAATGAGCGCATGAACCGCGGTGATGTTCCGCTAAATCTAAATTCAACTTCACTTTTAACCCATGCCTATATGTATTCAGGCGATGCTGATCTAAAGCAGATTATGTTGGAGTATTTGCAAGCTTGGATGGATCGCAAGGACGCTAACGGCGGAATCATGCCCGATAACATCGGAACCAGCGGCAAGATCGGTGAATTTAATGATGGCAAATGGTGGGGTGGCTATTACGGCTGGCGCTGGCCACATGGCTTTATGACAATTATGGAGCCGATTACAAATGCGGCGATGAACGCTGTTCTATTAACCGGTGATTACAAGTATTTGGATCTGCCACGTTCACAATTTGATTTAATTTGGTCGCTACGTAAAGAGGTCGATGGCCAAATAAAGGTGCCACATCGCCACTTCGATGCTGGTTGGGCAGATTACCGATTGCCATCTGCGCGCCACATGATCTATTTATGGACCTCATCGATGGCGCAAGAAGATTTAGATCGCATCCTTGCGCTGCCACGTGATAATAATTGGGATGCGATTTATATTCCTGGTGTTTCAGGGGGAAAGAAGGGAACTGGGCGCGATACCAAGCATTACATTGCAAATACTCTGCCGTGGTTCCAATTTGTGCAGGGCCACTTGCCAAATTATCCAGTGGAGATTTTGCAGGCAAACCTAGAGCTAATAAAAATTCAACTGCGCAAGATGCGCTCTAACACCGGCAATCCCCGAAACTGGGATAGCTATGACCCAGCAACTGCAGATGAAGTCGTCGGACTCGATCTGCGCGTTCCGGGTTACAACATCCACGCCTGGCAAGAATTTAATCCCGTTTACTTTGAAGGCTTGGGACAGATGGTCTTTGGTGGACCGATGCATATTTCTCACGGCGGTCTGCAACATGGCAAGGTTCGCTTCTTTGACGGAAAGCTACAGCGTCCGGGACTACCACCTGATGTTGCAGTAATTGTCGATGGTATGGATGCCACGACGCTTTCGATGCAAGTTGCCAATATCGGCGCAGATGCGCAAGAGCTCTTTATCCAAGCCGGCACATTTGCAGAACACCGCTTTGAATCTGTTGTCATAACTGGCGCAGATGACGCCACTTCTGAGATGGCAATTGGCGATAAATGGTTTGCCCTTGACCTGGTTGGGGGAGCAGTTGCATCTCTTAAATTTGTGATCAGCCGTTATGTAAATGACCCAAGTTATGAAACACCTTGGTCTGCGCGCAGTGATTGGGATCCAATCATCAAGGGACGCAATTTGTGATCTGGACGCAATGGAGTGATCTAAAGATTCCAGGTGGGCTGACGCATCTGCCAACTAATGGAGTAACTCCTGATCCTTCAGATCTAGCAAAAATAACCTTCTATGTTCCGGCTTACATGTATGGGAAGGCAGCCCTTACGCCGATCGCTGCAATGAGTTCACTTAAAGTAATCCAATCTCCAAATGCCGGCGTCGATGATGTGATTCCATTGCTGCCTAAAGATGTGACCTTATGTAACGCCGCTGGTGTGCACGATGCATCGACTGCGGAGCTAGCAGTTGGATTAGCTATTGCCTCACGCCGCGGATTTTATGAATTTGCACAGAACCAGAGCAAAGGCCAGTGGTTGCATGCCAGCAACGCATCTCTTACCGATTCCAAAGTTGCGATTGTTGGACATGGAAATATTGGTAAAACAATTGCGAAGATGTTGAGCGGCTTTGAAGTTGAGGCAACTTCATTCTCACGCTCGGGCAAAGATGGCGCACTGACGATGGAAAACTTTGATCGCCTATTGCCAACTTTTGATGTAATTATCTTGATCGTTCCACTTAACGATCAGACTCGCCACTTTATGAACGCAAAGCGCCTATCTGCAATGAAAGATGGTGCATCGCTAATTAATGTAGCGCGCGGTGCGATCATTGATACCGATGCTTTGGTAGCTGAGTTAAATTCTGGGCGCATTTCATGTGCGCTAGATGTAACCGATCCTGAACCGCTTCCCGCCGGCCACCCGTTATGGAATACGCCAAATACGATCATTACTCCACATGTTGGGGGAGATTCGAAGGCTTTTGAACCCCGTGGGCGCGCATTAGTTGAAGCACAACTTGCTCGCTTTGCCGCAGGTCAGCCTCTAATTAACGTTGTTGCAGAAGGTTAATTCTTAACCCTTAAAGAATTGCAACGGTGTGCTTGTCGATGAAATCCCAGTCGTAATCGATACATAGACCTTCACCTTGCGGCGCCATTACATAACCATCGACGATATTTAACTGGCTCTTTGTGCCAAATTGGAAATCATCAAATGGGTAAAGGGTTTCAAAGAATTCACAGTTGCTGATGGCAAGGGATGGATGCAGCTGCACTTGCTCTAGGCCGTGATAGATCGTGGTGTGTAGCTCGCACTTAACCCCGAATGATTCAGCTAGATGCGCAGTCTTCATAACTGCAGTGATACCAGCGCGCCATGAAACATCGGTGCGCACGATATCTACGATGCCTTCTTTGATGCAGTTAGCAACGGAGTAATTATTTCCAGCAATAACTTCGGTGCCACAGATAGGAATATCTAACTTCTCACGTAACTTCTTTAGGCTATGTAGATCGACATCTAGCAGCGGCTCTTCAAACCATTTATATCCTAGCTTTTCTAACTCGCGCCCGGCCTTAAGGGCTTCTTCATATGAGTACATGATTACTGGATCTGCCATCAGGGTGAAGTCATCACCAACTGCTTTGCGCACCGCGCGATAACAAGCGATATCTAAATCAAGGCCACCTGGTGGGTGGAGCTTGTAACCCTTATAGCCTTTAGCTTTTACCTCCAGTGCTTGCTTGGCATAATCTTCAGGTCCTGGCAAGAACATTGATGAGACATATAGCGGCACCTTCTCGCGCGCTGCACCTAAAATTTTATAGACCGGCAACTTCGCCATCTTGCCAACGATGTCCCAACATGCGTTATCAAAGGGAGCGTATGAATAAATTGGAACATGGTTCCATCGGCGATCAAAGAGCTCAAAATCCTTCATATTCTTGGCAGAACTATGTGCGCTGCGCCCGATAAAGAAGGGCTTTACTTGCGACATTGTTGCCGCCGCTGCCTTGGCATCTTGTGCGCCAAAACCAAAGGAAGTTCCCTTAACGCCATCTTCAGTTGTGATGGTGACGACGGTGAAATCAGGACGTGAGCCACCCGGAAGTTTTACCGCAGCGACTGCATCTTTTGATGCTGGCTCATCTGAACCTCGGCAAGCGCGAATTTCAATATCTTTAATAATTGATAAGCCCACGATAATTCCCATCCGCTCGAAAAATCCTATAGGAAAACTTAGCGCGCAGAGAACTTTGGGTCAAGGATAAAACGAAGTTATTTTTTATTTATGGCTTGTGCAGCAGGGGCGAATCGTTTAAGTGAAGATTCGATATGTGCGTGCATCGCGGTGCGCGCCGCCTTTGAATTCTGATCGATAATCGCTTTGGCAATCACATCATGCTCTTTCAGTGCGAGTTGTCCTGAACCGACTTGGTAATACTCATCAAAGAGATCTTGCACAAATTTTGCTCGACTCTCGCCCTCAATTAAGTGCAATTTATTTGCCATGAATAAGCGGAATAAATGTAGGTGGCAATGGGTGCGTTCATATGAATCGGCAACTGATTGATTGCCGGAAATACTGGCGATTAGTGCATGAAAACGGGCATCGTGTTCAGTCAGCGCCTGGAATTGATCATCACCGGAAATCTTTAACGCAGTTTTCGCACTTTGCATCTCAGCCTTTAAGGCGGTCTTGCCGGTGTTATCTACCAGCTTGGCTGCTTGTTCGGCCGCCCATGGTTCGATAAGTAGGCGAAACTGAAAGAGATCATTAAATTCTTTTAGCGATAAGAGAGCCGTTGCCTTGTAACCTTTAAGAGGCTCTTTGGCGATTAGGCCATCTGATTCCAAACGAGCCAGTGCTTCACGCACCGGGGTCTGCGATACATCTAGTTGCACCGCGAGGGCATCGATATTTACACGTGAGCCCGGTGCGATCTCGTGATCAAAGATCATCCGTTTGATCATCTCGTAGATTTCATCAGAGAGAACTGAGCGACGGGGCGTGCGTTTTACCGGGCGAGCAGATGCGCTCTTCTTAGTTGGCATAACTAACCCCGCTCAATTAGATCTTGCGCTACTTGCGAAGGCGTAATCCTTGCATACCGCCATCCACACTGAGAACAATGCCCGTGGTTGATGCCTGACGTGGGCTCGCTAAATACAAGATTGCGCTGGCAACTTCATCTGCGCTAACTAAACGCCCCATTGGTTGACGCGCTTCTAGCGCGGCACGTTCGGCAGCGGGATCGGCAGCTTGAGAAAGCAAGCGGGCCACCCATGGAGTATCTGCAGTTCCTGGTGCAACGCAGTTAACGCGCACCTTATCTGGGATGCCATCTGCTGCCATCGCCAAGGTAAGTGATAAAACTGCGCCCTTGCTTGCGCTATATACGGCGCGTTGTGGCAAGCCAGCAGTTGCAGCGATTGAGCAAGTATTAACAATGGAAGCGAACTTGCTCTTCTTTAGCATCGGCATTGCAGCTGCGCTAACGCGACCCATGCCAAAGACATTTACGCCAAATACTTTCTGCCATTCTTCTTCTTTGGCATCGGTAATGGAACCAATTGCTCCAACGCCTGCGTTATTGGCAAGTACATCAATTACATCTGTGTGCTTGGCAATTTCGATAAAGGCGGCGGCAACTTTCGATGGATCAGAGACATCACAAGGGATGAAGGTCGCGTACTTAGACATTTCACCTTCATTTAAATCAAGGCCAAGAACTTTGGCGCCAGATTCCGAGAGCAGTCGCACAACGGCTAAACCGATACCTGAACCTGCTCCGGTGACGACGGCAGTGAGACCTTTGAATTCAGTGCTCATGCTTATGCTCCATTCTTCCAGTACGAACCTGATGGGAATTGGTACTTATCGATACTCGCTTGATGCATTTCTGCTCCCGCACCTGGTTGAAGCGGAGCCATGTAACTACCGTTCTGTATATCTGTCGGAACTACAAAGTGTTCGTGCAAATGATCAACAAATTCAACGATTCGCCCTGGATGATGGCCAGTGACAGCCACTGCATCAAACATCGCTAGATGCTGCACCATCTCACAAAGTCCAACGCCGCCTGCGTGCGGACAAACTGGAACTGAGTATTTTGCAGCCATCAAGATATTTGCAATGTTCTCGTTAACACCGGCAACTCGTGTGGCATCGATCTGCATCACCGAGAAACCTTTGCTCTGCAGCAATTGTTTAAAGATGATTCGCGATCCTGCCATTTCACCGGTTGCAACTGCTGTAGGGGCAACCCCTGCTGCAATTTTGGCATGGCCAACTACATCAGTTGGTGAAGTTGGCTCTTCGATCCAACGCAATTTAAATTCTCGTAATTCATTTATCCAAGTAATTGCTTCATCAACATCCCAGACTTGATTGGCATCGATCGCAATTGAAAAATCTGGGCCAACTAGCTCGCGCACTTTCCGCAGGCGGCGCTTGTCATCTTCTAAAGATTTACCACATTTATATTTAAGTAAGGTAAATCCTTGATCCATAGCCTCTTGCGTGAGCTTAAGCATCTTCTCATCGGTATAGCCGAGCCAGCCCGGGGAAGTGGTGTATGCCAAGACCCCTTGGGTACGTAGCTTTGCCTCATTGGAACTCTTGTAATCTAATTGGCGATTTAAGATATCTAGCGCCTGGGTGCGATTTAGCGCATCGGTTATATAGCGGAAATCAATAGCATTGACTACTTGCTCTGGTGATAAATCAGATAACAACTTCCAAAGCGGCACCTTGCGCTCTTTTGCAAATAAATCCCATAGAGCATTTAAAACACCGCCGGCTCCCATATGAAAGACGCCGTAATCTGGACCCAACCAGCGCAACTGTGAATCACCAGATAACTGCCGAGCTATATCGCCGATATTGTTAAAAGCATCTGCGGTATCCAACCCGACTACTTTCTCAGCCAGAATATCTAAAGCTTTGATCTGCACTTCATTGCCGCGTCCGATTGTGAAAATTAGCGAATCACCATGTACGTCAGAATCAGTATTAATGCGCAGATAAGCCCCAGAGTAATCTGGGTCTTGGTTCATCGCATCTGAACCATCGAGCATCTTCGAAGTTGGAAAGCGAACATCGAAAGTTTGGAAACCAGTTATTTTCGCCATTACTTTACGTACTTCTCTAAGCCCTTAGGAATTCCATTTTCTTGCCACAGCGACTCAAAGCCAACCCCAGGTGCGGTTGGGGCATGGACATGGCCATCGGCGTGTACCAAAGCTTCGCGTTTGATTGGATTGCCCCAAACCAGTGATTCATAAGCAGTTGTATTTTTAATAGCCATACATAGATGAGCGCTTTCCAGACCCATACCGTGAACTTCTGCACGAAGGTGATAAGCATCTGCTAAATGAGCGATGCGCATCGCGCCAGTAAATCCGCCTTTAAGGAATGTACTTGTGCGCAAGCTAGTGGCTACACCAGTTGCGACAAAGTCACCGGCGTTCATATGGGATCCATCGGTTACTTCAGCGAGCAATAAAGGCACGCGAACTCGCTCACCCAACCACTTATATGCAGTAACGCTAAATTCGCGCATTGGCTCCTCATACCAAAGGTAATTTGCTTCATCTAAAGCATGGCCCAAATAAACGGCATCCTGTAAATCGAAAGCGGCAGAGCCGTCATACATTAGCTCCACATCAGGACCGACATGGGCACGAAGTGCTAAACAGAGTTCAGCATCTCGCTTTGCGTTACCGAATGCATGCAACTTAATCATCGGATAACCAAGGGCAAGTGCTTGATCGGCAATATCTAGAAATTCGGCAATTGATGAGTAAGTAACAGTTGAGGCATATGCCGGAAGTTTGGTGCGATATCCACCAAGCAATTGGTGAACTGGCAATCCTGCTTGTTTGCCACCGATATCCCAAAGTGCAACATCTACTAAGTGAGTTAAATTTGGGGCAAAGCGTTCGATGCGATCGAGTTCCCAAACACGTTCCCATAAATGTTCACGTTGCAGTGGATCTTGGCCAATTAACTCATTGCGAAAGCGACGATCTACATAATCTTTGAGAATGACCCCGCGATTGGAAGAGGCAAAGCCAGTGATTCCGGCATCGGTTTCGATGACTAGCCAGCCACCTAAAGTTGAGCCATCGGAGCCAGGGACTCGATCGCGCCAGACAAAGGCAGGCGTGAAACCAGGGCGTTCCTCAAGAATTACCTCAACATTGGTGATTTTCATGAGCGCCTTCTTCCAGAGCCTTGAAAAAGATATCAAAAAGATATATTGAAAATACTATACGAAATAGTATTCCCACCCCTAGTATTTCTGCAACTGGTCAGATCGGCAACTAGGAGCTGGCGCCAGACTCATAAAGGGGGATACCTTGAAGAAGAAGTACTCACTGATTGCAATCGCTGGTGCGTTTGCAATTGCAGGTACAACAGTGATGGCTATGCCTGCGCAAGCAGCAAAGCCTTCAATCACAATCTGGGTAGATGCGCCGCGTCTACCAGGAGCAAAGTTGTACGCACAAATCATGAAGCCAACAGTTGATGTGAAGGTTGAACTTCACGCACAGGCAGATCTAGTACAGAAAGTTTCACTATTTAACCGCGTTAAAAAGGGTTGGCCAGATGTTGTATTCGGCCCACCAAATGACGTATCAGTCCTAAAGGATGCAGATAACGCACTTGCTCTTGATAAGTACGCATCTCCAGCATTCTGGAAAGATATGGAAGCCGGAAATCAGTGGTGTAAGGGTTCAGACGGCAAGTACTACTGCGTCAAGAACGACCTTGCACAGACTGTTCTTTGGGTTAACACCAAGTTGATGAAGGACTTCGGATACACAGTCCCTAAGACAATGGATGACTTCGCAAAGATCGGTGCAGATATTGCTAAGAACCACCCAGGTTATTCACTAGGTGCTCTTGGTGCTCAAGGTGTTTATTCATCATACCTATGGCCATCACAGTGCCCAGTTAACCAAGCAACATCTGCAACAGCTGTAAAGATTGCTCCACAATCACCTAAGTGCACACGCGCAACAGCGCTTTTGCAACCAATGATTACTTCTGGAGTAATGTCAACATCAGCTCCTTGGGATGCTGACTTCATCAAGGATTACGGACAAGCCAACAAGGTTGTCATGACTATCGGACCATCATGGTTCGGTGAATTCGTAATCCGTCCAGCTTCATCATGGGCAGTTCCAGCAGGTCAGATCACTGCTGCACCAATGCCAATGTGGGCTGGCGAGACTGTTAACTACTCAGGTGAATGGGGCGGCGGAATTTACACCGTATCTCCACACTCTAAGTATCCAAAGGAAGCACTTGCATTTGCAGTCTTCATGGTTCAAGACAAGCGCAACGTCGTTGATGTCGCGAACCCAGATGGCTCAAAGGGTGCTCCAACATTCCCAGCATCACAAATTGGTAATGCTCTGTGGAAGGCAGCTATCTCAGCTGACAAGTACTACTCAGCAAATCCATACCCAGCAATGTTGGAACAGTCAAAGAAGATCTTCTCAGGTGAGAAGCCTGTTTCTTATGACACCAACGGCGCCATGGAAGGTACCTTCTCTAACGAGTTGAAGAAGCAGAAGAATGCGCAAGCAGCTCTTGATGCTTTCGCAACTTATGCGAGCAACCTTGCTAAGCAGCTTGGTTACAAGGTAACAACTAGCTGATCGAAGTAAAGCTCTACCAGTAATACCTTAAGAGGGATGAAGAACCAGGTTGGTCATTTAGGTGGCCAGCCTGGTTCTTACCTAAATTAGTTGGAAATAGTTTTTAATAAGTTTTAAATAATTTGGGGGATTAAATGGCCAGGAAGAAGAAAATCGGTAGCAGTTTTGCAATGTATGCGATGTTGGCACCGTACATGGCGCTACTGGTGGTCTTTGGTGTTATCCCTATTGTTATGGCGATCTTGGAAGTACCTCACGAATCTCGTGTAAATCCAGATGGTGGCTGGGATGCCTTTAAAATTGTTTTACAAGATTTTAGATTCTTGCCGGCGTTAAAACATGTGCTCGGCTTTATGGCTTTCTATGTTCCAATTACAACAGTCTTTGTTATTGCAGTAGCGCTCATGCTCGATATGAATCCAAGTAAGTGGAAGAAGTGGCTGCGCCTTGCATATATCGTTCCGGCCTCGATTTCAGGCGCTGTGGCAGTTCTTGTTTGGTATGTAATCTTTGCGCCAACACTTAGCCCAATTAAGCCAGTTCTAAACGCTCTGGGTATAGAAAAGAGCGAAGATATCTGGCAGAGCAAGAACCTAACCTGGCTCTTTGCGATCATGGCCTTCTTCGTTGTTGCCGGTAACTGGATCTTGATCCAATACGGTTCGCTGCAATCACTTTCTCAAGAGATTATCGAAGCAGCCCGTATGGATGGCTGCTCTGCCTTCCAACTGGGATGGCGAATCAAACTTCCATTGATCAAGAAGTACATCATCTACATGGGCGTACTTATCTTTGCCGGTGGTCTGCAGCTCTTCGTTGAGCCGCAGTTGTTAAACACTGGCGTCTATTCCGGAATTGCTGAAGCATGGTCGCTCGATCAACTCTCATTTGAGTTGGCATTTACCGCCGGTGACTTTGGTGGCGCCTCAGCGCTTTCTCTGATGTTGCTGATTCCTAGCTTGCTAGGTGCGCTGATCGTTATCTTTAAGACAGATATGTTCGAAGAAGCCGAAGTCTCAGGCAAGCGAAAGGCAGAATAACCATGGCCTCATTACTTAAGATCAATCGCCGCGCCTACAAGCTCCGTCAAGAAAATCCGATCGCTGCCTTTTTTGTAAATGCATTCCTGATCTTCTTTGCAGTAGTCAGCGTAGTTCCAATGATCTGGTTGCTCCTTGCACCAACTAAGACTGATGCGGAACTTTCAAATAAGAATCCACTTATGTTCGGCCATATATCTGGCTATTTAGATGCCTGGAAGAACTTGCAGTACTTCGATGATGGTGTAATCGCTAAATGGGCCTGGAACTCAATCTGGTTTACCGGATCCATCGTAGTAATTGCAACGATTACCGCATCCCTTGCTGGTTTCGTTTTAACGGCCTCTAATATCAAGTTTAAGCGCACCTTCTTGATCTCAACTTTGATCACGATGCTTGTTCCACCGATGGCTTTGGTAGTTCCAGTATTCGTACTGATGGACAAGCTCTCACTTATGGATAAGCCGATCTCAGTGATTCTGGTTTCATCGCTCTATCCATTCGGTGCCTTCTTGTCCTATATCTATTACTCAACGACTATTCCAAAAGAGCTCTATGAATCAGCGCGAATCGATGGCTGTAATGATTTCCAGCTGTATCTAAAGATCTGTATGCCGTTATCAGGTCCGCTGATCTCACTTCTTGCCTTCTTCGCCTTTATCGGCAACTGGGCAAATTACTTCCTGCCTTACATCTTGCTTCCATCCAGCGAGAACTACACCTTGCCAATTGGTATGGGCTTCTTGTTCTACTCAACTCCAGCGATTAACCCGGCAGTTGGCGCGACATCGGTTCCAATTGGAAAACCAGAAATTGCACTCGCTGGTGTATTGATTGCCCTTCCAATCATGATCGTCTTCTTAATCTCTCAGAAGCGTCTGGTGCGAGGCATGCTCTCTGGCTCCATTAAGGAGTAGTTCTCTAAGACGAGAACAACGACCATGGCTCACAACGATCGAGTTCAGTTAAGAACTGGGCTCGAAATCTCCCAGATGGGTTTGGGGACTGCAACTTTTGGCGGTCTCTATACATCTGTCTCACAAGAAGAATGTGATGCCGCAATTAATTGCGCACTCGATAATGGAATTACCTACATCGATACCGCACCTCATTATGGAAAAGGGACCGCTGAACGTCGTTTAGCGAAATCTTTAAAAGGCAAGCCCCGCGCCAGTTTTGAGATCTCAACCAAGATTGGCCGCTTACTTGTTCCAACCGAGTATGAGGCAGAACCAGATTTTGCTGACACAGATACCTCAGTTACTCGAGTCTTTGATTTCTCAGAAAGTGGAGTTGAAAAATCACTGCGCTCTAGCTTGGAACGAATGGAGCTAGAAAGCGTTGAGATATTAATGATTCATGATCCGGACGATAATGCCGATGCGGCAATTCGCGAATCATTTCCTGCTCTACTAAAGATGCGCGATAAGGGAATCATTAAAGCTATTGGCGTTGGCATGAATCAATCGGCAACACCGGCGCGCATGATTAAGGAGACTGATATTGATTTGGTTTTGATTGCCGGTCGTTATTCACTCCTTGATCAACGAGCGCTGGCTGATTTATTGCCAGTGGCTCTAGAACGCGGCGTGGATATCATTGCAGCTGGAGTTTTGAACTCAGGTATCTTGGCTAACCCGGTCGCGGGTGCGACCTTTGATTACGTTCCAGCCTCTGATGAAATTTTGGCTAAGGCCCAGCGCATTAAAGCGCTATTAGATCAGCACGATATTCCACTTGCGGCAGCAGCGTTGCAGTTCCCGCTGCGCCACCCAGCGGTTAAGTGCGTGTTAATTGGTTGTCGCAGTACAGATGAGATTTTAAGTAATGCTGCAAATTTAGATTTAGAACTTCCAGAAGATATCTGGCAGAAAATCGAAACAGTTCTGTAGAAAAGGGTGGAATAAATGGCGCTACATCCGCAAGCTAAGGCATTTTTAGATCTCATGGCTTCCTTTAACGCGCCCGATATATCTGAGGCAGGCGCCTTTGCTGCGCGCAGTGGTTCACATGGTGAACCTGATATTTCAGGTGCCATCGATCCAACTGTTCGCATAGATAACCGTTTCTTTACCTCCAGCACCGCAGATACCTACATCAAGATCTATACACCAGCAGGAAGCGGTCCCTTTAACGCACTTGTCTACTTCCACGGTGGGGGATGGGTTGTTAATTACGTAGGTAAATACGATGCGCAATGCGCAGCCCTTGCCACAATGACTAACTCAGTTGTCATATCTATTAATTACCAGAAAGCTCCAGAACATAAATTTCCGATCCCATTTAATGATTGCTATGAAGGTTTGCAGTGGGTTGTCGCAAACGCTAAATCTTTAAATATCAAGGCCGATAAAATCGGCGTCGGCGGCGATAGCGCCGGCGGTAATTTGGCATCAGCGGTTGCATTGGCGGCGCGCGATCGCGGTATTAAGTTGGCATATCAACTCTTGATCTATCCATGTAATGGTCCGCAATATGTTGATGCAGCAGATGTTCCAAACGCTGATAACTATGGCCTGACCCAGCGCGGTATGAAATGGCTCTGGGAGCAATATCTAAATGGCCAAGCAGATCGCGAGAATCCTTATGCGGTTCCCCATTCTGCAAAGAGTTTTGAAGGCTTAGCGCCTACAGTTATCTTCACCGCCGAATACGATGTTTTGCGCCAAGACGGTATTGATTACGCCGCCAAGTTAAAGGCTGCTGGTGTTCCAACGGCATATATCGATTGCCCGGGCATGATCCATGGCTTCTTTAACTATGGAAAATATATTGATGAGGGCATTGAAATCCGTAAATGGATCGCTGCTGAAATTAATAAGGTGCTCGGCGCTTAAAGATGACCATCCAGTTAAAAGGTATGACGTGGGATCACCCGCGCGGTCTTGATTCAGTCGTTAACTCAAACGATCTGTTGCAAGAGCGCTGTGGCATATCTGTTAACTGGGATGCGCGTTCGCTGCTCGCCTTCGGTGATCAACATATCTCTGAGTTCTATGAAGATTACGATTTAATGATTATCGATCATCCACATATTCCTGATGCGGTCCACGCCAAAGCGGTAATCGCCTTTGAAGATGTGGCCACAAAGGAACAGCTCGAGTTACTAGAGCGAACCAGCGTTGGACAATCACATGCTTCCTATAAATATCAAGGAAAGCATTGGGCGCTGGCTATTGATACAGCAGCACAAGTAAGCGCCTACCGCCCCGACAAAGCAGATTCATCACCTGTCTTTTGGAGTGATGTAATAGATCTAGCCCGTACCGGTAAATTACTTTGGCCCCATAAGCCAGTAGATGCCTTTAGTACCTTTGCAACGCTGATGGCCCAGAAAGGTGCACCGCTAACTGCCACAAAGACCTTTATTGATCAAAAGGTTGTGCTGGAAGTTCTGGAATTTATGCTCGAGCTATCAGCGCTAGTCCCCGATTTCTGTGCGACAAGTAATCCCATTGATATTGCAGAACGTTTAAGCGGTGGTGAAGATTATTCCCATGGCATCTGCATGTATGGCTACAGCAATTATTCACACACTGGTTTTAGAAAGCACCGCTTGGTCTATGAAGATGTGCCATCTTTCGATGGCCAAGCATCTGGTTCACAGCTAGGTGGAGCAGGCGTTGCTATTTCAAGTAAAAGTAAAAATGTGGAGGCTGCCGCAACTGCCGCAATCTTGCTATCGCTACCGGAAATCCAAGCAACGACTTATGGCGCAGCTGGTGGCCAACCAGGCAATCTGGTGGCCTGGAAGAACGGTGCGCTAAATGATCTAACCCTTAACTTCTTCCGCAATACCTTGCGCACCTTAGAGCGCGCTTGGGTTCGTCCGCGGGTATTGGGTTGGCCTGATGTGCAGTATCAAAGTTCGCTGGTGATTCATAACGCATTGACTTCCCGAAAGGTAAGTGCGAGCGTAGTTTCAGAGATCGCATCCATGTACGAGAGGTATGTAAAGGAATAACTATGAAACTTTACTTTGAAGAACACGAGATAAATTCAACTCGTACCAGCATGGGGCGCACAATAACCGAAGCCGATATCGTCACTCACGCCGGACAAACCGGTGATTTCTATCCCCATCATATGGATGCCGAATGGTGCAAGACTCAAGAATTCGGGCAACGCGTAGCCCATGGAACCTTGATTTTAAGCGTTGCCGTTGGCGCACTTGCTGGAGAGATAAATGAAGTTGCCTTTAGTTATGGTTATGACCGAGTCCGTTTTATTTCACCGGTATTTATAGGCGACACCATTACCTCAAAGGCTGAGATTGTGGCCAGGCGCGAGCATGCCAAGCGCGCCGCTGATTTCGGTTTAGTAGATGAGCAAGTCACCGTTACCAATCAACGTGGTGAAACTGTGATCGCCTTTGTTCATGTCTATATGGTGGAGAAGAAGAAATGAGTTGGCTATTGGATGCGCGCGTTCGTAGCGCCATGATCTCGGATTCACTTGATGTAATCGGAGTTCGCAATAACGCTATGTCGGTAAATGTTAAGGCGCTGCGTCCACATATGCGCGCCGTTGGTTTAGCTGCAACTGTTCACTTTGTGGCAGATAGCGAATATGACCAGAAAGATCCTTATGGGGATGGAATTGATTTTCTAGATACACTAAAACCTGGTGAATTAGCAGTGGTTGCAACCGGAGGAGATGCGCTTTCGGCTTTCTGGGGCGAGCTATTTTCAGCAGCAGCAAAGGGACGCGGTGGTACAGGGGTAGTGGCAGATGGTCCGCTGCGTGATACCGAACAGATCGTTGGTTTAGATTTCCCAGCATTTGGTTATGGCACTCGCCCGTTAGATTACAAAGGACGGATGCGCATTAAATCTATGCGCACAACCGTTACTTGTGGGGGAGTAGAAGTAAACCCGGGCGATGGTGTTATTGCAGATGCCGATGGAATTGTGGTTGTGCCGGCTCAGCATTTAGCAAAGGTGACCGAGCTAGCCAATGCTCGCGCAGCTACCGAAAAGAGCGTTTTAAAGGATTTATTGGCCGGTAAAAGTGTCAGAGAAGTATGGGATGCCTACGGCGTTCTGTAATGAGATGAGAAATAGGAGATAACCATGACAAATGAACTAATCGATACCCACCAACATCTTTGGGTAATGAGTGAGCGCGCATATTCTTGGATCGCACCAGAATATGGTCCGCTCTATGACGACTTCACACCTGAGCGTCTTGCTCCAGAAATTCCTGCCTCAGGTGTTACAGGTTCTGTCTTAGTTCAAGCAGGCGATACCTATGAAGATACTTTTTATATGTTAGATGTGGCAGCAAACTCTGATTTTGTGCAAGGTGTAGTTGGTTGGATTCCTTTTGATCGCCCCAACGAAGCGCGCGCTGCGATTGAAACCTTTAAGAAGAACCCGTATTTCAAAGGCGTTCGCAATTTAACTCACGATTACTCCAATCCCAAGTATGAATCCGACGATGCTTGGATTCTGCGCCCGGCAGTATTGGAAACACTTGCCATGGTCGAGAAAGCCGGGCTTAGCTTTGATTATGTTTCAATAAAGCCAGAGCACACCAAGAACGTTGTTACCTTGGCGAAGAAATTTCCCAATATGAAGATTGTGGTTGATCACTTTGCCAAGCCACCGATTGCGGCTAAAGAGATGGAGCCATGGGCATCGTCAATGGCTGAGATCGCAGCCTTCCCAAATGTCTATGCCAAGTTATCAGGGCTAAATACCGCATCTGATCTTGCCAATTGGAAAGTATCTGACTGGCAGCCATATGTTGATTTCATCGTGAAAAATTATGGCGCTCAGCGCGTGATGATGGGTGGAGATTGGCCGGTAATTGTCCTCGGCAATAACTACGCCGAGATCTGGCAGGCCCAAGTCGAAGTAATCTCAAAATTTAGTGAAGAAGAACAGTCATGGATGCGCCATAAGACTGCTAAAGCTTTCTACAAGTTAGGTTAAGGAGTAGCCATGACACGTTATGCCTCAGTAATCGGTATGAAGCCGGAAAATCGCGCTGAATATGAGCGTTTACACGCTGATGTCTGGCCCGATATCTTGGCCAAGATTTACGAATGTAATATTCGTAATTACTCGATCTATCGCTATGGCGAACTTCTATTTTCCTACTTTGAATATATCGGCAGTGATTTCGATGCAGATATGGCGCTGATGGCCGCCGATCCAATGACCCAGAAATGGTGGGACGTTTGTAAGCCGCTGCAAACACCAGTTGCCGATCGCGCCGATGGTGAATGGTGGGCGGCAATACCGGAAGTTTTCCATGTCGATTAAGCAATCGCTTGATAAATCCGATCTGCCGCTAAATGGCATATTGGTTTTAGATTTCTCGCAATTCTTAGCAGGGCCTGTTGCTGCGATGCGCCTTGCCGATATGGGAGCACGAGTAATCAAAGTAGAACGGCCAGGTACCGGCGATATCGGTCGCACCTTGGCCTTTGCTGGTCTTGAGAAAGATGGGGACACATTGTCCTTTCATATTATGAATCGCAATAAAGAGAGCTTTGCGGCAGATCTAAAAAATCCAACAGGACTTGCCGAAGTATGGGAGTTAGTCAAGAAGGCAGATGTAATCATTCAAAACTTCCGTCCGGGCGTTATCGAGCGCTTGGGACTTGGATATGAAGATGTTAAGAAAGTTAACCCTCGAATTGTCTATGGCAGCGCAACTGGTTACGGCGCAGAAGGTCCCTTTAAAGATCGCCCTGGACAGGATTTATTAGCGCAAAGTATTTCGGGTCTGCCTTGGTTAAATGGTCGAGCAGGAGATCCTCCAATTCCGGTTGGTCTAGCTGTTGCCGATATCTTTACCTCAACTCATCTAGCATCAGGTGTAATCGCGCTTTTATTGCGCCGCGAACGCACTGGTAAAGGTGGGTTAGTTGAATCTAGTTTGCTCGAATCAATGTTGGATCTACAGTTTGAGTTAATTTCGGCAAACCTTTTTGATCCCAGCGTTGTGGTAAATCGCGGTGCAGGAAATTCTGCACACGCATTTCTACCTGCGCCATATGGCCTATATCCCACTAAAAAAGGGTATTTAGCGATCGCGATGACCCCAATTCCAGCCCTGGGTAAATTACTCGGCGTTGATTTAGATCGCTATGAAGATCCTAAATCTTGGTGGAGTGAGCAAGAGGCGATTATGAAAGCGCTTAGTACCAAGATTGCAACGCAAGAGACTGATCATTGGCTTGCCATATTAGATGCTGCCGATATCTGGTGTGCTCCAGTTTTGACTTTGCCGGAATTAGTCGAACATGAAGGCTTTAGCGCAATTGATATGGTGCAAAAGACCGAGCGCACCGGTAAAGATGGATCAAAGGTAACGATTCCAACTACGCGATCACCAATGCGTATTGATGGCAAGACGGTAAAGCATTCCAAAGGTGCGCCACATGTCGGTGAAGATACCGAGAAGATCCGTAAAGAGTTCGGGATATAAAGGGAGCAAATATGAAGAATCCAAATCCAGATCCGACTGCGCGCTATGAGATTCCAGTCTGGAATCAAGATGTAAAACTTTATGAGGATTACCAAGTCGGCGAAGTCGATCGTTCGCTACGTCGCACGATCTCTGAAGGCGAGGTAATGCTCTTTAACTCACTCGTCCTTGATATGCACCCATATGTGGGCGATGATATTTGGGCGCGCGAACATGGTCTCTTTAAAAAGCGCTTGGTTCCCGGCGCGATGGTCTTTAGCTATGGGCTGGGACTCTTCGCCCATAACAATGTAAATACCTTCAGCTATGGCTATGACAAATTGCGCTTTATTAAG
The DNA here is from genome assembly GCA_965267995.1 of Candidatus Nanopelagicaceae bacterium. GTDB lineage: Bacteria > Actinomycetota > Actinomycetes > Nanopelagicales > Nanopelagicaceae > Planktophila. The sequence continues at coordinate 544,473 of OZ254143.1, forward strand.
CCGACTTTTATTGGGGATACGATCTACGGAATGCGCACTCTCTTAGAGAAGACTCCTAAATATGAAAATATGGGGCTCTTTAGAGTTAGTTATGAAATATTCCGTGCCGATAATGAAGAACTCGTGCTCTATACCGAACATTTACAGACCGTTTTATATCGAACCTCCCAAGCCGAGAATCAAAAGTAGAAGGTAAGGATCAACCATGATCGATCAATTTCGCGAAATTGCAGATGCAGTTAAGTTAGAAGTTAAGCCTGAAAATAAGCGAAAAATAGGGATTTGCGGCGCAGGTGGCATCGTCGATGGCGCACACTTGCCGGCCTATAAGAAAGCTGGCCTAGAAGTAGTCGCAATATTTGATACCGATCATGCAAAGGCGCAAGATGTCGCAAAGCGCCATGGGATTCCAACTGTCTATAAGACGCTCGCTGAGCTACTGGCAGATCCCAAAGTTGAGATTGTAGATATCGCAGTCCCGGCAGCTGCTCAACCTGAAATCTTTGCGCAAGTTGCAGCGGCTAAGAAACACATCTTGGCACAGAAGCCATTTGCAACGACAGTTGCAGCGGGTGAGGCAATGGTTAAGCAAGCTAAAGATGCCAGAATCATTGCGGCAGTCAACCAGCAGTTGCGTTTTGAAGAAGGCGTTGCAGCAGCTCACAAGATGGTGGAACTTGGTTGGATCGGCACCGTCAGCAATTTTTCTATCAATGTAAATCTAATTACTCCTTGGGAGATGTGGCCCTGGGCGAAGGATCTAGAACGCCTAGAAGTAATGTTGCACTCTATTCATTACCACGACTTAATTCGCTGGTTCTTAGGAGATGCCAAGACGGTCTTCTGTGCGGCAGGGCGCACCGCAGGGCAATTTCCAAAGGGTGAAACTCGCACTATTTCAACTGCGTTATATGCCAGCGGTGTAACTTCACTAGTTCATGCAAATCACGTAAATCGTGGTGGAGATAATTATGCCGAATATCGAATTGATGGCGACAAAGGTTCTATACGCGGCACACTAGGTCTCTTATATGACTATCCAAATGGGCGCGTTGATACCTTAGAAGTTAATTCTCAAGTAGTACCAACAGATGGTTGGCTGCCTTATCCAGTTACAACTCGTTGGTTCCCGGATGCTTTCATCGGCACTATGGGATCTGTTATGGATGCAGTCTCTACTGGTTCAAAACTGCGCGCCTCGGTTGCAGATAACATCGGAACTTTAAAGATGGTAGAAGCCCTCTATAAGTCAATGGATACAGGCGTTTCCGTTGACCTCTAACCAACTCTTTGATCTCACCGGAAAAGTTGCGGTAATAACTGGCGGCAACGGTGGGATTGGGCTGGGCTGTGCCAAAGGGTTGGCTGCCGCTGGTGCAGATATTGCGATCTGGGCGCGCAGCAGCGAGAAGAGTCAAGCTGCGGTCTCTGAGTTAACTGCACTTGGCATAAAGGCCAAAGCATATGAAGTAGATGTTAAATCAAGTAAAGACTTAGCTAAGGCAACGATCCAAACTGTTGCTGACTTTGGTGGAATAGATATCTTGATTGCCAATGCGGGCGTAAATATCCGGATGCGTCCTGAACAATATACCGACGATATTGTCGATGAAATTATCGATGTCAATCTCAAAGCGGTCTTTCACTGCGCCCAATTGGTCTATCCCGAGATGAAAAAGCGCGGGGGAGGAAAGATTATTTTGATTGGATCTCTAACCAGCGTGCAAGGTTTAGGGGTTGCACCGGTTTACTCAGCAACAAAAGGTGCGGTTGTGCAGCTTGGTAAATCCTTAGCGGCAGCATGGGGCGCAGATAACATTCAAGTAAATACTATTTTGCCGGGATGGATTGTTACTGAAATGACTTCGGTTACCCGCGCTGTGCCTGGGCTGCAAGAACATGTTCTATCGCGTACACCTGCTGGACGTTGGGGTTCGCCCAAAGATTTTGCAGGGATTGCAACTTACTTTGCATCAAGTGCATCAGATTTTGTAACAGGCACAGATATTCAAATCGATGGCGGCTTTACCAGCACGCTAGCGATCTTTGATCTGCCGCAGTAAATTACTTTTTAAAATCTACGCAAGTATTGTGGATTTCACCGATACCGTCGATACCAGTTCGGATCTTCTGTCCACCATGTAGATAAACCGGTGGCTTAAAGCCTAATCCGACACCAAATGGTGTTCCGGTATTGATGACATCGCCTGGAAATAACTCCATAAATTGGCTGATGTACCAAACGATATGGTCGATACCAAATAACAAGTCATTGGTATTGGAATCTTGCTTCATTACGCCATCTACTTCACACCACAAACGCAGATTATGCGGATTAATGGCATCACTTGACACGATTACTGGACCGATGGGATTAAAGGTTGGAAATGACTTTCCCTTAACCCATTGGCCAGAACGTTCAATCTGCCAGTGGCGCTCGGATACATCTTGCGAGATTGTGTAACCCAAGATGTGAGCTGCCGAATCTTTTGGTGAATCTAGGTATAACGCGCGTTTTCCGATAACAATTGCGAGTTCTACTTCGTAATCAGTTGCGGTGCTATTAGGTGGAATCACTATGTCATCATTTGGCCCGATAACTGAATCCGGGGCCTTCATGAAGATCACTGGCTCTTTCGGGGTATCTGCACCAGTTTCTGCAATATGTGCGATGTAGTTAAGACCTACACAGATAACTTTGGTCGGACGAGCAACTGGGGAGCCATAGCGAACGCCGGCAAGAGGTGTGCGGGGGAGTTTTGAGAGATCGGCTTTCACAACCTTTTCATAACCACCATTTTCTAGTTCGGTGCGGTTCCAGTCACTTACAAGTGTTGAGACATCAATGGCTTGGTCGCCTTCGACTACGACGGGCTTTTCACTACCTGCAGCTCCGACGCGTGCGATCTTCATTTATTTCTTCCAGGTAGCGAGCCCAACCCGGCATGGGTGGGAAGTAATCGAACATGCTTTGGCTCAAGCTCTTCGAGCGAATTAACACCAAGTAACTTCATATTACGGATCATCTCTGTGCGCAAAATAGTGAGTGCACGCTCTACGCCTTCTTGGCCACCAGCCATTAGGCCATATAAATAAGCGCGGCCAATGTAGGTGAAGTCTGCCCCGAGTGCGATAGCAGCCAAAATATCTGCACCGTGCATGATGCCGGTATCAATATGTACTTCAATATCTTTCTTCAACTCTTTCTTAACATCTACTAATAAGTGAAGAGGGACTGGAGCACGATCTAGTTGGCGACCACCATGGTTCGATAAAATAATGGCATCGGCCCCGTATTTGGCCCCCTTTTTTGCATCTTCTACAGTTTGAATACCTTTAATTGTTAGATCGCCATCCCATTGCTCGCGAATCCACTCCAGATCCTCAAAGGTCATCGTAGGATCGAACATAAAGTCCAAAAGTTCGGCGACAGTTCCCTTCCAGTTTTTCATAGTGGCAAAGGTGATCGCAGGCGTTGTCAAAAAGTTAATCCACCATTCAGGTCTTGGCATAGCATCGATCAAAGTCTTGGCAGTTAGGCGAGGCGGCACCGTTAGCCCATTGCGAACATCGCGCAGTCGCGCGCCAGCGACCGGGACGTCAACAGTTAGAAGTAAATTCTTAACGCCGGCGGCTTGTGCCCGACGAACGAGTTCCATACTGGCATCGCGATCTTTCCACATATATAGCTGGAACCAGTTAGTGCCATTTGGTGCCGCTGCAACAACATCTTCGATACTTGAAGTGCCCAAAGTTGAAAGGGTAAATGGGATGCCGAATTTAGCGGCGGCTCGTGTACCGGCTATTTCGCCTTCAGTGTGCATCATGCGAGTAAAACCAGTTGGTGCGATTCCAACAGGCATCGCGAATTCTTCGCCTAGGACATTACATGTAAGCGAAGCTTCAGATACATCTTGCAAAATATTGGGGCGAAATTCCAGATCTAGAAAGGCGCGACGGGCGCGATCTAGCGTTACTTCCGATTCGGCAGAACCATCGGTGTAATCAAAGGGACCGGTGGGGGTGCGGCGCTTGGCGATGGTGCGTAGATCCCAAATGGTTATCGCTTTCGCAAGGCGCTTCTTGCGCGAAGGTAGCGAAGGTAGCGCGAATTTAAGTAGTGGTGCTAATTCACTGATTTTTGGAATCTGGCGCTTTACATTCTTTTTTGACAAAACCTCTCCCTTTCTAAGACTCAAATCCTATATGATTTTTCAAGAGGTTTCCATAAGGGAATTCTTCCCATAGCCGCCGGCTGCTAGTTCAGGAGATGAAGATATATGGGTAAATTACTTCAGAACTTCAAAGTTGGTGATAAATCGCAGAAGGATTTATTAGGCGGAAAAGGCGCAAACCTTGCCGAGATGGTGCAGATCGGGCTTCCCGTGCCACCGGGTTTCACGATCACAACCGATGCTTGTCGCCAATACCTGTCAACCGGCCAATTTCCGGCAAAGTTAGCCGAGGAGCTCCTGGAGTCTTTAACTGACTTAGAGAAAGAGACTGGAAAGAATTTTGGAGATAGCCAAAATCCACTTTTGGTTTCAGTCAGATCTGGTGCGAAGTTCTCGATGCCCGGCATGATGGAAACTGTACTAAATGTAGGTATCACTTACGAGGTTGCCGAAAACATGGCGATTGCCTCTGGAAATCCGAGATTTGCTTGGGATTCATACCGCAGATTTATAGAGATGTTCGGTAAAACAGTCTGCGATGTACCAGTGGATGAGTTTCATAAAATTGAAGAGCGAATTCTTGCAAAATCCGGAAAGGCAAATTTGCAATCACTTGATGTGGAAGAAATTAAAGCCTTAGCTGATGGATTTATAAAGCTGATCGCGCTAACGACCGGCGAGGAATTTCCAACAGATCCACGGATTCATTTGACGCGAGCAATCGAAGCCGTCTTTAAATCATGGAATTCTGAAAGAGCACAAATGTATCGCCGGCGTGAACGCATTCCGTCAGATATCGGCACCGCCGTAAACATTCAAGCCATGGTCTTTGGAAATTTAAGTGATGATTCTGGTACGGGCGTTGCATTTACGCGCAACCCAGCAACAGGAGAGATAGGTCGTTACGGAGATTATCTGCAAAGAGCGCAGGGTGAAGATGTCGTTGCCGGAATTAGAACTCCACTTACCCTGGAAGATTTTGCAGATTTAGCGCCTAATTTGGCAGCTGAGTTAGATTTAGTAATGCAAAGACTCGAAGATCATTACGGCGATCTGTGCGATATCGAGTTCACAGTAGAAAAGGGAAACCTCTGGATTCTGCAAACACGAGTCGGTAAGCGGACTGCTGAAGCGGCATTTAAAATCGCAATCGCCTTAGTTGATGAGGGAAAAATTGATATGGACGAGGCGCTTCGTCGCACTTCGGGCGATCAGTTAGCCGCGCTGATGTTCCCACAATTTGATTCCATGGCTAAGAAAGATCAAATTGCATCTGGAATTCCTGCATCCCCGGGAGCCGCAGTTGGTCAAGCAGTCTTTGATTCTAAACAAGCATTCGATATGTCCAAGGCGGGTAAAAAGGTCATCTTGGTCCGTCGTGAAACGAGCCCCGATGATTTAGTAGGAATGGTTGCCTCTCAAGGAATTCTGACCAGCAGAGGCGGTAAAACATCGCACGCGGCGGTTGTTGCGCGCGGAATGGGCAAGACAGCAGTTTGCGGCGCAGATGAGATTTCAGTTGATGAGAGAGCAAAGCTCTTCACTGCGGGTTCAATCACGGTTTTTGAAGGTGATTTAATCTCTATCGATGGAACGACCGGACACATTTATAAAGGTGAAGTTCCAGTTGTTGCATCTCCTGTTACATCTTATTTAGAAGGACGGCTATCCGCAGATTCGGAAGAGGCGACACAAGTTGTTAAAGCCGTTCACCGAATTCTTGCCCACGCTGATACGAAGCGACGCCTTGAAGTACGCACAAATGCTGACACTCCAGAAGATGCCATTAGAGCGCGAATTTTGGGGGCCGAGGGTGTTGGTTTATGTAGAACGGAGCATATGTTCTTGGGGGAGCGCAGATCGTATGTAGAGCGGCTAGTTTTAGCAGAAAATGAAGATGTGCAACGTTCGGTGATCGCCGAAATGGAACCGCTGCAAAGAGCAGATTTCGTAGGAATCATGATGGCAATGTCGAGTTTGCCAGTAACGATTCGACTATTGGATCCACCGCTACACGAGTTCTTACCTTCATTAATTGAGCTCAGTGCAACTATGGCGCGGGCAGAAGCTTTAAATGAAGAGATATCACATAGAGATTTAGCTTTATTTGCAGCCGTTAAACGCCTTCATGAAGCAAATCCAATGTTGGGTCTGCGAGGAGTGCGTTTAGGAATCTTGATTCCCGAACTTTATAAAATGCAGGTACGGGCTTTAGTTCACGCCTATTTAGAAGTCAGAAAATTGGGACACGATCCACGCCCCGAGGTAATGATTCCGCTGGTATCAACGCAACGCGAACTCTTATCCTTGCGAGAAATCCTGGAAGAAGAGATTAAAAATACCTTTAGAGGCACCTCAATAGAAAAAGAATTTCCAATTGGAAGCATGATTGAAACTCCCCGCGCAGCAATAACCGCTGATCGATTAGGTGTCTATGCCGATTTCTTCTCCTTTGGAACTAATGATTTGACACAATTGACTTGGGCATTTAGCCGCGATGATGTTGAATCTACGTTTCTTCCCAGATATTTAGATTTAGAGTTACTGCCATTTAATCCATTTGAATCATTAGATGAAGCTGGCGTCGGAATTCTTCTTCAAACAGCCGTTGATTTAGCGCGTGGAATCCGTGGTGATTTCAAGCTGGGAATCTGCGGCGAACATGGCGGCGACCCCCGAAGTATCCATTTCTTTAATTCACTCGGGCTTGATTATGTATCTTGCTCACCATTTAGAGTCCCCGTGGCAAGACTCGAATCGGGCAGAGCGATGGTAATTTCTTCTTAATTATCTACAGTTGTTACGGCTAGAGTTGTGGCTATGAGCGATCTTTCGGCACAGGTGCGTAAAGCCTTAGATGCTGCAGTCGCTGCAATCGGCGGTTCACCGCGCGAAGGCCAGATCGAAATGGCTGAAGCTGTCGCAAATGCACTTACTGATCGCCATCATTTAATGGTGCAAGCCGGCACCGGAACTGGAAAATCACTGGCTTACTTAGTTCCAGCACTTGTTCATGGCCGGAAAGTTTTAGTTGCCACTGCTACTTTGGCGTTGCAACGTCAATTGGTAGAACGTGACTTGCCGGCAGTTGTTCCGGCGTTAGAAAAAGTCTTAGGGCGTGAGATAACTTACGGTATCTATAAAGGCGTTGGTAATTACATCTGCTTACAGAAGATGAATACCGAAGAACCAGATCCCGATGGTGAAGTTTTGCTGGAGGTCAGCCACCTAGGAAAAGATGCTAAACGATTACATGCTTGGGCTAAAACACCTGGCGTTTCCGGTGATCGCGATGATGCACCTGATGTCGACCGTCGTGTCTGGGCTGCAAATTCACTTTCGGGGCGCGAATGCGTTGGCGCTGATGTTTGTAATTATGGACCGCAATGTTTTGCGGCCAAAGCGAAATTGAAAGCGCAATCTGCCGATGTTGTAATTACCAACCACACCTTGCTGGCGATTGAAATCGTGGATTCACATCCCATCTTGCCCGAACGCGATGCGGTGATCTTGGATGAAGCCCACGAATTTATGGATCGCACAACGCAAGCGGTAACTGAAGAACTTACCTCTGCCCGTGTAATACGTGCAGCGGCCATGGCGCGCAAACATATGCCGGGCAAATTAGCCGATGCGCTAACTAAAGCTGGCGATAATTTCCACGATGCGATGGCTGATTACGGTGATCAAATTCGCGGAGATTTCAACGCACAGGGTCGCCTAAATGAAATTCCATCGTCACTTGAAGCACCGATTCGCAAGGTAAAAGAGGCAGCTGCGGCAATCGTGCAGATCATTAATGCCGATGATGAAATTATTGATTCCGATGCTGTCGCAGAACGTGCCCGCGTAAAGGGTGCAGTCTCTGAGATCAATACAACTTGTGGCAAGTTATTAAAGATGGGAAATACCCATGTGCTCTGGTATGAGCCAACTTTCTCAACTCTGCATCTTGCACCGTTATCTGTATCTGAAGTATTGCGCGCTAATTTATTAACTAAAACTCCCGTTATTGCCACATCTGCCACGTTGACGGTTGGCAATGGCTTTGATGCGATGGCGCGCAGCATTGGTTTTGTGGTTGGCGATGAAGCAGATGCGGAAAGTGAAGATGGAGATATCGATCCAGCAAATGTGCAGATGTTAGATGTGGGCTCGCCCTTTGATTTCGCCAATCAAGGCGTTTTATATATGCCAAAGCATTTGCCTGAACCAGGTCGTGATGGACCAAGTCCTGAAGTCTTAACTGAACTCGGCGAGTTAATTGATGCCGCAGGTGGCCGCACACTGGCGCTATTTAGTTCTTGGCGCGGGGTAGAAGCAGCCGATGCGCACCTGCGTGAAGTATTAAAAGAGCTACCGATCACCATCATTACGCAAAAACGCGGTGATGCCGTTGGTCCGCTGGTGGAACGTTTTGCCAAAGATGAAACATCGATCTTGCTCGGCACTATGTCGCTCTGGCAGGGCGTAGATGTTCCCGGTAACTCTTGTATTTTGGTTGCGATCGATCGCATTCCATTCCCGCGTCCAGATGAACCAGTTATGTCAGCGCGCGCTTCCCTTGCTGATGCCGCTGGCGGCAGTGGCTTTATGCAGGTCTCGCTGCCGCGGGCTGCGCTTTTGTTAGCGCAAGGAACGGGTCGTTTGATTCGTAGCGTTGATGACCGTGGCGTAGTTGCCATATTGGATTCGCGCATTGCCACCAAGAGGTACGGAAGTGTGTTGTTGAACTCAATGCCACCGCTCTGGCGCACCTCCGATGGTGCGATAGTTCGAGATTCGCTGCGCCGATTATCAAGTGGCGTGAAAGAATAAGGTTATGCCGCGCATTCAAACCGACTCACTTGCTGCACATCGCGATTGGCGACGCAATCAATTAATTGAAGCCGCCGCTGCAATCGCGCTGGAATCTGGTGGTGCGGCTATAACCGTGGCAGCAGTTGCCCAACGCGCTGGTCTATCACGCACCTCGGTTTATGAATATTTTGCAAGTAGCGCCGATATGGCAGCAGATTTAATAATTGACGAGCTAGATAGCTTTGCAGATGAATTAGCGCGCGCCATTTCTGGTGAGAGCGATCCAGTTGCTGCGCTCTCTATTTGGATCAAGAGTTCACTTACCTACATTGCAGATGGTCGCCACTTGCTGGCTAAAGCACTTAATTCGATCGATCTACCGCGCGAGCGGGGCGCGGCAATCGCATCTGCTCACCGAGCGCTGCTGGCTCCACTTCAGAAGAATCTCTTGGCGATCGGCTTGAACGATACTTCTCAGGCGTTGGCACTTTTACAGTCAGCAACTGATGTGGCAACAAAGCGAATTGAAAATGGAAACGATGCAGAACGCGAGATCGTTATGACCACCGCATTCTGCATCGCAGGAATCCGCGCCCTTATTTAATCGGAATTATCAGCGTCTCTGAAAGCCCCGCCCAGGTTCCCTCTTTTGCTACTGCAGTGGCTTTTACTTCACAGGTACCAGCCTTTTTGGCTTGCAGCAGATTGCCTTTAACTGCGCAGTTCTTATTCATGGCCTGGTAAGTGATCATTGAGCCAAAGTTGGTCTCAGTAGGAAGAGCTTTGGTGACACCTTTTTTTAGGCTCCTTATTACTCCAGTGATTGTCTGTGTTCCCAAGGTCAAGTTAAAGGGAAAGTTTCCAGATGCTGCAGCAGTTGTTGTATTGCCTGCAGTCGAATAACCGAGAGCGCATTGACCGGCGCCTTTTAGCGCAGTGAAAAGACCGTTCATGTAGACACAATCAGGTGTCAGGGAGGTGAAGGTAACTGGCAGCCCAGATTTTGTTGTAGCGACAATCTTGGCTGGCGCGCGATATTCCAAATTAGATGGAACGTTGCGGACCAACAGTTTTCCGTTAAGGGTTACTTCAACGGTATCGGCAGCAAGTGCTGGTGCCGTTGTACCTGATTTAAAGGTAATGGGTAAGAATTTATCTTCAGAAAAATCGGTTGGTGCGGTGTGATCTAATCTAAAGAAGAGGCCACATTGCGTTGTAGTGCAATCGACGGTTACTCCCTTGCCGGTGATGCTGCTAGCGACTTTTAGCGATATTGGACCGGTTGGACTGGTGGTTCCTGGTCCGCCTGCAGCAGATACCCATAACTGAATTGTGTCGCTGCAAGTTACAGGACGGGCATTGCCAACGGGAGCAACACATTGTTGAATGTACATTCCTGCCTGGGAGGGAAACTTTGTGAAGCCACCGTTTATTGTGGCACCGGCTGGATCAAGGTTTGTTAGCGGGCTGCTGGCAAATGCAAAAGTCTCTGCATGTGATGGAGCAGCAGCAAGTACAGGGATAGTGGTTGCGATAGCAAGTGCTACTGCGGCAAATCGCTTACGTGATAATGACATTACTTCTCCTAGTTGTTTGGTTTAAGCGGGCTATTTTTTAAAGGTAATTGGAATGAAGAGATCGTGGGTACGGTCACCTTCATGTAAATGATCTGAGCGAACTGTGATTGCGCATTTGACTTTGGTGCAATCAAATTTGCCAATCTTCTTTGAGACCAAAAGTTTTTCTGAGAAGCGACCACCTGGATTAAAGGCGATTGCTAAACCCTGGCCATACGGCGGTGGATTTGAAGAGATCCAGTAGGAGGCATCGCCAATGCCTTTTTTATTGGCACCGCCACCACAAGGAGTGGGCGCTGCACCGTTCTTTGGCAGCACGCAATAAGCAAGATAAATCCCCACAGTCTCATCAAAACTTGATCCTTTAACTGTGACGACTGTTGCTTTGCTGAGAACGTTTGTGGGAATTGAGAGTTTCTCACCGAAGGCCCCATTGACAGCGGTAACGGCATGAGCGCTCGAGAAGGTTAGAGAGGTGGCTATTAGCGCGGCTAATAGGTAACGAAATCTCATACGCCAAATCGTAGACGGCGCTGTGTTGATCTTTATCCGACAGTTACAACCACCTTGTCGGAAAGTTATTTGAGAGGATTACGACATGAATACGAGAGTCAAAGCTGCGGCGTTAGCCCTAGCCGGATCTGCTCTCATAATTCTCTCAGGCTGCGGTAATCCAGTGGTGAGCGCAATTAATATTCCAACTGCTAGCGCTGTAATAATTACAAATAACGAAGCCCCAAAAGTAAATCGAGTTATTGCTCTAGCTAATGGTTCTGCTGAAATTATTTCAGCACTTGGTCTTAAAAAACTTTTAGTTGGACGTGATATCGCCAGTACTGACGCTGATTTAAGTAGCGTCTCTGTCGTAACTTCGGGCCATCAAGTAATTCCTGAAAAGATAATTTCATTAAATCCAGACCTAGTCATCATTGATAAATCAACTGGACCACAAGTGGCCATTGCGGCACTTCGTTCTGCGGGTATAAAAGTGGTACAAACTCCAGAGGCATGGACGTTAGCTGACATTGAACCCAAGGTAACTGCCATCGCCGCCGCAATAGGTGTGCCTGTTGATGGTGCAAAGTTAAGTAAAACAATCGCCGCCGCATCTTTGCCCGCCACAAATCTTAAATCTGGAACACGAGTGGCATTCTTATACCTGCGTGGAGGTAGCGCCATCTATCTCATTGGTGGAAAAGGATCGGGTGCTGATTCACTTCTTAGCGCCATCGGAGCAGTTGATGTGGGTGCGCAAAAGTTAAAGAACTCATTTAATGCGATGACTAGCGAAGCTTTGATTTCTTTAAACCCAGAAGTTCTGCTGGTAATGACGAAGGGGCTGGAATCAACCGGGGGAGTTACAGGGCTTATTGCTCTGCCGGGAGTCGCGCAGACTGATGCGGGAGAGAATAAAAGAATAGTGTCGGTAGATGATTCCTTGCTGCTCTCTTTCGGCCCACGCACAGCTGATCTTCTGGCGCAGCTACATATTGCGATTGATACGGTAATGAAAAAGTGAAACGCCTAGTACCGATTCTTGCGCTGATTCCAATAGGTGCGCTATTGGCTCTATCGGTTGGTGCAACGGACGTGTCCGGTGTTTGGCATCAGATTCTCAACCCTTTTAGCCAGACGGCCGGAACCGCCCATCAAATCATTTGGTCGATCAGGGCACCGCGCGTATTTGCGGCAATTCTTGTCGGTGCCTGCTTAGGTATTGCAGGTGTAATGGCGCAAGGTTCTACTAATAATCCAATTGCCGATCCCGCAATTCTTGGAACATCTGCTGGTGCTTCCCTGGGCGTTCTTATAGGCGTTCTCTTTAACGTAGTTTCGATTGGCACCTTTGGCGCGGTAATCTGCGCTGCAATTGGCGCCCTGCTTGCAACGTATTTATCATTTTCACTGGCTCGTTCTGCGTTAACTTTGATAACGATAGGTATCGGTGTTTCAGCGGTACTTAGCGCAGTAGTTGGTTTAACGATTGCGATGATCTCGCGCCCTGATGCACGCTCAGTATCTTTCTGGTCTGTCGGATCCTTAGCGCTGGTAACTCCACAAATCTTGTGGGTGCTACTTCCAGTTTTTCTTATCTCATCTCTCTTGGCATGGCAGATAGCGCCCTCACTTGATTTGCTCTCACTCGGTGATGCATCGGTGCGACATATGGGCCATGATGCCCAGCGCATTCGCCTCAAAGCCTTTGTGCTCCTTGCCGTTTTAGTAGCAGTTACCGTCTCGTGCGTTGGAACTCTTGCATTCCTGGCGTTGGCTGCCCCGCATATCGCACGCTTCATCAGTGGCCCGCGCAATAGAACGCTTGTTCCTTACTCGGCAGCAATTGGTGCGCTAATACTTTTAGGCGCAGATACGGCAGCGCGTAGCGCTCTGCCACCAAATGAATTACCTATCGGACTTTTAACCTCCTTGATTGGCGCTCCAATCTTGATTGCAGCGCTGAAAAAAGGAGGTGATGTTTGGCGATGATTTCAATAAAAGATATTTCTATCTCTCGTGCAGGTCGTTTAGTCGTGGAAAACTTTAACGCTGAATTAAAACATGGCACCATCACAGCAGTTATCGGACCGAATGGTTCAGGTAAGAGTTCACTACTAGCAGCAATTGCGGGCGATCTTGCCTTAACGGGTGGTGAGATAACAATTGGTGGGCAGCGAGTTCTTGATTTATCGCTCTCTGAATTAGCTGCACAGCGCAGCGTTGTGTTGCAGAGCCGTAATTATTGGCTTTCCTACACAGTGCGCCAGATAGTTGCGATGGGCCAAGACCAAGCCGCGATTACACGGATCGATGAGATTTTTAGAAGTTTAGATATGGTCGAGTTATCCGAACGGGCTGTGACAACGCTTTCTGGGGGAGAATCCCAAAGAGTCGAGATCGCGAGAGCTTTGATCCGAAACTCTGAAATCTACCTACTTGATGAACCGCTATCGGCTCAGGATTCCGCCAGTTGTTTGCAGATCATCGAACTATTAAAGAAGTTACGAAGCCAAGGAAAGATAATTTTTATGGTTACTCATAGCGATGAGAGAGCTTTAGATTGGTGTGATCAGATTTTCGATCTTGGCGCGTAAAGCGGGCCAAGATTTTGCAAAGCTAGGATGAAGTGGCAGACGAGTTACATCATCAAATAAAACCCATTTAACTTCATGTGATTCATCATTTACTTCGTGGGCCTCAAGGGCTGAATTAGCTTCGGCGATAACAGTTTCATAGCTCCAGATACCGTGATTATCGGTATGGGTGTCTCGTGGATTTAAACATTGTGGATCAATACCGGTCTCCTCAATGGCTTCGCGAACTGCACCTTCAATAATGGTTTCATGAGAATCGCGCGCCCCACCTGGAATACCCCATGTGTCACCGTTGTGGACCCACGGTGCGCGATGTTGCAGAAGGATTGCGCCATCGCGATAAATTAACAGGCCAGCTGCGCCATTTAGCCCCCAGTGCTTATTGCCGCAGGTGCATTCGACCCAACCATCACCATCGCGTGCAACCATGACGCAACTTTCTCACACCTATCCACAGTTATCGAATTTAGAGCAATTTATGACGGTGTGAAGATCTAATTTGCGCCAAATGAAAGTAAAAATTCTCTTCCTTATCTCAGTAATTACCTTTTCATCCATCGGCGCTACAAATGCAGATAATTGTGAAATCACCTGCGTTGATGTTTATACCCAAGATGGCCAATTGATCTTTGAAGCACGTAAAGGCAGCGGACCAAAGGCCAGCGCTACACCACAATCCAAAGCAAAATCAAAACCGGCTGCAAAACCGAAAGTTGTTGCCAAGCCGAAGGTCATATCCAAGCCAAAGACGGTAGTAAAACCTAAAGTCGAAGCACCGAAGAAGACCGTGGCTCCGAAAAAGCGTGCGCCAGTTACGGTCGCTGCAACTTCCCTGAGCGATCGCATCAGTAAAACACTTCCAACCGGTGGCATTTCCTACCAACCAAACTTTCAACCGTTGATAAATGTGCCGGTCTATTTTTGGAACGATATGCCGGCGATATTTCACAGCAAAGTAGATCTAATCGGAGAAGTCATCGATGTGACGATGCGCCCCTCATTTACTTGGGCCTTCGGTGACGGGGGATTTACATCAACCACAGATCCTGGTGGCCCATATCCAAACGGGAAAGTTACACATACATATTCGCGCCCAGGTGTTTATCCCGTGGTTCTCATAACAACTTGGGGCGGCACTTTTTCACACAATGGCGTGGAACGCGCGATTACTGGCGAGATTAAGAAGACATCTGTACTGACCATCACCGTGGTGGCAGCTCCAACCCGTTTTACGAATTGAGATAAATGACCACTCTTACATCCCCTCATGATCTAATCGCCGCGATTCCATTTCTGATCGGCTACCACCCAGTTGATTCTTTAGTCGTTGTTTCAATTAAAGATAATTGCATCGGAATGGCGATGCGGGTTGATTATCCAATTGATTTGCCAGTCATCGCATATGACTTATTGGCCTCGCACTTACAGCGCGAAGGATCAACTGGTGCGCTCTTAGTTTCCTACGTGCCATCTGGGCACAGCGATGGGGAAGTAGTTTTGAGCGATTTGGCTGCGGCGTTGCAACGTATTGATGTAAAAGTCGAAGAATCGTTATCGATCCAAGATGGGCGTTATCGATCAACGCTCTGCACAGATTCCGAATGTTGCCCGCCAACAGGTCGCGATCTGCCTGAGATTGATTCATCTCGGATTGCCATGGAGCACGTCGTTGCGGGTCGTGCTATGCCCTTTGCAAATTTGGAAGCGCTGACCGAATCAATTTCGCCACTCGTGGTTGCCGAAGATGAAAAATGGATAGAGCGCGTCACGAAATTTGCGGTACCCGAAAAATCTGACGATTTAACTAACCTGCAACGCGATGGCGCAACTGCGGTGATTGACCTAGCTGGTGAATTTGCCTTGGGGCGCGGCGGTGATGATCTAGAACTTATCGCGCGCGTTATTGGGCGCTTATCCGATATCCAGGTTCGTGATTTTGCACTGGGCACCCATACTGAAGAAGATATTGATAACTTCTTTTTAATGTGGCGCCACTTAATGCGCATGGCACCACCAGGTTTTGTCGCACCAATTGCATCGCTCTTTGCAGCTTTGGCCTATGAAAGCGGCGATGGCGCCTTGGCCCACCGCGCCTTAGATCGGGCGCTGGCAGATACCAATGGTTATTCGCTTGCGCTGCTTTTGCGCCGCGTCTTTACCGCAGGCTGGCCACCGGAATCATTTGCGGCGATGCGAAGGGAGCTACACCCGAAAGTCTGCGCTGGAATTTTTGGGTTAGACTTACCACCAGGTCACGAGTTCTAATCGATAGCCCCGGCTGATTAGACGGCAACCCTCCACCGCGGTGGGGTGCTCCGGGTGACGACCAGGTTTACATCAAGTGATGTAGGCAAGTGCGTGAAGGATTTGGTTTATGTCTAATGAGATAAGCACTCAAGTAACTGGAGCGTGGCTAGAAGGCCATGATCCAGGAGAGCGGCAATTTGTAAAGATCGGTTTCCTCTTACTTGAAAATGGCGAGACCTTGCCGGATATCACGATCGCTTATCAAAGCTGGGGCCAGCTAAATGCGTCAAAAGATAATGCGATCTTAATTAACCACGCGATGACCGGCTGGTCTGATGTGACTGCCTGGTGGCCAAATATGGTCGGACCTGGTCTGCCCTTTGATACCGATAAATATTTCATCGTCTGTCCCAATGTAATCGGGGGATGCCAAGGAAGTACCGGTCCTTCTAGCATTGCACCCGATGGCAGACGTTATGGTTCGCGTTTTCCAACTGTGACGGTGCGCGATATGGCTGAGGCGGAAATTTTATTCTCTGATGCGATCGGTATTAAGAAATATCGTTTAGCCGTTGGGCCATCCCTTGGTGGAATGCGCTCGCTGGAATGGGCGATTGAACACCCCGATCGCGTAAGCGCGATCTGCACAATCGGATCATCTGCCGTTGCAACAGGTGATCAGATTGGTGGCTTCTCTGTGCAAATTCGCGCGATTAAATCTGATCCAAACTTTAACGATGGCGATTATTACGAGCAGCCAGTAGGCCCTATTGAAGGTATGGGAATTGCCCGCCGTATTGCTCACCTGACTTATCGCACCGAATCAGAGATGGATGTGCGCTTTGGCCGCCAGATGCAGGGAGATGACACTGGGCGCTATGCCGTTGAGTCATACCTGGACCATCAGGCAGATAAGTTAGCTAAACGCTTTGATGCCAATACCTATATCTCGTTAACTTCGGCTATGGCATCCCATGATGTGGGTCGTGAGCGCGGGGGAGTTGTAAAAGCCCTCGAATCGATCAAGATTCCAGTGGTTGTGGTCTCAATTGATACCGATCGCCTCTTCCCACCTCGACTTCAGGTTGAGGTTTGCGAGCTTGTTCCGCAGGCTGCGCCCTTAATTACGATCTCATCTGACTTTGGACACGATGGCTTTTTAGTTGAATCCGAGGCAGTTGGCGAAGCAATCCGCCAAGCCTTGAGTATAATATAGACATCGCTTCGAGCAGTTCGAAACAAAAGTTTCGAAGGTAGTTCGAAAAAACCAAAGGATAATTGTGGCTGTATTTAGTGCGCTCAAAAACAAGGTAAAGGCCGCAAAGCCTGCTGCTAAGAAGTCTGCTCCTGCTAAAAAGGCAGTTGCTAAGAAAGCAGTAGCGAAGAAAGCAACGCCAGCTAAGAAAGCACCAGCTAAGAAGACACCTGCGAAGAAAGTTGCCGCGAAGAAAGCAGCCCCTGTTAAGAAAGCAGCACCTGTAAAAGTTGCCATTAAGAAAGATCTCTCTGCGAAAGAGATCCAACAACTCGTAAATCTTAAGAACGATGTTGCGCGCCAGAAAGAGATTGTTGAAACTCTTGCGGCAAGCGGAATTGATAACTACCGCAAAGCGGTAAAGAAGGAATTTATGGCGCTCGCTCTGGAAGCGCGCCACTTAGATGAAACACTTCCAGTCGATATTGAGAAGGCGCGCAAGGGCGGACTTGGCGCACCAAACCGTATCTTGTCTAAGGCCCAGCTTGCACTCATTGCACCTAAAGAAGAGCCAAAGCCAGTTGCCGCACCTGCTGCAAAAGCCGGTAAGGCAGCGATTGTTCTAGATGATGAAGGCAATGAGATTGTTGTTGAAGAAGTTGATCTCGAAGATGTTGAAACTTTGATTGCAGAAGCAACCGAGATTATTGACACTGAAGCCGATGATAAATCTAACCAGCCGCGCGTTGTAAACCTGGCGGAAGAAGCATCAGGAAATGAAGAAAATGCATTTACGCTAAAAGCATCTGAAGAAGATGATGCTCCAGCGCAGACAGTTATGACCGCTGGTGCAACAGCTGACCCAGTTAAGGATTATTTAAAGCAGATTGGCCGCGTAGCGCTGCTAAATGCTGAACTTGAAGTAGAACTTGCAACTCGCATCGAAGCTGGTTTATTTGCTGAAGAGGCAATCAAAGCCGACAAGAAGATGGAGAAGAAGTTAAAGCGCGAACTTGATTGGATCGTTGAAGATGGCAAGCGCGCTAAGAACCATTTGTTGGAGGCGAACTTACGTTTGGTGGTCTCTCTTGCCAAGCGTTACACCGGCCGCGGCATGTTATTCCTTGACTTGATTCAAGAAGGAAACCTTGGACTGATCCGCGCCGTTGAAAAGTTTGATTACACAAAGGGCTATAAGTTCTCTACTTACGCCACTTGGTGGATCCGCCAGGCAATTACCCGTGCGATGGCAGATCAGGCACGCACCATCCGTATTCCAGTTCACATGGTTGAAGTCATCAATAAGTTGGCACGCGTGCAGCGCCAGATGTTGCAAGATTTGGGCCGCGAACCAACACCTGAAGAGCTCGCTAAAGAACTTGATATGACACCTGAAAAGGTTGTTGAAGTTCAAAAGTACGGCCGCGAACCAATCTCGCTTCACACACCACTTGGTGAAGAAGGCGATTCAGAGTTCGGAGATCTCATTGAAGACTCTGAAGCGGTTAAGCCAGAAGAATCTGTGACCTTTACAATCTTGCAAGAACAGTTGATGCAGGTCTTAGGTGGTCTTACCAACCGTGAAGCAGATGTCATCAAGGCGCGTTATGGCCTAACTGATGGACAACCAAAGACTCTTGATGAGATCGGCAAGGTTCACGGGGTAACTCGCGAACGTATCCGTCAGATTGAATCTAAGACAATGTCGAAGTTGCGCCACCCATCTCGTTCGCAATCACTGCGCGATTATCTAGATTAAAAAGTAGCTATATAGAGAAAAACCCTTGGACCGTATACGGCCCAAGGGTTTTTCTCTTTAATATTAATTAGTTCTTAGATTCAACCAGACGTTCTGACTCGTCTTGAATCGCAACTGCTACTGCCTTTAGCTTTTCAGCATATTCCTTGCCGTGATGGGCACAGAACATTAATTCACCACCTGTTGCAAGCACTGCTCGCACATACGCCTGAGCGCCGCAACGATCGCAACGATCTAGAGCATTAAGAGGTGTGGATTCGAGGATTACTTGCTCGGTCATCGCGCTCTCCATTCGTTTTAGGTGGGAAGTTCTGTACTTCTATGGAACATCAAACCATGTCTGAATATTCCCCGCAGGAGATATCGCAATAAATCTTCTTAATTTTGTGCTGAAGAACACCTAATCCCACAATATCTAGGGGGATTACCAATATTTGAGACTATTACGGCGAGTTCACGCAAGCACTTTGCAAAGGCGTCGGTAGCCTTTGCCTCCGTGGCGGTAAAGAAAAGTTCAGACGATGCTGGAGATCAGCTAGATCTCACCGCTATCGGCGACGCCCCAGATTCTTATACCTCCAAAGATTTAGCAGTACTTGAAGGCTTAGATGCCGTTCGCAAGCGCCCCGGAATGTATATCGGTTCAACTGATTCACGCGGGTTGATGCATTGCTTATGGGAAATCATTGATAACTCAGTAGATGAATCTTTAGCTGGTCACTGTAAGAAAATAGAAATTAACTTAGAAGCAGATGGCTCAGTTGAAGTTCACGATGATGGTCGCGGTATCCCGGTAGATAAGGAACCTAAGACTGGTTTAACTGGCGTTGAAGTTGTACTTACTAAATTACATGCTGGTGGAAAATTCGGTGGCGGTTCATATGCTGCATCCGGTGGTCTGCACGGTGTTGGCGCATCAGTTGTAAATGCACTTGCTGAACGTCTTGATGCTGAAGTAGATCGCAATGGCAAAATTTACTGGATGTCATTTAAACGCGGCGTTGCCGGTATTTTCGATGGTGAAGGTCCAAAGGCAGAGTTCACACCACAATCGGGTCTGCGCACAATCGGAAAAGTTTCTGCAAAAGTAACTGGTACACGCATCAAGTGGTGGTCTGATCGTCAGATTTTCTTGAAGGAAGCCAGCCTTGATATCGAAGAAGTTTACGCTCGTGCCCGCCAGACCTCATTCTTGGTTCCAGGTCTGACGCTAATTGTTAACGATAACCGCACCAAAGCTGCGACAACTCAGACTTTCTATCACAAAGGCGGAATCTCCGAGTTCTGTGAATTCTTACAACCTGATGAACCAGTCGGTGAAGTCATCCGAATTTACGGCACTGGTCATTACCAAGAGACTGTTCCAGTCCTGGATGACAAAGGCCATATGGTTTCAACTGAAGTAGAACGCGATATGGAGGTAGATATTGCGATGAAATGGGGCAATGGCTTTGATGCCACCTTATCTTCCTTCGTAAATATAATCGCAACTCCCAAAGGTGGAACACACGTACAAGGTTTTGAACGCGCAATCACTAAAGCTTTTAACGAAGCTCTGCGCGCCAGCGGAACTCTTAAGAAGAACGAAGCCGATGTTATTAAAGATGACATCATGGAAGGTCTTACAGCTGTTGTCACGGTTCGTATGTCAGAACCACAGTTTGAAGGACAGACCAAGGAAGTTCTCGGCACAGCAGCTGCTACTCGTATCGTCTCTGCCGTTGTTGCCGATAAGTTAAAAGAGTTCTTTAACACCACCCGCCGAATCGATAAGGCCAATGGCCGCCTTATTATGGAGAAAGTCGCGGCGGCATCACGAACACGTATTTCTGCTCGTACCCATAAAGATCTGCAACGTCGCAAGAACGCCCTAGAATCATCTGCGCTGCCAACCAAGTTATCTGATTGCCGCTCTGAAGATGTAACACGTACCGAGCTTTTGATCGTGGAAGGTGATTCAGCCCTTGGCACCACAAAGGCGGCACGTAACTCGGAATTCCAAGCAATTCTGCCGATTCGCGGCAAGATCCTTAACGTACAAAAAGCATCACTTTCGCAGATGCTCGATAACTCTGAATGCGCATCGATTATTCAGGTAATTGGTGCAGGATCTGGCAAATCATTTGAACTAGCCGATGCTCGTTACGGTCGCATCATCTTGATGTCAGATGCCGACGTTGACGGTGCTCACATTCGTTGTTTACTGCTCACCCTTTTATATCGCTATATGAAGCCGATGATCGATGATGGTCGCGTCTTTGCTGCAATTCCACCGCTGCACCGTATTGAACTCATGGGCGGCGGCGGTAAAAAGGGCGAATACATCTATACATATTCAGATGAAGAGATGAAGAAGTTAACTTCAGACTTTAAAAAAGCCGGCAAGAAGTGGAAAGAACCAATCCAGCGCTACAAAGGCCTTGGAGAAATGGATGCTGATCAGCTCCGTGAGACCACGATGGATCCTGATGCCCGCACATTGCGCCGCATCACAATCTCTGATGCAGCAGCAGCCGAGGCTATGTTCGAGCTATTGATGGGCAATGACGTTGCTCCACGTAAAGAATTTATCTCAACTGCCGAAATCGATCGCGATCGGATCGACGCTTAACTCTTAATTAATCGATTGCAACCAGATCGAAGTATTCATCTTTCCAAATATCTTCATCGCCATCAGGTAGCAAAATTACTCGCTCTGGCTTAAGCGCTTGAACGGCACCTTCATCGTGAGAGACCATGATTACTGCTCCTTGGTATTCGCCAAGTGCGCCCAAGATTTCCTCGCGAGATGCCGGATCTAAGTTATTTGTTGGCTCATCAAGTAATAAAACGTTAGCAGCTGAGACAACTAACGTTGCAAGGGCCAAGCGAGTTCGCTCGCCACCAGATAAAACTTTAACTGGCTTATGAACATCATCGCCAACGAATAAGAATGAGCCCAGTACGTTACGGGCTTCAGGTTCGCGCAGATCATCTTTAGAAGACATCATATTTTCTAGAATCGTGCGATCGAAATCGAGCATTTCATGTTCTTGGGCGTAGTAACCAAGTTTTAATCCGTGGCCATGTTCGACCTTGCCGGTATCGGATTCAAGTTGATTGGCCAGAATCTTTAGAAGAGTAGTTTTTCCGGCACCGTTTAGACCCAAGATAACAACGCGTGAGCCCTTATCGATAACACAAGAAACGTCGGTAAAGATTTCAAGTGAGCCATAGTTCTTAGATAGTTCTTCACCCGATAGGGGAGTCTTGCCACAAGGAGCAGGCGTTGGGAAACGCAGCTTGGCGACCTTATCTTTAACGCGCACATCATCGAGTGAGGAACGAAGTTTTTCGGCGCGACGTAACATGCCTTGAGCGGCAGTTGCCTTAGATGCTTTGGCGCGCATTTTTTCGCCTTGCTTCTGCAGAATTTCAGCTTTCTTCTCGGCGTTGGCGCGTTCTTTCTTACGGCGATGTTCATCTTGTTCGCGCTGTAATAAGTATTGTTTCCAGCCCAAGTTATAGACATCGATCACGTTACGGTTGCCATCGATATAGAAGACCTTATTTACAACCTGCTCGATCAGGTTTACATCGTGCGAGATGATTACTAGCCCACCTGAGTAAGTACTTAAATAATTGCGGAGCCAGATAATCGAATCGGCATCTAAGTGGTTCGTTGGCTCATCAAGGAGCAAAGTTTCGGCACCTGAGAACAAGATGCGAGCTAACTCAATACGGCGGCGCTGACCACCAGATAACGTATCGAGTTGATTGCCAAAGACTGCTTCCGATACGCCAAGAGAAGTTGCAATCGCTTCAGCTTCAGCAGTTGCGGCATATCCACCGGCTGCTTGGAATTCGGCATCAACTCGGGTGTAGCGCTCCATCGCCTTTTCAAGTGCGGCACCTTCAGTTGTGGCCATCTCTTCTTCAACTTGGGTCATGCGTGCTGCAATCTGATCTAAATCACGCGCCGATAAAATTCTTTCGATAACAGTGCCTTGATCTTCACCAGTGCGGGGATCTTGTGGCAGGTATCCAATTTTTCCAGTACGAATAACTGCGCCACCTGCGGGGAGAGTTTCACCAGCTAATACTTTGGCGAGCGTTGATTTTCCAGCGCCATTTCGCCCAACGAAACCGATGCGATCTCCGTGGTTGATGCGAACTGAGACCCCTGAGACAAGTAGGCGCGCGCCTGCGCGAAGTTCTAGAGCACTTGTGGAGATCATTTGACGAAGTCTCCCACAGTGGGGAAGTTAAACGAAATTAAGCAGCGCCAATTCGTGTGCGACGCGGGGTTGCAAATGATTTACCGACTGCGGTCAGCTCTGTGGCAACTTGCGCCTTGATACTTTCCTCAGATTTAAGAAGTGTGGTCAAAGCGGTGATCGTTGCTTTAAGTTCTTTCTGCTCTGTCTCAAGTTCTAGTTTGCTCATCTTGGTTAAACGGCGAAGCGGCATATCCAAGATATAGGTGGCTTGTTCATCATTTAATTTAAAATCTTTGATCAACTTCTCTTTGGCAGCAGCTGCATCATCGCTACCGCGAATAATCTTGATTACCTTATCGATATCGATGATCGCTTTTAGCAGGCCATCGACCATTGATAGGCGGCCTTCAGCTTTAGCTTTACGGTATTCAGAGCGACGACGCACAACCTCAATACGGTGATCGATAAAGACTTGTAGTAATTCTTTAAGGCCCAAAGTTTGGGGGCGGCCCTTAACTAGTGCAACTGCGTTGATAGCAAAGGCATCTTCCATCGGAGTTAATTTAAAGAGTTGTTCTAGAACTGCTTCAGGCTCAAAGCCATTCTTAAGCTCGATAACCACGTTAGTGCCAGTCTGACCATCAGTTAGATCGATGATGTCTGAAATACCTTGGATCTTCTTCGCCTTAGCCAAATCTGCAATACGTTCTACAACTTTTTCAGGGCCGATATTAAAGGGAAGCTCTTTGATGGTGATACCCATCTTGCGAGATGTAACTTTGCTAATTTCAACGGTTGCGCGAACCTTAAAGGATCCCTTGCCAGTGGCATATGCCTCGCGCACACCTTCAGCACCAACTAGTTCGCCACCAGTTGGAAAGTCAGGGCCAGGAATATGTTTCATCAACTGATTTAGCGTTGCCTTAGGATTTTCAATTAAGAATTTAGTAGCGGCAATTACTTCACCTAAATTATGTGGTGCCATGTTGGTGGCCATACCAACTGCAATTCCGGAACCGCCATTTACGAGCAAGTTGGGATATGCGGCGGGCAGTACAAGTGGTTCTAGTAATTGACCATCGTAATTTGGACCAAAGTCAACGGTATCTTCATCGGCTTCAGCAACCATCGCCATGGCAGCTTGTGCCAAACGAGCTTCGGTGTAACGCATTGCGGCAGGTCCTGAATCGAGCGAACCGAAGTTTCCGTGGCCATCAATTAGCGGTACCTGCATAGAAAAAGATTGCGCCATACGAACCAAGGCATCGTAAATTGCAGAGTCACCGTGTGGGTGCAACTTACCCATTACTTCACCGACAACACGAGCGCTCTTTACATGGCCACGTTCTGGGCGAAGACCCATATCAGCCATCTGGTGCAAGATACGGCGGTGTACTGGTTTTAAACCATCGCGCGCATCAGGTAGCGCACGTGAATAAATAACTGAGTACGCATATTCCAAAAATGATTCTGACATTTCAGATGAGACATCGATATCAACGATCTTGCCGGGATATTCTCCGGGCTTTGGACCAACGGCCTTCTTCGCCTTGGTCGTCGTTGCTGCCTTCTTCGTTGCCATGCGGGCATTCTGCCAAGTGAACTAGCTAAATTGCGGTACCTACACGCGGTCTGCCGCCGACGATTGCAACACATCCGGCCGCTAATTCAGTTCCAGCCGATAAAGCTGCCGTTAAATCGTGTTTTGCGGCAAATGCTGCAATAAATCCCGCGGCAAAACTATCTCCGGCTCCAGTTGTATCAACGACCGAGGTCGCAATAGCCGCAACGCTGATTGAGTCATAGCCACGGGCTTTAGCTATAGCACCTAGTGAGCCGCGTTTGATTACAACTACTTCAGAATATTCCAATAAATAATCAAGGGCGCGCTCGATATCTACTGAACCAGTTAGATAAATCGATTCTTCTTCATTTAGTAAGAGCACGTTCATTAGCGCAAACCATTGGTGAAGCTCTTTATCTGTGACTTCCTTCATCGCTCCGACTGATGCGGGATCAAAGTAAATCGGTATGCCATCTTCGCGAATCTTTTCGATCATCGCTAAAACTCCCGAACGTGCCAAGGGATTTAACAAGGCATAACCAGAGATATAGACGGCTTGAAAGCCTGCTAGATCTGGCAGATCAGATATTTCTAATCTTGAATTAGCGCCCTTATCCGGAAACATGGTGCGCTCACCTGATGCATCAACCAACACAACGACGACACCAGATGGTTGACCTTGGATAACCAAATTTTGATGGGCCACACCTAACGCATCAAATTCTGCAGTCAGCGCACCACCGGCTGGGTCATCGCCTACATGGCTAACAATGGTGCTGCGTGCACTTGTGCGCGTAAGCCACGCGGCGACATTGCCGGCAGCGCCCCCACCATTGGTGCTGATGCGACTTGCGGTGTCGCTGCCGTAGTTAATCTTTTGGGGAGCAACATCGATACGTGCAATTACATCGAGCATGACATCACCGATGCAGAGCACATTAACTGGCATTTAGTGCTGCTTTGCTACCGCAATATCAGCAGCTAGCGCTGAATTTGATTTAATAATTTCGATATTAACCGATAGCGATTCGCCTTCACTGGCACTATGGAAATGCTCGAGCAAGAATGGCGTTACCGCTTTGCCAATGATTCCGGCCTTGCGCGCACCGGCTAGTCCACTCTTTAAAATCGCATCATGGCGCTTGCGATCCATCTCGTGTTTAACTGGGTTGGCAACCACGAGTGCGCTCTTATTTGTACGCAGAGATTCACGGGCACGGATTATCTTGGCGATTTCCGCTGCGCTATTTACTTGATGTTCAATCGTAAATCCTGAATTAGTTAAGTAAAAGCCAGGAAATGCGATGGTTTTATAGCCAACTACGCCGATCGCTAAAGTTTCCAGGCGTTCTAATGTTGCCGCAACATCTAATATTGATTTGACCCCGGCGCAGACAACGGTGATATCTAATTGCGATAGCGCAGTTAAATCAGCAGATTCGTCAAAAGTTTCATTGGCATCGCGATGTACGCCGCCTAATCCACCCGTTGCAAAGACGCGGATACCGGCAAGTGCTGCCAAGTGAGCAGTTGCAGCAACAGTTGTTGCTGCAGATTTTCCGGTTGCCGCAATAATCGCGAGATCACGGCTAGATGCTTTAGCAATGTCATCGCGATTGGCAATTGCTTTTAATTGGTCATCTGTAAGACCAATATGAACAACGCCATCAAGCACGGCGATAGTTGCTGGAACTGCGCCGTGATCACGGACGATATCTTCGACTTCACGTGCAACTTCTAAATTCTGCGGGCGCGGTAGGCCATGGCTAATAATCGTTGATTCCAATGCAACGATGGGACGCCCTTCAGCCAGAGCTGCTGCGACTTCAGGCGATGGCGTAAATGGCATACGGTGGCTCATAACCCCAACCTTACCCGTGAGAAGATACCTCTGTGCATCTGTCGCAAATCATTCCTTCGCTCTTTGCCAGCCTAGGGTTAGCAGATACCAGCGATCAGATTCAATGCGGACCAAGCCCAGTTGGGCGCGAACTACTTTTCTTAGTAGATGGTTTAGGCGCAGATGCGGTCGCTAAATATGCAAGTTATATACCAACTCTTTCCGCCTTAATCCGCCATGGCGCTGTTAAAACATCTTTTCCTTCGACTACCGCAACTAGTTTGGCGACGCTAACCACTGGAGTAAATCCAGGTGAACACGGCATGCTCGGTTACACAGTGCAAGTTCCCAGAAGCGGTGGGCGGATTTTAAACTCACTTAAATGGGATGAACGCGTTGATCCATTTATTTGGCAGCCGGTTACAACTTTATTTGAACGTGCTGTTGCAGCAAATATAAACGTTACACATGTGGCTGCCAAGCGATATGAAGATACTGGCTTTACCCGCGCAGTCTTTCGCGGTGCAAAATATCGCGGTGCCAATGCTCACGCTGATTTAATTACCGAAACTATCGCGGCTCTAAGAGATACCCCCGCCTTTGTCTATCTATATGTAAATGATTTAGATGTTGCCGGCCATAGCGATGGAGTCGGCTCCGATAAATGGTTGGCAGCACTTACTGGCATTGATCAATTGGTGGCCACGCTTCTACAAAAGCTGCCTCGCCAAACTCGTTTATGGCTTACCGCAGATCATGGCATGATAAATGTGGGCGAGAAGATTGTGATTGGCCAAGGAAATAATTTGGCAGAAAATATCGCCACCATTGCAGGTGAGCCTCGAGCGCGCCATCTTTACTTAAGTGAAGGTGCAGGCACTTCAGCAATTTCAGATGTGGCATCTATCTGGGAAGAGTTTCTGGGGGAGAAAGCAAGTATCTATACGCGAGATGCAGCAATCGCCGCTAATTTATTTGGAAATTCAGTATCTGCCGATGCGGCAGATCGTATGGGTGATGTCATTGCGGTAGCGCACGGAGATTTGATTTTGATCGAAGCCGATCGTGAAAAACAAGAAGGTGCGATGGTCGGCCATCATGGCGGAGCAAGTGATATCGAAAGTTATGTGCCGCTATTGCGTGCGGTAATTTCCTAGATTAACTAGTCGGAACTTGGTTCGTCCGTTGGCTTTTGGCCAAACATAATTTCATCCCATGATGGAACCTTGGCGCGTGCTGTAATGCCATCTTGCTTATCGCCTGGTGCCGGTGTCTCGCGAATTGAAACTAAGCGAGGAGTTTCGCGAGAAAGTTCAGCTTCAAAATCTTCATCAGTTGGATCGTTATCGGGCAGGTCATCAAGTGATGATGCGATACTGCGAATTGGTGCGCTATCGATACGGATTGGTTCTTTCGTTTCAATACGTTCAGCAGCGCGCGAAGGATGAGTTGACTCGGCGTAGATCAAACCAGGTTCGATGCGGCGAACCGGTGCTTCTTCACCCATCATCCATGCGGCATTGTCATCAAGTGGAGTAATTGTGCGGCGATGTGTGTCATAACTAAATTGCGCAGAACCAAGGCCATCGCGATTTGGATAATGCAGTTCGATTGTCCAAGTCGCATCTTCTAGGCGCCATGTGTTCCAATCGAGTGAATCCAGATCTACACCGCGTGGTGCCAACTTAGATGAAACAATTTCTAAAAAGGTTAGCGAATCGCGTCCGGTATCTTTTCCATCGCGTCGTGGAGATAACGAATGAACTTGATCAATAATAAAAATACGCTCTTGCAGAATAGGACCTGCAAAGCGTTCGACTTTATCTACTGAGATATTTCCTTCGCGTGCGATGGAATCCATAGTCTCGCCAGCGCGCAAGCGACGCTGAATATCTTTAACGCTCATCGATGCGTTTTCATCTGTAACGGGTACTGATGTAAGTCGCGGCTGGTTAACAGTTGCGCGCAAAATGTCGCTGATACGTAAGGTGTATTCGCCGCCTTCGCTATCGGTGAGCGCGATATGCACCCCATCTGGGGTCTTACCGGTCAGGCGGAGCTCACTCATGTGGGCGAGAATACCTGTGATGGGTGAAAAAGTAGGTGAGGGGAGCGCTGGGCTGAACGGGGCCTTTAGCCGATTTACGCTCAGAGCCTGTTGTGTGGCAAGATACGCAGTCTGCACGGCAAGTTTGGCCGCGCTGCAATCAGATTCAAAAAGCTTTTAAAAGCTTTAACTAGATGAGGACCAAACGATGAATATTCTTGATGCCGTTGATGCGAAGTCACTTCGCAAGGACATCCCACAATTTCGCGCTGGAGATGAGTTAAAGATCCACGTCCGCGTTATTGAAGGTAGCAAGAGCCGTATTCAGGTCTTCCAAGGAATCGTTATCCGTCGCCAAGGCGATGGCGTTCGCGAAACTTTCACAATTCGCAAGGTCTCTTACGGCGTTGGAGTAGAACGTACCTTCCCTGTACACACACCAGTTATTGAAAAGATCGAACTTGTAAAGAAGGGCGATGTACGTCGCGCCAAGCTTTACTACCTCCGCGATCTACGCGGTAAGGCTGCCAAGATCCGTGAAAAGCGCGATGGCATCGAAGGTTACGGCGATGGAATTCTCTCAACTCCGGTTGCTGAGGTTGTCGCGGAGGTGTCCGAACCAACTGCGGTCGATGTGGTGGCAGAGGTTCCAGCTCAAGCAGCGACTACAGAAGTTGTGGTTGAAGTAGAAGCTCCAGCAGAGGTTGTTGCAGAAGCGCCAGCTTCTGATGCCACACCAGATGCAACAACTGCTGAATAAGTAACTTCTCTCAAATGCCACGTAAGGGCTCGCTCTTTCGTGAGTTCCCAATACTTGTAATAGTTGCGCTCGCAGTATCCCTTGTCATAAAGACATTTCTAGTCCAGTTCTTCTATATCCCATCTGGATCCATGGAGAACACGCTTCAAATTAATGACCGCGTGGCAGTAAATAAAGTTCCTTTTATTGGTAAATCAATTGATCGTGGCGATGTTGTGGTCTTTCGTGATCCTGATAATTGGCTACCTGAACCATTTGAGGGTGATCAAAATAAATATATTGCCAAGGTTAAAGAGGCCTTTGTTACTGTTGGTGTCCTTCCGAACCCAACGAAACAATATTTAGTTAAGCGCGTAATCGGAGTTGCTGGAGATAAAGTCGAATGTTGCTCCAAGAATAAGAAGTTAATGATCAATGGCAAAGAGATTAATGAGCCTTATATATTTGCTGGAAATTCCCCAAGTGATACCAATTTTAATGTGACTGTCCCTGCCGGCAAGATCTGGGTCATGGGCGATCACCGCGCAGCTAGCGCTGATTCACGCTTTCACCAGGAAGATATAAACCACGGAATGGTTCCAACTTCTAAGGTAACTGGAAAAGTTGTGGGAATCATTTGGCCGATTAAGAATCTCGGCATAGTTCATTCATTCTCTTCACTGAAGTAATTTCGAAGGATTACGTATGAAGGTAATCGAATCGCTACTTATCGAAGCCGGGATTACTCCACTTGCAGGTGTTGATGAAGCAGGTCGTGGCGCATGTGCTGGTCCTTTAGTTATTGCATCCGTTGTTTTAGCCGTTCCCTATGCACCAGAGTTAGCAAAGGTGAGAGATTCAAAAGATGTTTCAGAGCTAGAGCGCGAAAAGTTATTTGACGTTGTAACAAGTGCCGCCCTGGCAGTTAGCGTTGTAATCGTTCCTGCAGCTGAGGTAGATGAAAGAGGAGTGCATGCAGCAAATCTTGATGGCATGCGTCGGGCAGTACAAGGTTTAGCAATAACACCAAGTTATGTCCTAACTGATGGCTATGCCATTGAAGGACTTGCGATCCCGAATGTTGCGGTCTGGAAAGGCGATCAGGTAGTTACTTGTATCAGTGCGGCATCGATTATCGCCAAGGTAACGCGTGATCGAATTATGCGCGAGCTAGATACCCAATTTCCTGATTATGGCTTTGCCAAACATAAGGGCTATATCACCAAAGTCCATACCGAATCTCTGCAAGCGCATGGTCCGTGTATAGAGCACCGCAGATCCTTTGCCAATATTGCAGCTCTTCTTTAATAATTACCCACAACTTTGGAAAAGTATCGATACTTAGTCGGTCGCATTATCTAACCTTCGCGCCATGGGTAAAGTCGGCAAAATTGGTAGCAAACGAAGTAATTTAATAACTGGTGCTTTCGGAGAACAAGTAACCGCAAATTTCCTTTCCGAACGCGGTGATGAAATCCTCGATCGCAACTGGCGAATCCGTGAAGGCGAGATTGATTTAATCTCTTTAAGTAAAGATGGGCTCCTGCACTTCATTGAGGTAAAGACCCGTTCTTCGTTGGCATTCGGCCATCCCTTTGAAGCGATCAATAAAGAGAAAGCCCATCGCATGCAGCGCTTAGCTCTGGCGTGGTTGGCAACTCATGGATATCTGGGATGTGAATATGCAATCGATGTTGCAGCGGTTCTTATAAATTCCGATGGGTCGCATTCGCTGGAATATCGCGGCGGTTTGTTATGACTCTTGGAATCACCCAAAGCGTTGCACTTTTGGGTTTAGACGGATCAGTCGTGACAATTGAGGTTGATATCGCAGATGGAATTCCCATGTATTCACTCCTTGGCTTACCAGATGCTGCGCTCAGTGAATCTCGGGATCGAGTGCGTGCAGCGCTGATAAATACCAAGGAAAGCTGGCCAAATCGAAAAGTTACCGTCTCACTTTCACCGGCATGGTTACCAAAGAGTGGGTCAAGCTTTGATTTATCTATCGCGCTAGCAATATTGATTGCACAAGGTTCAATTGCGCAAGAACCTCTGGCTGACGTTCTGATTCTTGGTGAGTTAGCACTAGACGGAAAAATTCGCCCAGTTCGCGGAGTCTTGCCTGCTCTAATTGCTGCTTATAAATCCGGAATTAAGCGCGCATTTGTACCCCAAGAAAATTTCGCCGAAGCATCGCTTATGACACAGATGCAAGTTATTGGATTTACTTCACTAGCTGATGTCTTGAGATTTCTGCGCACTGGTGAAATCGCAATCGCACCACAACTTGAGTTGGCGTCTGAAGTAGACTTAAACCAACTCGATTTTGCGGATGTCGCAGGACAGCACGCAGCGCGCTTTGCAGCAGAGGTGGCGGCAAGCGGGGGACACCACTTGCTTTTAATC
The DNA here is from genome assembly GCA_965267995.1 of Candidatus Nanopelagicaceae bacterium. Taxonomy (GTDB): domain Bacteria; phylum Actinomycetota; class Actinomycetes; order Nanopelagicales; family Nanopelagicaceae; genus Planktophila. The sequence continues at coordinate 576,116 of OZ254143.1, forward strand.
GGTCCACCAGGCGCGGGCAAGACCATGATCGCATCACGATTGCCTTCGATCTTGCCTGCGCTAAATATTGATGAAGCGCTGGAGGTAACGGCGGTGCATTCCATCGCAGGAACTTTAGGTAATCGTGCACCGTTATCGCGCATTGCACCTATTGTTTCGCCACATCACAGCGCATCACGTGTTGCGCTAGTCGGTGGCGGTTCAACTGCAATCAAACCTGGTGCATGTTCTTTGGCCCACCATGGTGTGCTCTTTATAGATGAGGCCCCAGAATGTGCAAACGGAGTACTAGATGCTCTGCGCCAACCGCTTGAATCCGGAACAATCACTATTGCGCGCAGCGTTGGTAGCCTAACTTTTCCCGCACAATTTCTCTTAATCCTTGCAGCCAACCCTTGTCCGTGCGGAAAATTTACTGGTCGCGGTAGAGCATGTGCCTGTTCTTCGGTACAAGTGCGACGGTATTTAGGAAAGCTATCTGGCCCGCTGATGGATCGGATCGATATGCGAGTACAAGTCGAACCCGTCACACGAGTTGAAATGTCACAGACTGAACTAGGCGAGTCCAGCGCCGTGATTGCAGCACGTGTATTAGCCGCCCGTAAAAAAGCAAAAGATCGCTTCAAGGGCGATCCTTGGTCGCTAAATTCTGAGATTCCATCTCGTGCATTACGGACAACTTATAAGCCGGAGCGATCAGCGATGAACTTTCTCCATGACGAGCTAGATAAAGAACGGCTTACCGCACGGGGTCTGCACAAGATCATCCGCCTATCGTGGACTTTGGCAGATCTAAATGGCAACGCTATCCCGCAGCTAGCCGATGTAAAGCGCGCTTATCAATTGCGTGAAGGAGCAGAACTGTGACTGAAATGGATGCTCGGCTTGCGCTCTTTGCAAATATCGAAGGCGGACATACCTTCTGGTCGAACCAAATATCCGAACGTGGTGCACTTGTTGTTTACGAAAAACTATTGAACGCAAGCTATGACGGCATCAAATTTGAGAAGCTAATTACAAATTTAAAAGCAACCAAAATAGAACAGATCAAAGATTCGCTGACCAAGACTGGTTCTATCTTCTTGACGCCAGATTCGCCGGAATGGCCTGATAATTTAAATGATTTAAGTGCGCCGCCAATCGGATTAGTAGTAAAGGGTGATCTATCGGCGCTTAGCGAGAAATCATTAGCAATTGTGGGTACACGTAATCCAACTCCATATGGCGTTCGTATTGCGGGGGATTTTGCTGCAGGATTTGTTGATCGTGAGTGGAACATCGTTAGCGGTGGGGCATATGGAATTGATTCGGCGGCACATAAAGGTGCGCTGATCGCCGAAGGGCGAACTATTGCAGTTCTTGCAACTGGAATTGATGTGGCATACCCGGCCGGTAATGCGCGCCTATTTGCAGAGATTGCCGAAAATGGCGCGTTAGTTTCTGAAGTTCTACCTGGTACGCACGCGATCCCATCGCGATTTCTAACGCGCAATCGCATTATTGCGGCGCTTTCGCAAGCTACATTGGTTGTAGAAGCAGCGTTTCGCTCTGGATCGCTGCGCACAGCACGTGATGCGGCAGAGCTAATGCGTCCGGTAATGGCGATTCCTGGACCGATAAGTGCTCCAACATCTGAGGGCTGCCACCGTTTAATTGGCGAACGTGCTGCCGAAATCGTCACTTCAGTCACAGATGCAATCGAGTTAATTAGCGCGCTTTAGGTAAAGAGTGCGCTAAGTGAGAGAATAAGCGCATGAGTGAATTCCATTCCGGCTTCGTCGCTATTGTCGGGCGCCCAAATACTGGAAAATCTACTCTTATCAATGCGCTCGTGGGCAGCAAGATTGCCATTACATCGCCGCACCCCAACACCACACGCCATGCCATCCGCGGCATCGTAAATCAACCAAACTTTCAAGCAGTCTTAGTTGATACTCCGGGTATCCATAAACCTAAGACGCTATTGGGCCATCGCTTAAATGCAGTTGTTGGGCAGAGTTTAGATTCTGTAGATGTTGTGATGATGTGTTTGCCGGCTGATGAAACTTCAGGTTCTGGTGATGAATTCTTAGCTCAAGAAATTGCTAAGCACCCACGTGCCAAGAAATTCGCGCTTGTAACAAAGACAGATTTGATCTCTAAAGAGAAGTTAGCGCTACGCCTTGCTGGCATCAACGCACTTGCTAAAGGTTTTAAATGGGATGAAATCGTTCCGGTATCTGCAGCAATTCATGCCCAGATTGATTTATTGGCACAGTTAATTGGCAAATCACTTCCGATTGGCCCGGCCTTCTATCCCGAAAATATGACTAGCGATCAAGGTGTTGAACAATTGATCTGCGAGTTAATCCGCGAGGCTGCAATGCGTGATGCACGCGAGGAACTCCCACATTCAATTATGGTCACCATCGATGAGATGGCAGAGCGTGAAAAAACTGGATCGCGTCCATTCTTTGATATCCATGCAACTATCCACGTGGAACGTGATTCACAAACTGGAATAATCTTGGGCCATAAAGGTGAGCGCCTAAAAGATATTGGTATGCGCGCACGCGCTGATATCGAGCGCGAACTAGGCGCACGAATTTTCTTAGGTTTGCATGTGAAAGTTTCGAAAGAATGGCAGCGCGACCCTAAACTCTTGCAACGTTTAGGTTTTGGCGAGAGCTAATTTAAGCGTTGACCTTACGGCTTGCTAGATATGAGCCGATCAATACCAGCGGTAGCCCAACGATAATTCCAATAGTTAACGGCTCGCTCAAGATAAGAACACCTAAAACCACGGCAAATGCAGTGTTCATATAAGTAACTAAGGATGCGCGGGCAGGACCAATTTCGTCCATTACGGTGAAGAAGATTGCGAAGGCGATACCCGTTGAGAAAATACCTAATGCGATCACTGAGTAAATTGCATTGTGGCTAATTGGTCGATCAGGCCATAGCAATACCAGGGCTGGTGAGTAAAACACTGCCGTCATTGCCATAGCGATACCGTTAATCGCAACTCCTGAAACTCCAGGCAGATTGCGAGATATATAGATAACGGCATAGGCATATCCGATCGATGCGCCCAACATCATTAAAATTGCGATTGGATCTGAGGAACCGGTAAAACTTTCTATTCCAACAAGTAAGAAGACTCCAAGAAAGCCAATCCCCATTCCGAATAAACGGCGGGGATGCCAGACCGATTTATCGCCGTGAAGTGAAGTAATAATTGTTGAAAAGATAGGAACTGATGCAACAAGCAATCCCGCAAGCCCTGATGAGATTGATTGTTCTGCGGTGCCAATTAAAATCCAAGGAATTACCATTTCAAATAGGGCGTATACCGCGATGTATTTCCAACCCTTAATTGCGATAAAGAATGATTTGTCGTAAATCGCAATGGGAAGCAAGATCAGCGCGCCGATAAAGACGCGCATAAATACGACGATCGCAGGGGAGAAGCCAGTTTCAGGATCTACTGCGACTCGGATAAAGAGATATGGAATACCCCAGAGAAAGCCGGCCAGGATAAAGAGAATCAGATTGCGGCGCGACATTAGTGAAAAGTTCTCCAGTGCTCAAAATGCAATTTATAAATGTGGGCAAGAAGCCAATAGTAACCATAACCGCTTGGTTAATTAGGCCCCTTTTGTTTTACTAGCGATCTCACCCGCTGCAAAATCAAGGGCTAGATGCGATGAAGGAGTCGCTGCCACGTTGGCAAAGAAACCATGGATCATTCCGGGAAATTCGCGGTAGATGACTTCTGCGCCATCTTTTTCTAATCTGTCACGGTAATTTTCTGAATCACTGACCAATGGATCGTATTGCGCAGTTATAACGATCGAAGGGGCAACCCCGGCCAATGAATCTGCGCGCATCGGTGCAGCATATGGATTTTTATCATGATGGCTGCCTTGCAGATACTGATCCCAGAACCATCGCATCGCCTGAGTTGTTAGACCAAAATCTGTCGCACACTCAATGTATGACTTAGTTGTAAAGTCGCGATCGACGCATGGATACACAAGTAATTGATAGCGAAGTGATACCGATTCATCCCGAGCCTTAATGGCAACTGCAGCGGCTAAATTTCCTCCAGCGCTATCGCCACCTACACCAACGCGATTGGGATCGATTCCTAATTCTTGGGCATGTGATTTAACCCAGAGCAAGGTTGCGTAACAATCATCAAATGGCGCTGGGAAGGGATGTTCCGGTGCCTTTTGATAGTTAACGCTAATAATTACTGATCCGCTCTGATTCGCTAGGCGATGCAAGGCGGCATCGTAAATATCAAGAAAATTTAATACCCAACCACCGCCGTGATAGAAGACCAGCGCTGGTGCGTTGCGGTCTTCATTGGGACGATAAATGCGAATTGGTAGATCAGCAGTTGGTCCAGGAATAAATCTATTTATTACCGTATGGATTGGCTCTGGCGTACCAGCGAAGGCGACTCGTCCTTGAGTTAGGTCGCGAATGATTGGAATTGGCGCTTCCCAAACTTGCGGCAAGCCTGCTGCCTTTTGATCTGCAAGTTGTTGAATGATTTCTGGCGCAAGTGTCATTTCTCTATTCTCCTTTAATTCCAGTTTTCGGTGCGATCGCGCAAGGTGCGATATCGAGTAACTACATCTGGAGTCGCAACAGCTGAAACGCTTTCGATCTCTCCTAAATCCCAAACCGGGGCAGATTCTCCACCGAGCAGAGCCCAAGCAGCTTGGCGAGCTGCACCATTTGCAACGTATTCACCAGCAGGTGGAACTAAGACTTCACGTCCAAAGAGCGCAGATGCGATCTGTGAAACGGCTGGATTCTTGGCAGCGCCACCAATCAAGATAATGCGTTTTACATTTACTCCTAATTTTTCTAGCGCATCGACTGCATCTACCAATCCACAGAGCATTCCTTCCACCATGGCTCGTGCGATATCGGCGGGGTTGGAGTTATTTAAATTCATTCCGCTAAAGACGCCCGTTGCATGTGGGCGATTAGGAGTGCGTTCGCCTTCAAAGTAAGGCAAGAGTGATAAACCGTTAGCGCCAGCTTTAGCAGAGAGTGCCAGGGCACCGACCTCATCGTGCGTCTTGCCAAGAATGCGCGTTGCCGCATCTAATATTCGCGCCGCGTTAAGTGTGCAAACTAGCGGTAAGAAGCGTCCGGTGGCATCGGCAAAGCCGGCAACGGCGCCAGATGAATCATGCGTTGGCGTATCAGATACAGCAAATGCAGTTCCGCTAGTGCCAAGTGATACAACTACATCTCCAGGTTGAGCTTGGATGCCAAGTGCGGCACCTGCGTTATCACCGGCCCCAGGTGCGATCTTTACTCCACCTGGAGTTACTCCACCAAATTCAGACGGGGCAATAATCTTGGGAAGATGAATTTCACGATCTGTTCGCAGCGCCAGCGCCAGAATATCGCGGCGATACGTTGAAGTAGTTGGATCGAAATATCCGGTGCCAGATGCTTCGCTGCGATCTGAAAATAACTTGCTGAAATCTTTTGTCGCACCTTTCTCATGCTGCAACTGCCAAGATAACCAGTCATGGGGCAGGGCAACACCGGCGACTTTGGCTGCGTTCTCTTTCTCTGAATCTGCTAGCCAACGCAATTTCGTTGCGGTAAAGGATGCAACTAAGACTGAACCAACTTGTTTTGCCATCTCGATTGGTCCACCAATTTCAGAATTTAACGCATCTGCCGCCGCCGCTGATCGCGTGTCATTCCATAAAAGCGCATCGCGAATTACTTGACCGTTTGCATCAAGGGTGACCATGCCATGTTGTTGTCCGCCGATTGAGATCGCTTCCACATCAGAGAGACCGCCGGCATCGATGATTGCCGCATCTAGTGCGGTGACCCAATGAGCTGGGTTTACTTCAGTGCCATCTGGGTGGCTAGCGCGGCCTTCTCGAATTAACTCTCCGGTGAGCGCATCGCGAATTACCACCTTGCAAGATTGAGTCGAAGAATCCACGCCCGCGATCAGTTTTCGATTAGCCATGGGGCAAGGCTAGACTGTGCCTGTCAGCGTTGACTACTTTTACGAACTTTTTAAGTCCTACCAAGGTCTAAGAATATATAACTTTTGAAGTGGAGCTTTTCATGCGTATTGGCGTCCTTACAGGTGGCGGAGATTGCCCTGGTCTAAATGCGGTTATCCGTGCAGTCGTTCGTAAAGGTGTTAAGGAATATGGCCACGAATTTGTTGGCTTCCGCGATGGCTGGAAAGGCCCGCTTGAGAATTACACAATGGAGCTCAACCTCGAGACAACCCGCGGCATCTTGCCTCGTGGTGGAACTATCTTGGGTTCATCTCGTACAAATCCTTTTAAGATTGAAAATGGCGTAGAACGCATTAAGCAGAATTTAGCTGATCAAGGCATCGATGCACTTATCGCAATCGGTGGCGAAGATACGCTCGGTGTTGCAACCAAGCTAGATGCCCTTGGCGTCAAGGTGATTGGCGTTCCAAAGACAATTGATAACGACCTAAATAACACTGATTACACATTTGGTTTTGATACATCTGTAAATATTGCAGTTGAAGCAATTGATCGCTTACATACAACCGCTGAATCTCACCACCGCGCTCTGATTGTTGAAGTGATGGGCCGCCATGCAGGCTGGATCGCACTTCACTCAGGTATCGCAGGTGGAGCAGCTTGCATCTTGATCCCAGAAGTTAAATTCTCAGTCGATAAAGTCTGCGAATGGGTCGAATCACGATTTAAGAGCAGCTACGCACCGATCATCGTTATCGCCGAAGGTGCAATTCCCCAAGATGGCGACATGATCACTAAGGATGCAGAACTCGATGCCTTCGGCCATGTAAAGCTCTCTGGAATTGGCGAATGGCTTGCTCAGCAGATTGAAGCTAAGACAGGCAAGGAAGCGCGCACATCTGTACTAGGACATATTCAACGCGGTGGAACTCCATCTGCCTTTGACCGTGTTCTTGCTACTCGTTTTGGATTGCAAGCGATCACCGCTGCATCTGAAGGTGATTGGGGCAAAATGGTTGCCCTACATGGCACAGATATCGTTCGCGTTCCGCTAGCTACCGCTACCGAAAAGCTAAAGACTGTGCCAATTGAGCGATACAAGGAGTCAGAGATCTTCTTCGGATAATTCTCGCGCGCGAGACTATCTAAGCAAACTACTCTTATCCTCATGACTACTTCATTAGAGAACCTATTCACGCCTGGACTCGTGGCGGCGCAACAACCGCTATGGCCCGGTGGCGTAGATGGTGAACCGGTAAAGAAGGCAGTCGCAGAACTTAAATCTTTCCCACCTCTTGTTTTCGCTGGTGAATGCGATGATTTAAAAGCTAAAGTTGCAGAAGCTGCAGCAGGTCGCGCATTTTGGCTACAAGGTGGCGACTGCGCTGAAACATTTGTCGCAGCAACGGCAGATTCAATTCGCAATCGCATCAAGACTATTTTGCAGATGGCGGCGGTTTTGCAGTATTACTCCAGCTTGCCAGTGGTCAAAGTCGGCCGCATGGCTGGGCAATTTGCTAAGCCTCGCTCCAATGACTTTGAAACTCGCGGTGATGTAACTCTTCCGGCCTACCGCGGAGATGCGGTAAATGATCTTGAATTTAATGAGGCATCGCGCACCCCAGATCCAAACCGGATGGTCCGCGTTTACAACACATCAGCTGCAACCCTTAACTTAGTTCGTGCCTTTACCCAAGGTGGATTCGCTGATCTTCGTCAGGTACACGAATGGAACAAGGGATTTATCCGCGATTCATCAGTTGGCGATCGCTACGAACAAATGGCGCGCGAAATTGGTCGCGCACTCGACTTTATGAAATCTGCTGGCGTAGATCCAGATTCATTTAAATCAGTTGATTTCTACTCCAGCCACGAAGCTTTGATTATGGAGTACGAGAAAGCGTTAACTCGCATCGATTCCCGTACACAACTGCCATACGATGTTTCGGCGCACTTTTTATGGATCGGTGAGCGCACCCGTCAACTAGATGGTGCACATATTGATTTTGCATCGAAGGTTCGCAATCCAATCGGCGTAAAGCTGGGACCTAAGTCCACAGTCGATGATGCACTGCGCTTAATCGATCGCTTAGATCCAAACCGCGAACCAGGTCGTTTAACTTTTATAACACGTATGGGTGCCGACAAGATTCGTGAAGCCCTTCCTGCACTGGTCGATGGCGTTACAAAATCAGGTGCGCAAGTGTTGTGGGTCTGCGATCCAATGCACGGCAATACCTTTGAAGCTGCAACTGGCTATAAAACTCGCCGCTTTGATGATGTCATGGATGAGGTAAAGGGCTTCTTCGAAGTTCACAAGGGCCTTGGTACACATCCAGGCGGAATCCATATCGAATTAACTGGTGACGATGTTACTGAATGTCTTGGCGGAGGAGAACAGATCTCTGAAGCTGATTTAGCTACACGCTACGAGAGCGCCTGCGATCCACGCCTTAACCACTCGCAATCCCTAGAACTTGCATTTTTAGTTGCCGAAATGCTGCGCGATCGCTAATTTAGCGAATGTGCCACTGCAGATTTCGCAATTTAAATCTCCTATCGGGGTCATTAATTTCATTGCTGCTGATCAAATTCTGCTGGGCTTAAATCTCTCCAGCGCTAAGGCTTTGAAAGAAGGCCTCGACGAAGCAGATTATGTAAGAGGTTTTAAAGAAGTATCTAAAATTGAGGTAATTTCAGATTTACTAAGTGATTACTTCGCAGGTGATATCGAGGCAATTAATGGAATTTCAGTGCGCCAACCTGGTGCGCAATTTTCGCAAGATGCATGGAAGGCGATGCGCAAAGTTAAAGCGGGCAAAACTCTCTCCTATGCCGATCTCGCAGATCGTGCGGGATCAGCGGCTGCTGTGCGCGCTGCCGGATCTGCCTGTGCCAAGAATGCAATTGCCTTAGTTGTGCCATGCCATCGCATAGTTAAAACTGGTGGGGCGCTCGGTAATTACGCCTATGGTCTAAATAAGAAAGAGTGGTTACTACACCACGAGGGCGCGCTTTAGAATTTCAATTGCACTAGCGCATTGTTCGTCATCGAAATCTAAATGAGTTACCAGGCGCGCATATTTTGGACCAAGTGCGCTGATCCAAAGTCCGGCTTCACGACAGCGAGCGGCTAATTCGGCCGCGGTGTATGGCGCATTAGCTAAATCAAGGCCCACAATATTTGTTTCAACTGTTGCTGGGTCGACGAATGATTTATCAATCACCGCAATTGCAACTGCAAGCTGTTTTGCGCGGCGGTGATCTTCAGATAAGCGGGGGATATTGTGATCAAGTGCGTAATGGGCGGCCCCGGCCAGTAGCCCAACTTGGCGCATGCCAGCGCCGTAACGCTTGCGCCACACCCGCGCCTTAGATACCAAATCCTTCTTACCAAGCATGATTGAACCAATCGGAGCGCCTAAGCCTTTAGATAGACAAACGCTGACCGTGTCGAAGTATTTTCCATATTCATTTAGCGCTATGCCACTTGCTACATGAGCATTCCAGATACGAGCGCCATCTAAATGAAGGGCTAGATCTAATTCATCTGCACCTTTACGTAGCGCTTTAATTTCATCTAGCGGCTGCACAGTTCCGCCACCGAAGTTATGGGTATTTTCAACTGCAATCGCAGTTGTTGAGACCAGGTATGGGCCAGAATTTGGGCGCGCTATTTCCAGGGCATCTTTTGCTACAAGCAGACCATTTTTAGCAGGCCAAGTACGGGTAGTAATTCCGCTAAAGACTGCAGCAGCGCCAAGCTCTGCGCGCACGATATGTGAATTAGTTTCAGATAGAAGCTCCTCACCGGGTGCGACCAACATGCGAATCGCAAGTTGATTTGCTAAAGAGCCAGTTGGGGTAAAGACGCCGGCTTCTTTGCCAAACATTGCTGCAACGCGTTCTTCTAGGGCATTTACAGTTGGGTCGTCGCCATAGACATCATCACCAACGGGAGATTGCGCCATCGCCTCACGCATCGCTTGTGATGGGCGCGTAACGGTATCGGAACGTAAATCAATCGGTGAAGTCATAGCGTTAGCCTCTCACGCTTCTTTCATTACTATCAAATACATAGCTAATACGACCATGACGCCACCGAGGGAAACCTGCAAAGTCAGAGATTCTCCGCCAAAGACGACGGCAAAGAGAGCGGCAAAGACAACTTCCATGGTCAATATAACGGCGACCTTGGTGGAGTTCATATGTGCCTGCGACCAAGTCTGAATAATAAATGCAACAGCAGTACAGATAATCGAAGTAAAGATGACAACGCCCCAGACGCCGGCGTCAGTTGGCTTCTCATAACCCTGGCCAAGTGCAATAGCCCCGGTCAATATTGCGCAGATTGCTAATTGAACGATCGTTAGCGCGTAGGCATCTAGACCGAAGCTCCACTTACTTAAAGTGACGATATGAGCAGCAAATAAAATTGCGCTAACGAAGACCAACGCTTCGCCGATTCCAACCGACCAACCCCGCAGTGAAAGGAGCGCTAAGCCAACTGTTGCCAGAACAACGCAGAACCAGGTGAAGGCGCGAATTCGCTCCTTAAGAAAAATCGCAGCAATCAAAGGTGTTAAGACAACATAAAGACCAGTTACAAAACCTGTAATTGCAGCGCCAGTGCGGGCTAGCCCTAGCGTTTGAAAGATATAGCCTGAGCCTAAGAAGAGTCCGGTGAGGGAACCCTTGAGAACCAATTCTTTATTCATCTTCTTGAGCACACTCGGGCGCAGCGCCACCATGGCGATGACAGCCATAACAAAGCGAGTAGCTAGAAAACTATTTACTGATTGGCGTTCAATTGCAGGCTTCATTAAAACAAATGATGCGCCCCAGGCCATCGAGACGGTTAAGAGCGCCCATGGGGCAAGTTTTAGTTGCAGTTGATGGCGTGCGTTCATCCCCGTAGGCCTTTAAGGAGAGCAACCTCTTTACCGTGTTCTGGCTCCATGCCTGGCGTCTCTAAAATCAGTGGTGCGTTCTTCACGGCTGGATGCTTGAGTAGCTCCTTAAAAGGATCCACGCCAATAAAGCCATCACCAATATTTTGATGGCGATCTTTTAGCGCACCACAAACATCCATCGAATCATTGGCGTGGATTAGTTGAATTCGCTCTATTCCGGCGACTTCAACCAGTAAATCTAGCGTCTCTTTCATGCCACCTTTTTTAGCGATGTCATGGCCTGCAGCGAATACATGGCAGGTATCTAAACAGATACCAACTTTGGGATGGTATTCCAGCGCTTTTAGGTAATTCTCTAAATCTTCCAGGCGTTTAACGAGAGATTGGCCTTGTCCAGCAGTTGGTTCAAGTAACAACATCGGCGAATCATCGGTCAGCGCATTGAGAATTGGCATCATCCCTTTATGGATCTGCTTCCAAGCCTTATCAATAAAGTCTTCGTTAACAGCAGAGCCGGTATGTACGACAACGCCGAGTGCGCCAATTTCTTTGCCGCGTTTTAGCGAGTATTCAGTCGATGCCAATGAATTTAGATATGTGCTTTCAGTTGGAGAGCCTAAGTTGATTAAGAAAGGAGCGTGAACATAAGTTTCGATATCTAGTGCTGTGGCTTTTTCGCGAAATAGCGCATCTGCTTCATGATTTGTCTCGGGCATCGCCCAACCGCGCGGATTTGAGGTAAAGACCTGAATCGCTTCGGCGCCAATTGTCTCGGCATATGCGATGGCGCGTTTAGCCATTCCACCACTGGTCGGCGTATGTGCGCCGATGCGCGGTGAGGTTTTAGGCATTGACCTACCCTACAGTGATAGTTACCGTACTGCCGCGTTTAACCTTGGTGCCGACTTTAGGTGCGATATTTGTTACTGCCTTGACCTTCTTCGCGCCGATCTTCTTAACAATAACTTTTAGCTCCAGATCGTTAAGGGCGGCTACGGCCTTAGCTTCAGTTAAGGAGAAGATATTTGGAATAAAGACAAATTCAGATCCTTTGGAAATCGTTAAAGTAATTTTTGCACCTTTTGCTAGTGGCGTACCACCAGTTGGCTGCTGCGAAATAACTGCGCCAGCTAGGACGCTCTCACTAAACTGATCAACGGTATCAACGTTAAATCCCGCATCAGTTAACTCGTTGAGCGCTTGGTCTGCGGTTTTTCCAACATAGGATGCAACATCAAGGGTTTCTATTCCCTTGCTTATTGCAATATCAATTACGGTATCGCGCTTTACTTGCTCACCTCTGGTAGGTGATGATCCAATAACAAAACCTTTCGGTATAACATCGTTATATACCTCTTTTATCTCGCCAACTTTAAGCGGATATTTAGCGAGCAGATTAACTGCCGCCTCTGGAGTCAAACCCATTAACTTTGGAATCTCATAACGCTCTGGGCCCTTAGAGATAATTGCTTTAACGGCCCCACCAGCATCAACTTTTCCACCACCTGCTGGATCTGATTCGATGATTTGTCCGTTAGAAATCTCTTCATCAAATCGTTTCTCGGAAATAACTAGAGTTAAACCAAGTGGAGTAAGTGCGCTGGTGGCTTCTTTCTCGGTTGCACCAACGATTGAGGGGACAACTACCTTTGAACCAGGGCCGACCAATACATACCAACCAAAGATTCCTAGGGCGATCGCTAAACCCGCCGCAATAAAACGGTTGCGACGTACACGTTTGCTGGCCTTCTTCTTTCGGCGCAATTGAGCAGGTGTCTCTTTGCCTTCACCCTTTTTACTCTCGCCAGTATTTTCAACCTTCTTTATAGCCACAGTATTTTCCTTTTCGATTCGCGCCCGTTCGCGGCGGGTTGGTTTCTTTGATGCTGGGCGCATCGGAGCAATTGGAATATCTAATTCCAAACTTAGCTGTTTTTGATTTGGGTCAAGGGCTTGTGAGATTAAATTTAACGCTTGGTGGAACTCACTACCATCGCGGGGGCGGGCATCGGGATCTGAATTAGTAGCGCGATAAATTAATTGGTCTAACTCTGGCGGAATTCCATCTCGCTTGGTGCTCATCAGCGGAACTCGGTCATTGACATGCATATACGCAATTTGAATTGGCTCATCACCGGCGAATGGCTTCTCGCCGGTAAATATCTCAAAGGCGGTAATTCCGGCAGAGTAAACATCGCTACGGGCATCGGCGATGCCACGTTGCACTTGTTCGGGGGATAGGTAAGAGACGCTTCCTAAGACGATGCTGGATTCGGCGGTCATAGTTGTACCAAGTAACGGACCTTTGGCTAAGCCAAAGTCAGCGATCTTGATGCGACCTTCTTTAGAGATCAAAATATTATCTGGCTTGATATCGCGGTGAACGATCCCCATTTTATGAGCAGCAGCTAAGGCACTTAACACCGGAAGTAAGAACTTGATACCAGCATCAACTGATAGCGCACCTTGTTCATTTAAATATTCTCGTAAGGTGTGGCCTTCAACTAACTCCATCACTAAGAAGACCGCTGGGCTACCGTGCTGATTCCAACCTTGATCTTGTACGGAGACAATATTGGGATGAGATAAGGCAGCCGATGCTTTTGCTTCGCGAATAAAACGTTCTACAAATTGTTCATCTTGTGCCAAATGTGGATGCATGACTTTGACCGCAACTTTACGATCTAGGCGGGTATCTAGTGCTTCATAGATCGTGGCCATGCCGCCGGCTGCCATTTGGCGGATGAGCTGATAGCGCCCATCAATTAGCTCGCCAGTAAGGTCAGACATATTGGCAATTTTAGGTAGTTAGTATGAAATCTGCCTTTTCGCGCGTTGAGTGTTGAGAGAAATATTCTTGCTGTGTGCCAAGCCACTTTTTCATTTCATCTTCGACTTGATAGCCATCGCGGGCGATAACTCGCATCACACCAATTTCGGGGTCGATATCTATCCAAATAAGCGCTGCCAATTCATCTTGAAGTGACTTATCTGCGCTTCCGACGCCTTCTAAAATCAATAGATCAGCAGGCTCTATCGTTTCACTTTCACCAAAGGATGAAGTTATCCAGTTATAGCGTCTAATCTCGGCTGCAGAATTACTCCGATGTTGAGCTGCCAAATATTGTAAAACTGAAGTTAAATCTTCACCTAGAGCGTTATCCCAACCATCATATAAATCATCCATGTGAATAACGCTTACAGACATCTTTGGGGAGAGCGCTAGGTAAATTTCATGAGCCAAAGTTGTCTTACCGGCACCGGCTGGGCCATCAATTGCAATGATGGGACGTTCTTTTTCGCTACAGAGATCTATTAGCGCTGCGATGAGCTGCATACCATTTACTCCATCCCATAGCGGCTAAGACTGTAAATGCAGCATAGAGCAACGAAGTGAAAAGTAATTTTTGCGAAGCATAGAGCGCGGTGTATCCAAGATCTACAACTAACCAAAGCGGCCAATTCTCATACTTTTCATAGACCATCAAGATCTGTGCGGCTAGGCTGCCAAAGAAGAGAACTGCATCAACATAAGTTGAAGCCGCCCCCATCGATTTAAGTATTGGTGCCAGCGCAAGAGTCGCTAAGGTAATTGCAATTAAAATCAGCACACGTTGCTTATTTTTGATTGCGCCAGGCCGAGCGCCGCTTGGCTCCCATCCAAACCAACCCATTACTGCAGCGATGATGAATACGATTTGTAGAGCAGCGCTAGCAAAGAGCTCCCATTGGATAAAGAGAACGCCGTAAAGGGCTGAACTAAGCGCCCACCAAGGCCAGGTAATTCGCTTGCCAGTTATTCCCAAAGCAACGCCGATAAATGAGGTAATAACTGCAAAGAATTCTAGATAGGACAAGTCATAACCAAAGATGGTGGCTAAATTTCCAGAGAGAAAGTTATAGATAGAAGGCATTATTAAATCCTTTCCACATCCGCATTACCGGATGGGTCAAGCGGTCGATCTGAATCTCAGATCCTCTCAGCCGTATTAGCGGCTCCCGCATTTAATAGTTTAGCCGATACGAGCGATCACTGCATCGATATAGGCGCGGGCAGCAACTCGTGCGCGGCGGGCAGTTGAAGTTTTTGCTCGTTTGTTAAAGATGTCATAACCAATCTTTTCAACTTCATCAACGATTCCGCAATAAAGCTCGCTAGCTGCGCGAATACATGGCTGGCTGGTCTTATCTAAGAGCGCAATACCAGGAGCGGCTGCCTTTTGTAATTGTCTAACTCTTGCGATTTGAAACTTAAGAGCGCTAATTATCCCTGGCGTTAATTTGCGCGCATAGAGCATCTCTGGAGTTACGCCATGTTCGGCGAGTTCATCAAGAGGCAGATAAATGCGACCGCGATCTAAGTCTTCGGCTACATCGCGGATGAAGTTAGCTAATTGAAATGCCACACCAAGATCTTTGGCCGCTTCCAGTGAATTAACAGTATCGCCGCCCAATATCGGCACCATCTCCAAGCCAATTACCGCAGCCGATCCGTATACGTATTCATATAGATCGTCGAAAGTTTTGTACTGAGTTACCGTTAAATCCATCTCCATAGAATGAAGAAAATCCACAAAATGTTGGTGGGGGATAGCAAAGCGTTGCACCGTATCAATTAGCGCCTTACCAACGGCATCGCTAGTTGTACCAGATTTAAGTCCTGCAAGAACTTCAGAGCTCCACTTACTTAGGACCTCTGCCTTTTGCGCAGGCGTTAAGGTTGACGCTAAATCATCGACTATCTCGTCGGCGTAACGCGCAAAGCCATATAGGGCGTGAACAAAGGGGCGCTTAGCAGCAGGCAGTAGCAGCGTTGCTAAGTAATAAGTCTTACCATGTAGCGAATTTAAACGCTTGCACTCTTCATAGGATGCACGCAGTTGCGGATCGTAAATTTTGGCAGCGTTTAATTCACTCACTTACTTAACCGGACCTACGATTCGTTCCGCAGCTAATCTTCCCGAAATCAAAACCATCGGAACGCCAACACCTGGTTGTGTTCCAGAGCCAGCAAATACGACATTCTCAAAGCCAGCGGCGATATTGCGCGGACGGAAAGGACCAGTTTGGAAGAAGGTATGTGCGCTAGCAAATGGTGCGCCACGCTCCATTCCACGTTCTTGCCAATCTAGTGGCGTAGTCATAACTTCGGTTTCAATGGAATCGCCAAAGCCGGTGTAACCGCGATCTTCCAAAGTCTTAATCATGTGATCGCGATAGGGACGTGCTTGGGTCTTCCAATCAATATCTGCAGTCAAATTCGGGGTCGGATAGAGAATGTAATAACTCTCTTTTCCTGCCGGGGCCAACGCTAAATCATCCTTAGTTGGAATTGTGACTAAAACTGAAGGATCCGACATGAGCTGCTTCTTCTTAATTAACTCATCAAAAACGCCATCCCAAGATTTACCGAAGTGGATATTGTGATGAGCCACATGGTCATACTTCTTAGATGAGCCCACTAATAATGTGGCACAAGATGGTGAATATTTAAGACGCTTTACCGAAAGGGGAGTCTTGCCGAGCAAATCGCGCCAAACAACTGGCAAGTCTGGGTTCATCACGACTACATCACAAGCAATACGTTCACCGGTATTTGTAATGACCGCTGTAGCGCGACCATTTTCAACATCTAAACCAGTTACGGTGGTGTTGTATTTGAAGGTGACGCCATGTTTTTCAGCGGCAGCAGCTAGCGCACGGGGAACAGCATGCATTCCACCCTTAGGGAAGAAGACGCCATTTACTGAATCCATATAAGCAATAACTGCATATATAGCTAGCGCTTGTTGCGGGCTTACGCCGGCATACATTGCCTGGAATGAGTAGACCTTTTGGAGACGTGGATCTTTTAAGAATTGATTTACCTTTGGGGAGAGTTTTCTGAAACCACCTAGTGCGATCAAGCGCGCCAAGTTCGGGGTAAGTAAATTAAATGGCGAATCAATATTGCGATCAATAAAATCATTCATCTCATACTTATATAACTTCGTTACAAATTCGACGTACCTGCGATAACCCAGAGCTTCCTCAGCGCTGACCGTACGACGGATCTCTTCTTCCATCTCTGCGGTATTGGCATGGACATCGATTTGCGAGCCGTCATGATAAAAAGCGCGATACAAAGGTTTCAATGGTGAAAGCTCTAACCAATCTTTCATATCTTCGCCAACGCAATTAAAAGCATCTTGAATCAGCGAAGGCATAGTTAATACGGAAGGACCGGTATCAAATGAGTATCCATCTTTTTGTAATAGCCCATTGCGACCACCCGGAACGCCTTCACGTTCAACAACGGTAACTTTGCGGCCCGCACCTGCCAAGCGAAGTGCAGCACTCAACCCAGCTAAACCTGCGCCGACAACGACAACATGATCGGTGGGACCTTTTACTCGTGCTGTCATTTAATGGCTCCTACGTGTCGCAGTTGTCGCAAGTTCAATGAGTAACTCGCGGGCGGAAGGGTTAATTCCAGCAGAATTTGCTGCAGTTAGCGCGTTGGAAAGTAGCCCATCGATGAGATCTTCGACATCTTTGACTGCGCCGGTTGCGGTTATGAGCGAGCGGACCTTTTCAATATCGCTGGGCTTCAGGTCATCTCGCCCCAGGGCGTTGGTTATCTCTTTGGCCGCGTGGGCTGAGGCGCGCTCTAGCGCCATCGCCATCAGAACGGTGCGCTTTCCTTCGCGAATATCATCGCCAGCCGGCTTTCCCGTAATAGCTGGATCGCCAAAGATGCCAAGCAAATCATCACGTAATTGAAATGCTTCACCCAATGGAAGTCCATATGCGCTTAATACATTTACCAATTGTTGACGTTCTTTTTTATCCGTAATTGCTAAAGATGCTCCTAGATGCAGGGGCCGTTCAATTGTGTATTTGCCAGATTTATAGCGAGCGATACGAAGTGAACGATCAACGCTTGGAGATTTCTCACCAGCTTCTCGCACATCTAAATATTGCCCGGCCATCAATTCGATGCGCATCTCATCGTGGACAGAGAGTGCCGATAAAAGTGCGGCATCTGGTACGCCTGAGGTATGAAGTAAATGATCTGACCAAACTAAGGCGAGATCGCCCAGCAGAACAGCAGCTGCCTCACCGAATTGATCGGCCAGCCCACTCATCGCTTGCTCTTGATGCAAATTCTCAAAGTGGCGATGAATCGCTGGTTTGCCACGACGGGTGTCGGAGCGATCCATTAGATCATCATGAATCAAGGCGCATGCTTGCAGTAATTCCAGACTTGCAAAGGCGCGGATATCGGCCGCCGTCGGATGCAAACCAGTTGCGTTAAAGCCGGCATACGCAAAGAGTGGGCGCAACCGTTTACCACCATCCAAGACAAATGATTCAAGGGCATCACAGACTGGGATTAATTCAGAGCCGATGGAGCCGAGATATTCGCGTTGTAGCGCTAGATATGAGGTGAGTTCGCTCTGAACCTGCTCACGAATCTCAAGGAGCGTGCCACGCGCATCGTTAACCACGGCGCAACGGTACCCTGACCGCATGGAGATGCGCATGACCAGGGTTGGGCAAGCAGTCACATACTCCTTTGAATTCTTCCCACCAAAGGATCAAGAGGGTGAAGACCGCCTCTGGAGCGCAATCGCAGCACTTGAGCCTATAAAGCCCGATTTCATCTCAGTTACTTATGGCGCGGGTGGCTCAACGCGCGATCGCACAATTCGCATTACCTCAGAAATTACCGCACATACCAAGTTGCCAGTTGTCGCACATTTAACTTGCGTTGGTTCTACCCGCGATGAACTCTTAGAAATTTTAACTCGTTACAAGGATGCTGGCATTCACAATATTTTGGCGCTACGTGGTGATCCAACTGGAGGTCCACGCGCGCCATGGACGCAAACTCCCGGAGGCTTAAATCATGCAGAGGAGTTAGTTTCACTTGCTGCAGATTTTGGTGGCTTCAACATTGGCGTTGCTGCCTTCCCAGATGGCCATCCGGCATCAAATGGAGATTTTGCTGCAGATATTGAAACTCTGATTCGTAAAGAAGCAGCTGGAGCAACTTTTGCAACAACGCAATTCTTCTTCGAAGTAGATAAATGGAAGTCGCTTGTTGATAAGTTAGCAGCGCGTGGATCACAGCTGCCGATCATCGCAGGCATTTTGCCAGTAACAAATGTAAACCAATTCAATCGCATGGCCGAGTTAACCGGCACTCCAATTCCGGCTGCGATTTCTAACGCATTTGAAAAGGTAAGAGATAACCCCGAAGATGTTTGCAAATTAGGAGTTGAGTTAGCCACCCAGCTTTGTGAAGATCTACTTGCCGCCGGTGTTCCAGGTCTGCACTTCTACACAATGAATACCTCGACTGCCACACGCGAGATCTTTGCTCAGATCAAAGATAAGAAACGGGCATGAACAAGTCAGAATTTAATTCCACCTGGAGTTCACTTCACGGGGGAGCGGAGATAAAGGGGATCGTTAAAGCTTGGCTGGCGATCTCATTTGGATCTGCCAAATTTCTTTCCAAGTTACATGTAACCCCCAATATTTTGACCTTACTCGGCGTGCTCTTCGCATTTGCTATGGCGGTAAATCCACTCTCGCTCTGGGCTATTCCCTTGTTAGTTCTCTCGCTCTATGCCGATGGAATAGATGGCAGCGTTGCGATATTTCAAGGACGCACCTCATCATTTGGTGCAGTTTTAGATGCCAGTGCAGATCGCATCAGTGAGGCGCTCTGGTTCTATGTCGCATATAAAATCGGGGCACCGGCGTGGTTAGTGCTGGCAACTTATGTAATCGCCTCTACCCAGGAATATGCCCGCGCGCGATTAGGCGGCCTTGGTATTTCAGATCTGGGTGTGGTTACACCGGCAGAGCGACCAGTGCGAGCCAGTTTTATATTTGTCGCACTTATTTCTTATGCACTTGGTTTAGATCTAGTTTTCTTAGCGCTGCTGGTGCTCTTCGTTCTGCAGATTTTGAGTTTCTACTTAGTGGTTCGTTTTGCCCACAATCGCTTGCGCAACAATCTCAGCGCTTAGCCCAACCAATGGCAGCCCGCCACCAGGATGTGCGGAACCTCCAACACAGTAAAAACCTTTAAGCGGGGAACGATTCTTAGCGCGCATAAATGCCGAGCGCGCTCCATTGCTAGATGTTCCATATATTGCGCCACCTGGTGCGGCCACGGTGCGTTCTAAATCTGCAGGCGTGCGAAACTCCATGACTTCCAAGCGATCGCGAATTGAGATACCGCGCGCTTCCAGTGAGCTAATGATCTGCATCGCATAGCGATGGTTAAAGTCAGCATCGTTCCAATTGAAGCCTTCGTTACCAGTTTCATCATGGCGTGGCGCATTTACCAATACGAACCAGGCCTCGTGCTCGGGATGGCGCACCATAGATCCATCTTGCGGTGCGCATAAGTAAATAGTTGGATCTTGCACTGGTTGCTGGCGATCAAAGATATCTACAAATTCAGCGTCATAATTTTCAGGAAAGAAGATGTTGTGATGGGAAAGCCCGGTTGGAGTTTCGGTTGGGCGCAATCCCAGAAGCAACGAGAAGCCAGCAAGTGAAGGATCAGCTTTCGCTAAATTAGCACGCTCTCTGCGTAGCTTCTTCACCTTGCCAGTGATCAACTTGTTGTAGACCGTTGACGAATCGGCATTCGCTACAACGATCGAATAATCCAAGACACGGCCATCGGCCAGAGTAATTCCAGTTGTGGATTTACCGTCGTGGTTGATCTGAGTGACTTGGGTATTAAATTCGAATTTAACGCCGCGATCGAGACAGCGTTGATACACCGCATCGCCTAATTTTCCGATGCCGCCTTTTATATGCCAGGCACCGAATGCTTCTTCAACGAAGGCAATTGAAGCCAGTACCGCAGGTGCAACTCTTGGGTCTGAACCGCTGTAAGTTGCATAACGATCTAGAATGTTTCGCAGACGTGCATCTTTTAACTTTAAATCGCGCAGCGTTTTCCATGGAGCGATTATCTTAAGATCACGCAACAAAGTCGGGCGCTTTAGAAGCGAGAGAACAGATCTCAACTCTGATTCAATAAATGGTTCGCGCGAGACATCCCACATCGCCTCTGCCTGACGCATTATTTGATCCCATTCTTGGGCCGGCTCGCTTCCGAATGATTTTTCTATTGCCGCAAGCGTCTCTTTGCGAGATAAATTGGCAAAGCGAACTGCGCTGCCATCGGCGAAGCGGTAATCAAATGAAGGGCTAACTGGCTGTAATTCAACTACCCGCCCCATGACATCGCCGGTTCGTTGGAAGAAATCACGATAAACGGCTGGCAGCGTTAGAAGTGATGGGCCAGTATCGAAAGCGTAATTACCGATCCATTCGGTACGGCATTTTCCACCATGGCGATCAGATGATTCAAAGACGGTTACTTCATATCCAGTCTTAGCTAAGCGCGCTGCCGTGCACATTCCACCCATACCGGCGCCAATTACCGCAACACGCTCTTTATTAGCGCTCACAGCGTGCGACCCTTCCACTGTACTTGGCCGCGCATGCGCCAACTATAGATAATTAAATAGATCAAGATCGCAGATGAAATGGGATGCAATAACGAATCAAGGGTGCGACCACCTGAGCACTTAGCGCTAAAGATTCGTGTGATAACAATAATTTCAAAGGTAAAGAGGCCGATGGGATTGCCGGTAAACCACAAAATAATTGGTGCGATACCAGTTAAGGAGATAAATGCAATTGCAACGCCGGCGCCGAGGGGAGTTGCAAATGCGCTCCAGAGAGATTTTCCGTAACCGGCCTTAATCTCTCTAAAGTTTTTATACATACGAGTATGGGCAAGCTTTGATCCATCAGCTACGCCACCATGTGCGCCAGATGTTATTAAGGCGCGCGCTAACTTCATATCATCTAGAACTTCATTAGCGATCGCTATAAAACCGCTAATTTTATCTAGCGCACCTTTTTTAACCATAAAGAATTGTCCATTAGCCACGGCAAGTGATGTGCGGCTAGATCGCTCAGCCATTCGTAGCGGAACAGTTGTCATCCAAGACCACTGCAGCAGCGGTTGTACTAGCCTTTCGGAAAAGGAAAGTGCAATTTGTCTTGGGTAGGCAGAGATAAATTCGCGGTTGCCTAACATAGAAACAGTTTGGGCGATTGCAGTTGGCACTAATCGGACATCAGCATCTAGGGTGACGATTATTTCCCCACGTGCAGCCAGATAACCCTGCTGCAGCGCCCAAGGTTTACCGAGCCAATTATTTGGCAGAGCTGGTGCGTTAATTATTTTTATTGCTGCGCCATTTGCTTTAGCTTCACGTAAAGCCTTGCCAGTGCCATCTTCGGAGGAATCATCGATAAAGATGATCTCTAATGAATCCAGATGGGTTTGTTTGGTAAGGCAATCGATTAATTCAGCGATATTTTCCGCTTCATTTCGCACAGGGATTAATACTGAGACTGGTGTTGAAATTTGAGTGACAGCAGATGGGCGACGGATAGTGAAGAAGTTGGCAGCGGTAATCCAAAGCAAGAGAACTGAGAAGAGAAAGAGCGCTGTGTACATCTATCTATTAAGGGCGGCCAAGCCAGCGTGAAAATATAAAGGGAGCTAAAACTGCGCCAAAGGTTAAGCCGAAGAGAAAAGCGATTCCGGGGCGATCAAAGAAGAAGAGATTGGAGATAACACCTGCAAACCAAGTCCAGATTAAGAAGATATCAATGGCTGCAAAACCGGCGCTGACTTTACGTCGCTCATGAGGCAAGGTCAGATGCAGCAGTGCAATCAGCGCCATTCCAGATAACAACCAACCAACAGCATTTGATAAAGGAACTTCCGGGGTAAATGGAACATGTGAACCAGTTACCTCCCATTTCCAACGACCAGCTGAAACCATTTGGGGATCTAGGAATAAGTCATAAGCCATCAAGCCAAATCCGCCGTAGAGAAATACCCAGTTGCCAGCAACGCGTCGTGCTGCGCACAGGATTGGGTGAGCGATCATCGCCCATGCAAATGGAACAACTAGTGGAACATCAAAAATTTGTGGACCAAGAGATGGATCGTAAGAGTAAATTCCAAAGGGCCAACCAGATTTCAAGCCAATTAACTCAATGAAATATCCAAAAGTAAGAGTGATGCCTAGATAGGTAAAGGCATAGCGCGCACCAAATGCAAGGAGGGCATGCAGCGCCATGGCGCCTGCGCCCCAATAAACAGTTGCGATGGTAACAACGCGCAGAGACTCACCACTTAACAGGGGATAACTAACCTGCAGCAAGATGGCAACGCCCAAGGTTAGATTTAGTAATAATTGAGCACGCGATGAAATTCCGCGACGGCGATTACGTCGTGGTGAGTAATGGCGTATCGACATGGGCTAAGTCTGCCCTACTTGCTGGTTACTGAGTAATTTAAGTTGAAATTAGCCGCGAATATCGCGCACTGCAAAGCGGGCAAAGAGTTCTTCGGCATACCACTGGTGGCGCTCGGTTGCGGCGATCACTACTTGATGGGCGGCGCCCTTGTATGCGAAATTTCTTAGATCTGCGCCAGTTCGCCAATGGGAGAAAGTTCCTTGCAATCCAATTGGAGCTTCACCAATTCCGACGGTGTTGATCAACCCTGGCGATGAGTGAAGGCTCTGCGTTACTGGTGGGACTGCGCGCCAAAACCGGAAATTTTGGTACCACTTAATTCGGGCGCGAGTAATGGCGATAACTTCGCCATCGGTCTGCACAGAAGAATATGAAAAGGGGTTTACCTTCGCCCAAAGACCGTGGGAGGAAATTGGATCAAGTAAATACCTAACTTCTGAAAGTGAATTTTCACGCCATCTACTTATTAACTTTGAATTATCTAGCATCTCCAAGTTAGCGCCATCTATAACTATCAACGCCCCCCAACGGCCAGAATCGGCATCACGCGGCGTAAAAGTTTCACCCTTTCCAGTACCAAGCATCTTGGAAAAGTGCACACCTTTAATTCTGCGGAGCGACCTCCGATCTAGCGCCATACGCATTAGCGCAAAACCAACTCTGCTTGGCTTGATCTTCCAAAAATAGATGACGGTTAGTTCTGAATTTGACATTATCTTTGTCCAGCGATCTCGAAGATATGTTCTTTCACGGTCTCGACGTTATCCCACATTGGCGCATGGCCGCATTCGGCAAGGGTGATCCATTCTGAATGTTTTGGTGCCATTTCCTTTTCTTGGCAGGTGCTGGCAGGTAGCGTGCGATCGGAATCGCCAAAGATTATTTTCACAGGAATGCTCGAATCAATCTTTGAATCAAATCGTTTACTTAACATGCCATCCCATGCCGGAAAGTACCCAGCAGATTTAGCCATAGCTAAGGTCGCATCAAGGCAGAGTTGATATGAAAATTTTCGCCATTGGGGACTTACATCCTCAAATCCAATTTTACGCGCCCATTCGTACCTTAAAAATATAGTGGAAAGTGCGTACGAGCTTTTGGCTAGTGCGCGGATACTCGCCGTCCCGGGCGCACGTTGGATATAGGAAGCTAACCAAAATCCTGCCGGAGCAAGGGCGGTAACGCTCTTAATTTTATTTGGTGAATGTGCGGCCATTTCCAGTGCTATCCAGCCGCCCCAAGAATTACCAACTACATCAAACTCATTTATTCCAAATTTTTCTTCTACTTCGTTTTCGACTTGTTTAGCCATTGAATTTGGATCCATGGATTGGCCCTTGGTAAAGGAAGATTCGCCGTGACCTGGAAGATCAACAGTGATTACGTTAAATCGATCAAGTAGGTGGGGAGTTAAGGGCTTCCATGCCGTCGCAGCCGAACCCATGCCATGGATCAGCAGGATGTGGGGAACACCCTCTATTTTTGAAGGATGCAGCGTCAGCGTGATGTTCATCTTAAATCGAAATATTACTCTGTGGCGTGGGGATTTTCACCGCCAAAGGTAGGCCAAGATAGGGCCATGCAGATTCGCAAGGCAGGTGCCGAACTATTAGGTAGCGCAGTTCTGGTGATGACCGTTATTGGCTCAGGTAAAATGGCGCAGAACCTTTCAACAGATACCGCAGTACAGCTAGTGATTAACTCACTTGCTACCGCCGCGATTTTATACCTCTTAATAACCTTGTTGGCCGATATCAGCGGAGCGCATTTCAATCCGCTGGTGACCTTGATCTTTGCCTATCAGCGCGAACTTTCCCTTGGCCAGACGGTGCAATTTATCTTCGCACAATTTCTCGGTGCGCTAGCAGGTGCAGGACTTGCAAATCTCCTCTTTGATCTGCCCATATTTACTGCATCAAAGCATGTACGTGGCGGCGGACATTTATTCTTAAGCGAGATCATCGCAACCGCTGGTTTGATATTCACAATCTTTATTGCACTTGATCAGAAGCGAGAGAAGAAGATTCCCGTACTTGTTGCCTGTTGGATTGGGGCTGCTTACTTCTTTACCTCATCAACCTCGTTTGCTAACCCAGCAGTGACTTTTGCGCGCGGTTGGTCAGATACCTTTGCTGGAATTGCACCTAAATCAATTGCGCCATTTATCGCAGCCCAATTAATCGGCGCGCTCCTCGGTTTCGCACTTACCCAATCGCTAAGCAGTAAAGGAAAGAGCAAAAAGTGAGCAAACCTTCAGTGCTCTTCGTCTGCGTCCATAACGCAGGGCGTTCCCAAATGGCAGCTGGCTTTATGCGCGAACTCGGCCAGGGACGAGTAGAAGTACTCTCTGCCGGTTCTGCCCCAAAAGATTCCATTAATCCAATTGCTGTTGAGGCAATGGCCGAACTAGGTATTGATATTGCAAATAACACGCCAAAGATTTTGACACCCGAGGCAGTGCAAGCATCTGATGCGGTAATCACCATGGGTTGTGGGGATGCGTGTCCGTTTTATCCCGGCAAGCGTTATGAGGATTGGGTACTCGATGATCCAGCAGGTCAAGGGATCGAATCAGTTCGCGTAATCCGCGATGACATTAAGTTGCGAGTTGAAAAGTTACTTGCTGAATTACTTGGCTAAATCAAGATTCAATTAAATCCCATTTATTGCCGTACTTATCCTTAAAAACTACTACTTGACCAAAACTTTCTTGGCGAGGAGTTTCAGTAAATTCAATCCCGCGGAATTTATAAAGTTCGTAGATTTCATTAAAATTTGTGGTGTACATGAAGAATCCCACGCGTCCACCTGTTGAGTTACCAATTGCAGCAATCTGGGCTTCATTTGCTGCCTTAGCAAGTAAAATTTTTCCACCTGTCTCACCAGGTGCTACAACAACCCAACGTTTCTCAGGAGTTAGCACGGTATCTTCAATTAAGGTAAAGCCAAGGTCATTTACATAGTGTGAAATTGCTGCGTCGTAGTCATCTACGACGATTGTGATCATTCCCAAAGTCAACATGGTTAGTCTCCGACAACCATCGGAGTTGCGCCAGTGCAAGTAATTAGTTCGGCAAATGAAGTTGGATACACGGCATGCGGATGGCCAGATGCAGCCCACACAATTTTATAATCGCCTAGTGCTTGATCAATTAAAGTCATTTCTGGCTTATTAATCCAACCCAATGGGGCAACGCCACCGACTGAATACCCGGAAATCTCCTTTACATAATTAGCATCGGCACGACCGAGTTCGGCAATTCCCAAATTCTTGGCAACTAATTCAGTATCAACGCGATGGCGACCGCTGGTAATAATCAACAGCGGATTGCCAGAAGGTAATTTAAATATAAGCGATGATGCGATCTGGCCGACTTCAATACCTAGGCCATTTGCAGCATCAACGGCGGTGCGGGCGGTTTCCGATAAAATTGTCACTTGGCCTTTGATGCCTAGGCCATTTGCAGCGGCAATAAATCTCTTTACTGCAGCCTTTTCTAATATTCCATCCATGGATGCAGGATACCCTTGGCAAATGTCTAGCGGAGCCCTTGATCAAGTTCATCGCGCAAAATTAGCCCGCAACTCGTTATGGGTCTGCTTCCTATTACTTGGAATGGTTTCTATGGGCTGGGTTCCACGAATCCCAGAAATTAAGGATGCTATTGGGCTATCAAATGGTGCATTCGGTTTTGTTTTAATTGGCAGCACATTTGGTTCGATTACCGGCGCGCAGTTAGCCGGTCGAATGATTCACACATTCGGATCCCAAAAGACGATCTTTGTCGGTGTATTCATCATGCCTGCCGGGCTTGCCGGCATGGCACTTTCAACAAATGCAGTTACTTTATTTCTGACGCTTTATACAATGGGGCTTGGTTATGCGCTCATCGATATGTGTTACAACTTCCAAGGCACAGTTGTTGAAAAGATTTTGGGTCGCCGCCATATGTCTTCGTTTCATGCGATGTGGAGCTCTGGTGCCTTTTTAACAACCGTTATTGGTGGAGCAATCACACGGCATGTTTCACCACGCGCTAACTTGATCGCAATCGCAGCTGTTTCACTTGTTGCGTATTTGATTTCTGCCTTTTACTTATTGCCGTCTTCAATAGACGGTCACAAGGGCGATGAAGAACACGAAGCTAAGATTCCGCTATTCGGTAAGAGCGTTATGCCGCTTTGGCTATTGGGCGTTGGGCTATTGGCAAGCTTGGTCGGAGAAGGTGCGGCAAGTGACTGGGGTGCAATCTTGTTGCGCGATGAGATGGGATATGAAAAGGGCGTTTACGCATCTGCCTTTGCTTCCTTCGCACTTGCCATGATCGTTAGCCGCTTCTTAGGCGATCGTGCGCTAGATCACTTTGGACCGGCGCGGTTAGTGAAGTTAGGTGGATATTTTGGCGGATCAATTTGGGGTATTGCCATGGCAATCGCAATTCCACTTTCGCATTCACATCCAATACCCGCGCTGGTGATTGTAAATATTGGATTTGTTGCCGCAGGAATGGGAATAGGACCAATGTTTCCCGCATTTATCTTGGCGGCAACTAAAGTCCCAAGAATTGCTCCCGCCGTTGCAATTTCGCGCGTCGGTGTCATTGGAATAGCAGGCTTCTTCTTCGGGCCAACAGTTACTGGAATTATTTCGCAATTTACCAATCTTTCGATTGGCATGATTTATCCAGTTGCGATGTTGATTCTCTCTGGTTATTTATCGCGCGGGATTAAGAGCGCGACAGCTCAAAAATAAGTCTTTGCCAAGGTAAAGAGAGAAATTGCAAAAAGCAGGTAGGCAAAGGATTTTCGAAGCACAACAGGTGAAGTTTTGTGCGATAGCTGTGAAGCGATCTGCGCGACGATTATTGCGCCAGCGCCCATGATGATCGGGATATGCCATTGCACATCGGGCCATTGCGAGCGATGTCCAATAAATGCTGTCAGCGAGTTACCCGCGATTATCAGCAGCGAAGTACCGGCTGCCACAATTTGTGGAGTACCAAAGTAGAGAACTAGTACTGGAATCGCTAGGAAGCCGCCACCGATGCCAAATAAACCGGTCATTAAGCCGATTATTAAGGACATTACGATTAAGAATGGCAGTGGTGCCCGCCTGTGTTCATCCAATTTTGGCGGACGTAACATGGAGGCTCCAGCCAATAATAAAATTCCAGCAAAGCCAGTTGTGATAATTGAATCTGGAATTTGATCAACGATTGATGAGAAACCTAAATTTGTGATTGATCCTATTGCCCAAATAACAAAGGCGTCCCGGTAAAGAATTTGCTTATTGCGGGCCTTGGGAATTAAGCCTGATAATGCGGCAAGGAATACAACCGCTAGAGCTGCAGTTGTCGCAGGTTTTGGATCAAAGCCAAATATATACATCAGGATCGGCACGGATAACATCGCACCACCTGCACCGACAAAGCCAAGCACGGCGCCGATAAACCCACCGGCGATTAGCGCAACTGCGATATCCATTTCTTAATACTCTCACCGAAAAGCGAAACGGCCCCCATTGTTGGGAGCCGTTTCGGTGAAGGTTTCGTGACTTATTGAATTTACTTATTGAAGAATGAGATATTTCCGAGGTGTGGTCCGAAAGCATCTGCTGAAACTGTGCCGCTGTAGATAAGTGCGAAGATAATTAGCGCACCACCTGCGATTGAGAGATTCTTATTAAATGCGATCATTTCGTTCTGCTTCGCAGTTGCATCAGCCTCAGCCCAGAAGTTATGGAAGATAACTGCTGCCACGATAAGGGTGATAGCCAATAGCAACGCTCCTAGGTCTACCCAGAAGCCAAGTGCTACGTATACGCCACCAAGAAGGAAGAAGAGTCCGCTTACGATTACGCCAAGCTTGGCAGCAGGAAGCTTCTTGTACTTGGCATAGCCGGTCATCATCTCAAGCTTTGCAAAGTGAGCGATTCCTGATGTGATGAAGATAAAGGCGAAGAGGATGCGGCCTATTACGAGTACTGCGTTCATGGATCTCCTTATTAGTAACTGGTTAACAATTGTTCTGACTCGGCTAAGTGTAGGGGAGATAGTTGAACTTTCAACTATCTCAGGCGTGGCGAGGCGCGCGCCTTGCCAATGTCAGAGCCTTGGGCTACTTTTCGAACACTTGTTCGAATATCCACAGGAAAGCCCGAGGCGGTAGAAAATGTCAGTCCCAGAGATCAACCCAGCTCACGATGTGATCGCAGATGGGTCGGCTACCCCTATCGAATTTACCTTTCGCGGCAAACGCTTTCGCATCCACGCTGTTCTCTCGCGCTGGTGTGAAGCAGGTGGTTGGTGGAACCGGGTTAGCGATGGCATCTATCGACCTGATGATGGCGCGCGCGCTTTATGGACCGTTGAGGCAGCCCCTATCGGTGCGCTAAATACCTTTCAACTCGAACGCGATGAGATCACAGGTTCCTGGATCGTAAAACAAGTATGAGTTAAAGATGAGCTTCATTCATTTACGAACATCAAGTGCCTTCTCACTTAAATATGGCACCACTCAACCACGCGATCTTGTTGAACGAGCTGCGCAATTTGAATCACCGGCGCTCGCACTTACCGATCGCGATGGCTTATCAGGTGCGATCCGTTTTGCTAGCGCATGTCTGGAATTCGGCATCGCTCCAATTATCGGCGTTAATCTCGCTATCGATTTATTAGCAGATCCCAATATTAAAAGCGCACCAGTTAAAGATTTACCACGTGTGACTATCTTGGCCCACGGTGATGGGGGATGGCGCGCACTGGTGCGTTTATTAAGCGGACTTAATATGAACGCCGCTGATCGCACACCAGTTCTCAATTTAGATTTCCTCCAACGCTTTAGCCAATATTCAACGCAGCTACATTTACTGCACGGCCCTGAATCGCCAGTTAGCCAAGCCCTGACATTGCACCGCAGTGATATCGCACTTGAGATATTTAATAAGACCCGCTCGCTCTTCGGCGATCACGCTATAGATTGCGTATCGCACCTAGTTGCGGGTAACGGCCCTTTCTCAACTGGGCATGCTGCCAGGTCCCTTATCTTCGCTCGCGATCACGATATCGATGCAGTAATCACCAATGCGGTGCGGATGCGCGATGCCGCAGATGGGCCAGTTGCTGATATTTTAGATTGCGCCCGGCAATTAGTACCGTTGCATCAACGCCACCTGGAACGCCGAAATGCCGAAGGTTATTTAAAATCTAACGATCAGATGGTTTCACTCGCTGCTGAAATCGCACGTGCCGCAGGAGAACGCACCCCACGTGATCTCTTAAATACAACCCGCAAATGGGCCGAACGCGCACTGCTTTCGCCACAACGCGATCTTGGTTTAGGTGGCATTCACTTACCCGAGGCCCATGTAGTTGGCGCCGATTCGGCAAATGCAATGCGCACTTTGCTACGCACGCGCTGTGAATCCGGAATCAATTGGCGCTACAACGATTCCGCCACCATTAATAAAGCGCGTGCTCGTTTAGATGATGAGCTCGCTACCGTTGCAACTCTTGGGTATGAGCCATATTTTTTAACTGTTGCAGATATCACCGATATGGCGCGCGAGAAAAATATTCGCGTGGCAGCTCGCGGCAGCGGTGCGGGTTCACTGATCTGTCACTTACTTGGAATCTCTGGTGTTGATCCGATGCAACATGGTTTATTGATGGAGCGCTTCTGTTCACCGCTGCGCCGAGCCTTACCCGATATTGATATAGATGTCGAATCAGCACGTCGTTTAGAAATTTATGACTTGGTCTTTAAAAGATATGGCGATACTGATTGGCGATCCCCACAAGCACTTTCGCGTTGCGCAACTGTTTCGATGATCGATACCTATCGCGCGCGCAATGCGATTCGCGATGTCGGTGCAGCCCTTGGTCTGCCCGCAATGGAGATAGATCTAATCGCTAAATCTCTACCGCACGTGCGCGCCCGCAATATTGAGGCGACCCTTAAATCACTTCCTGAACTTCGCTCACTTAACTTATCGGCACCGCTTACCATGATGGCAATTTCCTTGGCACAACGTCTGGATGGTCTGCCCCGTCATTTAGCGATGCATCCTTGCGCCGTTGTTCTATCTGATGCTGGTCTATTAGATCGTGCGCCAGTTCAATTTAACGCCAGCGGTTATCCGATGGTTGAATTTGATAAAGATGGCGTAGAAGAAATTGGTTTACTTAAATTAGATATCTTGGGTGTGCGGATGCAATCGACAATCGCCCATGCGGTGCACGAGATAAAGCGGGTTACTGATGTTGATCTAGATATCGATGCAGTCCCGCTTGATGACACTGCAACCTATGAGTTAATTCAATCAGCGCGCACCTTAGGTATCTTTCAAATCGAAAGCCCCGGACAACGCGAACTAGTCGGCAAGTTAGCACCGAAAACTTTTAGCGATTTAATTATCGATATCTCACTCTTTCGCCCCGGGCCGGTAAAGAGCGACATGATCAGACCATTTCTTAACGCGCGCCACGGTTGGACCAGCGCGCAGATAATCCATCCTGATCTTTATGCGATCTTGGCGCAGACCGAAGGCGTGGTGGTCTTTCACGAGCAAGTTATCTCGATTATCGCAACGATGACCGGTATCTCACTTGCTGCCGCCGATGAGAAACGGCGCACCTTAGGCAGCAAGGAAGGCCAACAAGAAGTCTGTGATTGGTTCTTTCCTGCCGCAACCGCCCGCGGTTATGAGTTGACCACAATTACCGAAATCTGGGATGTTCTGCGCGCCTTTGCATCCTTTGGTTTCTGTAAAGCACATGCAGCGGCTTTCGCACTTCCGACATATCAATCTGCTTATTTAAAGACGCATTACCCAGCCGCGTTTATCGCAGGGATCCTTACCCATGATCCGGGTATGTATCCCAAACGTTTGATGATCGATGAAGCACGCCAACTTGGTGTTGGTTTAGCACCGCTTGATATTAATTTTTCAGGCAGCCAATACACAGTAGAGAAAAACAAGACCGGGCAAGACAGTGTGCGGATTGCGCTTACCTCAGTTTCAGGAATTAGCGATAAGGAAGTCACTTCGATAATCGCCGGCCGTCCCTACATCGACCTGGCTGATTTCTATCGCAGATCAGGTGCATCGCATCCAGTTATCGAAACTTTAATTATGACTGGGGCCTTTGATCAGGTGCATTCTTTAAATAATGGAACCATCAACCATCGCGATTTATTACTGCATCTATCTGATCTAACTCGCTCACCGGTTGCCACAGTTGCTGGATCACAGATGGTCTTTGGTTTTGCACCTCCTGATGTTGCCTCTAGTGGCCTGCCTGCAATGGGGCCTGCTGAAAAGGTACGCAATGAAGTAGAACGTTTAGGTATGGATATCACTCACCATATGCTCGAGTTCTACGCCCCATTTCTAAATGCGATCGGCGCAGTTAAATCATCGGATCTACTTTCGCTGCGATCCCAAAGTGAAGTGTTGGTAGCTGGAATTAAAGTTGCGATGCAGACCCCGCCAGTGCGTTCGGGGCGGCGCGTTATCTTCTTAACTCTCGATGATGGTTATGGCTGTACTGATTCCACATTTTTCTCTGATGCCCAAGAGGGTTTTGCTTCCACTCTCTACAGTTCATCCATATTGTTAGTCCGTGGCAAAACTCGCAGAACCGGTGATCGCGGTATCTCTATTAACGCCAACGGTGCCTGGGACCTACGCACCGCATATGAAAAATGGTCGCGCCAATTAATACAGCAAGCGATCCAGAGATGACGCAAGCCACGATTTTGCATGTAGATATGGATGCTTTCTACGCATCGGTTGCTGAACTCGATCACCCTGAACTGCGTGGCAAAGCAGTTGTTGTTGGTGCAGGTGCGCGCGGAGTTGTCTTGTCGGCAAATTATGCGGCGCGAAAGTTTGGCATCAGAGCTGCGATGCCAGTTGGCCGCGCCCAACGCATGGCGCCACAAGCAATCTTTATCGCACCCGATCACCATCGTTACTCTGAAATCTCCGAACGCGTCATGCAGATCTTTGCTGCATATACACCGCTAGTTGAACCAATTTCGCTAGATGAAGCATTTCTTGATGTCACAGGTGCTCGTAAATTACTTGGCACAGGTCGCGAAATCGCAACTGCTATTCGTGCTCAAGTTGAGAAAGAGGAAGGCATTACCTGTTCAGTTGGCATCGCACCATCCAAATTTATTGCCAAGTTAGCCTCACAACATTGCAAACCAAATGGCGTGCTGGAGATAACTGCCGATCGCATACTTACTTTCCTACATCCACTTCCGGTTGGCGCGATCTGGGGAGTCGGACCAAAAACGGCAGAACAGCTTGAAAGACTGGGTTTACATACCGTTGCCGATATCGCTAATACTCCACGTGCAACGCTAATTCGTGCACTTGGGGATGCCGCAGGTTCATCTTTATACGAGCTTGCTTGGGGGCGTGATTACCGTGATGTAAC
Organism: Candidatus Nanopelagicaceae bacterium; assembly: GCA_965267995.1. GTDB lineage: Bacteria > Actinomycetota > Actinomycetes > Nanopelagicales > Nanopelagicaceae > Planktophila. The sequence continues at coordinate 609,839 of OZ254143.1, forward strand.
ACCGGAGGAACCAGATAAAAGTATTTCATCGGCTGGAACCTTTCCCAATGATTTAGATGATCCAACTGAAATCTTGCAAGAGTTCCTGCGGATGACGGAAAGGTCAACTGCGCGTTTGCGTGAGAAAGGTTTATTTGCCAAGACAATTTCAATCAAGGTGCGCTTTGCTGATTTCTCAACTATTAATCGCTCTAAGACTTTGCCGTTGCCAATTGATAGCACCCACGAAGTTTATGAAGTTGTGAAATCACTTTATCTAGCGTTAAAGATAGAACGCGCACGGCTGCGTTTAGTCGGTGTCTCACTTGAGAATTTGCAGGAAGATTCCCCTGAACAACTCGTCCTAGGCGCGCGCGAAAAGGGTTGGCGCGATGCTGAAAGTGCGATTGATCAGGCATCAGTGCGCTTTGGCCGTGGCAGCGTTCGCCCCGGGCGGCTAATCAAGCCAGGGGATGAGCCAGAACACCACGGTGACTAACGGGGGATTGACTATCAACTAGCCCAGAAGGCAAAATTGTTCTATTGTGGGGATATGGCTCTATCTGATCGCGAACAACGCCTATTAGCTGAGATGGAAGAGGCGCTCTCTGCCGATGATCCACGTCTGGTCTCGACTTTAAATGGCACGACCACTCGCTTTAGCGCCTCAATCGGTATCGCCATCGCCGCAATTCTGGGTGGCTTCTCTATTCTCTTTGCGGGGCTTATCGCTCAGCTGACCTTGGTCGGCGTCGGCGGTTTCGTTGTGGCGCTAGTCGGCGTAATCCTGCTAGTAAATGGCTTATCAAAGCGCACCTCCAAGCTCGGCCAGATTGGTTCGCCAAAGCGCGCTCGCCGCTCATTTACCCAAGGCTTTAATAAGGGAATGGAAGATCGTTGGGATCAGCGCAATAACGGCTAAAGCCGGTTAAACCACCTTGCCCTCGCCGCTGGCGGGGGTTTTTTTCTTGCCCGAAAACTGGTGGGGAGGGCTGGGGTGCAGACGGGAGATTAGTGGCGAAAGGTGGTTGAAAAAGGAGGAAAGTGGAGTAAAGTGGGGGATTAAGCGGGTTTTCCGCGCTGGCACCTGGGGAAGGGGGCCGCAAAAATGTTTCTTGGCACCCACGAGCCACGCCTTGATGAAAAAGGCCGCCTCATCCTTCCCGCGAAATTTCGCGAAGAGCTCTCTGCTGGATTGGTAATTACCAAAGGACAAGAGCGTTGTTTATATGTCTTCCCATCTTCTGAATTTGCAACGATTACCGAAACTCTGCGCCAAGCACCTGTTACATCAAAGAATGCGCGCGATTACATGCGCGTGATGTTCGCCGGCGCACACGATGAAATTCCGGATCGCCAAGGTCGCGTAACTATTCCTGCAGGCCTTCGTACATATGCCGGGCTTGAAAAAGATTGCGTTGTTATCGGTGCAAATACCCGCGTTGAAATTTGGGATAACGCAGCTTGGAATACATATCTAGCAGATCGTGAAAAAGGTTTCTCTGATGTATCTGAGGAGATCTTCCCCGGCCTCTTTTAGCGGTTTTTAAAAAACTTAATAACAACTTCATAGCGCTCTCATTTGTGGCCACCGCCGACCTAAAGCCGGCAGTGACACCCCTTCCCCGGTGTCACTTTCGTTAGATCCGTCGGCCGGCGGTGACCAGAGATGAGAGATGAAAAATAATAAAAACGGAATAGAAACGGGGGAGTAGATGAACGATGCAAGTACGCAACATATATCTGTAATGCTAGATCGTTGTGTTGAATTACTTTCCCCAACAGTTTTGCTAAATGAAAAACCAGTAATTGTGGATTGCACACTTGGTTTAGGTGGACACACTCAAGCTCTACTTGAAAAATTTCCCACATTAACTGTTATCGGAATCGATCGCGATCAGATTGCGCTAGAACGTGCTGGTGCGCGCCTGGCTCGCTTCGGTGATCGCTTTAAGAGTGCGCACGCAGTCTTCGATGAAATCGGCGAAGTTGTTTCATCTCTTGGTTTGAAAGAAGTAAATGGCGTCTTATTTGATCTTGGTGTTTCGTCAATTCAACTAGATGAAGCAGAACGTGGATTCTCATATTCACAAGATGCCCCACTTGATATGCGCATGGATCGCAGCCGGGGGATTACTGCATCAGAGATTGTTAATACTTATGCACCAGGTGCGCTGGTCAAGATTCTGCGCACTTTTGGTGAAGAAAAGTTTGCGACTCGCATCGTTGAAAATATCGTTAAAGCTCGTGCAAAAGCACCGCTTAATTCAACCCAAGAACTTGCCGCGTTGGTCAAGGAGAGTATTCCTGCTGCAACTCGTCGCACCGGTGGCAATCCCGCCAAGCGCACCTTCCAAGCGCTGCGGATTGAAGCCAATGACGAACTTGGCGCGGTTACCCGAGCACTGCCAATTGCACTTGATCTAATCGCAGTCGGTGGACGCGTTGTAGTTCTCTCTTTCCAATCACTAGAAGATCGCATCGTTAAAGAGATCTTTGTGGACCGATCAACATCTAAGAGCCCACGTAAGTTGCCAGTAGATCTTCCGGAATTCGCCGCCAAATTTGCCATGGTTTCAAAATCTGGTGAAACACCAAATGATGAAGAGTTAGCCAATAACCCGCGTTCGGCATCGGTGCGGCTACGTGCAATTGAAAAGGTGGCGGCATAAATGGCGCTATTAAATTCAGGTGCTACGAAGTCGGCACGGGTACCCCGCCAGAAGTTAACTGAAAAATCAGCAGAAGTATTTTTAAAGTTAGTTCCCAACGTTTCTGAAGGAGCACAAGCAACTCATCGCTTCTTTGCAACTTTCTTATCTGCAGTTGCCGCAATTGGGCTGCTTATTCTGCTGGCGGTCAACATTCTTCTGGCACAGGATGCCTTCACACTCTCTGGCTTAAAAGCTCAAGCAAAGATCGTGGCCGATCAACGTGAAGCGATCAACCGTCAGATCGAGGCAGTCTCATCTCCCGAAGCGCTAGCAGCGCAAGCACAGGCGCTAGGAATGCGCCCATCAGATTCGCCAGTCTTTCTAAATCTAGATGCACAAGCGCAGGCGCTAGCAAATGGAGAAATTAAACGTGGGTAATTTAAACCTTTCTGCCTCACGCATGCGCATACTTTTGATCTTCATCTTGACCTTCTTCTTACTCTTCACATTTCGATTAATTCAGATTCAAGGCATTCAAGCTGGCGAATATCGCAATAAAGCTGCCAATGAGATGGAATCTACGCGCGCGATTCCGGCGGCACGTGGTGAGATCACAGATATCAATGGCGTTGATTTTGCCCGAAGCGTTTCAGCTATCAATATCGTCGTGGATCAAAGGCAGATAACTAATGCGGCGCAGACTGCAAACTTTGCAGCTCCGTATCTGGAAATGACGGTGGCACAAGTACAGAGCGCAATTTCTGGAACAAAGCGTTATTCAATGGTGGCAAAGAGCGCAAAGCCAGCGGTTTGGCGCAACTTAAGCGATGCGATGGCTACCTTTAACGCCTCGCTAAATAAAGAAAATTTTGATCAACGTATCGTTGGTTTCTTCGCTGAGCGAAACTACATCCGTGAATATCCATCTGGCTCTCTAGTTTCATCTCTCGTCGGCTTTGTGCGTCAGGATGGAATCGGTGCCACAGGTATTGAATCAAGCCTAAACTCCATTATTTCAGGTACTGATGGCCGATATTCATATGCCCGTGGGTTAGGTGCAGAAATCCCTGGCTCGCAAAATGAAATAATTGCTGCGAAAAAAGGAACGACGATTCGCTTAACGATTGATCGCGATGTGCAATGGGTTGCGGCAAAGGCGATTCAAGAAGCAGTAGCCAAGGCGGGCGCGACCAGCGGCACGGTGATAGTTATGGATCCCAAGACTGGACAAATCTTGGCTCATGCAACTGCGCCAACTTTCGATCCAAATAACACCAAGACTGTTTCCCAGGCGCTGATGCGAAACCCATCTGTTCAAGATGTATATGAGCCTGGATCTACCGGAAAAATCATGACAATGGCAGCGGCGCTGGAAGAGAAGAAGGTGACTCCAGAGACCGTCTTCACTGTGCCAGATTCGATAAAACGTGGCGGTAATACTTTTCATGACCATGATCGCCATGCGGTAAAACACCTTACGACATCTGGAATTTTAGCGGTCTCATCGAATACCGGAACGATTCAAGTTGGCGAACTTTTATCGAAAGAGACTTTGCACGATTACCTTGTTAAATTTGGAATTGGTCAGTCAACTGGATCTGGGCTACCTGGTGAATCAGCCGGGCTTTTTCGTCCAGTTAGTAATTGGTCAGGAACAACTGCGCCGACGGTAGCTTTTGGACAAGGCTATTCCGTAACAGCGATGCAGGCCACCAGTATCTACGCCACGATCGCTAATAATGGAGTCCGTGTATCACCAACAGTTATCGCTGGAACAACTGATGCTTCCGGAAAATTCACGGCATCGGCTGTTCGTAAGAGCGAAAGAGTTGTGAGCGCGCAAACTGCACAACAGATACGTATTATGTTGGAATCAGTTGTATCGGCTGGAGGTACTGCTCCAAATGCTGCCATACCTGGTTACCGCGTCGCCGGAAAGACCGGAACAGCAAATCGCTATAACAGCGCTTGTTCTTGCTATAGCGGATACACCGCATCATTTATCGGCTTTGCTCCAGCAGATGCTCCGCGATATGTAATTAGTGTGACAATTCAAGATCCAAAGGGCATTCACTATGGCGGCTTACTTGGTGGCCCAGTATTCAAAAAGGTAATGACCTTTGTTCTTCAATCTGAACATGTAGCACCAACTGGAACCACGATTATGCCAGTTGCTTTAACTCAGGCCGATTTAATTAAGCGAGAACGCCAAGCAGGTGTTACTCAAGCCGCACGTACTAGCGTGAAGAAACCATAATGCGCCCATTTAACTCGCCTTCGCTATCACTTGCTGATCTTGCGCAAACTTGTAGCGCAGAGAGTTCAATATCGACAGATGACTTGGCGAAGATTTTAATAACTGGTGTAACCCATAACGATGGCGATGTTCTGCCAGGTGACTTATTTATTGCCCTTCCTGGCGCTCGGCGACACGGAGCAGAGTTCGCGGAAAGCGCACGCCAGCGAGGTGCAATTGCGGTTCTAACTGATAGTTCCGGCGCAAAGCTAATTAAAGAACTACCTACTTTAGTTGTAAGCAATCCACGCTTAGTTGCTGGTCGAGTAGCGGCGCGTATTTATAGCGAACCTATGCGCGATCTAAGTTGTATCGCAATTACGGGCACCAATGGTAAAACCACAGTAACTACGTTGCTGCACCAAATTTTTGAAGCAGCCCATCGTGATTGCGGGTTAATAGGAACAATTGAAACTCGCATCGGTATAGAAGTAATTGCTAGTAAGCACACAACTCCGGAGGCAACTGATCTCCAAGCACTTTCAGCTGTAATGCGAGAGCGCCATATGCGCCACCTAGTAATTGAAGCTTCCAGTCATGCGCTGGCGCTGCATCGCTTGGAAGGCGCCCACTTTGCCATTGCCGGTTTTACAAATCTGACACAAGATCATTTAGATTTTCACGGAGATATGGAGAGTTATTTCGCTGCCAAGGCTTCACTCTTTAACTTTGCGATGGCGGATTTAGCTTGCATCAATATTGATGATAAATATGGATCTAAGTTGGCTGAAGTAACCGAACTCCCAGTTATCACGATTTCTCGATCTAATCAGAAAGCTAACTGGCACTTTATTGAAATTGCTGCAGAATCAAAGCGAACACATTTAAAGATCCGCGGCTCTGGTGGAATACTCATCGAAACCAGTACCACAATGCGTGGCGGATATAACTTTGATAATCTCTTAATGGCGATCGCTATTGCGGTGGAATCTGGTGTAGACCCGATCGATATAGCAGCCATAATTCCGCATGTATCAGGAGCAGCTGGCCGCTTAGAAGAGATTTCAGTTGGACAAAACTTCACCGCGATAGTCGATTATGCCCATACTCCAGATGCGGTTAGTAGCGTTCTCAAATCAATCCGCGAATTTACATCGGGCAGAGTTATTGCAGTCTTAGGTTGTGGTGGAGATCGCGATGCCACCAAACGTCCCATGATGGGAAAGGCGGTATCCGATAACGCTGATATCGCGATATTCACCAGCGATAATCCACGATCAGAAGATCCGGAAATGATTTTGCAGGCTATGACCAAAGGGCTAACTATCAAAGAGCCATCTCTGATAATTAGTGATCGTGCTGCTGCAATTGCATATGCAATCTCTCTTGCAACTGGCAAAGATACCGTTGCGGTACTTGGTAAAGGCCACGAGCTGGGTCAAGAGATTAACGGCAATATTTTAGATTTCGATGATCGCTTAGTTCTCGCCCGCGCCATCGAGGCCAAGCGATGATTGCGCTAAAGGCATCAACTATCGCCCAGATTGTTGGCGGGGAACTTAAAGGCAGCGATATAACTGTTACCGCTGCGCCAACTTTTGATTCGGCACAGGCAACCGCCGGCTCAATCTTCCTGGCGCTGAAAGGTGAAAATACCGATGGGTATAAATATATTGCTGGCGCCTTTGCTAAGGGAGCAGTTTTAGCCCTAGTTACAACTCCATCGCCTGAACGATGCATCGTTGTGAAAGATGTAATTTTGGCGCTAAATAAATTGGCAACCTATGTGCGTGAGCAACTTAAAGATCTCCAGGTAATCGCGTTAACCGGTTCGCAGGGCAAGACTACGACCAAGGATTTGTTACAGAAAATTTTGGAGTCAGTAGGCACCACTGTGGCTCCAAGGGGTAACTTTAATAATGAATTAGGAACGCCGATCACACTCTTGCAATGCAATGAAGATACTAAGTTCTGCATCTTAGAGATGGGCGCACGACATCTAGGCGATATCGCTTCACTCTGTGAAATGGCCAAACCAAATATTGGGATGGTTTTACGAGTAGGCACAGCACACATTGGTGAATTTGGATCGGCGCAAGCGGTAGCGAAGGCAAAATCAGAGATGATCTCATCCCTTGCTCCAGATGCGATTGCAATTCTTGGCCAGTACGACACATATACCCCTTTGATGAAATCACTCCATCAAGGAAAGGTAATTTCATTTGGAGAGAGCTCAGGTGCAGAAGTTCGCGCCACTGATATTGAAATTCGAGAAGGTCGGCCACACTTTGATTTGGTCACGCCTGCAGGCAGAGCAGCAGTTGGTCTGCGAATCGTTGGTATACATCAAGTAGCAAATGCCTTGGCAGCAGCAGCGGCGGCTACTGCAGTCGGTGCATCTATTGATCAAATCGCGGTAGCCCTCTCAACTGCAGAACTGCAGAGCAAGTGGCGAATGGAAATTCATGAAATTGGAAATATCGTTTTAATCAATGATGCCTATAACTCAAGTCCTGAATCTGCCGAAGCCGCACTGCGCACCTTGGCGCTATTTGCGCAAGAACGTGGCGGTCAATCGTGGGCGCTCCTCGGAAAGATGCATGAACTCGGCGCGTCATCGGAGGCAAGCCACGCAGATATTGGCACCCTTGCCTCAGAGTTGGGTATCGATCATCTGGTCTGTATTGCCTCCCCGGAGTACGCCTCCAATTTAGGTGCGAGCAGCTCTACGGTGATACATCTCTTTGAGGAGAAGGAAGCGGCTTTGGAATTGGTAGAAGAGATGGTTCAGGGAGATGTAGTGCTAGTTAAAGCATCAAGAGCTGAAAAGTTTGAGGAACTAGCGCACGGAATTGAAACCAGAATTACTGCTTTCATTAGCCAAAGTTTAGAACAGAACACAGATGGAGGTGGTAAAGAATGAGAGGAATTCTAGTTGCTGGCGCTATCGCGCTATTTATATCTCTCTTCGGTACCCCCTTATTAATTCGACTTTTAGCAAGACGCGGTTATGGCCAGATCATTCGCGATGATGGCCCAACATCTCATCACACAAAGCGCGGTACTCCGACTATGGGCGGACTTATTATTATTTTGGCCGCACTTGCTGGATATTTATTTACCCACCTAATAATGCAAAGTGCCATGAGTTCATCTGCGCTTTTGGTTCTGGCTTTGATGGCAGCTTTGGGCTTTGTTGGATTCCTAGATGATTGGTTAAAAGTCTCTCGCCAAAAATCTCTCGGCTTAAATGCAAAACAGAAGATCTTTGGTCAAGTTCTATTTGCAGCAATCTTTGGCTATCTCGGAATCCATTTTCCAGATGCAGATGGGCTAACCCCAATTTCGCAAAATCTTTCTACAGTGCGAGATACCTCAATAGTTCTCGGTGGCTTCTTTGTGATCATCTGGGTGGTTCTGATGGTTACCGCTACAAGCAATGGTGTAAACCTCACCGACGGTCTCGATGGCTTGGCCACCGGCGCCGCAGTGATGACATTTATTGCATATATCTTGATTGGCGTTTGGGAGTTCGGACAGCGATGTGCGATCACTACCAGCAGCAACTGCTACATCGTGCGAGATCCGCTGGATTTAGCGGTTCTATCGGCTGCCCTGGCTGGCGCATGTGCAGGTTTTCTCTGGTGGAATGCCTCTCCCGCCAAGATATTTATGGGGGATACCGGCTCGCTTGCACTAGGTGGAGCACTTGCAGGTATTGCAACCTCACTTCGCATCGAACTCTTATTAATTCCACTTGGTGGACTCTTTGTAATAATTAGCGCCTCAGTAATTATGCAGGTGCTCTACTTTAAAATTACAGGTGGCAAAAGAATCTTTAAGATGGCACCGCTGCAACACCACTTTGAACTTTTAGGTTGGGGCGAAGTCACGATAGTGATGCGTTTCTGGATTATCTCTGGCCTCTGCGTTGCAGCTGGGCTTGGCCTCTTCTACGCCCAATGGGTAAATAACTAAGCAAGGCGCGTTATGGCAATCAATTTTTCCGGTCGAAAGATATTGGTCCTGGGCGCAGGGGTTACTGGCTTAGCCGTTGCCAATTCACTTGCCAAGCGTGGTGCCGAAATTTCACTTGCCGATGATCAGATCACCCAAATTTCTGATTTTAAAGTTGCGCCATCTGCTTCATTTGAGGCAACGAATTTTGATTCACTTGTTATCTCTCCCGGCTGGAAAGCTGATCACCCTTTAATCGTCCAGGCAAAAAGCAATGGCATCGAATTGTTAAATGAAGTCGATTTAGCTTGGCAAATTCGTGGCGAGCTAGTACCGAACCAGCGTTGGATTGCCTTAACTGGCACAAATGGCAAGACAACTACTGTAGAGATGGTTGCGGCGATGTTGCGAGCAGGTGGAATTTCAGCAACTGCATGTGGCAATGTTGGCCTTACGGTTATCGAGAGCGTAGAAAGCCTCGAAAAATATGAGGTACTAGTTCTCGAGCTCTCATCGTTTCAGCTTCATTGGCTGCGCGAAGCAACCTTTGTAGCCACGGCAATTTTAAATATTGCACAAGATCATGTTGATTGGCATGGCGGTTTTGAAGAATATGCCCAGGCGAAGATGTCGATCTTAGATCGCGCCAGCACCGGGATATTTAATGGCGATGATGCGCAAGTAGTTTCCCGCGCCACAAATTGGCAGGGGAGAAAGATATTTTTCTCATTAGATACGCCAGGGCCGGGAGAAATAGGCGTTGTCGAGGAGCTCTTAGTCGATCGCGCCTTTGTCAGTGATCCGCAAGAAGCGGCGATGATTGCAGAAGTAATTGATGTTACTCCAACCGTCCCGCATAATGTCGCGAATGCACTTGCTGCTGCTGGGTTGGCACGTGCTATTGGCGTTACGCACGAAGCGATTCAATGTGCGCTAAAAGAATTTAAACCAGGACGTCACCGTATTGAGAATATTTTCTCCCAAGGTGAGATCAATTGGATCGATGATTCCAAGGCGACCAACCCGCATGCGGCAGCCGCATCGCTATTAGCGACCCTCTCTGCCATTTGGATCGCTGGCGGCCTAGCAAAGGGTGCAGAAATGTCAGAGCTAATTGCACGCTGTAAATCACGTATCAAGGTTGCAATTTTAATTGGCGCCGATCGCGAGTTAATCGCTGCCCAACTTCGCGCCCAAGCCCCACACGTTGAAATCGTTTTAGTAGATGCACCTGCAACATATAGCAGGGGAGGCGATGACAACTCGTTAATGGAGGCTGTCATTAAAGCGGCTAAGAGCCGTGCCATTGCTGGTGACACGGTGCTACTGGCACCGGCTTGCGCATCGATGGATCAATTTCTCTCGTACGCAGATCGCGGCGATCGTTTTGCCAGAGCCGTTCTAAAGGAGCATGCATGACTACAACGAAACAGAAATTCCTGGCAAAGCCGGTAAATAACTTCTATATCCTGGCGATCAGTGCGCTTTCATTATCGGTAATTGGATTGGTAATGGTCTTTTCTGCCTCATCTATCCATTCTTTGGATACCAAGGGCAACGCCGTTGCAATTGTCTTGCGGCAGCTGGCTTTCTTTGTAATTTCGATTCCGCTGGCTTTTTACTTGTCGCAGCGATCGCTGACACAATGGCGTTTGCTTGCGCGTTTTGGGTTATTAATTTCTGCAGTAATCTTGCTCGTTTTGCAGATTCCTGGCGTCGGTAAAACGGTAAACGGTAATACCAACTGGATTGCCCTTCCCTTTGTAGATATACAACCGAGCGAGCTCGCTAAATTCCTCCTAATTCTCTGGGCTAGTTATATGTTGGCCAATCAAGAGCGCAATGGTAAAACTCGGATAAATGTCTTTCTACTAATCGGACCTGGCTTTGTGGTGGTGATGGCCTTTGTGATGCTGGGACATGATTTAGGAACAACATGTGTGATTGCTGCAATTCTCGCTGGCCTGCTCTTCGTCTCTGGAATTGAGTTGCGCGTTCTAGGAACTTTGGTTGCACTCGGCGCCATTGGTTTAGCCGTTTCCATTGTTACCGCAAGCTATCGCGCACATCGCTTTCTAGTTGTGCTCGATCCGTTCGCTGCTGCTGACTATAAAAATGCGGGATGGCAACCAGCACATAGTTTGCTTGGGCTCGCCAGCGGTGGAATTTTCGGAGTTGGATTGGGAGGCAGCCGCCAGAAGTGGGGCAATCTCGCCCAAGCTCATACAGATTTTATCTTCGCGGTGATTGGCGAAGAACTTGGCTTGCTTGGCACTCTCTTAGTTCTATCTCTCTTAGCAGCTTTAATTTACTCAATTTTTAGGATTGCGCTGCGCTGTAAAGATCCGATGTCTCGCTATGTTGGCGCCGGAATTGGTTGTTGGATTGCAGTGCAAACAGTCTTAAATGTTGGATCTGCAACCAGCGTTCTTCCAGTAGTAGGTGTCACTCTGCCCTTTGTTTCATATGGCGGTTCAGCGTTAATCTCGCTCTATATTGGATTGGGATATGTATTTGGCAGCGCCTTGCGCGATCCAGAAGTCAAAGGCGAACTACAAAAGGCGATTGAACGGCGTAGATTACGCACATCATGAAAATTATCTTTGCCGGGGGCGGAACTGCAGGTCACGTTGAACCGGCGCTGGCAGTAGCTCACCTTTGGCGAGAGGCGCACCCAGGAGATTCAATAGAGTTCATCGGCACTGATAAGGGTCTAGAAAATCAATTGGTGCCGGCTGCTTCATTTAAATTGCACCATATTCCAAAGGTTGTGCTGCCGCGCAAGATCGGTATTAGCCTTTTGAGCGCGCCATTTACCTTGGCTAAATCATTTAAGAGCGCCCGGCAGATTCTTAAAGACACAGATCTATTGATTGGTTTTGGCGGTTATGTGGCAGCTCCTGCCTATCTTGCTGCTAAGTCGCTACAGATTCCATTTGTTGTACATGAAGCAAATGCTAAGGCCGGCTTTGCCAATCGATTAGGTGCGAAACTAACGCCTTATGTAGCAATTGCGCAGGCTACCCAGAACAAATCACTGGCTAAAGCTTTAATAACCGGTATTCCGCTTCGCCCAGATGTTGCAGCAGCTTTTACAAACTCTGGCTCTGACTGGTCAAGTGCGCGTTCGCAGGCAAAATCGGCCCTGGGATTCTCACCAACTGCGCCACTTATCTTGGCCTTCTTCGGTTCACAAGGCTCAGTTGCGTTAAATGCAGTCATAGATAGCGCCCTACCAACGCTGCTTTCGCAAGGCAACCAACTTATGCATGCAGTAGGAAAGTTAAATAAGTTACCAGCTCAACAGGAATGTTATAAATCGGTTGCTTATATTGAAGATATGGCAACGGCATATCTAGCTGCAGATTTGATCATAAGTCGCAGCGGTGCGATCTCATGTTCAGAAGTAAATGCTCTTGGCAGATATGCAGTATTCATTCCATTACCGATCGGAAATGGCGAACAACGATTTAACGCAGGTCAGATAATTGCGCAAGGGCGCGGTGAACTAGTTGAGCAGGAGCAATTTTCATCTGCGTGGCTAGCTAGCAATATAACTAGGCTCCTAGCGCGGGCAAGCGATGCGCCAATTGCTGGTTCTGATAGCGATCTATATGCAACACAGAAGATAGTTAATTTTATGGATTACGGGCTGAAGGCGAGGCAGAGTTAATGGCTAGCCAATTGAGCCAGTGGTCTGGCAAACGCCTGCATTTCATCGGAATCGGTGGAGCGGGAATGAGCGGCTTAGCTCGTATCGCACTTTCTCACGGAATAACTGTCTCTGGCTCTGATGCGAAAGACTCAACGGTTTTGAGCGCACTTGGTGCACTTGGTGCGCAAGTACGCCCCGCCCACCTGGCAGATCAAATAGATGGTGCAGATTTTGTAATTTTCTCAACGGCAATTGGCGCAAATAATGTGGAGTTAGTTCGCGCGCGTGAATTGAAATTACCGATTCTCACTCGCGCACAGGCTCTAGCCACTTTGATGTCAGATTCAAAGAGCATTGCCGTTGCCGGAACACATGGCAAGACAACGACTTCATCGATGCTTACCGTGGCGCTACAAGCTTGTGGCTGGGATCCATCATTTGCAATCGGTGGCACCTTAACTTCATCAGGTTCAAATGCCCATCGCGGCACAGGAGAGATCTTCGTTGCCGAAGCTGATGAATCCGATGGTTCATTTATCGAATATCGGCCATTTGCGGCGATTGTGACCAATGTTGAGCATGACCATGTCGATTATTTTGCGACAGCTGCCGATGTCACCGATGCCTTTGCCGCTTTCGCGCAAACTATCGATAGGGATGGCTATTTAATTTATTGCGCAGATGATGCCGGCGCCGCCCATCTGGCTAGCTCCATAACTGATTTAAATCTCATCTCTTATGGCGCCAGCGAGGGCGCTGACCTATTTATTGATTCCATCAATTTATTGCCGATGGGATCGACCGCGCGAGTTCTCTGGAAGGGGCGCACAATCGGCAACCTTTCCTTGCAAGTACCAGGTATGCACAATGTATTAAATGCCGGCGCCGCCCTTGCGATGGGGCTAACTCTTGGCGCACCGGCTGCTGATGCGCTAACTGGTTTAGCCAGTTTTCACGGTACGGGACGTCGCTTTGAATTGAAGGCAACAGTTCACGGTATTCGCGTCATTGATGACTATGGACATCACCCCACCGAAATTGATGTCACTCTTACTGCGGCAAAACGATATGCGGGGGAGGGGCGAATAATTGTGGTTTTCCAACCGCATCGTTACTCACGCACCAAAGCCTTTATGAATGAATTTGCTAAGGCGTTAAGTATCGCCGATGAAGTAGTTCTTCTTGAAGTCTATGCGGCGAGTGAGAAGCCGATACCGGGGATAACTTCAGAAACTATCGCTGAACAGATGCCCAACGGTCATTTCATCCCTAATTTCTTAGAGGCAACTGAATGGGTGATTGCCCAAGCCAAACCAGGTGATGTCATAGTCACCTTAGGGGCTGGAGATGTTAATTCGTTAGCTCCAATTATTAGCGATGGCCTAGCGCGGCGATTTAATTAAATGCGATTTTCACCTAAAAAGAAACCAAGAAAACTAGCTCTGGTAGCCACATCAACGCTCCTCCTCTTTGCAGTTGGTTCATATTTACTTGGTTGGTCTTCATTGTTCACAGTTAGCCAGGTTGAAATAAAGGGAGCTCCAACACCTTCGTCACAACAAGAGATCTCTAAAAAATTAGATTTATCAGTTGGTCAAAAGTTGGCGCGAGTCGATTCCAGAGCGCTCTCGCTGCGACTCAAATCTGCCGACTGGATTGAATCTGCTGATATCTCCCGCAACTGGATTAGCGGAAAAGTTGAAGTTAATCTCCACCCAAGGATTGCCGTTGCCATTTACAACGAACTAGGTAAACCTCAAGTGGCCCTTGATGCTTCAGGTGAGATCTTTACCGCCCCCGGTGCGCAGCCAGTTGGTCTCCCTAGCGTTATAGCAACATCGGTTGAGAGCGGATTGGCTGCGATAAAAGTCTTTACTGAGATGCCAAAGGAATTTAGCGTTGGTATCGATCGCCTAAGTGCTTCACGCCCGACTAATTTACTTATCCACGGCGTATTTAGTGGTCATAATCTGCGAATTATTTGGGGCGATGGCGAAGATACTTCTTTGAAAATCAAAGTTATAAATGCGCTCTTGGAACAACCAGAAAATAAATCGATTCGGATGATTGATGTGACTGCACCACATGCTCCAATAGTGAAATAAAATATCTGGTTAATAGCTGATAAATACTTTGCGTCGGTCTTTGCTTTCAGGCTCATAACGCCTTACGTTCACCTTCATCGAAGAGAGTAGAAATGTAATTCTCAAGTTGAGGTTTACAGTTCTAAAGGAGGAACTTGTGGCTGCACCACAGAATTATTTAGCTGTCATCAAAGTAGTTGGAATTGGTGGCGGTGGAGTTAACGCAATCAATCGCATGATTGATGTTGGATTAAAAGGCGTTGAGTTCATTGCAATAAATACCGATGCACAACATTTGTTGATGAGTGATGCCGATGTGAAATTAGATATCGGCCGTGCATCTACTAAAGGTCTTGGTGCAGGTGCTGCGCCAGAGAAAGGTCGCCAAGCAGCGATCGATCACACAGAAGATATTGAAGAAATTTTACGCGGCGCAGATATGGTCTTCGTTACTGCAGGTGAAGGTGGCGGAACCGGAACCGGTGGCGCACCAATCGTTGCAAAGATTGCACGTGATCTTGGTGCCTTAACAATCGGTGTTGTAACACGTCCATTCTCTTTTGAAGGAAAGATTCGTTCAGCACAAGCAGATGAAGGAATCGAATTACTACGTGCTGAAGTTGATACTTTAATTGTTATCCCAAATGATCGACTACTTGCAATTTCAGACCGCAACATAACTGCCGTTGATGCATTTAAGAGCGCCGATCAAGTTCTGCTATCCGGCGTTCAGGGTATTACCGAAATCATTACACAACCAGGGCTAATCAATTTGGATTTTGCAGATGTTAAAACTGTTATGACTGATGCAGGTTCTGCCCTTATGGGAATTGGTTCTGCGCGTGGTGAAAACCGCGCAACACGTGCTGCAGAACTTGCCATCTCAAGTCCGCTACTTGAGGCATCTATAGATGGCGCAATGGGAGTTCTATTATCTGTTGCCGGTGGTTCTGATCTCGGCCTCTTTGAAATTAATGAAGCTTGCGAACTGGTTCAGTCAGCAGCTCACCCCAACGCCCGCATCATCTTCGGTACGACGATCGATGACGCGCTCGGCGATGAGGTTCGCGTAACTGTTATTGCAGCTGGCTTTGATGGGGGAGAACCAAAGAAGGTCTCAATCCCGGTAATTGATAAATCAACGCTGACAGGAATCGCAGATCCAATTCCATCGAATGATCCAATTTCGGTTGCGCTAGATCTAGATGGTTCTGCTCCTCGTAAGCGCGTTACCTTCGAAGAGCTCATTGCAGAAGATGAGATCGACGTCCCTGATTTTATGAAGTAGCAGTGGCCCACTCCATCTGCGAGTGAGTATGCAATGCGGGCTACATTTACAAATCGGTTAGGCGGCATCAGCCAGGGCGTTTATTCATCACTAAATTTAGGCGACCATGTTGGCGATGAAGCATCGGCTGTTTTGGCGAACAGGCAATTTATAGAGAAGTTAAATGGACCAACTCAGTTTATGAACCAAGTACACGGTAGTCGGATCGTGATTATTGAAAGCGTTACCGATGAACAACCAACTGCAGATGCGCTAGTAACCGGAATCCCAGGTATTACCTTGGCGGTAATGGTCGCCGATTGCATTCCACTTTTACTTACTTCACCGGAAGCCGTAGCTGCAGTACATGTGGGTCGACGCGGATTGGTAAATGAGATTGCCATAAAAACTCTGGAGTTAATGCGAGAGATGGGGGCGCGAGATATTTCGGCGACGATTGGCCCGGCGATCTGTGGCACTTGCTATGAGGTATCCCAGGAGTTACACGATGAGGTTGTTGCGCAGTTTCCGTTGGCAGCAGCGCAATCTGTTTCGGGCACGCCAGCTTTGGATTTACCTAAGGCGTTGATTGGTTCGCTCCAAAGCGCAGGAGTGAAATCAATTACAGATTCGAAGCTTTGTACTGTCGAGAGCGAAGAGCTTTTCTCCTATCGGCGTGATGGAGTAACTGGGCGGCAAGCTGGATTGGTAACTTTATGAACAATCGTGAGATAGAGATTGGCGATGCCCTAAAAGCCGTTGAAGCTCGAATAACAACAGCGGCGGCAAGTGCCGGCCGTTCCAGAAGCGAGATCACTTTGATCGCAGTCACTAAGACTTATCCCGTCACTGACGTTGAGATACTGAGAAATCTTGGGGTGCAAAACTTTGGAGAAAATCGCAGCGAAGAAGGGGTGGCAAAGTCCGGCCAAGTTAGCGCCACTTGGCACTTTCAAGGCCAGGTACAGAGCCGTAAATTGCGCGATATCGCGACTTGGGCAAGTTTTGTGCACTCGTTAGATTCAGCAGAACATGTAGAAAAACTCTCACGAGTTGCAACTGAATCAGAGAAAGAGATTGCGATATTTCTACAGTTATCTTTAGATGGCGCAGTAGGTCGTGGGGGAGTAATCGCGACAGATCTCAAGGCGCTGGCCGATGCTGTAGTTAATCTGCCCCACATCAAATTAGTTGGCCTGATGTGTGTTCCTCCAGTGGAGTACGAGCATGAGCGAGCTTTCTCAGTGATCGCAGAGATACATCAGAGCTTTATCGCCAGTTTTCCATCGGCTACTTACTTATCTGCCGGGATGAGTTCTGATTTTGAAGTAGCGATATCCCATGGCGCGACACATCTACGGGTAGGTAGCCAAATCCTCGGTTCACGCCCCTATCACCCCTAAAATTTAACTATGTCAGCACTTAATAAAATGATGGGCTATCTCGGGTTGGTTGATACCGATGAAGAAGCTCAAGGCGAAGCAACTCCAGTTCGCGCAACCGAACGCCCTGCACGTGAACTCTCTCGTTCATCGCGCGATCGCGCCGGTGTGACGGTTGTTGGTTCAACTGTTTCGGTTGCACCATCTACGCAACCCGACGTTAATTACCACATCATCACTTTGCAGCCGCGTTCGTATAGCGAAGCGCGCAAGATGGGTGAGCATTACCGTGAAGGAAATCCAGTAATTATTAACCTTGACGATATGGAAGAGTCAGAGCGCAAGCGTCTAGTCGACTTCGCCAGTGGTTTGGTATTTGGATTACACGGTCGCATCGAGCGCGTTAGCCACAAGGTATTTCTGCTCTCACCTGCAAATGTAAATGTAAGCAGCGAAGATAAGACTGCAGCTGCACAAGCTAGCTTCTTCAACCAGTCATAACTTTTAACGAGTTACTTGGTTCTCGATGATCTCTAACATTCTGCTTACGATCCTTGACCTCTTTAAGTATGCCCTCTTTATCCGTTTAATTATTGATTATGTGCGCATCTTTGCGCGCAACTGGCGCCCTAACTCTTTCTTAATCGCCTTCTTCGAGATGATTTATTCGATAACTGATCCACCAATGAAATTCGTGGGGCGTTTTGTTCCGCCACTTCGCCTTGGTGGAGTCTCACTAGATCTATCTTTTATCGTGCTACTTATCGCAATTAGCTTGGCAAAGGGCGTTGTAGTTATTCTGCTTTAACAAGCGTTGCGTTAATCTGCAATTCGTTATCTCCGGCAGACAAGCTGGCATCGAAGGTAAATTCCAGCGCCAATACCTCATCGCTTATATGCGTTGCAGCTGCTGTAATTGCCGCAACTATTGCGCTATCTGCGTTCCAACGAACCTTGATGCGATCAGAAATTTCAAAGCCATCTCCCTTACGTCGCTCTTGAATATAGCGAATGACTTCACGGACATTTCCAGCATCGATAAGTGATTGGCTAAGGGCGAGATCTAGGGCAACTGATTCACCCTCGTGGCTGGCCACCATCCAACCGCTCTTAGGTACCTCGGTGACAACCAAATCATCTAGTTCGATCTCCCAGGTTGCAACCTTGGTGCTTCCGGTTGTTCGCAGAGTCTTTACAAGGGCTGTGGCATCAGTGGCGGCAATCGCCTTAGAAATATCTTGGACCTCTTTACCGAATTTGGCACCAAGTGTTTTGAAGTTTGCCTTAACTGAGATATTTACCAAATCTCCGTCAGCATCTGCGATATCGGCAAGATCAAGCACATTTAACTCGTCAGCAATCTGGTCCTTCATATCCGTAGGCAACTTTGCCCAGCCGGCAGCTGAGATAAGAGCGCGCTGCAGCGGTTGGCGGATCTTGATCGCAGATTCTGCACGAGCAGCGCGACCAAGTTCAACTACGCGACGCGTCATAGCAACTTGAGTATTTAACTCAAGGTTTATAAGAGCTTTATCTGCAACTGGAAAATCTGTCAGATGAACTGAATCTGCGGCAGTTGAATCTGCAGCTCTTACAACTTCTTGCCAGACATGTTCGGTAATAAAGGGCACCATCGGTGAAAGCATTTGCGTAAGTGTGACTAGACACTCGTGCAGAGTGCCCAAAGCTGCGACATCACCATCCCAGAAGCGACGTCGTGAACGACGCACATACCAATTCGAGAGGTCATCGATGAAACGGGCTAACGCCTTGCCGGCGGCCTGCGAATCAAAATCAGCGTAGGCAGCGTCTACCTCTTGAATTAAAGTATTTAGCTCGCTCAAAATCCAGTGATCCATCATGGAGCGATTTTTTACCGCTGGAATTTGTGAGATATCAAAGTTAGAAGATTGCGCATATAAAGTGTGGAAAGAGATGGTGTTCCAGTAAGTAAGCAGAGTCTTACGGACGACATCGCTGATCGCATCGTGCCCGACGCGCCTGGCAGACCATGGAGAACCGGCGGCCAACATGTACCAGCGCACAGCATCTGCGCCATGTTGATCCATCAAGGCAATTGGTTCAAGAACGTTTCCGACATGCTTGCTCATCTTACGTCCATCTTTATCTAAGATATGGCCGAGACAGAGCACGCTTTTATAAGCAGATTGATCGAATACCAATGTGCCGATAGTCATCAAGGTGTAGAACCAACCGCGCGTTTGATCGATTGCTTCGCAGATAAAGTCAGCTGGATAGGCGGCTTTAAATTTCTCAACTGAGCCAGGCTTATGTGGATAGCCCCACTGTGCAAATGGCATTGCGCCAGAGTCATACCAACAATCGATAACTTCTGGAACGCGTTCCATCTCCTTCTTACAGGTTGGACATGGGAAGCGAACATCATCAACGAATGGGCGATGGGGATCTAAGTTAGATAACTCTTTGCCGGCAAGCGCACCAAGTTCGGCAAGTGAATCAACGCAGACTTCATGCTTATCTTCACAGCGCCAGATCGGTAGGGGAGTACCCCAATAGCGATTGCGCGAAAGAGCCCAGTCAATATTGTTATTTAACCAATCTCCATAACGCCCCGTCTTAATAGTTTCGGGGTGCCAATCAGTCTGGTTATTTTCACGGATTAACTCATCTTTAATTGAAGTTGTGCGGATATACCAAGATGGTTGTGCGTAATAGATCAGTGCTGTGTGGCAACGCCAGCAGTGCGGATAAGAGTGCTCATATGGCTGATGCTTGTAGAGCACGCCTCGTGACTTTAACTCTTTTACTAAAACCTTATCGGCATCCTTGAAGAAGAGCCCACCAACTAGTGGAACTTCGCTTAAGAAAGTTCCATTTGGTGCGATTGGATTAACAACGGGCAGGCCATATGAACGGCAGACCGCTAAATCGTCGGCGCCAAAGGCAGGTGATTGGTGAACCAGGCCAGTGCCATCTTCAGTTGTTACATAGCTGGCTAGAACTACGAAGTGCGAATCAGGAATTTCAACGAGATCAAGGGGTCGCTTATAGGTAGTTCGCTCAAGATCTTTGCCCTTTATCACCTTTAAAATTTTCACTTCACCGGTCAAAGATGAGATCAAAGGCTCTGCAACAACTAATACTTCGCGCGCATCTTCCACGGTTACTTCAGCGACTACATAATCAACTTCAGGATTTACTGCAATTGCAGTATTAGAAACTAACGTCCATGGAGTCGTCGTCCAAACCAGTAAGGCTGCGCCAAGATCTGCTAGCTCACCAGATGTAACTGGAAAGCGCACAAATACAGATGGATCGGTAACTGTCTCGTAACCTTGCGCCAATTCATGGTCTGATAAACCAGTTCCACAACGTGGACAATATGGAGCTACGCGATGATCTTGAACCAAGAGACCTTTCTTCCAGATCTCTTTTAAGCTCCACCAGACGCTTTCTACATACTCTGGCGCCATCGTCCAGTACGCCTGATCGAAATCAACCCAGAATCCCATCCGGTTGGTCATTGTTGTAAAGGCATCTACGTGGCGAGTTACTGAATCGCGACACTTATCGTTAAAGGCGGCGATGCCATATTTTTCAATATCGCCCTTGCCTGCGAAACCTAACTCTTTCTCAACTGCAATTTCAACTGGTAGGCCGTGGCAATCCCATCCAGCTTTACGAGTTACATACTTACCTTTCATCGTTTGGTAACGAGGAAAGACATCCTTGAAAACGCGGGCTTCAATATGGTGGGTGCCGGGCATGCCATTTGCAGTTGGTGGACCTTCATAGAAATTCCAAGGTTTGCCGCTTTCACGGGCTGCGATGCTTGCTTCAAAGATTGCGTTATCGCGCCAGAAATCTAAGATCGAACGCTCCATTGCGGGGAGGTCGATCTGAGCTGGAACCGGGCGCATTGTCATAAGGGGGAGAGTCTAACGCCCGCAGGTCTTTGAGATCGCGCAGGCAAGTTATCTAAGAATTTGCAGTTGAGTTGAGTGGCAAAGTTGGTCTAAGCGGTAAAAGAGCATAGGGTGCGCGGCGTGCCAGCAAAAAAGAAAGCCGTTGCCAAGAAGAGCCCTGCAAAGAAGGTAGCTAAGGCTGCTGCAAAGAAAGTTGTCAAGAAGGCTCCGGCTAAGAAAGCTGCCAAGAAAACCGCTAAGAAAGCGCCAGCGAAAAAGGTTGCTAAGAAAGTTGCTAAGAAAGCCCCCGCAAAGAAAGCACCGGGACGTCCCTTTCCTTCTAAAGTTGGCAAGACCACTCTTACAGTCGATGAGAAATCTCAGACAGTTATCGTTGCAACAGTTATGGCTCCGGTTTCAACTCCAGTGGTTGAAGAACGTCGCCTAGTAATGCCCCCACCTGCGCGCCCAATTAAGAGCGGCAAGAAGGCTGCGCCCCTTAAGCCAATCAAAGCTGCGCCAACTCCAGTGACTGCCAGTGATTCGGAAGCGCCATGGACTGCAGCCGAACTCAAAGTAGTTCGCACTGAGATCTCTAAAGATTTGGCACGTCTGCGCCAAGAACTCGCTGTGGTCGAAGCTGAGATGAATGAGTTAATTTCTGAATCAGGTGAAGGCGCTGGCGATGACCAAGCAGATTCAGGCACTAAGACTTTCGAGCGCGAACATGAAATGTCACTTGTCATAAATGCGCGCGATATGGTTTTACAGACTGAGCGCGCGTTAGATCGCATCGACAGTAAGAGCTACGGAAATTGTGAAGAATGTGGCAACGCAATTGGTAAAGCGCGGCTGCAGGTATTCCCTCGCGCGACTCTCTGCATGATCTGTAAGCAGAAGGAAGAGCGGCGCTAAGGTGCGCCTTCTTAACACCCACTGGAAGAGACTTTATGCGATCGCTTGGGCGATCTGGTTAATTGATTTAGCAACGAAGAGCTGGGCGCTAAGCGCACTTGATCCACGTACACCGGTTAAATTAGTCGGTAGCTTTCTCCAATTAACGCTTCTGAAAAATTCTGGAGCAGCCTTTAGCTTGGCACAAGGTGCGACTGTAATTTTCACCTTCTTTGCCCTCTTAGTTATTGGTGCGATCGGATACTTCGCTCCAAAAATAACCTCTAAAGGTTGGTCGATTGTTCTAGGACTAGCCTTAGGTGGAATTCTCGGTAATCTCACTGACCGAATATTTCGCAGCCCTGGCTTCTTCACCGGACATGTGATCGATTGGATTCAACTCCCGCACTGGCCGGTATTTAACTTGGCAGATAGCGCTATTGTGGTTGCAGCAGCAATTGCAGTCGTACTTTCTATTCGTAATATCTCACCGATGGGAGCTTAAATGTCACGCGAAGCGCGCACTTTAAGCGTTCCCGAAGGCGTAGCCGGCGAACGTATCGATAGCGCGCTCACTCGCGTTCTAGGTCTATCGCGCACCACCATCGTTCGCTTACTCGAAGATGGCGATATCCGCACCGGTGGTCGCGCCATGGCCAAATCAGAGCGCGTAACGAACGGTCAAGTCATTGATGTCTTAATGCCAGAGCCTTTAAATCAAGATCCAATTCCACTAACTCCGCTAGATGGTTTGCGCGTTGTCTATGACGATGAAGATATTGTCGTAGTTGATAAGCCAGTTGGCTGCGCAGCTCACCCAAGTCCAGGTTGGATGGGGCCAACTGTTGTTGGTGCACTTACGGCCGCGGGTTACACAATTTCAACATCAGGCCCGGCCGAACGTGCTGGCATTGTGCACCGCCTTGATGTTGGTACCAGCGGGTTAATGATCGTTGCCAAGACAGATCGTGCCTATACCGTTTTAAAAGATGCATTTCGCAACCATGATGTTGAAAAGACTTATCACGCGCTGGTGCAAGGACATATGGATCCAGTTAGCGGAACTATTGATGCGCCAATTGATCGCCATCCAAAAGAGGATCATCGCTTTGCCGTAATCGCTGAGGGTAAAGAGAGCATTACACATTACGAAGTAATTGAATTTTACAGATCAGTCTCGCTCGTCAAAGTTGAGTTAGAGACGGGGCGCACTCATCAGATTCGCGTCCATTTCTCTGCGCTAAATCATCCGCTAGTTGGCGATACAACTTATGGCGCAGATCCAGTGCTTGGTAAATCGTTAAAGATGTCACGTCCATGGCTACATGCACTCGAACTACGTTTTGCCCATCCCGTTACTAAGCAACCCCTGGTCTTTAACGCTCCCTATGCACCTGACCTTCAGGCTTGCTTGGCGTTGCTTTCCGATGCGGTCCTGCCTTAATCGATAACCAGAGACTAATATTGCCAAACTGTGACAACTGCTAACCCAACTCCCGCAACGAGCAAAAGAGACTCCTTCGTCCACCTGCACGTTCACACCGAATACTCAATGCTCGATGGAGCAGCTCGAGTTGGCGATTTAGTAGAAGAAGTCGCCCGCCAAGAAATGCCGGCGATTGCGATGACTGATCACGGTAACGTCTTTGGCGCTTTTGATTTCTATAAACAAGCAACTAAAGCCGGCGTTAAACCAATTATTGGAATTGAAGCCTACGTTGCACCTGAATCACGCCACGATAAGAAACGTGTGCAATGGGCCAGCGGCGGAGATGATGATGTCTCAGGCGGTGGCGCATATACACATATGACGATCCTTGCCGAAAATAACCATGGCTTAAAGAATTTGTTTAGGCTCTCATCTCTTGCATCTCTTGAAGGTTATTACTACAAGCCCCGTATGGATCGCGAGCTACTTTCGCAATATGCCGATGGCTTGATTGCAACAACTGGTTGCCCAGGTGGTGAAATTCAAACTCGTTTGCGAATGGGAAATTACAAAGAAGCGCTGCGAGCAGCAAGTGACTATCGAGATATTTTTGGCGCAAGTAACTTCTTCCTAGAGCTGATGGATCACGGCATTGATGTGGAAACTCGCGTCAAAGATGATCTTCTTAAACTAGGACGCGAACTCAAGCTGCCCTTACTTGCCACAAATGATCTGCACTACACGCGGCATGCTGATGCGGCCGCTCACGAAGCGCTCTTGTGCGTGCAATCGGGTTCAACTCTGGCAGATCCTAAACGCTTTAAATTTGATAACGATGAGTTCTATCTAAAGACTCCGGCCCAGATGCGCGAGCTCTTTAAAGATCTTCCTGAAGCTTGCGATAACACCTTACTTATTGCAGAACGTTGCAACGTCACGCTGCGCGAAGGTGAAAACTTAATGCCAGCCTTTGCTGTTCCACCCGGCGAGAGCGAAGATAGCTGGCTACGGAAAGAAGCAGAAATTGGTTTAGCCAATCGCTTCGGCGATCGCGTAACTGCTGAACATAAGGAACGTTTAAATTACGAGCTAGGTGTAATGCTCAAGATGGGATTTCCTGGTTACTTTTTAGTTGTTGCTGACTTGGTATCGCATGCCAAGAAAGTCGGAATCCGAGTTGGTCCAGGACGAGGATCGGCTGCCGGTTCACTGGTTGCTTATTCGCTTGGAATTACTGGGTTAGATCCGATTGAACATGGCCTGTTATTTGAGCGCTTTCTAAATCCAGAACGTATCTCAATGCCCGATATCGATCTGGACTTTGATGAACGTCGCCGCAGCGAAATGATTAAGTACGCCACTGAAAAATATGGCGAAGATCGCGTGGCACAGATCATCACCTACGGCACTATTAAATCCAAGCAATCGATTAAAGATGCTACGCGCGTACTTGGCTACCCATATGTAATTGGTGAAAAGCTAACTAAGGCGCTGCCACCTTCGGTTATGGGTAAAGATATTTCACTATCTGGCGTATTTGATTCAAAAGATCCACGTTATGGCGAGGCCGGTGAATTCCGCGAGCTCTACAACACAGATCCGGATTCAATGAAAGTTGTTGATCTGGCCAAAGGCCTAGAAGGTTTAAAGCGTCAATGGGGCGTTCACGCAGCAGGTGTAATTCTTTCCCGTGAGCCTTTATTAGATGTGATTCCAATCCATCGCCGTGAAGCAGATAGTGCGATCATCACTCAATTTGATATGGGAGCTTGCGAATCAACGGGCTTACTAAAGATGGACTTCTTAGGCCTACGCAACCTTTCGGTACTAGATGATGCCTTGCTTAATATAAAGGAGAATCAAGGCGTTGAAGTTGTACTTGAAGATCTGCCGCTACATGATCAGAAAACTTTTGAGTTGTTATCGCGCGGGGATACCTTGGGCGTTTTTCAACTCGACGGTGGACCAATGCGCGCACTCTTGCGCAGTATGGCTCCGGATTCATTTGCGGATATCTCAGCTGTTATCGCTCTCTATCGTCCAGGTCCAATGGGCGAGAACGCACACAATAACTATGCCGATCGTAAAAATGGTCGCAAGCCAGTTGAACCAATTCACGCCGAACTCTCCAATGTGCTGCAGGAAATTCTGGGCGACACCTATGGGTTAATTGTTTATCAAGAACAGGTAATGGCGATTGCACAAAAGGTTGCGGGATTCTCACTGGGCCGCGCGGATTTATTACGTAAGGCGATGGGTAAGAAGAATAAAGAGATCCTTGATAAGGAATATGTGCCTTTTGAGGCGGGTATGAAAGAAAATGGTTTCTCAACCGCTGCTATCAAACGATTATGGGATGTTCTGATTCCATTCTCGGATTACGCCTTCAACCGTGCACACAGCGCCGGCTACGGAGTCGTATCTTTCTGGACGGCATATCTAAAGGCGAATTATCCAACTGAATATATGGCAGCACTTTTGACGAGCGTGCGCGATGATAAAGATAAATCTGCTCTTTATCTTTCGGAATGTCGCCGTATGGGAATCAAAGTTCTGCCACCTGATGTAAATGAATCAAATGCTGAATACACACCGCGCGGCCAAGATATCCGCTTTGGTTTGGCTGCGATCCGCAATGTTGGCGAAGGCGTTGTGGCATCCATTAAAGCTGCGCGCACCGCAAAAGGAAGCTTCACCTCATTTGGAGATTTCCTGGCCAAGGTAGATGCCCAAGTCTGCAATAAGAAGACAATTGAATCGCTGATTAAAGGTGGCGCATTTGATTCTTTAGAACATCCACGTAAGGGGCTAATGACAGTTCACCTGGAAGCGATCGATTCGGTTATCGAAACCAAGCGAGCAGAAGCTATCGGTCAATTCGATTTATTTGGTGGCGATTCGATGACGCAAGTTGCTGGTGTCGATATTGAAATACCTAACTTTGAATGGGATAAGGCAACGCTTCTGACATTTGAGCGAGAAATGCTCGGACTCTATGTATCTGATCATCCCCTGCTCGGCGTTGAACATATCTTGCGTTCGAACACAGATATGTCCATTAGCGCGCTACTGGCAGATGAGAGCGCACCTGATGGCTTTGTTACTTTGGGCGGGTTAATTACTGGTGTTCAGAGAAAGGTATCGCGGCAAGGTTCTTCTTGGGCGATCGTAACTTTGGAAGATCTAGAAGGCGCAGTTGAAGTCTTATTTTTTGCCAATACTTACAACCAATATGCCTTAACTCTTATCGAAGATCGCGTTGTGACGGTACGCGGACGATTTGAACGCCGTGATGATGTAGCGCGCTTTACTGCGATGGAGATGAAATCGCTGGATATATCTACCGGACCAGTTGGACCACTTCTAATCTCACTTCCGATTGCACAATGCACGCCACCGATCGTTGATCGGATGAAAGAAATTCTGCGATCACATCCTGGAAAGCGCGAAGTTCATATGCAGATCGATGATCAAGGCGTCCTAACAACTATGAAGATTGATGCCTTGGTCACAGCATCACCAAGTTTGAGCGCCGATTTGAAATCTATTCTCGGTCCAGATTGCTTAGTCCGCATCTAATTTCAGCCTTACAAATTAAGGAGCGGGCGCAATATCCCAGCCATTAGACTTAAGCCATGATTCGCACGCTCGATCTTCGTGGCCAAGCCTTAAGTAAGGCCGGCTACCAGCGCGCAATCCCGCGGGCAACTTTAGATATCGCAACTGCCATGATCGCCGTAGAACCAATATTGGAGCGAGTTAAAAACGGTAATGAAGCAGAGCTAATAAAACTTGCCCAAGAGTTCGATGGTATTTCACCAAAATCAATTCGGGTTACGCAAAGTGATCTAGATAGCGCGCTAGCTGGCTTGGATCCAGCAGTTCGTACAGCGCTAGAACTTTCAATAGTCCGGATTCGGAAAGTTCACGAAGATCAGAAGCGAACAGATAAGTCCACTAAGGTCGTTGATGGAGGCATCGTTTCCGAACGTTGGATCCCCGTAGATCGCGTTGGACTATATGTTCCAGGTGGCCGCGCTGTTTATCCAAGTAGCGTTCTGATGAATGTAATCCCGGCTCAAATCGCACAAGTCCCAAGCATCGCCGTGGCATCTCCTCCGCAGAAAGAGTTTGGTGGATTGCCACACCCGATAATTTTGGCCGCTTGTTCATTACTTGGAATTACTGAGGTCTACGCCATCGGTGGCGCGCAAGCGATTGCGCTCTTTGCCTATGGCATGGATGGACTATCCGAGAAATGTGATTTGGTCACAGGACCTGGAAATATTTATGTTGCTGCAGCTAAGCGCGCACTGCGCGGTGTGATTGGTATTGACGCAGAAGCTGGACCAACTGAGATCGCGATCTTGGCCGACGACAGCGCGATTGCCGCCGATGTAGCAGCAGATCTAATTAGCCAAGCCGAACACGATGTAATAGCAGCAGCAGTACTAGTAACTACTTCGCCTGAACTTGCTGCGGCAGTTGAAAAAGAGTTAGAAAAGCGTGTTGCCGCAACTAAGCACAGCGCTCGAATTAAAGAGGCGCTTTCAGGAATTCAATCAGCAATTGTCTTAGTAGATTCAGTTGCCCAAGGTTTAGATGTAGTAAATGCTTATGCTGCAGAGCATCTAGAAATTCAAACGATAAATGCTGCAGCTGATGCGCTCAAGATCCGTAATGCAGGTGCAGTCTTTATCGGTCGCTTCTCACCAGTCTCACTCGGTGATTACTCGGCAGGATCCAATCACGTTTTACCTACCGGGGGATGCGCCTGCCACAGCAGTGGCCTTTCGGTTCAGACATTTTTACGCGGACTTCACTACATCGAATATTCCAAGCAGGCATTTATCGACATCGTCCCAACTGTTATCACTCTGGCAAATTCGGAAGATTTGCCAGCACACGGTGAAGCTATGTCTGTGCGTATGGAGAATTTATGAGCGAGCAACAATGGCCAGCTTGGCTGCCGCTGCGCACTGATTTACAGGGACTGTCTCCATATGGCGCACCACAAGTGCCAGCACAAGCAACCTTAAATACAAATGAAAATCCCTATGCACCATCAAAGGCGCTAGCTCAGGCGATCGCCGATCGTACTTATCAAGTTGCCCTAAATCTAAATCGTTATCCAGATCGCGATGCGGTTGTTCTGCGTAAGGGCTTAGCTAACTTTGTAAATAACTTATCTAGTACCCAATTTGGTGCTGATCAGATCTGGGCAGCCAATGGCAGCAACGAGATAATTCAATCTCTCTTTATGGCCTTTGGAGATCGACCAGCACTTGGTTTTACACCTTCTTATTCGATGCATCCACTTATCGCCAAGGTAACCGGAACTAGTTGGCGAGACGGGGGACGCCGGGCGGATTTCTCGCTAGATCTCGTTAAAGCGCTGAACGAAATTGCGGCTGTAAAGCCGGCGCTAACTTTTATTACGACCCCTAATAATCCAACTGGCACAACAGTTACTTTGGATGAAATTGCGCAATTAGCGCAAGCAGCCGTGCAGGTAAATGGGCTTTTGATCGTCGATGAGGCTTACGCTGAATTCTCAGAACTGCCATCTGCCGTAACTTTAATTAATAAGTATCAAAACTTGGTGGTAATTCGCACGATGAGTAAAGCCTTCGCCTTCGCCGGTGCGCGTTTGGGTTACTTAGTAGCAAACCAAGAGTTGGTAAGCGCCATGTTCTTAGTTCGCCTGCCATATCACTTGAGTTCGCTAACCCAGGCAGCAGCTGAGGTAGCACTTGAATTTCAAGGCGAGCTCTTAGGCAATGTCTCAACTCTTATCAACTCTCGTAAATCAGTTATTTCAGAATTGGAGAAGATGGGGCTACAAGTTGTTCCTAGCCAAGCCAACTTCATCTTATTTACTGGATTTAACCATGAGGCCGCCCAACTCTGGCGCCAACTTCTAGACCGCGGAGTTCTCATTAGAAATGTGGGATTATTAGCCCACTTACGAATGACCATTGGCAATGAGGCCGAGAACCAGAAATTTATCGATGCCCTGCAAGAGATCTTGAATGGAGAAAGCCAATGAGAAGAGCCCGCGTTGAACGAAAGACTAAAGAGTCACATGTAATCGTCGAATTAAATCTAGACGGTGAAGGTGCCATCTCAGTCGATACTGGTGTTCCATTCTTTGATCACATGCTCTCGCAACTTGGCAAGCACTCCGGTTTTAATTTAACGGTTAAGACAACTGGTGATATTGATGTTGATTCACACCATACTGTTGAGGATACATCGCTAGCCTTTGGCCAAGCACTGCGCGAGGCGTTAGGTGACAAAGTTGGCATTCGCCGCTTCGGTGATGCGATGGTGCCACTTGATGAAGTCTTAGTTCAGGCTGCCGTTGATCTATCGGGCCGTCCCTATCTGGTGCACCGCCAACCAGAAATTGTTGAGTTAATTGGCACATTTGATACAACCCTGGGAAAACATATCTGGGAGTCAATTGTTGCCGAAGCGCATATTGCCTTGCACATACGCGTCCTGGAAGGTCGCAATGCGCACCACGTATTTGAAGCGCAATTTAAAGCGGTCGCGCGCGCACTTCGCGATGCAGTATCACTCGATGGCGGAATCGCAGGAGTTCCTTCCACAAAAGGTTCGCTCTAATAGTGATCGCAATTCTTGACTATGGGTCAGGTAATTTACGTTCGGCACAACGCGCCTTTGAACGCAGCGGTTCCGAAGTAGTAGTTACCTCTGATCGCGATGTTGCGCTAAATGCGTCAGGTCTTGTTGTGCCCGGCGTTGGTGCATTTGCCGCATGTATGCGTGGTCTTGTTGCAATCGGGGGAGATAAGATTGTACGCGCTCGTGTGGTAGCTAAACGACCCACGCTAGGAATATGTGTTGGTATGCAGATTCTTTTTCGCGATGGCGATGAATATGCAACCGATCAACTTCATGAGGGTGTTGGTATTTGGCAGGAGAGCATTACCAAAATTGCTGCACCAATCCTGCCGCACATGGGATGGAATACCGTTGAAGTAACTGGCCCATCCCAAATATTTAACGGAATCGAAGATGAAGCTTTCTACTTCGTCCATTCTTATGCCGCCAAGGCGAAGGTGGGCCTTGCCCAAGCTTGGACAAGTTATGGTGAGAAATTTTTAAGTGCGGTTGAAGATGGTGCGATCTGCGCTACACAATTCCACCCTGAAAAATCTGGCGATGCCGGTCTTGCGTTAATTAAGAACTGGGTGGGGATGCTATGAGCGAAGTAAATTATCTAGAGCTATTGCCTGCCGTAGATGTTAAAGATGGTCGTGCTGTAAGGCTTGTACAAGGAGAGCTATCCCACGAGAGCGTTTACGGTCAGCCTTTAGAAGTTGCCCTAGAATTCCAAGCCGCCGGCGCAGAATGGCTTCACTTAGTCGACCTGGATGCAGCTTTTGGGCGCGGTGATAACAGCGCGATCTTGGCTGAAGTAGTTGGTCGCTTAGATATAAAAGTTGAGTTATCTGGTGGAATTCGTGATGACGAATCGCTAAAGCGGGCACTTGCAACAGGATGTCGCCGAATCAATCTCGGTACTGCAGCGCTAGAGAATCCAGAATGGACAGCGCGCGTTATCGCCGAACACGGTGATCGCATCGCAGTTGGGTTGGATGTGCGCGGCCATGTCCTTGCCGCACGAGGCTGGACTAAAGAAGGTGGCGATTTATTTGAAACGCTAGCGCGTTTAGAAAGTGATGGCTGCGCCCGCTATGTCGTAACAGATGTAACTAAGGATGGCACCTTGCAAGGGCCGAACTTAGAACTACTTCGTGAAGTCTGCAGCGCTACAAAGAAGCCAGTTGTAGCCAGCGGCGGAATTTCTTCACTTGCAGATATCTCTGCGCTCTCGGCTCTACACGCAATCGGGGTTGAAGGCGCGATAGTCGGAAAAGCATTATATGCCAGCGCATTCACCTTACAAGAGGCGCTGGCGCTTACTAAAGGCGCAAAGTAAATGGTGCTCTCGGTTCGCATAATTCCTTGCCTAGATGTCACTGATGGACGGGTCGTAAAGGGCGTTAACTTCACCGATTTAGTAGATGCCGGTGATCCAGTTGAGATGGCTAATTTATATAACGTGGAAGGTGCAGATGAGTTAACTTTTCTTGATATATCTGCCAGTAGCTCCGATCGCGAAACGACTTTAGATGTGGTTCGTAAAACTGCAGAGCAGGTATTTATCCCCTTAACTGTGGGCGGCGGAATTCGCAGCGTTGACGATGTTGATCGTTTGCTACGTGCCGGCGCCGATAAAGTTTCTATAAATACATCCGCGATCGCCCGCCCTGAACTAATAGCAGAAATTGCCGATCGCTTTGGATCACAAGTCTTAGTTATCTCAGTAGATGCAAGGAGGGCACGCACTGAATCTGGATTCGAAGTAACAACCCATGGTGGTCGCCAGAGCGTAGGACTTGATGCACTTGCCTGGGTAGAGAAAGCTTGCGCACTTGGCGCCGGTGAGATTCTTCTTAATTCAATGGATGCCGATGGTACGCGCGCCGGATATGACATTGGCATGATCACTGCAGTACGTGCGATCTCAAAGGTGCCACTAATTGCCAGCGGTGGAGCCGGAACCTTGGAAGATTTTGCTGCTGCTCTAGATGCTGGCGCAGATGCGCTACTGGCAGCGAGCGTATTTCACTTCGGAATACACCGAATTAGCGATGTTAAGAAGTACTTAAGCGCTCAAGGTTATTCCATTCGCAACAACCGCATCGCCTAAGGCAGAATGAGGCTATGAATGCGCAGCTGCCCACGCAATTACCCGAGGATATTGCTGCGCGCTTGAAATCAGATTTGGATCTAATTCCCGCCATCGCTCAAGATGTAAATACCGGTGAAGTTTTGATGTTGGCCTACATGAATCGCCAATCACTTGCGATAACTTTAAAGACTGGTAAAGCAACTTATTGGAGCCGCAGTCGCAGCGAACTCTGGGAGAAAGGCGCAACATCTGGCCATACCCAGAAAGTGATAGCGATCTCGCTAGATTGCGATGGCGATGCGCTTCTGCTAAAAGTTGAGCAAAGCGGCGCTGCTTGTCACACTGGAGATAAGAGTTGTTTCCATAACCCGATTGCTTTTGATTCTCCTGCCGGTGATCGCTAATGCAACGTTCTGAATTCCAGGAATACGCCAAGAACTTTAATGTCATTCCGGTCTACCGAAAACTTCTCGCCGATGGAGAAACTCCAATTGGTATTTATCGAAAGTTAGCCAAAAATGCGCCATCTACATTTTTATTGGAATCTGCCGAACATGGGGGAGTCTGGTCGCGTTACTCATTTATCGGAGCCAATAGCCAAGCAACTTTAAGTGAGAGCGACGGCAAAGCGATCTGGGTCGGCACAACCCCAGCTGGCGCACCGGTTGGTATCGATCCACTTGCAGCGCTGCGACTGTCCGCAGCTCACCTGCGCTCACCAAAGATTGCCGGCCTTCCACCGCTCACTGGCGGCTTAGTTGGATATATGGGTTATGACAGCGTGCGACGTTTGGAGAAGCTACCAACGCTTAGCAAGAAAGATATTGATCTACCAGAATTAGCATTTATGTTAACTAGCGATCTGGCAGTGATGGATCACGCCGAAGGAACCATCACGCTAATTGCCAATGCTATTAACTGGGATGGCACCGGCGATCGCGTTGATCAAGCCTATGACGATGCGCAGGTTCGCTTAGATCGAATGCAGAGTGATTTACAAGGTTCTCTTCCGGGATTTGTTGCAGAGCTAGCCGATAAAGATCTACCTGCATTTTCGCGAAATATCTCAGGCGATGACTTCAAAGCAAAGATACTTCAAGCCAAAGAAGAGATCGTTGCAGGTGAAGCCTTTCAGATAGTTCTCTCACAGAGATTTGCGATGGAATGCAGTGCAGATGCGTTGGATGTCTATCGCATGCTGCGCCTACATAACCCAAGTCCCTATATGTATTTATTCCGTTTTACCGATGGAGTTGAAGTTGTAGGTTCTAGCCCAGAAGCACTTGTTAAGGTCACTGGCAAAGAAGTTATGGTTCATCCAATTGCAGGTACGCGCAAACGTTCGAGTTCTGCTGAAGAAGATCATCGCTTAGGCGAGGAGTTACTTGCTGACCCGAAAGAGCGGGCCGAGCATTTAATGTTGGTAGATCTCGGTCGAAATGATCTTGGTCGCATCTGTGCACCAGGGACAGTTGAAGTAATTGATTTCATGCACATCGAACGCTATTCACACGTTATGCATATTGTTTCTACAGTCATTGGCGAACTAGCCGCAGACTCATCACCAGTTGATGCTTTATTTGCCGTCTTTCCGGCCGGCACTCTTTCAGGTGCACCAAAACCAAGAGCGATGGAGATAATTGAAGAGTTAGAGCCAACTCGGCGTGGTCTATATGGTGGTGCGATCGGTTACTTAGATTTCACTGGCAATATCGATACTTGTATTGCAATTCGCACTGCTTTAATTCATAAAGGGATGGCTTATGTGCAAGCTGGCGCTGGAGTCGTCGCAGATTCAGATCCTGAATCTGAAAATCAAGAGTGTCTAAATAAAGCAGCTGCTGTATTAGGAGCAATTAGTGCCGCAAATAAGTTAGCAAGCCAAGGTACGGTGTAGTCGATGTCAGATTTTGCTCCAGTGCTATTTTCGCTAATTGTTATCGTCTTGCTCGTCTTTCTAATTTCACGCCGCTTTAATATCTCATCGCGCTATGAGCGCAAACCAAAGGCTCACACACCTTGGAGCGCCCTTGATGAGGGAATTGATCCATCGCAAGACGGTAGCGAAAAATGAGTGTACTTGATTCGATTATTACTGGAGTTCGCGAAGATTTGGCTAAGCGCCGTAAATCTTTAAACGAGTTACATGAAGAGATGGCACAAGCTGCACCTGCCTTAGATGCACATGCTGCCTTCAAAAAGGGCGAGATGTCAGTAATTGCAGAAGTAAAACGTTCATCTCCGAGCAAAGGTGAACTTTCAACCATTAGCGATCCAGCAGCACTTGCCGAGCAGTATCAGTTGGCTGGTGCCAGCGTGATTAGCGTTTTGACTGAAGAACGCAGATTTAAAGGAACTCTCGCCGACTTAACTGCAGTGCGGGCCAAGGTGACAATTCCGGTCTTGCGTAAAGATTTTATGGTCGATGAGTATCAATTCTTTGAGGCCCGCGCACATGGTGCTGACATGGTGCTCTTGATTGTGGCAGCGCTTGCTAAGAGCCAACTACGTGATTTCTATGATCTGGCAATAGAACTTGGTATGGCGGCGTTAATTGAAGTTCATACCGCGGACGAATTAGAACGCGCTATGGAAATATCACCCCGAATCGTTGGAGTTAACTCTCGCAACTTAAAGACCTTAGATGTAGATCCAGCTGCATTTGCAGATCTAATCCCTCGGATTCCGCAAGATGTGATTCGAGTCGCCGAGTCTGGAATCTCACAACGTAGCGATGTGGCGTTTGCCCAGCGCCATGGCGCCGATGCGATCTTGGTTGGTGAAGCCCTTGTCACAGCGGGTGACCCAAATTTGGCGATGCGCACCTTATTAGGTCAAGGGTAGACTTTTAGAATGTCTACTTCCTCGCGCGAAGATCTCTCTGCAATCTTGGGCCACTTTGGTCCCTATGGTGGGCGCTTTGTACCTGAGGCGCTAATTGGTGCACTAGAAGAGTTAGAAGAAGCCCATCGCATCGCGCAATCTGATCCAGCTTTCTTAGCCGAACTCTCTGAACTACATCGCACTTATACCGGCCGCCCCAGCATCATTACTGAAGCAAAGCGCTTTGCCGAACATGCAGGTGGGGCAAGAATTATTTTAAAGCGCGAAGATTTAAACCACACAGGCAGTCATAAGATTAATAATGTCCTTGGTCAAGCACTTCTCACCAAGCGCATGGGTAAGAAGCGCATTATCGCTGAAACTGGCGCTGGTCAACATGGCGTTGCCTCGGCAACTGCTGCCGCACTTATGGGCTTGGAATGTGTTGTCTATATGGGCGAGGAAGATACAAAGCGCCAATCTTTAAATGTAGCGCGCATGAAGTTACTTGGCGCCGAAGTTATTCCAGTGACCTCAGGATCGCGCACGCTGAAAGATGCTATTAATGAAGCGATGCGCGACTGGGTAACAAATGTTGAGACCACTCATTACATGTTAGGAACTGTTGCCGGGCCGCATCCATTCCCGACTATGGTGCGCGATTTCCATAAGATAATTGGTGAAGAAACTCGCGAACAAGTTCTTGAATTAACTGGTCGCCTGCCTGATGCAGTTCTGGCATGTGTTGGTGGCGGATCAAATGCCATCGGAATTTTCCACCGCTTTATATCTGATCCAAGCGTTCGCTTAATCGGACTTGAAGCAGGTGGCGATGGAGTAGAAACCGGTCGCCATGCCGCAACAATCACTGGTGGAACTCCTGGCGTATTGCACGGAACTCGCTCTTATGTTTTGCAAGATGAAAATGGCCAGACAGTTGAATCACATTCGATTTCTGCTGGTCTTGATTATCCTGGCGTTGGACCTGAGCATGCCTACCTACATGACATAGGTCGCGCCGAATACCGCGCCATCACAGATGCGCAAGCTATGCATGCCTTTGCTTTGTTATCTAAAACTGAAGGAATCATTCCAGCGATAGAAACTGCTCACGCGCTAGCTGGTGCGATGCAAGTAGGTAACGAACTTGGCAAAGATGCGATCATCGTGATTAATCTTTCAGGACGCGGTGATAAAGATGTGCAGACTGCCGCTAGCTACTTTGGAATTCCTCTCGATTAATGACCGCTTTAGATCAACTCTTTGTAAAAGTCCGTGCTGAAAATCGTGCAGCTTTAATTGCATATATCCCAGCTGGATTTCCTTCGCAAGCGGGTTGCCACCGCGTAATCGAAGCCTTTATCGCTGGGGGAGTAGATGCCATTGAAATCGGCTATCCGTATAGCGATCCGGTAATGGATGGTCCAACTATTCAAGCCGCTGCAGTTACATCTCTTGAAAACGGAACAGGCGCACAGGAAGTATTAGCTGCGCTAAAAGTGGCCAGCGCATCTGTGCCGGCAGTTGTAATGACTTACTGGAATCCAATTGAACGTTTTGGAGTTTCTGGCTTTGCCGCAGCTATTGCTGAAAATGGTGGATCTGGCGTCATTACTCCAGATTTAACTATTGAAGAATCAAGTGGATGGATTGGCGCAACAGAAAATTCGGCGATCAATCCAATCTATGTCGTGGCACCCAGTACGAAAGATGCGCGACTTGCCCAAGTAACCTCAAAATGTGGTGGCTTTGTTTATGTCGCTAGCTTGATGGGCGTCACTGGTGCGAGAACTTCTGTATCAGCAGGCGCTGCAGATCTCGTCGCCCGCGTTCGTAAAGTTACCGATCTACCAATTGCCGTGGGTCTTGGAGTCTCAACGCGCGAACATGCTAAAGGCGTTGCGGCGTATGCAGATGGGGTAATCATTGGTTCAGCGTTTATTAAAGCGCTACAAGATGCACCTAGCGAAGAAGCAGGTTTACAAGCCGTAACTGAATTGGCGCGCGAATTAGCCAAGGGAGTCCGTGAAGGACGATGAGAGAAAAATTTGTGGCAGCTCAACCATGGCTTGGGCTAATTGCTCGCCTGATTCTCGGTGGAGTTCTACTTGTTGCTGGTTATTTAAAAGTTGTAGCGCCTGATAAATCACAGATGGCAGTTCGCGCCTATGAGATGCTGCCAATCTCGGTCGCCAACGCTTTAGGTCTAGTACTTCCATTTGCCGAAGTTGCGATCGGCGCGCTCTTAATTCTCGGATCGCTAACTCGAGTTATGGCAGTCCTTGGCGGTTTTACAATGGTCATATTTATTATTGCCATCTCGCAAGCCTGGGCGCGTGGACTAAATATCGATTGCGGCTGCTTCGGTGGCGGCGGCGCCGTTGAACCTGGCCAGACCAAATATTTACAGGAAATTCTCAGAGATACGGGGCTGGCGTTTCTCGCCGCCTATTTAATTCGCTACCCTGTAACCAAGTTTTCAGTAGATAAGAAACCGTCAAAAAGTACTTCACAGAAAGATGTGGCATAACGATGGCGCAAGCAAAGAATCCAGCAGGTGGCAAAGATAATTTCACCCGCAATCTAGTTATCGCTGTGGTCGTAGGAGTCGTATTGATCATGCTCGTTCCAACTGTTCTTTCCAAGAAGACCAATACCAGCGCTGCTATCCCATCAAGTGTTTCAGTCGAAGATGGTTACGGCATGGTCTTTAACAAAGATGTGAAAGATGTTCCTTTCATTGAAATTTATGAAGATTTCCAATGCCCAGCATGTCAGCGCTTTGAATCAATTAGCGGTGAATACATTGAAGATTTAATTAATACCAAGCAGGCAAAGGTCGCATTCCACGCACTTTCCTTCCTTGGTGGCGAATCACAATTAGCGGCAAATGCTGCTGGTTGTTCGGCAGATCAAGGAAAGTTCTTAGCGTTTCATAAGTTGCTCTTTGCCAACCAGCCTCCAGAGAACTCCGGTGCCTGGACACCTTCTTACTTCACAACTTTGAGCCTTGGCCTAGGTATCTCGGATAAGAAATACGATCAATGTATAGCCAAGAACGAATATAAAGACTGGGTTGTAAATGTGGCAAATGAAGGCGCTAAGCGAAATATAAATTCAACTCCTACCGTCTTCATAAACGGTAAAGAGATCGATCGCAATAAGGCATACAACAGCTTGGCAGAATTTATGCTTGCTGTTAAAAACGGGTAACTATGCACGCGTCGATACCGACTCCGACTCTGTCGCAGATCGCTATCGGACCTCTTACTGTTCACTTCTATGCTCTTTGCATAATCGCCGGCATTGCGCTGGCAATTTGGCTCGGTGATAAACGCCTAAGCCTTTACGGTGAAAACTCTGGGCTAGTTTTAAAGGGTGTTGTCTCAGAAGTTGCGGTGATCGCAGTTCCTGCTGGAATTATTGGTGGACGTATTTATCATGTCGTTACTTCACCAGATGCTTACTTTGGCAGCGATGGCAACGTGCTAGCAATCTTTCAAATCTGGAAAGGAGGGCTAGGCATCTGGGGCGCAATCGCACTGGGTGTGGCAGGTGCTTATCTGTCTTGGCGCC
This sequence comes from Candidatus Nanopelagicaceae bacterium, assembly GCA_965267995.1. Lineage (GTDB taxonomy): Bacteria > Actinomycetota > Actinomycetes > Nanopelagicales > Nanopelagicaceae > Planktophila. The sequence continues at coordinate 648,390 of OZ254143.1, forward strand.
GACTTGCGAAGAGTATGGAACTGCCTTCTTTTAGAATTCTCTTAGATGCCTTAGCTCCAGGAATATTGCTGGCACAAGCTATCGGACGTTTTGGAAATTGGTTTAACGCCGAACTATTTGGCAGACCGTTAAATACTTGGTGGGCGCTGGAAATTCCATACAAGTTTCGCCCCAAGGGATATGGACTAATCGAAACTTTCCATCCCACATTTCTCTATGAGGCGATCTGGAGCTCACTTCTAGCGATCGTGTTGCTGAAATTTGGTAGCCGTTGGGCAGCCGGCTCAATCTTCTACATTTATATCTCTGGTTATTCATTTGCTAGATTCTTTATTGAGGGGCTGCGGATAGATCCGGCACATGATCTATTTGGCCTACGGATTAATCAATGGATGAGTATTTGTATCTTCGCCATGGGATTGGCTCTCTTTCTGCGAAATCAACAGGGTCATAGCGAGCGCATCGCCGCCGGAATTTAATTGGGATCAGGTAGGCTCATACCATGGCGTTAGAAGATGTCTACCAACGTAATATGCAACATCGCACTCATCGTGCGGGTTGGTTGCGCGCAGCTGTCCTTGGGGCAAATGATGGTTTGGTTTCAACAGCATCTCTGATGATTGGCGTGACAGCTGCTAAAACTGGCGGCGCAGATGCCCAAACATTTTTAATTACAGCAGGCGCTGCCGGAATTGTTGCCGGTGCGATGTCGATGGCCGTTGGCGAATATGTATCAGTGCGTTCGCAGAACGATATCGAAGAGTCAGATCGCTTACTTGAAATTGAGCATTTAGCCATCGATCCAGAGTCTGAATTACTTGAGTTACAACAGATCTATATTAAACGTGGGCTTACGCCAGAATTATCTATGGAAGTTGCCAATGCGATGCATGCGCGTGATCCACTTGAGGCGCATCTGCGCGATGAACTTGGACAATTTCCGCACACCAAGGCACGTCCGGTGCAAGCAGCAATTGCATCTGCCGCCGCTTTCACAACTGGTGGCTTAATTCCCTTCTTCGGCGCTTTTGCTCCGACCACCGGCAAAGTTGCGATGAGCATCGTTGGATTTACTATTGCCGGATTGATCGTTACCGGAATCGTTAGCGCCAAGACCGCCGGCTCAAAGATGCTTGCTCCAACTCTGCGGGTAATCCTCGGTGGTTGCTTCGGCATGGCGATAACTGCAGGCATTGGGCAACTTCTGCATGTGAGCGGGATCTAAGCCCTTTTCCATATTCTCGGTGTGCCTGATTGCCCCAGTTCTTGCTACCCTTTTCCTCTATCGCCTCATTGGGTCGATGGTTTCTACGGGCCAAAGTTGTCCCTCACGTATTTTCAAGTGTGGACAATAGGAGTGTGAAATAAGTGGCCCTTACATCTAACTATCCAGCGCGTCTTGGTCTTTATGATCCAGCAAACGAGCATGATGCATGCGGCGTTGCGATGGTTGCCACTCTAAATAAAGTTGCAACACATGAAATCGTTGAAAAAGCTCTTACCGCTCTTCGTAATATGGAGCATCGTGGCGCATCTGGCGCCGAACCCGATAGCGGTGATGGTGCTGGAATATTAATTCGCATTCCAGATGCTTTCTATCGTGCCGTAGTTGATTTCGAACTTCCTAAAGATGGTTTCTATGCAACTGGTATTGCATTTATCGCACAGGGCGCCGAAGTCCGCGCTGAGATCGAAAAGCTCGCAACTGAAGAAGGTTTGACCGTTTTAGGTTGGCGCGAACTACCCATCAATCCGGCATCTCTTGGCAAGACAGCAGTTTCAGTTATGCCAAAGTTTGAACAGGTATTTATTTCAGGCAAAGGCGATGAATCAGGGATTGCGCTAGATCGCTTAGCTTTCTGCTTACGCAAACGCGCAGAACATTCACTGGACCTTTACTTCCCATCACTTTCATCTCAGACCATTGTCTACAAGGGAATGCTCACAACTGGACAACTCGAAGAGTTCTTCCCAGATTTAAGTGATCAACGCGTAGTTTCTCCTATGGCGCTAGTTCACTCACGTTTTTCCACCAATACATTTCCATCTTGGCCACTGGCTCACCCTTATCGCTTTATCGCACACAACGGCGAAATCAATACCGTTAAAGGCAACCGCAACTGGATGCGCGCCCGTGAATCTTTACTTGCCAGCGAGTTAATTCCGGGCAATCTCAGCCGCCTCTTTCCCATAGTTGAAATGTCAGGTAGCGATTCTGCATCTTTTGATGAAGTTCTAGAACTTCTCTACTTAGGTGGACGATCACTTCCTCATGCGGTTTTGATGATGATCCCGGAAGCATGGGAGAACCATGCAACGATGTCGCAGAAGCGCCGTGATTTCTATGCCTTTCATGCCTCTCTTATGGAGCCATGGGATGGTCCTGCATGTGTGACATTTACCGATGGACATCGAGTCGGTGCCGTACTCGATCGCAACGGACTTCGTCCATCACGCTTCTGGGTAACTGATGATGGGCTAGTAGTTCTGGCATCTGAAGTTGGCGTTTTAGATTTCCCAGCGGAAAAGATTGTGCGAAAAGGACGCCTGCAACCAGGCAAGATGTTCTTAGTTGATATCGAAGTCGGTCGTATCATTGAAGATGATGAAATAAAAGATTCGCTCGCCGATGCTGCGCCTTACGGTCAGTGGTTACAAGATGGAATGATGAAGCTAAGTGATCTTCCTTCGCGCGAACATATCGTTTATCCGCACTCATCGGTTGTTCGGCGCCAACGCGCCTTTGGTTATACCGAAGAAGAGATCCGCATCTTGCTTACCCCGATGGCTAAGAACGGTATGGAAGCACTTGGCTCAATGGGCACAGATACGCCAATTGCAGCGCTCTCGGAAAAACCACGCTTGCTCTTTGATTACTTCTCACAATTATTTGCACAAGTGACGAACCCACCACTTGATGCAATTCGCGAAGAACTAGTAACAAGTCTCGGTGGATCTATCGGACCAGAGCACAATCTCCTAGATCCAGGGCCGGCGTCATGTCGCCAAATTTCACTTGCCTTCCCAGTAATTGATAACGACGAATTAGCCAAGATCATTCACGTAAATGCCGATGGTGATTACCCAGGTTTAGAAAGTTATGTGGTTCGCGGCTTGTTCCCGGTAACCGGAGATGGCAATACTCTTCAAAAGCGGTTGGAAGAGATAAAGCGTGAAGTATCTGATGCGATTGCAGCTGGTGCGCACATCATCGTTCTTTCAGATCGCAACGGTGATGCCGAAGATACGCCGATCCCATCTCTGCTATTAACAGCTGCCGTTCATCACCATTTAATTCGCGAGAAGACTCGCACCAAGGTTGGACTAGTTGTTGAAGCCGGCGATGTACGCGAAGTTCACCACGTTGCACTTCTAATTGGTTATGGCGCAGCTGCAGTTAACCCATATCTTGCGATGGAATCTGCCGAAGATCTCGTTCTGCAAGGTGTTATTACCGGCATTACTCCAGAAAAAGCAGTTCGCAATGTTATTAAGAGCCTCGGTAAAGGTGTATTAAAAGTTATGTCGAAGATGGGTATTTCAACCATTGCTTCATATACCGGTGCTCAAGTCTTTGAAGCAATTGGTCTATCGCAAGAAGTTGTTGATGAATACTTCGTTGGCACTACTTCACGTCTTGGCGGAATTAGCCTGGATGTAATTGCAGAAGAGACAATCGCACGCCATCACATCGCATACCCAGTCGGGGGAGAGATCCCAGGTACTAAGCGCTTGCCAATTGGCGGCGAATACCAATGGCGCCGCGATGGCGAGCCACATCTATTTAATCCTGAGACCGTATTCACCTTGCAGCACTCAACCCGTTCAAAGCGCTATGACATCTTTAAGCGATACACCAGCAAGGTAGACACTCAGAGCAAAGAACTTATGACTTTGCGCGGACTCTTCGCCTTTCAAGAAGGAAAACGTCCTGCAATTTCCATTGATGAAGTTGAACCAATCTCAGAGATCGTAAAGCGTTTCTCAACCGGTGCGATGTCTTATGGTTCTATTTCACAAGAAGCCCATGAAACTTTAGCGATCGCTATGAACCGACTCGGTGGAAAATCCAATACCGGTGAAGGTGGCGAAGACCCGTCGCGCGCGATCCCAATGGCTAATGGTGATTCCAAGCGCAGTGCAATTAAACAAGTTGCTAGCGGACGCTTTGGCGTAACAAGTGATTACCTTGTAAACGCTGACGATATTCAGATCAAAATTGCTCAGGGCGCAAAGCCTGGCGAAGGCGGACAGCTACCTGGAAATAAGGTCTATCCATGGATTGCAAAGGTGCGTTACTCAACTCCCGGTGTTGGACTTATCTCACCGCCACCGCACCACGATATTTACTCAATTGAAGATCTTGCGCAATTAATCCATGATCTAAAGAACGCCAATAAAAATGCACGTATTCACGTCAAATTAGTTGCTGAAGTTGGCGTTGGAACTGTTGCTGCTGGAGTTTCTAAGGCCCATGCTGATGTTGTCTTGATTTCGGGCCACGATGGTGGCACTGGTGCATCGCCTTTGACATCGCTAAAGCACGCTGGTGCTCCTTGGGAACTCGGTCTTGCCGAAACTCAGCAGACACTTCTTCTTAACGGATTGCGCGATCGTATCGTTGTACAGGCCGATGGTCAGTTAAAGACCGGACGTGACGTTGTGATTGCCGCACTATTGGGCGCAGAAGAATATGGTTTTGCAACTGCGCCGCTTGTTGTATCTGGTTGCGTAATGATGCGAGTTTGCCACTTGGATACTTGTCCAGTTGGCGTGGCAACGCAGAACCCAGAGTTGCGTAAGCGCTTTAATGGCAAACCAGAATTTGTGGAAACATTCTTCGAATATATCGCCGAAGAAGTTAGAGAAATCTTGGCCAAGTTAGGTTTCCGCACTTTGCAGGAAGCGATCGGTCACGTCGAATTTTTAGATACTCGAGATGCAGTTAATCACTGGAAAGCCAGCGGTCTTGATTTAGCACCGCTCTTGGTTCGACCAGATGTTGCATCCCCTTTACATCGCACAACTGTGCAAGATCATGGTCTTGCTGCAGCGTTAGATAATCAATTGATTTCACTAGCCGCAGCAGCTCTTGATAATAAAGAGCCTGTGCGTATTGATCTGCCGGTACGTAACGTTAACCGCACCGTTGGAACAATGTTGGGCGCAGAAGTTACACGTCGCTTTGGCGCAGAAGGTCTTCCGATCGGAACGATTGATGTCACGCTGCATGGTTCTGCTGGTCAATCACTTGGCGCATTCTTACCTCGCGGTATCGCAATCCGTCTCTACGGCGATAGCAATGACTATGTAGGTAAAGGAATATCAGGCGGTCGCGTCATAGTTCGTCCAGATGAACGCGCTACCTTCCCATCACACGAGAATGTCATCGCCGGAAACGTAATTGGTTATGGCGCAACTTCAGGTGAGATATTTATTCGCGGGCTAGTTGGTGAACGTTTCTGTGTTCGTAACTCTGGTGCAACCGCTGTTGTGGAAGGCATCGGCGATCATGGCTGCGAATATATGACTGGCGGAAGCGTTGTCATATTAGGTTGTACCGGTCGTAACTTCGCTGCCGGGATGTCAGGCGGTCGCGCCTTTGTTCTAGATCTCAATCCAGCGCAGGTAAATACCGAGATGGTCGATATCTTGGCAGTTCCGGAAGATCAGAGAGAAAATCTGAAGTCGATAATCTCTAACTTCCATACTGAGACCGGATCAACTGTTGCAGCAGATCTGCTCAAGGATTGGAACGCTTCAGTAAATCGCATCTCGCTAGTAATGCCACGTGATTATGCGCGCGTACTTGCTGCAATCGAGCGAGCTACTAAAGATGGACTTCCGATAGACCAATATGTAATGGAGGTGGCAGCAAATGGCTGATCCCAAGGGTTTTCTAAATACACCGCGCGAGCTACCCAAGCGTCGTCCAATCGATATCCGCATTAAAGACTGGCATGAGGTCTACGAACCACAAAGCATGGAGCACCTGCAGAAACAAGCCGGTCGTTGCATGGATTGCGGCATTCCGTTTTGTCACGAAGGTTGTCCGCTCGGAAATCTAATTCCAGAATGGAATGATTTGATGTGGCGCGGCGATAAAGAGGAAGCGATGGCGCGATTGCACGCGACTAATAACTTCCCAGAATTTACGGGGCGTTTATGTCCAGCACCGTGTGAGACTGCATGTGTAATAGGTATTAACGCTGATGCGGTAACTATCAAACAAGTAGAACTGCGAACCATTGAAGAAGCTTTCGGTGCTGGAAATGTAAAGCCAACTCCACCTGATCGCTTAACCGGTAAAACAGTTGCGGTAATTGGTTCAGGTCCGGCAGGCCTTGCTGCAGCCCAACAGCTAACTCGCGCCGGTCACACCGTCGCCGTATACGAGCGTGCCGATAAAATCGGTGGGCTACTTCGTTACGGAATCCCAGAATTTAAAATGGAGAAAAGTATCCTTGACCGTCGTCTAAATCAGATGGAGAAGGAAGGAACTCGTTTTCGTCCAGGTGTAGATGTCGGTGTTGAGCTAACCGGAGCTGATCTTCGCAAGAAATACGATGCGATCGTTCTTGCAGTTGGCGCTACCCAATGGCGCGATCTGCCAATTAAGGGGCGCGAGAATAAAGGTATCTACCAAGCAATGGAGTTTCTACCTTGGGGAAATAAACAAGCACTTGGTGAAGTCACCAATCCTGATATCAACGTCGCCGGCAAGCACGTTGTGATTTTGGGTGGGGGAGACACTGGCGCAGATTGCCTTGGTACTTCTATTCGCCAAGGCGCAGCAAGTGTTACGCAATTAGAAATCATGCCGCGTCCAACTGAAGAACGTCCTAGCGGACAACCATGGCCGACTTACCCAATGATCTATCGCGTTTCATCTGCCCATGAAGAACTCGATAACCGAGTCTTCGCCGTTAGCACTGAAGAATTTATTGGCGATGGCAATGGAAATCTAAAGGCTCTCAAACTTGTCGAGACACAATTTGTAAACGGTAAGTTTGAACCAGTGGCAGGGACAGAGAAAGAGATTCCCGCTGACTATGTATTTTTAGCGATGGGATTTACTGGTCCTGAGAAATCAGCGATTCTGACTCAATTGGAAGTTGAATTTGATGATCGTGGAAATATTGAGCGCGATGAGAACTACCAAACTAGCGTGGAAGGAATCTTCGTTGCCGGTGATGCAGGTCGCGGACAATCGCTCATTGTTTGGGCGATTGCCGAAGGGCGTAGCGCTGCGGCAGGTGTCGATAAATATCTGGAAGGTGAAACCCAATTACCGGCTCCAATCGAGCCGACTGCTCGCTCATTGATGGTTTAGGAATGGTTTGAGTGTCTAATCCCACTTAAATTCACTTCTAATTTTCCTACCAACTAACCAGTAGCGAATTCAATTAGATAAGGTATACACATGCGTCGCGCCAAGATTGTTTGCACAATGGGTCCTGCTGTTGAATCTCCCGAGAAAGTTCGTGAGCTAATCGCAGCTGGTATGAATATGGCGCGCCTTAACTTGTCACATGGTGGCTACCCAGAACATCAAGCGCGTCTTGATCAAGTTCGTGCAGCAGCGAAGGAAGCTGGCGTTCCTGTTGCGATCTTGGTTGATCTTCAAGGTCCAAAGATTCGCTTAGCTCGCTTTAAGGCTGGTCCGCATGATTTAGCACGCGGGGATATTTTTACTATTACCACTGATGAAGTTGAAGGAACCAAAGAGCGCGTCGGCACTACATATAAAGGTCTACCAGGAGATTGCAAACCCGGCGATCGCATCTTGATCGATGATGGCAAGGTAACTGTTGAAGTTGTAGAAGTTAAAGGAAACGATGTCATCACCAAGGTAATCGAACCAGGTGCGGTGAGCAATAATAAAGGTATCAACTTGCCGGGCGTTGCAGTCTCAGTTCCTGCTTTATCTGAGAAAGATATGGATGATCTTCGTTGGGGGCTAAAGGCCGGCGCAGATTTCATTGCGCTCTCATTCGTCCGTAGCGCCGATGACATTGTTGACGTTCACCGCATCATGGATGAAGTTGGAATTCGTATCCCAGTAATCGCCAAGATTGAAAAGCCACAAGCAGTTGAAAATCTACAAGGAATCGTTAACGCCTTCGATGGCATTATGGTGGCGCGCGGTGACCTCGGAGTAGAGCTTCCAATTGAAGAAGTTCCGCTAGTTCAAAAGCACTGCATCGAACTAGCTCGTGAAGCTGCTAAACCGGTCATCGTGGCAACCCAGATGCTCGATTCAATGATCACTAATTCTCGTCCAACTCGTGCTGAAGCAACAGATTGCGCAAATGCAGTATTAGATGGCGCAGATGCATTGATGTTATCTGGCGAAACATCCGTTGGTGAATTTGCCATTGAAGCAGTTCAAACTATGGCGCGCATCATTTCTCACACCGAACAAGGTGGAATGGACATGATCCGTCCCATGAAATCAGCGCCCAAGACAAAAGGTGGCGCAATTACCAAAGCTGCAACCGAAGTTGGTGCAATTGTTGGGGCTAAGTACCTGGTGACATTTACTCAATCGGGTGATTCTGCGCGACGTACTGCGCGCCTGCGCTCACCAATTCCGATCTTGGCATTTACTCCAGAAGTTGGCACCTACAACCGAATGGCCCTTGATTGGGGAGTGGAACCAGAGCTAACTCCCATGGTTAAGCACACCGATGAGATGGTGATGCAAGCAGATACCTTGTTATTAAAATCTGGGCGTTGCAAAGAAGGCGAATTAGTCGTGATCGTTGCAGGATCTCCTCCCGGAATTCCAGGCTCAACCAATGCGATGCGTGTGCACCGTGTGGGAGATGCCGTGGGTGGCGCAGCGCCTGCATACCGTTAAGATTTGTCTTCTAAGCCTCGGTACTCCAACGGTAGAGAGGGCAGTCTCAAACACTGCATAGTGTCGGTTCGAATCCGACTCGAGGCACATGAATACAAATAGCGATGGCGCTGCAACTCGCATCAAAATTCTAGTTGCCGAAGATGAAGCGTTGATCCGTATGGATTTAGTTGAGATGCTGGTTGAAGCTGGTTACGAAGTTGTAGCCGAAGCAGCCGATGGCGCGCAAGCAATTGAGCTAGCACAACTACATAAACCTGATTTAGCAATTCTTGATGTGAAGATGCCGGTATTGGATGGCATATCGGCTGCCGAAAAAATAATTTCTATCGCGCCAGTTTTAATGCTGACCGCTTTTTCACAGCGCGAACTAGTTGAACGTGCTCGTGATGCCGGCGTTATGGCTTATGTTGTCAAACCTTTTTCAATCGGTGACCTTGTTCCGGCAATTGAAATCGCAATCAGTCGACATTTACAGATGCGCACCCTTGCAGACGAAGTTGCAGATTTGCATGAACGGCTAGAAACTCGAAAGTTAATTGATCGTGCTAAAGGAATTTTGATGCAAGCGTTAAATCTGGCCGAACCCGAAGCATTTTCTTGGATTCAAAGGGCAGCTATGGATCGTCGTTTGACGATGAAAGAGGTCGCCCAAGCCGTTATCTCGCCAGATGCCGTTCCAGGTAACTAGCCTCTGAAAAAGAGGTCAAAAGCGGCAATAACGTAACCAAACCTTTATATATCCACGCTCAACCTCAGGTTGAAGGATGGATATCCCTGCCTTTACACTTTCAGCCTCCCTGTCCCGGGACACATGCAAGAAAAAACAGGAAGGCAATACATGAACAAGAAGATCAAAGCTTCTGCTGCAATCGTTGCCGCAATCGCGCTTTCATTTGGCGCATTTGCAACAACATCTGCATCAGCTGCAACAAAGACATTTACTCTGGCATACCAAGGCCCACTTTCAGGTGGAGAAGCCTCAACAGGTATCGACGAGCAAAACGGTGTTAAGTATGCAATCAAAATATTTGAGGCAGCTAACCCAGGTTACAAGATCAACCTCGTATCAGTAGATGACGAAGGAGATCCAGCTGTAGCTTCAAAGGTAGCTCCAGGAGTTGGAACCAATAAGAAGATCATCGGTCTTGTTGGACCTGCTTACTCAGGTGCAACAATCGCATCACTTCCTTACTACAAGGCAGGTAACCTCACAGTTATCTCACCATCTGCAACTCGCGTATCTCTAACAGATCCAAAGAGTGCAACAGCTAAGTCAGATTACGGTCGCCCAATTTTCCACCGCGTCGTAGCAACTGATGACAAGCAGGGTCCAGCTCTTGCGAAGTTCGCAACAGCAGGAAACGCTGCTGCAAAGGTCTTCGTATTCGATGACCAGTCTTCATACGCTGTTCCACTACGTGGATATGTTGAAACTGCTCTCAAGGCTGTCAAGGGTGCAACTCTTGTTGGTGGAGATTCAGTTCCTAACACAACAACAGATTTCAGCCCAACACTTGCAAAGATCAAGTCAGCTGGCGCAAACGTTGTTATCTACACCGGTTACTACAGCCAAGCTGCAGTATTCGTAAAGCAGCTACGTGACTCAGGTTCAACAGCGACATTCGCTGGTGGCGACGGAGTCTTCAACCAGCAGTTCGCGGTTCTCGCCGGTAAGTCTGGCGAAGGTGCAAAGCTAACTGGCGTAGCAGGTCTTGCTGATGTTGATGCAAAGATTGAAGCTGACTTCAAGGCTAAGATCGGTGTTTCATCAGGCGTTTACGCTGTTGAATCAATCGATGCTGCAAACGTCTTCCTTTCAGGTATCAAGAATGGAAAGACAACACGTGCAGCAATGAACAAGTGGGTAAAGAGCTACAACTTCCCAGGTATCGCTGGAGCGAACATCAAGTTCAACCAGCACGGTGATATCTCAGAAGGTGGCTTTGCTGGCTTCCTAGTAACAGGCGGAAAGCTTGTTAACAAGGGCCCAGTAGCCTAACTCTGAAGTAATTGCTTGACCCCAACGGGCGTCTTGATTCGTAAGGATCAAGGCGCCCGTTGGCTTTTAATTCACTCAAAATTAAAGTAGATTCCACCCAATTGATCAGTTCAAATCGCGCGTTTCTAGCAGCGACATATTAAAGGGGCAAGATGTTCACAGTCTTTATCGATCAGTTCTGGCAATTGACGATTTCGGGTATCGCACTCGGTTTTATCTACGTCTTGATCGCACTTGGTTACACCATGGTTTATGGCGTGCTTCGTATGATCAACTTTGCTAACTCTGAAATCTTTATGTGGGGAACATTCGGCGCGATCGTCGCTAGCCGTGACCTCTTTGGTTACGATCAAACAAGCGAGCCGGCGCAAGGTGCCAAACTCGCACTAGTTCTCTTTGTCCAACTCTTTGCCTCGATGGCCTTTGCCGGTATCACCGCAGTCGTTGTTGAGTTCGTGGCCTATCGCCGCTTGCGCGCTAAAGGTACAAACCGCTTAGCAACTCTGATCTCTGCAATTGGAATGTCGATGGTGCTTTCCGAAGTCATGCGTCTGCTAACCGCATCACGTCCAGTTGGTTCACCCCGAATCCTTGAAAAGGTAATCTTGGTTGAAGTCTGGGGCGCACAAATTCGCCTCGATACTTTAATTACCATCGTTGCAGCCGGCGCCATTTTCATCATTCTCGAGCGCTTCGTAAAGCTATCTCGTATGGGTAAAGCCATCCGCGCCGTTTCTATGAATGAAGATGCCGCCAAGTTGATGGGTATCAACTTAAACCGCGTCATTACTACAACATTCTTAGTTGGTGGGCTTGCAACCGGGGCAGCGGGTTTCTTCTATACAACCGTTTACGAATACACCAAATTTAATATCGGCTTCACTATGGGCCTTGCTGCTTTTACTGCAGCGGTTATCGGTGGAATCGGCAACATCCGTGGAGCGTTCTTCGGGGGAGTCTCGCTAGGACTGGCTGAGGTATATGCCTCTGCAATTCTTGGCACGCAGTGGAAGTCCGTAACAGTTTTTATCGTTCTCGTTCTAGTTCTTCTCTTTAAGCCATCTGGCTTATTCGGAGAAGCCGTCACCCAGACAAGGGCTTAAGGTGAATATTATGAAGAACTTTAACCTTCGCGATTTCGGTGCCGGTATTTGGGAGCGCTCTAACCGCTACCAACGCATAGCCATTGTTCTAGTAACTATCGCCCTAGCCTCGCTCTTGCCATTTGCTGGTGCATCATTCCTCGCAACACCGGTTGCAGCTTATGACGCAGTATTGGTTTATCCAGTAGCAATCTTCGTACTTATGTCACTTGGTCTAAATATCGTGGTCGGCAAATCCGGCATGCTCGATTTAGGTTACGTAGCATTCTTTGCAATCGGTGCCTATACAAATGGATTACTCAGCATGCATACCGGGCTAAATACCTGGGAGATCATGCCGATTGGTATCGCAGCCGCTATGTTCGCAGGTGTCTTACTTGGTATTCCAACGCTGCGTCTGCGTGGCGATTATCTAGCGATCGTTACCTTAGGTTTCGGTGAAATTATTCGTATCGTTGCCCTTAACGTTTCTTGGACCAATGGCCCTAATGGAATTTCAGGCATTCAAATGCCACCTCCCATCCTTGGTAAAGAGTTTGCGCTAGATGACCAGAAGCTCTTCTTCTGGGTTGTCTTAGTAATGATCTTGCTAACTATCTGGATGATTCGCCGCTTAACCGTGCGTCGTCCGGGTCGCGCCTGGGAAGCAATTCGCCAAGATGAAGATGCTGCAGAACTGATGGGCGTTCCAACTCTTAAATATAAGATCTGGTCATTTACCCTAGGTGCTGCCATCGGTGGAGCAGCCGGCGTTCTCTACGCAGCTAAGAACCTCTTTATCTCACCAGAGATGTTTACCCTTAACGTTTCGATTCTGATCTTGGCCTGTGTGGTCTTTGGTGGAATTGGAAATATCTGGGGTGTAATTATTGGTGGTGCGATCTTGGGTTATCTGCCAGATCGAATCCGTTTTATCTCTGATGCGCGCCTATTGGTATTTGGTCTCGTTTTGGTTGTAGTTATGAACTTCCGTCCGGATGGCTTGTTACCTCGCAAGAAGCGAGAAAAAGCTTTGGTTAAGAAAGGAGCAAACGCCTAATGTCAAAGGTCCTATTAAAACTTGAGAACCTCACCATGAAATTCGGTGGCGTGACCGCTCTAAATGAAGTAAACCTGGAAATTCGCGAAGGTGAAATCCTTGCACTCATCGGTCCTAACGGCGCCGGCAAGACAACCGTCTTTAACGTGATAACTGGTGTCTACCAAGCAACATCTGGATCAGTTACTTTCGATGGCCACAATTTGGCGGGTCGCAAGCGCTTCCAAATCACCGGTCTCGGTATCGCTCGCACCTTCCAGAACATTCGCTTATTCGGTGATATGACAACTCTGGAAAATGTTATTACTGCAACCGATGTGCATAAGAAGAGCGGTCTAGTCGGCGCACTTTTTGGTACACCTCGTGCTCGTCGCGAAGAGAAAGAGAACCGTGCTAAGGCACATGAGATCCTGCAATTTATCGGTATCGATGAATATGCAGATCGTCTTGCAAAGAACCTTCCATATGGCGTACAGCGTCGCTTAGAAATTGCGCGCGCAATGGGCACATCTCCCAAGCTCTTGCTCCTTGATGAACCAGCAGCTGGCTTTAACCCACAAGAGAAAGTCGAACTCGCTGCGACGATCAAAAAGGTGCGCGATGCTGGATACACAGTTCTTCTAATCGAGCACGATATGTCACTGATCATGGGAATTTCAGATCGCGTTGCAGTTCTGGATTTCGGAACCAAGATCGCTGATGATTCACCAGCTGTAGTGCAAAACGACCCTCGTGTTATCGAGGCTTACCTAGGAGTACCTGCAGATGCGTCTTGAAATTAAAGATCTCCACGTTCACTACGGCAAGATTGAAGCTATTAAAGGCATCTCAATCGTTGTTAATGAAGGTGAAATCGTTACTTTAATCGGTGCCAATGGCGCCGGTAAGACAACGATGCTTAAGACTATTTCTGGTCTTCGCCCCGCAACGAGCGGTCAGATCATCTTCAATGGTGAAGATATCTCAAACGTTCCGGCACATAAGCGCGTTGATCTCGGTTTGTCACAAGCACCTGAAGGCCGCGGAATCTTCCCTGGCATGACAGTTCTAGAGAATTTGGAGATGGGAAAGTTCCATCGCCACGATCGCAAACATGAGATGGCCGAAGATCTAGAAAAGGTCTATGCCCTCTTTCCACGTTTGAAAGAGCGCGTCTCACAAGCCGGCGGCACCTTATCTGGCGGAGAACAACAGATGCTTGCTATCGGTCGCGCTCTTATGGCTCGTCCAAAAGTATTGCTCCTTGATGAGCCTTCAATGGGCCTTGCACCTCAGATGATCGCCAATATCTTCCGCATCATCACTGAGATCAATAAGACTGGCGTAACAATTCTTCTCGTTGAACAAAATGCTCAGCAAGCGCTACAGCGCGCCCACCGTGCTTATATTCTCGAGACTGGAAATGTTGTTAAGGAAGCTAAAGCTTCTGATCTACTTAACGATCCTGCGGTACGCGAGGCTTACCTCGGTACTGGCGCTCACTAACGCAACTATCTATCCGCAAGGATCATGCAGGTAATACGCGCAGAACAGGTACGTTGGCCCTGTTCATTAGTAATTACGATCTCATAGACACATAAAGTCTTTCCAAGTGAGACTGCAGTTGCCACACCTGTCACAAATCCGGACGTTGCTGATTTATGGTGGGTGGCATTGATATCTACGCCAACAATTCTGCGGTTAGGACCGGCATGTAATTGGGTGCCGATCGAACCGAGTGATTCAGCTAAAACGACATTGGCTCCGCCGTGCAAAAGTCCTATTGGCTGAGTGTTTCCTTCAACCGGCATGCGACCAACTAAACGCTCTGGGGATGCTTCCAGGATTTCGATACCCATCTTCTTATCAAGTGCGCCGCTGCCGCGTTCCCGAATAATCTCTAAAAAGTTTGGGGTATTTTCTGCCTGCGTCATAGTTCGAAATAGTAACTTATTTAACGGCTACTTCTCTAGGATGGCGCCATGGCTCAGAAGCGTTTACTCCTAATTGATGGCCATTCGATGGCATATCGCGCCTTCTTCGCACTTCCTGCTGAAAATTTCACAACCGCGCAAGGCCAACACACCAACGCTATCTATGGCTTCGCCACGATGCTGATCTCACTCTTAAAGGATGAGAAGCCAACTCACGTTGCAGTTGCCTTTGATGTGTCGCGAAAGACTTTCCGAACCGATATTTTTCCCGAATATAAAGCCAATCGCGCCAAGACTCCAGATGAATTTCGCTCGCAGATGTCATTTCTCAATGAGCTAGTAACTGGTTTTGGAATTACCCAGTTTGCACTGGAAGGTTATGAAGCAGATGACCTCATCGCCACCATTACCAAACAGGCAGAACGTGAAGACGTAGAAGTCCTGATTTGTACAGGTGACCGCGATAGCTTCCAACTGGTAACTGAAAAGACAACTGTTCTCTACCCCAAACGCGGTGTATCTGAAATGGCGCGGATGACTCCTGCTGCAGTCGTTGAGAAATATGGAATGACACCAGATCAGTATCCAGATTTTGCCGCCTTGCGCGGAGACCCCAGCGATAACTTGCCATCTATTCCCGGCGTTGGTGAGAAGACGGCGGCTAAGTGGATCGTGGAATATGGATCTTTGCAGGAGTTAATTGCCAATGTAGATAAGGTCGGCGGCAAAGTCGGACAGTCGCTGCGCGATAATTTAAATGATGTAATTCGCAATCGTGAGTTAACGCAATTAATCCATGATGCGCCGATTGATTACGAGGTCGATGCGCTTATATGGCCGGGCGTTGATGAGGCAGATCTAACTAAGTTATTTGAGCAGTTGGAATTTCGCACCTTAAAGGATCGCCTCAAACCAATTCTTAACGCTGCCACGGTCATTAAGAAAGTGGAAGCACGTGATGAGCTAACTCTTTTTGCTCCAGCGTTGGAAGGGGGAGTATTAACTCCTGCCGAACTTGATGTAATGATCGCAGCCCATACCGGTGAGATTGCCGTGGCATTTGAATTACAAGATGAGAAGCTGCATCGCTATGCAGTTGCCTTTTCACCAACTGATGTACACCTGATTCATTCATCACAGATGGGCAAGTGGGCCCAAGATATAAAAGTTACCAAGATTGCTCATGATGCAAAATCTCTGGCCCGCGAAAATCTCTTTACCGGCGTTCTCTTTGATACTGCACTTGCGGCTTATCTAGTAAATCCAGGTGTTCGGGCACAGGATTTAAGTGATCTACTGGAACGTTGGGGAGATGGCGCTGTAATTGATTCATCATCTCCGGAACAGTCACTCTTAACGAGCGCAGCTGCGCTCTTCACTTTGCGCAAATCTCTGGAAACTGAAATGCACGATCGCGGGGTACTGAAGCTATTTACCGACCTGGAACTCCCCATCGCACAACTTTTAGCGATAATGGAAAATCGTGGCATCGCGGTGGATCGAAAAGAACTCGAAAAATTAGCGCTCTTCTTCGAAGGAGAAGTCACCCGCGAAACAAAAGCTGCGCATTTAGCTGCGGGCCACGAATTTAATGTGGCATCTCCCAAGCAACTTCAAGTTGTCTTATTCGAAGAGCTAAATCTTCCTAAGACTAAGAAGATAAAGACTGGATTTACCACCGATGCCGAAGCGCTTAACTGGCTCTTTGAGAAAACTAAACACCCACTGCTGGAATCACTTCTACGTATTCGCGAGACTAAGAAACTTGGCACAACAGTTGAAGGTTTAATTGCTGAAATTGGTATTGATGGCCGTATCCGTACCCACTTTGCCCAGACCGTTGCCGCAACTGGTCGTTTATCTTCAGTTGGGCCAAACCTACAAAATATTCCAGTGCGCACTGAAGAAGGACGTAGTATTCGTAACGCTTTCATTGCAGGCGAAGGTTATGTTTCTTTACTAACCGCTGATTACAGTCAAATAGAAATGCGCATCATGGCTCACTTATCAAATGATGCGGGCCTGCTTGCCGCTTTTGAAACTGGTGAAGATTTACACGCCACAGTAGCGGCATTGGTCTTTGGAGTTGCAGCAACCGATGTTGATCCAGAGATGCGCCGCCAAATTAAAGCGATGTCATATGGGTTGGCGTATGGTCTAAGCGCCTATGGGTTGGCAGCGCAATTAGATCTATCCCCGCCTGCGGCGCAAGAGTTAATGGATAAGTACTTTCTTCGCTTCGGTGGTATTCGTGATTACCTAAGTAGCGTTGTTGTAGAAGCGCGCAAAGTTGGCTACACCGAAACCGTTATGGGACGTCGTCGCTACCTGCCTGATCTGCTTCACGACAATCGCCAGCGCCGTGAAATTGCTGAACGGATGGCCCTGAACGCGCCGATCCAAGGATCTGCCGCCGACATCATCAAGCAGGCGATGTTAAATGTGCAGGCAGCTCTGGTTAAAGAGAAGCTGGGATCTCGTTTGTTATTGCAGGTCCATGATGAGTTGATCTTGGAAGTTGTCGTCGGTGAAGAAGAGAAGTTAGATGCTTTGGTACGTCGCGAAATGGCTGCGGCCTATCCGCTAAAGGCACCGCTTGACGTTAGCGTGGGAATTGGCAAGAGTTGGAATGAAGCAGCGCATTAAAGATCGATAGCGCTTGCTAAGTAGTAGTCGGTGAGTTATCTGCCATTGCTGCTAAATCTTCTTCCTCAGTTGGTATTCGATCTGCAGCGGCCAAGCGTTTACGTCCCAAGGTTAAGATAATGAATCCAGTAATAATTGTGAAAGATGTAATCGACATGGCAAAGCGTGGTGAATAAGTTTCGGCGATCCAACCGCCTGCGGCAGCACCGATCGACATTAGCGTTCCTTCTACTGTCCAGATCCAACCCATCATGCCAACTGCAGATCCCTTGGGACGTACCGCTTCCATAACTTCCCAATAAAAGACTTGGATAGTTCCACCGATCAAACCGAGGAAAGCACCCGCTACCGCCATCGACCAACCCGGATAGGTGAAGACAATTGGAATCGAGATAAAGATCCAAACAAAGTAGGTAAGACGCATCGCTTTCAACGCTGAGACTTTCTTAGAAACCAGCCCGCCAAGTAATCCACCTACGATATTGGCAACACCCATGGCGGTGAAGACCCAAGCAGTGCGATGCGGAACGCCTTCTAAAGTAGCAAAGGCAGGAACTGCAACATCAAAGACCCCCCAACCAAAACCAATGAAACATCCTTCGACCATTAATAATTGAATTGCTTTATTACGCCAAATCGATTTGTGATCGGCATCTTTCTTCTCAGGTATCCAATCACGCGATACACGTGTCAGCGCCAGCGATCCGCCGCCAACTGCCATGAAAATTGATGCCACAACTAGTGCGCTACCAGGGTGGGATGAAAGTGCGAGCGATGTCGCAACAACTGGTCCGATAACGCCTGCTGTACTCATAACTGATGTATCAACGGCGTAGGCGGTACGTAGATAATCTTTTGGAACAATCATCTTCCATAATGGACGAACCGATAAGTTAATTGGGGGAGCGCTAATTCCCATTATGAACGCGGCAATTAAAATCGCATTCTTATTCTCCATGGTATTAAGCACCAACATCATCCCTGCATAACCTGGCACGAAGATACGTAGTGGCCACTTCTGGCCATATCGATCCATTAGCGAGCCGCGCAAACCTGCGGTTGCAGCACCTGTCAGCGAGTTAATGCCAATGGCTAAACCAGCGATTGCAACTGAGCCGGTTGTTTGTTGCGCCTTAAAGAAGATAGCCAGTGCAACCATTCCATAGGCAACTCGCGCCGGAAATGCAGCGAGAACTAGTACCCAAACATTTGGGATCGCAAAGAGTTCTCGATATCGCTTCATTTGCAGTTAGTTTACGCCTGCGCAGGAGAAGGATTTGCCCTAGTACACGCCGAAACCGTACGCTTACGCCCGTTCACCAGAATGGTTCTGGAGTCCTATTACTTTCTATCCCTACGGAGCAACTTGAGCACATCATCACCAGTCGTAGCAGTTAACGACATCGGATCGGCCGCAGATTTTCTTGCAGCAATCGAAGGCACAATCAGAAATTTCAATGACGGAGACCTTGTTGAAGGAACCGTTGTACAAGTAGATCGCGAAGAAGTACTTCTTGATATCGGGTACAAGACAGAAGGCGTAATCCCTTCCCGCGAACTTTCAATCCGCCACGATGCAGATCCAAATGACATTGTTAAGGTAGGCGATCGCATTGAAGCGCTCGTTCTGCAGAAGGAAGATAAAGAAGGCCGCACAATTCTTTCTAAGAAGCGCGCACAGTACGAGCGCGCCTGGGGAGATATTGAAGGCAAGAAAGAGCGCGACGAAGTCGTCGTCGGAACAGTTATTGAAGTTGTTAAGGGCGGCCTGATCGTTGATATCGGTCTTCGTGGCTTCTTGCCAGCATCACTCGTTGAAATGCGTCGCGTCCGCGATCTAACTCCTTACATTGGCAAGGAAGTTGAAGCTCGTATTATCGAACTCGACAAGAACCGCAATAACGTTGTTCTTTCTCGTCGCGCCTTCCTTGAGCAGACTCAATCAGAGTCACGTACAACATTCTTAAATCAGCTCCAAAAGGGCCAAGTACGCACTGGCGTAATTTCATCAATCGTAAACTTTGGTGCATTCGTTGACCTTGGTGGCGTAGATGGTCTTGTTCACGTTTCTGAGCTTTCATGGAAGCACATCGATCACCCAGGTGAAGTCGTTGAAGTTGGCGATGAAGTAACTGTTGAAGTTCTCGAAGTTGATTTTGAGCGTGAGCGTGTTTCACTTTCTCTCAAGGCAACTCAAGAAGATCCATGGCAGGCATTTGCGCGCACCCACACGATCAATCAGGTTGTTCCAGGTGTTGTGACAAAGCTTGTTCCATTCGGTGCATTTATTCGTGTACACGAAGGCATTGAAGGACTTGTTCACATCTCAGAGTTGGCAGAACGCCACGTTGAGATTCCAGAGCAGGTTGTAGCTGTAGATGACGAACTATTTGTAAAGATCATCGATATCGATCTAGAGCGTCGTCGTATCTCACTTTCTCTGAAGCAAGCCAATGAAGGACATGAAGTTGAGATCGAAGCATTTGATCCAACTCAATACGGAATGGCTGCTCGCTACGATGCTGCTGGAAACTTCATCTACCCAGAAGGTTTCGATCCTGATACTCAGGAATGGAAGCCTGGCTTTGATTCACAACGCGAAGAATGGGAACGTCAGTACCAAGAAGCACAGACTCGCTTCCTTGCACATAAGAAGCAGAAGTCGGAAGCTAAAGCCGCCGATGCTGCAGCCCCTGCTGCTGAAGAGGTAGTTGCTGAAGTAGCTGCTGAATAATTAATCTCAAATAAGAAAGGGCTCACCTACGGGTGGGCCTTTTCTTATTCTCCAGATATCGCCTGCGGGGTAGAGTTGGTTATATGTCGATCGTGGCTCTAACCGGTGGAATCGGATCCGGTAAATCTCTAGCTGCGCAATATTTCTCGGAACTTGGAGCACGCGTTGTCGATGCCGATCAACTAGCACGCGTAGCAATCGAACGAGGTAGCGAAGGATTTGATGAAGTTGCACTGCGCTTTGGCGAGGCGATCATGCGAAATGGCGATATCGACCGCAAGGCGCTTGGTGAGATTATCTTCGCTGATCCAAAAGCTAAAAGTGATTTAGAGGAGATTATCCATCCCAGAGTTCGCGAACTCTTTGCCGAAGTCGTTGCAGATTTAAAGCCCGATGAAGTTCTAATTTATGAGATCCCGCTCTTAGTTGAAACGGGAGCGGCTGAAAATTTTGATTTGGTCATTACGATCGAGGCCGATCTCGAGGCTCGCAAAGAGCGGCTGCGCAAGCGAGGAATGTTTATCTCTGAAATTGAGAAACGAATCGCGCAGCAAGCCAGCCGTGAAGACCGCGAGGCGATCGCAGATTTCGTCCTAATCAATGATGGCGATGAAGATGCGCTCCTTCGCGCTGTAGAAAACCTCTGGGAGGAATTACCTGGGCGAGCAAAGTAGGCTACGAATATGCGCCCGATATCTGACCTGCAGCGAAGGGTAGAGCCCTTTCAGGTCATTAGCGATTACGTGCCAGCCGGTGATCAACCGCAAGCCATTGAAGAGATTGCTCGCAGAATAGATGCCGGTATTGAAGATGTCGTTCTACTTGGCGCAACAGGTACCGGAAAATCTGCGACAACTGCCTGGTTGATCGAGCGCTTGCAGCGTCCCACTTTGGTGCTGGCGCCAAATAAAACGCTGGCTGCGCAGTTAGCCAATGAATTCCGTGAGCTTTTGCCAAATAACGCAGTCGAATACTTTGTTTCCTATTACGACTATTACCAACCAGAGGCCTATGTTCCGCAAACCGATACCTTTATCGAGAAGGACTCCAGCGTCAACGATGAAGTTGAAAGGTTGCGCCACTCTGCAACTAACTCACTTCTGACCCGGCGCGATGTAATCGTGGTGGCAACTGTTTCTTGTATTTATGGACTTGGTACGCCTCAGGAATATATCGATCGCATGATTCGCCTAAAGGTAGGCGATGAGATCGAGCGCAATAAGTTACTGCGCAAATTTGTTGATGTGCAGTATCAGCGAAACGATATGGCCTTTGAACGTGGGACTTTTCGCGTGCGCGGTGACACCATTGAAATCATTCCTATGTATGAGGAACTTGCGATCCGGATCGAGATGTTTGGCGATGAGATCGAAAAGATTATGACGCTTCATCCACTTACCGGTGAGATCCTGCGCGATGAGACCGAGATCTATATCTTCCCGGCAACTCATTACGCAGCAGGACCTGAAACGATGAAGCGTGCAATGGGCGATATCCAAGATGAGTTGCAGATCCAACTCAACCTCTTTGAGAAGCAAGGCAAGCTACTGGAAGCCCAACGCCTAAAGATGCGCACAACATTTGATCTAGAGATGATGGAGCAACTCGGTTTCTGCTCTGGTATCGAGAATTACTCACGACATTTAGATGGTCGCGGACCTGGCTCTGCTCCCAACTGTTTACTTGATTACTTCCCAGAAGATTTCTTACTTGTAATCGATGAAAGCCATGTAACCGTTCCTCAAATTGGTGCCATGTTTGAAGGCGATGCATCCCGTAAGCGCACCTTGGTAGAACACGGATTCCGTTTGCCAAGTGCCATGGATAACCGCCCACTTAAATGGCCCGAATTCTTGGAACGCGTTGGCCAGAAGGTTTATCTATCGGCTACGCCCGGTAAGTATGAGATGGCTAAAGTGGAAGGCGATGTAGTTGAGCAAGTAATTCGTCCCACTGGTTTAGTCGATCCCGGAATCGTTATCAAGCCGATCAAGGGACAGATCGATGATCTACTTAATGAGATAAATATTCGGGCTGCGAAGAATGAGCGGGTACTGGTAACAACGCTAACTAAGAAGATGTCGGAAGATTTAACTGATTACCTACAGGAACGAGGCGTTCGCGTGCGTTACCTGCATTCAGAGGTCGACACCTTGCGCCGCGTTGAGCTGCTGCGCGAACTTCGCATGGGGGATTACGATGTTTTGATCGGTATCAACCTTTTGCGAGAAGGTCTAGATCTACCTGAAGTTTCTCTGGTTTCGATATTAGATGCCGATAAAGAAGGCTTCTTAAGATCGGCTACTTCTCTAATTCAAACTATTGGGCGTGCTGCCCGAAATGTTTCTGGTGAAGTGCATATGTATGCTGACAACATAACTAAATCAATGGCACAGGCCATCGATGAAACCAACCGTCGTCGCGCCAAGCAGGTTGCCTATAACTTAGAACGTGGAGTTGACCCACAACCGTTGCGTAAGAAGATCGCCGATATTACAGATCAGATCAATCGCGAGAGCGAAGATACCGAAGAGCTCTTAGCCCACGAGAAGGGCGGAGCGAAGAAGATTGCTTCATCTGCTGGCCTATATGACAAATCATCAACTTCTCTGCCGCGCCAAGACCTCATCGCGTTGATAGGCTCGCTCACCGATCAGATGCGTAACGCCGCAGGTGAGCTTCAATTTGAGGTCGCTGGGCGCTTGCGCGATGAGATCAAGTTATTGAAGAAAGAGTTACGAATGATGGAAGAGGCCGGAGTTTGAGTATCGATAAGTTGGTTGTGCGCGGAGCACGCGAACACAATCTAAAGAATGTTTCGATCGAACTTCCGCGCGATGCATTAGTCGTATTCACTGGCCTTTCGGGCTCTGGAAAATCTTCCTTAGCCTTCGACACTATCTTCGCCGAAGGTCAACGCCGCTACGTTGAATCACTGTCGGCATATGCTCGCCAATTTCTTGGCCAGATGGATAAGCCAGATGTGGATTTCATCGAAGGCTTATCACCTGCCGTTTCAATTGATCAGAAATCCACCAACCGAAATCCGCGATCTACAGTTGGAACAATTACTGAAGTTTATGACTACCTACGTCTCTTATTTGCCCGCGCTGGACGACCTCACTGCCCGAAATGTGGCAAGGCAGTTACTCGCCAATCACCACAGCAAATTGTGGATCAGATTATGGAGTTTCCACCAACAACCAAGTTTCAGGTATTAGCTCCTGTCATTCGCGCACGTAAAGGTGAATTTGTTGAACTCTTCACCGACTTAATTACTCAAGGGTATTCACGAGCACGCATCGATGGTGAAGTAATCGCGCTCTCTGATGCCCCAAAGCTAAAAAAACAAGAGAAGCACACGATCGAAGTAGTCGTTGATCGACTGACTGCAAAGGCCGAAAGCAAGACTCGTCTTACAGATTCAATCGAAACTGCGCTGCGTCTCTCATCTGGAATCGTTGTATTGGACTTTGTTGACGCCAAGGGCGCAGATAAAGAGCGCACCTATAGCGAGCATCTGGCTTGCCACGATTGCGAACTCTCCTTTGAAGAGTTAGAGCCCCGCTCCTTCTCCTTTAACTCACCATTTGGGGCATGCGTTGAGTGCTCAGGTATAGGCACGAAGAAAGAGGTCGATTTAGACCTGATCATTCCTGATGATTCAATCTCGATTAACGAAGGCGCAATAGCGCCATGGTCGGGAGGACAATCTTCAGATTACTTCTTGCGATTACTAGAAGCACTTGCCAAAGATCTGCCGTTCTCGCTAGATATCCCATGGAAGAAGATCTCAGTTAAGGCGCGCGAAGCAATCCTCAACGGCTATGAATATGAAATTAAGATGAAGTACAAGGGGCGTTACGGTGCCCGAAATTACACAACTGGCTTTGAAGGCGTTATTCCCTTTATCCACCGCCGCCACGAGGAGACCGATAGCGATTACAGCCGCGATAAGTACGAGGCATATATGCGCGAGATCTCTTGTGAAAAATGTAGTGGTGCTCGCTTAAAGCCAGAAGTCCTTGCCGTGACAATCGGCGATAAGAATATTTCCCAAATATGCGAACTCTCCATTGCAGATTGCGCTATCTTCTTAAAGCAGATCAAACTCAATAAACGTGAGGCACAAATCGCTGAGCGCGTTATGAAAGAGGTCAATGCTCGACTGGGCTTCCTGTTGGATGTTGGGCTTGATTATTTATCACTGGCACGTCCTGCCGGTTCGCTATCTGGTGGTGAAGCCCAGCGCATTCGACTTGCGACTCAGATCGGCTCCGGTTTAGTTGGAGTTCTATATGTACTGGATGAACCTTCGATTGGTCTACATCAGCGCGATAACAAACGTTTAATCGAAACTCTGACTCGCCTGCGCAACCTCGGTAACACCTTAATTGTCGTAGAACACGATGAAGAGACTATCCGTACAGCTGACTGGATCGTTGATATCGGACCGGGTGCTGGCGAACATGGTGGCAAGGTCGTGGTCTCGGGAAGTTATGAAGATCTAATTGCTTCTAAAGAATCAATCACCGGCGCTTATCTATCAGGACGTAAATCAATTGAGATTCCTAAGAAGCGTCGCCCAGTAGATCCAAAGCGCAAGCTAGTTGTTAAGGGTGCTAAAGAGAATAACCTTAAAGATATTGAAGTTGAAGTTCCCCTGGGCGTATTTGTTGCCGTAACCGGTGTTAGCGGTTCGGGTAAATCGACTCTTGTAAATGACATTCTCTACATTGTTCTTGCTAACAAACTCAATGGTGCGCGCCTGGTACCTGGTCGCCATCGATCTGTTAGCGGTATCGAGCTCTTAGATAAAGTTGTTCACGTTGATCAATCACCGATTGGTCGTACTCCTCGTTCTAATCCTGCGACATACACAGGTGTATTCGACAAGATCCGAGCCCTCTTTGCTGAAACTAGTGAGGCTAAAATCCGCGGGTATCAACAAGGGCGCTTCTCCTTTAACGTGAAAGGCGGCCGCTGCGAGAACTGTTCAGGTGATGGAACCATCACGATTGAGATGAACTTCTTGCCTGACGTATATGTTCCCTGCGAAGTTTGCCATGGCGCTCGTTATAACCGCGAAACTTTGGAAGTTCATTACAAAAATAAGACGATCGCCGAAGTATTAAACATGCCGATCGAAGAAGCCAGCAGTTTCTTTGAATCAGTTCCGGCCATCGCTCGTTACCTGAAGACTCTAAATGATGTGGGCTTGGGATATGTGCGCCTGGGTCAATCTGCGCCAACTTTGTCAGGTGGCGAAGCACAGCGCGTAAAGCTGGCAACTGAGCTGCAACGCAGATCTACCGGCCGCACTATTTATGTATTAGATGAGCCAACCACTGGCTTGCACTTTGAAGATGTCAATAAGTTATTAACCGTTCTGAGCCGCCTAGTGGATACTGGAAATACCGTTGTAGTCATCGAACATAACCTTGATGTAATTAAATCTTCTGACTGGGTCATCGATATGGGGCCAGAAGGTGGATTCCGTGGCGGGCTAGTTGTTGCTGAAGGAACGCCAGAGGATGTGGCAAAGGTGAAAGAAAGCTACACCGGTCATTACTTGGCAGAGATTTTGGCGAGCAATCGTGCCCCGGTAAAGAAAAAAGCTGCCGTTAAGTAAATGTCGGATCCCGCAAGTTACCGTCCAAAGGAGATCCCTGAACTCCCTGGGGTTTATCGCTTCTATAACGGTAAAGATAAAGTTATCTATGTCGGTAAAGCTAAGAATTTAAAGAATCGCTTAACGACTTACTTTGGTTCAAACCTCGCCCGCAAAACCCATCGCATGGTCCATGAAGCAGTACGGGTTGATTGGACGATAGTTGGTACTGAGTTAGAAGCGTTGGCTCTGGAATTCTCGTGGATCAAGCAGTATCAGCCGACCTATAACGTCCAATTTAAAGATGACAAGTCCTATCCCTACCTTGCTATTTCTATGCAGGATGAATTTCCACGGATCTTTATTACTCGCAAAGAAAAACGCGCTGGGCTGAAATATTTTGGTCCGTACACAAATGCTTGGGCGCTACGTAATACTTATGAAGTCTTACTTAAAGTCTTTCCAGTCCGTTCCTGCAGCGAAGGAAACTTTAAACGGGCTCAGCGCACCAAGCGCCAATGTCTATTGGGCGATATTGGCAAATGTGCCGCGCCATGTGTTGGTTGGGTGAGCCCTGCCGAACACCGTGAGATCGCGGTCAAGCTAGATGCCTTTATGGAATCAGGTATGGAAGATATCTTGCCGAAGTTACGGCAAGAGATGGATCTAGCATCTAGCCGCGAAGAGTTTGAACGCGCCGCACGTATTCGCGATCAGATCGAATCATTTGAAAAAGCGCAACGATCAACTCAAGGAAACCTCTCTGATGATCTAGATGGCGACTTCATCTCAATTCACGAAGAAGGCCTGCATGCTGCTGGATCAATCTTCATGGTTCGTCGTGGCTCCATTAAGGGATCAAGATCTTGGATCGTGGATCAAGAACGCGCGCTAGAAGGTGATGACCAAGTCGCATCACTTTTCTTCTCAATCTATAACGGAGCGGCGCCGGCTGATATCCCAAATGAAATCTTTTTGAACCGCGAACCGAGTGATCAACTAGCCCTTGAAGCATGGTTAAGTATTTTGCGCGGAGCCAAGGTAGCGATCAAAGTTCCACAACGTGGTGAGAAAGTTGAACTTTTACAGACGGTGGATCGCAACGCGCATTACGCACTTATTCAATTTTTAAGTAAGCGCGCAACTGATGCCGCCGTCAGTGGCAAGGCGTTACTTGAAATTGAAGAACAGTTGGAACTTTCTAGGACTCCACTGCGAATTGAGTGCTTCGATATCTCCAATATTTCAGGTACATCAGTAGTTGCTTCAATGGTGGTTTTTGAAGATGGCCTGGCAAAGAAGAGCGAGTATCGCCGCTTTATTATCGATACAACTACCGCCTCCGACGACACACGAGCCATGCATCAAGTAATTACTAGGCGCATGAAGCGTTTGTTAAATGATCGTGCCGCCGATGAATCTGATGTTGCTGAAATTGGCGGGCGGTTAAGTAAATTCTCCTATCCACCACAATTGATAGTTGTTGATGGGGGAGCGCCGCAAGTTGCGGCGGCACAGCGTGCTTTAGATGAACTTGGAATTACCGATGTTGCCCTGTGTGGTTTAGCTAAACGCCTGGAAGAAGTTTGGCGCCCGCGAAGTTCTGATCCACTTATCCTGCCGCGAACTAGCGAAGGCATGTACTTATTACAACGCATTCGCGATGAAGCACATCGCTTTGCGATCACCTTCCATAGATCACGCCGCTCTAAGGTGATGCTGGAATCTGTTCTCGATGATATTCCGCAGATGGGGCGATCTCGTCGCGCCGCTTTACTGGAGCGTTTTGGTTCTGTTGCTGCGCTGCGCAAGGCCACGCTGCTAGAACTGGCGCAAACGCCGGGTATCGGTGAGAAGATCGCAGAAATTATCTTCCTACATTTACAACGCCAGGCAGATGGCACAGATATCGCCGGCGTTGATATGCAGACGGGGGAGATCCTGTGAATTTAACGATCCTTGACAGGGCAGGCAGAATATAGACATGGCCAATAAAGAGTTGTTGATCATCACCGGCATGTCAGGTGCGGGACGATCTACCGTGGCCCATGCCTTAGAAGATTTGGGTTGGTATGTAGTAGATAACTTGCCACCTGCGCTACTGCCAGAACTAGCTATCCAAACCAGTTCATCAGAGATCTCTTCCCTTGCAGTTGTAGTTGATGTTCGTGGCGGAAAGTTCTTTGACGCGTTAAATAGCGCCCTGCAAACTCTTAAGACAAGTGGTATCGCTTACCGTTTACTGTTTCTAGATGCGACAGATCAATCGTTAGTTCAACGTTTTGAATCAACGCGCCGTCCCCATCCGCTGCAAGCGAAAGATCGTATCGTCGATGGAATCGAACGTGAACGTGCCAAATTAGAGGAACTCCGTTCTGGGGCAGATGTGGTAATTGATACCTCAAATCTAAATGTTCATCAATTAGAGAAACGAGTAGGTGAAATATTCTCCGCCGGCATGCTCGATGCCATTCGCATTAACGTACTTTCCTTTGGCTATAAATATGGCATCCCCGTTGATGCCGATCTAGTTTTAGATTGTCGTTTTATTCCAAACCCACATTGGATCCCGGAGCTGCGTCCACTTACGGGTCTGACTCAGGAAGTTTCCAAGAAAGTTCTCACCAGCGAAGGCGTTACCGAGTTCGTAAAGAGCTATGTTGGTGTAATTCGCCAGATGATGCCGGGTTATCTACGTGAAGGCAAAAAATATGTGACTATCGCGATCGGTTGCACAGGCGGCAAACACCGTAGCGTCGCTATTGCGGTAGAAATTGCGAAGCAATTAACGAACGATGCCTCAGATATCGAAATCTCAGCACATGCCACCCATCGTGATGTTGGTCGTGAATGAGTGGCAATAGTCCGCGTGTAGTTGCTCTAGGTGGAGGTCACGGATTAGCTGCAACGTTAACTGCGCTACGAGGTATCACTTCAGAGATAACTGCCATTGTTACCGTTGCAGATAATGGTGGATCTAGCGGACGTTTACGCGAAGAATTTCCCATCTTCCCACCGGGTGATTTGCGTATGGCCCTTGCCGCATTATGTGGCGATGATGAATGGGGCCGCAGTTGGGCGCAGATCATGCAATATCGCTTCGCAAGTAGCGGTCCGTTAGATGGCCATGCAGTTGGAAACTTACTCTTGGCAGCGCTCTGGAATAAAGGTGAAGATCCAGTTGCTGGTCTAGATCGCGTTGGTTCTCTTTTAAAAGTTATCGGTCGCGTTCTACCAATGGCGAAGCAACCGCTAGATATCGAAGCCACCTTTGTGAATTCCACTGGCCGATTTATCGTTAAAGGGCAAGTTGAAGTTGCTACTGCAAAGGGGCGATTAGAATCACTGCGTTTGCATCCCGAAAATCCGCAGTCCCGCCCAGAATCACTTTCTGCAATTGCTGATTGTGACTGGATCGTTATGGGTCCAGGATCCTGGTTCTCTAGCGTCCTGCCGCATGTATTAGTTCCGGAACAACGCCAAGCCCTAATCAAATCTAAGGCGAAGAAACTCTTAATTCTCAATCTCGATTCAGCTAACGCTAGCGGCCAAATCTTTACATCAGGTGAATTCGCCGGATATACCCCGCTTGAA
Organism: Candidatus Nanopelagicaceae bacterium; assembly: GCA_965267995.1. GTDB lineage: Bacteria > Actinomycetota > Actinomycetes > Nanopelagicales > Nanopelagicaceae > Planktophila. Next base: position 677,895 of record OZ254143.1, read on the forward strand.
CACATTGCGATTTTGCAGGAGTACGCCCCTGGTCTGAACTTCGATTACGTCATTGCAGATGAGACGCTAGTCTCAAAAGGAGATGAGATCGCAGATCATCTTTCAAGTACGGGTGGAGAGTTAGTAATCGCCGATTTACGCGATAGCACTGATTTAATTCATCACAGCCCTAAAAAATTGACCTCACTTTTCGCATACATTGCCGGCCAAACCCTGCTTGGATAAGCCCATGGCAATGACCGCAGCGGTAAAGGACGAACTCAGTCGCCTCTCAGTAACCAAGCCATGCTGCCGTAAAGCCGAAGTATCCTCACTCTTACGTTTTGCAGGTGGGCTACATATCGCCGCCGGTAAAGTTGTGATCGAAGTCGAACTCGATACTTCGCAGAGCGCACGTCGCTTAAAGAAAGATATTGCCGACATCTACGGCCACGACAGTGATTTAGCGGTTCTCTCATCTAGCGGACTTCGTAAAGGAAGCCGCTATGTAGTCCGCGTTATTGAAGCCGGAGATGCGCTAGCGCGTCAGACAGGTTTAATCGACAGCAATGGTCGCCCAATCCGCGGCCTTCCACCACAAGTTGTTGCGGCAAATATTTGTGATGCCGAAGCTGCCTGGCGTGGCGCATTTGTCGCACACGGTTCGCTAACCGAACCAGGTCGCTCATCTTCACTTGAGATAACTTGTCCAGGGCCCGAGGCGGCACTTGCCCTTGTCGGAGCGGCGCGTCGTTTAGGAATTACCGCCAAAGCTCGCGAAGTTCGGGGCGTTGATCGCGTTGTGATTCGTGATGGCGATGCCATAGGAGTTCTACTTACTCGCTTAGGTGCGCACGAAAGTGTTCTGGCTTGGGAAGAACGTCGGATGCGTCGCGAAGTTCGCGCAACTGCAAATCGTTTAGCCAACTTTGATGATGCAAATCTACGTCGTTCGGCGCGCGCGGCAGTTGCTGCTGCAGCACGTGTGCAACGCGCGATGGAGATTTTGGGACCAACGATTCCCGATCATTTAAAAGAGGCGGGCGAATTACGTATCAGCCATGGCCAAGCGAGTTTGGAAGAACTAGGTTCCTTGGCATCGCCACCGATGACCAAGGATGCAATTGCCGGACGTATTCGTCGCCTTTTGGCGATGGCCGATAAACGCGCAGGAGAGCTGGGAATTCCAGATACTGAAGCCGGTCTTTCACCAGATCTTCTCAATTAGTTAATCTCGTTGAGCGTAAGCCCTACGTGAGGGTAACTACGACTGGCTGGTAAGGTTAGCCACGACCCCAACGATGTGGCAGTTTTATTGCCGTATACCCATCTGGTGCTACTTACTTTGGCAGCGGGTCCTTACACCTTTTAAGCGAGGCTTTACATGATTAACGTTGGAATTAATGGATTTGGACGAATTGGCCGCAACTTCTTTCGCGCCGCCCTTACTAACCCTAATATCAATATCGTTGCTATCAACGACTTAACAGATAACGCCACTTTGGCGCACCTTTTAAAGTATGACTCAATCTTGGGCCGCCTCGGCCTTGAAGTCACTTACACAGAAGAGACCATCACAGTTGGTGGAAAGACCATGAAGGTATTTGCCGATCGCGATCCCGCAAACTTGCCATGGGCATCAGTTAAGGCCGATATCGTCATTGAATCAACTGGCCACTTCACAAAGGCTGCCGATGCAAAGAAGCACATCACAGCAGGAGCTAAGAAGGTAATCATTTCAGCACCTGCAACAGATGAAGACATCACAATCGTTATGGGCGTAAACCACGAGAAGTACGACCCAGCAAGCCACCACGTTATTTCAAATGCTTCATGTACAACTAATTGCCTTGCTCCTATGGCAAAGGTCTTGCAAGATAACTGGGGAATTGTTAAGGGCTTGATGACCACCATCCACGCCTATACAAATGACCAGGTAATTCTTGATTTCCCACATAAGGATCTGCGCCGCTCACGTGCTGCAGCAACAAATATGATCCCAACATCTACAGGTGCTGCAAAGGCGATCTCGCTAGTTATGCCAGAGCTAAAGGGCAAGCTAGATGGATATGCGATGCGCGTTCCAGTTCCAACTGGTTCTGCAACTGACTTAACTGTTGAACTTGCTAAGGAAGCAACTGCTGCAGAGATCAACGCAGCTATGAAGGCTGCTGCCAATGGCTCACTCAAGGGTTACCTCTCATACACCGAAGATCCAATCGTCTCCTCAGATATCGTCACCGATCCATCATCTTGTATCTTCGATTCTGGTCTTACTAAGGTAATCGGCAATCAGGTAAAGATCGTTGGTTGGTATGACAACGAATGGGGTTACTCAAACCGCCTCGTTGATCTCGTAGGTCTTGTCGGAAAATCCCTCTAATTTAGATGGGAAATTCTCCAACAAATACGCTGCAAAGTTTTGATGTAGCCGGCAAGCGAGTCTTCCTTCGCTGCGATCTAAACGTTCCGTTAAAGGATGGCAAGATCACAGATGATGGACGCATCCGCGCCTCGCTGCCGACTATCAAAACTTTAATTGCTAATGGAGCAAGCCTGGTTATCGCAGCACACCTTGGGCGACCAAAAGGTGAAGCAAAGCCCGAGTTATCGCTTGCCCCAATTGCGGTGCGTTTAGCAGAGTTACTAGGTAGCGAAGTTAAATTTGCAGGCGCTGTCACAGGTGCAGATGTCACCGCCGAGGCGCAAACGCTAAAACCTGGCGAAGTTCTCTTACTTGAAAACATTCGTTTTTCAGCGGCGGAGACTTCTAAGGAAGAGGCAGAGCGAAGCGGTTTTGCTAAAGAACTGGCGCAGTTAGCTGATGTTTATGTGGGCGATGGCTTCGGCGCAGTTCACCGTAAACATGCCTCCGTCTTTGATCTACCAAAGCTTCTGCCACATGTAGCCGGTACCTTGGTTGCTGCAGAAGTAGAAGTACTAAAGAAGTTAACTCAAAACCCAGAACGTCCATATGGAGTTGTTCTTGGGGGAGCCAAGGTCTCTGACAAGATCGGCGTTATCTCAAACTTGCTTAGCAAGGTAGATGTAATGGCGATTGGTGGCGGCATGGTCTTTACCTTTTTGGCCGCACAAGGCAAAGAGATTGGTTCTTCATTAGTTGAAACTGATTTGATTGAAACGGTAAAGGGACTAATCAAGCAAGCAGCTGATTTAGGCGTTAACTTAGTTCTGCCCACAGATATTGTCGTGGCTCCAAAGTTCGCCGCAGATTCACCTGCAACCTTAGTTAGCGCAGATGCAATACCAGCAGATCAGATGGGGCTAGATATCGGTCCGAATTCTGCGCAGGCTTTTGCTACTGCAATTCGTGGTTGCAAGACTGTCTTCTGGAATGGGCCAATGGGCGTCTTTGAATTCCCAGCTTTTGCAAATGGCACCAAAGTTGTCGCACAGGCGCTAACTGAAGTCTCTGGTATTTCTGTCGTCGGTGGTGGTGATTCTGCAGCAGCGGTTCGCGCACTGGGTTTTGCTGATAGCGATTTTGGTTATATCTCAACAGGTGGTGGCGCATCCCTTGAGTATCTAGAAGGTAAAGAGCTACCTGGGCTTACCGCCTTAGGCCTTTAGCAAGAGCTTTTCACATTAGTATTGTTGCAGTAACTATTTAAGGAGTAGATCATGCGTAAGCCGCTGATGGCAGGTAACTGGAAGATGAATCTAAATCATCTCGAAGCGATTGCAGTTGCCCAGAAGTTGGTCTATTCCCTCGATGATAAAGATTACGATGCAGTAGACGTTGCGATCATCCCACCATTTACTGATATTCGTTCCATCCAAACTTTGATCGATGGCGATCGTCTGCGTCTGCTCTACGGTGCGCAAGATATCTCGCCAGAAGCTAGCGGAGCATTTACCGGAGATATCTCAGGCAGTATGTTGGCCAAGCTCGGCTGTACCTTTGTTGTAATAGGCCATTCAGAACGTCGCGCCATCCATCATGAAGATGATGCTCTTGTAAATCGCAAAATTAAAGCAGCCTTAGCCAATGAGCTAACTCCAATTTTCTGCGTTGGTGAAGAACTTTCAATCCGTGAATCCGGTGCACATGTCTCACATGTAATTCGCCAAGTTCGCGCAGGCCTTGATGGGTTCACTAAGCCAGAACTTAAGAAGATTGTTATCGCCTACGAACCAGTCTGGGCGATCGGCACTGGCAAGACGGCAACTCCAGAAGATGCGCAAGAAGTTTGTGCTGCAATCCGCGAAGAGATCGGTTCAATTGGATCTGCCGAGATCGCATCCAAAATGCGCATCCTTTACGGTGGCTCAGTAAAGTCATCTAATATCAACGAGATCATGAAGCAGACCGATGTCGATGGCGCACTCATCGGGGGAGCCAGCCTCGATCCTGAGGAATTGGCTAAGATCGCCAAGTTCCACGCGGCAGAAAGCGCCTAAGGCGCAGGCTGCATCTAGTATCCTTACGCTCTATTCAAAACTTTAGGAGTCATACATCGTGGCGCTAGCTCTATCAATCTTGTTGATCATCACCAGTATCTTGATGATCCTGCTCGTTCTGCTCCATAAAGGAAAAGGCTCAGGCCTATCTGATCTATTCGGTGGCGGAATCTCCTCAAACTACGGCGGTTCATCTGTCGTTGAGAGAAATCTAGATCGCATCACTATCGTTGTTGGCGGAGTTTGGTTCGGCGGCGTTGTCGCGCTAAGTCTTGTTTTGAAGGGTTAATAAATGGCAAGTGCAATTCGCGGAAGTCGTGTCGGCGCCGGCCCAATGGGCGAGGCAGAACGCGGTGATCAGATTGAACGCGCCACAGTTTCATACTGGTGCGGCAAGGGACATGAAGTCCGTCCCTCATTTGCTGTCGAAGAAACAGTAATCATTCCCGCTGAATGGGATTGCCCAAAGTGCGGACTACCTGCAGGTCGCGATCGCAACAATCCACCAAAGGCTGTTGTAAATATCCCGTACAAGACGCATTTAGCTTATGTAAAGGAACGTCGCACCGATACTGAAGGCGCCAAGATTCTAGAAGATGCACTTCGCAAGCTTCGTGGAGATGATGAGTAATTAAAGCGCTTTAGCTGCCGCAAGCAGTTGAGATATACCCGCATTACGTTCTAGTAAGTGAAGACGTAGGAGCGGGTATTTTCTTGCCGCTAGCGCACGTGAATCACCGAGTGCTTGCGCCATGAGTAAAGTTGTAAATCCAAATTCACGGCCCGGGATTGCAAAATCGCTATCGGTTGCGCCAGTTATCTGTAGGAATGATCCGTTCTGTTGCCCACCTTTGTGGAACTGTCCGGTTGAGTGCAGAAATCTTGGACCCCAACCAAAGCTAACCGGGCGCCCTGATTTCTTTGACAAGATTCCGCGTAGTTCTGTAATTGCTGCATCATCTTGGCGATCTAGGTAAGCCATGATTGCGATATATCCATTGGCATCTGTAGTTGCAATTAAATTCTTAAGCGCTGCAACTAAGGTATTTCCGTCACCAAAAATTTCAACGTAGTCATCAGTTGCAGATGCTTGCAGGGCAGGTAACTTGTTGCCCCATTCTTGCAGCACCGCTGACGTAGCTTCTTTTGCTTCAGTTACATTGGGTTGGTTAAATGGATCGATCTCAAGACCGGCGCTCATCAAGGCGGTAACCCATTCCCAGAATAAGAAATGTTCACCTAGTTCACCTAAAACTGTGAGATCAGCACCGTTTGCAAATCCGACTGAGAAAGCATCGCCGCCTTTTGCCTCCAGAAAACCTTCAGTTGCTATTGGAAGGCGACCCTTTTCTTCTTTACCGGTTGATTCTGCGATTAGCTGTTCGATCCAATCAGATAGCCCAGGAAATTTTGAGCCGTAATCTGTAAACCCTAAGAATTGATCATTCTGGGTCAAAAGTAGATAAGCAGTATCAATTGCAACAGATGGATCTTTCAAGAGTTGCGTACGCAGGTCTCCTGCTTGATCTAGAAGAATTGAGGCATCGACTCCCATCAGCGTAGCTGGGACTAAGCCAAACGCTGTTAACGCGCTAAAGCGACCACCCACCTTTGGGTCTGCGTTAATAACTATGAAACCTTTTGAACGCACAGTTTGATCTAACGGAGAACCGGGATCGGTAACAAATATCATATGAGCTACTGGATCTAAACCACTGCTTTCTAAATACTCAGTAAAGAAAGCTCGTTGCGAAGAAGTTTCAATTGTTGAACCAGATTTTGAACTGACGATAACGAGCAAATTTTCGGGGGAGCCACTTAGCGCGTGGGCAAGGTAATTCGGATCTGTTGAATCGAGAATAAATATCTCTTTACCGTAAGTCCTAGCAATAACTTCCGGGGCAAGAGATGATCCGCCCATTCCGCACAGAACTAGATCTGTGCGATCTTGAAATTTCGCGGCCAGCGCATCAAGGACCGGCAAGAGATCACGCGAACTCTCATCCAGATCTACCCAGTTAAGTCTTATCGCCGCTTCCGTAGCGGCCTGCGCACCCCAAGTTTCGGGATCTTTAGCAGCTAAGCGGGGATGGGCTGCTAACAATGATTGGTAGAGCGAATCTGTGCGATCTATTTTGCTGAGCGCATCACCATTTAGGGAGATCATGTGGTTAAGGCAGTTTCAATTTTGGCAACGATCGCCTCTGGGCTAAAGCCAAACTCTGAAAATAACTTGCTGGCAGAAGCAGATGCACCAAAGTGTTCAAGTGAAATCGCTATTCCAGTATCCCCAATATATTCACGCCAGCCTTGGGCGATGCCAGCTTCAATGCTTACTCGTAACTTGGCGGTAGTAGGAATAACTTCAGCGCGATATTTGCTATCGCTTTCGTTAAACCATTCCAAACATGGCGCACTTACTACTCGGGTTGATAAACCTTTTGCTTCCAAGAGATTCTGAGTAGCCAGAGCCACTCCAACTTCTGAGCCGGTAGCAATCAAGACGATATCTGCAGCGGCCGAGGCTTCCTTTAAAATATAAGCTCCCTTTGCGACAAGTGAGACAGCTCCGTGCGTATCTCGATCGACGACCGGCAAATTCTGACGAGATAGCAATAGCCCTGCTGGTTTGCGACGCTGCAGTATGACCTTCCATGCTTCACGGACTTCGTTAGCATCGGCTGGACGCACAACATCGAAGTTAGGTATCGCACGAAGAGAAGCTAAATGTTCAACTGGTTGATGAGTCGGTCCATCTTCACCAAGTCCAATCGAATCGTGGCTCCAAATAAATATGCTGGGTAGATCCATAATCGCGGCTAAGCGCACCGCCGGACGCATGTAATCGCTAAAGACGGCGAAGGTTCCTCCGAATGATCGCGATAGACCATGTAGTGCGATGCCATTGAGGATTGACCCCATGGCGTGTTCACGAATTCCAAAGTGGATCATGCGACCGTAAGGATTGGCGTTCTTCATCTCACTTGTTGCTGGCAGGAAAGAACCAGCAGATGTGATTGAGGTGTTATTGCTCCCAGCTAAATCTGCAGAGCCACCCCAGAATTCTGGAAGCACATTGGCGATCGCTGCGATCACATCGCCAGATGCTTTGCGCGTTGCTACATCTTTTCCGGCTGGGTATTGCGGAAGTTGGCTATCCCAACCAGCGGGTAATTTTTTAGAAATCAAACGCTTTAGCAAGGTAGCGCGATCTGGTTGCTCTTTCTGCCACTTATCGAATTCGATATTCCAAGTAGCGTGGTTTGCTGCTCCACGAACTTTAACTTCACGCACATGCGTCAAAACTTCATCCGGCATTGCGAAATGTTCTTTCGGATCTAAACCAAGCAGCATTTTAGTCGCTGTAATTTCATCTGCGCCAAGGGCCGAACCATGTGATTCAGCGGTATTGCGAGACTTGGGTGCTGGCCATGCAATTACAGATTTCATACGAATTAAAGTCGGCTTGGTATTTTCAGCCTTTGCCAAGGTCATTGCCGCATCTAATTTGAGTAGATCAATATTTCCATCGTTGGCACTTGGGACATCGATAACGTTCCAGCCATAGGCGCGATAGCGCGCTGAAACATCTTCGGTAAATGCGACATGGGTATCTCCTTCAATGGAGATGCGATTGTCGTCATAGATCATCTTTAGATTTCCGAGTTGCTGTGTTCCAGCTAGTGATGATGCTTCGCTGCTGACACCTTCTTGCAAATCTCCATCTGAACAAATAACCCAAATATTGTGATCAAAGAGCGAAGTTTTTTCGGGAGCATCGGGATCTAATAATCCGCGTTCGAAACGAGAAGCCATTGCCATACCTACTGCAGTTGCAACGCCGGCACCCAATGGGCCAGTTGTCATTTCAACCCCTGCGGTATGCCCATATTCAGGATGGCCTGGTGTTAATGAATTCCAAGTACGAAATGCCTTTAGATCATCAATTTCCAAACCGTACCCACTAAAGAAGAGTTGAATGTAGAGCGTCAGTGATGAGTGACCACAAGATAGAACGAAGCGATCGCGACCGAGCCAATTGGGATCTGCTGGATCATGCACGAGATGGCGCTGGAATAAGTTGTAGGCAACTGGTGCAAGTGACATCGCTGTTCCTGGATGGCCGTGACCGGCGTTCTGTACTGCATCCATCGCAAGAGCGCGGGCATATGCCACGGCGCGATCATCTAGGTCTGACCAGTTTTCCAATGAGCTCACTTTTTCTCCTGCACTAGTTGATCTGTAACAACTTGTTTGTCAATCGGTACCGTGGTTATTGCGATGCGAATACGCCACGCTGCGATCCAAACTAAGGTCGCACCCAAGAGATGCGATGCCACGATTATTTCAGGTATGCCAGTGAAGTATTGAATATATCCAATTGCTCCCTGCGCAAGGGCTATTCCGGCAAAGACGGTAATTCGCCTGCGATGTAAGCCATTGGAACGGGTTGCAATATAAAGCGCCAGGGTTAGTCCAAGCAACGCGATTACTGCATCAGCATGGAGCCAGGCGATGGTGCGGATATCAAATCCAAAACGTCGCGCTTTAAGATCTCCTGCATGTGGTCCGCTACCAGTGACCAGAGTTCCTAGTGCAATGACTAAAAACGTCAAAGAAATATGAAGTAAGGATAAGTTGGCGATTAATTTATCTTTAGGTTGAACACGAATTATGGGAGATTCACGGCGATCATAAAGAGATGCAGCCCCTGCAATTAAAATAACAGAGAGAAGGAGGTGCCCGGCAACAGGTAGTGGATGTAAATTGGTCAATACGGTAATACCGCCGAGAACCCCCTGACCTAAGATTCCAAGGAGTTGCCCCGCAGCGAGGACGCGCAGATCTTTGCGACGAGTAAATAGAACATGCGCGATAACTGCGATTGCGGATAGAAATAGCGCAAATGTCAGTAAGCGATTTCCAAACTCGATCCAGGCGTGTAGTTGTCCTTCTGCTTGATGGGGGACTGGTGTATATGAGCCAGGGGTGCACTCTGGCCAAGTTGGGCAACCTAGCCCTGAACCGGTTAGGCGGACCGCGCCTCCAGTTAGGACTAACCCCGCCTGAAGTACCAGCAAGGCTCCATATAGAAAGCGACGCAATTTCATGACCTAAGACTATGACCAATGACGCACGCCCTGAGTGGAAAGACGGAGCGAATTACGACACAATACTGTTGTGAAATTAGCTAGCCAGGCCGCCATCAAATCAGTTGATGACCCGCGTACCCGTGATGCGGTTGGCCGCTCAATTCTGGAAAACGGGCCATCTACGGCGGCCGCTCTTGGCCAGCGGTTGGGCCTTACTCCGGCAGGTATTCGCCGCCATTTAGATTTGCTCGTAGCCGATGGAATTTTAGAAGCTCGTGAGCCACGTATTTCATCTACTCGCGGTCGCGGTCGCCCATCTAAGGTTTTTGTAATGACCGATTCAGGTCGCGAAAAGTTTGAACATTCGTACGATGACTTAGCCGTAGCAGCGCTTAAATTTATGTCAGCACAATCTGGTGAACATCTCGTAACTGCCTTTGCTCAATCTCGAGCCGACGATATTGAACGTAAAGCCTCGGCCATGACTGCAAAGAGTTCTAACAAGTTAGATGCGCTCGCCAGTTTCCTCACCGAACAAGGTTATGCGGCAAGCGTTGGGCCGCGCGGTGCTGGCGTTGAACTCTGCCAACACCATTGCCCAATAGCGCACGTCGCCTCTGAATTTCCTCAACTCTGTGAAGCAGAGACAGAGGCCTTCTCTAAATTGCTCGGCACACACGTTCAACGTTTAGCAACCATCGCACACGGTGATGGTGTTTGCACCACATATATCCCCAACATCGCTTCAAAGTTAAACAATAAGGAACCACTAACAGCCGGAAAGGCGCGGTCATGACAACTGCACACCCAGAACTAGACGGACTTGGAAATTACGAATACGGCTGGTCTGACGGCAATGATGCTGGCGCTAATTCACGACGCGGTATCAACGACGAGGTTGTTCGCGATATCTCTTCCAAGAAGAGCGAACCACAGTGGATGCTGGATATGCGTCTAAAAGGTTTGTCTCTCTTTGAGAAGAAGCCAATGCCATCATGGGGATCTGACCTAACTGGAATCTTCTTCGACACCATTAAGTACTTTGTCCGTTCAACCGAGAAGCAGGCAGCAACTTGGGATGATCTCCCAGATGAGATTAAAAATACCTACGATCGTTTAGGTATCCCAGAAGCTGAAAAGCAGCGTCTGGTCTCTGGCGTTGCCGCACAGTACGAATCAGAAGTTGTTTATCACTCGATTCGCGAAGACCTTGAAAAACAAGGCGTAATCTTCCTTGATACTGATAGCGCGCTAAAGCTTCACCCAGAACTCTTCAAGGAGTACTTCGGCACAGTTATCCCAGTTGGCGATAATAAATTTGCAGCACTTAATACCGCTGCCTGGTCAGGTGGTTCGTTTATCTACGTTCCCAAGGGCGTGCATGTTGATATTCCACTTCAGGCATATTTCCGCATCAATACTGAAAATATGGGCCAGTTCGAACGCACATTAATCATTGCTGATGAGGATTCGTACATTCATTATGTCGAAGGTTGTACTGCGCCAATTTACAAATCTGATTCACTTCACTCAGCTGTTGTTGAAATCATTGTTAAAAAGGGTGCGCGCGTTCGTTACACCACAATCCAAAACTGGTCTAACAACGTTTACAACTTAGTTACCAAGCGCGCAACATGTGCCGAAGGTGCAACCATGGAATGGGTCGATGGCAATATTGGGTCAAAGGTAACCATGAAGTACCCAGGAATTTTGTTGATGGGTCCTCACGCAAAGGGCGAGACTTTGTCACTTGCTTTTGCGGGTGCTGGTCAACATCAAGATTCAGGTGCCAAGATGGTCCACGCAGCTCCTTACACATCGTCATCAGTTATCTCTAAGTCAGTTGCTCGTGGTGGGGGACGCACTTCATACCGTGGACTTGTTCAAGTTCAAGAAGGTGCACATCACTCAAAGAGCACAGTTAAATGCGATGCGCTTTTGGTTGACACTATCTCTCGCTCTGATACATATCCATATGTTGATATCCGCGAAGATGATGTCTCAATGGGTCACGAGGCAACCGTTTCAAAGATCAGCGATGACCAACTCTTCTATCTGATGTCACGTGGACTAACTGAAGATGAAGCTATGGCAATGATCGTTCGTGGCTTTATTGAACCAATTGCGCGCGAGCTTCCAATGGAATATGCACTTGAGCTAAACCGTTTGATTGAGCTGCAAATGGAAGGCGCTGTTGGTTAATGACAACGCTTACTACCAATTATTTAACGCCTACCGGGCGCGAAGAAGCTTGGCGTTTTACACCGTTAAAACGTTTAGGTGGGCTTCATGACGGCACGGCGGTTGCATCAGATCGTCATTCGCTAGGACTTAACTCGGCGCCAGTTTCGGACGTTTCCTTCGAACGCGTATCAGCATCAGTGTCATCTCCAATCTCCGAGACTGATGATGTAATCGTTGCGCGGATCCGTGATTTTGCGCCAGATGTTGCGGTATTAACTATTGTTGCCAATACTGAAGTTGCAGAACCAATTCTGCTCAAGCGTTCAGCAGGTGCTTTAGATACAGCAGAATTTTCCCGCGTCTTAATCCGTGTCGAAAACCATGCGCGGGCAACTGTGATCATCGAGAACACTGGCGATACACATTTGGCCGAAGATCTAGAAATTTCAGTTGCTCCGGGTGCCAGCCTTACCTTGGTATCGCTGCAAGAGTGGGGATCGAAGAGTGTTCACGCTGGTCGCCAACATGCAGTCGTCGATCGTGATGCCACCTTTAAATCAATCGTGGTCACCATCGGTGGATCACTTGTGCGACTTCTTCCAACAGTTGAGTTTGCCGCCCCTGGTGCTTCCTGTGAGCTCTTAGGCGTTTACTTTGCGACATCCGGACAATTCTTCGAACACCGTATGTTTGTAGATCATAAAGTTCCTAATGCAAAATCACGCGTAAATTACAAAGGCGCTTTAGCGGGAGATCAAGCCCACACTGTATGGATCGGTGATGTATTTATCCGCGCCGCAGCTGAAGGTACCGATACTTACGAACTCAACCGTAACTTGTTACTTTCTGATGGCGCCCGCGCAGATTCAGTCCCTAACTTGGAGATCGAAACTGGCGAAATCGTTGGCGCAGGACATGCCAGCACAACCGGACGCTTTGATGATGAGCAACTCTTCTACTTAATGTCACGTGGCATTAATTTGGCGGATGCGCGTCGCTTGGTTGTCCGCGGATTCTTCAACGAGATCATCTCTGAAATCGGTGATGAAGTCATCCAAACTCGTCTGATGGATCGCATTGATGACGAACTTGCTAAGGCAGGTGCGTAAATGGCTGATCTATCGCTAGCAACTCTCGTTGCCGGAAAACCAGTAAAGCTGGAGAAGGCTGGGCGCACAATCTGCGTTACGCGCGTTGGCGATGAAGTCTTCGCAATTGATGACACTTGTTCGCATTCTGATGCCTCTTTATCTGAAGGTGAAGTCACAGATTTCAAGATCGAATGTTGGCTACATGGAGCCGAATTTGATCTACGCACAGGGGAGGCGTTAACGCCTCCTGCAGTAGCACCAGTAAAAATTTATCCAGTGATCGTTGACGGAGACTCCGTCACGGTAGAAGCGTAGTGAGGTAATTCGATGAGTACATTAGAGATTCGCGGTTTGAAAGTATCTGTAGATACCGAAAATGGCGCAGTAGAAATTCTTAAGGGCGTCGACCTCACCATCAAATCTGGCGAAACCCACGCGATCATGGGGCCAAATGGTTCAGGTAAATCAACTCTTGCTTACTCGATTGCTGGCCACCCTAAGTACAACATCACCGGTGGAACAGTAACTCTAGATGGCGCCGATGTTCTTGAGATGACAGTTGATGAACGCGCCAAGGCCGGACTCTTCTTAGCGATGCAATATCCCGTTGAAGTACCTGGCGTATCTGTCTCTAACTTCCTACGTACTGCAGTGACTGCGCTACGCGGTGAAGCACCTAAGTTACGTACTTGGGTAGGCGAGGTCAAAGGTGCGATGGAAGCTTTAAGCATGGATCCATCATTTGCCCAACGCAATGTCAATGAAGGTTTCTCAGGTGGAGAGAAGAAGCGCCACGAAATCATGCAACTGGAACTGCTTAAGCCAAAAATTGCTATCTTAGATGAAACAGATTCAGGCCTTGATGTTGATGCGCTACGTATTGTCTCAGAAGGCGTAAATCGCGCCAAGGAAAATAACAATATTGGTGTCTTATTGATTACCCACTACACCCGTATTCTGCAATATATAAAGCCAGATTTCGTACACGTCTTCGCTAATGGAAAGATCGTTGAAGAAGGTGGACCAGAGCTTGCCGATAAATTGGAAGCTAATGGTTATGCGGAGTACGTAAGCGCGTAATTTGCTATGACCTTTGACCCGCGAGTTATTCGAAAGGATTTCCCGATCTTCGATCGGACTATTCGCGATGGCAAACGGCTGGTCTATCTCGATAGTGGCGCAACTAGTCAGAAACCTTACGCAGTTATAAAAGCTGAATCTGATTTTTACAGCCAACATAACGCCGCCGCCCATCGCGGTGCACATCAACTAGCTGAGGAAGCCACTGAAGCGATTGAATCAGCGCGCGAAATTGTCGCCAATTTCCTTGGTGGAGCAAGCGATGAGATTGTCTTCACCAAGAGCTCAACAGAAGCTCTAAACCTATTGGCGTATTCGATAGGTCAAGCACCAGCGGGTAATTTATTTCATCTAAAATCCGGCGATGAGATCGTGGTCTCTGAGATGGAGCATCACGCCAACCTCATTCCTTGGCAAGAGCTTGCTAAACGCTCTGGTGCTGTTCTGAAATGGTTTGAGGTAGACCCTGATGGACGCTTAGATCTTTCTGATATTTCTACGGTGATCACTAGCCGTACCAAAATTGTTGCACTTACCCATCAATCAAATGTGCTTGGAACAATCAACCCATTAAATGAGCTTGTGAAACGCACCCACGAAGTTGGTGCCATTTTTATCCTGGATGCCTGTCAATCAGTTCCACATATGCCGGTCAACGTTGTTGAATTAGGAGTGGATTTTCTAGCATTCTCTGGCCACAAAACTGTCGGACCGACTGGAGTTGGAGTTCTTTGGGGTAGAAGTAATCTTCTTGCTGAACTTCCACCATTCCTATTCGGTGGTTCAATGATTGAAAGCGTCACGATGACTGACGCAACTTGGGCACCGGCGCCACGTAAGTTTGAACCGGGTGTACCTAATATGGCGCAGATTGCAGGTCTTGGAGTAGCGCTGAATTATCTTTCTGGTATCGGTATGGCAGATATCTACAGCCATGAAAAAGATTTAACTGAGTATGCAATCACAAAACTTCAATCGATAAAGGGACTTCTAATTATTGGTCCCAATGATATGAAGATGCGCGGGGGAGCGGTCTCATTTACTTTAGGAGAGATCCATCCCCATGATCTGGGCCAGTTCTTAGATAATTCAGGAATTGCAGTTCGTACCGGCCATCACTGCGCTTGGCCACTTACTCGCAAGATGGGCGTTGCCTCAACCACGCGAGCATCCTTCTATCTCTACAACGCAACCGAAGATATTGATGAACTAGTTACCGGTATTACCGATGCCCAGAGATACTTCGAATAATGCAGTTAGATAACCTTTACCAAGAAGTTATTTTGGACCACTACAAGAATCCACAGAATAAGCAACTTTTATCTGCCTATGATGCCCAGGTTCATCACGTCAACCCATCTTGTGGCGATGAGATCGACTTGAATTTAACGATTGTGAATGGAACCGTAGAAAATATTTCGTGGGATGGGGTTGGCTGTTCCATCTCACAAGCTAGCGTCTCTATTTTGACTGACCTTCTGATCGGAAAATCTATTACGCAGGCTTATTCAATCTTTGATCAATTTGTGGCCTTGATGCAGAGCAAAGGCACCGTTGTGGGAGATGAAGAAGTATTAGAGGATGCCATTGCACTTGCTGGAGTTTCCAAGTATCCGGCCCGCATAAAGTGCGCGCTTTTAGGTTGGATGGCATTTAAAGATGCCAGCGTGCAAGCACAAGCTAAATCTGAACTAGAATAGAAAGCATCGAGAGAGGTCAATAATGGTTGCTGCAGTAGATGATGTAACAGAAGCGATGAAGGATGTCGTCGATCCTGAACTCGGTATAAATGTCGTAGACCTTGGTCTTATTTACGATGTGATGGTTGACGATAACAACATCGCCGTTCTCAACATGACGCTGACATCAGCGGCCTGTCCGCTGCAAGATGTTATTGAAGATCAAACGCGTCAAGCTTTAGCCCCACTTACTTCTGATGTAAAGATTAATTGGGTCTGGATGCCACCTTGGGGCCCAGATAAGATCAGTGAAGATGGCCGTGAGCAATTACGCGCACTGGGCTTCACCGTCTAAAAGGTATTTTCAAACTTTTCAAGGGCTTTAGATCGGGGTAATTAGTGTCCATGGGCGCCGGCTGGATGGCACTTAGAACCCTAAGTTCTGATCAATCTGTAAAGAATGCCAAGTTACGTCCCGGAACGCTCAAGCGGATCTTCACGTATGCGATTCCCTATAGATCTACCTTTGCGCTCTTTCTCTTCTGTCTGATTGTTGACGCCATCTTGACGGTGGCAACACCGCTGCTGTTACGTGAATTGATTGATAAAGGTGTCATACCCAAGGATCGTGCGGTTGTGACCACTATGGCGATCGCTGTTGCAATCCTCTCTATTCTCACAGCGGTCGTAAATATCGTTGTGCGTTGGATTTCTTCGAAGATCGGTGAAGGCTTAATCTACGACTTGCGTTCGCAGGTCTTTGGACATGTTCAGAAACAATCGATTGCATTCTTTACCCGCACTCAAACTGGCGCACTAATTACCCGTATCAATTCTGATGTAATCGGCGCACAGCGAGCGTTCACATCTACCTTCTCCGGAATTATAAGCAATGTTCTAACCCTAATTTTAGTTGTAGGTACGATGCTGGCCTTGAGCTGGCAGATCACGATCGCCTCACTGTTGCTACTGCCAATATTCTTAGCTCCTACTAAATGGATCGGCTCTCGCCTGCAGGGATACACGCGCGACTCCTTCGAGCTAAATGGCGAAATGTCATCAACAATGACCGAGCGCTTCAATGTGTCAGGAGCTCTCCTTGTGAAGCTATATGGAGACCTTGACCAAGAGTCACAAGTATTTAAGAAGAAGGCGCGCAAGGTTGCCGATATCGGAATATCAATGGCGATGCTCAACACCTTCTTCTTTATAGCCTTGATCAGCATCGCAGCCCTCGCAACTGCTATCGCCTATGGCATCGGTGGACATTTGGCCATTGATGGCGCAATCACTGTTGGTAGCTTGATCGCAATTACCAATTTGTTGGCACGCCTATATGGACCACTAGTCGCCCTAGCCACAGTTCGCGTAGATGTAATGGGCGCACTAGTTTCTTTTGAACGCGTCTTTGAAGTCCTAGATCTTGAACCTATGGTACAGGAAAAAGCTAATGCGCAAGTTTTAGAGAGCAGAACTCCAGCAATTGAATTTCAAGATGTTCATTTTACGTATCCAAATGCACAGCAGATTTCACTGGCATCTCTTGAAGCAGCATCAGCGCCTGAGGTACGAGATAGCGAAGAGATCTTAAAGGGAATTACTTTTTCAGCACTTCCTGGCACAGTCACGGCACTAGTTGGACCATCTGGTGCAGGCAAGACAACCATTAACGCACTCTTGCCGCGACTCTACGATGTCACATCGGGTGCCATAAAGATTGATGGCCATGATCTGCGCGATTTAACGCTGACTTCTCTGCGCGATTCAATCGGCGTTGTTATGCAAGATTCACATTTGTTCCACGACACAATTACTTCGAACTTAAGATATGCCAAAGTAGATGCAACTATTGAAGAGATGAAGGCAGCTTGTCAGGCGGCGCAAATTTGGGATCTGATTACATCCTTACCTAATGGACTTGAGACAATGGTTGGTGAACGCGGCCACCGCTTATCAGGAGGTGAGAAGCAACGCCTGGCGATTGCTCGCTTGCTCTTGAAATCACCAAGCATCGTAATTTTAGATGAGGCAACGGCGCACTTAGATTCCGAGAATGAAGAGTTGGTGCAGAACGCTCTGGCTAGTGCACTACAGGGACGCACCAGCATTGTTATCGCGCACCGTTTGAGTACGGTAATGAGCGCCGATCAGATAATCGTTCTAGAAAATGGCTTGATCCGAGAACGCGGTAAACATGACGAGTTGGTTCGTGCTGGCGGTCTATACTCAGAGCTCTTTGCGCGTCAAGATTTGACCACGTCTAATTAAGATTCGACCATAAACAATTAGTCCCGCAAAGAAGATCCATTGCAGCGAATAGGCTAAATGTGGCCCATCGCTTAGCTCAGGAACTTGGGCTGCCACTGCAGGAGTCAGCGAACTATCTGAGCCACTAATTAAATCCAAATAGAAGCCTTCACTCTTAAAACCAGTCTGGGCATTTAATTTGGAGATCATTCCTGCTCCAGAAGATGGAAGCGCGAAGAATGCGCCAACCGGTAGCGACCTATCCAATCGGACGCGGGCAACTAGAGATACTTCACCACTTGGAACAGTTGTCGTTACAGGAGCAGTCTTGGCATCGGCACCGGCTTTTACCCAGCCGCGATCTACCCAGATATATCTGCCATCGGTTAACTTAAATCGGGTTAATACCTCGTAGCCGTACACGCCTTCGAAGTAACGATTTTTCAACAATATTTGCTGCGCGGGATTGAATTGCCCAGCTGCGCTTACGGTGCGCCATTCAAATGCAGTGATGTCACTCGTGTTCGCAGATGCGATTTTAGAGATGTTAATTTCAGGCAGAGTTAATTGGGATTCGATCAGCGAATTTCGTTGATGTCGATCAATACCCCTTTGAAACTGCCATTGCGCAGCCCAGATACACATTGCGATCAGAAGAAGGGCGATCAATGATTTCAGTAAGGCCAGTGGCTCGCGCTCTCTAGCTGGCTTAACTGGCATGCGGGTGAGTCTAGCGAAGTGTTATTACTCTAAAGACTTTGCTTTATCGGTAACTAGCGCCTCACCGGGTGAAAAGCTCTCACGACCGGCATTAGCGATTACAACTGCGATATATGGCAAGGTCACCGCTCCAAGTAAAGCAAACCAGCGAAAGGGACTCGGCAAAATAACAGTGAGCAAGAAACAGCCAGTACGAATCATCATCGAGATAAAGTAGCGGCGTTGGCGACCTGCTTGATCACGGGTTAGCGATGCTGGGGCAGCGGTTATGTCATAAACATTGGTTGCTTTGCTCTTCTTCTTGCCGATACCGAACGCCTTGGCCATGAGAGAAGACTATTGGGCAATTAAGCAGGGCGCGAGGCGGAAATGCTGGTTACGCATAAGTAGCAGGGTAAGTTTTCTCTTATGACAGATGAAAATACTTCACTTGCCCTGGTCACTGGTGGAAATCGCGGAATTGGATTGGCGATCGCGCAATCACTAACCGCTGCCGGTCATCGCGTAATCATCACTCATCGTTCCGGAGATGCTCCTGCTGGTTTCCTTTCTGTAAAAATGGATGTCACTTCCACCGAAAGCGTGGAAACGGCCTTTGCAGAAATTGAAGCGAAGTACGGAACTCCCGAAATCATCGTTGCCAACGCTGGCATTACCAAAGATGGTTTGGTGTTGCGTATGAGTGATGCCGATTTCGAAGATGTCGTTGATGCCAATTTAACAGGCGCATTTCGTGTCGCTCGCCGGGCCACCAAAGGTTTACTTAAATTAAAGCGCGGTCGCTTGATATTTATCGGTTCAGTGGTTGGGGGAGTAGGAGCTGCTGGCCAAGTTAACTATTCTGCAAGCAAGGCCGGCTTGCTCGGAATGGCTCGCTCATTTGCTCGTGAGCTCGGTTCTCGTGGAATTACCGCAAATGTGATCGCTCCCGGATTTGTCGAAACAGATATGACCGCGGATTTAGATCAGAAACGTAGGGATGAGATCGCCAAGTCGGTTCCGCTCGGTAGATTCTGCAGTGCAGAAGAAATTGCAAACGTTGTCACATTTGTGGCATCTCAAGAGGCAGGTTACATAACTGGTGCGTTGATACCAGTGGATGGCGGATTAGGAATGGGACATTAATTATGGGGATCTTACAAGGCAAAAATATTCTAGTAACTGGCGTGCTTACTGATAGCTCTATCGCATTCCATATTGCAAAGATTGCCCAAGAAGAAGGCGCCACAGTTTTGCTCTCGTCATACGGCCGGGTAATGAGTTTGACTACTCGTATCTCGGGACGCTTGCCACATGCTGCGCCAGTTATTGAATTAGATGTTACAAATCAGGAGCACCTAGACGCACTCGCTGATCGTGTTAAAGAACATGTCCCACATCTAGATGGCGTTGTTCATTCCATTGGTTTTGCACCGGAGGCTGCCCTCGGTGGTAACTTTCTAAATACCGCCTGGGAAGATGTAGCAACCGCAGTACATGTCTCGGCCTATTCACTTAAATCGCTAACCATGGCTACGCGCTCACTTTTCAATGGTGGTGGCTCTGTCGTTGGCTTGGATTTCGATGCAACTGTTGCTTGGCCAAAATATGACTGGATGGGAGTCGCTAAAGCAGCGCTGGAATCAACTTCGCGCTATCTAGCCCGTGATTTAGGGGCTGAAAATATTCGCGTTAATCTCGTTGCCGCAGGCCCAATACGCACGATGGCGGCAAAGTCGATTCCAGGTTTTGATGAATTTGAAAAAGTTTGGAATGAGCGATCACCGCTGGAGTGGGATGTAACCGATCCAGTCCCTGCCGCCCAAGCGGTGGTGGCCCTACTTTCGGACTGGTTCCCGAAAACTACCGCTGAGATCATCCACGTAGACGGCGGTTTGCACGCCATGGGTGCGTGAAGGTAAAGTGACCCTCAGACCAGTGGCCACGGCTACTGCAAGAGGAGCTCACCGCTCCCACCTTCTCGGCCTACATCAGTAGAGCTGGCTGGTTCGTCGAAAGTAAATCGCCTGCGGGCGTAATTCACTTTCCTTAGCGGTGCGCGATTTTTGCGATAAGCCTGGCTACCTAAGTCAAAAGACAAGTAGCAGACCAACTAAGGAGAACAAATCACAACTGAACCGCGCATTAATGACCGTATCCGCACACCTCAAATTCGTCTCATTGGACATACCGGAGACCAAGTTGGAGTTGTAGATATCGACACGGCGCTACAGATGGCAGATGAAGTCGGATTAGATCTCGTAGAGATCGCACCTGATGCCACTCCACCTGTATGCAAAATTATGGACTTCGGCAAATATAAGTATGAAGTAGCCCAGAAAGCCCGTGAAGCCCGTCAGAACCAGACCCACATTGTGGTTAAGGAAGTGCGTTTGACGCCAAAGATTGAGAACCACGATTACGAAACAAAACGTAACGCGATTGTGAAATTCTTAAAAGGTGGCGACAAGGTAAAGATCACGATGAAGTTCCGCGGACGCGAACAAACTCGCCCCGAGCTTGGTTACAAACTATTGCAACGCCTTGCAGAAGATGTTGCAGAAGTCGCTTTTGTTGAGTTCGCCCCAAAGCAAGAGGGACGAAATATGACGATGGTGCTCGGTCCTACGAAGAAGAAGACCGAAGCTGTTGCAGAACAGAAGGCGGCGCGAGCTGCTAAAGAAGCAGCGGTAGCAGCGCAAGCTGCAACTGCTGAAGATAAATAGTTTTAATAACACGACGAAGTACAGGAGAAGATAGATGCCAAAGATGAAGACCCATAGTGGCGCGAAGAAGACTTTTCGCGTTACCGGATCAGGAAAGATCATGCACGAGCGTGCCGGCAAGCGCCACCTTTTGGAGCGTAAGTCATCTCGCGTTACTCGTCGTCTGAGTACTGAACAATCAGCAAAGCCAACCGTAACTATGACAGCCAAGCGCATGCTTGGTCTTAAGTAAGGAGTGTGAATTAAATGAGAGTAAAACGCGGAGTTCACGCTGCTAAGAAGCGTCGCACAACCCTAGAACGCGCCAGCGGTTACCGTGGGCAACGTTCACGTCTTTTCACAAAGGCGAAGGAACAAGTTACTCACTCAATGGTCTACGCCTTTAACGATCGTAAAGATAAGAAAGGCGATTTCCGTCAACTGTGGATTCAGCGCATTAACGCTGCTGCTCGCGAAAACGGAATGACCTACAACCGCTTCATCCAAGGTCTAAAGGCTGCCGGTGTTGAGGTTGATCGTCGCGTTCTATCGGATATCGCAACGAATGATCCTGCAACATTTAAGGTGCTAGTTGATTTATCACGCAAGAACCTCGTCAGCGCTTAATAAGCATCTGCCGAGAAATTAGATGATCGAGAGCCTTCACTCACCGCATATCGCGCGGGTGAAGGCTCTTATCTCTTCCCGGGGTAATAAAGAGAGAGCAGCGCACGGAGAATTTATCGCCGAGGGCCTGCAATGTGCCCGTGAAGCATTTACCGCAACGCAAGGCCCGAGCGTTAAGACCGTTTATCTAACTGAAAGTGGCAAGAACCGCATAGATCAAGCAGGTCTTGATATCTCAATCGCGGAAGTCGTATTGGTTAGCGAGCCAGTAATGGCGGCAATGTCATCGACGATGACCCCACAAGGAATTATTGCAATATGTGCAGTTGCGGATAATGATTTAGCAAAGTTAAAGGCAAGTGGAAAGTCACGCTTTATCTATCTCCACGAAATTCAAGATCCAGGAAATGCTGGAACTATTCTGCGGACTGCAGATGCGATGGGTGTAGATGCAGTCATCGTTTCACCTGGCAGCGTCGATATGTATTCTCCGAAGGTGGTCCGGGCTACCGCCGGATCACTCTGGCATGTACCACTTTTCACTGGCATAACCCTTAATCAGTTATCTGATCAGCTTCCTACGGTTAAGAAGATTGCACTCAGTGCGCAAGGAACGAAGTCACTGTTAGAACTTAACGATTTACCTGATTGCGTTGCGATTTTTGGCAATGAGGCGCGCGGTATAGATGCCTTGATCGATTCTGATGTAATGCAGGTAAGCATTCCTATGACCGGCAATGCCGAGAGCCTAAATCTTGCAGCCGCTGCGGCGATTGTGATCTTTCACCTCTCGCATAAGTAAGCAAATATCCCTCACTGAGCAAGGTGAGCAGGTTAGAATTCCCGCATGAATCCAGCAGATATTAAGCGTTGGATTGCCGCTGCCGAAACCGCCTTCACATCAGCTAAAGATCTTGATGAGTTAAAGGCAGCACGCCTGGCACACCTGGGGGATAAGGCCGAAATTTCACTCGCCAATCGCTCACTCGGTTCACTTCCTGCCGATGAGAAAGCCAGCGCCGGCAAAATTATTGGTGAAGCTAAAGCTGCGATTACTGCAGCTTTGCAAAGCGCAACTGCAAAGCTAGAGGCGCAACGTGATGCCAAAGTTTTATTGGAAGAGATCGTAGATATAACTCTTCCCGTTAATCGATCCCATCGCGGCGGTCTACATCCGATCTCAATCATCAAAAATGAGATTAGCGACTTCTTTATCGAACAGGGCTATAGCGTGGAAGAAGGCCCCGAACTTGAATCTGGTTGGCTCAACTTTGATTCCTTAAATATTCCAGCGGATCATCCAGCACGCACCATGCAAGATACTTTCTATATTGAGCCAGTTGAATCGGGAATGGTTCTGCGTACCCAAACTTCACCGGTTCAAATCCGCTCCATGCTAGAAAACGAGCCACCGATCTACATGATCTGTCCGGGACGAACCTTCCGCGCCGATGAGTTAGATGCAACTCACAGCCCAGTATTTCACCAAGTTGAAGGTTTGGTAGTTGATAAGGGCATCACCATGGCCCACCTCAAAGGAACGCTCGACAACTTTGCGCAAGCGATGTTTGGCCCAGATGTCACAACGCGGCTTCGCCCATCATTCTTTCCATTTACGGAGCCAAGTGCGGAAGTCGATATCTTCTTTAACGGTCGCTGGATTGAGTGGGGCGGCTGCGGCATGGTCAATCCCATAGTTCTACAAACATGCGGCATCGACACTGAAATTTATAGCGGCTTTGCATTTGGTATGGGTCTAGAACGTACGCTGATGGTGCGCCATAACGTAACTGATATGCATGACATCGTTGAAGGCGATCTGCGCTTTACTCGTCAATTCGGGGTAGGTCTATAAATGCGCGCACCTTTATCGTGGCTCCGTGAATTCGTTGAGATTCCAGCGAATATAACTGCAGAACAAATCTCAGATGGTTTGATTCGGGTTGGTTTTGAGGTTGAAGAGATTATTGAAGCTGGAGCTGGGCTAACCGGACCGCTTAAATTCGCCAAGGTTTTATCGATTGAAGAGATCACTGAATTTAAGAAGCCGATTCGCTACGTTGGCCTAGATTGTGGTGAAAAAGAAGTTCGTTATGTCATTTGTGGTGCTACAAATTTTGCAGTTGGCGATCTCATCGTTGCAGCTCTACCTGGCGCTGTCTTACCTGGCGATTTCCATATCGCGGCTCGTGAAACGTACGGCAAGACCTCCAACGGCATGATCTGTTCCTCTCGTGAACTCGGACTTGGCGATGATCATTCAGGGATCATGGTCTTTGCCGAAGGCGATGTTGAAATAGGCGCTGATGCAATTACCGGCCTAGATATTAACGACACTATCTTTGATATCGCAGTTAACCCGGATCGCGGTTATGCGTTAAGTATTCGTGGAATCGCGCGAGAAGTTGCGGGCTCACTTGGTCTCAAATTTACTGATCCGGTTGATTCGCTGCGCAAGGTCAGCTTTGCCGATGCCGGAAAAGGCGTTGCGGCAAAGATCGAAGATCCCAAAACTGCCTCCGTCTTTTACTTGCGAACACTCTCTAACTTTGATCCATCTGCCAAGACGCCGATGTGGATGCGCCGGCGTATTGAAAAGATGGGGATGCGTTCGATTTCGTTAGTTGTAGATGTGACCAACTATGTGATGCTCGAACTTGGTCAACCACTTCATGCATTTGATAAGGCGAAGATCTCTGGAGGTTTGACGATTAAACGCGCGGGCAAAGCGCAACCATTTACAACTTTAGATGGCCAGGTTCGTCAATTAGATCCAGAAGATTTAATGGTTTGTGACGATAAGCAACCACTTGCACTAGCCGGCACCATGGGCGGACAGTCATCTGAAATTTCAGAGACCACCACCGATATTGCACTCGAAGCAGTTCGCTTTGATCCCGTTTGTGTAGCTAGAAATTCACGCCGCCACAAATTATCTTCAGAAGCATCCCGTCGCTTAGAACGCAGCGTTGATCCCAGCCTTGCTGAATTTGCATCGGCGCGATTCGTACAGTTACTTACCGCCCATAGCTCTGCCCTTCACGTGGCAACTGTGGTTGCGGGAGAGCCGAAATATGCGCCGGTTATAAAGTTAGATCCCGCATTTATCCCCAAGTTACTCGGGTTAGAGGTTTCCGCGAAAGAGATAGCCCGCGTTCTGCGCGTTATTGGCTGCGATGTGGATGAGAAGACTTTCACCGTTGATCCGCCATCATGGCGCTCAGATTTATTAACACAGACGGATTTGGCCGAAGAAGTTGCGCGCATGATTGGCTACGACAAGATTCCTTCTATCCTGCCACCGCGTCCAAAGCACGCCAGCCTGACGCCAACCCAAAAGCGGCGTCGCGCAATTGCTGCGATGTTGGCCGCGCGTGGCTTAGCGGAAGTTCAAACCTTTCCATTTACAAATCAAGAGACGATCGACCAGATGGGATTTGTTGGAGATCGCGCGGCAACATATCGCATCGCAAATCCCATGTCTGAAGAATCACCACTCATGCGCGTGCACTTGGTGCCAGGGTTAATTGAGGTGGCCGCACGTAATATCAGCCGCGGCGCCAAAGACTTTGCAATCTTTGAAATGGGTTCAATTTTCAGAAGCTCGCAGAAGTTAAATCCTGCAGTATCGCCAGAGATTGGAACTCGCCCCGATACAAAGACAATTGCTGCTATTTATGCCAGCGTTCCACCACAGGCATTTCACGTAGCAGGCCTATTAGTAGGCAAAGTAGAGAACGAAGATTGGCAAGGTAAGGCGCGTAGCTATAACTGGCAAGATGCCATCGCTTATGCCCAAGATATCTTGCAGTTATGTAATCTGCAGTGGACGATTAAGCGCTCGGATTTTGCACCTTGGCATCCTGGGCGATGCGCTGAATTAATTGTGGAGGGTAAAGCGGTCGCACATGCTGGAGAGATTCACCCAAATATCATTGCAAAGTATGGCCTGCCAGAACGTAGCGTTGCCTTTGCCGTTGGATTAAGCGCTCTGCCAGATTCGGATATTGTCCGCCCATTGCGCGTCGGCACAATGCCCGCGGCGGTGCAGGATGTTGCACTAATCGTTGATAGTTCGGTATCTGCCCAAGATGTAGAAAGCGCACTTCGCCAAGGCGCCGGTGAGCTACTTGAATCAATCGCACTCTTTGATCGTTACGACAAGATCGATGATGGCAAGATTTCACTTGCCTTTACCCTTACTTTCCGCGCTTCTGATCGAACTCTTACGGGGGCTGAAGTGTCGGCTATGCGTGAAGCGGCTGTTGTGGCGGCTGCGAAGGCCACGGGAGCGGTCCTACGTACTAACTGATTCTGTATAAATATGCATCAAGGCGCATAATTATGCTACAGTCACCTCATGAAGATCGGTGTCATTGGAGCTAGCGGCTATGCCGGGGGAGAGCTGCTGCGTTTATTGGCGGGCCACCCTGAATTTGAAGTATGCAATGTCACCGCCCATTCCAACGCAGGCGAGACGATTACATCGGTACATCCGCAATTAGTTAGCTATTCGGGTCAGAAATTTAGCGCTTTTGTCGCAAGTGACTTTGATTGCTGCGAACTTATCTTCCTAGCTCTGCCTCATGGGGAGAGCGCAAAAGTCATTGCCTCACTGAACCCGAAGGCAAAGATCGTTGATCTAGGTGCCGATTACCGTTTAGAAGACTCCACAAAGTGGGAAAAGTATTATGGCGGCGATCACGCAGGTACATGGACATATGGCGCACCTGAACTACCAGGTGCACGTGATCTGATTGCAAAATCTAGCAAAGTGGCAAATCCGGGTTGTTACGCAACTGCAATTGCCCTTGGTGTGGCACCTGCTGCACAGATAGCCGATGTCAGCGATGTCGTCGTGGTTGCTGCATCCGGAACAACTGGAGCAGGCCGCAGCGCAAAGATCAATCTGATTGCAAGTGAAGTTATGGGAAGTCTGACTTCTTATAAATTCGGGGGAGTACATCAGCACACCCCTGAAATTGAAGAAGCGATTATCCGTTCCACGAGTGAAGAGACGAAGGTGTCCTTCACACCGATATTGGCTCCAATGCCGCGTGGAATTTTGGCAACGATAACGATAAAGTTGAAACCCGACGTAGATTTGAAGCAAGTACGCAGCGCATACGAGCACGCTTATGCAAGTGAAGAGTTTGTTCAATTACTTCCCGAAGGTCAGATGCCTAAGACAACGTCAGTTCTGGGAAGTAATTACGTTGCGATGCAGGTAGCGGTCGACGAACACACCAATCGCCTCGTTGTAAGCGTGGCTATTGATAATTTAGTAAAAGGAGCTGCTGGGCAAGCAATTCAAAATGCCAACATTATCTGTGGCTTAAAAGAGAACTTAGGGCTGACCGGTCAAGGGATTGGCGCATGAAGTTACCCAATGGCTTTACCGCCGCATCTTGCGCCGCTGGCCTAAAGAGTTCTGGGGCTTTAGATTTAAGTTTAGTAGTCAATAACGGACCGCTCTTTGATGCAGCGGCGGTATACACATCAAATCAGGTCGTTGCCGCGCCCGTCATATGGAGCAAGCAGGTGACAAAAGAGAAGATCGTCCGTGCAGCAATATTGAATTCCGGCGGAGCAAATGCCTGTACTGGACCGCAAGGATTTGCAGATACCCATAAGACCGCTGAACACGTGGGCGAAGTACTTGGGATTTCATCTGGTGAAGTAGTTGTTTGTTCAACGGGTTTAATTGGCGAACTATTGCCGATGGAGAAGATTCTTTCGGGGATCGACTTGATCTCGAAAGAACTAAACCAAGACGCTCTGGAGGAAGTTGCCAAAGCGATTATGACAACAGATAGCGTTGCCAAAATCGCTAACTTTAAATCAGAGAAGTTCGAGGTCTCTGGGGTTGCTAAGGGAGCCGGCATGCTGGCGCCAGCGCTAGCGACGATGTTATCTGTAGTTATGACAGATGCGATATTGCCGGATGGCGCACAAGAGATTTTTCAACGGGTTTGTGATCGTACTTATAATCGAATCGATTCTGATGGTTGTACATCAACTAATGACACAGTTCTGTTAATGGGCTCCGGTGCCAGCGGCTTTGCGCCATCTGAGACCGAACTCGAAGATTCGCTAATGAGCGTTTGTGGTTCGCTCTCGCAACAATTGATTGCAGATGCAGAAGGATCGACCAAGACTGTAGCAATTAAAGTAAGCGGTGCAGCGTCAGAATCTGATGCGGTAGAAGTAGCCCGCGCCTGCGCCCGCAATAATCTATTAAAATGCGCCATCTTCGGAGGAGATCCCAATTGGGGTCGCGTTCTGGCCGCAGTTGGTACTGCAAGAGCACAACTGAATCCACTAGATATTGATGTGACTTTAAACGGAGTGCAGGTAGCTAAATCCAGCGCCCCATTCGCCGATCGCAATCTAGTTTCTTTTGCCAATCGCTTAGTTACTATCGATATCGATCTCAAGGTTGGTAGCGCTAGCGCCACGGTATATACAAATGATCTATCGCACGATTATGTTCACGAGAATTCGGCATACGCAACATGATCGTCGTTAAATTTGGTGGCCACGCCATGCAGGATGAGAATGGGGCATTTGCCAAGGCGATAGCCGCTGCGCAAAGCCAGGGAGTATCGCTAGTCATTGTTCACGGTGGCGGCCCACAGATTGATGCCGCGCTAAAGGCCGAAGAAATAGCTTCAGAATTTATCGGTGGATTTCGCGTTACGACTCCAGAGATCTTTGAAATTGTGGAACGAGTTCTGGCCGAAGAAGTTGGGCCAGCAGTAGCTAGATCACTGCAGAAAGCCGGTGTGAACGCAGTTGCACTATCTGGGCGCACGAGTGAATCTTTGATTGCAGAGCCACTACTTAAGTTAGTGGATGGAACACCGGCTGATTTAGGCTTAGTAGGAGTGATAACTGCGGTAAACCCACAGGCCATTAAGAACGCTCTAAAAGGCGGCCAGGTGCCAGTTATCTCACCGATAGCGATCGATGAAAGTTTTAGAGGTGGATTAAATGTAAATGCAGATTTAGCAGCGGCAGCGATCGCGGGCGCGCTAGATGCACAATGTTTAATTATCATGACCGATGTTGCTGGTATCTATCGCTCTTGGCCAGATACTTCTTCACTTATCTCTGAAATTTCTGCTGCCGACTTAGGATCGATCAAAGGAACCTTCGCCGAAGGTATGGCACCAAAAGTGCAAGCTTGTTTAGATGCGATTAACGGTGGAGCTAGCGCTGTAAGAATTATCGATGGGACAAATCCGGCTGCATTCGCAGCAGCTTTGGATAATCACGGAGGAACGTTGGTGACAAAATGAGAATATCTAAAGGAAAAAATTCACTTAACTGGCTTGACGTCATGCAAAATAACTATGGTGAACCGAAGATAACTCTGGCCTCCGGAAAAGGCGTAATCGTCACCGATACCTCCGGAAAGAAGTATCTAGATTTTCTCGGCGGAATCGCTACAAATGTTTTAGGACACGCACATCCCGTGATAGTTCGCGCTGTCTCTAAGCAGATTGCAACGCTTGGGCATGTCAGTAATTTATATAGCCATCCTTCGGGTTTGGCGCTGGCAAGTAAGTTGCAGGATTTAACGGGCGATAAGACAGCTAGAGTCTTTTTCTGTAATTCAGGGGCGGAAGCCAATGAAGCTGCCCTGAAATTATCTCGAAAAACTGGTCGCACCAAGATCGTCGCAACATCGGGCGCATTTCATGGTCGCACCATGGGTGCACTTTCACTTACAGGACAACGAAGTAAACGCACTCCCTTTAAACCGTTGATAAAAGATATAAAACATGTGACTTTCGGGGACATCACCGCGATGCGCAAAGCAGTAAGTAAGAAGACTGCGATGGTAATTGTCGAACCTATTATGGGTGAAGCTGGGGTTATCGTTCCGCCCTTTGGTTATTTAAAGCAACTTCGCGATTTGTGTAACCAATATGGAGTATTGCTTGTCTTAGATTGTGTGCAGACTGGGATGGGACGAACCGGCACATGGTTTGGCTTTGAGGATGAGAAGATTCGCCCCGATGTGATTACCTTGGCAAAAGGTTTAGGCGGTGGGCTACCACTTGGCGCGATGATCACTCTCGGAAGTCAGTGTCCGCAATTTGAGCCGGGCGAACATGGCACAACCTTTGGTGGCAATCCGGTAGCTGCAGCAGCAGGACTTGCTGCAATTGAATTGATTACCAAGAACCGCTTAATGGTCTCGGCTAAGAGTTTTGAGAAACGTTTAAAAATCAAATTAGAAGTAGTTCGCGGAATCACCGAAGTTCGTGGTCGCGGGCTGTTAATCGGTATCGGTCTCGATGGCGATTATGCGAAGGAACTTGCTGGGTTGCTGGCCAATCGTGGGGTATTAGTTAATGCGCCTAATGCCGACACGATTCGCATCGCACCTGCGTTAATCGTTTCCAAAGTTCAAATTGATATATTCATAACGATCTTCACGCAATCTATGTCGGAGGTTTCCCGTGGCTAAAGTACTAAACTCAACATCGGTATCAGCACGTCGCTCCAAAGCGATCTCACTAATCAAAGCTGGTGTAGTCCACTCGCAATCTGATCTCGTGAAATTACTGAAAAAGGCTGGCTTCGATGTCACTCAGGCTACGGCTAGCCGCGATTTGGAAGAACTTGGCGCAGTTCGTTCTCGCAACGAGCAAGGCGAACTTATCTATCAAATCGGCGCAACATCAGATGGAGCGATCTCTAGATCGATGCCGCTACCTTCTGATCTAATTCTCTCAGTTGAATCTTCCGGAAATTTGGCGGTAGTTCGCACACCGCCAGGTGGTGCGCAATTTTTAGCTAGTTCACTCGATAACTCAGGGATCAAGAGCATTATCGGAACTATTGCCGGCGACGACACGGTCTTGATTGTTGCGAAGAAGTCCAACGGGGGAGCTGATTTAGCGAAAGAATTACTCTCCTTCGGTACTTCAAGTAGAAAAGCAACCGCAAAGAGAAAGGCACGTTAATGGCGCTCTGGGGTGGACGTTTTTCAGATGCACCGGCCGATGCTGTCTTTGCCTTGTCGCGTAGCGTGCAATTCGATTGGCGCTTAGCACCGTACGACCTGCGTTCATCGCTAGCTCATCTGCGGGTACTTAAATCATCAGGTCTCTTAACCGCGGAGCAAGCAACAAAGATTGAGGGCGCCTTAAAGGATCTAATTTCTGATGTTGCATCCGCAAAATTTCTACCATCAGCAGAAGATGAAGATGTCCATAGCGCTTTAGAACGTGGATTAATGGAGAAGATCGGTGAAACCGGGGGAGCGCTGCGTGCTGGTCGCTCACGAAATGATCAAGTAGCAACAGATCTAAAACTTTATGCCATCGATCATATGCTCGACATTGCCCAACAGATTGGACTGCTGCAGCAAGCCTTAATTGCTAAAGCAACAGAATATGGTGATGCACCTGCGCCGGGGTTTACCCATATGCAGCATGCACAACCGATTTTATTTGGCCACGAACTAGCTAAACATATCCACGCCTTTGCGCGCGATTTTGATCGTATTCAAGATTGGTTGGCTAGAACTTCGGTAAGCCCACTTGGTTCGGGCGCGCTAGCCGGTTCGGGCCTTGGTTTACAACCAGAGGCCACGGCAAAGGATTTAGGGTTTACTTCATCGAGCGCAAATAGCATCGATGGGGTTTCAGATAGAGACTTCGTCGCCGAAGCGCTCTTTATTATTTCGCTGGTTGGAGTTCATCTCTCTCGGATTGGTGAAGAGTGGTGCATCTGGGCAACAACAGAATTTGGTTGGGCAAAAGTCGCCGATGCTTATTCAACTGGCTCATCAATAATGCCGCAGAAGAAGAATCCAGATATGGCAGAACTTGCCCGCGGTAAAGCCGGACGCTTAATTGGAAATCTCACTGGAGTTCTGGCGATGCTTAAGGGTCTGCCCTTTGCATACAACCGCGATTTACAAGAAGATAAAGAACCGCTCTTTGACTCCATTGATACTTTGCGTTTAGTTCTACCGGCCGTTACCGGCATGGTCGCAACAACTACCTTTGATCGCGCCGAGATGTCAGCTGCCGCCCCGCAAGGATTTTCGTTAGCAACTGAAGTAGCAGATTTTCTTGTTCGCGCTGGTGTGCCATTTGCATCCGCTCATGAAGCTGCCGGAAAATGCGTTGCGATATGTGAATCAAAGAATATTGAACTGCACGAAATGAGCGATTCTGATTTCACTGCGGTTCATCCCAAGTTAACTCCCGAGATCCGTAAATCCTTAACGGTAGAAGGTGCGATCTCATCGCGCACAACTGTTGGCGCAACAGGTGGGGCGGCCCTGGCCAAACAACTCGCTGAAGCAACGGTTGCGACGAAAGCCGCGCAGAAGAAAATATCCACCCAAGTCAGCGCCTTTTCCGAGATGATGGGGCAATGAGCCCAGCTATGACGCCACAATCGAAGGTATTAATCGATGATCTGAAATGGCGCGGACTCTTTTCGCAGTCAACCGATGAAGCAGCGCTTATTGAATCCTTAAAGAAGCCAACAACTTTATACATTGGCTTTGATCCAACCGCACCTAGCTTGCACGTGGGAAACCTGGTTGTTCTCCTTGCGCTACGCCGCTTTCAGCTAGCCGGACATATTCCTATCGCCCTCGTTGGGGGAGCGACCGGTCTGATCGGAGATCCCAGCGGTAAGAGTGAAGAACGCTCTCTTAATACGACGGATGTGGTTGCCGGATGGGTGGAACGTATTCGCCAACAAGTCTCTAAATACCTAGATTTCAATGCGAAAGATAACGCTGCGATAGTTGCCAATAATTTGGATTGGACTGCGCCACTTTCGGCAATTGAATTTATGCGCGATATCGGAAAGCACTTTAGCGTCAATCAAATGCTTGCTAAAGATTCAGTATCGTCACGCCTTGAAAGTGGTGGAATTTCTTACACAGAATTCTCTTATCAAGTTTTGCAATCATTTGATTTCCTCGAACTCTATCGCCGCTACAACTGTACTTTGCAACTGGGTGGGTCTGATCAATGGGGCAATATTGTTGGCGGTCTAGATTTAATTCGTCGCGTAGAAAGTGGCAGCGGCCATGCGCTGACAATTCCTTTACTTGCTAAAGCCGATGGCACCAAGTTTGGTAAGACCGCCGGGGGAGCGATTTGGCTAGATTCGGAGATGACATCGCCTTACGCATTCTTCCAATACTGGTTAAATACGGATGATAAAGATGTAGTTAACTTCTTAAAGGTTTTCTCATTTAAATCTCGCGCAGAGATTGAAACGCTTGAAAAATCTCATGCCGAAAATCCGGGAGCTCGTGAAGCTCATCGCGCACTTGCACGCGAGTTAACTTCACTTGTTCATTCTGAAGATATCTGTAATCGCGTAGAAGCTGCAGCTCGCGCATTATTTGGACAAGGAGAACTCGCAGAGCTAGATGAGGCAACTCTGGCATCTGCACTTGCCGAATTACCACGAACAACGGTTAACAGTGGAGATCCGATTCCAACTTGGGTGGATCTATTGGCTGCTACCGGTGTAGTTGACTCAAAGTCTGCAGCCCGCCGAATCGTTAAAGAGGGCGGGGCGTACCTAAACAATGTAAAGATCTCGGGAGAAGATTTCGCACCTCAAAAAAGTGACTTTTTATGCGGTAAATATGCAGTTTTACGTAAAGGCAAGCGCGATCTCGCTGCAGTGGAATTGATCTAATAACCACCTCTGCTAGCGCTTTAGCGTTTTTTACGCATAAATATCGCATTTTTTCGTATTTTTAGCCTATGACCAATCCCACTAGCGATCTGGCCCAGCCGATTTGACCCTCTCACCCATGCCGCCTATAGTTATGATCCTTGCTGTGTGAACGGACGATTTAGGCCGTACAGCATTTACCAGATCTAGCTCTTCCAAAGGCCGGTTTGACCGTGCCCGCGTGCATGGACTAGATTTGGCAGTCTGCCCTGAAAATCGGTCATAAGCCGAAACGCAGTGCGCATCCGTACCTTGAGAACTCAACAGCGTGCCATAAGTCAATGCCAGAGAATGGTATTACTAGTCATTTAATTTTGACTGGGCCATTCTCTAAATAAATACTTCAATGAAGTATGTGTAAAACACTGTTTATTCAGTGCTTTGCAATACTCGTTGATTTCCTTTGGTAAAGACAAAATAAACGACAGTTTGTTTGTCTCGTAAGCCATGAAGAAAACTTTCTATGGAGAGTTTGATCCTGGCTCAGGACGAACGCTGGCGGCGTGCTTAACACATGCAAGTCGAGCGATGAGATCACTTCGGTGAAGGATTAGCGGCGAACGGGTGAGGAACACGTGAAGAATCTGCCTTCAACTCTGGGATAACTCCGGGAAACCGGGGCTAATACCGGATATGAGCCTTGATCGCATGATCGGGGCTGGAAAGTTTTTCGGTTGAAGATGACTTCGCGGCCTATCAGCTTGTTGGTGAGGTAATGGCTCACCAAGGCGACGACGGGTAGCCGGCCTGAGAGGGCGACCGGCCACACTGGGACTGAGACACGGCCCAGACTCCTACGGGAGGCAGCAGTGGGGAATATTGGGCAATGGAGGAAACTCTGACCCAGCGACGCCGCGTGCGGGATGAAGGCCTTCGGGTTGTAAACCGCTTTCAGCAGGGAATAAGCGCAAGTGAAGGTACCTGCAGAAGAAGCACCGGCTAACTATGTGCCAGCAGCCGCGGTAATACATAGGGTGCAAGCGTTGTCCGGAATTATTGGGCGTAAAGAGCTCGTAGGTGGTTTGTTACGTCGGTTGTGAAATTCAGGGGCTCAACCCCTGACTTGCAGCCGATACGGGCAAGCTAGAGTTTGGTAGGGGAGACTGGAATTCCTGGTGTAGCGGTGGAATGCGCAGATATCAGGAGGAACACCGATGGCGAAGGCAGGTCTCTGGGCCAATACTGACACTGAGGAGCGAAAGCGTGGGGAGCGAACAGGATTAGATACCCTGGTAGTCCACGCCGTAAACGGTGGGCGCTAGTTGTGCGAACCTTCCACGGTTTGTGCGACGCAGCTAACGCATTAAGCGCCCCGCCTGGGGAGTACGATCGCAAGATTAAAACTCAAAGGAATTGACGGGGCCCCGCACAAGCAGCGGAGCATGCGGCTTAATTCGACGCAACGCGAAGAACCTTACCAAGGCTTGACATATACAGGAATATGGCAGAGATGTCATAGCCGCAAGGTCTGTATACAGGTGGTGCATGGTTGTCGTCAGCTCGTGTCGTGAGATGTTGGGTTAAGTCCCGCAACGAGCGCAACCCTCGTTCTGTGTTGCCAGCATTTAGTTGGGGACTCACAGGAGACTGCCGGGGTTAACTCGGAGGAAGGTGGGGATGACGTCAAATCATCATGCCCCTTATGTCTTGGGCTGCACGCATGCTACAATGGCTGGTACAAACGGCTGCGATACCGCAAGGTGGAGCGAATCCGATAAAGCCAGTCTCAGTTCGGATTGGGGTCTGCAACTCGACCCCATGAAGTCGGAGTTGCTAGTAATCGTAGATCAGCAACGCTACGGTGAATACGTTCCCGGGGCTTGTACACACCGCCCGTCACATCACGAAAGTCGGTAACACCCAAAGTCAGTGGCCCAACCGCAAGGAGGGAGCTGCCAAAGGTGGGATCGGTGATTGGGATGAAGTCGTAACAAGGTAGCCGTACCGGAAGGTGCGGCTGGATCACCTCCTTTCTAAGGAGCATCTGAACTCAAAAATATTGAGAAATCAGGCTCATATGTGGAGCATTGACTTAGGTTTATCTAAGAATTCATACCAGTACAACCGAAATTTGTCTTCGGACAAAATAGGAGTGGAAAATCCCTGAATATCGAATTTCAACTAGGCACGTTGTTGGGTCCTGAGGGGACGGCTAGCGCCAAACCTCTGGACTTAATAAGAAGAGATACTGGAATTCATTTTCTAAGTCTCAACTCTTATTGAGTACCGCCCGTATTTTGAGAACTACACAGTGGACGCGAGCATCTTTGTGGAAAAATTATTAAGCGCACATGGTGGATGCCTTGGCATCAGAAGCCGATGAAGGACGTAGTAGGCTGCGATAAGCCTCGGGGAGCTGTCAAACGAGCTTTGATCCGAGGATTTCCGAATGGGGAAACCCAGCCAGAGTAATGTCTGGTTATTTCTGCCTGAATATATAGGGCAGATAAAGGGAACGTGGGGAAGTGAAACATCTCAGTACCCACAGGAAGAGAAAACAACCGTGATTCCGTTAGTAGTGGCGAGCGAAAACGGAAGAGGCTAAACCGATACTGTGCCAAGCCGGCAGGCGTTGCAGTATCGGGGTCGTGGGACCAGTTAGGTTGGACTGCCGTTCAACCAAAGAGTCAGAAACTAGTTAAGTAGATGAATGGTGTGGGAAAGCCAGTCATAGAGGGTGAGAACCCCGTAGTCGAAACTTAATTAACTCTTTATTGTCATCCCAAGTAATACCGAACTCGAGGAATTCGGTATGAATCTGGCGGGACCACCCGCTAAGCCTAAATACTCTCTGATGACCGATAGCGGACTAGTACCGTGAGGGAAAGGTGAAAAGAACCCCGTAAGGGGAGTGAAATAGAATCTGAAACCGTGTGCGTACAAGCCGTTGGAGCGACGTAAGTTGTGACAGCGTGCCTTTTGAAGAATGAGTCTACGAGTTAGTGTCGTGTTGCAAGGTTAACCCGTCGAGGGGAAGCCGTAGCGAAAGCGAGTCTGAATAGGGCGACTAAGTAGCACGATCTAGACCCGAAGCGAGGTGATCTACGCATGGCCAGGTTGAAGCGCGGGTAAGACCGCGTGGAGGACCGAACCCACTAATGTTGAAAAATTAGGGGATGAGCTGTGTGTAGGGGTGAAAGGCCAATCAAACTTCGTGATAGCTGGTTCTCTCCGAAATGCATTTAGGTGCAGCGTTGCGTGTTTCTTACCGGAGGTAGAGCTACTGGATGGTCGAGGGGTCCTACAAGATTACCAACATCAGCCAAACTCCGAATGCCGGTAAGTGAGAGCGCAGCAGTGAGACTGTGGGGGATAAGCTTCATGGTCGAGAGGGAAACAACCCAGAATAGCAACTAAGGTCCCAAAGCCTGTGCTAAGTGGAAAAGGATGTGAAGTCGCATAGACAACCAGGAGGTTGGCTTAGAAGCAGCCACCCTTAAAAGAGTGCGTAATAGCTCACTGGTCAAGTGATTTCGCGCCGACAATGTAACGGGGCTCAAGCACAGCACCGAAGTTCTATCATTCAAGCACTATCCCGGTCGCAAGATCCAGGAGCTTGGATGGGTA
>OZ254143.1:720000-1467434 GCA_965267995.1 Candidatus Nanopelagicaceae bacterium
CTCGCAGATTCTCTTAAAGGAGGGTTTCCAACTTTCTACACCTTCTGATGTGAATATCATTGGTATTACTCAATCCAGTGTAGAGAATTTAAATGGCGCTGAGGTAGTTATCGTACTCGGTGGAGATGGAACGATTTTACGTGGCGCTGAAATCGCTCGCACGCAAAATATTCCTATACTTGGTATCAATCTTGGCCATGTTGGATTTCTTGCTGAAGTAGAAAAACCTGCTTTAATTGAGATCGCAGCAAGTATCGTCGCAAAGAACTTTGTCACCGAAAACCGTATGGTTCTGCAATATTCAGTAATTCGTGAAAGCGCAGTTATTTCAACTGGCTGGGCGCTAAATGAAGTTACCGTAGAACGTAATGGCACAACTATGGTTGAACTCTTTGTACAAATCGATAATCGCCCCCTTTCGCGCTGGGGTTGCGATGGCCTGATTTGTTCAACGCCGACTGGTTCAACTGCATATGCCTTTAGCGCT
This sequence comes from Candidatus Nanopelagicaceae bacterium, assembly GCA_965267995.1. Taxonomy (GTDB): domain Bacteria; phylum Actinomycetota; class Actinomycetes; order Nanopelagicales; family Nanopelagicaceae; genus Planktophila. The sequence goes on from OZ254143.1 coordinate 720,488, forward strand.
GGTGGTCCTGTCTTGTGGCCAGAGATCGATGCATTGGTGTTATTACCAATTTCTGCGCACGCCCTCTTTGCTCGTCCAATGGTGGTTGCACCGACATCTCAAATTGTCGTTGAAATCGAATCAAGTGATGCCCTGTTATCGGCAGATGCGCTCCGAAAGCTACCGCTACGTTCTGGTGATCGAGTACAGATAACTAAGGATTCCTCAGTTATCAAACTGTCGCATATCAATCCAACGCTCTTTACCGATCGTCTGGTTGCAAAATTTAAACTTCCGGTCGAAGGCTGGCGCGGTGAGTGAACGCACTTATCTAGAAGAAATCTCAATCCGTAATCTAGGCATCATCGATCAATCCACTCTGGAATTCGGTGGCGGTTTAAATGTATTAACCGGTGAAACCGGTGCCGGCAAGACCATGATTCTTACCGCACTTGCACTCGTCTTAGGTGGTAAGAGCGATAGCGATTTAGTTAGAAGCGGCTCTGAGCGGTTAATAGCTTCTGCACAATTTGCGCTACCCGCCGTCACTGATGCGCTGACAGAGATTGCCGAAAGTTCGGGCGCAGATATTTCCGAAGGCGCGTTGATTTTAACGCGCACCGTAAATAGCGATGGCAAGAGCAAAGCGGTCGCGGGTGGAACTACGGTGCCTGCGGCTACTCTGGCAAACTTCGCCGATAATTTAGTTGAGATACATGGCCAAGCGGCAAATCATCAGATCGTTAAGCCAGCCAGGCAACGCGAACTGTTAGATCGTTATTCGGGTCCAAAGTTTGCAACTGCGCTAGCTAAATATCAAAAGGTCTTTGCAGATTACAACGATCTGAAAGCGCGGATAAAAGCTGCGCAAGATAGCGCCAGTAAGCGCGATCGTGAAGTCGCAGACTTGGAAGAGTTCTTAAACGGTTGGACCAAGTTAAAACCAGTACGCGGTGAATACGGTGAGGTCACCAATCAAATCGCACGTTTATCAAGTGTTGAAGATCTGCGCGCCGCAAGTTCGGGTGCAAACGCTGCGCTATCGGATGAGAGCGCTGGCGCACTTACCGCACTGGGAGCAGCACGAAGATTTTTAGATCTAGCTAAAGGAAAAGATGCCAAGTTAGATGAGATCAGTTCTGCATTGGCCGAAGGATTCTTCTTAATCGATGATGCTGCCCGCGAGATCAGCTCTTATCTGACTGCGCTAGAAGCAGATCCTGGAAAGTTAGATGCACTTCAAGGGCGCAAAGCCGAGATAAATTCCTTCCTCAAGAAATATGGCAGCGCTTTGGCAGCCGATGACGATCTGGCTGCGTTAGCTATTCGCGCTAAAGGTGCGAAAGAGGCGATCGCAGATTTAAATGGTGGCGAAGACCGGATTAGGCAACTGCAAGCAGATCTGAGTCAGATTAAAACTGAGCTCCTAAAATCCGCCAAGGAGCTCACTGATCTGCGAACTACTGCATCAATATCACTGTCAAAATCAGTTACCGCAGAGATAAACGCTCTGGCGATGCCGCACACTAAATTTTCTATTGCAATTGCAACTCCAGATTACAATGGTGCTTTAAAGGAATCTGATTTCACTTCTCTTGGCTGCGATGAAGTACTGATGCAGATCCAGGGACATACCGATGGCCCGCTAATTGCACTTGGTAAAGGTGCCAGCGGTGGAGAAATGTCGCGCATCATGTTGGCGCTAGAAGTTGTTTTAGCGCAAACTCATCCCGTCGGAACTTATATCTTCGATGAAGTAGATGCTGGCGTTGGCGGTAAAGCTGCAATTGAAGTCGGTCGGCGTCTTGCTGCCTTGGCAAAACACACACAAGTAATCGTTGTTACGCATTTGCCGCAAGTTGCAGCATGGGCTGATACACATTTCGTAGTTAAGAAGAGCGGCGATGGTTCGGTCTCACAATCAGGCGTTGCCAAATTAGATGAATCAGGCCGGGTTGAGGAGATCGCCCGCATGCTTGCTGGCTTGGAAGGCTCGGCTAGTGCGCAAGAACATGCCACCGAACTACTAGCGATGCGCGAGTCAGTTTCTTAATAGCTTCATCTAGATGATAGGTTTGTCTTCCATGGGCCAAGCGCATGTGACTAAACATATTTTCGTAACTGGCGGAGTCGCCTCAAGTCTTGGCAAGGGATTAACTGCTTCAAGCCTCGGCAGATTGCTAGTAGCCCGCGGTATCCGCGTCACAATGCAGAAACTCGATCCTTATCTAAACGTTGATCCTGGCACCATGAATCCTTTTCAACACGGTGAAGTCTTTGTAACCGACGATGGCGCCGAGACCGATCTAGATATCGGTCACTACGAACGATTCTTAGATCGCAATCTTGAAGGTTCAGCCAACGTCACCACCGGTCAGATTTACTCTCGGGTTATCGCGCGTGAGCGTCGCGGTGAATATCTAGGAGAGACAGTCCAGGTAATTCCTCACATTACAAATGAGATTAAAGAGCGTATGAATGCAATGTCAGCACCTGATGTTGATGTGATCATCACTGAAATTGGTGGAACCGTTGGCGATATCGAATCGCAACCATTCTTGGAAGCTGCGCGCCAGATGCGCCAAGAAGTCGGTCGCGACAACGTTTTTTATCTGCATATCTCACTAGTTCCTTATATTGGTCCATCTGGCGAGTTAAAAACTAAACCGACACAACACTCAGTTGCGGCGCTGCGCAGTATCGGTATCGCACCTGATGCAGTCGTGCTGCGCTCAGATCGCGAGATTCCTCAAAGTATTAAAAAGAAGATTTCCTTGATGTGCGATGTTGATGTTGAAGCTGTTGTGGCTGCAGTTGATGCGCCATCGATCTATGACATACCTAAGGTTTTATTCTCCGAAGGATTAGATGCTTATGTGGTCCGCCGTTTATCTCTCGGTGGCCATGAAGTTAAATGGGGAGAATGGGATGAGCTCTTAGAGAAAGTTCATCATCCAAAACACCAAGTTAAAGTTGCCTTAGTTGGAAAATATATTGATCTACCAGATGCCTATCTCTCAGTATCAGAGGCGCTACGTGCTGGTGGCTTTGCCAATAACGCAAAGGTTTCTATTGTCTGGGTTCCAAGTGATGACTGCGAAACTCCGGAAGGAGCAAAGAAGGCTCTCTCAGATGTTGATGCTATCTGCGTGCCCGGTGGATTTGGAGTTCGCGGAATCGAAGGAAAACTTGGTGCGTTAACGTACGCGCGCACCAATAAAATCCCAACCCTTGGGTTATGTTTAGGTTTGCAATGTATGGTCATTGAAGCAGCGCGAAATATGGCGGGAATAAAAGATGCTAATTCCGCTGAATTCTCACCAGAATCTGGCACACATGTAATTGCAACGATGGATGATCAGAAAGCAATAGTTTCTGGACAAGCCGATATGGGCGGAACAATGCGTTTAGGTCTATATAAAGCAACGTTGACACCTGGTTCGATCGTTGCCAAGACTTATGGAGCAAATGAAATTTCGGAGCGCCACCGCCATCGTTATGAGGTAAATAACGCTCATCGTGATCAGATTTCCAGCGCTGGTCTGACTTTCTCAGGAATCTTTCAAGAACGCGATCTTGTGGAGTTTGTAGAACTACCGCTTGAGGTACATCCTTATTACGTGGGAACGCAGGCACATCCTGAGCTACGTTCGCGTCCAACGCGACCACACCCACTATTTGTGGGATTGATTTCGGCGGCTATAGCTGCGAAAGGTTAATGATGTTAGTTGGTGTACCGAAAGAGATTAAGGTTCACGAAGCACGAGTCGCACTTACCCCAGAAGGTGTTTTTGAATTTATTCGCCTGGGCCATCAAGTAATTATTGAATCTGGTGCAGGTCTAGGTTCGGCCATTAGCGATGCTGATTTCATAGCAGCGGGAGCCAAGATGGAAAGTGATGTCGCAAAGATTTGGGCCACAGCGGATTTAATTTTGAAGGTTAAAGAACCGATCGAAAGCGAGTATCCAAAGCTTCGCGCTGGACAAATTCTCTTTACCTATCTTCACTTGGCGGCATCAAAGGCATGCACAGATGCGCTGTTGAAAAGTGGCACAACCGCGATTGCTTACGAAACTGTTGAAGTAGATGGCACGCTGCCGTTACTTGCCCCGATGAGTGAAGTCGCCGGACGTCTTGCTGTGCAAGTTGGTGCATTTGCGCTGCAAAAACCAAACGGTGGACGCGGTGTCTTACTCGCGGGAGTTCCCGGTGTTGCACCTGGCAAAGTTGTTGTAATTGGCGGGGGAGTTGCTGGGTTAAATGCGGCGGTAATTGCAATGGGTATGGGTGCGGATGTAACTGTGTTAGACCGATCATTGCCAAGACTTGCCTATATTGATTCACTTTATAACGGTCGAATCAAAACTTTGGCATCAACGATGCATGCGATCGAGCGCGAGATCAAACAAGCAGATTTAGTCATCGGGGCAGTTCTCGTACATGGCGCGAAAGCTCCTAAGTTAGTCAGTAATGCACAGGTTGCACAGATGAAACCTGGTTCGGTATTGGTAGATATAGCAATTGATCAAGGCGGATGCTTCGAAGATTCCAAGCCCACCACACATGCTGAACCAACATTCCAGGTTCATAACTCGATTTTCTATTGCGTGGCAAATATGCCGGGCGCCGTTCCGGTGGCATCTACTTACGCCTTAACTAATGCGACCTTGCCATATGCGATCGCGATCGCAAATAAGGGATGGGAGCGCGCTATTGAGGAAGATCCAGCGTTAGATCGTGGGTTAAATGTGCATGCTGGAAAGATTAGATATAACGCCGTTGCGGTGGCCCATGGTTATGAAGTTTGAAAAAGCGCAAAAGAGTTTTATAGATCACCTGCAGATCGAAGGTGGTCTATCGCCAAATTCCATTGCGGCATACGGAAGAGATCTAGATCGCTTTGCCAGATATCTCATCGCGCAGAAATTAGATTATCAAACGCTAACTGCTGAAGATTTATCAGAGTATGAGATCTCCCTAAAGGAAGAAGGTCTGGCGCTCTCTTCAATAAATCGCGGTGTTTCAGCGCTTAAGACTTTCTATAAATACCTATCGCGCGAATATGGGATAACGGATCCAACGACAGAGCTAACCGCCAATCGTTTACCCCGAAAGTTACCTAAGGCGCTAACGGTGGCCGATATAACTTTATTGATCGACTCAACAGAGCGCGTAGGCGATTTAACCGCGCTGCGTGATCGCGCGATCTTGGAACTGCTATACGGCACTGGCGCTCGAGTAAGCGAAGTAGTCGGTATAAATCTCGCCGATCTTGGTAAATCAAACCTGACCGGTGATGAGGTAACGACTATAAAGTTGCGCGGCAAGGGGTCAAAGGAACGGATCGTTCCTTTAGGCTCTTTCGCTAAGGCTGCAATCGAAAATTACTTAGTTCGGCTGCGTCCGGCATACGCAGAGAAATCTAAATCCGGTAAGGCCGCAACTGCGCTCTTTCTAAATTCACGTGGTGGGCGACTTTCGCGCGTAAGTGCTTGGCAGATCGTTACCGATGCAGCCGATGCCACAGGGTTAAGTGGAAAGGTTTCCCCGCATGTATTCAGGCATTCATATGCCACGCATTTATTGGACGGGGGAGCAGATATCCGCGTGGTTCAAGAGTTGCTGGGACATTCTTCGGTCACAACAACCCAGATCTATACGCTAATCACGATCGATAAAGTGCGCCAGGCATATGCCAACGCGCACCCGCGCGCAATTTAAATACCGCGAAGACGTCGAGCTAAAATACTTTGATCGCCCTTGGCTTCAAGATCTGCCACGATAACTGCAATAGATTCACGAACAATGCGACCGCGATCTACTGCAAGTCCTAGATCTCCGCGCAGAGTTAAACGAGCTTGATCAATATCAAAGAGTTCATCTGGAGATAAGTAAACGGTAATTTTCTCATCATGTCGTTCGCGACCAGAGGGTGAGCGATCAACTGAAGTTACGCGACGACGTGGTGTTGAACGTACGCCCTTCTTTGTCTTTGGAGTCGCTGTGACACCAATTGACTTAGAAACTTCTGGCGCATCTTCAACTACCTGGCGAACTGCGCTAAGTGCTGGGGTATTGGCGCGGAATAATTCATCCGCACCTGGCAAGCTAGCTCTACGGGTCATCGTGCGCCTCCTCTGGCAATTAATTCACGGGCAAGTCTGCGATAAGAAGCCGCGCCACCTGACGATGATGCGTAACTGGTTATTGGTTCACCGGCAACGGTTGTCTCTGAGAAACGAATAGTTTTAGCGATAATGGTTTCAAAGACATCTTCTGGATATTTTTCCAAGATTGCAGCTAATACCTCGCGGTTATGTAGCGTTTTCTTCTCATACATAGTCGCCAAAATTCCAATTAAATTGAGATCAGGGTTTAGGAAGTTCTTTACCTTTTCAATATTTCCCTTTAGCTCTATAAAACCATGCAGAGCAAAGTATTCGCATTGCAAAGGCACGATCACTTCATTAGATGCAACAAGAGCGTTAATAGTCAGTTGTCCCATTGTTGGCTGACAATCAATCAAGATAACGTCATAGCGATCTTTTAAACGAGCAAGAGCGCGCTTTAAATATTGTTGTCCACCTATTTCGGCACCGAGCGTTGTCTCGGCAGTTCCGAGGTCGCGGTTAGCGGGAAGGAAATCTAAATTAGCAACTGATGATTTCAAAACAATCTCATCGATATTTGCATCAGGTGTCATCAGCGCGTAGTAAACGGTATTTTCAAGTGGTAGGGCATGAGCATTTACGCCTAGGCCAAGTGAGAGACCGCCTTGTGGGTCAAAGTCGACGAGTAATACACGGCGGCCGAGTTCGGCAATCGCGGCGCCTAAGTTAATTGTGGTCGTTGTCTTACCAACGCCGCCTTTCTGGTTAAAGATTGAGATAACTTTTGCATCGAGTCCTTCAACCGGTGCGGGAGGAATTCGAAAGTTCTTTGGTTCGCGCCCCAGCAAGGTGGCGGTAGTTGCCACATCATCATCAAATGTCGATTTAGCGTTCAAGCGAGAAACCTCTTTTCGTTGGCGCGACTCTAGCCTCCGTGCACAGTTTTGAGCAAGTAAACAAGTATGGTTCGCAGGTGAATATCGAGTCAGATGGAGCAATCGCCGTAAGCGCGGCTGCGCCCGACGATGTCGAAATCGGCGCGGGTTTTAGCGTCCACCTAAATAATTTTGACGGTCCATTTGATTTACTGCTCCAGCTGATCTCGCGCCACAAGATGGATATCACCGAGGTTTCCCTGAGCATGGTGACCGATGAGTTCATCGCCTTTATTCGCGCGCTCGAAGCCTCTGGTGAAGGCTGGCGTCTCGATCAGGCAACAGAGTTCTTGGTTATTGCCGCGACTTTGCTCGATCTAAAGGCGGCCCGCCTGCTTCCAAGCGGTGAGATCGAGGATGAGGAAGATCTCGCCCTGCTAGAAGCGCGCGATATCCTCTTTGCCCGCCTGCTCCAATACCGCGCCTTCAAGGAGATTGCAGCGACCTTTGCCCTGCAGATCGAGGCGGCCGATAAATCCTTCGCTCGCGTGGTCGCGCTGGATCCGGCGCTCTCAGCCCTGCTTCCTGAGGTTCTTATCGGTGTAGGCGCTGCACGCTTTGCTGCGATCGCCGAACGTTGTCTTACCCCCAAGGTGGCTCCTGTGGTGGCGCTTGCGCACCTACATTCGAGCTCAGTCAGCGTCGCGGAGGAGTCCAAACGCGTTGTAGATCTGCTGCGAGCCGGGCGGACCGTTAGCTTTCGAAACCTGGTCTCCGATGCCGATTCGACGCTGGTCGTGGTCGCAAGGTTTCTGGCTCTTCTCGACCTTTACCGCCAAGGCGTCTTGCGCTTTGATCAGGTTATGGCCCTTGGCGAACTGCAGATCAGCTGGACCGGCTCGGATTCCGGCGATATTGAGGCCACAGATGAGTTTGACATCCCAGTAATTCCGACAGAAGAGGGCGAAAATGTCTAATCCCGAAGTTGAACGTTCTATCGAGGCGATCTTGATGGTTGTTGATGAGCCGGTTACCGAGCTCACCTTAGCCTCAGTCCTTTCGGTCACCGTCGATGAGGTCGTGGCGGCCCTTGAGAACCTAACCAATTCATATGATGGCCGTGGCTTCTGCCTCAAGGCGATAAATGGCGGCTGGCGTTTCTACAGCAATCCAGATTGCGCAGCGGTTGTAGAAAAGTTCGTCCTAGATGGTCAGCAGAATCGTCTGACTCAGGCAGCCCTGGAGACCCTTGCCGTGATCGCCTATCGCCAGCCTGTCTCGCGCGCCCGCGTCTCGGCGATCAGAGGTGTAAATGTCGAGGCTGTCATGAAGACCCTGGTTACTCGCGGCCTGGTTGAGGAGTTCGGCCTGGAGCCTGAGACTGGGGCGATCCTGTACAAGACCACAAGCTACTTCCTAGAGCGCTTAGGCCTAAATTCGCTAGATGACCTTCCAGCCCTGGCTCCTTATCTGCCAGATCTAGATCGCCTCGATGAGGTTCTTGAGTCTCTAACAGATTAGTCCGGCTTAACTTAAGCCCTAAGGCTCCATTTGGCCCCGCCAGAGCTCTGGCGTAGACTGCTCCATTCAAGCTCTCCTTGACCCGGCTTAAGCGGGGGAGAGCACCTGACTGTCGAGAATGGATAGCCAAAAAATGCCTGAGATGCGCCTAAATAAAATTATCGCCGAAGCTGGAATCACCAGCCGTCGCGGAGCCGACGAGTTAATCATCGATGGACGGGTGAGCGTCGACGGATTTATAGTTCGTGAGCTCGGGGCTAAATTTGATGCCGAAAAGGTCAAAGTCATGGTTGATGGTGAGACAATAACTCGATCTTTGACTAAGAATTATGTAGTACTTCATAAGCCTAAAGGTGTTTTGTCTACGATGTTTGACCCGGAAGGCCGTCCTTCATTGGCCGACTTTATCGACCTACGTACCGAGCGACTCTTCCATGTCGGTCGCCTAGATAAGGACTCGGAAGGGCTAATTCTCCTAACAAACGATGGCGATTTAACTTTTCGCGCGACCCACCCCTCCTTTGGCCTAGAGAAGACCTACATAATCGAATTCGACGGGAATCTACCAACCGGTGTAGATAAGGTCCTTCTGAAGGGGATCGAGCTAGAAGATGGAATGGGTCGAGTCCTGACCTTTAAACAACTCTCGCCCCAATGGATCGAAGTGACTATCCATGAAGGCCGGTATCACATCATCCGTCGCCTCATGGAGGCAGTTGATGTCCACGTCCTTCGATTGATAAGAACAAAGTTTGGACCGATCTCGCTAGGGGATACTCCTGAGGGTAGATGGCGAGATCTCAATAGCGGCGAATTGGTTAGCCTACAAAAGGCTTTAAATTTTTAAGGTTTAATCGATATTCTATCGGTTAATTAATAAAACGTTATATCGATATTGAAAATCGAAGGCTCAAGATGATCTATTTGTCGACAATAACTTGCATTATTAAGCGTATTTTACACGATGAATAGCGTTTTATCGATATTTAGAAATTGAGGATGCGCAGGCGTTCGACTCATATGCTGCTTTTGAGATCCAAGAAAAAACCTTTTGTAGATAAAAAGTTAAGTAAGCAAATCTAGTTGTAAATAACGCCGTGAGAATGGTCGACGGGGTACGATTTGCCAATGTCTAGCGTCCGAGCCATTCGTGGAGCCACCCAGGCCAGCGCCAATACCGCCGAGGCTATAGCTGCTGCGACCAAGGAGCTCTTGCTGGAAATCTTGAAGGCAAATGGCCTTTCAACTGATGATTTCATTTCAGTCATCTTTACAGCTAGCCCAGATCTAACTGCCGCCTTTCCGGCTGGCTCAGCCCGCGAAGTTGGTTTTACCGATACCCCACTGATCTGTGCAGTTGAGATTGATGTGCCGGGCGCGCTGGAACGGACAATTCGAGTTATGGCACACGTTCAATCCACGCTCAGCAAGAGCGAAATCACGCATATCTACCTAGGGGCAGCTAAATCCTTACGTAGAGATATCGCTCAGTAGGCGAATTCAGCAGAAAATGGCAGATTTTTCACAAGTTAGCGCCCCTTTCTCGTCGCTTAAAATCGTCGGATCAGGCTTAATTGGTACATCTATTGGCCTTGGGCTGATCAGCCGCGGGATATCGATCGAGATGCAAGATTCAGACCCACGCGCACAGAAGCTGGCTCGCGATCTCGTTAAATCGCAGGAATTGGTCAATCCAGAAGTAATTCTCTTTGCTATGCCCACCAGCGCCCTGCCAGAGGCCTTAAAACGCGAGTTAGCACTGAACCCAGGATCTAAATTTATAGATATTGGTAGCGTTAAAACTAAACCTCTACTTGATGTATCAAGATCAGTTCTCTTACCTGCGAATTTCCTAGCGACCCATCCAATGGCGGGTCGAGAAGTCGGTGGGGCAGAGTCTGCCCGAGCTGATCTCTTCCAATCACGTACCTGGGTTTATATGCCGACCGATCTCCAAGGCGGACCTGTGGACCCAAGCTTGCTCGCGGCAGGGCTTTGGATCATCGAAGCCTTGGGTGCGACACCAGTTGCAATGAGCGCTGCCGAGCATGATCGTGCCGTGGCGCTAGTTTCACATCTGCCGCAGGCGGTTGCATCGCTCTTGGCTGGGCAGCTGATCTCGGGGGAGAAGAGCGACCTTGACTTGGCCGGATCTGGTCTGCGGGATACAACGCGGATTGCAGCGTCAAAGGCTGACTTGTGGGATGAGATTTTGGGTTCAAATGCCGAGCAATTGCTGCCCTTATTGATAAGTCTACAAAGTGACTTGGGCGCTCTGGTAGAGGCGCTGCAGAACGGTCGCTCGGTCGCTGCCTTTATCGAAAAGGGAAATACGGGACGAGCGAAGATTCCTGGCAAGCACGGGGGAGCCGCTCGCGAATACACATACTTGCCGGTCGTAATTGAGGATAAGCCGGGCCAATTGGCGGCGCTCTTTAATGAATGTGCCAGCGCGAAAGTTAATATCGAAGATCTGACTATCGAGCACTCACCGGGGCAATTTACGGGCCTTATTACCCTTGCGCTGTCACAAAGTGATGCGCAGATTCTGAGTGATCACCTCATTGGATCGGGTTGGAACGTTCACGCGCCAAGATAGAATAAGTGCTGCGTTAATTAATTTTGATCTACGCACCTAATGTGCGCAATGACGGGAAGTAATTTAAATGATCGTCGTGGCCATTGATGGACCAAGCGGAGCAGGTAAATCCAGCACCGCCAAAGCGATCGCAAAACGCGCTGGTTGGAGCTACTTAGATACAGGCGCACTTTATCGCGCGGTTACCTGGCTTGCCCTACGCGAGAATTTAGAAGCAAGTGAAGATATTTTGGCTGCGTTAAAGCGTTTCCCATTGCGTTTTATTGCCAATCCAAATAATCCGGAAATTTTTGTAGGCGATGTATCTGTAACAACTGAGATACGTAGCGAAGAGGTAACTAACGCAGTTAGTAAATTTAGCGCTGTAGCAGAAATTCGCGCAGAGTTATTGCTAACGCAAAGAAAATTCATCGCAAACGCCGAACGCGGAATTATCGTCGAAGGACGGGATATCGGAACCGTTGTTGTTCCGGATGCTGCGCTAAAGATTTATCTACAAGCAGATATTGCAGCAAGGGCTGCGCGACGTTCTGCTGAAACTGATTCGCCAACTACAACAGTCGGTGAATCGTTAGCATCGCGTGATGAGATGGATTCCACGCGCGCTGTATCTCCACTTGCTAAAGCTATGGATGCGGTCTTAATTGATTCAACCGATTTAACCCTGGAAGAAACTGCGGACTGGATCTGGGAGCTGCTAAAAGAGCGCTCTTTACTGGGTCTACCAATAGTTGCGATCTTAGGTCGCCCAAACGTTGGAAAGTCGACGCTGATCAATCGCTTTATTGGTCGTCGCGAAGCAATTGTTGAAGATACACCTGGCGTTACTCGTGATCGCGTGCAGTACGAATGCGAATGGGGCGGACGCAGATTTATAATTATGGATACTGGTGGTTGGGAATCTAAGCCAGATGGTATTTCCGTTCAGGTAAGTGCATCTGCCGAACTTGCGATGCAAGAAGCAGATGTTTTAGCTTTTGTGGTTGACGCTCACGTTGGTGCGCTAGATGAAGACGACATCTTGGTTCAGGAACTTCGTAAAGCGAAGAAACCAATGGTTTTAGTGGCAAATAAGGTAGATAGCGATGTTGATGAGGCAGATGCGCACGCGTTATGGAATTTAGGATTAGGTGAACCAAGATTCGTATCGGCGCTGCACGGTCGCGGTAGCGGTGACTTACTTGATTACATCGTTTCCGAAATGCCAGAAGTCGGCGGTGCACAGACCCAAGATGGTTATCGCAAGATCGCGCTGATTGGGCGACCAAATGTTGGTAAATCGAGTTTATTAAATGCCTTAGCGGGAGAAAACCGTTCCATCGTTGACGATGTCGCCGGCACAACCCGTGATCCAGTTGATGAGTTAATTGAATTTGGCGGATCGATCTGGCGCTTTATCGACACTGCTGGTCTGCGCAAGCGCGCCAATCAAGCAAGTGGTACAGATTATTACGCCACATTGCGCACACAAGCAGCGTTAGAACGATGCGAGTGCGCGGTCGTTGTATTAGATGCATCAGAGCCAATTTCAGAACAAGATTTACGTATTATCACAATGGTAGAAGAAGCCGGTAAGGCGATGGTTATCGTTATGAATAAGTGGGATCTAGTCGATGAAGATCGTCGTGATCAACTAGATCGTGAGATCGATCGCCACTTGGATCAAGTTGAATGGGCCCAGCGCGTTAACGTTGCCGCTAAAACGGGCTGGCACCGCGATCGCTTAGCCCCGGCGCTACGAACTGCAATCGATAGCTGGGAACGCCGCGTTCCAACTGCCAAACTCAACTCATTCCTTGGCGCACTTATCGGAGCGACCCCACCTCCAGTCCGCGGTGGAAAACAACCGAAGATTTACTACGCCACCCAAGCCGGAATTGCCCCACCGAAATTTGTGGTCTTCTCCAGCGGCTGGATTGAAGCCTCCTACCGACGCTTTATCGAGCGCCGCTTGCGTGAAGAGTTTGGTTTCCCTGGGACACCAGTACAAGTTGCGATCCGAGTCAAAGAGCGCGATTAATGAAGAGACCGTCCTTACTGAATATTCCAAATGCCTTAACGGGCTTGCGGGCCTTAGGGATTCTACTATTTATCTATCTGGCGCTGGTTCAAAAGGCCGATGGTTGGGCAATTTTGACCTTAGCCATTGGCGGGGCAACCGATTACTTCGACGGAAAGTTAGCTCGCGCCTGGGGTCAGGAATCCCGCTTTGGTGAATTGGCCGATCCCGCAATTGATCGCCTCTATATCGTTGCAACTTTGATCGTGCTTTTTATACGAGATGCGATTCCGTTATGGGTGATAGCGGTATTACTTATTCGCGACCTAGCCTTAGGCGCAGTCACCATTGGGCTGACCCTTAAATCTCTACCTCCGCTTAAAGTTACGTATCTAGGCAAGGCGGCAACTTTCAACCTGCTCTATGCATTCCCATTTTTATTGTTGGCCCTTCATACAGGTTGGCCGGGGAATATTGCCTTTGTGTTTGGTTGGAGCTTTACCTGGTGGGGGATCGGCCTCTATCTCTATACAGGCCTTTCCTATTTCACAACTGCGGTAGCGGCCATTAGAGTGGCGCGGTAGATTTCATTAGTATTAAAAATGGTAAAACTAAGAATGCCAAGGAGGCGTTGTGTCGCTAATACCTGAAGGTTTGCAATACACCAAAGAACACGAATGGGTTAGCGAAACCTCCACCGGCATCTATCGCATGGGTATTACTGATTACGCACAAGGTGCACTAGGCGATATTGTCTATGTGCAGCTGCCTAAAGTTGGCGAGAGCGTAACTGCAGATAAAGTTTGTGGTGAAGTTGAATCAACTAAGAGCGTCTCAGAAATTTTTGCACCCATTACCGGCAAGATCGTTGCCATCAATGAATCACTTGGGCAAACCCCTGAAACGATTAACTCTGATCCTTACGGTGTGGGTTGGTTGGCCGATATCGAAGTATCGGGTGCAGTCGCTGGCTTACTCTCGCCAGAGCAGTACCGTCAAATCACCGCGTAATTCCCGCACGACTTGTCGCATAATCTCATCGACTTTTCCGCTTGATTTCTTCTCGCTCTTTCTCTAATGTCAGCCTCAGGTAGAAGTTGAACCTGTCCCAGAGATAAGAGAGCAGGAGGTTCGTTGTGGAGAAGGCGCCAGATAACAGCGAGCTAACTAGCACTCTGCATCTCGGGTTGAGATCAGTGGTTTCCCCAGAGAGCGCATTTACTTCATTTCTCTCATCACTTTCAATCTCAGAACGTTCCGCAATTGATGAAGTTTTAAAGGGTGGCCCGGAAAAGGCGATGATCGTTGTTCATCGCGGCGCAAGCAAAGGGGCCCGTTTTCTCATCGCACAGGATCGATCATCTATCGGTCGTTCACCAGAAAGTGAGATCTTCTTAGACGATGTAACCGTTTCACGATCTCACGCGGTCATCGAGCGCACAGCAACAAGCTTCACTTTGAATGATTTGGGAAGCCTGAATGGCACCTACATCAATAACCAATCCCTTAAGTCGACTGCACTTGTTTGTGGTGACGAGATTCAGATTGGCAAGTTCCACCTAATTTTTATATCTGCACAAAGTAAGTAATTTCAGCCAATTAAGTTCTAACTAGGGGAGTAGTAAATGAGCGTTCCAGCCCGCGCATATTTAAGCATCGGTGAAGTCCTTACTAAGTTGCGAGGAGATTTTTCAGATATCACTATCTCGAAGATTCGCTTCCTTGAATCTGAAGGTTTGATCGAGCCCCAACGTACGCCATCTGGATATCGAAAATTTACTGCAGCTGACCTCGATCGCCTGCGTTACGTATTGCTGCTACAGCGTGATCAATATCTGCCACTTCGAGTCATCAAAGAAAACTTAGAAGCGTTGGATCGTGGCCTAGAGCCAGCGGCCAATGGAGGAGTAGCTGCGCCACGACCAACCTTGGCAACTATCGATGGCGATTCATCTCCGGAATCTTTCGGAGCAAGTTCTGATCTGCGCCTATCGCGCGAGGAACTTTTAAAGGCGAGCGGTTTGAAGGATGCACAATTGGTTGAACTTGAGTCATATGGCTTTATCGCCCTGCGTGGTCGTCATTACGATAACGATGCTTTGGCAGTTGCTACAGCGGTTGCGGAAATGGCCAGCTTTGGAATCGAAGCCCGCCACTTGCGTTCCTTTAAGTCTGCCGCTGATCGCGAGATCGGCTTGATCGAACAAGTGATCACACCGATCAACCGCCAGAAGAGCGCTGATTCAAAAGCTCGCGCAGAAGAAGTGCAGAAGCAGATCGCATCACTATCTGTCCGCTTACATGCCTCACTGGTTCGCGCCGGTCTTAATCGTCCCCGCTAATTCCTAAACCTCGCGTACCCGGATTATTAAAATGATGGTCAATATGGAGCTAGTTGGAGTCCGCATTGAGATGCCATCTAACCAACCGATCGTTCTTTTGAAAGAAGTCGATGGTTCTCGCTTCCTGCCAATCTGGGTCGGAGCTGTTGAAGCAACTGCGATCGCATTCGCGCAGCAAGGTTTGGCGGCGCAGCGCCCACTGACTCACGATCTGATTGCAAATATCCTTGAAGTTGCTGACCTAACGATGACCTCGGTTCATATCACTGCGTTAAAAGATGGCATCTTCTATGCCGAGATCCAGATCCGTACTGAATCTGCGGCAGTTTTAAAGATCAGCGCCCGACCATCAGATGCGATTGCGATCGCTCTTCGAA
Organism: Candidatus Nanopelagicaceae bacterium; assembly: GCA_965267995.1. Classification (GTDB taxonomy): domain Bacteria; phylum Actinomycetota; class Actinomycetes; order Nanopelagicales; family Nanopelagicaceae; genus Planktophila. The sequence goes on from OZ254143.1 coordinate 736,292, forward strand.
CCAAGAGCAATATCTTGGCTGACTCCGATTTACTGGATCAGGTTGGAATCGATATTCCAGAACGGCTAATCGGCGATGGCGATGAGGTCGATGGCCAGGGCTCAGATGGAGAACTGGAGCGATTTCGCGAATTCTTGGATCAGATCAACCCTGAGGACTTTGCCGGTTAGGCGCTTAGAAGTCTCACTCTCTACTTGAGGTTTGCCCCGTGTCGGTCGTTGTTTACGGGCTGTTCTGATCGTAGCCTTAGCCCTCTACAAGAGTTCCCCAAGAGAAATGAGCAAAGGTGACTTCCCCAGTTGCGCCAGATCAACAGAGTGAAATCGGCTATCGCGGTGCCACTGCATGTGCAGCTGCGGGAATTTCATATCGCCAATTAGATTATTGGGCGAGAACTGGTCTGCTCGAACCGAGTGTGCGTACAGCAAGTGGTTCCGGAACTGCGCGACTTTATGGTTTCCGCGACATCTTGGTTTTAAAGATTGTGAAGCGCTTGCTCGATGCAGGCATTTCACTACAAAATATCCGCACTGCAGTTAACCATTTGCGTGGTCGCGGCGTAACGGAACTTGAGAGCATCACATTGATGAGCGATGGTGCATCTATTTACGAGTGCGCCAGCGCCGATGAGATTATCGACCTACTGCAAGGTGGCCAAGGGGTATTTGGTATCGCCGTAGGTAAGGTTTGGCATGAGGTTGAGGGTTCACTCGCGACCTTACAAGGTGAGTTCAATGGCGAGACTGTCCATCCGAGCGGTGTTGCATCTAACGATGAGCTATCGCAACGTCGGAAGGCGAAAGGCGCTTAACTCTAATACGCTTCCTCTACGCATTTTGAATTACCTTTAATTAGGTTCCAAGCAGGGGAGTGGTAATGACTTACAGTGGCGAGCGCTTTGAGACGCGCCATATTGGCCCGTCTCATTCTGATGAGTCAGAGATGCTGCAGCTGCTTGGCTATAAAGATATCAAGACTTTTATTAGTGATGTCGTACCAGCCAATATTCAAATCACCAAGAAGCTATCGGATGTTTTAGATTCGGCAAAGAGTGAAGTTGCCGTTATCGCAGAACTACGCGAAATTGCTTCGCAAAACCAAGTCTTTACATCTCTAATCGGTGGTGGTTATTACGGAACGATTACACCAGCTGTTATTAAACGAAATGTTTTAGAAAATCCTGCCTGGTACACCGCTTACACGCCATATCAACCAGAGATTTCTCAAGGGCGACTAGAAGCGATCTTCGCCTTCCAAACAGTTATTTGCGACATGACAGCGCTCTCGCTCTCGAACGCATCAATGCTCGATGAAGGTACAGCTGCAGCTGAGGCAATGACCGTTGCGCGACGTACATCCAAAGCCAGCGATGACGCAGTCTTTCTCATTGAGGAACACCTACATCCACAAACCAAGGCAGTTGTGCAGACTCGCGCTAAGCCACTAGGTATCAAGGTGATTGAAGTAGATGCTGGCCATATCGCGCGCGATGGTTTCGATCAAGAATTCTTCGGTTTGCTGGTGCAATACCCAGATACGACTGGCGAGATTTGTGATTATGCAAAAGTTTCTGATTTCGCACACGAAAAAGGTGCGCTAGTAATTGCTGCAACCGATTTATTAGCGCTGACATTGCTCAAGGCTCCGGGGGAGTGGGGCGCAGATATCGCGGTTGGATCTGCACAGCGTTTCGGAGTTCCAATGGGATTCGGAGGACCGCATGCCGGCTTCATGGCGGTGCGCGCTGGATTAGAGCGATCATTACCTGGTCGTCTGGTCGGTCAAAGTATTGATGCGCACGGCAATCCCGCTTTTCGTTTAGCTCTGCAAACGCGCGAACAACATATTCGTCGCGATAAGGCGACCAGCAATATTTGTACTGCACAGGTACTGCTTGCCAACATGAGCGCCTTCTATGCAATGTGGCATGGCCCAGTTGGACTACGTGCAATTGCAGAAAGAGTCCATAACTACGCATCCCGCTTGCAGACAGCTGCGAAATCACGAAATGTGAATATCTTCGATACCGTCACAATCGATGTGACAGATGCACCAGCGATTCATAAGCTTGCAGTCTCGAAGAAGTATAACTTTGGACGTATCTCTGACACGCAGATTCGAATTTCATTTGATGAGACCACAACTGAGGTATCTTTCAAGGAAGTATTAGGCATTCTTGGTTTATCCGATGCTAAAGGCTCTGGTATAGCCCCACAGTTTGCGCGCACCTCAACCTACTTATCTCATCCTATCTTTAACACTTATAAATCAGAGACCGCGATGATGCGTTATTTGCGCTCTTTGGCAGATCGTGACCTGGCACTTGATCGCACCATGATTCCACTTGGCTCTTGCACCATGAAGTTAAATTCAGCGACCGAGATGGAAGCGGTGACTTGGCCGGAGTTCTCATCCCTTCACCCATTTGCACCCGCTGACCAGTCAAAGGGTTCGCGTTTACTTATCGAACAACTCTCGAAATGGTTAGTTGAGATAACCGGTTATGACGCAGTTTCGTTGCAGCCAAATGCTGGCAGCCAAGGCGAGTTTGCAGGATTACTTGCGATTCGTAATTACCACGATTCGCGTGGAGATCTCGGTCGTAATATCTGTTTAATTCCTTCAAGTGCGCATGGCACAAATGCCGCAAGTGCAGTTATGGCAGGAATGTCAGTTGTCGTTATTGAATGTGACGAAGAAGGCAACGTCAGCCTAGAAGATTTAAAGTTAAAGATAGCTCTACATGCCGATTCATTGGCTGCGTTGATGGTGACTTATCCATCGACGCATGGGGTATTTGAATCTGCGATATCGCAAATCTGCGCGATGATCCACGATGCAGGTGGCCAGGTTTATGTTGATGGTGCAAATCTCAATGCTTTAGTAGGAACCGCACAACCTGGAAAATTTGGCGCGGATGTTTCGCACTTGAATTTACATAAAACTTTCTGTATTCCACATGGCGGTGGGGGACCAGGCGTTGGTCCAGTTATCGCAAAAGCGCATTTGGCACCGTTCTTGCCTAACCATCCGATGGATGCAACTGCAGGACCTGCAACCGGGCCTGGACCAATTTCGGCTGCGCCATTTGGATCTGCAAGCATCCTGCCGATTTCTTGGGCCTATATCCGCCTCATGGGGGGAGAAGGGCTAACTCACGCCACAGAAGTTGCGATATTGAACGCCAATTACATGGCGGTCCGCTTAAAGGGGTCCTATCCAATTCTTTACACCGGCAATAAGGGATTAATCGCCCACGAATGTATATTAGATCTGCGCGAGATCACCAAGATTTCTGGTGTGACAGTCGATGACATTGCAAAGCGTTTAATGGACTTTGGATTCCATGCCCCAACGATGTCTTTCCCGGTTGCTGGAACTTTGATGATTGAACCAACTGAATCTGAAGATATGATCGAGATGAACCGCTTTATCGATGCAATGATCGGGATTCGCTCTGAGATCCAACGGATTATCGATGGCAAGCAGAGCATTGACGGTTCGCCTCTTCGCAACGCCCCACACACGATAGGAGCGATCGCAGCCACCAATTGGGAGCGCGATTACCCTCGTGAAGAAGGCGCCTTCCCAGCGACGATTACTGGGCTGATTCCGGGTGAGTTGATCGGGTCTCGAGGCAAGTACTGGCCGACAGTTGGTCGTATTGATGGCGCCTTTGGAGATCGCAATCTGGTCTGTTCTTGTGCACCGATAGAGGCTTACAGCTCGTAGCCAAGCTCAATCTGTGTGGGGATGGGGCTATTTTAGGTTACTTAACATAATGTAACTTATCGGCGTTAGGTCTAAGTCTGCGTGCCAAGCCCCAACGAGTCGTCTGCAACAAAGCCTCAACGACTATCGCCTTAGTCATCTTCGATACTCCATTGATTCGCTCAACAAAGGTAATTGGAACTTCCGTGGCAACTGCGCCAGCTAAATCTGCTGCCATCGCCATCTCAATTTGAAAACAATATCCAGTTGCTTTCATTTCGCTAAGTCTTAGTGAACGTAAAAGTTCGACGCTGTAGATGCGAAAGCCACCGGTTAGATCATTTAAATTTATACCCAGAGCCAATTTGGCATACTTAGTACCAGCCTTAGATAGCGCTTGGCGCGACTTTGGCCAATTTACGACGCTGCCACCCGGTATCCAACGAGTACCAAGTGTTATCGACTTACCTGGCTTAATCGATGCAAACATGGCCGGCAAATCTTCTACGCGGTGGGATCCATCAGCATCCATCGTTACTACATGGGTATAAGTGTCATCTTTTAGAACTTGCGCGAATCCAGCTCGATAGGCAGCACCTAATCCACCTTTCTCACTACGGTTTAAAAGCTTTACCCAATTAATCGACAACTTATCGACTATAGCCGCAGTTCCATCTGGCGAATTGTCATCTATTACAACAACATCGAAAGGCTTTGTTGATTCATTGCGGAATTTAGACAACTTATCTAACAACTCAACAATTGAAATTGCTTCGTTATAAGTAGGAATTAATATCACTAATCTATTCATGAATATCTACGTTTTCTGCCGGTAAGTAAGGCAAAGATTGCTACTAGTACTAAATCGACAATAGGTGCCCAATTGCCTAATCGGTTAGCCAAGGTATTGTGACGATTTAGCGCAAGATTACCTGCTAGGGGCGCCTGTACATTTTCAGCCGTTTGACTTACCACTCGCCCATTATTGTCGATAAAAGCTGAGATACCGATAGTGGAAACACTTAAAATATCTCGTGAATTCTCGACAGCTCGAATACGAGTTATGGCCAACTGCTGTCGACTTTCGGCAGTGCCTGCAAATGTTGCGCTATTTGTTTGGACTATCAGAGCTGCAGAATTCCGCGCCATTTCGGCCACTAACTTATCTTTGATTATCTCGTAACAAATAACCGGTCCGATTGGCACCCCGGAAATATCGTGCCTCGTTAATTTAGTACCAGCCTGGAAATCATTAACCGATTTTGCATAAGGCGAGATAATTTCGGCGATAGTTCGTAGCGGCATGTATTCACCAAATGGCGTTAACCCCCTTTTTATATATGTACTTACTGCCTTGCCGTCCTGGTTATACAAGACAGAGGCATTAGCCGGAGCGCCGTTTCGGTTAAGAACGACTCCAGCTATAAGTGGAGCTTGCAGCCTTCCAGTCATCTCTCGAATATCGGTGGCAACATCTGGATAGTCATTTGGATCTATATCCATGGCATTTTCCGGCCACACAATCGCATCATATTTCCGCTTAGTAAAGCGATATGTCGCATCGCGATGCAGATCAAATACCGCCTTGGCACGCGAATTGAAATCTAATCCAACAGATGGTGTATTTCCCTGTATTGCCAACAAATTTAGAGAACCACTCCCCTGCGGGTTAGCTGGAATCACAGATACAAAAATGAAAATTAAAGCTAACTTGATCAGATTACTCAGAGAGATTCTCGTTGATAGCGCTGCGATCACCAGGGTTAAGGCCGATAAGGCGAGCACTCCCCCATATGAGACTATTGGCAAGGCAGGTGATTCAACCTGGCTAAAGGCGATGCGCGTCCAACCAAAGCCACCGAATGGAAAATTTGCCCTTACTTCTTCGGTTAACAAAAGTGCAAATATTGTCCACCAAATATTATTGAATTTCTTGGCTACGTAACCAACGGGAATATAGAAGATCGCTTGCAGTAGCGCTAACAGCAACCAAGGAAGTGCGCCAACAAATTTACCTGACCAGTGAAGAACGATGGCGTTATAGATAAGACCAAAGAGAAAGTAATACCAAATCTCTTTCTCACCCTTCGCGATCTTTCGAAAGAGCAGCGCATAACCGGCTACTGATAGATACCAGAGCCCAATCGGAGCAAAGGCTGCACTTGCTAAGAATGCCGCTAAAGCAATAACTACCATTTCAAAGCCGCAATCAGCCGATCTACGCTAGCCCCCAGACCGTAGCGCTCTTTCATTTCATAAATCTTTGATAGATCTTCCGGAGCTTGCGGCATAGAGATATCTAAAGTTGGCAGCGCCACATCCTTAGCGCAATGCACCAAGGTCGGTGCGATCTTTAAATATTCTGCACCAGCGATGATCTTCTTAGCTAGCGCCGGCGTTAAAGCGGGATGAGCATCATGGGCCCCTTGCAGCGCTTGATTGACATCGACAAAGTGATTGGCGATTACAGCAGCGCCTTTTTCACCGATTCCGCGGACTCCGGGAAGGCCATCTGATGGATCACCGCGAAACATGGCAAAGAGGGCGTAGCGATCACCCGGGATGGCGTACTTGCGCGCCACCCAAGAGATATCAACCAAGTCGTGTTGCGACAAACCTTTCGCTAAGTAAACGACCTTCACGTCACGTTTATCATCGACGAGCTGAAAGAGATCGCGATCGCCTGTGACAATTCGGATCGGTCCCTTCTCTTTGACTGCAAAAGTTGCCATAACATCATCGGCTTCGTAATCATCAACACCGACCATCGGTATGCCGAACTCATCTAGCAAATCAAGCAGAATCGGAATTTGTGGTGTTAATAGATCTGGCTCTTCTTCGCCCTCACCATCTTCTTCCAGGCGATTGGCTTTGTAATCTGGCCAAAGATCGACCCGCCACGAAGGGCGCCAGTCACCTTCAATGCAGGCAACTATCCGTTTTGGCGAATACATAGTTATCAAACGCGCTGTCATATCGAGATAACCACGGATGGCATTTACCGAAGTTCCATCAGGTGCCAACATCGTGTCGGGCATTCCGTAATAAGCGCGATACCAAAGCGAGGCGCTATCGAGCAGCATCAAAGTCATAGTTCATCCACCATATATGAAATTACACCACGGTCTAAACGTTTGATCGCTTCCCGGCAAACTGGGCGCAGCGCTTCGCTAGCTCCACCAATTTGCACCATTAAATCCATCAATTGCTTAATTGAACGCACGAAATCACCGACCGACATATCGCTGCCTTTTAAAACGTTTGTTAAAGAGTTGCCCTGTGCCCAGCGGTAGGAAATAAATGCAAATCCAAAGTCAGGTTCCTTCTGTGTTTTAACATCAAAATCATTTTCAATCGCTTCTAATTTTCCCCAGAGTTTAGTTACCTCTGCTAGCGCATTTGCTACGTTTTGATGTGGCATCTTTGGGGCGTAATCATCACGTGATCTAGATTGAAAGATCATAGAAGAGACTGTAGATAGAAGCTCTGGCGCAGTTAGATTATCGAGAACTCCAGCTCTGATTGTCTCCGTTAGTAATAAATCAGATTCAGCATAGATCTTCGCCAATATCTTGCCCTGCGCCAAAGGTTTTTCGCCTTCGATATAACCCAAATGGGTCAACACATCGCAGATGCGATCAAAAGTTTTGGCAATGACATTGGTTCGATTCTCAACTCGTGCCCGCAAACCATCTGACTCTTTAAGTAAACGTTCGGCTCTCTCGGCAAAACGAGCATGGGTTTCACGGTCGTTACAGCCATGGCAGTCATGGTTGCGCATACTGCGCCGCAGATTATCAATCTCACCTTCCATATGACTGCGCTGGCGATTATCAAAGGTTTTTCGCCCATCACGTTTGGAGAGTAGACGCTCTAACTCCTTTATTTCAGAGCGCATCAGCGCATAATTTTCGAATTCCCCGAGATGGCACTTAGCACTCTCAATCAATTCAGCACGCGCAGATTCATTCTTCTTAATCTGTCGCACTAATCCAACGACGGCGCGGTCTGCCTGAAATTGGGCAAAGGATGATTCCAGGCTGCCATGAGCGCGTTCGCGACCAAAACGCGCAATTAGGTTGATCGCCATGTTGTAGGAGGGTGTAAATGATGACCGTAAAGGGTAGGTGCGAGTCGACGCTAGGCCTGCTGCAGTAGCCGAATCAACTGTTGGCGACCACTGAACTACCGCATTTCCTTCAATGTCGATACCGCGACGACCGGCTCTGCCAGTTAACTGCGTGTACTCCCCCGGAGTGATTGGAACGTGCGCTTCACCGTTCCATTTAGTCAACTTTTCCAACACAACAGTGCGCGCCGGCATATTGATACCCAACGCCAGAGTCTCCGTCGCAAATACCGCTTTGACTAAGCCGCGTTGGAATAAATCTTCAACTGCGTTCTTAAAACTGGGTAGTAAACCGGCATGATGCGCTGCGATTCCGCGTTCCAGAGCCGTAATCCATTCGCGATATCCCAGAACTTCTAAATCTTCCTCCGGCAAATTTGCGGTAAATCGAGCAGCTGTTGCCAAGATTTCAGCTCGTTCTTCCGTGTTGGTTAACTTCAGCCCCGCTTCTAGGCACTGCTTTACCGCGGCATCACAACCCATCCGCGAGAAGATAAAGGTAATAGCTGGCAACATATCTTCGCGATTTAGCTTCTCAATAATTTCAGCCCGCGACAAACGTGATTCTTGTGCACCCCATTGTTCCCGACGATTTCTGGGTATCCGAACCTTACGTAGCGCTTCACGCTCTAGCGCCAATATCTCGGGATTAATCTTGCCGGGTTGGCTAAAGAGATCAACCAGATTCGAATTTATTAGAACATGTTGAAAGAGCGGTATAGGGCGATGCTCGCTGAGGATTATCTCGGTCTGTCCTCGGACTTCTCCCAGCCATTCACCGAACTCTTCAGCGTTAGAAACTGTCGCCGAAAGTGAGATGACTTGTACCGATTCCATCAAATGGATCAAGACTTCTTCCCAAACAGCGCCACGGAATTTGTCGGCAAGATAATGCACTTCATCCATCACCACCGAACCAAGATTTACCAAAGTCGATGAGTTGGCGTAGAGCATATTTCGAAGTACTTCCGTGGTCATCACCAAAATATCGGCTTCAGAATTTATATTGGTATCGCCGGTAAGAAGTCCGACTCGATCTTCACCAAAGCGAGCCACAAACTCTTGAAATTTCTGATTGGAAAGGGCTTTGATCGGAGTGGTGTAGAAACATTTCTTGCCGTTACTTAAAGCCAGGAAGGCGGCAAACTCACCGACTACCGTCTTACCTGCGCCCGTCGGAGCTGCAACGAGTACTCCATGGCCGCCTTCCACCGCGTGGCAGGCATCGATCTGAAATTGATCGAAAGGAAATTCAAATTGGGCAATAAATTCTTCAGTTACGGGATGGCCCTTGCGAGACTTCGCCGCCGCATATTTGGCAGCTGGAGTAGTCACGGGGACCACGATAGACCAGCACCTGCCATACATTCTGCACGAACTGGTAAGCCACCGATCCTCTCACCGTCGGCATATGCGATGGCATCGGCGCTAAGTGAAACTTTTGCAGATCTATAGATATCAACTTGGGGATGGTTAATGTGTTTTCCAGAGAAAACCTTCGGAAATACTCGTAGGAATTCCAACTTACTCACTGGGCGCAGAATCATGACATCGAATAGGCCATCTGACATATCAGCATTGGGGCAGACCTTCATGCCTCCCCCATAACTATTTCCGTTGCCAATGGCAATCAACATCGCCTCAGTTGCAATACTTTGGCCATCCATTTCTATCTGATAGGCGAGAGGTCTAAATTTCGGCAGTTCCATGGCAATTGCCACGTTATATTTCATCGGACCTCTCGGCCATTTTAAAGTGTTGGCTTTCTCATTGACTACTGAATCAAAGCCGGTCGATAAAATCGCCCCGAACCATTCGGAATCAACCAAACCTAAATCAATTGGCATTGGTGGGCGGGTTGTGACGCTTTCCAATTGAGAAGTGAAGTTATCTAAATCCCAGCCAAATGCCCGAACAAAATCATTGCCAGTACCGCCTGCCACCACAGTGAATGGGATTCTCCGGGGAACAACTACTTGCAAGACCAGATGAGCCAATCCATCTCCCCCGACCGAGATAACTCCTTCAACGCTATTAACGTTGCTATCTAGAAAGTCAACGAGATTACTACGCAGCTTCGCCGACGACGTTGCGGTAATGATGCTGTAACTCAATTTTTTGGATACAAAATATCCAGCGACTTCGCGACCTAATACTGCACCTCGACCGCCACCGGATATTGGATTAATTACTATCGCCCACATGCAAGCTATCTATTCAACTAAGGCGTTCTTTTTTGTACGACGCCGATCATTTAACAGCGCAAAAACTCCTGCTAATAAGTAGAGGCCAATTAAAGGCAGCGCCAGTAAGATCATAGATAGCGGATCAGCACTTGGAGTAAACCCAGCCACAAAGAGAGTGATACAGAAGATCCAGATTCGCCACGGTTTCAATATTGCCGCTCCGCTTAAGAAGCCAATCAAGTTAAAGGTAACTAGAAAGACCGGGAGCTCGAAGGCAATCCCAAAAAGCAAGATTGCGCGCATTACGAAATCTAGATAGTCATCGAATTTGACTAAGTTATTGAGAGCTTCGGGGGTGAAGCCAAAGAGCACGCGAACTGCAACGGGAAGGATCGAATAACCAAGGTAAGTACCGGCGGCAAAGAAAGGAGTCGCAGCAACAAAGAATAGGACGGAGTATCGCTTCTCGCGGCGATGCAGCGCCGGGGCGATAAATGCCCAAAGTTGATAGAGCCAGACAGGGGCCGTGAGAATAACGCCAGTAAGAATTGCAACCTTGATCTGCAGATTAAGCGGACCAAGAACGCCATTAATGTAGAGAGCTCCGCAATTATTCGCACCACTTGCTTGAGCAGCTTTTAAATCGCAAACTGGTTCGGCTAATTTGGTAATGATCTCGTTGTAGTAGAACCAGCCGACAATTGCGCCGAGGCTAATTGCCACCGCAGAACGGACAACTCGCTTACGAAATTCGCGTAGATGTTCAATAAGCGGCATACGACCGCCGACGGAGGTCGTCATAGATGTTATTGACCGGCGGGGCCGGCATTTCCATCCTTCTGATCTTTGCCATCATCCTTCATATCCTTCATCTCGCTCTTGAAGATTCGTAGTGAGCGACCGAGAGAACGAGCTGAATCAGGTAAACGCTTTGCGCCAAAGAGAACGACGACGACGATTAAAAGGATCAGGATATGGCTGGGTTCGCGAAGAAATGGCATAGCCAAACGGTAGCGCATCGCAGGGTGCGCTGGCGCCCCGACCCGAGCGCTACTCGTAGAGTTCTAGCGCCCCTCGACAAGCCTGTGCAATTGCGGTGCGAGCCTCTTGCGGAGTTTTGACCTCGACTGAACCCAAGGTGCTTAGGGCGCTGCGTAGCAACCAGTCTTTACTAAAGGATTTCACATCAACGGTGATCTCCACAGCGGCGGGAAGATCTCCCGGAGCTTGCCTAAAGCGCTCCAGAGATGTTCGTAGGCGAGATGTGATCTGTAGCCGCCAATTGAATTCACTCTCGACCGGATTTTTTGGAATCTCTGATGAGGAATCTATAAGCGTTACCGACTTCATATTATCTAGGCGGAATGTTCTAAAGGCGGAGGCGGTGTGACAGTAAGCATTTAAGACTTCAAAACCAAAATCAACCGAAATATCAAGGGGGGTAATACTTCGGGTCGTTATAACGTCACGAATTGTTGAGTGATATGAAATTTCTAAATCGCGACGACTTTCTATCGCTTGTGAAATAACCGCCCGCTGGCCAGAGTCCACGATCGGGGCTGCCGAAGCCACATCGCCGACAATCTTCTTGATTTTTCTGATTAAATTCTCGATTGCTGTAACGAGATCAGGGCGAGTCGAAGTAAGAGAATCGTGCAAGATATCCAAGCCGAGAAGGACGATTACGAGTTCTTGTTTTGTTAATAGGCGCACTCTCTGCAATATCTCGGCGTTACGGATGCTGACATAGCCTGATTCAAATTCAAGATCGATCAACTCAAGTGGTGTGTATCCAGGAAGTCCACACATCCAGAGCGTATTGAGATCGCTCAACAATTCGCTATCGGAGAGATCAAACTCTTGCGCTAATTCTCCTAACGAAATTCCCTGATGAGTTGAGATAAATGGGACCAAATCCAGCAGACGTGCAGCTCTTTCGACAGGTGTCGCTTGAGATTTAGCCATATCGTCGCGCCCCGTCTCTCAAGAGTTCAATTATCTGTTGGCGAAGCTCGGCAGGTTCGATGACGATTACATCATTGCCGTACCAAAGGATCTCTTCAACAAAACGATGGCGATCACGGAATTCGATTTCAACTCTCTGCCATCCATCCTCTTTACCTGGCGTTGATATCTCCTGGGCACGAGTACGAAGATTTAACGCTCGGCCATCTCTGAGCGAAAGAACCGCAGATTGCAATGGCTGTTGCGTAGAAAAAGCTGCGTCGATATCGATATTCAAAGGTATTTCATAACTGCCTGCTCTGCCCTGGAGCTTGGCTGGGCCAGAGATCCGATCTAATCGAAATATACGTTGGGCCTTACGATCGAGATCACTACCGAGCAAATACCAATGCCCATGGCGAGCTGCTACGGCATAAGGTTCTAAAACTCTACCTTCTGGTTGCATCGCTTCATTTAGATATGAAAAAGAGAGAACGGTTCGGCTTGTGATAGCCAATATAACTATCGGTAGATTTGAATCTTCACTGACAATCGATGGGGCGAGATCCGGAATAAGTTCGGTATCGCTTTCGATGCCGATTGCATGTAATTTATTGAGCGCACTGAGCGCCGAAGAAGCAAGGGAGGCGCCACGCCAAGCTTGGGCAGCTAACGATAGAAGGGCGATCTCAGCCGCGTTTACTTCGCCCAATTGAAATTGATAATTCTCTGGCTTTATTCGGTATCCAGATTCATCTTCAAAAAGTGGATCGAAGGTTCCAACTTCAATTTCAATTCCTAAATTCCGTAAGTCATCCTTATCGCGCTCGAACATTCGCTCTTTGCTCTCATCACTGCCTTCGTATCCATCTATGGTGCGAAAGATTTCTGATTTGGTTATGTAACGTTTGGTGGCTAATAGCGCGATAGTTAAATTAACTAACCGTTCAGTCTTCCGCGACACCGTAAGAACCCTTCGCGGGACGGCGCCGGCGCGCTAATACTTCAATACCGGGAGCCATACGTCGAGCAAAAATGAGAAAACCAGTATGACCGATCATTCTTTGTTGTGGGCGTACCGCTAAACCCTCGTGGTGCCATCCGCGGACCATACTTTCAAAACTCTCGGGTTCGGTGAAATGGCCATCATCCTTTAGCGCTTCCGCAGTTGCAGATAATTGAGTTGTCGTTGCAACATAGGCCATAAAAACGCCACCGGGACGAAGTACTTTCGCTGCCATCTCAATACATTCCCAGGGCGCCAACATATCTAAAATAACTCGATCGAAATCATCTACAAATGTTTTCTCTTGAACTGAACCAATATCAAGAGACCAATTGCTTGGTGCTCCCCCGAAATAATTCTCAATATTTAGCTTTGCATTCTCCGCGAAATCCTCTCGTCTTTCCACTGAATGCACATGACCTGCTGCACCTACGGCGCGCAAGAGCGAAAGGGTTAGGGCGCCACTACCGACGCCAGCTTCAAGAACGCGTGCACCCGGAAAAATATCTGCAAAGCCAACGATCATCGCTGAATCTTTGGGGTAGACAATCGTGGCACCACGCGGCATTGATAGAACGTAATCTGTTAATAACGGAATGAAGGCGGTGAACTTTAAGCCTGCACTTGTGCTGACAACAGAACCTTCCGGAAGACCTATTAAATCATCGTGAATGATCCAACCTTTGTGGGTATGCCACTCTTTGCCAGGCGTAATTGTGATGCTATAGATCTTTCCTTTTTGATCAGTTAGCTGCACGCGATCTCCAGCAACGAAGAAACCGCGATTGCGCATAGCTGCTGCGCTTGCAGGATCTTTACTGGTCTTTGACACAGGAGCATCTTAAGCGTTATCTCGTTAAAGGCTGTATCTTCCTTCTCTATGGACCAGTTGCGCCTCTCCCCTAGCCGCATCAATGACTTTAATAACTGTCCACAACTCTATAAATATCGCACTATCGACCTGCTACCAGAACCGCCTAGCATCGATGCAGAACGTGGAACGTTGATCCATACCGTCCTGGAAGATCTCTTCGAGCTTCCCGCTAACGATCGTGACCTGCAACGGGCGACTGAACTTCTACCAAGTAGATGGCAGGCGCAGATCTCTGAAAAGCCCGCCATAGCAGGATTAGTTCTTGATGAAGGTGCCTGGTTTGCTCGTGCCGAACAGCTATTAGGTAATTACTTCACTTTAGAGAAACCAAATACCTTTGAGCCTACTTACCGCGAACTGCATTTGGAGATGGATCTCTCTGAAAAACTCTATCTCCATGGTTATGTAGATCGTTTAGATGTCGCACCAACTGGCGAAGTTCGTATCGTTGATTACAAAACTGGAAAATCTCCAAAACCAGGTTGGGAAGAGAAAGCGCTCTTTCAACTACGTGTCTACGCCCTCTTGTATTGGAAGAATAATGGCGTTATCCCAAAGCTACTTCAGTTGATCTACTTGGGAGATACCCGCTTAGTAAAGAGCATTCCTACCGAAAATGATCTGATAAAAACGGAACGAATCCTCTTTGATATCGCAGATGAGATTCTGCGCGCGATCGAAAAAAATGAATTTCGCCCGCGCCCGACAAAACTATGCGATTGGTGCTTCTTTAAAGCGATATGCCCAGCTCACGTTGGTTGATCTGTGACCAAGTTTCTAAATCGCCCAATCCAATATCCTTAAAACTTTTAATTACCTTAAGGCGTGGTTCTTCCGCAACCGTCACATAATGAGGAATACCAACGACAAAGGCGCCGCTGGCTCTAGCCGCCGTTAATCCGGTTGGAGAATCTTCAAAGATAATGCAATTTTCTATATCCACATCCAAGAGTTTGGCGGCATGTAGATATGGATCTGGAAAAGGTTTGGTTCGTTCGATATCGCCTGATGCGACACTAGTTGCAAAGTACTTTTCGGTCATACCCGTTAACACCGCATCGACAATCACCCTTGGACTAGCCGATACAAGAGCCTGTGGAATCTTCGCCTCTGCAAATAACTTAGAAAACTCGAGCGAACCGGGCATAAACTGCACTTTTCCACTCATTCGACGCACCATCTCATCGACGATCATTACGCCTAACTCTTCTGGTGTCTTAGCACCGTTCAAACACTTAGCCATGTATTCCGTAACGCGCGATAGAGGCCCGCCTAAACATTGCAGTTGATCCTCCGGAGCCCAGACATAACCATTAGCTTTCATCATCTCGGACTCAGCTTCATGCCAATCTGGTTCAGAGTCGATAAATAGGCCATCCATATCAAAGAGAATTGCCTCAAACATATCTATTTACTCTCTTCGGAATTTGAACTACTAGATCTAATTAGCGTTAAAGTATTTAGCTTCAGGGTGATGAACGATGATCGCTGAAGTGCTCTGTTCTGGGTGTAGCTGGAATTCTTCCGATAGCTCTACACCGATACGACCTGGTTCAAGGAGCTCACACAATTGGATCTGATCTTCTAGATTTGGACACGCTGGGTATCCGAATGAATATCGTGAACCCCGATAGCCCTGATCCAAAATCCCTTGCAAATCTGCAGCATCATCACCGCGGACTTTAAATTCTTCTCGTACTCGGGCATGCCAATGTTCAGCAAGGGCCTCAGTTAACTGCACTGATAATCCGTGCAATTCAAGGTATTCGCGATAATTATTTGCGGAAAATAGTTCAGCCGCAGCCTTACTGATTTCACTACCCATCGTTACTACATGGAAAGCAACCACATCTGTTTTGCCGGATTCTTTGGAGGCAAAGAAATCACTTAGACATAAGCGACGATCTCGCGACTGGCGCGGGAAGGTAAATCTAGTTCGCTCTTGACCCTTAAGTTCACCTTCGTGATGCAGGATAACTAGGTCATTGCCTTCGCTGTAGCAAGGGAAGTATCCGTATACAACGGCCGCATTTAGCCAACCCTTTGATTGCACTTGGTTGAGCAGCGCGCGCAATCGTGGCCGACCTTCACTCTCGGCCATCAAATCGAATTCACCGCGCGCACCCTTTAAACCCCATTGGCCAACATAGAGCGCTCGTTCATCGAGCATGCCTACGTAATCCGCCAGTGGAACACCTTTAATGATGCGCGATCCAAAGAATGGTGCGGTTGGAATATCTATATCGGTGGCAACATCGCTTCGTTTAGTGTCGATGACTCGATCTTCACTCTTGCTTGGACGTAGCGGAACTTTTCGCTCGCGTAGCTCCGGTAACGCTGCACCCGGAAGACCTTTCTTGACCGCCATGATCGCATCCATTAAGCGCAAACCCTCGAAGGCATCTCGCGCATAACGAACTTCACCCGGAAACACCCCGGCAAGATCTTGCTCAACAAAGGCGCGAGTAAGCGCCGCTCCCCCGAGAACAATTGGCCATTTCTCTGCCAGTCCCCGATTAGTAAGCTCGTCTAAATTCTCTTTCATTATGACGGTGGATTTAACAAGTAAACCGCTCATACCGATCGCATCGACGCCTGATTCCTGAGCCGCATCAATAATCTGATTGATCGTTTGCTTGATACCAATGTTCACAACTGTGTAGCCATTATTCGACAAGATAATGTCAACTAAATTCTTACCGATATCGTGGACATCACCTTTAACGGTGGCGAGCAACATGGTGCCGCGGCCGCCATCATCACTTTTCTCCATAAATGGTTCTAAGTATGCAACAGCAGTTTTCATGACTTCCGCGCTCTGCAGAACGAAAGGTAGTTGCATCTCGCCTTTACCAAAGAGTTCGCCAACGACCTTCATGCCCTCAAGCAAATGATCATTGATAATCAAAAGCGGCTTTATATCTTCAGCCATCGCTAGATCCAAGTCATCTGTTAAACCAACTTTTTCACCGTCGATAATGCGCCGTTGCAGGCGCTCGGTAAGTGGCAGTGCCGCAAGTTCAGCGGCTCGGATATTACGCGAGACCGCTAGTTCAACACCTTCAAAGAGTTGTAGGAATTCGGTTAATGGATCATATGTGCAGGTTTCGCCTTCATATTTGCGGCGGTCGTAAATCAGATCCAGTGCAACTGCACGTTGGCGCTCGTCAATACGAGATAGCGGCGTGATCTTGGAGGGATGAACAATCGCGGAATCTAGACCAGCATTTACACATTCATGCAGAAATACTGAGTTAAGTACTACTCGCGCCGCAGGATTTAAACCAAAAGATACATTGGAGACACCAAGAGTCGTCTGAACTTCTGGATATTCCGCCTTTAGGGTGCGAATTGCGTTAATTGTTTCGATGCCATCACGACGTGTCTCTTCTTGTCCAGTTGCGATCGGAAAAGTTAAACAATCAATTAAAATATCACCGGTCTGCATCTGCCAATTCCTCGTGAGATCTTCAATCAAACGGCGTGCTACTCGCAGCTTCCACTCACAATCGCGTGCTTGACCTTCTTCATCGATCGTCAACGCAACTACTGATGCACCATGCTCTTTTACTAACGGCATAATCTTGGCAAAGCGTGAAGTTGGGCCATCGCCATCTTCGTAGTTGACGGAGTTAATGATGCTTCGTCCGCCAAGGGCCTCAAGTCCTGCCTTTATAACCGCCGGTTCTGTGGAATCTAAAACGATCGGCAGAGTTGAAGCAGTGGCAAAGCGCGTTGCAAGCTCAGTCATATCTTTAGCGCCATCGCGACCGACATAATCAACTGATAGATCCAACATATGGGCGCCATCACGGATCTGGTCTCGCGCAATTTCGACGCAGGTTTCCCAATCTTCGGCGACAAGTGCATCGCGGAAGGCACGAGAACCATTGCCATTGGTGCGTTCGCCGATGGCTAGGTAAGTCTTATCTTGACGGAAAGGAACATATTGGTAGAGCGATGAAGCGCCTGGTTCAATCAAACTTGTGCGGACAGGAATTGTCTTAGCGCCAAGTTTGGCAACGACTGCTCGTAGATGTGCTGGTGTAGTTCCGCAGCAGCCACCAATAAGAGAAATTCCATAATCACCAACGAAGGTCTCCAACGCTTGCGCTAATTCATCTGGGCCTAATGGATATTCTGCACCCTTCACGCCCAAGATAGGCAAGCCAGCATTTGGCATTACGGAGATTGAACAATGCGCAAACTTTGAAAGATAGCGAAGATGTTCTGACATTTCGGCAGGGCCAGTTGCGCAATTAAGACCGATCAAATCTATCTCTAGTGGCTCCAAAGCATTCAGCGCTGCGCCGATTTCTGAGCCCAGCAACATTGTTCCGGTGGTTTCCACGGTTACTTGAACGATAAGAACAACATCGAAGTCAACTTCGGCAATCGCTTGACGCGCGCCATTTACTGCAGCCTTTGCTTGCAATAAATCCTGCGTTGTTTCGATTAAGAGCGCATCACACATTCCATCTAAAAGACCCTTAGATGCGGTGTAGTAAGCCTGCTTAAGGAAGTCATATGTTGTGTGTCCGAGTGAAGGCAGCTTGGTGCCAGGACCGAGTGAACCTAATACGAAACGTGGCTTAGCAGGCGTTGCAACTGCGTCGGCTGCTTCGCGCGCGATTACCGCACCTGCGTAAGCTAATTCGTAGATCCGATCTTCAATTCCATATTCGGCCAAGTTCGCCCAGTTAGCACCAAAGGTATTTGTCTCAATTGCATCGACGCCGGCGGCGAGATATTGATCGTGGACAGATCGGACGATATCTGGGCGTGAAACGTTGAGAATCTCGTTGCAACCTTCGTGCCCCTGAAAATCATCCATCGTTGGATCGGCCTCTTGCAGCATCGTTCCCATCGCACCATCGGCGATAACCGTGCGCGAAGATAGAGCTAGGCGTAGCGTCCCGGCTGGTCTGCTGCGGTTTGGGGTCGTCACATGTCTGAGGTTACCGTAAAGTCACGATATGGAGATTCATAAAATTCCGGCGCTACGTAACCCAGTGATGCTAATCGCATTTTCAGGCTGGAACGATGCTGCAGAAGCAGCAACTGGCGCCGCATCTCACATCCTTGAAGCATGGACGGATGCAACACATGCGATCGATGATCAAACAGGCGTCGTTCCTGAATTAATCGCTGATATTGACCCTGAAGAATTCTATGATTTTCAAGTCAACCGTCCCCTCGTTGATTTAGATGGATCAGGTATTCGTTCACTTACTTGGCCGAGCACACAAATATTTGGGTTACAAACCCCCAGTTTTGAATTTGATCTTATTATTGTGCGCGGGGTTGAACCATCCATGAAATGGAAAACATTTGCCCACGATCTTTTGGATTTAGCAGATGATCTCGAGGTAGGAATGATTATTAGTATGGGTTCTATGTTGGCCGATACCCCGCATTCGCGGCCAATTACCGTTACCGGCAACGGCGCACATCCCGATATCGCTCGACGTTTAGGTGTTGAGGTAAGTAAATATGAAGGACCGACTGGAATTCTTGGCGTAATCCAAGATGCTTGTATACGCCGCGGTATTGATGCGGTCTCACTTTGGGCAGCAATTCCGCATTATGCAAGTAATTCGCCTTCACCTAAAGCAACGCTTGCTCTCGTTAATGCAGTTGAGGATTTCCTTTCCATCTCGCTACCTTTAGGCGAATTACCTACCGAAGCAGTTGAATGGGAATCAGAAGTAGATGAATTAGCTCGCGAAGATAGCGACGTTGCTGAATATGTAAAAGCGTTAGAAGAAAGTAAGGATGCAACCCAGTTATCTGATGTATCGGGGGAAGATTTAGCTCGCGAGTTAGAGCGTTTTTTGCGACGCCAGAGCGGTAATTAAAGGGCTATTCCCAGAATTGCATCGATGGCGCGACTTAGTTCGCCAGCGCTGCCGCCAGTTGCGCCATTATTTGTTTCGTCAATCCAATCCTGCAACGCGCTCAAAGCGCTTGGGCTATCTATATCATTTGCCATCGCCTTGATCAATTCACTGACTACTTTATCTGTTGGTGCAACTTCCATACGTGCCAGGCAAATATGCAAATCCTTCAGGAAGATCTCTGCCTTAGTTAGATCTGATTGCTGCCACATATGGTCGATACGATAATGATGAGACATCAAGGCAATACGAATTGCCATAGGATCTACGCCGTCTTGCAACAATTTCGAAATAAAGACCAGATTTCCCTTTGACTTACTCATCTTTTCGCCATCTAGACCGACCATTCCGGCATGTACATAATTTGCTGCGAAATTTTTACCGTTAATCAATTTGCCTTGTGCTGCAGACATTTCATGATGCGGGAAGATCAGATCACTTCCTCCCCCCTGGATATCAATTGACGACGATTCTTCAGGATCAATATCGAGATAATTCAGCGCAATTGCACAGCATTCAATGTGCCATCCCGGACGACCTGTTCCGAGATCGCTCTCCCATCCTGGCTCGCCCGGGCGTTGCGCCAACCATATAAGAGCATCGAGCGGATCTTGCTTGCCTTCCCGCGTTGGATCACCGCCGCGTTGGCTAAAAATTTCTAACATCTCATCATTAGTCAGGTGGGAGCGAGATCCAAATTCTGTATCGCTGCGGACTTTGAAGTAATAATCCTCATCAACTTTGTAAACAGTTTCGGCCCTCTGCAAGTCATGTATCGCATCAAGGACAAGCGGAATAGCTTCAACTGCTCCGATGTAATGTGCAGGAGGGAGTATGTGAAGGGCGACCATATCGGAGCGGAATAAATCTATTTGGGACTGTGCCAACTCTTGCCAATCAATACCGTCACGAACGGCGCGCTCAAGAAGAGGATCATCGATATCGGTAATGTTTTGGACAAAATTTACTTCACTGCCGGTGGCTCGTAGATAGCGATTTAACAGATCGAAGGCGAGATAGGTATTGGCATGCCCTAGATGGGTGGCGTCATAGGGCGTAATTCCACAGACATACATTCGATAGAGAGATTTCTTCTCCAGCTCTCTAATTTTCTCTGTTGCGGTATCGAATATTTGAAGATTAGGAAAAGCGAATTTCTTAGCAATTGGTGGAATTGCGACTTGTGCCCACGAATTCATAGGAACATCTTAGAACGGTGGCCATGGGACTGCAGGCCAATCTGGGCTGGGCAAGGTAAATGATCCTTCAATCAGCGCACGATCGATTCGTGCAACTGTGGCGATAATCTCTTCTTCAGTGATCAGGCCACTAATTATCTCAACCTTCTCCTCGTTAAATAAGGCGCGCGCTTGTCGTAAAAGTGACTTTTCCTTCTCTGTATAGGCGACACCAGCCCACTGCCAAAGAACGGTGCGTAGTTTGTCATCTTCGTGGAAGGTCACGCCGTGATCGCAGCCATAGAGATGTCCATCTTGAGTCGGAATCAAGTGACCGATTTTGCGATCGGTGTTATTCGTTATTAAATCAAAGAGCGCCAGTTCTCGTAGCTTTGGATGATCGGTTAGATAGAAATCCATTAGATTAACAGTTGGATCAATATCAATCCATTTCTGAACCATGCCGGTTCCATATGGTCCATCTCGAAGTATTGTCGGCGGCACCAAATGCAGTTCTAGCCAGTGGCTGATTAAAAAAGATAAATACTCGCGATTTGCTAAGGAGCCATCTGGAAAATCCCACAACGGGCGCTCACCTGCAATTGGTTTATAGATGCAAGCGAATTCGCGATCACCTTTCTCTTCTTTCACGCTACACATCGCATACAAGGTGGCATTGGATGCATCAACTAACCGTCCAGTAACTGTTAGTACTCCATCATTGAGATCAACCAAATCTTGTTCAATCAAATTTAAATCGCGCACCGCTTTGGTCATCTGCGATAACCATTTGCGCGCGGGCACAAGTGTCCCTTGATATCTATTGGACCACCACAGAATGGACAGGGTGCTCGACCGGCTGCAATAACCGAGTTCGCGCGCTTGGCAAAGGATTCGGCATATCCGAGAGGGATAAGCACTCGAAGAATGCTTTGATCAGAAGAGGTATCAATCTCTAACAGCTCATCATCCTCAGTCTCTGATTCAGCTATCGCCTGTAGATCAATCTCAATTAGTCGACGGTCAGAGACGTAAGCAAGACCAATTACCCCTACCCGAAACTCCTCATCTATCGGTGTTTCAAGTGGGTTATCGTCCAGTAATACGCGCTCGAAAGTTAACAAAGGCTCGCTATGGCGAATCTCGCGCAAGATTTGCAGGACGCGGTCAGCGATCGCCGCCACCTGAGTTTTTTCAAGCGCTACCGAGACCATGCGTGAACCCGAACGTGCTTGGATGAAGAAGGTCCGCTCCCCCGGCACTCCCACAGTTCCGACAACAAATCGTTCGACGGGATCGAAGAGAAAGATCTGGGATGGCATTACTTGCGCTTCTTCCCTGCACCGCCACCTAGCAGCGCGCGAGCAGGTCGTTTCTTGCCATCTATCTTTGCCAATTCTGCGATAGGTGTAGAGGTGTTGTTAAGTGTGAGAATGCGG
Organism: Candidatus Nanopelagicaceae bacterium; assembly: GCA_965267995.1. Taxonomy (GTDB): domain Bacteria; phylum Actinomycetota; class Actinomycetes; order Nanopelagicales; family Nanopelagicaceae; genus Planktophila. The sequence goes on from OZ254143.1 coordinate 758,656, forward strand.
AAGTTACTGCCGTCAAAATCTAGAACTGTAATCGATGCGGGATCGATTACGATCTTCTGAAAGTTATCCATATGAGTACCAAGAACAGCGGCCACGATACTTTTGATGACATCGCCATGGCTGACAATTATCTGCAGCCCTGACTCGTTTGCTGCGCCATGCACTGCGCGCATGGCGCGCACCTGTACATTGGCCAACCCTTCACCATCGGGAAAATACATAGCGCTTGGTCGATGTTGCACAATTTTCCACAATTTATCGCGGTAGAGCGATATCAATTTCTTGCCAGTCCAATTACCGTAATCAACTTCGGATAAATCTTCAGTGATCACAATTTTGGGACGGTTCTTGACTGGAATCTTCTTCAATAGTGGGTTGATCGTCAGGTGGCAACGTTCTAGTGGACTGATATGGATCTTTGCAATTGCAACGTTCTTCAATCGTTCCGCTAGTTCCATCGCCTGTTTAGATCCGTGTTCAGTTAGAACAACGCCAGGTGATCGACCAGCGAGTATGCCGCGATCGTTTGCAACCGAATGGGCATGACGTATTAGAAGTATCCGTGTCATGTTGGAAGGTTATCCGTAATTTATCGCTCCGTCTTGCTAGGGTCACGCCATGGAAATGCGAATGGTTGGCAATTCTGGGCTAGAAATATCCCGCCTTGGACTGGGAACCATGACTTGGGGACGTGACACCGATACCCACGAGGCGGCAGATCAAGCCCGTGCCTACATTGAAGCTGGTGGAAATTTTCTGGATTCAGCTAGCCATTACGGTGCAGGTGATTCAGAACGCGTTATTGGTGGATTAATCGGAGCGCTCTTTCGCCGTGAAGATGTGGTCATCTCCACCAAAGCTGGCATAACTTACGAAGCCGGTGAGCTAAAGACCGATACTTCGCGAACTTCCCTAATGTCCAGCCTTGATCAATCGCTAGCGCGCCTGGGAAGCGACCATGTTGATTTATGGCAAGTTCAAATTTGGGATGAGAAAGTTCCGCTCGAAGATTCACTCTCGGCTCTCGATTGGGCATACACAACTGGTCGTGCCCGATATGTAGGTATCTCAAATTTCAACGGATGGCAGAGCGCTCGAGCAATCTCCTTACAGGAAGCCAACTCTGCAAAGGCTCCCATTGTCTCGCTACAAAATGAGTTCTCGCTCTTATCGCGTAGCGTTGAAGTTGATGCTCTGGATTGTGCAATAAATTTACAGCGGGGCTTTATCGCGTGGTCGCCACTTGGTCGCGGGGCGCTGACTGGTAAATATCGCAATGGAATTCCGGCAGATTCACGCGCGGCATCCCCACATTTCGCACCTTTTATAGAACCTTATCTGAGTGAGAAACCGCGACGAATAGTTGAAGCGGTAAGCGTTGCTGCCCAAGGTTTGGGATATGCGCCGTTAGAAGTCGCCCTTGCTTGGGTGAGAGATTTCCCTGGTGTCACATCGGCGGTTGTCGGAGCACGAACCGGCGCACAAATACGTGGGATCTTAACAAGCGAAGAGATTGCCCTACCTGACGTTGTTCGCACAGCCCTTAATGAGATCTCACTTTAAGGATTTAGGCGTGTTCCAGGAAATCCGCTAGCACTCGTACGCCGAATCTAATTCCATCTATCGGAACTCGCTCATCTACACCGTGAAAGAGCGACATAAAATCTAGATCTGCTGGAAGGCGAAGTGGAGAAAAACCATAACCAACGATCCCTAGCTCTGAAAGAGCTTTGTTATCGGTACCTCCGCTCATCATGTACGGCACTGGAATTCCTTCTGGATCTTCGCGCAATAGCGCCGCCTTCATCGCCTCAACCAATGGGGAGTTGAAATCAACTTCTAGCGAAATATCATGCGATAGCGTTTCAATTTGTATATCGGGTCCAATTATCGAACGAATTGTTGAATTCAACTCTTCCTCATACCCAGGTAAGAAACGACCATCAATAACAGCACTTGCCGCACCGGGGATTACATTTGCCTTGTAACCGGCCTCTAACATTGTCGGATTAGCGGTGTTCTGAAGAGTTGCTCCAATCATGCGTGCAGTTGAACCAATCTCCTTTAATAATGGGCGCAGATCTTTCTCATCGTAAACTTTTCCAGTTACTCGCGCTACCTCGCGAAAGAGGTCTTTCACCGTTTGGGTGTAGCGCTGGGGCCATTCAAAACGACCAATTTTGGCGACTGCCTCAGTTAAGACAGTCAGCGCATTCTCATCGTTCATCATCGATCCATGTCCGGCGCGACCTTGCGCCGTTAACTTCATCCAGTGAATTCCCTTTTGCGCAGCCTCAACTAGATATAAGCGCTTGCCATCAGCAACTGTTACCGAAAAGCCACCGACTTCAGATATAGCTTCGGTGCATCCTGCGAAAACTTCCGGATGCTTAGCGCTCATATATCTCGAGCCATAAGTCATGCCAGCTTCTTCATCTGCAAAGAAAGCTAAGACAATGTCGCGAGTTGGTTTATATCCACACTTTGCCCAATCACGAACTATCGCAAGGATCATCGCGTCGACATTTTTCATATCAACTGCGCCACGTCCCCAAATCATTCCATCCTTGATGATGCCGCCAAAGGGATCAACTGACCATTCATCTGCATTTGCAGGAACTACATCGATATGACCGTGCACAACTAACCCCGCACGAGTTGTATCACTGCCCTTTATTCGCGCAATCACATTGCAACGATTAGGTGCCGATTCGTAAATCTTCGCTTCGATACCAACTTCAGCTAAAGATTTAACGATGTACGCAGCTACCGCCGACTCATCGCCCCGGCCTTCCCCAAAATTGACGCTAGGAATACGAATCAATTCCTGACAAATCTTTATTGCATCATCTTCTACCGCTGTGCGATCTGTCATTATCTGATTGCTCATCTGCCCATTCTCCACTAATCCGCGCAAATAGTGTCGCCTTAGATCAATTTTGCCAGCCGTTACCAAGGTCGATCACCTCGCTTTGCCTACAACCCCTCACCGTTGCTATCGTTACCGACGCACTCGTCCGGGTGGCGGAATTGGCAGACGCGCTAGCTTGAGGTGTTAGTGCCCGCAAGGGCTTAGGGGTTCAAGTCCCCTCTCGGACACGCATTTTATGGTGGAATTGGCGGGTTATGGACTTCAACAGCGCGCTAAAACTAGTACGTGAAATTCCCGATTTTCCGAAACCCGGAATTATTTTCTTAGATATTACCCCTGTGCTCTCTAGCGCCAGCGCTTTCTCTGCTGTCATCTCAGAGATGGAGAAATCGTCAAACCAGATAGATGTTATAGCCGGTATCGAAGCCCGTGGTTTTATCTTGGCAGCGGCTCTATCGGCTCGAACAGAAAAGGGATTCGTCCCTTTCCGTAAAAGCGGCAAGCTACCTCATAAGACTTTCGGCGCTAAGTACGGTCTGGAATATGGTCACGATGAGATAGAAGTACATATTGATTCCTTCCAAAGTGGCGAACGTGTTTTAATCGTGGACGATGTTTTGGCAACTGGTGGGACTTTGATCGCGGCAATTGAGTTGGCTCGTAAATGTGGAGCCATTGTTAATAAAGTGATGGTCCTTTTTGAAATAGATTTTCTAGAAGGTCGTAAGCGAATTAACGAAATCTATCCAGATATCGAAATCATCACTTTGGCCCATGCGTGAGTTCTAAACCTAAAATCCATCAAATACAGGCCTTGCGCGCCCTAGCCGCGCTGCTGGTCGTCCTCTATCACGCGAAGCTCTCCCCCGGTGGTTTTATAGGCGTTGATATCTTCTATGTAATATCTGGATACCTCATCACTGGTCTAATTATAAAAGAGATCAATCTAAAGAATACTTTTGATTATCGCGCCTTTTATCTGCGCCGTGCTAAGCGACTTTTGCCAGCTTCCCTTGGCGTGCTTGCCCTCACTGCGCTTGCTTCTTGGATGGTTCTACCACCAACCGTTAGAGGTGCTTTAGGCAAAGATATTCTCGCCGCATCTCTATATATTTCTAACTATCTATTTGCGTGGTGGCAGAACGATTATCAGAATCTAAACGCCACACCATCTCCGGTAATTCATTACTGGTCCTTGGCCGTTGAAGAGCAGTTCTATATCTTCTGGCCACTTCTAGTTTTCACGCTCTGGCGGATCGGTCGTCAGAGGTTGGTCGCTGTGGGTATTGCGGTTACAACTCTTCTATCTTTTGCGCTCTCACTCGTCCTCACAGTCGTCAATCCAATTTGGGCTTTCTACTCTCTACCGACCAGGGCATGGGAGTTAGGAATCGGAGCTTTACTTCTATTTATTCCAGATAGTTTTAATGTAAGACGCAATCTTGTAAAAACGCTCTCAGTTTGGTTTGGACTGATCGCTTTAGCCTTCTCGGTCTTTGCCTTCTCTGAGCGAACTGCCTTTCCAGGCTATAACGCGCTTGCGCCAACTATCGGCGCTTCGTTAATGATCGCTGGTATCGCATTCTGGCCGCCCATCCTAAATGATTTATCAAAATTGCGATTGGTGCAGTGGCTTGGTGAAATTTCATATCCATTCTATCTATGGCACTGGCCGCTATTAGTCCTGCCTAGTACTCGCTTTGGTCGTCCGTTGACGCTTTTGGAACGTATCTTCTTTATTCTCCTCACCGCTTTAGCGGCTGACATAACCCATCGTTTTCTCGAGAAACCAATAGCAGCTAGGCCTTTCACCGCCCGACAAATCTTTAGATCATCTGTCACCGCCACCGCGCTCTGTTCGGTGGCTGCTCTTGCAATTCTCTCAACTGACAACAGCTCGATAACTCTCAAAAACGGTAAGTCAATATCGATTGCAACAGTCATGCAGAAGCCCCAGGTGTATCTAGATGATTGCCATGTAAATAATGGCGAAGTTAAATCTGGTGAATGTACATACGGTGATAAAAACTCTTCCAAAACTATTGTTCTTTACGGAGATTCACATGCCGCACAATGGTTTCCAGCGTTGGAAAAGCTAGCCAATGAACGAAGCTTCGAATTGATTAGTCTTACCAAGTCCGCTTGCCCTGCACCAGAAGTTAAAAAGGTGCAGATCGGTGCCTATAAAAATGCCGATTGCTTTAAGTGGAGGGCCAATACCTTAAAGCGCATTCATGAACTAAAACCGGATGCCGTTATATTAAGTGGATATCAACACTTCGATGTTCCTGATGGTCTGGGATCGCGTGAGAGGTGGTGGGCAGATGGCCAATTGACTGCCTATGGACATCTCGTTGGCGCATCGAAGAATTTGATCTACATCTCCGATACCCCTCATCCAACGAGAGATATCCCTAACTGCCTGGCTTCTAAAGGTGGAGATAAATGCGATGACAGTGAAAAATCAGATCCTGCAATTGCGGGAAATTTCATCAAAGTAAATCCCACACCTTGGCTCTGCAATAGAACTTGCCCAGCTATCGTAAATGGCGTTGTCGCCTACCGCGATGCCTCACACATCAGCGTTGAGATGAGCCGATCACTAGCGTTAGAAGTTGAAGGCGTCTTAACTGATCTTGGAATCTTGTAATGGCGATATCTGCGCGATCTGCGGAAAAGTGGCAAGATGCCGCCTGTGGCTGAGCTAATTTATTACTGCGGAACGATGGATAGCGGTAAATCCACCCTCGCCTTACAGACTGCCCATAACCATAAAAGCCGCGGACGCACTGGATTGATCTTCACCAGCAAAGACCGTGCAGGTAGCGGGGTAATTTCTTCGCGCTTGGGGCTACAAAGTGCAGCGATCGAAGTTGATACAGATTTAGATATCCATCGTTTGGTTGTTGAACGTTTATCGCTCGGCGATCGTATTGATTACATTATTTGCGACGAAGCTCAGTTTTATCAGCCGGAACAAATCGAAGGGCTAGCCAAGATTGTTGATGGACTTGGTATCGATGTTTTTGCCTTTGGAATTCTTGCAGATTTCCGAACTAAGTTATTTCCAGGTTCTGCGCGCTTAGTAGAACTGGCAGATCGTGTAAATACTCTGCAAGTCGAAGCCCTATGTTGGTGCGGATCTCGCGCTACGCATAACGCTCGCACCTTAGGAGGCATCATGGTCACTGAAGGCGAACAAGTTGTAGTCGGAGATGTGGCACCGGGTGCTGAGATAGCTTATGAAGTTCTCTGTCGCCGCCACCATATGCGTCAAGTAACTGCGCGCGCATCTCGCGCAGGACACACCTCACCAATGCCCTTACCCTTTACCCCAGAAGAAGATAGTTCAAAAGACAATAGCGCCAAGGGAGATCGAAAATGAAGGTACGTGGATACGCAGCAATGAAGGCAAATGCACAGATGACCCCTTGGGAGTTTGAGCGTCGCGATCTTGGCGCTCACGATGTGGCACTCGATATCAAATACTCAGGCATTTGCCACTCTGATATCCACCAAGTGCGCGAAGAATGGGGCTCAGCCCTCTTTCCTATGGTTCCAGGACACGAAATCGCCGGAATAGTTTCACACGTTGGTTCTTCCGTAAGTAAATTTAAAGTTGGCGATCGCATCGGGGTTGGCGTATTTATTGACTCTTGCCGCAAATGCCCATCCTGCTTAAAGGGTTTGCAGCAGTATTGCATCGAAGGTATGACTGGCACCTACAATCAATTAGAGCGCGACGGTAAAACGCCTGCGATGGGTGGCTACTCAAATATAATGGTCATCAACGAAGATTACGCGGTGACCATCCCCGATAATCTTCCATTAGATGGCGTCGCACCTTTGTTGTGCGCTGGGATTACCTTGTACTCGCCAATTAAACATTGGAAAGCTGCTCCTGGTAAAAAAGTTGCCGTTATGGGTCTAGGCGGACTAGGTCACATGGGAGTTAAATTTGCTGTCGCAATGGGAGCTGATGTGACTGTCTTTTCTCATTCACCTTCCAAAGAGGCAGATGCGAAAGCAATGGGAGCTCATCACTTTGTCTCCACGAAAGAGGAGCATTTCAATAAGAAGTACATCAAGCACTTTGACTTGATCCTAAACACTGTTAGCGCAGAGTTGGATATCAATAGATACCTAGAGATGCTTAACGTGGATGGAACCCTTGTCGTAATTGGCCTGCCTGGAAAGCCTTATGCGGTAGAAGTTGGCTCGCTACTGCCTGCGCGACGTTCCCTATCGGGATCGATGATCGGTGGCATCCCAGAGATGCAAGAGATGCTCGATTTCTGCGGCAAGCACAATATTGTCAGTGATGTCGAAGTAATCAAGGCTGATTACATCAACGCGGCCTACGAGCGAACTGTTGCAAGCGATGTTAAATATCGATTCGTAATCGACGCTACTACTTTCTAGTTCTTAAAGGAAAGAGTTCAAAGCCAGAACTAAGACTGGAGCGATGAAGAGCGCCGGTAGTAAATTGCCGACGGCGATATCTTTTATCTTCAGAAGTCTTAACCCGATGCAGACCAGCATTAGGCCACCTGTAATTGTCATCGCATCTACCTGGTAACCACTAAGAACATTTCCTAGCGCTAATCCAATTAGGGTCCAAGCGCCTTGGTAAATACCAACTGGAATTGCAGATGCAGCAACGCCCCAACCGAGGCTTGCGGCAAAGGCCATCGCGGCAAAGAAGTCGAGGCTAGATTTCAAAAGCAGTTGATCGATACCAGTAGACATGCCATCACTAATTGAACCTAAGATGGCGAGCGGTCCGATTGCAAAGAGAAGTGATGCCGAAACAAAGCCTTCGACAAATGTGCTCTCTTCATGGGCACGAAACTTCTTACGTAAGCTCTCCCCCAACGCATCTAACTTTGACTCAAGATTTAACGCCGAACCGATTAATCCACCGATAAGTAATGATCCAAGAATGGCTAGCATGGGCCAACCTTTTGGAAGTGAGGAAATAAATCTCTCACCCCACATAGGCGCTAGCGCACTTACCGCTCCTAATATGGTGATTAGACCGAGCGCTTCAGTAATGAGTGTTCTGGTGCGCAGCGACATGCGAGCACCAACTAATACGCCAAGGGAAGAACCGACGATAATAGTTGCGATATTTACAGTTGTGCCAAAGCCTACGAACATAGCGGTAACAATAGAGGATATAAATTGTCTCTCTTACTATAAACTCCCCAAATGGAAAAAGGATCAAGATTTAGTTCGCTTCTAACTCACCTACGTCCACATAAGACGGTCCCGATTACACCTTGGCGGGCCAAGCATCGTTGGGATTTATCTCTTTCTCGCGTACTAATCCTATTTTTCGGTCTGGCTATCTTCGGATTCGGCGATGCCCTAGTAGTTCAATCAAACCTAGGTAATGCGCCTTGGACAGTATTTGCACAAGGGCTGAGTCTAAAATCTGGCCTAACCTTGGGCTGGGCGACCTTTTTCACCGGATGTTTTGTTCTTGTGATTTGGATTCCGCTGCGCGAACGCCCGGGCTTTGGCACTCTCACAAATATCGTGATTATTTCAGCGGCCATTCAATTTGGGGTTGATCGTTTTCCCTTGCAGCACACCTTTATTGGTGGATTACTCTCGGCCCTTTTAGGTATTGCACTAGTCGGTGTCGGTTCAGCCCTTTATATAACTTGTGGTCTCGGACCCGGTCCGCGCGATGGCGCTATGACCGGTATTCACAATCGCACCGGTGTTCGCGTCGGACGCGTTCGTATGGCGATCGAGATAACTGTCCTGATCATCGGCGGGCTACTTGGCGGCAAGATTGGGCTAGGAACTGCGCTCTTTGCGCTCCTTATTGGTCAATCCGTCGCAATTTCCTTCGGAGTAGTAGCGCGCCTTACCTCGAAGTAAGCAATAAATCCGCTTAAATCCTCTTATCCCTCGGTCTGTGAGCCGTCATTTCACACGGGGTCGCAACCACCCCCGTTAACAAAATTAGGAAGGTATGTCATGCTCGATAGCTATTTCAAAATATCGCAACGTGGCTCCACAGTAGCTAGAGAAGTTCGCGGCGGTATCGTCACATTCTTCACTATGGCTTATATCGTGGCGCTTAATCCACTAATCATCGGTCTTGCCAAAGATGCAGATGGAAAATTTATCGGCGGCGGCGATGCACCTAATCTCGCTCTCGTTGCTGCAATGACAGCTCTTATGGCTGGCTTGCTAACTATTCTGATGGGAGTAGTTGGAAATTACCCATTGGCTCTGGCAACCGGTCTAGGACTTAATACCTTCGTTGCAGTTGGTATCGCATCCAAGATGACTTGGGCAGATGCCATGGGACTTGTGGTGCTAGAAGGCTTGATCATCACTGTATTAGTTCTAACCGGATTTAGAACTGCCGTCTTCAAAGCGGTACCTGCACAGTTAAAGATCGCTATCTCAGTTGGTATCGGACTCTTTATCGCGCTAATTGGCTTGGTAGATGCCGGATTCGTCCGTAAGACACCTTCTGGTCCAGTTCCCGTAACGCTAGGCGATGGCGGAACACTCGTCGGTTGGCCGATTATCATCTTCGCACTTGGTCTTTTCTTGACTATCGGTCTGATGGTAAAGAAGGTAAAGGGAGCAATTCTTATCGGAATTATCGTCGCGACAATCGCTGCGGTGATTGTTGAAACTTCGCTAAAGATTGGTCCTAACTTCGATGGCGCGACCGGGAAGGTCAATCCAAGGGGTTGGGGGTTAAATGTTCCAGCTATGCCGGAGAAGATCGTTGCGACTCCAGACTTTGGGCTCTTTGGTCAATTTAACCTCTTTGGTTCGCTAGATCGCATCCCTGTGATCACAGTTGTGCTTATAGTCTTTACTCTATTGCTCTCTGATTTCTTCGACACAGTCGGAACAGTTACTGCAATCGGGCATGAAGCAGGGCTTGTTGATAAAGATGGCAACATTCCTAATAACGATCGCATCCTTTTGGTCGACTCAATTGCTGCAGTTGCAGGTGGTGCAGGAAGCATCTCCTCCAACACTAGCTACATTGAATCAGCATCAGGTGTTGGCGAAGGCGCACGTACTGGTTTAGCCTCAGTTGTTACCGGTATCTGTTTCTTACTTACCACTTTCTTGGCGCCACTAGTGGCAATCATCCCTTATGAGGCCGCAACTCCAGCGTTGGTAATTGTTGGCTTCTTAATGATGACCCAAATAAAAGCAATCGATTGGGAAGATTATGGAATCGCAATTCCAGCCTTCTTAACAATCATCTTGATGCCATTTACCTACAACATATCTGTTGGTATCGGCGCCGGCTTCGTAACTCACGTAGTCATCAGATACATCCAAGGTCGCGGTAAAGAAGTACATCCGCTACTTCTTCTTGTCTCTGGCCTCTTTATGATCTACTTCTTATCCTCACCAATTAATGCGTGGGTTGGATAGTTAGATATAAGACGCTTAAAGACGGCGCCCTGCGATTAATATCGCGGGGCGCCGTTTCTTATAGTGACCAATCTATAGGCGCGATTCCTGAAGCAAGCAGCGCATTATTTGTACGGCTAAAAGGTTTAGAACCGAAGAATCCCCGATAAGCCGAGAGTGGACTCGGATGCACCGACATAATTAACTTATGCTCAGGGAAGTACTTACTTAACTCTTGGGCACCTGCTCCCCACAAAATTGCCACGCAGCCAGATCCGGCAAGTGCGCTTACGCAAGCTTCAGTAATTGTTCTCCAGCCAATTTTGGAATGTGAATTACTCTCACCGCTACGACAAGTCAGGGTTCTATTGAGAAGTACGACCCCTTGCTCTGCCCACGGCGTTAAATCACCGTGACCAGGTATCGGCACTCCAAGATCGCTATTTAACTCCTTAAAGATATTTTTTAAGGTCGGCGGAAGTTTTCTCTTATCTGGCGGAATCGAAAATGATAAACCAACTGGATCGCTCGGATTTGGATAGGGATCCTGCCCAAGGATCAGTACTTTTGCGGTATCGAAATCCGATGAGAGCGCCCGCATCACCAAGCCATGTTTCGGTAGATAGTTCTCGCTGGCAATCTTTGACTCGATCTCATCTAATAGATCTAGCTCACCGGCCAATACCTTGCCCCATGATGGATGAATCTGCTCGCGAAATTTCATCAGCTACGAGCGAAGAACCTTCCCTTATCCGTTGTAACCGAGATATTTATACCAAATACAGCGCTCATATGTTCCGTTGTTATTACATCTGCAATTGGACCCGAAACAGCAATTGCTCCATCTTTGATTATCAAAGCATGCGTTGTGCCAACGGGGATCTCTTCAATGTGGTGAGTTACGACAATACTGGCTGGTGCTAATGGGTCAGTTGAGAATTCGGCAAAGCGTCGTAACAAATCTTCACGTCCTCCTAGATCAAGTCCGGCGGTCGGCTCATCCAAGAGCAGAAGTTCTGGATCTGCCATGAGAGCGCGAGCAATCTGAACTCGTTTCTTCTCACCATCACTTAAAGTGTAATAACGACGCTCCGCCATCTCGCGAACGCCAAATGTAGTCAGAAGTGCAACTGCGCGAGATTCATCCCAGAGATCGTAAACTTCATTCCATCGCCCTAAGACTGCGTATGCCGCAGTTAATACAACGTCACGAACTAATTCATCATCAGGGATATCTTCAGCTAACAAGCTGGCGCAAATTCCAATGCGGGTGCGAAGTTCAAAGAGATCGACTTTGCCCATCTCTTGATCAAGGATTCTTACCGTGCCTGATGTCGGAAAGATCCGTGTTGCCAGGATATTTAAGAGCGTTGATTTACCGGCACCATTGGGGCCAAGAATTACCCATCGCTCGCCACTGCGAATTTTAAAATCGAACGGTCCCAAAATCCTGCTCTGTCCACGGGTGACAGTTACACCCTGCATCGCCAGGACAATAAGATCGTTCTGATTTTCCATAGATGAAAAAGATAGCGGTAATCACTGGCGAATCTGGTTAAATCCCCGACTTATCGCCTGTGATTCACGCTAATCTTCTCCTCGTTATGGCAACTACCGAAAAAAGCGAGCAATTTACTGGGTTAATTCTCCTTTCTGGAGTCGATGCGCCAGGTATTACCGAGACCCTCTTTGAAACTCTCGCTCCCTTTGCAGTCAACATTTTAGATATCGAACAGGTTGTTATCCGCGGCCGTGTAATTCTGACGGTACTTATATCCTGTAGCCCAGCACACGCCAAAGCTATCGAAGCTGATTTAGATGCATGTGCTCAGTCTCTTGGTGTTGATATCGCATCTGCCTTTGAAGTCAGCGCGATAACTGAGATAGCTGCGAAGAAATCATTGCTCCATGTAGTTGTGTTGGCTCAGTCATTGACTCCAAAGTCGATAAATGTAGTTGCAAATACCATCGCAGTAAATAATGGAAACATTGAGCGGATCCACCGCACCGCAAGTTATCCTGTTACCGCGATCGAATTCACCGTCTCAGGCGCGCTTTTAGGAAAGTTGCGAACCGAACTTGCCGCAATTGCTGCCGAGCATGCCATTGATGTGGCGATCTCCCCGGGTGGATTAATGCGTTGGGCCAAGAAGCTAGTCGTAATGGATGTCGATTCAACTTTGATTCAACAAGAGGTAATTGAGCTTTTGGGTGCTAAGGCAGATAAAGGCGCCGAGATCGCAGCCATAACCGAATCTGCGATGCGCGGTGAGTTAGATTTTGCAGAGAGTTTACAAGCACGCGTAGCCCTGTTGGCAGGTCTTCCTGAATCTGTTCTTACGGATGTTCAAAAAGAGATAACTCTTACACCAGGTGCTCGCACCCTGGTCCGAACTATGCATAAGCTCGGCCATCACGTGGCCTTGGTCTCTGGTGGTTTTGAAACAGTGATCGCACCATTGGTGGCAGAACTTGGAATAGAACATATGCGCGCCAATAATTTAGAGATTATCGCTGGAAAATTATCTGGAAAGTTGATTGGTCCGATTATCGATCGCGCCGGTAAGGCGCAGGCACTTCGTGAATTTGCCGCAGAACATGCAATAGCGCTGGAGCAAACTATCGCTATTGGCGATGGTGCAAATGATCTAGATATGATCGCAATCGCTGGTCTCGGTATCGCATTTAACGCAAAACCTGCAGTCGTCGCGGCAGCCGATAGTTCAGTATCTGCCCCGTATTTGGATTCAGTTCTCTATTTGCTGGGAATTACTCGCGAAGAAGTAGAAGAGTCCGACTCTTTATAAGCGACAAGCGTGGATATCAGTTACCAAAATGCCACGGGCGCCCAGTGCCCAAAGTTCATCCATTAACCGATTGGTATCTTTACGAAGAACCATGGCGCGAACTGCCACCCAATCTGCCTTCTGCAGAGGAGAAATCGTTGGAGACTCTAAACCAGGTGTAATTGCGCAAGCTTTTTCAATACTTACCTTTGGAATATCGTAATCAAGGAGCACATACTGGCGGGCGGTTACAACGCCCTGCAGGCGGCGCAAGATAATCTCTAGCTCTGCCGGCAGATTCTCGGCGCTGCGCGAAATTAAGATCGCTTCACTCTGCAATATTGGCTCGCCAAAAATGGCAAGACCTGCCTGTCGGAGAGTATTTCCAGTACTGACGACATCAGCAATTACATCTGCAACTCCCAAGCGCACGCTACTTTCAACCGCGCCATCGAGTCGGACAACGTCTGCCTTAATCATATTCCTCTGAAGGAAATCTTCGACTAAACCAGGATAAGCCGTTGCCACGCGCTTGCCGGCGACATCATTTAGCTTCCAGTTAGTTCCAGATGGTCCTGCAAAACGAAAGGTCGATCCTCCAAAATCTAAAGCGAGAATTTCGACTGCTGAAGCGCCAGAGTCAATTAATAAATCTCTCCCAGTTATGCCTGCTTCAAGTTCACCTGAACCAACATAGAGTGCGATATCGCGCGGGCGCAGGTAGTAGAACTCCACTCCATTTTCTGGATCAGTTAAAACCAGATCACGAGAATCCACGCGTTGGCGATAGCCCGCCTCTTTTAATATGGCGATCGCAGCATCAGCTAGCGATCCCTTATTGGGAACAGCGATTTTTAACAATTAGATTTCCCTTTTCTATAGGTAACGATAAATGTCTGCGGGATTTAATCCCCGGGCCAACATCAAAGTTTGCAGGTGATAGATCAATTGGCTGATCTCCTCCGCTAACTCTTCATTGCTTTGATGTTCAGCCGCCAACCAGACCTCACCAGCTTCTTCCAAGATCTTCTTCCCGATGGTGTGAACTCCCGCGTTAACTGCAGCCACCGTTGCCGAGTCAGTTGCACCGCTAGCTACTTTTGCTGCTAACTCTTCCCACAACTGATCGAATGATTTCATGGGCTTAAGTTTACTAGAGATCGCCTGCTGCATGACGGAGAGTTTCTACCATCACAGCTGGTTCGGGTGCGTTAAACACTGCAGATCCTGCTACGAAGGTATCTGCTCCCGCCTCACGAGCAATGGCGATCGTTTCAAGTGAAATTCCGCCGTCGACCTGCAACCAAATAGGCCGATCCCCGATCAACTTCTTTGATCGCCGCACCTTATCCATCATCTGCGCCATAAATTTCTGGCCGCCAAAACCTGGTTCGACCGTCATTATCAATAACATATCAACGTCGCTTAATAGATCATAATAATCCTCGATCTCGCTGCCGGGTTTCAACGCCAAACCAGCGCGAGCCCCGATCTTTCGAATTCCCTGCAGCGTCGCAGATGGTTTTTGCGATGCTTCAATATGGATCGTCACGCTTGCAGCCCCTGCGTGTGCGTATTCGAGGCCGATGCGATCGACATCATTTACCATCAAGTGAGCATCAATTGGCACCGGACAAGCTTTGATAATTGCTTGAGCTTCTGAAAAATCCCATGATTTATTTGGAACAAAGAGATTATCCATAATATCTAAGTGAATTAAATCTGAAACGGCTGCAACTTTTGCAATCTCCAAATCTAAATGCGCATGATCGGCATTTAAAATGCTGGGGGTGATTCGGATCTCGGAAGCCATATCTATATTCTAATTCTCACTTGCAAATTTCTTGCGGAAAACCGTTAGATACATGGCATCGGTTTCATGGCGATGGGTCCAGAGTGAGAGCGACTTATCACGCAGCGCGCCCTCTAAGTGAGCCGGAAGATACGGTTTTAAATCGACGATCTCTAATTCTGGGTGTTTACGTAAAATATCGCTAACTGCGATGCTGGTCTCGGCTAGATGCGGTGAGCAAGTTGCATAACCAAAGAATCCACCATCTTTTAAAACAGAGATAGCGCCATCGGCAAGCTCGCGCTGCAACTGCGTTAACTCACGCAAATCCGCAACGGTTCTACGCCAACGTACTTCCGGTCTACGTCGCAGTGCCCCCAAACCTGTACATGGAACGTCAGCTAAGATTGCACCAAACTCTTCTCCCATTGAAGATATCTCGCGGCCATCACTAACCAAAATCCGGGCTCCCCCAATTACTTGTTCAACTAATTTGGCGCGAACTGGCGAAACTTCATTGGCGCTAAATTTCTTACCGCTCTCTTTTGCAAGTGATGAAAGCAGGGCTGCTTTACCGCCTGGACCTGCACAAAGATCTAACCAATCATCGGAATCTGCAACCACCTTGGCAAAAATCTCTGCGACTAATTGTGATCCTTCATCTTGGATACCCGCGCGACGATGACGAACTGCTTCTAAGGATGCGGGAGTGCCCTCGAATTTAAAACCATGGTCGGAATAACGTGTTGCGGTGGCACCAAGTTCTATAAACTCTGCGGCGTTAGATCTACCAGGCCACCAGACGATCGTTGGAGTTGCCGCAACATTATTTGCCGCAAGTAGGGCTTCTACTTCGTCGAAATCGCGTAGCAAATCAAAGTAGGCCGAGACAATCCACTCTGGGTGTGAATAGATAATTGCTAAACGCTCGACCGGATCTTTGATCTGTTGAGCCGGTTCTAACCATTCTTCTAAACTTTTCGCGCTCATCTTGCGCAAGAGCGCATTTACAAAAGAGGCTTTCGACTCTCCGATTACTTTACGGGCAAGCTCCACCGTAGCCGATACCGCCGCGTGTGAAGGAACTCGCATTTCGAAGAGTTGATGCGCACCTAAACGAACTACATCGACGATTCCTTCATCGACTTCTGACCAAGGGCGATCTGATACTTGGCTAGCGATGTAATCATGGCGCCCTTGCATCCGCAGAGTTCCATAAAGTAGTTCGGTCGCAAATCCTTTATCGCGCTGCTCAAAATTTGCTACAGTTAAGGCCTGTGGCAGAAGTAGATTTGAGTAACCATCTGATCGATTAACCTCGCGCAAAATGTCATAGACCAATAAGCGGACTGCATCTGGCTTGGGAGATTTGAAGGTGTTACGTCTGGCTTCAACCATGGCTAATTGAGCACATCAGTTGAAGTGATACGGGCTCCATTAGCCCACGCCGAAGCGGCCAGAGTGGATTTACCTGCAGGTGTTACTTCTAGAATTTCTAAGGCGAACGTCGATGTTCCTACGAAGACACTCTTATTAGTTGCCTCAATCGCACCACGAGCAAGGTGTTGATCGGTAATACGAACTTTATTAATCTTCAAATTCTGGCCACGAAATTGCGAGCAAGCGCCGGGGTTGGGATTGAAAGCGTTAACTTTGCGCTGTATAGCTACCGCATCGAGGTTCCAGTTGATATGGCCTTGCTCTTTACTTAACTTCTCAGCTCGTGTGGCGCCAACTTCACTCTGCACCTTTGGCTCTGCCCCAGCCGTAATTAGATTTAAGGTTTGCAGAACTGGACCCACACCAAGTTCTGCCAGAGTCGATAAGAGCTCTCCACTATTTACATCTGGCGAAAGCGGGATTTGCTCAGTTGCATAAATTGGCCCAGTATCCATTCCTTTATCTAACTTAAAAACTGTTACTCCAGTGACGCTATCGCCGGACTCAATCGCGCGTTGAACGGGAGCTGCCCCACGCCAGCGCGGCAATAAAGAAAAATGCAGATTTATAAATCCATGGCGCGGAATCTGTAAAATGTTCTCAGGGATAATAAATCCATACCCAATAGTTATAACTAGATCCAGATCTTTAACTAATTCACTCATTAACGAGGCGGATTCTGGCTTATACGTCAGCACGTTCTGTGACTTCGCCCATTGCGCAACTGGGCTGGCTTGCATTTCTCTCCCGCGTCCAGCCGGGGCATCTGCTCGGGTAATCACGCTAACTAATTCGTGCTCGCTTGCCAGAAGCGCGTCAAGAGTCGGAATCGCCACAGAAGGAGTTGCCGCAACTGCGATACGCACTAAAACCCTTTACCGAATGGGCTATGCGGAGAGATCTTCACTGTTGGATTTGCACCTATCGCAAGCGAGGAGTTGAACCACTCAGATTCGCGGATCTCTTTCATCGCTAACTTACGATCTTCCTTCGAAAGTCGATCGATAAAGACGATTCCATCCAAATGATCAGTCTCATGCTGTAGGCAGCGCGCTAAAAGCTCAGTACCTTCTACCGTAATTGGCTCACCGTACATATTGAAACCTTTAGCAACCGCCTTAAAGGCTCGAGGGGTCTCATAACTCAATGCGGGGAAAGAGAGACATCCCTCCTCACCATCTTGCATCTCGACACTTAGATCTAAAGTCGGGTTTATTAAGTGGCCAAGGGCTTCATCAACATCCCAGACAAACACACGCAAGCCCACCCCAATTTGTGGCGCAGCTAAACCAGCGCCAGGAGCCTCTAACATCGTTTCAGTTAAATCCGCGACCAAAGTTCGTAACTCTTTATCGAAGTCTACGACAGCCAACGCTGGGGTCGTTAGGACCGGATCGCCAAAGTAGCGAATTGGCTGGATTGACATACTTCAAGTCTAGCCTAAGAGACTAGCCAGGATTGTCTTTAAGAAAGCGAGTACGGGTCTACTCGTAGCAAAACTGGTTTCTTCTTTGTGATGGCGCGATGGCGAATATATTCAGAAAAGAATTTTAGGAGCTTTTCACTATCTTTGATTTGCGCCATCGCTAAAATCCTCGCACTATCTCCACTACGTTGCGCCGGGCCTAAGACTTTCGTACTTGCCGGGGCTCTCCCATCTAATATCGCCTTCTTCAGACCTGCCACAATCAAAGTCGCTTCACTGCTCGCAACTTCTATAACAATTGATCTAGCAAATGGTGGGAAACCAACTTCACGTAATTCCGAAAGTTCTCGCGTCAACATCACCTTCGGATTCCACTGTGCCAGCGCCGCTGTTATGGGGTTCGAAGAGTTGACTACAGTTATTACTTCACCATTTGGCGTTACTAGCGCTGCCGCGGCAAAGAAGATCTCGCGCGCTCTTTCTTGCGCACGCAGATCAGAGTATGAGAAGAACGAATCGCCCTCTAATAGCACAACAGCGTTATAACCACCGACAATGTGCGGCTCCATGCCAGGTGTTGCGATAACTAACGCCGGTTTCCTTGGTAACTGCAGAATTGCTGATTCGGAATTTGAAAAGTGCGCCCGTATTCCAGGAAATGCCCTGCCGATCTCTTCGAGATGTCGCTCGCCACCACGACCGAGCAAGATCATTACATCTTGTTGGCACCATCTACATTTCAAAGATGAGTAAACCTTTGAGCAAAGTACGCACTCAGGTACAGAAGTGGCGCTACGTCTGGAGAGCTTTCCGCCACATTCGCATTGAGCGATATTGCGACACTTCTTGCACATTAAGGAACTGGCATATCCCTTACGTGGCACGACAAAGAGAACCGGACCGGTCTTAAGTGCGTTTCGAATCGGAGTAAAGATACGTCCAGGTAGAAGTTCACCATTGGTAGATTCGTAATTGCTTACCTTAAGGCGATTGCCTTTAGTTAAAGTCTTAACTTCTCCAGCTTCAGCTAGCGCCCCTGTTTCAATGGCGGGCGAATACCCAACAAAAAATAGATCACACCCATCCTCCTGCGCCCGCAAAATCGCTAGATCTCGAGTGTTCCATCCCGGAGATCTAGGTTCGTAATGCGATTGCGCACCTTCGCGAAAGATGATTATTGTCTTTAAATCTGGAGGAAAGGCGAAGATAGCGCTGCGAGTTCCAATAGTAATTTGGTTGGTAGAACTAATCGACCTTAAGTAACTGGCATAACGATTAGTTCGGCTCAACGAAGCAGAGAGCACAATCGCTTTCTCTTGCAAATGATTGGAGAGTGACTGCAACTCTCGCTCTTCTGGCGTTATTATTAAAACGGAACCGTTTTTTACTTTTGATAAAGCAAATTCCGCCATTTTTGCCATCGCATCTTCATGCGGTTGAATATGTATAAAGGTCTTAGATGCGCCGCCTCTGCCCCGCTTTGCCTTCTCAGTTACAACTGGGTGTATCTCCTTATCGACGCTGGCTACTCGCGGTGGAATTGCGCTACGTAGAAAGTCATAAGGGTGGGCTAACCAACGCGCACAACCTGCCGATATCAGATTAATCAACCCGACTGGTACAACCACATTTGGCGAGAGAACTTTAGATATAAATTTAAGACCAGCAACGGTGCCCTCGTCAGTGCGGGAAACTATTAGCGCTTCTACTTCACGTCCGGCGAAATCGACGCTAATTCGAACCCCTACTTTCGCGTCTAGGTCACAACGCTCTGGAATTAGATAATCAAATAACCCATCTAAATGCGCAATCGAATTATCAACCCATACTTTGGCGATCGGGTTTTGTGCCGCCGCTACTTTTTCAGTGCGTTTTGCCGTCTCGGTCTTTAGGCGAAGCGGCCGCGCAGTCGACACGGCAAATTCCGTAAAGTTATTTAACGGCTGCGCGAAGTTGATCCACTCGCGATGTTGACTCCCAAGTGAAGTTAGGAAGTTCGCGACCGAAGTGGCCATAGGCAGCAGTTTGAGAGTAAATAGGGCGCAAGAGATTTAAATCGCGGATAATCGCAGCTGGACGAAGATCAAATACAGTTGTCACGGCATCTTGAATCTTCTGCACTGGAACCGTTTCTGTGCCAAAAGTTTCGACAAAGACTCCCACTGGCTGCGCCTTACCGATTGCATAAGCCACTTGAACTTCGCATCGTCGTGCAAGACCTGCTGCAACTACGTTCTTAGCAACCCAGCGCATTGCATAGGCTGCAGAGCGATCAACCTTAGATGGATCTTTACCCGAGAATGCTCCACCACCGTGGCGCGCCATTCCACCGTATGTATCGACAATGATCTTTCGTCCAGTCAGCCCAGCATCTCCCATAGGGCCACCGATAACAAAGCGGCCAGTTGGGTTGATAAGAGTGCGCATATCCTTGCGAGGTAGGTCAATCTTGGCCAGAACTGGCTCGATTACATATTCAATAATCTCTGGAGTTAACTTCTTAAGTACATCCACTTCTTCAGCATGTTGGCTCGAGATTACGACAGTATCTAAGGCAACTGCCTTATCGCCATCGTATTCAATTGTTACTTGGGTCTTGCCATCTGGACGAAGATAAGGCAGCGCTCCTGATTTGCGAACTGCCGAAAGTTGTTGGGCCAGCTCGTGAGCCAACCAAATCGGTAGCGGCATTAACTCTTTTGTATCATCACAGGCATATCCGAACATCAAACCTTGATCGCCGGCGCCCTGTAAATCTAACGGGTCAACGGATGAAGCCACGCGATTTTCATAGGCATCATCTACACCCTGGGCGATATCTTGAGACTGTTGACCGATCGATATTGAAACGCCACAGCTATTGCCATCAAAGCCCTTAACCGATGAGTCATACCCAATTCCAATTACAGTATCGCGGACAATTCCCATTACATCTGCATAACCGTTGGTAGTTACTTCACCAGCAACATGCACCTGTCCAGTAGTAATAAGTGTCTCAATCGCGACGCGACTAGATGGATCCTGTGACAGTAACGAATCTAAAATCGCGTCAGAGATTTGATCTGCGATCTTATCTGGATGGCCTTCAGTTACTGACTCAGAGGTAAATAAGCGTTTCGACATTGGGTTAACCTAACTGGTTTAGCGCTTGATCGAGTAATAGCTCGGCAAGCGTGTCTTTACTAGTAAGCGGAACTGGAATATGAGCGCCATTGCTCGTGATGATAAAGCCCTCTGTATCTAATGATCCGAAAATCGCACCATTTGTTACATTGTTGAGATAGAGAATATTAGCGCCCTTGGCCTGCATTTTTGCCTGTGCAGCGGCTAAGTCGTTATTGGTCTCTGCGGCAAAGGCGACCACTATTTGATTCGTCCGTAGCTTTGCGATTGATTTCAGGAGATCGGGGTTCTCAATTAACGCGATATCGCGCAACTCTCCCTTTTTAATCTTGCCTTCTGAATATTGCGAAGGTCTGGCATCTGCAACGGCCGCACTCATTACGAGTAAATCACTCTTAGGAAAGGCTTCCTCCAGAGCGGTAAACATCTCGGTTGCAGTCTCAACGCTGACGATTTCTATACCAGATAGATCTCTTATCTCATCAGGAGATAGCTGCGCATTTGCGAAGATCATCTTTACATCTGCGCCGCGGTCGCGCGCAGCACGTGCAACGGCTGCGCCTTGTCTGCCACTTGAACGATTTCCGATATAGCGCACTGGATCTATCGCTTCCCGTGTTCCACCTGCGGTAATCAGAACTCGCTTACCTAAGTAATCTTTCTCGGTCTCGGTTACCTCTTCAAATTTAGTGATGATCTCATTGGTCTCAGGAAATCTTCCCTGTCCAATATCGCTACCGGTTAAACGACCGATCGCCGGTTCCATAACCGAAAAACCCCGTGACCGAAGTGTTGCAACATTGGATTGAGTTGCCGGATCGTTCCACATTTGGGGATGCATCGCTGGCACAATCAAAATCGGTACATCTATAGCAAGAACTAAATTGGTCAGTAGATCATCAGCTCTACCTGCTGCAATTCGCGCAATTAGATCAGCAGTCGCTGGGGCGATGATCAATGCATCTGCGGTATTTGCTAACGAGATATGTCGGACTTCATCAACGCGCTCCCAGACCTGCGTTGTAACAGCTCTACCAGAGAGGGCTTCCCATGTTGCTGCGCCTACGAAATTAAGACTTGAAGGAGTCGGAACAACGGTGACCTGATATCCACGCTCTTGTAGCCGGCGCAACAGATCACAGGATTTATAAGCGGCAATGCCGCCACCAACCCCGAGAATTACTTCTCGAACTTTGGCCATCTTCGTAGAGTTAAAGTATTTTTCTTAAGCAGTTGGTTCGAGATTTTCGATTGTTAAGAGACCTTCATTGATCTCACGAAGCGCGATCGAAAGTGGCTTCTCGTGAACGTGTGTCTCAACTAGCGGGCCAACGTACTCCAAAAGGCCTTCACCGAGTTGTGAATAATATGCGTTGATCTGACGAGCGCGCTTTGCAGCATAGAGAACCAAGCTGTACTTAGAACCGCTCTTATCGAGAAGTTCATCGATTGGTGGATTAGTGATTCCGTCCATTTGGACCTCCTGTGAATGCTTGCAAAGGTAGATGAAAACTACCGATTATTTGTCAATCCTATCAGGCTTGCGACTACCTCTTCTACTCGCTCATTTACTAGCGAATGGTCGAAGATTCCCGCCTGAGCAAGTTCTTCTTGGGCCAGAGCCAACCGCGCCGCCCGACGTTCAGGCGAATCAGTACCGCGACCTTCTAATCGAGAGACCAACTCTTCCCATGATGGAGGTTGGAGAAAGATAAGGATCGCCTCAGGTGCGCTCTCTTTTACTTGCTTAGCTCCGGCAATCTCAATCTCTAAAAGAACGCTCTTTCCGTCACGTAAGGCATCTTCTACAGGTTTACGTGGAGTTCCGTAGCGATTTCCTGCAAACTCTGCCCATTCCAGAAAGAGCGCTGATTTTACGGCGCTATCAAATTCTTCATCGCTATAGAAGAAATAGTCGACGCCATCTACTTCATTATGGCGCGCGATTCTGGTTGTTGCCGAAACGCTAACCCAGAATTCTCCAGTCTCGCGTAAAGCTTTGGCGACGGTGCTCTTTCCGACGCCACCTGGCCCGGATAGAACAATTAGCTTGCCGCGTTGGGCGGCGGCAACCCGATCGGGAAATTCTTTTAAGAGATTTTGGCGCTGGGCAATACCCAAACCTTGGATTCGTCGCGTCTGTGAAATCTGCAATCGCTCCAACATTGCAAGTGCACGAATTTTTCCAACTCCAGCGAAAGATTCTAGAAGTTCGGCAACTCGCATCTTGGCTATAGCTTCATCGTTTTGCGCCAGATCAAAGACGGCAGATAATGAAAGCTCACCCAATTTAACGCGCGCTTTGACCGCCGCACGAACTTGCCGAGAAGCAGTTGATTTGGCAAGTGCCGCCGCTCGCTGTTGCGCAGTTAACTTTGGTGGAATCGGCATTAGTGAACTCTACGCAAGTGCTTCCAGAATTTCATCGGCTATAGCCCGCGCTTTCTGCGCCATAGCTTCGGCTCCACCAGCCCATGCCTTGGTGATAGGACGACCAATGACAACATAATTTGCACCAGCGGCAATGGCATCGGCCGGAGTCATAGTGCGTACCTGATCATCACTGCCTTGTTCAGAGATAGGTCTGACTCCTGGAGTAATAATGATTGGCTCTGGACCAACGGCGCTGCGAATAGCCGCTGTTTCAAGCGGTGAACAAACCAGCGCCTCTGCGCCTGCTGCCACCGCTAATTTCGCTAGCGAAACTGCGCTCTCTAGAGCCGGGCTGGCGTAACCAATTTCAAATAAATCAGATTCTGAAAGTGAGGTGAGGATCGTGACGGCGGTGATGGAAATATCTGGCACAGCTTGTGCAGCGGCTGCGACCATGGCTCGTCCCCCACTGGCATGTACCGTAAGAAAGCGCGGCTTTAGTTCTTCGATCGCCTTGGCAGCTCCCGCGACTGTATGTGGAATATCGTGGAGCTTTAGATCTAAAAATATCTCAGCTCCAGTTCGCTTAATCACTTGTGCGACACCTGCGGCGCCAAAATTTAAGTAGAACTCCAGCCCCAACTTATAAACGCTTACCGAATTTTCTGTCGCTTTTATCCAAGCGATCGCGGTCTCAAAATCTGAAGTATCTACCGCCAAGATGATTGGGGCTTTCATTGGCTATCCTCACGATGGGCATATCCAACTGCAGATTTTAAGGAAGGAAAACCCTTTGCAATTAAGAGCTCTTGCAACTCTCGCTGAATTTCAATTACCGCATGCGGATTTCCGAAACTAGCGGTACCAACGCTGACACCGGAGGCTCCAGCTAAAATTAATTCAAGAGCGTCTCTGCCTGATGAAACTCCACCCATTCCTAGAATTGGAACTTGTGGCATAGCGGCATGCACTTGATAAATAGCACGGACTGCAACTGGTCGTATTGCAGGTCCTGAGAGCCCACCGGTCTTGCCACCTAAATGTGGACGCATCGAATCTAAATTAATTACCATGCCTAAGACGGTATTTATCAGAGCTAAGGCATCTGCACCAGCGTCTACGACGCCTTGCGCGATCGCCGGCAAATTAGTTACGTCAGGAGAGAGCTTGGCGATGATCGGAATCTCACCGCCAATTGTTTTGCGCACGCCATCTATTACGCGACGAGATGCTTCCGGATCACAGGCAAAGACCAAACCGCGATTTTCTACATTTGGACAAGAGATATTCACTTCTAGGGCGCTAATACCAGCAACTGATCTAACTTTTCGCGCCAAGGTTGCATACTCTTCAACAGTCTCACCAGCGATTGAAACAATAACTCGCGATTTTTGTTCGACCAGCCATGGAACATCTTTAGCTAGAAAGGCATCTATTCCGGGACCTTGTAGCCCAATGGAGTTGAGCATTCCCGAAGGAGTCTCCGCCATTCGTGGTGTTGGGCGGCCATAACGCGGTTTATTCATCACCGACTTTGTAACAACTGCGCCTATTTCACTTAACGCGAAAAATTGGGCCAACTCCTTGCCTGAGCTCGCGCAACCGCTAGCAGTAAAGATTGGCGTATTAAAAAAGGCATTTCCTAAAGTTGTTGAGAAATCAAAGCTGCTCATGGGGCAACCTCGGGAACTTGTCCGACCAAGTGCCATTGCACGTGTGAACCATCCATTACTGGACCATCGATACAGGATCGCAACATTGAAATCTGACCAGCTTCATCCTTAACCGGCAGAACGCAAGTCATACAGATACCAATGCCGCAGGCCATGGCTTCTTCGACTGCACATTGATGAACCACGTCAGTTCCAGTGGTTATCTCAGATATCGCACGTAACATTCCCATCGGTCCACAAGAGTAAATAACATCTACCGCCTTATCTTCAACTAACTTCAAAATTGGTTCAGTAACACGGCCTGGCTCGCCCATTGATCCATCTTCGGTATATATCTTCAGCGAATTAACTGAACGCTTACCCTCCATTGGTGCGTAAATTTTTCCGCCCGTAGAAGCACCTAATAACATATCAACTTTGCAACCACGCGCCTTTAAGACTTCTGCTAACCCAAAGAGTGGTGCCGATCCATAGCCGCCTCCTACAAGAAGTGCATTTACTGCTTGAGTAGGAATTCCAAAAGCGGTACCGAGTGGCGCAACCATATCTACTTCGGCGCCTTCACTTTGCGAGCAGAGCCATTTCGAACCACTGCCATGAGGGGCAACGATAAGTTCCATAGTTCCACCAAAGCTAACGCTTTCGGCCACACGAGAGATTGCAAAGGCGCGGCGCAAGATCATTTTGGAAGAGTCGCCCCCAACTTTGATAGCAACGAAATTTCCGGGGCGGCAGCTCTTTACTAGATCGCCAATTCCTAAAACTATTTGATGGTATTGACCAACTCGCTTATTGGCTAAAACAGTTGCGTTAAGGTGTGTTGCACCGCGATTGATCTCTGACATTATTTCTTCAACCATTCCTGAATTGGCAGCACAGATAACTCACCGCGTTGCAGCGCCTTGATTCCTTCAACTGCTGCGCTAAATCCGGCAGTTGTCGTGATGCACGGAATAGAGCGTTGCACCGCCGCGGTTCGAATTGCCCAACCATCAGCGCGAGTTCCACGTCCTACCGGGGTATTAATCACTAGGTCTACATCTCCACTATTTAGAAGCTCAACGATAGTGCGCTCCCCCATAGGTCCAGATCCTTCTGAATTCTTACGAACTTTATGAGCCAAGATATCGTTAACGGCCAGAAAATCTGCGGTGCCTCCAGTTGCTAGTAAATTAAATCCCAAGGCAAGTAACGCTTCAGCCGGTGCGATACCGGATGATTTATCCTTGTCGGCCAGTGAGATAAAGACAGTTCCGCTCTTTGGTAGCGAACCGAAGGCGCTGATTTGTGACTTGGCATAACTTTCACCGAATGTATCTGCAATACCCATTACTTCACCGGTCGAACGCATCTCAGGTCCCAGAACTGCATCAACGCCGCGACCATCGGTGCGACGGAAACGATTCCAGGGAAGAACTGCCTCTTTTACCGAGATGCCCTTGGCAACTCCATCTGCCGTATTCGGTAGCAAGCCTTCTAACTTAAGATCTGCAATCGTTGCTCCCAAAGAGATTCGGGCTGCTGCTTTAGCCAAAGGAACTCCAGTTGCTTTGCTGACAAAGGGCACGGTGCGCGAAGCGCGTGGATTGGCTTCGAGAACATATAAAACATCTTCTGCCATAGCGAATTGAATATTGATCAGTCCTAGAACACCTACGCCTTGCGCGATCTTCAACGTCGCCTCACGGATCGCCTTATTCTGTGATGCCGTAATAGTCATTGCCGGTAAAACGCAGGCGCTATCTCCTGAGTGAATTCCTGCTTCTTCAATGTGCTCCATTACGCCACCGAGGAATAACTCGTGGCCATCGTAGAGTGCATCGACATCAATTTCGATCGCGCTATCTAGAAAACGATCTACTAAAACTGGATGATCCGGGGTTATCTCAGTTGCTCGACTGATAAATCCAGAAAGAGATGCATCATCATAAACAATCTCCATTCCGCGCCCGCCAAGTACAAATGATGGTCGGACCAAAACTGGATAACCGATACGAGTTGCGATCGCTAACGCCTCCATTTGTGAGGAAGCCATTCCAAACTCTGGTGCAGTCAATCCCTGTTCTTCTAGAACTCTTCCGAAAGCACCGCGCTCTTCAGCCAGATTTATCGCTTCAGGTGAGGTTCCTAAGATCGTAACGCCAGCGGCTTTTAACCCGGCTGCTAGACCTAGCGGAGTCTGCCCACCAAGTTGTGTAATAACGCCGAGTACCGGACCAGCCAACGTTTCGGCACTGATGACTTCAAGTACATCTTCCAAAGTTAACGGCTCGAAGTACAAACGATCTGATGTGTCGTAATCTGTTGAAACGGTCTCAGGATTGCAATTGATCATGATCGTTTCAAAGCCGGCTTCACGAAGGGTAAAAGATGCATGCACACATGAATAATCAAATTCAATACCCTGTCCAATGCGATTAGGGCCACTGCCCAAGATGATTACTGCAGGCTTGGTACGTGCTTTAACTTCGGTCTCTTCTTCGTAACTTGAATAATAATAAGGAGTGAAAGCTTCAAATTCTGCAGCACAAGTATCAACTGTTTTATAAACTGGTCTGACATTTAAGTGATGGCGCGCCTTGCGAACGTCTTCTTCACTGATGCCGCGTAGGGCGGCAATTTGAGCATCAGAAAATTCCATCTCTTTGGCAGAACGTAGAACTTCCACTGTTAACTCGCCAGGCTGAGCCAGCTCACGGGCGCGGGCGTTAATCAATTCAAGTTGATGTAAGAACCAACGATCAATCTTGGTGGATGCAAAGATCTCTTCAATATCGGCACCCGCCCACATCGCTTGTTGTACTTGCTGCAAGCGGTATTCGGTTGGGATCTTCATCGATTGCAAGAGCCTTGCCTTATCTATTCCAGATGTATCGGCAGGGAATTGGAAGATCGCCTCCTTGCGTTCCAATGAACGCAGAGCTTTCATCAACGCTTCCGGGAATGAACGTCCAATCGCCATAGCCTCACCGACGCTCTTCATAGTCGTTGTTAAACGAGGATCGGCATCAGCAAATTTTTCAAAGGCAAAACGTGGCGCCTTGACCACAATGTAATCGAGGGTTGGCTCGAAAGAAGCTGGCGTTACTTGTGTAATATCGTTCTTGATCTCATCCAAGGTGTAGCCAATCGCCAATTTTGTTGCGATCTTGGCGATTGGAAAACCAGTAGCTTTCGAGGCTAGAGCGCTGGATCGAGATACGCGTGGGTTCATCTCAATCACAATGATGCGTCCATTATCAGGATTTACTGCGAATTGAATATTGCAACCACCCGTTGCTACGCCAACTTCGCGGATGATGTCGATCGATAGGTTACGCAATTTCTGAAATTCCACATCGGTAAGTGTCAGCGCTGGGGCCACGGTAATGGAATCCCCCGTGTGAACGCCCATTGGATCGATATTTTCAATACTGCAGACGATCACAACGTTGTCAGATGAATCGCGCATGACCTCGAGTTCGTACTCTTTCCAACCCAAAATCGATTCTTCTAGAAGTACTTCAGATGTTGGGCTATGGCGCAGACCGGCACCTGCGATTTGGCGCAAGTTTTCTTCGTCAAATGCGATTCCTGAACCAAGTCCACCCATCGTAAAAGATGGACGAACAACTACCGGATAATTTAAAATCGCAGCACCGGCGATAATTGCTTCCATGGTGTGGCAGATAACTGATTCGGCTGACTCTCCACCAATCTTGGCAACGATAGTTTTAAAGATCTCGCGATTTTCTCCGCGTTCGATCGCATCGACATCAGCGCCGATTAACTTTGTTCCGTAGCGTTCCAGCGTTCCGGCTTTCTGTAGACCGATAGCGGCATTAAGCGCTGTCTGACCACCGAGCGTGGCAAGAACCGCATCAGGACGTTCCTTGGCGATGATCTTTTCGATAAATTCTGGGGTGATTGGTTCAATGTATGTTGCATCCGCAAACTCTGGATCAGTCATGATTGTTGCAGGATTAGAGTTAACTAAAATCACGCGAATACCTTCAGCGCGAAGTACGCGACAAGCTTGCGTTCCAGAATAATCAAATTCGCAAGCTTGGCCAATGACAATTGGTCCTGACCCAATTACTAGAACACTTTTAATCGAAGTATCACGTGGCATTAATTAGCCCCAACTTTCCGAGGATATTTGGCCATCAAATCCACAAAGCGATCGAAGAGGTATGCCGCATCGTGTGGACCCGCTGCCGCTTCTGGGTGATACTGAACGCTAAAAGCCCCACGATCTAATAGTTGCAAACCTTCGACAACACCATCATTTAGGCCGACGTGAGTAACTTCTCCAGGCCCGAATACCGTATTAAAAACACCTTCGGTTGGAGCTTTGATAGCAAAACCATGGTTATGCGCAGTGATCTCAACTTTTCCAGTATTTTTATCTAGAACCGGCTGGTTGATTCCACGGTGACCAAATTGCAATTTATAAGTCTCAAATCCAAGTGCTCGTCCTAATATCTGATGACCGAAACAGATTCCAAATATTGGTATCTCCTCTAAAAGAATTTCACGTACCAGATCGACAACGTCGGTCATCGTGGCAGGATCGCCCGGGCCGTTTGATAGAAAAACGCCATCTGGGTTAAGTGCCTTGATATCTTCTAGCGTTGAATTGAAGGGTAGAACGTGAACTTCAACTCCACGGGCAGCAAGTGCGCGCGGAGTTGCACCTTTAATACCAAGATCTATTGCGGCAACGGTAAATTTCTTAACTCCTACTGCAGGAACGATATAAGGTTTTGCAGTCGAAACATCAGCACTTAGGTACGCTCCTGACATCGCATCAGTTTTACGGACTTCAATGACCATCTCTTCGCGCGATATATCTACATCTGAAAAGATTCCAACACGCATGGCGCCACGATCGCGTAAATGGCGGGTTAGCGCCCGAGTGTCAATCCCTTGGATACCGACAATTCCCTGATCGATTAGTTCAGCTTCTAAATCTTTTTCGCTACGCCAATTACTGGTGATTGTCGAAGGATTTCGTACGACGAAACCAGCCACCCAGATCTTCTTTGATTCATTATCTGGAGTATTCACACCTGTATTGCCAATATGCGGTGCGGTCATAACCACAACCTGGCGGTGATAACTCGGATCAGTCAAAGTCTCTTGATATCCAGTCATTCCAGTTTGAAATACCGCTTCTCCAAAGGTGCGACCGGTTGCCGCCCATGATTTACCTTCGAAAATTCGCCCATCATCTAAAACGAGAAATGCTTTAGCCATCAGCGCTCCCCATTTGGAGAGAGTTTTCCATTAAGGAGAGTTGGGTGGCCACGATAAATCGTTGCGGCAACGACACCTTGGAGCTCCATTCCATGGAAGGGAGTATTGCGACTGCGTGAGGCCACTAGGTCGCGATCCACGCGCAAAGTCTGCGTAGGATTAATCACAGTTAAATTAGCTTGGCTGCCAATTGCAATCTTTTGGCCGTGGCCTTCATAACGACCAATGCGTGCCGGTGCATAGCTCATTCGATCTGCCACCGCCTCCCACGTCATCAAACCTGTAGCCACCATAACCTGATTAACGATGGCCAGCGCGCTCTCTAGACCGAGCATGCCAAAGGCCGCTTCCTGCCATTCACACTCCTTCGCCTCAGCTGGGTGAGGTGCGTGATCAGTTGCCACGATATCGATCGTTCCATCAGCTAAACCTTCTCGCAAAGCTTCAACGTCGCGCTGGGTACGTAGCGGTGGATTTACCTTAAAAATTGGATCGTAACTCAACGCGCGCTCATCAGTTAGAAGTAAGTGATGTGGGGTTACTTCCGCTGTTACATCAATGCCCCTCGCCTTTGCCCACCGAATAATCTCGACTCCCCCGGCTGTTGTTAAATGGCAGATATGTAATCGAGATTTCACGTGATCGGCTATCAGTACATCGCGCGCAATGATCGCTTCTTCGGCGACTGCAGGCCAACCCTTTAAACCTAAGCGCGAAGATATTTCACCTTCATTCATCTGCGCTCCTATAGTTAAACGTGGATCCTGCGCATGTTGGGCGATCACACCATCAAATTTCTTTACGTATTCCAGAGCGCGACGCATAACCAGTGGATCAAATACACAATTACCATCATCACTAAAAATTCTTACTCGCGCCCGCGAATCAGCCATCGCACCCATCTCCGAAAGGCTTTCTCCCCGCAAACCTTCGGTCACTGCGCCAATCGGAAATACATCGGCAAAACCGGCGCTCTGTCCCAGTGCAAAAACTTGTTCAACAACTCCTGCAGTATCGGCAACCGGTGAAGTATTTGCCATCGCAGATACTGCGACATAACCGCCTTTTGCTGCGGCCATCGTTCCGGATAAAACTGTTTCCGCATCTTCCCGGCCAGGCTCGCGCAAATGAGTATGTAGATCCACTAATCCAGGCAGAACGACGCAACCGTTAAGGTCGATCTCTGTCAGGCCTTCGCTCTTAGCCAAATCTTTTCCTAGTCCAGAAATCTTGCCGCCACGAATTTCAATATCGCTAATGCTGCCATCAGGAAGCGCTAACCCTTTAAGCAAATAATTATTTATGGTCATAGCGCTGCTCCGATTTCTTGGCTGCCCGCCAGAAGTAAATATAAAATCGCCATTCGGATACTGACACCATTTGCGACTTGTTCGACAATTACAGAACGTGCCCCATCGGCCGCATCTGCGGTAATTTCCAAGCCGCGATTCATCGGCCCTGGGTGCATAACGATTGCATCAGGCTTTAACGCCTTCATGCGATCACTATTTAGCCCGAAGTATCGTGAGTATTCGCGCGCATTCGGGAAGAACAGTTCGTTCATACGCTCCATCTGAATTCGCAACATCATGATCGCATCGACGGTACTAATGACAGAATCTAAATCATAAGATATTTCGCAAGGCCAACTTTCAATTCCGACTGGTAACAATGTAGGCGGAGCGACCAAAATTACCTGGGCACCCAATTTTGAAAGTAAGAGAACATTTGAGCGAGCAACGCGTGAATGAAGAACATCGCCTACAATCGCAACTCGTAATCCAGCGAGATCGCTTGCTCCTTTAGAGAGATGCTTACGAATGGTAAAGGCATCCAGTAAAGCTTGGCTGGGATGCTCGTGCGTTCCATCGCCGGCGTTAATTACTGAGCCTGACATCCATTGTGAATCTGCTAGCCGCTGCGCAGCACCTGAAGCACCGTGACGAATAATCACAGCGTCGGCACCCATCGCTTGCAGAGTTTGCGCAGTGTCTTTTAAGGATTCACCTTTACTGATACTGGATCCTTTAGCTGAAAAGTTGATTACATCGGCAGATAAACGTTTTGCGGCGGCTTCAAACGAGATACGGGTACGAGTGGAATCTTCGGCGAAGAGATTTACAATGGTGCGTCCACGTAAAGTAGGCAACTTCTTCATTGGCCCATCGCTCACGCGGGCTAGCTCTTGCGCCGTATCCAAGATCGAAATCGCATCTACCTTGGAGAGATCGTTGATAGAAAGTAAGTGCTTCATTCGGCACTTCCTTCAACGAGTACTTCATCGACGCCATCTAGTTCAGTTAGATGAACCACGACGCTCTGTTCTCGCGAGGTAGGAATATTCTTTCCAACATAATCAGCACGGATCGGCAGCTCTCTATGACCGCGATCGACCAATATCGCTAGTTGTACCGTTTTAGGGCGACCTATCTCCCCCAGTGCATCAAGGGCGGCGCGAATAGTTCTGCCAGAGAAGAGAACATCATCGATCAAAATTACATCTCTACCTTCAACGCCAAGTGCTGGAATTACCGTCGGCATCAGCGCTCGTGGTGGCCGCAGCCGCAAGTCATCACGATGCAAGGTGATATCTAAAGTGCCCACTTGAATCGGGGCGTTCTCAATCTTGGTAATAATCTCGGCGATACGTCTGGCCAGATGCGCACCTCTAGTTGGAATACCCAGCAAGGTGATATTTGAAGAACCGGCGTTACGTTCTAGGATCTCGTGAGAAATACGAGTTAGCGCGCGTGTTAAATCTGGCGCAGGCAGGACAAGACTCATTTAAATCTCCTTCCCCGCCTCGCAGGACGGGTCGTTAAAGGATGTTGGCAAATGATACACCGTAAAAAGGCTGCCCTGTGGATGAGAAAAATCGGCGCGTTAAGCCAATCTCTAGCCTATGCGCCATGAGATCAGAGATTGAAAACTTCACACCTTTCTCCCAACCCACCCCGAAAACGGTTGCCCTGCGACTTCGGGCCCTTCGTAAAGCTCGGGGTTGGACATTGCACGATATCGAAACCGAATCGTACGGTTCAATAAAATCGGTAGTGATGGGTTCCTATGAACGTGGGACCCGCGCCATTTCGCTAGCGCGTTGCCTGGAACTAGCCAATCTATTCACAATTCCGATCGCAGAACTTCTCGCCCCACCGGAAGATCAAATCACTAAGTCGCTGGAGATCGAGAGATTTGATCTCCGTCAGAGCGCGGTATTGGCCATTAAAGGAGGTGAGTTTAGAAGCCTTCATACTTTTTTGATTGCAATTGCCCAACGTAGAGGCGATTGGAATGGTGAAATTCTGACTCTTCGCAGTACTGACTTAGATATCCTCACCCTTTTACTGGCGATGAATCGATCGCAACTAGGACAATGGTTAACGCAGTGGAAGATAACCTTGCGTTAAATCGCCAAGCTATCTTTAATCGATGCAATACGCCCTAAAACTCCATTAATGTATGTTGCGGAGTCATCCGTTGATAACTCTTTCGCTAAATTCAGCGCCTCATCGATAGCGACTGCATCTGCCAGATCTTTGCACCAGAGAATTTCATAGATCCCAAGACGAAGAATGTTGCGATCGACCGCTGGTAGGCGATCCATATCCCAGCCTTGCGCATATGTTGAGATCAATTCATCGATCTTGCGACGATTTTCACCAATCCCAGCGATTAACTCTTTCGTGTATTCACGAATCGGCCTGGCATCGGGTCCCTCTTCAACCACATCACGCAGCGCCAGTAGATCTGCTGGCGCTTGTCCGCGGATATCGCCTTCGTAGAGTAGATCAAGGCTCTGTTTGCGAGCCTTGCTTCTAGCTGACACTAGTTAGCGCGACCTTGGTAAGAGCCATCGCGTGTATCAACAAGTACTTTCTCATCTTGCTTGATAAATAGCGGTACTTGAATCTGAATACCAGTTTCAACAGTTGCCGGTTTTGTTCCACCAGAAGAGCGATCTCCTTGAAGGCCTGGCTCGGTATAGGTAATTGTAAGAACAACTGATGCAGGAAGTTCAATATAGAGCGGGTTATTCTCGTGTATCGCAACGATCGCTTCAGTGTTTTCCAACATATATTGGGATGCATCACCAACAGTTGCTGCGCTGATATTCATCTGATCAAAGGTCTTATTATCCATAAAGACGAAATCTTCGCCCTCTTTGTAAAGGAAGTTCATCTCACGCTTTTCTAGAATCGCAATTTCAATCTTAACGCCAGCGTTAAAGGTTTTATCGACAACTTTTCCAGTTAGAACCTGCTTTAACTTGGTGCGAACGAAAGCTGGACCTTTACCTGGCTTCACGTGCTGAAATTCAACAACGGTCCATAGTTGACCTTCAATATCCAAGGTCATGCCATTTTTTAGATCATTTGTTGTTGCCACGATGACTCCAGTTCGCGCATTTAGCGCAATTCATCAACCGATTGCCCTTGACTAGATTTATTGAGCGAGGTTGGCCTTCGATTTTCGAAGACTATCGGCGAAGTTTACCTGATCATTTATGAAGTTAACGCCTTGAGGGCGATCAGCGCTAAGACGTAGGAATTAGGACCAAATCCACCGATAGTTCCATTGGCGACACCGGAGATCACTGAAGTATGACGGAATTCCTCACGCGCCAGTGGATTAGATAGATGAACTTCAATTAGCGGTGCTTTAACTAATTCGGCGGCATCTCTGATCGCATATGAATAATGGGTGAAGGCGGCCGGATTGATAATTACCGGAGTATTGGTGTCTGCTGCTTCGTGCAGCCAACCAATGATCGTTGCTTCATCATCGCTCTGACGGATATCGGGAGTAAAACCGTGGGTCTTTGCTGCGCTATCGATATGTGAAACTAATTGCGCATAGGTCATATCGCCATAAATTGACGAGTCGCGGATATCTAGGCGAGATAAATTTGGTCCATTGATAATTAAAACCTTCATGAACTCACCTTCTCATATGCGGCTAATAGAACCTTCTCATCTGGATTCTCCAGACGATCCGTCTTTCCGATACCGGTAATGGTAACGAACCGAAGCGATTTGCCGCGCGCTTTTTTATCAAGCGACATATTGGCGAGCAAAGTTGGCCAAGCTTGACGCTCATACGAAGTCGGTAGATCTAGACCTTGCAGAATATCGAGATGATCCTGCGCTAATTCGCTAGAGATCAGACCAAGCGCTAGCTGTAGGTGCGACATGAAAGCCATACCGATTGCCACACATTCACCGTGCCGCAGTGAAAACTTACTTTCTAGTTCAATGGCATGTCCCAAGGTGTGGCCGTAATTCAACGCCTCGCGCGCAAAGTTCTCTTTGAAATCTGAGCTAACAACTTCCGCTTTTACCGCGACGGCGCGCGTAATAAGTTCTGCGATGACTTTTTGATCTTTGCGAAGTGTCGCCAAATCCTTGCCGCGCATGAGATCCAGGATTGCCCCATCGGCAATAAATCCTGCCTTCACGACTTCAGCTAAACCGGCGGCAAAATCGCGATCAGATAGAGTCGCAAGCCATTCGAAATCGATAATCACAGTTGTCGGGCTATGGAAAGCGCCAATCAAATTCTTTCCGTAGTCACTGTTAATTGCCGTCTTTCCGCCAATTGCCGCATCAACCATCCCAGCTACGGTCGTTGGGATTGCAACCCAATCAATTCCGCGCAACCAAGACGCTGCCGCATAACCACCAAAGTCGGTGGTTGCTCCTCCCCCAATGGCCACGATTAGATCGTTGCGAGTAAAACCTGCGGCACCTAACCAATTCCACACCTGTATAAGAGTTGCACTTGATTTACCGGCTTCGCCATCGGGAATCGTGAATGTGAAGATTTCAGTATCGCTACTTTCCATCTCTCCTAGTCGTGCTTGCATCGATTCAGAGATAATAATTGCGGCACGTGTTCGCCCCTTTAAAACCTTCGTTAACTCAGATTTCCATGAGACTCCGATTAAAACTTCGTAGCTGCGCTCGGCAGAGACTTTCACGGTACTCATTGAGTCAGAGTAACAATCTCATCGACAATATCCTTTGGAGCGCGCTCATCGACAATCACAATATGGTGGGCCAACGCCTCATATATTGGACGGCGCTTATCCATTAACTCCTGCCAAGCAGCTCTTGGGTTATTTAAAAGCAAAGGTCTATCCCGATTGAAACCAACCCGAGGAGCTGCCGTTGCTAGCGAGACACTTAAGTAGATAACGGCAGCATCTACTGATTGCAGAAGTTTCTGTGCTCTTTGTGATAACGGTGCGCCTCCGCCAAGTGCGAGGACGCCATCTAATTTACTTAGCTCTTCGGATAAGACAGTCTGCTCAAGTTCACGAAACCACGGCTCGCCCTGGTCAACAAAGATTTGTGAAATCGAAGTACCAGTTCGCAACTCAATCACATCATCGGTATCTGCAAATGTTTTCTGTAACTTACGCGCTAAGGCCTTGCCGATCGTAGATTTACCTGATCCAGGTGCGCCAATCAGAATGATTGATTTCGACATCTGGCCTACTTGAATCGAAGATTTGCGATGTATGACTCGTAATTACGTCGCGTCTCAGTGATGCTATCGCCACCAAACTTCTCAAGAACTGCTTCAGCGAGAACTAGAGCGGCCATAGCTTCTGCGACAACGCCCGCTGCTGGTACCGCACAAACATCAGATCGCTGATTAATTGCCTTGGCAGCTTCGCCGGTCTTTACATCGATCGTATCTAGCGCTTTTGGAACAGTTGAGATCGGCTTCATGGCAACGCTTACGCGCAATATTTCACCGTTAGACATTCCACCTTCAGTACCACCGGCGCGATCTGTGCGACGAGTGATCAAACCATCTTTACCGCGTTCGATCTCATCATGGGCAACTGTTCCGCGACGAGTAGCTGTTCGGAAACCATCACCGATTTCTACGCCCTTAATCGCTTGAATACCCATCATCGCACCAGCTAAACGCGCATCGAGGCGACGATCCCAATGCACATGAGAACCAAGACCAGGTGGCAAGTTATATGCCAAAACTTCGCAGACTCCACCGAGTGTGTCACCATCTGTATGCGCGGCTTCAATCTCGGCGATCATTAATAAACTAGTTGCTGGATCGGCGCAGCGAACCGGATCTGCATCAATGCGCTCCATATCTCCAGCTTTTGGTAACGGCGTTCCTTCTGGAATTCGTGCCTGCCCGATTGAAACTACATGGCTCAAAATAGTTATACCGACGCTTTGTTGTAAGAAAGCACGCGCAACTGCGCCAAGTGCCACACGTGCCGCTGTTTCACGGGCACTGGCGCGTTCCAAAATTGGACGCGCATCATCTAAATCATATTTCTGCATACCAACTAAATCTGCATGTCCCGGACGTGGGCGAGATAGCGGTGCATTGCGAGCTAAATCTTTAATTTCATCTAAAGGAACTGGATCAGCTGACATGACCTTCTCCCACTTTGGCCATTCTGAGTTACCAACTTGAATCGAGATTGGGCCACCTTGGGTCAGACCTAAACGGATTCCTCCGAGAATTGAAATTTTATCGGCTTCAAAGTTCTGTCGGGCCCCGCGACCAAAACCAAGGCGGCGACGAGCTAAGTGATAATCGATATCTTGCGAGGTCAACTCAACGCTAGCTGGGATGCCCTCGATAATTGCCGAGAGCGCTGGACCATGGGATTCACCTGCAGTTAGCCAACGCATTGGCATATTGTGGCAGAAGAACCGCTTACCTTGCGCACCAAATTACCGCGCCGCAGATTGCCGGGGCAAAAGCGATAGCAGAGCGCACCGATCTGCCACCTAATACGTGGATCAATATCAATATCGTCGATATTGCAGATATAGCTGTTAAGAATTTAAGTAGCACCAACAGGGTGGATGGCAGAAAGAAAGTTGAAAAGAGGAAGAGTAATTTCAAATCGCCTGCCCCCAACTTAACTTTAAGAAGAATGGGTGCTGCAATCAGGCTTACCAAAAGACTCTTGGGGTAAATGCTCGAACCCTGGATGCAAGAAAGCGCTGCAAATCCCAAGAGACCGAGGAGCAAGGATTTATTAGATATCCGGTGAGTGCGTAGATCTTTGTAAGATAGAAAAGAAGAGAAAACTATTAGGGCGGTAAACACCGCGAAAGGCTAATGAAGAAAATCTCTAAATAATTGAAGGCTGTGGATTAATTGGTTGCGTTAGCCAAGGCCAGGCGAAGATCTTTATCGATAGCTTTGCCGGCAAAGTCGGTCACTAAACTGAGTTGATCTATGCCTTGGTAGAGCAATAACTCAAGGCCGCTGATGGTCTTTCCCCCGG
This sequence comes from Candidatus Nanopelagicaceae bacterium, assembly GCA_965267995.1. Classification (GTDB taxonomy): domain Bacteria; phylum Actinomycetota; class Actinomycetes; order Nanopelagicales; family Nanopelagicaceae; genus Planktophila. Next base: position 797,070 of record OZ254143.1, read on the forward strand.
AATCACTCCATCGTCTGGCCAATAGTGTTGGCCAAGGTTTATACAGAACATCAAATAGGAGACCTTTGATATTGCGCGAAAGGTTATCGGCCACCAAATCTGCCGCTCCCGACGGCGTTGTATTAACCACCAGGTCGTAACTGCTTAGATCAACGCAATCATCCCAATCCAGAAAAGAACATTCGATCTTTTGAAAACAATCTGCGATCGCGGGGCTACGGCGAACACTGCGGCGCATTACATCTACCGAAGTAGCGATATCGTCTAAAGCACCTGCCACAGCGCGAGCAGTACCACCAGCGCCTAATACCAAAACTCTTTCAAAGCGGTCATAGCCAGCATTTACTAAAGACTTTACAAAACCAGATCCATCAGTACTTGTAGCGCTCCAAACATCACCAGTCTTCACCAAAGTATTAATTGATTGAATTCGCTTTCCTAATTCATCAACTTTTACATTGACTTTATCGCTGGACTGCAATTCTAAGACTTCCTCTTTAAGCGGCATCGTCAAAGATAGATAGTCAAATTCACTACCGCGTTCTTCCAGAAATTTTTGCAGCCCTCCGCCACTTACTTCAATGGCGGTGTATTCACCGGTTATACCGAGGGATTTAAAGGCGGCTTTATGTAATAGCGGAGAAAGTGAATGGGCGATCGGAGATCCAAGTACCGCCCCGCGTAGATGTTGTGTGCTCACTTGATGCTCCTAAAGGCTCCGGCTCGTAAATTTTTCTTGTATTCAGCCTTCCATAGATTGAATTGATCGTTACTTGAAGTAAAGCGTGTGTCGCCGGGAGCCACAGTTATAAAGTAGATCCAATCACCTGGTTCAGGGTTTACCGAAGCAACCATCGCCGCCGCTCCTGGATTGCCTATAGGCCCTGGGGGGAGTCCATATTTACGATAGGTATTGTAATCAGATTTTAAGAGCGTTGATGCGGTGCTCAAGAAGATCTTTCCGCGAGCCTTCTTAACATAATGAACCGTTGAATCCATCTGCAGCGGCATACCTTTTTCAAGGCGATTACGAATAACGCGCGAGACTTTACTAAAATCTTTTAGATCAGCTTCGGCTTGAGCGATCGAAGCAATCGTTAACAATTGCTGTGGCGAATATTTCCCGCTACCTGCTGAAACTCCCGATTTCGTTAACTCAACAATCCCACGCTCCACCATGGTCTCGATTGCGCTCTGCGCAGATGTGCCCTTAGCAAATGAATATTGAGCTGGAAAAAGTAAACCTTCTAAAGTTTTATAACCCGTCGGCAACTTAATCGATTTTACAACTGCCGCAATATCCTGGGTTGCAAAACCGGCGGCCTCCATCTGCGCAAAAACTTCGCTGTTCCATGCGCCTTCAAAGATATTGATCAAGCCTGAGATACGTTTTGGATCTAAAAGTTGCTCGAGCGCATCCCGAGAACAAATTCCTAATTGAATACGGTGAGTTCCCGGCGCAATTCTCTGGGAACGTTTATCGCCTACCGCAACGCGGAAAAATGCAACGCTAGATTTTACAACTCCCTTTTGAAATAGCTCTTGTGCGATCTCGATTCCAGTTGCACCTTCACCGATAGCGATCGCTATCTCTTGCGAACTTTTGGTAGTACAAGGAAAATCTGCCGCTGCCCCGCCACCCTTACGCATTTCATGTACTCCAGCTGTAAACATTGCAACAACTGCCAGCGCTGAGAAAACTCGAAGTAGAGCTGGGTTAGCGAACTTCATTAGCCAAGCCCTGCTCCAGAATCGCAACAGCTGCTGCAGCATCGATTAGAGATTTTGCGCCTTTGGCATCAATGCCTGACTCACGAAGTTTTTTAGCAGCGGTAACTGTGGAAAGGCGCTCATCTACTAAGGTAATTGGCAGATCAAAATTAGAAGTTAGAAATTCAGTGAATTCTAAAACTTTTGCAACAGCGCTACCATCGGATCCATTTAATAATTTGGGATTTCCAACATAGGCCTTGACTGGCTCGTACTCTTCAAGCAACTTAGCAATCTCTGCTTTTAGTGACGGGGCCTTGCTCTGCAGCGTTGCAATTGGTGTAGCTAAAATTCCATCTGGATCACAAATGGCGACACCGATACGCACATCGCCATAGTCGAAAGCGATTCGACGGCCGATACGCGCCATCAATTACCTGACAGCGCCTTAGTAATTGCCGCTAACGCGACTGCAACATCAGCGATAGAAGTTCCGCCACCTTGGGCAAAGTCATCCTTACCGCCTCCGCCACCGCCAAGAATTGTGGAACCAATCTTTACTAGCGCACCAGCCTTAATACCTTTAGCGCGAGCGGCATCGCTTACTGCGGCGACCAATACCGGTTTACCTTCAACAACGCTGACTAGAACCACAACCGAATCAGCGCTACGCGCACGTAGATCTAAGGCAATTTTGCGTAGATCTTCGGCGACTATTCCATCGCCGATCTGCGCTGCAATCACAGTAGTTCCATTTAATTCTTGCGCTTTAGCTGCAACCGATGAGAGATCCGACATCGCAGCCGCTGAACGAACCGCAGCGAGCTCTTTCTCAATCTCTTTCATCTTTATCAAAAGATCAGAGATTTTCTCAGGTAACTCTTCAGCGCGTGAGCCTTTGATCAGGCTGGTCAGAGAATTTAACAAAATATGTTCGCGCGCTAAGAAGCGATAGGCATCTACACCTACCAGTGCTTCAACGCGACGCACACCTGCTCCGATAGAAGATTCGCTAAGCAGTTTCACAACGCCCAGTTGGCCGGATCTTGCTACGTGAGTGCCTCCACAGAGCTCGCGCGCCCAATCTCCTACGCTGACCACACGTACTTGATCACCATATTTCTCTCCGAAGAGCGCCATGGCACCGATCTTCTTAGCGGCATCCTGCGTCATTACTTCTGCACTAACTTCTAAGTCGTCCAGCAATAAGGTGTTTACCCGTGATTCAACATCATTTAAAACACTTTCTGGAACTGCGCCAGTTGAGGGAAAGTCAAAGCGGAAGCGACCCGGAGAATTCTCGGAACCTGCCTGCGTGGCGGTCTCACCTAGTAGTTCACGGAAAGCCTTATGCACCATATGAGTTGCAGTATGCGCGCGAGAAATTGCGTTACGTCTTTCATTATCAATTTCAGCTAAACCATCATCACCGAGAGATACCTCACCAGAAATTACCCGACCACGATGCACAGATAAACCCTTTACAGGTGATTGCACATCATCAATTTCCACGATCGCACCATTAGCTAAAGTTATCTTTCCGCCATCTGCTAACTGTCCGCCGCCTTCAGCATAGAAAGGTGTGCGATCTAGGACGATCTCTACATCAACGCCTGCGCTGGCGCTCTTAACACTCATACCGTCAACAAGAATTCCGTTGACCTTTGATTCAGATCTGATGTGGCTATAGCCAATAAATTCGCTAGCGCCCTTAGCGTCAGCAATCTTCTTATACTCACTTAAGTCGGTGTGGCCGCTCTTCTTCGCCTTAGCATCAGCTTTTGCGCGATCGCGCTGCTCTTTCATTAAGCGAGTAAAGCCAGCTTCATCTACTTCTAGACCTTCTTCGCGCGCCATTTCCAAGGTGAGATCAAAGGGGAAGCCGTAAGTATCGTGAAGTTTAAATACCTCATCCCCCGGCAAAATCTTCTTCTTCTCTTTCTTGAGTTGCGTAGATGCTAGATCGAAGATTTGTGTTCCGCTCTTTAGCGTCTGCAAGAAAGATTCTTCTTCGGCCACAGATACGGCAAGGATACGTTTGGAATCGCTAATTAGCTCTGGATATTGTGGCCCCATCGCACCAATTGCAGCCACGGTTAGTTCGGACATAATCGGATCATTTGTGCCGAGCAGGCGCATATTTCTGATGGTCCGGCGCATCATGCGACGCAGAACGTAACCGCGGCCTTCATTGCCTGGGGTGACGCCATCGCCAATTAACATTGCTGACGTTCGTGCGTGATCTGCGATAACGCGCAGTGCGATATCTGATTTCTCGTTAGCACCATACTTAACACCGGTTAGATCCATGGCGCGGTTTAAAATCTGCATCGTCGTATCGATCTCATAGATATTTTCTACACCTTGCAAAAGAGCTGCGGTTCGCTCAAGTCCTAAACCAGTATCAATGCTCTTGGCTGGTAGCTCGCCAAGAATTGGATAACCATTCTTATCGCCACCGGCGCCACGTTCGTTCTGCATAAAGACTAAGTTCCAGATCTCTAAATAACGATTCTCATCAGCTATCGGTCCACCATCGACTCCATATACGGGACCACGATCGAAGTAAATTTCCGAACATGGACCACATGGCCCTGGTACGCCCATCGACCAGAAGTTATCGGCCATATCACGGCGTTGAATTCGCTCTTTTGGAATTCCGATCTTCTTATGCCAAATATCAGCTGCCTCATCATCAGTTAGATAAACAGTTACCCATAATTTATCTTCTGGAAAACCGTAACCTCCATCGGCTATCGGTCTGGTTAATAAATCCCAAGCTAGAGAAATTGCGCCTTCTTTAAAGTAATCACCAAATGAAAAGTTACCGCACATTTGAAAGAAAGATCCATGACGGGTGGTCTTTCCGACTTCATCGATATCTAAGGTTCGAACACATTTTTGTACCGAGGTTGCACGCTTAAATGGTGGTGTTACTTCACCTAGGAAATATGGCTTAAACGGAACCATTCCGGCGTTGACTAAAAGTAGATTTGGATCGTCGGCTATTAACGATGCCGAAGGCACCACGGTATGTTTTAAACCTTCGCGGTTATCACTTTCAAAGAAGCGCAGCCAGCGCGAACGGATCTCGGCGGATTCCACTTTCTGGGATCACTCCGCCTTCTTCTTCTTTTTGGAGCGCGCCTTCTTCATATTCGCAGCGCTTATAAGCGCCCCTGCCACCTTTACCGCAGGTCCACTCTTATCCATAAAACCAGTTGTTGCATCGGCAACTTTTGTTGTTACATCTTCAACATTCTTGGTAATACGAGCAAAACTTTCGAGTGGACTATTGATCAATTCAACGGTTCTAGTTGATTCATGAATTAGCGGAGCTGTCTCATCGGTCATGGTCTTAAGCGAGGTCTTTGCCTCATCAATAAAGCGACCAATCCGAATCACTGCGTAAGAGATGGCGATGGCAATGACTAGCAGAGAACAAGCAGCGATTATCGTCGCTACTCCTCCTGGGCCGGTCACCATTGTTCTCACCTCTCGCTAGGTATTGCTGGTTATAGTTAAGACAAGTTAATAAGTAGAGCCTACCTGAGAAGGCTCTTAACTCTTGCTTTCGGCTTTCGGTAGGCCGTCGATGCCGCTCTCTTTACGCTGTGCTGGCGTGATTGGCGTTGGCGCACCAGTTAGTGGATCTCCGCCGCTGGCTGTCTTTGGGAATGCAATTACTTCACGAATCGAATCGCTACCGGTCAGCAATGCGCAAACGCGATCTAAGCCGAGTGCGATTCCACCATGTGGTGGTGGTCCATAGTTAAATGCTTCAAGTAAGAAGCCAAATTTGCTTATAGCTTCTTCATCGCTAAGCCCAATGACGCTAAAGACATCCTTCTGAATTTGGCGATCGTGGATTCGAATCGATCCACCCCCGAGCTCAGTTCCGTTAAGCACTATGTCATAGGCATAAGCCAACGCATTTGCAGGATCTGTCGCAAAGCTCTTTGCAAACTCTGGTTTAGGTCCAGTAAATGGATGGTGCACCGCAGTCCAACCCCCGTTATCAGTTGGTTCAAACATCGGCGCATCGACTACCCAGAGAAATTCCCAGGCGCCCTCATCAATTAGGTTGCAGCGATTGCCGATTTCTAAGCGAACCGCGCCAAGTAGTTGCAGTGATGCGCTGCGTTCGCCAGCTGCAAAGAAGATTGCATCGCCAGGCTTAGCGCCAGCTGCTTGCACAATTCCCGCACTTTCTACTTCTGAAATATTTTTGGAAACCGGTCCGCCTAGCGTTCCATCTTCATTTACAAGAATGTAGGCCAAACCTTTGGCTCCGCGCGCTTTCGCCCAATCTTGCCAAGCATCTAACTCGCGACGTGGAGATGATGCACCCCCTGGCATTACAACGCTGCCTACATAAGGTGCTTGGAAGACTCGGAATTCTGTCTTAGCGAAGAAGGTCGTTTGTTCGACGAGTTGCAGATCAAAGCGCAGATCTGGTTTATCAGATCCATAGTTCTGCATGGCGTCTAGGTAAGTCATATGGCGAATCGGGGTCTTAATTTCGAAACCAACCGCCTCTTTCCAGATCTTGACCAGCAATTTCTCAGCCACTGCCAAGATATCTGCTTGATCAATAAAGGACATCTCAATATCGAGTTGGGTGAATTCTGGTTGGCGATCGGCGCGGAAATCTTCATCGCGGAAACAGCGCGCGATTTGGTAGTAACGCTCCATACCCGCAACCATCAATAACTGCTTAAAGAGTTGTGGGGATTGAGGAAGCGCGTACCAGCTACCGGGTTGCAAGCGAACTGGCACTAGAAAATCACGCGCTCCTTCTGGGGTACTGCGGGTTAAGTAAGGAGTTTCAATCTCTAGAAAATCTAAATCTTCCATCACGCGACGGATTGTCGATGTGACTTTAGAACGCAATCGCAGATTAGCCGCTGGCTTTTCGCGGCGCAGATCTAAATAGCGATACTTAAGGCGAACTTCTTCCGAGATTTCTGAATCATTACCACTATCTACCGGAAAAGGTAGGGCTGCAGATTCACTCAAAACTTTGACATCATCTCCCATAATTTCAATGGCACCAGTTGGTAGCGCAGAATTAGCATTTCCGTCGGGACGTAAAACAACTTCACCTGTGATTTGCAGACACCATTCCGCGCGTAACTGACCAGCTAGAGCTTCATCGCGGATAACTACCTGTACAGAGCCTGTGGCATCGCGCAGGTCTATAAAGGCAACGCCACCATGGTCTCGACGACGTGCTACCCAACCAGCCAGTGAAACAACTTGACCCGCATCGGTTGCGCGTAATGAACCAGCGTCGTGGGTACGTAACATCTCGTGATTGCCCGCCTTAAATTCTTAAATCAAACTTTAGAGAGCCCCGATTAGGGCCTTCTGTAATTCACTAATCTTAACCGAAGTTGTCGTGCCATCGCTCATACGTTTGAGTTCAACGATGCCGGATGCAACCTCAGAATCACCAATAATCACGACATAGCGCGATCCGCTCTTATCGGCAGCCTTCATCGCCCCTTTTAAGGCACGATCACCGAAGGCGATTTCAGTGCGAATTCCTGCTGCGCGAAGTTGTGCCGCAAGTACCAGAGCATCTGATTTTTGATTATCGCCAAGTGGAATAATAAATAGATCAGATGTGAATTGATCTTCTTTAATAACACCTTCGGCTTGCGCGGCAAGTAACGCACGATCTACGCCTAAACCAAAACCAATTCCAGAAAGTGATTGCCCACCCAGAATTTCCATAAGCCCGTCATAACGTCCTCCGCCACCAATCCCAGATTGGGCGCCAAGATCTGCATGAATAAATTCGAAGGTAGTGCCGGTGTAGTAATCCAAACCGCGCACCATGCGGGGATTTACTTCGTAGGCAATACCCATCTGATCTAAGAACTTTTTAACTTGAGTGAAGCTGGCCAAAGATGCTGGCGATAGATAATCAAGCAGTAAAGGTGCGTCTTGCATCGCCGCCTTCATTTCTGGACGCTTATCATCGAATAAGCGAAGTGGATTTATCGCTGCACGTGCGCTGGTTGCCTCATCGAGATCAAGCTTTGCAATAAATTTAAGTAAATCAACGCGATGTGCTGCGCGAGATTGCGCATCCCCTAGCGATGTAATCTCCAAGCGATAGTTACGTAGCCCAATTTCTTTAAAGCCTTGATCTGCAATAGCAATTACTTCAGCATCAATTGCCGGATCATCTAAGCCAATTGCCTCGATCCCAACTTGATAAAATTGACGGTAGCGACCTGCCTGCGGACGTTCTGCTCTAAAGAATTGACCTGAGTACCAAACTTTTACTGGAAGTTGCCCGCGATCTAAACCTTTCTCAATTACCGCGCGCATTACACCCGCGGTACCTTCCGGGCGCAAAGTAATTGATCGACCGCCCCGATCTTCAAAGGTATACATCTCTTTAGATACAACATCGGTGGATTCACCTACGCCACGGGAGAAGAGCGCAGTGTCTTCAAACACCGGCAGTTCCATCAATTGATATCCCGCTAATTTCGCTGGAGCGATTAAAGATTCACGGACCCATTCGAAGGCAGCCGAAAGTGGAGGCGCGTATTCGCTAACCCCTTTTGGCGCTTGGATCTTTTCGTACTTCATACCCGCAATTCTTTCAGATAAGGGTTATTTTTTCGCTCGAATTTAATTGTGGTCTCAGGTCCATGCCCTGGTAGTACTCGAAGATCATCGCTGAGCGGGAGAACTCGGGTTTTCAAGGTTTTGATCATGGCATCGTGCGATCCTGATGGTAGATCTGTTCTGCCAATCGCGCCCGCAAAGAGGACATCACCGGAGATTAAGAGCTCATCATTTATGGAGAACATCGTGCTGCCTTTGGTGTGACCAGGAGAATGGATTGCAGTGATCTTCATATCGAGAATTTCAATTAACTCACCATGTTTCAGATTGCGCGTATCAAGTGGTTCTTCAAAAGTCATTGCATCTAACGTTGCGATGAATTCTGGGCCATGTGCGCCTTGCGGCTTCAATAAATATTGGCGATCTTCGGCATGTATATAACTAGGAATCCCGTAACCATCAGCCAAAGGTTTTACCGAGAAAGTGTGATCCAGATGTCCATGCGTCATTAAGGTGGCTACTGGTTTCAGGTGATACTCGGCGACGATGGCGGTTATCTCATGGGAAATATCCGGCATACCTGGATCGATGATGATGCACTCTTGCCCAGGGGCTGAAGCGATGATCCAGCAATTTGTGGCATACATCGGAGCTGGATAGGAGGTGACAAACATAAATAACCCCTCCAGTAACCCGTAATTTAAGCGCGAACTTTCACTGCGCAGTAAGACAGGGTACCTTTTATCTCTGCAATATCCGTCTTATACGCTCCAACAACGAAGGCTTAAACGAGCCGACGCGCTGAAAGGGAAAAACCATGACCGAGAACATAACTCCAGGATCAATTAATATCGCACCGATTGCACCAACTATTTTAAGTGCGGCTAGCGCTCTAATCGGTGATCCTTCAAAATTCGGTCGGGTAGGCGAAGATGGAACTGTCTATGTAATTACTCCGCAGGGAGAGAAAGCCGTTGGTTCCTATCCCGGCAAGACCGCCGAGGAAGCGCTGCAATATTTTGTTCGCAAGTTTGAAGCTTTAGCATCTGAAGTTGCACTTACCGCAGCGCGCGTTACAAGCGGTGCAATGGTTCCATCTGATGCCTACGACGCCGTTAAGAAATTGCGCCAGCAAGTAGCCGAGCTAAATGGCGTTGGTGATCTAGCCGCTCTCTCAATGTCAGTCGAACAGATCGAGCCTCTCATTGAAGGCCATCGTGAAGCTTATGAGGCAAAGAAAGCCGCTGAAGCCGCTGATAAGGCTGCGCGCCGGGAACAAGTTTTGATTGAGAAAGAGAAGATCGTTGCCGAGGCTGAGTCACTTACTCTCTCTGAAAACTGGAAGGTAACTGGCGATCGCCTTAAGACTCTTCTAGAAGAGTGGAAGTCAGCGCCTCGTTTAGATAAAAAAGCAGATGCCGATCTATGGAAGCGCTTTTCTGCATCTCGTAATAAATTCGATAAGCGCCGTCGTACCCACTTTGCGACCTTGGAAGAGACAACCTCAAAGGTTACGGCTGCTAAGAAAGCGCTAGTTGAAGAAGCGAGTAAATTAGCAACTTCTACTGAATGGGTTCCAACTGCGCGTAAATTCAAAACACTTATGGATCAATGGAAGGCCGCCGGTCGCGGCAAGCCAAGTGATGATGCAAAGTTGTGGGCAAAGTTCAAGGGCGCTCAAGATCAATTCTTCACAGCAAAGAACGCAGATCTAGAAAAGCGCGAAGTATCGATGAGCGCCAATTTGATAAAGCGCGATGAGTTAATCGTTCAATTCGAAGCGTTGGTTCCATTCACTGATGTAAAGCAGGCTAAGGCCGCCTTCCGCGAACTCTTTAACGCTTGGACCAAAATCGGAATCACTCACCGCGATAAGCGTGCCGCACTCGATGCGCGCGTTGCCAAAGTTGAAGAAGCCATCAAGAGCGCTGAAGCCGAGATCTGGCGTAAGACAGATCCGGCCGCTAAAGCGCGCGCTGCTGATGTTGTTAAGCAATTAGCAGATTCCATTGCCAATTACGAGAAGATCGCTGCCAAGTCTGAAGCGGCAGGCAATGCTAAGAAAGCAAAGGAAGCGCTCGATTCAGCAGTTGCCCGTAAGGTCTGGCTTGCCGAAGCTGAAAAATCTTTGGCGGAATTTAACTAATTTCTATAAACGTCGTACACACCTTCAACAGCGCGAACGGCCGCTAACACTGAATCCAAATGTGTGGCATCTGCCATTTCAAAAGTGAATTTTGAGATAGCTGTTCGATCCTTTGAGGTATTAACGGCTGCGCTAAGGATATTTACTTGCTGTTCTGACAAAGTTCGAGTTACATCTGCCAATAATCGCGGACGATCCAGAGCTTCAACTTGGATATTCACCAAGAAGACGCTACCTGCTCCTTCCAGCCATCTCACATTAGCGATCCGCTCACCTTGATTTTGCTGCAAATCGGCGGCATTGATGCAATCACCCCGATGCACAGAAATACCGCTGCCTTTAGTAATAAAACCAATAATTGAATCCCCAGGTACTGGCGTACAGCAACGAGCCAGCTTTACTAAGACATCTCCTACGCCTTCAACTTCGATAGCGCTGCTAGAGCGACGCACCACATGAGAGCCCGTTGGAATATTTTCCATAGTCGGTTCGGGGTGTGAATCTTCAGTACCTAGCGCGTGAACCAATTTTTCAATGATTGATGCCGCTGAAACATGGCCATCCCCCACTGCGCTATAGAGCGCAGAGATATCTGGGTAACGCAGATCATGTGCAAGTTCCAAGAGTGAATGACCAGCGAAAATCTTCTGCAGCGGCAATCCCGCTTTACGCATCTGCCGTGCGATAGATTCCCGGCCGGCATCGATGGCTTCTTCGCGACGTTCTTTACTAAAATGCGCCTTAATCTTGGAGCGCGCACGTGGAGATTTAACGAAGTTAAGCCAATCACGCGATGGTCCGGCGTTCTCACTCTTATTGGTAACGATTTCAACTACATCACCGTTTACCAAGCGCGAATCCAACGGCACTAGTCGGCCATTTACCTTAGCACCCGCGCAGCGACTGCCGACATCGGTATGAACCGAGTAGGCAAAGTCGACCGGCGTTGATCCACCCGGCAGAGCGATAACGCTCCCCTTTGGCGTGAAGACGAAAACTTCGGGGCTTCCTAGATCAAAGCGCAGCGCCTCTAAAAATTCAGAAGGATCTTCTGTCTCCTTCTGCCATTCATGCAACTGGCGCAGCCAAAGCATTTCCGGAGATGAAGAATTTGATTCGCTACCTTGCTTATATTTCCAATGCGCTGCGATACCGAATTCTGCGCGCGAATGCATATCAAAGGTTCTAATCTGAATTTCAATCGCCTTGCCGTTCGGGCCAATCACTGTTGTATGTAGTGATTGATAAAGGTTAAATTTCGGCATTGCGATGTAATCTTTAAATCGACCCGGTACCGGAGACCAGCGAGCGTGGATCGAACCCAACACGGCATAGCAATCGCGAACATCGTTTACCAGAACTCGGATGCCGACTAGGTCGTAAATATCATTGAAATCGCGGCCACGAACTACCATCTTTTGATAGACGCTAAAGAAATGCTTCTTACGTCCAGTTACGGTTGCCGTAATTGAATCCCGAGTTAAATCACTTTGGACCGCGTCAATCACCTCTTTCGTCAACGCGTCTCGGGATGGTGATCGCTCGACAACTAATCTAGAAATTTCCTCGAATTTCTTCGGTTCTAATACTTCGAAAGAAAGATCTTCTAGCTCCCATTTGATGGCGTTCATTCCGAGGCGATGGGCAAGCGGTGCATAAATATCTAGCGTTTCCCGGGCCTTGCGTTCCGCGCTTTCGGTTGAGACATACTTCCAGGTACGAGCATTATGTAGACGATCAGCTAATTTAATGACCAGCACTCGAATATCACGTGACATCGCAACGACCATCTTGCGTACTGTCTCCGCCTCTGCAGTCGGACCGTAAGTTAATTTATCGAGCTTGGTGACGCCATCGACTAAATTAGCGATCTCATCCCCAAAATCGCTACGCAACTGCGTTAATGAATAAGGCGTATCTTCGACAGTATCGTGTAATAGAGATGCAATTATCGTTGTGTCATTTAAACCAAGTTCAGCCAAAATCAAAGAGACTGCGACCGGGTGCGTTATGTAATCTTCGCCGGATTTGCGTAGTTGACCGGTATGGGCAATTTTGGCTATCTCATATGCGCGTTCTACATCAGCGAAGCGACTGGTCGGATGGTTCTCTCTTAACGCAGAAACCAGCGGTGTAACGAGAATGTCTGATGCCATATCTCGTTATCGTCTCTCGTCGGTTTTGCGTCAGTGGCGAATTAACTCGCTTTACTTGCGCCCTTTGCGTTTTGGTTGATTGCGCGGTCCACGGTTAGCACTTGGTGAAATGACAGGTCGGGCAGATGTAGCCGTAACTGTTTCAGCAACTGCTCCCCCGCGAGATGCCACACGCTTGGCAAGGGCCTGCATTGACGGCTCTTTTTCGCGAAGTGAGGCAAGAAACGGTGGTGCGATAAAGATTGAAGAATACGTACCGACGGCGAGGCCGATAAATAGGGCAAGAGAAAGATCCTTAAGCGTTCCTGCGCCGAGCAGACCAGCTCCAACAAAGAGGATTGATCCGACAGGCAACAACGCGATTAACGAAGTATTTGCTGAACGAACGATGGTCTGGTTTACCGCCAAGTTTGCTGCCTGTGAGTATGTAACCTTGCCAACCGCGGCTACTGATTTAGTGTTCTCGCGGACTTTATCGAAGACAACAACAGTGTCATAGAGTGAATAACCCAAGATTGTTAAGAATCCGATCACAGTTGCTGGCGTAACATCAAAGCCAACAAGAGCGTAGATACCGACGGTAATGAAAACGTCGTGAACAACTGCAACGATGGCAGCGATCGCCATCTTTGGCTCAAAAGCCATCGCTAAGAAGAGCATGATGACAAGCAAGAAAGCGAAGAGGCCATAGAGCGCCTTCTTGGTAATTTCCTTACCCCATGATGGACCAACTAGTTGGGTGTCGATAGATTCGAGCGTTACGTTAAAGGTCTTGGTAAGCGATGCTTCTACCGCTTTCGATTGCTCAGGGGTAAGTGCACCAGTTTGAATGCGGACTTTATCGTTTCCGATTTTCTGAACAATGATTTCACCAGGGATACCTACACCTGAGACAGATGCACGAGCTTGCTCAACGCTGATACCTGATTTATTGACGGTATAGGAAGAGCCGCCCTTGAATTCAATACCAAGATGTAGGCCTTGGATCGCCAGCGCAGCAATCGATAGCAAGATAAAGATCGCAGAGATTGAATACCAACGACGGCGCTTGCCAATAAAATTAAAAGAAGTTTCGCCTGTATATAGACGGCCACCAAGACCAGTTAGCTTTGACATCGCTTATGCCTCCAAAGTTGAAGTAGATACTTGATTTGTAATTGGTTTCATACCGATGCTCTTTGGCGACAAGCCCGAAAGCGGATGACCTGATGCAAAGAACTTAACGCCCGCTAGAACAGTGACAATTGGCTTTGTGAATAAGAAGACAACAAGGAGATCGACAAGTGTTGTTAGTCCAAGAGTGAATGCGAACCCGCGGACTCCACCAACTGCGAAGAAGTAGAGCAATACCGCGGCGATAAGTGAAACCGCATCTGCAACCAGAATAGTGTGTCGCGCCTTTAGCCAACCGCTTTCGACGGCCGAACGTAGAGATCTGCCTTCACGCGCTTCATCGCGAATACGTTCGAAGAAGACGATAAATGAGTCAGCGGTAACACCGATCGCAACGATTGCACCTGCGATACCAGCCAGAGTTAGCGTGAAACCAATGCTCTTACCCAAGACTAGGAAAAGTAGGTAAACAAGTCCACCAGCAACGGCGAGAGATCCAACCGTTACTAAACCTAAACCGCGGTAGTAGAGAAGTGAGTAAATAACTACCAGGCCAAGACCGAGGAATCCGGCGAGAAGGCCAGCGTTTAATTGATCTGCACCCAAGGTAGGTGAAACTTGCTGTACTTCGCCGCGATCAAAAGCAAGAGGCAGCGCTCCATATTTAAGAACGTTTGCTAAATCTTGTGCTTCAACTTGCGAGAATGAACCAGTGATCTGCGCATTGCCAGATGGAATCGCTTCATTAATACGTGGTGCTGATACAACTAATCCATCAAGAACGATTGCAACCTGGTTGAGTGGTGAAGCAAGTGTGGTTACGCGATTCGTTAAAGCACCAAAAGCCTTAGTTCCATCGCCATTAAAAGTTAGCGAAACAAACCAAGTAACTCCTTGCTGAGGGTTGAAACCCGCAGTTGCAGCAGATACTTGTTGGCCGAGAACTTCAGCCGGAGCGAGAATGTATTTTGCGCCACCTTCACGTGAGCAAGACACGATCGTGTCTGTCGGGGCATCCGCACCAGTACCTTGACGATTGGCAGAGTTTGTACAGTCCAGAGCTGCAAATCGGGCGTTTATTTCTGGAGAGACTCCAGTTGCAGGAGTTGCTGCTGTCGCAGTATCTGCCGAATTAGGAACACCCGCGCCTTCGGCAAGAACTTGGCGGAAACGCAGTTCGGCAGTCTGCCCAACTAGATCAACGACGCGACGGCCGCTATCTCCGGGTACTGAGATAACGATCTGACGATTTGTTCCGCTACCTTGCGCAGTTACTTCGCTCTCGGCCACACCAAGTGAGTTAACGCGCTGGCGAATAATTGTTACCGCTTGGTCAACTGCTTCAGTTGTTATCTTGTTGGCATCATTGGATGCGCGAGGTTGCAGCGTGACGCTGGTGCCTCCACGCAGATCGAGGCCAAGACGGACAGATGAAGCGCCTTGAATAAAGGTGGTAACAATTAAGCCGAGCAGGATCACGGCTAGGATCACGAGAGATCGGCCAGAGCGGGCAGGGCTCTTCACAGTTTTATTTGGTGTGGACATAGGAGCAGAGTCTAGGCGTCATCGACGGGCGTGTCGAAAAGCGTCGCAGCGCCAGCAGGTGGTGTTCGTCCCACATGCGCCCAGCCTTGCGCCGTTGCGATTCGACCGCGGGGAGTACGCGCCATAAAGCCATTTCGAACTAAAAATGGCTCTGCTACCGATTCCACTGTTTCAGTCTCTTCGCCAACGGCTATCGCTAGCGTTGAAAGACCTACTGGTCCCCCATTAAATCTCTCAATTAGCGCGACCAGTACGGATCGATCGAGGCGATCTAAACCTTTTTCATCTACTTCATACATTTCCAGCGCTGCTATCGCATCGCTATGCGTTAGATGAGTTGCACCTTTTGCGCCCGAGCGAACTTGCGCATAATCTCTAACGCGGCGTAATAAACGATTTGCAATACGCGGCGTTCCTCTAGACCTGCTGGCAACTTCGCTAACGGCCTTGGCATCGATCTCCAGTTGAAGTAACGCTGCACTGCGGCGCAGTACTTCTTCTAACTCATTTTCTTCATAGAAATCTAAATGCGCAGTAAATCCGAAGCGGTCTCTCAACGGACTAGGCAACAATCCCGCACGAGTAGTTGCACCAACTAAGGTAAAGCGCGGCAATTGCAAAGGAATCGCCGTTGCACCTGGTCCCTTTCCAACAATGACATCTACGCGAAAATCTTCCATCGCCAGATAAAGCAACTCTTCGGCCGGGCGCGGCAGGCGATGGATCTCATCAAGAAATAGAATTTCACCTTCAACTAGCGACGATAAAATGGCGGCAAGGTCTCCGGCATGAGTAATTGCAGGCCCGCTGGTTATGCGAATCGGTGTCTGCATTTCACTCGCCAAAATCAAAGCCAGTGTTGTCTTACCAAGTCCAGGCGGGCCAGATAAAAGTATGTGATCGGCAGCCGAATTACGTTGGCGCGCGGCAGTAAGAAGAACATCGATTTGATCACGGACTCGATGTTGGCCGATGAACTCCTTTAAAGTTTTCGGACGCAGCGCATGTTCTGCCGCCGAATCATCATTGGCAAAATCAGGGCTGACTAAACGCTCATCGCTCATGGTTATCTACCGCCCTTTTGCAGCGCCCGCTTTAACAGATCAGAGAGATCTACGGAGTTAGCGTCACCGCCTTCTTCAGATATCTGATTGACCACATTAGTAATTGCGCTATCTGACTCTTTCGCGGAGAACCCAAGTGAAATTAAGGCGCTAGCAAGTTGTTCGCGCCAAGCGGGTTGATGATGCGAGCTCTTATCGCCAGAACCGAAATCAGTTAACTTTCCCTTCAATTCGAGAATTAAGCGTTGCGCACCTTTGCGGCCGATACCCGGAACTTTCTCAATCGCCGAAATATCTTCGTTTGCAATCGCCAAGGCGAGTTGGCCAGGTGAGAGCGCTGCGACTATGGACATCGCCACTTTTGGTCCAATTCCACTTACGGTCTGCACAAGTTCAAAGAGTGCACGTGCGCCATCATCTAAAAATCCAAAGAGAGTGAGCGATTCTTCACGCACAACCAAACATGTGTAGAACTGAGCAGAAGCGCCAATATTTAAAAGCGCGCTCGTTCCAGGAGTTATGGTGATCGACAAGCCAACTCCCCCGACTTCAACTATTGCGCGATCAGCGGTAAGCGAACGCACTGTGCCGTTAATGAGCGAAATCATTTGGCTACCAACTTAGCTAACCGAGATTTTTCAGCGCTTAAAGCTGCTGCTAACTTTGAATCACCGGAGCCACGCCAGATGTGACAGATTGCTAGCGCTAACGCATCGGTACTGTCGACTGGCTTAGGAATCTCTTTTAGCGCCAGTAAACGTTTAACCATTTCTGCAACTTGAACTTTATTGGCACGACCGGAACCGGTAACCGCAGCTTTTACTTCGCTAGGTGTGTGCGTGACAACAGGAATTCCGGCACGGGCAGCGACAAGTAGTGCAATTCCAGCGGCTTGGCCAGTTCCCATAACGGTTCGGACGTTGTGCTGTGAAAAAACCCTCTCGACAGCCACGACATCGGGGCGATTATCTTCAACCCATTGCGTCAACTCTCGTTCCAATTGCAACAAGCGAAGTTCCAGCGCCGTTGAGCTGGGAGTCAGGATTACTCCAACGTTTATTAGACGCAATTGCGAACCAGGAGCGCCTTCAATTACGCCAACTCCACAACGCGTCAAACCTGGGTCTACACCCAGGACGCGGATTTCTCGCTGGCTCATAACTTCACAGCCTACGACGCCAAGTGCGCGCTGTTAGGAAAGGCTCGCCATAACTTCATCGGAGACATCGAAGTTACTGAAGACGTTCTGCACATCATCTAACTCTTCAATCGCATCGATGAGTTCAAATACCTTGGTAGCGCCCTCGGCATCTAGCGGAATTGTCATAGATGGCAGGAAGGAAGAATCAGCAGATTCGTAATCGATACCTGCGGTCTGCAGTGCGGTACGAGCTATCACTAAATCACTTGCTTCGCAGACAACCTCAAAAGATTCGCCTATATCATTAACTTCTTCAGCGCCAGCTTCAAGAACTGCTTCCAATATTCTCTCTTCATTTACCCCATCGACCTTATTTACAATAATGACGCCTTTGCGATTGAAGAGGTAGGCAACTGAACCAGGATCTGCCATAGATCCACCATTGCGAGTTACAGCAACGCGAACTTCAGAGGCGGCGCGATTGCGGTTATCAGATAGACATTCGATCATGATGGCAACTCCATTTGGACCGTAGCCTTCATACATAATCGTTTGCCAGTCAGCTCCACCAGATTCAAGACCTGCACCACGTTTTACGGCACGATCAATATTGTCGGCGGGCATGGAATTCTTCTTAGCTTTCGCTATTGCATCAAATAAAGTTGGATTGCCTTCAACATCAGGGCCACCGTTGCGTGATGCAACTTCGATCGCCTTAATTAACTTCGCAAAATTTTTAGCGCGACGGCTATCGATGACTGCCTTTTTATGCTTTGTCGTTGCCCACTTGGAATGGCCGGACATTTAAAACACCTCAATCAAACTTGGATCGGATTTAGAGCTTTTGCAATGGCGCTACTTTATCGCGCCGGCACAGACTTGATCAAAGAAGTAGCGGTGCACGCGTAAATCGCCTGTCAATTCTGGATGGAAAGATGTGGCTAATAGCGAACCCTGGCGCACTGCGACTGGGTGGCGTTTACCGTCACTGCCTTGTACATCTGCCAAGATTTCAATTTTATGACCTACTTCTTCCACCCACGGAGCCCGGATAAAGACAGCACGTAATGTTTCCTGATTAAAAGTTAAGTCGCTCTCGAAAGAATCTACTTGACGACCAAAGGCGTTACGGCGAACTGTCATGTCTATCCCGCCAATAGTTTCTTGGTCACTTGCGCCATCCAGAATACGATCTGCCAACAAAATCATTCCGGCGCATGATCCGTAAACTGGCATACCCGATGCAATACGTTCTCTAATCGGGAGCAATAGGCCAAAAGTTCGCGCTAGTTGAGCAATAGTTGTTGACTCACCACCCGGCAAAATAAGCGCATCGACTTCTGCTAACTCTTCTAGACGCCGCACAGTTAAGGCAGCATGACCTGCCAACTTTGTTGCTTCGATATGCTCACGAAAATCGCCTTGCAGCGCGAGGACACCGATCTTCATTGCAGGTGAATTATTACCAGCCGCGCTCGGCTAAGCGATGTGGCGCAGGTAGATCTGCAACGTTGATTCCAACCATTGCTTCTCCTAGTCCACGCGAAACATCAGCCAAGACTTTGGCATCTTCAAAAAAGGTGGTCGCCTTTACGCAAGCCGCAGCACGGGTTGCTGGATCTCCAGATTTGAAGATTCCGGAACCGATAAATACGCCATCGGCACCCATCTGCATCATTAACGCAGCATCGGCAGGTGTTGCAATTCCACCAGCGGTGAAGAGCACAACGGGAAGTTTTCCAGTTTCAGCCACCTCTTTTACGAGAGCGTAAGGAGCTTGGATCTCTTTGGCGACAACATATAGTTCGTCTTCACGCATGGAAGATAATCGACGAATTTCTCCACCGATCTTGCGCATATGCATCATGGCATTGGATACATCGCCTGTTCCGGCTTCGCCCTTAGAGCGGATCATTGCAGCGCCCTCATTTATGCGGCGTAGCGCTTCACCCAGATTTGTAGCTCCGCATACGAAAGGAACTTTGAAATCCCACTTATCAATATGGTTTTCATAATCTGCAGGAGTTAAAACTTCTGACTCATCGATGTAATCCACACCAAGTGATTCGAGGATACGGGCTTCAACAAAATGACCGATACGGGCCTTGGCCATAACGGGAATCGTTACTGCGGCTTTAATCTTTTCGATCATATCTGGATCAGACATGCGTGCGACGCCGCCTTCGGCGCGAATATCAGCAGGCACGCGTTCTAGCGCCATAACAGCGCAAGCACCGGCATCTTGTGCAATCTTGGCTTGTTCAGCGTTAACGACATCCATAATGACGCCGCCCTTTAGCATCTCTGCCATTCCGCGTTTAACGCGCGCTGTGCCAACTGCCTCTGACATGAATTACTCCCTTTGCTCAGCTTTTTAGGTTAAAACTACTAGTAGCCATACTACTTTGAAGCAGGCGATGGCGCATCCGCAAATTTGGCCGTGAAAATCGGCTCTTTATCGGTCAAAGCGATCCAGATTTGACCTGATGCGAACTTTATCTCTCTCCCTGATTTATCAATCCACTTAGTTCCCTCATCGGCGGTAGGTCTAGTCCAGTTTGCCGCGATCGCAAGTCCGTCGCGTAATACATAACCAGTACCGGTTCCGACAGTTGAACTAAATGGAGTCACGCCACCTATCTTGTCGTGATATTCCGAAGCCGTAATTGCAACCAATTGAATTACAAATGTGGTCGGACCTAATTGCCAACCAGATGCTGATAAATCTGGGACACCCCTTTGTGAAAGCAACCAACGCTCTTGTGATATCGACCATGTTGCGTCGTACGAATTAGCGGGCCATGAAACTTTTACGGATGAGATTGCAGTTCCAGTATCCGGTCCATCGCCGAAGCTCCAACCAATCGATTTAGACAGAGCGATAGGTAATTTCGCCTCCGCCACATTTGCCATCAATTTCTGCGCTTGCAGCATCATTGCTGTTGGTGCTATTCGCAAAGGGTCGTTTGCATAAATCTCTGGTGATTGACGTTGCGCACCTAAATTCTCGAGATTGGCTGCCGCAATTACGGGAAGTAATTTAGATTGCGCACCACTGTAGGCAAAGGCAACCCTTCCGTACTGTTGTAGGATTTCAATATCTGAAATACGTGCACTTCTAACCGGGCCAACCACTTTAGGAATATTCGAACTAAAAACCGCCGCTAGTCGAGTAAGGCCACCTTCAACTTGTTCGATATAAACCACATCAGCATCTTCTAAACCGGCTTGCGGATGCGCAGGTGGAGTGTCATCGATCTTCACAACAAGGATCGGGCCATCACTGCCGATCCGTCCGCTAAGTGAATTAGTTGGCTCTATTTTACCCAAAATTGGAATCAAACTTACGACTTTGATAGATGGGAGAAAATTAAAGAGAGCAATAGCGACTACAGCGATCGAGGCCAAACCAGCGCTGCGTTTGAGCAACTTCTTAAAGGACATCAGCTTCGAATTCGTAGGTAACTGGCAACGGCGCTCGTCCAGCCAATCTAAAGATCTTAAAGACCGGCTTAGCTCGCACCATCTGTGTGCGGGTTACCGCATCGACGTGCATGGCAATCGCAATCCGAATCTTGTCAGTTATTTCTGAAAGTTCGCGAAGCAAGTCTTTCTCGATTACACCTTCTACTAAATGTCCGTCATTGAGCAATAACCCCAGAGCGCCAGATAGCCCACTCTCAGCCTGCGAACGCGTTTTCATCTGAGCATCTCGCGCCTGATGAGCTGCTGCAGTTAATAGAAGTGAAGAAGCAGGATCAGCGATGTCGCTCTTGGCAATTTCTAGTGCAACGGCCGCACGGCGTTGCAGTAATCCATCTAAGTTTGCCCAACTGGTTTCAACGCGATGATGCAATCGATCTAAACGGGTTGCCGAATAAGACAGATACCAGAGAGCAAAGACTACGAAAAGTACGAGAAAGAAATATCTCTCCATTTAATTACCTTCCCGCCCGAGAAAACGATTCCAGGCACGATTTTCTGATGAGAGAGAAACTCCATCGCTGCCAACCAGCGCCATCTCATAAATAGAGAAAATGTCTTCAGCAACTACATCCCAATCAAAACGCTGGGCATAATCTTTACCACGTCGCGCCAGCGCTAACCTCTTATCTTTCTCACGCAAAAGATCTATCACAACTTTTGCCAACTCCTGTGGATTCTCTGACTCAAAGAGCGCACCGTATTGCCCATTACCAAGCAAGGAAACAAATGCGGGAATATCACTTGCGACAACTGCCGCTCCCCCGGCTAAGGCTTCGGCGAGAATGATTCCGAATGACTCACCACCTGTGTTGGGTGCGATATATAAACCAATCGAAGATAAGAAATCAGCTTTATCTTTCTCGCTGATACGACCAAGGAAATCAAAACGGTGGCGCAGTTGCGGGTCGATCTGATCTTCGACATCTTTACTATCGCCAGGACCTGCCACGATTACGCGAACATCAGGTGCAAATCGGGCAATTATCGGCAGCGCATCTAGCAAAACAGATAATCCCTTGCGAGGCTCTTCGAATCTTCCAATGAAACCTAAGGTATTTCCAGCCCATTCTTCGCGAACTTCACCATCGCGATAACGAGCTGCATAAATTCCATTTGGGACGACAACGGCATCAGTCTCCAGATGCTCGGTGAGCGTCTCTCGCGCGGCCTCGCTTACTGCAATCCGCGCAGAAAGTTTTTCAATTACGGGCTCCAAGATCGGACCTATTGCAAAGATTGCTTTCTGACGTTTGGCGGCAGCGTGGAAGGTTCCAACTAGCGGCCCTTCGGCGGCCCAACATGCAAGTAAAGAGATAGAAGGAATTGCCGGCTCATGTAAGTGAAGGAGGTCAAATTTTCCATTTGATATCCAATGTCGAACTCGCGAGAAGGCAATCGGACCAAAGAGAACGCGTGCAACTGCACCGTTATATGGAATTGAGATTGGTTTTCCAGCGCTCGTTACATAATCCGGGATATCATCTTCATCGATTACTGGAGCTAAGACCGAGACGTAATGACCTTTCGCAATTAAGTATTCAGCTAAATCGCGCACGTGATTTTGTACCCCTCCTGGTGTATCCCAGCCATATGGACAGACAAGGCCGATCCGTAATTTCTTTGTAATCATGCGCTGCGCTCCTGGAAATCGCCATCAATCCAGATTCGTTGCAACATATGCCAATCTTGTGGCGAAGATGCGATGCCCTTAGCAAAAAGATCAGCACAACTTTGTACGACATGAGCAACTCGCTCTGAATCTGTTCCATGCGTCGGAATCTCCACGCTATTGAATTCCACATGGATTCCAGTTGGAGTGTATGAAACAAAGGCGGTTACAAGGGGAATCCCGGTTCTGACAGCTAAGAGAGCGGGACCGGCGGGCATACGCGCTGGATGACCAAAGAAATTTACATCGATACCACTGCGCGATAAATCACGATCTGCAACCAAGGCAATCAGCGCACCATCTCTAGCACGTTGCATCAGCGTTGCCATAGATCTGCCATCTAAAGCCAAAACCTCCATACCCATATTTTGGCGATACTCTAAAAATTTATTAAAGAGCGCTTCCGGTTTGACCCTTTCCGCAACCGTAACAAGTGGAAAGCCCATTCCACAAAAGTACGCACCAGCATGATCCCAATTACCGGCGTGCGGGAGCGAGATCACGACACCACGCCCATCGCGCATCGGTTCCGTTAGCAACTCTTCACGAGTAACCGTAACCGTATTTTTTACACGATCTCGAGACCAATCTGGTGAGCGGAAGGTGTCACACCAGTAACGCATATAAGAGGAGACCGCAGCCACCATTAGTTGATCCAGGGCAGCGCTATCTTTTTCTGGGCAGACCCGTTGCAAATTACTGCGCAATCTCTGAATCGGAGTCGCGTTGCGACGCAAGGTGATAGCTCCTATCCCTTCGAAGCAGGAGTACGCAAATTTCTCAGGGAGGGCTCGAACCAACTTCCAGCCCGTGAAATATGCAACAGCTACAAGATTGTCCAGGTTCATTGCTTTACAACGCCGCCTTAACGATCAAGATCCTTTGGATAACCGTTACGACCGCAAGGGATAAGAGCAGCCATACTCCGATGGCTAACGCATAAGGAATTCCTAAACCTTCAAACCCAATGGCTGTTAAGGCGATGATTAAACGTTCTGTTCGCTCGGCGATTCCACCAGAACAGTCAATACCAAGTGATTCCGCTTTCGCGCGGATATAGGGAACTAACGTTCCCGCGACTAGCGCACCAAGGGCGATAGGAACCAGAGGATCGTTACTCTCAATTAGCGCAATACATAACCCTAGTAATATTGCAGAATCAGTTATGCGATCAATCGTTGAATCCAGGAATCCACCCCAACGACTTACTCCAGCTTGTGAGATTCGCGCCATTGCACCATCAAAGAGATCACTAAGTGCAAAGAAGCAGATAAGCAGAGTCCCAATGAAAAAATCTTGCTTGGGATAGAAATAGAGCGCGCTAACGACGACACCGATAGCACCAGTGAAGGTAACTGCGTTAGGTGTTAATCCCATGCGAAGGGCGCCGCGCGCTATTGGATTGATGGCGCGGGTTACGGCTGGCTTTAAAGAAGCGCTTAACATCGCCACCATCGTAGGCTCAAGGGTGGAAATTCACCTATTCTGACGCCTGTGAGTTCTCTTAAACGCATCCATGTCTACGGCCATGTCTCTGCGCAACCGCAGGCAATAGCCAATTTATTTGGCGCAGAACTTACGAACAAGATTATTGCCGATTCCGATCTTGCAATTTTCGCAATCAACCCTGCGGCAGGAATCGATCAAAACACAATCGATCAATGGCAAGCGTTAAGTGATTATCAACTGCCGCGCCTGGTTGTCGTTAACGAACTCGACGGCGGTGATGCTGACTTTGAAGATGCAATTATGTTAGCCAATCGCGTCTTCGATCAATTGGTTACGCCATATTTAGTATTGCACTCTGATACCGGTAATCCAATTGCGTTAATTTCTTTAAGCGATTTACAAATTATTGACTACACAACGACTCCCCCATCCATTTCAGCCGGTGAACATGAGCATGAAGAAATGGTTGCCGAATTTCGCGAAGAGTATCTAGAAGAGATTGCCGGTGCTGGTGAAGCCGCTTTCGCAGCCGGACTACTATTTCCAGCAATACCTATCGTCGTATCTAACGGCTTAGGTATTGATATCGTAAAACGTTATATTAATCAGTTGCAATAAATATTTTTACCAGGCTGCTGCTAGCTCATCGCGTGTCTGCGAGAGCAAAACAGGCAAAACTTTAGTTTGACCAATCAGTGGCATAAAGTTGGCATCGCCTGACCAACGTGGAACAACATGTTGGTGGATATGTTCTGCAACACCAGCGCCTGAAACCGCGCCTTGATTCATGCCTAAGTTAAAGCCAGCGGGTGAGGAAACTTTACGCAAGGTAACCATGGCGTGTGCAGTCATCTCTGAAATTTCATCGCGTTCTTCTTTACTTAAGTCAGTCAGGTCTGCAACATGGCGATAGGCGCAGATTAATAAATGTCCAGCGTTATATGGATATAGATTCATCACAACATAGGCGGTATTTCCTCGCGCAACTATCAAACCTTCTTGATCATCGAGCGTTGGTACGCGACAGAATGGGCAAGCCACATCGTTCTCGCCCAACGGACGGTTTTCACCTTTTAGATACTCCATCCGATGCGGTGCCCATAAGCGCTCCCAACGATCTGGCATTCCTGGCGTTGGTTCAACCATTTTTAAACCTGCTTGCGATCGCGAATTGCGCCCTGTATCTCAGCGATTGCATCCGCAACTGCAATGCCGTTCTTCTGATCACCGTTGCGATAACGAATAGACACCTTGCCGGCAGCTTGATCTTCTTCACCTGCAATCAACATGTATGGAACTTTCTGCATCTGCGCGTTACGAATCTTCTTCTGCATCCGGTCATCGGATGAATCTAAGTCGATACGAATTCCGGCAGCCTTAAACCCTTTTACAACGCCAGCTAGATAATCGGCAAAGGCCTCAGCTACCGGAATCGCAGTAACCTGCACGGGCGCAAGCCATGGTGGGAATGCACCCGAATAATGTTCTGTCAGTACGCCAAAGAATCTTTCGATCGAACCAAATAACGCGCGGTGAATCATTACCGGACGTTGACGTGTGCCATCAGTTGCTGAATATTCAAGTTCAAATCTCTGCGGCAATTGGAAATCAACTTGGATCGTAGACATCTGCCAGGTGCGACCGATCGCATCTTTTGCCTGTACGGAAATCTTTGGCCCATAGAAAGCTGCGCCACCTTCATCAAGGACCAGTTCTAAATTCTGAGCAAGCGCTGCTTTACGCAGGGCTTCCGTTGCCTCCACCCAGTCAGCATCTTCACCAACTGATTTTTCAGGGTTACGGGTAGAAAGTTCTAGGTAGAAATCTTCTAAGCCGTAATCGCGCAACAAGTTAAGTACAAATGTTAGGAGCGAATCGAGCTCGCCAACCATCTGATCTTTGGTGCAGTAAATATGGGCATCATCTTGGGTAAAACCACGCGCACGTGTTAGACCCTGGATTACGCCAGATTTCTCGTAACGGTAAACAGTGCCGAATTCAAAGAGACGAAGTGGGAGTTCGCGGTATGAGCGACCACGTGAAGCAAAGATTAGATTGTGGAATGGGCAGTTCATTGGCTTCATGTAGTACTGCTGGCCGACGCGCTTTACGGTGCCATCGGCATGAAGTTCTTCATCCATAACCATCGGTGGATACATGCCTTCGGAGTACCACTGCAAGTGGCCAGATTTTTCAAAGAGCGCAGCCTTGGTTAAATGAGGTGAATAAACAAATTCATAACCTTCATCTTCATGGCGCTTGCGCGAATAATCTTCCATCGCGCGACGGATAATTCCGCCTTTGGGATGAAATACGGCTAGACCAGAACCGATTTCTTCAGGGAAGGAAAATAGATCAAGTTCTGTTCCAAGACGGCGATGATCGCGCTTTTCGGCTTCGGCAAGAAGTTCTAAATATGCGGCTAACTCTTCTGGTGAAGGCCAAGCTGTTCCGTAGATACGTTGCAACATCGGATTCTTTTCAGATCCGCGCCAATATGCCGCTGCGGTGCGCATCAACTTAAATGCAGGAATATGTTTGGTGGAAGGCAAGTGCGGTCCACGACAAAGATCTGACCAGACGGCCTGGCCATCACGACCTAAGTTGTCGTAAATCGTAAGTTCAGCGCCACCGACTTCAACACTGGCTTCATCACCGGCACCTGATTTCAATCCGATCAATTCACATTTATATGGCTCGTGTGCCAATTCTTTTAGCGCATCTGATTCAGTAGTTACGCGCCGGCGAAATCTTTGACCATCTTTGATTATCTTGCGCATTGCGCTTTCAATCTTTTCCAAATCTTCTGGATTGAAAGGACGCTCTGGATCAAAGTCATAATAAAAACCATCGGTAATTGGTGGTCCAATGCCAAGGCGAGTTTGGGCGAATACTTGTTGCACGGCTTGGGCCATGACGTGGGCAGTTGAATGGCGCAATACAGCGAGTCCATCTGCAGAGGAGATCGAAATTCCCTCAACCACATCGCCATCAGAAATTTCAGTCCAGAGATCCTTGAGAACACCATTTACTTTGCAAACGACGATCTCTTTACGTTCGGCAAAAATTTGGGTTGGGCGAGCATCGCTTTCCACGCTGGTGCGTGCACCATCTACGGTTATCGATATTTGCGACATGTCGCTAGCCTACCGAATGCTTCAACGTCTTAGCCCGAATATTTGCTTCGAGTGCCACACAATCTGAATCAATTCTCATTTCAACACCATCTATTTCCGAGACGGGAAGCGCCAATTTCAAACTGGAGATTACGAAGGCGGCATCAACCTTCTGCAAATCAGACAAACTCAAAGACCTTACTGAAACACCGCAACGTTCTATGACTATCCCCCTCTGCACCCCAGGGAGCACGCCAGAGCTAAGTGGTGTGGTCACCCATTGGCCATCGATTCGAAAGATGAAATTTGAAACAGCACCTTCACTTATTTCACTCTTCGCATTCAAACAGATGATTTCATCAAAGCCTTGGCTTTGTGCTTTATCCAATAAATCTAAGCGGTGCTGATATGGAAATGTCTTTAAAGATATTCCAGGAACTACACCTGGCTCTGAAATAAGAGTTAATTTTAGAGGATGAGCTATTTCGTCATAGCGTTGATGTATTGCGACGAAGCGATCTTTTGAAAAGAGCAATCGCAATCGACCCACCGCATGAATCTCCACATGTAATAAATTTACAATGGCACTCCGTATTAAATCTTCACTCGGCAGAACGATCTCTTTCTGCGCTGCAGCATCGACAGCCCGGCGCATATGCCGACCTAGTTCAAATATCTCACCATTTTCAGTCTTAATGGTTTCAAATATTCCCTCACCATCAGGCCAGCCATCTAAGGCAACTCCAGCAGATGCAGCATCGACAAGTGCATCGTTGAGCCAGATCTGCATCAGATGCTTCCTCCTGCAATCGAAATCAACTTGCGCGCCTTCAACTGGGTTTCTTCCCATTCGGCCAGTGGATCACTTCCCCAAGTAATTCCGGCGCCAGTGCCAAAACGCAATTGTCCATCCTTGGCATTCCAAAAAGTGCGAATTGCGACTGAAAGTTCGCACGCATCTGCCTCAATCCAACCTAAAACTCCACAATAAGGACCGCGTGGTACTGGCTCATTTTCACTAATAACTTTTAGAGCAGAGCTCTTCGGAGCACCACTAATTGATCCAGCCGGAAGAAGTGTTGGCAGTATTTGTTCCCAAGTTAGATTTTCCTTAAGTTTTCCGACAACATCAGATACTAAGTGGCGCAATCCCGGATGATCTTCACTTCGTAATAACTCTGTCACATCAACGCTACCTGGCCGAGAAATCTGCCCCAGATCATTACGCATCAAATCAACGATCATCACATTTTCGCTTTCATCTTTATTTCCAAAACTATCTTCACTCAACTTCTGCGTTCCCTTAATGGGCGAGGTAATTACTTGATCACCTTGGCGGCGAAGGAAGAGCTCAGGTGAAGCTGATGCGATTTGCAGATCAGGGATAGACAAATACGAGGCATATGGCGCTGGATTATTGGTGAGCAATTTTGCGAAGAGAGATGCGATCTCATCACCATGAAATTGCGATGCCAAAGTGCGACAAGCATTGACTTGATATACCCAGCCATCAGCGATTGATTCGCGAATAGCTGCAACGTATTTGCAATAACGATCTTTATCTAGCGAAGAGCTCCATCTTGTAGAAATCTCAGACCATTCTCGGCTATCAAATGGAAATGGTGATTTATAGTTTTCTGCAAACCTTGCCAACCGAACCTGGCCTTCGAAGGAAATACTTACCGCCCAGAAATTGCCATCATCTAAGCGCGATAAATCATCGGTGACTTCAATCAAGGAACGTGCAAACCGCCCGCCCATCCAGAAGCAGTCGTCACGCAGATCCATAGGCCTAACGCTACGGTGAAATCTCTCGCTTTGGCGGTTGGCCCCTTGCTGCGCTAGATTCGTCCCCGCACGAAATGCGGACGTAGCGCAGCTGGTAGCGCGGAACCTTGCCAAGGTTCAGGTCGCGGGTTCGAACCCCGTCGTCCGCTCGGATTGACCGCCGCTTTGGAATTAATTTTCAAGTGGCGGTTTCTCTATAAGTGAAGAAGTAAAGGTTTGGTCGGATGGCCGAGAGGCGAGGCAAGGGACTGCAAATCCCTCTACACGGGTTCAAATCCCGTTCCGACCTCCAGTTCTAAAACAGCAACAGCCACTTGAGGAGCAGCAGATGGTTGAAGATGAATCAACACGTCCATGGGGACGTTATGAGATCTTGTCTGAAAGCGCTGCTCATAAAGTTAAAACTATCTGGGTAGAGCCAGGTAAAAGACTTTCTTATCAACGCCATCAAAAGCGTGCCGAACATTGGTTTATCGTCGAAGGCGATGCACGAATCACAATCAATGGCGACACCTTTGAGATGGGCGCTGGAGATTCCATCGATATCGAAATCGGTGACTTACACCGCATCGAAAATATCGGCGCAACTGATGTCATCTTCGTTGAGGTCCAGACAGGAACTTACTTCGGTGAAGATGACATTGAGCGTATCGAGGATGATTTCGGGCGCTAATTCGCTCGGCTATACTTTGCCAACAATTTAATACATACCGAAAATATCTAGACCCGGACGATTGGCTCAGCGGTAGAGCACCACATTGACATTGTGGGGGTCACTGGTTCGATCCCAGTATCGTCCACGTACAATCTTTTTTCGAGAAAGTTGATTACACTTTCAGAATGAACGAAAAGCAACCGCGCAAAGGGTTTCTCGGTGAATGGGACAAGCTCTCCCCCAAGATGCGCGTCGCGGCAGTCGTTCTTTTGATACTTCCGATATTTATGTATCCGCCGTCCATATTTCTCTATATGGGTTATGCGGTTTATCTCAACTTGCGCGATCGCAAGAAATAGAAATGACCGCCAAGGATCCCAGCCGCGAGGCCTACTTCCCCGCTATCGAAAAGAAGTATGGCGAAAAGATGAAGTACTGGTTTGGCATCATGTCCAAACTAGAAGGAAAGAAATATCCTGAACAGATCGCACATCTGCGTGAGAACTACGGCTTCTCACAAACCCATGCCAATGCCTTGGTTATGTATTCTCGTGGCTCCACATCGGCTCAACGCTTTGATAAGCCTGCTGATTACTACAAAACTATTACACCCGAACAAGCCAAAACTGTGCGGACAATAATGAAAGCTATCCAATCAAAGTACCCAAAGCTAGAACTTGTAATGGCCTGGAACCAACCAATGCTGCGCGATGGAACGAAATATGTCTTTGGTATTTCAGCGACCAAGGGGTACTTGCTAATGGCTCCTTGGAGCACCGATGTTCTGGATGCCTTTCGCCCAAAACTTGATGGCTACAAAGTAAATAAGAAGACAATTCAGATTCCCAGTGACTGGGAAGTCGATAGCAAACTCTTGCTCCAGATGGTGAAAGCTCGTTTAGCCGAATAGCTATGAGAGGATCCTGCAATGACTAGAGCCAAACTGGAATCCTTTGCCAAAGAGAAGTTAACTTTCGGAGCATCTCCGCTTCAGCGACTTGATCGTTTAAGCGAGCACCTAGGCGGCAAGGTTGAGATCTGGGCAAAAAGGGAAGACGTTAACTCTGGCCTTGCTTACGGTGGCAACAAAACTCGCAAACTCGAATATTTGGCAGCCGAAGCGCTAGCCACTGGTTGTGACACTCTCGTGTCGATCGGCGGAGTGCAGTCCAATCACACCAGACAGGTTGCCGCAGTTGCTGCGCACCTAGGACTCAAATGTGTTCTTGTTCAAGAACATTGGGTTGATTGGGAAGAAGTAAATTACGAAAAGACCGGAAATATTCTTCTTAGTCGCATCATGGGCGCAGAAGTTCGTCTTGATCCTGCTGGATTTGATATTGGATTCCGGAAATCTTGGGAAGATGCAATCGCAGACGTTATTGCGCGCGGTGGTAAGCCATATCCAATTCCAGCAGGTGCATCCGATCATCCACTAGGTGGCCATGGCTTTGCCGGTTGGGCCTTTGAAGTTGAAGATCAAGAAAAAGAACTAGGATTTAAATTTGATAACTTCATTGTTTGTTCCGTTACTGGTTCCACGCAAGGCGGAATGATTGCCGGATTTGCCCACTCAGATCGCGCAGAATCTGTAATTGGTATAGATGCATCGGCCACAGTTGAAAAGACTTGGGATCAGATTAAACGAATCGCATCACGCACTGCGGCGGCAATTGATTTGGGACGAGAATTGCGTGATTCAGAAATCGTATTGCTAGATCGTTGGCACGATGACATTTACGGAGTTGCTGGTCCTCGGACTATTGAAGCGATTCGTTTAGCGGGCAGCCTCGAAGGAATGATCACTGATCCCGTTTACGAAGGTAAATCTATGGCCGGAATGATCGATTTAATTCGTGAAGGATTTTTCAAAGAAGGTTCAAGAGTCCTATATGCGCACCTGGGCGGACAACCAGCTATTAATGGTTACACCGGAGCGTTTTAACCGCTAAAAATTGCAAAGAAAAGCTGGGTGGGCCCTCGAATTCCCACCCAGCTTTTTTCTCTGTCCCTTAGTTAGTAAATACCGCGTTCCAATCAGAGATTGTCATTAGGTAGTAAGCGCCGCCTTCGATTGTCGCCTTATCAATGGCGAGCTTTCTTGGAGCGCTCTTTGAAGGTAGATCTGGTCGAGCTGCTGCTCCACCAGTTGTGTGGACCTGTGCGTTGAAGAAGAAGTAATGGTTCTTATCGCTTGAACTAGTTGCGAGCAACTTGGTTACGTTGATAATTCCAGATGATTCTTCATCAATTGTCATGAATTGAGCCGCATCTGCTGCGAAGTAGTCTTTATTGAACTCAGCAAGTACCGCTATTTTCTTGTCCGATGGACGGAAGGCGAAGATGCGAGAAACGTGCGCGTTGTTACCTGGATCTTCTTGAATTAGAACGATTCCATCTTCGGTAAGCCCTAAGTTATCTGGCTTGCTGAAATATGGGGCTTCAGTTCCGTCTAGAAGCATCTCCAACTTTGCACCAAGTTCAGGCTTTTGACCGTCAACAAATGTCAAACGCCATAGCGCTCCGCCATCGCGTGAAATTGATGGCTCAGCTGGATTTGGCTTAGTTGCGCCAGCATCTTTATTTGATTCGGTTGTAATGAAGTAGAAGACGTTTGGATTTGAAGGATCCCACTCACCGTCTTCAACACGAGACATTTCAGTTCCCTTTTCAGCATGATCTTTCTGCTGTGTGGCCATATCGGCGTTCCAGATTGTCTTCTTGAAATCGACTGCAACTGGGTTGTTCTTGCCGTACTTGGCGCGGAAAGCGTTGTCATTTGCGATATCCGGGATGCTCATAACATGTACATCACCGTTTGTGAGGCCAGCCTTGTCGGCAAATGTGCCAGAAGTTGTCTTCTTGCCTACGTACATGAATAGCTGGCTATCTGTTGATGAGCCATCTTCGTTACCCATTACAACAGTGTTAATACCTGGCTTTAGATTTGGCATCAAGTTCTCCCATGATGCAAGACCCATGCGAGGCAACTGAATTCCGTGGCCATCCATATCGAATGCAAAGCCGCGTCCATATCCGCTATCGCCATCTTCTTCACCGCTGAGGAATACTCCGCCTTCGTAGCCATAAGTTGTTGCGCCATCCTTAAAGGCAAGATTTCCAGCTTGTACCAAAGTTGCAGAGCAGAAACGGGAAATGTTCCAGTCCATACCCTTAGTTGTTCCGGCTGGAGCTCCACCAATTGGTGTATCGCCGTAAGCGCCGGTGTTGTAGTTGTAGTACTTAATATCTTGGATGAAGTTCTTGGCTGATGTAATGCGACCAGTTTTTGTGGCGTAGTTAAATTCTGTAATTGATACGCCCCATTGAGAAGTTGAAGACTTTGAAAGCTGAGCCAATGGGGAATATGAAGGAATTTCGTGAACAGAGAGAAGAGTTAAATCTCCAGCTGCATTCTTGTACGCGCCCATGCCATCAGGGATTCCGCGTACAACTGTGCTGGTGATCTTGTCGCCAGCATAAGCAATGGGTTTGATTGAAACGCCAGATGCAACTGGCAGAATGTATTCAGGCTTTAATGAGGCTGAGTATGCAACGCCTCCGGAGACAGCAACTGCAATAGATGCAATTACCGCGCCGATTTTTACGCTAGTTTTCATGTCAATACCAATCTTGCGTTCCCAGGGTAGGGGCGAGAATTTCTCACTCGCGCAAGTTATGTCGGCTCTCTGACTTAGCGGTTAATTACCGGAGTATCGCAACCAAACTCTTAGAATTTTTTAGTTAATTTTTCGTGAACGAAGGGGTTAATACGCCGAGACCCAGGGCGCGTTCTATTTTTGCCATCGCTTGAATCAATCGAACTTCTTCGTTCGCGCGTGATACGACTCCGATTCCAACCGGTAACCCATCAACCAACCCCATTGGTAGACATCCAATCGGTGTACCGGCAATTGCTGGTGCCATAGTTATCCAAGTCGCAGATGAGAAATCATCGCCGCCGCCGAGGTTACTCTTCCAGGCAGGTGCATAAGTTTCACCAATCAAGATATCAAAGTCAGCAAAGGCGGGATTTAAAACACGATTTAGCGCCCAATCGAGATTCTCTTTACGAAGCTTTGAATAATTCGAATTGCGACCCCCCAGTTCCAAGGCTTGTTCGAAAAATTCCTGTCCAAAATATTTCATCTCCACACTTGCGTTATTTACATTGAATTTGACTACATCAGAGAGCGAGTGAACTCGAGCACCAGAACGTCCTGCCAAGTAATTAGCCAAATCTTCGTTGAGCTCATGCATTAATACCTGGAACTCAGCGGTCCCATCTTCATCCGTCGGCGCAGGCAGAGATATTTCAGTGACCTTTATATTTGCCGCACTTAGCTTTGAAAGTAATTCGGCAAATAATTGATTGGTCCCGGTATCCGCGGTTGCCCATTCCTTTATATATGCGATACGCATCGGCTCATCCGAATTAACTGCCTTTGTGTAAATATTCTTATTGGTAAGAACATCTAAAATCGCCGCTGTTTGGGCAACGCTCTGCGCCATTGGGCCGGGCGTATCTTGGCTGGCGCTAATTGGAATCATCGCATCGCGCGGAATTGCACCAACAGTTGGTTTTATGCCCACGCAACCATTTAGCGATGCTGGACAGACAATCGAACCATCTGTTTCGCTACCAACTGCCATCGAAACAAGGCCAGCGCCAACTGCTGCTCCTGATCCAGAAGAAGAACCACCAGCACTGTGTGCATGTTTCCAAGGATTGGCAGTTAATCCACCGACTGCCGACCACCCACTTGTAGATTTTCCAGAACGAATATTGGCCCATTCTGAAAGATTTGTTGACCCAATAATTGTGGCACCTGCTGCGCGCAGTCTCTTTGCGATCGTTGAATCACGGACAACTTCAGTATCTTGCAGGGCAAGTGAACCTGCGGTGGCTGGTAGCCCAATGGCTTCAATATTGTCTTTAATCAGTATTGGAACACCAGAGAGCGGGCCGGACGCTTCGTTGAATTTGAGATCTTTCGTTAAGGCCAATACCGAATTGAGTTGATAGCCACTCTGATCTACATCTGCAATCATCTGTAGAGACGCTTCAATCTTTGAAAAATCCAATTACGAACACTGGCTTTCTATAAATATTCGAGAATTTTCGAAGATGATCTCGGCATCGTAATCCATTGTGGCGACGTGATAGCTATTAGTAAGTTCAATACGTTGCTTAATTCGGGAGCCAACGCCCTTCATTACGATCTCTGTATTGGATACCGGCAGAGTGTGATCATCAACGCTGTGGAAGAGCTGCATCGGAACTGTTACATCGTGCAATCGCTCGCGAGTATATCTGAGCATTTTCAATAGTTCATAAACGCCTCTAGTTGGCAGCGCGTCATAACCCCATTCGGTTACACCTGGGCGCTTGATGTCATCGCCGACTGATTTACGTAATTTTTGAAAGCGGGATAAGAAGAAGGCAATCTTTGGGCCAATAAAGGCAACATGGATCATCGGGTTGACCAAGATAATCCCGGTCAATTTATTTGAAGCTTTGGCGGCGATATGTAGCGTTGTTCCGCCGCCCATTGATAGCCCGCAAAGAAATATCTTGGTGCAAGTCTTTTGTAATTCGGCGATCTCGGCTTCAACCTTTGCCGGCCATTGCTCCCATTTAATTTCATTTAAATCTTCAGGCTTTGTTCCATGTCCCGGTAGCAATGGAACTCGCACGGTGTAGCCCTTTTGATTTAAATACTCGGCCCAGGGACGCATTCCGGCAGGAGAGCCGGTATATCCGTGGACTAGAACAACACCGATCTCTTTATTTGCACCAGTTCCAGTAGCTGACCAATCTGAAACCAAACCTGCAGGTGCGCCAATTACTGTCATATCCCAAGCGTACTAAGGAGCCACTGTCAGAGTCATGTATTAGCCTTGCATTTATGTCAGGTGGCGAACGTCTTTTAATTGATGTGCCCTTTGTCGTATTCGACCTAGAAACATCTGGCTCTGCGCCATCGAAAGGTGCTGCCGTAACAGAAATTGGTGCCATCAAAGTATTAGGTGGGAATGTAATCGGCGAATTTCAAACCTTTGTAAATCCTGGACATTACCTCTCCGACTTCATTACCTCACTTACTGGCATCACAGATTCGATGTTGGCCGATGCGCCCACCATCGATCAAGTCCTTCCCACCTTCTTAGATTTTCTCGGACCAGGCTACGAAACGGTTTTGGTCGCACACAATGCACCATTTGATATGAGTTTTATGAAAGCTGCAGCTATCGCCCATGAGTATGAATTGCCAGAATATAAAGTTGTAGATACAGCGCGTGTGGCTCGTTACGTTCTAGACCGAGATGAAGTTCCAAACTGCAAGCTATCCACACTTGCCCCATTCTTTGGTTCGGCTACATCCCCAAACCATCGCGCGCTAGATGATGCACGTGCCACAGTTGATGTTCTTCATGGTATTTTTGAACGACTCGGTACTCATGATGTGACGACGCTGGATCAATTACTGCAATTCAAGCGAAAGCGCGCCCGTTGCCCGCTGGATTAATTGGCCGATAAATCTTGGCTCAAGGCAACCCAACGACTGAGCAATTCGGTTGCGGCACCGCTATCGATTGCTGTACTTGCCTTGATTAAAGATTTAGAAATTCGTTCTTGAATATTTAGATTCATATCTCCATCAAAGGCGGCAATCGCAGCTGCCGCATTTAAAAGAACGGCATCACGTGGAGCACCTTTTTCTCCCGCAAAAATCGCTTTGGTAATTCGGGCATTCTCGGTTGCATCTCCCCCGACCAGCGCAGCAATCGGCGCGTTGGCTAAACCAAAATCTTTAGCATCGATCTGATCGCTAGTGATTTCACCTTTGCCGATAGTAAGTACCGATGTGCTGGTAGCAAGAGTTATCTCATCTAATCCATCGTCGCCACGAAATACAAAACCTTCCACTCCTCTATCTGCCAGAACTTGAGCCATTACCAAATGCATTCGTTCATTCGCCACACCAATGGCCGCAGCCTTTGGGCGTGCTGGGTTTGCCAGTGGTCCGAGGATATTAAACACGGTGGCAGTGCCTAACTCCTTTCGAGCAGGTGCGGCAAAGCGCATCGCCGGATGAAAGACCGGTGCAAAACAGAAACCGATGCCAAGTTCTGAAACTGTTTTGGCTACTTTTGCGCCATCCAGATTTATCGCAACCCCAAGTGCCTCTAATAAATCACCGGCACCTGATTTGGAAGATGCCGCACGGTTACCGTGCTTAACAACGCGTGAGCCAGCAGCTGCGGCAATTATCGCAGCGGTGGTTGAAATATTTATAGTGTGAGCGCCATCGCCGCCGGTGCCAACAGTGTCTACAGATCGTTCGGTAATTTTAATTGGTGCGCAGTGGGAATACATCTGCTCGACCAACGCGCCGACTTCTTCAGGAGTCTCACCTTTTGCTTTGAGGGCGAGTAAGAAGTCTTTGAGAGTTTCTTTATCTGAGCGATCCTCCAAAACCTCACGCATTAATTCCTGCGCCTCAAGCGGTTCTAAATCTAACCCGCTATTTAGCTTGGAGATCGATGCAGCCCAATCGATAGAGCTCATGATTAAAACCTTTAGTTAGCCGATTGCGGCTGCGGTATTTGATCGCATTAAATCTGCAACCGTATTGGCCAAGGTGAATGGATCTATCGGGTGAATGACACTTGCCTCGGCGCGTGACCAGGCCGCAAGCCAAGCATCTTCGCGTCGGCCGGTAATCAACAAGACTGGTGGGCAGTTAAAAACTTCATCTTTTAATTGGCGGGCGATTCCCATTCCACCTTCAGGGACTGCTTCTCCATCCAAGATAAATAAATCTGCGCGCAGTTGGCCGGTAACGCTCTTGCGATCCACAAATGCACGAAGGGCTGGGCCAGTTGCAAACTCTTCAATCTGATGTTCTGGCAAGTCATCGCTGACGCGCTTTCCGAGGGCGGCCACGATGGAGGCGCGAACTGAAGCATCATCGGAATAGACAATGATGATCGGTTTGCGGGTCGTTGACATGGGGCAAGTCTAATCAAAGCCAACCTATGGAATCGACTGATTTCTGCGTAAAAAGAGCGTGACCCGTTTCACCTAAATCCAGCGAATTTAAGGGCTAGAAGTTGAGCCTTGAATAGGTAGGTGAGCGCGATTTCAGGGATACTTACCCTCATGACCAGCACAACGATCACAGCTCCACACAAGATCAACCGCCCCAATTTGGTGGCGGTGGGAACGATCGTCTGGCTAGCTAGCGAGTTAATGTTCTTCGCAGCGCTCTTTGCTATGTATTTCACGACCCGCGCTGTGCAAGGCCCAGCGATCTGGTTGAAGTCAACTGAAATTTTAAATATTCCCTTCGCTGCTTTAAATACAACAGTGTTGGTTCTATCTTCCGTGACCTGCCAATTCGGAGTTTTCGCAGCCGAACGTTTCCAAGCCAAGCGCACCAGTTCAATTTTTAATATCAAATCATGGGGCATGCGCGAATGGTTCTCGCTAACTTTCTTAATGGGCGCCTTCTTTATCGCCGGTCAAATTTACGAATACGCCAGCTTGGTCACTGAAGGCCTAACACTTTCATCCACCGCTTATGGTTCAGTTTTCTATGTTGCAACCGGCTTCCATGGACTGCACGTAACTGGCGGCCTGATCGCATTTTTGATCGTGATGGTTCGTGTATCCAAAGCACGTCGCTTTACCCATAACCAAGCAACCACTGCGATTGTTGTTTCGTATTACTGGCACTTTGTGGATGTTGTCTGGATTGCCCTTTTCTCAGCGATTTATTTGATCAAGTAAGAACTTACAGAGAAGAAACGGAAAAAATATCTTGAAGCGCCTCTCCCGATTACGCAGACACCGCGCAGTTGCGCCACTTCTCTTGGTACTAGCCCTCTTCTCAATCGGAACAACGTTCTCGGTTGCCGGTGCTGCAACAAGCACACCAATCACCGCAGCTGAAAAGAGCGCGCTAATCGATGAGGGAAAGCAACTCTTTCTTAAAGGTTGTTCCTCGTGCCACGGCATCAATTTAGAAGGTAGTGCGATAGCTCCTGCTCTTCTAGGTGTGGGTGCAGCCTCAGTAGATTTTCAAGTGGCCACAGGCCGCATGCCAGTTGCTGATATGAGTGCACAAATTGTTCGAAAGAAGCCTGTCTACAATGAAAAACAAGTAGAAGCCCTGGCCGCATATGTTGCATCTCTTGCTCTGGGACCTGAAGTTCCGGGCGAATCACAATTAAATTACGAACGAGACGGATCTACCGCACAAGGTGGAGAACTATTTCGCACCAACTGCGCAATGTGCCACAATTTCGCTGCTCAAGGCGGTGCACTTACTCAAGGTAAGTACGCACCAACTTTGATGGGCGTTGAACCACGTCATATTTATGAGGCGCTAATTACCGGACCACAATCAATGCCGGTCTTCTCCGATAAAACAATTACACCTGCTGAAAAGCTTTCTATTATTAAATGGATTAAGGCAGCCGAAGCTGAACCACAGCTTGGTGGTGCTTCCCTTGGTCGCGTCGGACCGGTTACTGAAGGACTACTTGTTTGGACACTTGGACTCGGGCTACTTGTTGGCGTCGCAGTCTGGCTAGCGATGAAGGCGAGATAGAAAATGTCTAACGAAATCGAAGCGATAAAGGATCCTGGTCTTCCAGCGCACGTTCATCGTCGCGCAGATACTGATCCCAAGGCTGCCAAGAAAGCCGAGCGTCAAGTTGCGATTCTCTTTCTACTCTCTGCATTAGGCACAGTCACTCTGATTGGTTCTTATATTTTTATTCCGCAAGATCTCTTTATATTTTTCCCCGTGCTTGGCAATACCAATGCCCACCAACTCTTCCTCGGGCTAGGAATGGCGGCATCGCTCTTCTTTATCGGAATGGGTGCGATTCACTGGGCAAAGACTTTGATGCCAGATGAAGAAGTAATTATTCAGCGCCACGAATTTCGCTCAACTGATGAAGACCGCGAAGCTTTTGTAGCAACCGCGAAAGCAGGCGCCGCCGCTGCAGGACTTGGCCGTCGCTCACTGATTAAACGTTCCCTTGGACTATCACT
Source organism: Candidatus Nanopelagicaceae bacterium (assembly GCA_965267995.1). Lineage (GTDB taxonomy): Bacteria > Actinomycetota > Actinomycetes > Nanopelagicales > Nanopelagicaceae > Planktophila. The sequence goes on from OZ254143.1 coordinate 836,765, forward strand.
TGGCTTGGCTGGACTCTCACCATTGATCTTGCTCCGTGATTTGGGTCCACTTCCAGGAGATGAACTATCAAAGACTTCTTGGAAAGCTGGCACTCGATTAGTTACCGATCCGGGCGATCGCCCGATTCGCGCTGAAGATCTAGAAGTTGGCGCAGTTGCGCAGACCTTGCCTGAGATCCCAGCTGGAAGCGAACGCGCCTTATCCGACATTGGTAAGGACGCTGTCTTGCTGATTCGTCTGCGACCTGAAGACTTTAACCTGGATGCCGAACGCTTATCTTGGACACACGAAGGCATCATCGCCTTTTCAAAAATCTGTTCTCATATGGGCTGCGCTGTTGCCTTGTATGAACAACAGACCAAGCACCTGCTCTGCCCATGCCATCAATCGACATTCGATGTAACCCGCGCTGCCAAGGTGATCTTTGGCCCATCAGCACGACCACTGCCTCAACTCGCGATAACTGTAGATTCCGAGGGATACTTAGTCGCGAAACAACCATTTACCGAACCTGTAGGACCTAGCTTCTGGGAGCGCTCATCATGACAGCACGTGAAAGAATCGCAGGCAGCGTCGCCAACTATGTTGACGAACGAACTGGCGCAGCCGCATGGATGAAGAAGAACCTCAATAAGGTCTTCCCCGATCACTGGTCATTCTTGCTCGGCGAAATCGCACTGTACTCATTTGTCATATTGTTGTTATCTGGCACATTCTTAACTTTCTGGTTCGATCCATCACAACGTGAAGTTATTTATGACGGTGGATATCAACCGCTTTCTGGAATCAAGATGTCTGCTGCCTACGCATCGACCTTGCATATTTCATTCGAGGTTCGCGGTGGGCTATTGATGCGTCAGATCCATCACTGGGCAGCCCTTATCTTTATGGCGGCGATCGTCGTTCACTTAATGCGCGTTTACTTCACTGGCGCCTTCCGCAAGCCGCGTGAGTTTAACTGGATCATCGGTATCGGATTATTAACGTTAGGAATCGTTGAAGGCTTCCTGGGTTACTCACTTCCTGATGATCTACTTTCTGGTACCGGTATCCGAATTGCCGAAGCGATTATTCAAGCACTGCCGCTAGTCGGTTCTTATCTGGCATTCTTTGCATTTGGTGGCGCCTTCCCAGGCGAAGCATTTATTCCACGCATTTACACGGTGCACGTACTGCTCTTACCTGGAGCCTTCCTCGCGTTGATTACCGTGCACTTAATGTTGGTCTGGTACCAGAAGCACACTCAATATCCGGGTCCAGGACGTACTGAAAAGAATGTTGTTGGATATCCATTGCTACCTGTCTACATGGCTAAAGCTGGAGGATTCTTCTTCATCGTCTTTGGCGTTACTGCATTCCTTGGCGCTGTTGCATCGATTAACCCAATTTGGCTCTACGGCCCTTACACGCCGGGGCAAGTATCCGCCGGTTCACAGCCTGACTGGTACATGGGTTGGCTAGATGGCTTAGTTCGAATGTCGCCACCAATAGAAACACATGCTTTCGGGCACACAATCTCGTGGAATATTTTGATTCCAGGTTTAATTGTTCCTGGAATCTTATTTACCGGTATGGCCTTGTATCCATTTATTGAAAGCTGGATGACTGGCGATAAACGCGAACATCACTTACTTGATCGTCCACGCAATGCGCCAAACCGGACAGCCCTTGGCGTCATGTCACTTACCTTTATGTTGGTCGCACTCATCAACGGTGGTAACGACATCATTGCGACCACATTCCACCTGACCATTAACCAAATTATGTGGTTCTCCCGCATTGCAATCTTTGTACTTCCACCACTTGCCTTCGTGATTACAAAACGTCTCTGTCTCTCGCTACAACGTGCAGACCGTGACCTGGTGCTTCATGGACGTGAAACTGGTCGCCTAGTGATGATGCCACATGGAGAATTCGTGGAAGTCCACGAACCAATCTCAGCCGAAAAGGCTTGGTTGCTGACGCAGCATGAGCAGCAACCAGCGCTGGCGTTGCAGGAGAGTGATTCACGTGGAGTGCGTCGCCCAGGAGCGCTTAAGAACAAGCTACGTGCGCGTTTGAGCAGAGCGCATGCAGTTGCCGTTCCTAAGGTAACCGCCGAAGATCTCAAGGCGATCGAGCACCACTAACGCTCGCAGATCGCTTTTAGCTGCACCAAGCTCTTTGCCATCCATTTCGGATTGTGAGCTAGCGCCCCGGTTGCATTGAGCCATTTCGCTGCAAACCATGGAATGTCGTTGCCATCAAAGCTTTCAGTTACCTGCGTTCTGCCCTCGCCCAGGTCTACCAGTTCGTAATTCCAGGTCCATTTCATAAGATGGCACCAAGCGATTTTTCGCCCTTCTTCAAAAATAACAACAGTATTTGTAATGCGATAAGGAAATTTGATCTTCATCGCCATTCCAAATTTTGCGCCTAGGCTAAGTCGCACTGGACCAGAAATATTCTTCTGAATCGTGCCAGAGCCATCAAAGAGCTGGTGAGAGTGCGGATCTGCAATTAAATCGAAGATTTTTTGCGCAGGCGCCGAGATGACAATTCGAGCTGCGGTATTTCGCTGGATATTAACTTCCAAAATTTCGGCGCGGTCTTTTTCCATGGCGATAATCTAGGGTTAAAGCAAGTTAATGAGAAGCGTTCTCCGCAAGTGGCTTCTCATATTCAGTAACGAAACCGATAATGCTAATTACCAAAGCACCGAGGGCGATCAGCGTTAACCACCAGCCGATTAAAAGTGACAGCCCTAGAGCCATCGCACTCATGGCAACAGGTAAAGGCCACCATGAATGAGGGCTATAGAAACCTAACTCCCCTGCGCTATCTGCAATTTCTGCAGTAGGACGATCTTCCGGAAGTTCGTGGCCAATTCGCTTTGCGGTAAACCATAAATAAAACCCGACCATGCCAGCCAGACACGCAGCTAGCGTCATGCCGGTGATGCCGACCGCTTCTCCCCCAACGTAATAATAAACAATCGCCATTATTACGTAGAAGAAAGAAAGGCCAGTGAATAGACGCCAATTAGCTTTCATTAGTGCTCAGTCTTAATGTGCGGATGATGTAAATCAAATGCCGGACGCTCTGAACGGATGCGCGGCATCGTCAAGAAGTTATGGCGTGGTGGTGGGCAAGATGTCGCCCATTCCAGAGATGAACCGTAGCCCCAAGGATCATCGCAATTGACCAGCGGTGACTTGCGGGTAATCCAAACATTTACAAAGAATGGAATCATCGAAAGGGCCAGCAGCGCCGATCCGATAGTTGAAATCGTATTCATAGTCGTAAAGCCATCAGTTGATAGATAATCTGCGTAGCGACGTGGGAAGCCCTTAATGCCCAGCCAATGCTGGATCAAGAAGGTTAAGTGGAAGCCAAAGAATAAAGTCCAGAAGTGAATCTTGCCTAAACGCTCATTTAACATGCGACCGGTCATCTTGGGCCACCAGAAATAGAAGCCGGCGAACATCGCGAAGACCACGGTGCCGAAGAGTACGTAATGGAAGTGAGCAACTACGAAGTAAGAGGCCGAGACCGCAAAATCAAGTGGTGGTGAAGCCAAGATAATTCCAGTTAACCCACCAAATAAGAAGGTAACTAGAAAGCCCATCACCCAGAGCATCGGTGTTTCAAAAGTTACATTGCCCCGCCACATGGTGCCGATCCAGTTAAAGAACTTAACACCAGTTGGGATACCGATTAAGAAAGTCATAAATGAGAAGAAGGGCAAGAGAACCTGTCCACTTGCGAACATATGGTGCGCCCAGACTGCGACAGATAGGGCAGAGATTGCGATCGTTGCAGCAATTAAACCTTTGTAACCAAAGATTGGCTTGCGGCTAAAGACCGGCAAGATTTCAGTTGCAATACCAAAGAATGGCAGCGCCAAGATGTAAACCTCAGGGTGGCCAAAGAACCAGAACAAGTGCTGCCACAACATCGCACCACCATTTGCTGGATCAAAGAGATGTGAACCAAAGAGGCGATCAGATTCCAGTCCAAGCAGAGCTGCAGCTAATGGAGGGAAGGCGAGCAGAACAAGAATTGAGGTAAGTAGCACATTCCAGGAGAAGATCGACATACGAAACATCGTCATACCTGGTGCGCGCATCGTGAAGATAGTTGTTATGAAGTTAACACCACCCAAGATTGTTCCAAGACCCGAAACGGCAAGACCAATCACCCAAAGATCGCCACCAATACCTGGTGAGTATGTTGAGTTAGCTAGAGGCGCATAGGCGGTCCAACCAAATGATGCAGCACCACCCGGCGTTAAGAAACCAGCAACAGCGGTAACGCTACCGAAGAAGAAGAGCCAGAAAGACAACATATTTAAACGCGGGAAAGCCACATCTGCGGCGCCGATTTGCAGCGGCATAATTACATTGGCAAAACCGACAAACAGTGGCGTTGCAAACATCAAGAGCATGATCGTTCCGTGCATCGTGAAGATCTGGTTGTACTGCTCATTACTTAAGAATTGCATGCCAGGGCGCGCCAGCTCGGCGCGCAGAATTAGCGCTAAAAGGCCACCAATTAAGAACCAGGCAAATGTCGTTATCAAATACATATAACCAATGACCTTATGGTCAGTTGAGGTAATCCACTTTACAAAGTTCTTGCCTTTCACCGAAGGTGGCATAGGCGCTACGTTTATCGTTGGACGTTCTGCATAAGTTGTCATGCTTGGCTCGCCTTCAGAGTTTCCAGATATGCCTTGTACTCAGTTGGAGTAACTACTTTTACCTTAAAGAGCATCTGCGAGTGATTGCGACCGCAGAGAATATTGCAACGACCCGGATATGTTCCGAGCTTGTTAGCTGTGAATTCAAGACTGTTCGTGACACCCGGAAGGTTCTGCATTTGAATCATAAACGCTGGGATCCAGAAGCCATGGACGACATCGTTAGAATTAATTGTGTAACGAACCTTTTCGCCAAGCGGAACGTAAAGAGTAGGTGGCTGCGCAGGAGTCCCAGTTACTACCGCTTTGGTGCCGGCTTCGGGATAGGAGAATTGCCATGACCATTGGAATCCATTTACTTGAATCTCATGGGCATATGAAGTTGTTTTTTCTGTAATTTTGGTTTCTTTAACGGCTGTAAAGTAGAAGAGAACTGCAACGATTACAAAGGGAATAATGGTGTAAGCGATTTCAACTGGAATGTTGTATTGCGTCTGTTTCGGAAATTCGCCTTTACTAACTTTGGCGCGATGAAAGACGGCGGGCCACAAAATTAAAATTAGAGTAAAGACACCAACCACACCGGCTGCAATCCAAGCGCCTTGCCAAAGTGATAGTGAAGTGTCATTTACGCTCGTAACGCCTTCTTCAAACCCAAGCCCTGAGACTTTGGCGCATCCGGTTAGAAGTAAGCCAAGTGGCGCTAAAAGTAAGCCCCGCAACATTGAGCGGGTTGGCTTATTAGACATGGTGCTAAGGATAGTGCTGCATTTCCCTCATCCGCTCCTTGGCTAGTAGCGTTGGCGGGGTGGTTCCAGTCACAGGAAATTTCCAAGCAGAGACAGCGCTAAATCCGCTGGCTCAAGAAGCGCTGCTGGCTGCCTTTGACTCGGGATGGGCAGATCCTAAGAAGATCGGACAGAACCCAAGTAAGTCCGCGATATTGCGAAATAACGCACTGGAATCGATTGCTCATCGACTAGGAATTAGCGTCGATCAGATCGAGATCACTGGCGAAGTTGGCCTTAGCTACTTTCTATCGCTAGCCGGATTTCTCAGTCCAGAGAAAACTTTATATTTCGGTGCCGGAGATCGCAGCGGAGTAATCGCAACCGTACGCTCTCACCAAGGCGCCACTAAGGAGATAACACTCCTAAAAGATGGCCGCTTAAATTTTGCAAAAATTACTATGGAATCGAACTCTATCCTGGCGTTTCAACTGGCCAATGGGGAAAGTGGAGCGATTAACTCGCCACCTGCGGAACTTCCCAAAGATCTGCTAATCGCAGTCGATGCCACCGCTTCTGGTTCACGAGTCGCGTTGCCCCGAAGATGGGATAGCGCCGCCTTTGATTCACGAGCTTGGGGCGGCCCGGCAGGCCTAGCAATTGTTGCCATCAAGAATTCGGCGCATTGGAAGAATCCACTCCCTCATATTTCAAGTGTCCGCCGTACTTACGGTACTTATTCACTTCCATTATTACTAGCAAGTGCCATCGCGTTAGAGAATTTTGAAGACGACGCAATCTTTATCCGTAAGCAAAATTTAAAGATTCGTAGCGCAGTTAAAGCAGCCCTGCCTGACACGCTAATTGCTGGAGAACTCGATATCTCGATGCCTCATCTGCTCTCAATGGTATTCCCAGGAACAAATGGCGAAGAAGTCTTGCGGGAGTTATCCGCAAAAGGGTTTGCAGTTGATTCAGGTTCGGCATGCACAGCAATGAATTTGCAACCTAGCCACGTATTAGCGGCGATGGGACTTCCGACAGATGGAAATGTTCGAATCGCAATTCATGCCGGTGTGATCGAGAGCGAAATAGATGCCTTAATTACCGCGTTGTTAGATGCGGTTCAATCTCTGCAGCAGAAGTAGCACCGTAGGCATCGCTAAAGCGCGCTAAAAATTCTGCTTTTGTGAAACGATATTCCTGGGTGCCGGTTGTCTCAATTACATAAGTTGCGATCATCGCACCTAGCTGTGCGCAACGCTCGTGGCTAAGCCCCCAAGCAAGACCTGCCACGAAACCTGATCTAAATGAATCGCCGACTCCGGTTGGATCGACCTTGCCCTTCTCCTTTGGGCAGCCAATCTTTATCGTTTCGCCATCGACTGATTCAACACGTGCGCCATCTGAACCTAAAGTCACGATGCGATATTTAACTCTCTCCAAAATCTCGCGGTCGCTCCACCCTGTCTTTTGGATTGCAAGCGCCAATTCATATTCATTTAGAAATAAGTAAGTAGCGCCAGTGATTAGTTGCTTAATTTCTTCACCGCTCATCCGAGCCATTTGCTGAGAAGGATCGGCGGCAATTGCAATACCCATTTGGCGGGCCACTTCGGTATGGCGCAACATCGCTTCGGGATCATCTGGTGAAATAACAATTAAATCGAGTTTGCCAGTCTTCTCCATAATCGGGGCTAGCTCGATATTGCGCGCTTCAGACATCGCACCAGGAAAGAACGATGCAATTTGATTTAGTTCGGTATCTGTTGTGACCATAAAGTGCGCAGTGTGTAAGGTCTTTGAGACTAAGACATGAGATGTATCAACGCCATGTCTTACCAGCCACGCATCGTAATCTGGCCAATCGATACCGACTGCTGCGATCAATATTGGATTTAAACCCAAGACGCCCATGCCATAGACGATATTTGCGGCGCATCCTCCACGACGGACTTCCAGCCCATCAACTAAAAAAGAGAGCGAAACTTTTTCTAGTGATCCGGCGACAAGTGAATCGGTAAATTTGCCGGAAAATGTCATCAAGTGGTCAAGACCTACCGAGCCGGAAACACCAATTTTCATCAGCTTTTAAAGAGAGCGCTTAGCTTTAATTAAAAGAATCGCCACATGCGCAAGAACCCTGCGCTTGCGGATTATCGATGGTGAATCCTTGCTTCTCGATAGTGTCCACGAAATCGATAGTTGCGCCCATTAGGTACGGATCGCTCATCTTATCTACGACAACTTTTACTGCACCAAATTCGCGAGCGATATCGCCTTCTTGGTTACGATCATCAAAGTAAAGCTGGTAACGAAGACCAGAACATCCACCTGGCTGCACGGCAACGCGCAGGTAGAGATCGTCACGACCTTCTTGCGCTAGAAGTGCGGCTACTTTGGCTGCGGCAACATCGGTAAGAGCAATTGAAGTCAAGATTGGCGCTTCGGATGATGTTGTAGTTGTCTCAGTTGTCATGCGCTTAGCCTACCTGCCCTGCTGAGTCGATGCGACAGCAACGCCATTTATAAGCGAGAATGTGGCTATGTCCACATCCCAAACCGGGTCCTTAACGAATCTGCTGCTACTTGGCCGAGGCCTTGATCTGGAATCAGAACGTGGCGTCTCGTGTACCGGCGAACTTCCTGAAGCCAGCGATCCCGAATTAGTCTCCCGCGCTCTTATCGCCCGCGCCGCGTTAGGTGATCGCGCCCTTGTCCTTGGCCATCACTACCAACGCGACGAGGTAATCAAGTTTGCAGATATAACCGGTGATTCATTTAAGTTAGCTCAGGCAGCGGCTGAACAATCAACGGCTGAATACATAATTTTCTGTGGTGTCCACTTCATGGCCGAGAGCGCCGATATCTTAACTTCCTCCAAACAAAAGGTGATCCTGCCTGATCTCGCGGCTGGTTGTTCTATGGCTGATATGGCAACAGCTAATCAAGTGCAGGAATGCTGGAGCCAACTTTCGGCGATTGGTATTGCAGATAAAACGATTCCAGTTACCTACATGAATTCATCAGCTGCGATTAAGAGTTTTACTGGTGAATACGGAGGAACTATTTGCACTTCCTCCAACGCGATGAAAAGTATGGAATGGGCCTTTACACAAGGAGAAAAAATTCTCTTCCTGCCAGACCAACATCTCGGCCGTAATACCGCAGTGCTTTCACTTGGCCTATCGTTAGAGGATTGCGTCCTTTGGAATCCATGGAAACCTATGGGCGGATTAACAGCCGAACAATTACAGGCAGCTAAAGTTATTTTATGGCGCGGACATTGTTCAGTTCATGGTCGCTTTAGCGTTCAATCAGTAAATGAAGTTCGCAAACGCCTTCCCGGAGTTAAAGTTCTAGTTCACCCAGAATGCCAGAATGAAGTCGTATCTATTGCAGATGTCGTCGGTAGCACTGAGGCGATCATTCGCGCTGTTGAACAATCACCGCCCGGAAGCAAGTGGGCAATCGGAACGGAGTTGAATTTGGTTTCTCGCTTAGCCAAGAACCATCCCGATAAAGAGATCGTCTTCTTAGATAAGACAGTCTGCTATTGCTCAACAATGAACCGAATCGATCTGCCTCACCTGGTGTGGGCGATGGAGTCGCTAGTAGCGGGCCATGTGGTTAATCAGATAAAGGTTGATCCGGAGACCGCCCGTTTCTCAAAGTTGGCTCTAGAGCAGATGCTCGCCCTATAGTTTGCAACATGACTACCCCTGAAGATAACTCCCAGAAAAAGGGACGCCCAACTCCAAAGCGCAAAGATGCCCAAGCGTCTACAAAGTTTTCTTCTTTAGCTCCAGCTTCGACAAAGGCTGAGAAAGCGCGGGCTAAGGATGCTGCTCGCGCATCACGAATTGCACAACGTGCGGCTTATCTACGTGGTGATGAATCAGCACTTCCTGCGCGCGATCGTGGACCCGAGAAGAAGTTAGTCCGTAACTTGGTCGATTCACGCCGTTCCATTGGCGAATACTTCCTGCCAGTAATTGGTTTCGTTCTAATTCTTTCGTTGATTCCGATTGCCACATTTGCCGTTGCTGGAATCATAATTATGTACGGCGTTCTGTTCTTCTCCGTTGTTGACGGATTCTTCTTATCTCGCAAGATCAAATCCGAAGTCGCACAGCGTTTTCCAAATCAGAGCACTAAAGGCTTAGGTCTTTATGGCTGGCTACGTTCGACTCAGATGCGTCGCATGCGCGCGCCAAAACCACAAACTAAACCCGGCGATAAAGTTAATTAAGCGCGCGGGTTAGGACTCTTGGTCTCTTTCGGATCTGTTGTTGGGATTGAACCAAGAGCGTTATCGATAGCCTTCATCTGATCAGATGAGAGTTTCACACCGGATGCTTTTACATTCTCTTTAACCTGTGATGGCTTGGTCGCACCCATGATCGCGCTAGAAACATTAGGGTTTTGCAATACCCACGCAATTGCCATTTGTCCCATAGTCAGCTCGGCCTCTTTTGCGATTGGGGCGAGCTTTTGGACGGCAGTAAGTACCTCATCGCGCATCCATCGCGAAATCATTCCAGCGCCTGATTTCTTATCAGTTGCGCGCGATCCTGCTAGTGGCTTCTTCCCTGGTAGGTACTTACCTGTTAGAACTCCCTGGGCCATAGGTGACCAAACAATTTGGCCAATACCTTCTTTAACGCTTAGCGGAACTACTTCGCTTTCGATCACTCGCCATAACGCTGAATATTGCGGTTGGCTAGATACAAAGCGGTTATATCCCTTGTTATCTTGAATCTTTAGCGCATCTGCGATCTGCTTGGCGTTCCATTCCGAGAAACCAATGTAATGAACTTTTCCGGCGCGAATTAGATCATCAAAAGCGCTGAGAGATTCTTCCAGTGGAGTTTCATAATCAAATCGGTGCATCTGATAGAGATCAATATGATCAGTATTTAGACGCTTCAATGAGGCATTACAAGATTCAATAATATGTTTACGGGATAGGCCGCGATCGTTCTTGCCTGTGCCCGTTGGCCAATAGACCTTGGTGAAGAGTTCATAGGATTCACGCTTGATGCCCTTAAGCGCCTTACCTAAAACGCTTTCCGCTTTGGTTGCCGCATAGACATCTGCAGTATCAAAAGTAGTAATCCCAAGGTCATATGCAGTCCTTACACATTTGATCGCAGCTTCTGATTCGACTTGCGAACCGTGTGTGATCCAATTGCCGTAGGAGATTTCTGAGACATACATTCCTGATGAGCCGAGGCGACGATATTCCATGCGCTGACCATACACTCGCTGTCAATACTCGCAGCTGCACTTCTAAAGCGTGGTTGGTTGCAAAGAATGCTGGCTTATGGTTTGGTTCGCAGGTAAGACAATTTAATATCTTTAAAGCTTGCCTTTCAGGGGAAGTCGGTGCAAACCCGACGCTGACCCGCAACCGTAAGAGCGCTACCGCGCTTAAGTCGGATTACCTGGATCGCTGAGTCAAGATAGACAAACACCCGCCGAGGTTTGCGGGGTGTAGTCACAAGGAAAGTATTTTCTTAGCTTTCATTGCCGCTACCCCGTGAGACTCTTCCATATTAGAGAGGCTCCACAGAAATAAATGATTACCAATAATAAATTATTTGCAGTTATTACCACTGCCGTTTTACTCGTAACTGGGATTACCTTCGCCCCTAGCGCAAGTGCAGCCGAAAAAGGTTGGCGATATTGGGGCTATTACCAAGCAGCCCCGGGTGCAACAACTTGGACTGCAGCAATGACCGGACCAACTGTTGACGTTGCAGATGGCGCAGTTGAAGGTTGGTCATTTGTCTTTAGCTCAGATGATGTCCCATCAATCGCACCGGCGCTTAAGCCGGACTTTGCAACTATTTGTGGCAAGGTGAAAGCAGATAAAGACACCAAACGCGTTGCTCTGGTGATCGATTACGGCTCAGCGACATACGCTCCAAAAGGTGAAAAAATAGCAAAGAGTTTTACTACTTGCGTTCGCACCGCTAAAACTTCACAAGGTATAGATGTCCTAGGTATGGCGGTAAAGATTCGCGCCGCCAAGAGCGGCTTAATCTGCGGAATTAATGGCTACCCGAAAAAAGAGTGTGGTGTTGAAATTGCGACTCCCAGCGCTCTAAAGAAGTAATAACCTCTCAATGAGATCGCTGCATCCGCTTACTTGGTGGATCTGGTCGCTGCTGACTATTGGTGCGGTAATTCGCGCCGATAGCTCTTGGTTGGCTGGATCTGCCATGGCGGTTGCAGCGATTTTAGTTTGGAGATTCGCCGCTGCGGCTCCTTGGGCGAAAAGTTTCTGGTTCTCACTAAAAATTGGTGCTTTCATTTTAATTATTCGCACCATAGTCGGAGTTCTTATTGGGGTTCCTATTCCTGGCACTAAATTGGCAACTCTGCCGATTGTGCCTTTGCCACATTGGTTGGCTGGTATTCGTATCGGTGGTGTCATCACGCAAGAGCGCTTACTTTCATCCATCCATGAAGGTTTAACAATAATCGCAGTGATTTCCCTCTTTGGCGCAACTGTTTCGCTAACTAGTCCTCACAAATTACTTCGAGTTACACCGGTTGCAATTTACGAGTTCGGCGTTGCCACAGTAATTGCCACATCTGCGCTACCAAATTTGGTGCAGAGTGTTTCGCGCATCCGCCGTGCTCGGGCCCTGCGCGGTGATGAGAAACCATCTTGGCGCTCCATTGCTCTGCCCTTGCTCGAGGATTCACTTTCGCGATCACTTGAGTTAGCAGCTGCCATGGATGCACGCGGTTTCGGAATCAGTCGCAAGCGTTCGCGTTATCGTCCGATAACTTGGCATGGAGTTGATTCGGCAATTGTTCTCACATCCGCAGCCCTTCTAGCTCTAACGCTGGCGGTGGTTCGATGATTAATTTTTCACGAGTCTCATTGGTCTATCCGACATCTACAAAGACAATTCTGGAAGATCTCTCATTCGAGATTTCCGAGGGCGAGATGGTTTTAGTTATTGGTTCAACTGGTACCGGAAAATCATCGCTCTTACGCTTGATAAATGGGCTAGTCCCCCATCACACCGGCGGCATTCTGGCCGGAGATATAACTGTCGATGGAATTTCTACGCGGCTGGTCAGACCTGGTGAACTCTCTCATTTAGTCGGAATCGTGGGTCAAAATCCGGCGCAGGGTTTTGTTACAGATATCGTCGAAGAAGAACTCGCTTTCGGAATGGAGGCGCTAAATATCGCCCCAGATCTAATGCGTAAGCGAGTTGAAGAGATCTTGGATTTATTAGCGCTTACCCATTTGCGCGATAGAGCGATTTCAACTTTAAGCGGCGGTGAACAACAACGCGTTGCTATTGGTAGCGCCTTGGTGATGAATCCCAAGGTATTAGTCCTTGACGAACCAACTAGCGCACTCGACCCGATTGCAGCAGAAGAAGTTCTCTCTATTCTGCACCGTTTGGTACATGATCTAAGCCTGACAGTTATCATCGCTGAACATCGCTTAGAGCGAGTCATTGGCTTTGCTGATCGAATTATCCATATTGCTGGCGATGGCAGCGCCGAGATTAATTTGCCGGAAGAGATCTTGAAACGCTCAGACATCGCTCCCCCGATTGTTCATCTCGCCCGCGCTTTGGGGCTTTCACAAGTCGGCTTAAGTGTGCGCGATGTTAGAAGAATGACAGATGATATTCGTGCCAATGGAAAAGATTTGGAAGTTATTGAACCCACACAAGACGAAGTGGCAATAAGTACCGCAAAATTATCGCTTTCGTATCAAGGAAAACTGGCGTTGCATGATGTGACGACTAATATCTACAACGGAGAAATCGTCGCTTTAATGGGAAGAAATGGCGCCGGCAAAAGCTCGCTGCTAACGACATTGGTAGGTCTCAATAACGAGGCGAAAGGTACTTCTGAAATCTGTGGGCAATCTTCAAAGAATCTCAAGGGAAAAGCACGTCGCGAAATAGTTGGATTTATTCCACAAGAGCCAAGTGATTTACTTTATGGGCAGAGCGTGAAAGGTGAATGCGCGCAAGCTGATAAAGATAACGAATGTTCCGCAGGAACTGCATTGGCTCTGCTGGAGCGCATCGTCCCTGCAATAGATCCAGATACCCATCCCCGTGATTTATCTGAGGGCCAGCGATTAGCGCTTGCGCTATCCATTGTCTTATCCGCACAGCCAAAAGTTCTAATTCTGGATGAACCAACACGTGGATTGGATTATCAGGCAAAGGCGTTATTGATTAGCCTGCTTAAGAGTTTTGCGAAAGAGTTAAATCGATCCGTGTTGATTGCAACGCACGATGTGGAGTTAGTTGCAGAACTCTGCGATCGCGTTATCTTCTTAGCCGAAGGTGAAGTTGTTGCCGATGGTCCAACTCTGGAGATTCTCCTATCTTCACCCGCATTTGCGCCACAAGTTGCCAAGGTTATGTCGCCACGACCTTGGCTAACCGTTTCAGATGTATTGCGGGCAGTTGCCCAATGAAGTTACAGACTGCAGATATTTATCGCTTCTCACGAACTTCAAAGATCGCGCTAACACTTACCTCTGCCTTTGCTTTCGCAGGCTTTATCTGGCCCTTCTTCGCACCCGATATCCAGAGCGCTCATGTTGCGCAATATTTTTTCTGGATCGCGTTACCGTTGGCTGTTTTCTTGCTACTGGCACAGTTAAGCGATCGCAGTTTAGATGCAAAATCGGTAGCGCTTCTTGGAATTTTGGCCGCCTTACTTGCCGCACTTCGCCCACTTGGCGCCGGTGCAGTTGGGCTTGAACCTATGTGGTTTCTCCTAATTTTAGCTGCTCGCGTATTCGGTGGCGCTTTTGGTTTTCTCCTAGGCGTATTAGGAATGCTTGCATCTGCGCTATTTACCGGAGGAATTGGTCCGTGGCTTAGCTATCAACTATTTGCTGCAGGGATTATCGGGCTATTAGCGGGCAGCATTGCTAAGAAGTTACGTGGTCGAGGTGAAATTGCCTTTCTTATCTTGATCTCAATAATTTCCGCGCTTAGTTATGGGCTGCTGATGGATCTGCAATTCTGGCCGTGGGCCCTTGGAACAAATACCCAACTCTCATTTATTCCAGGTGGTGCACTCTCTGAAAACCTGCACCGCTTTATAACTTTTCATTTTCTATCATCGATGGCTTGGGATATTCCGCGCGCAGTATTAACTACCGTCCTAGTTATCTCTACAGGACCTGCGGTTTTAGCTGCGCTACGTCGCACCAGAAATAAGGCAGCATTCTTAACCCCAATTGAATTTAGCGAACGTTTGAGTTGACTAGCGGCAGCTTTGTAACTTCTGCAACACAATCACGGCCACGCACATCAACAATTACCTGATCGCTGAGCTTTATCGAATTATCCAAGAGAGCCAGCGCGATACCTTTCTTTAGCGTCGGTGAAAAGGTTCCGCTTGTTACAACACCGATCACAGCACCGTTTGCGTTCTTGACTTCCATACCAGCGCGTGGAATACCGCGATCTTGACTTACTAAGGCGCGTATACGCGGATGCGCTCCCGCAGTTTTTTCTGCAGTTAGCGCTTGGCTTCCGCTAAATGATGCTTTATCCCAACCGATCGCCCAAGTTGCGGCTGCCTGAACTGGGCTGATGGAGAGAGTTAACTCGTGGCCATGCAATGGGTATCCCATCTCGGTTCGCAATGTATCGCGCGCACCAAGTCCGCAAACTAGCCCGCCAAGTGGAGCGATTGCAGATGCCAGTGCATCCCAAACTTTGGCAGCATCCTCCCAGCGCGGAACAATTTCGTATCCATGCTCTCCGGTGTAACCGGTGCGGCAGAGAATTACCTCGCATCCTGCAATTACCACATGCGCAAAGGCCATGTAATCCATCACCGGATCAATCCCAAAGCTCTTGATCACATCTTTAGAGCGCGGTCCTTGCACTGCAATAACACCAAATGATTCGTGGAGATTTACGATCTCTATCGAATCTGGTGCTTTACTCTTCAAATCCGCAACTACATCGCTGGTATTAGAAGCATTTGGAATTAGAAATAGATCGCTTTCGCTATTGCGATAGACAATCAGATCATCAATTACTCCCCCATCGGAATTGCAATGCAAGGTGTATTGCGCTTGGCCGTCAGAAATCCGATTTAAATCATTTGTGAAAATTGAGTTGAGAAATTCCAGGGCCCCAGCGCCTTTGACGCTCACATTTCCCAAGTGCGAAACGTCGAAAATCCCGACTTTCTCGCGGACTGCAGCATGTTCTGCCAACACACCGCCACCTGGATATTCGATCGGCATTAGCCAGCCACCAAAATCGGCCATCTTCGCCGAAAGTTGGAGATGTTTATCGGCTAAAGGAGAATTTTTCATAGCAACAACTTACACTTACCTCAGGCAAAATTCAGGGCGTAATTACCGCCCGTTTCTAAGGAGATTTAATGACCGTCCTTCGTCTATCCGATGGCATCATCAAAGATGAGATTCTGGTCGTTGGCCTTTCCTACAAGAAGTCTTTGAAAGATAGCAAGGCAACTTTGGTTATTGAAAGCGGCGATATCGCCCTCGATAGCAAGAAGTTGCTGCAAAGCCTGGCCGATATGGGCGCTACCGGAAAGTGCGATGAAGTAATAAAAATTCCTGGCCTGACTACTCGCCTACTTGTCTTCACGGGACTAGGCGAAAACAAAGTTTCTCAAGATGATGAGGTACTTCGTCGCGCAGCAGGCGTGGCAGCACGTGCCTTGGCCGGCAGTTCAAGTGCGACCTTCTCTCTACCAGCCAAGAAAATTTCTACTCTCGAGGCAATTGCACAAGGTGTACTTCTTGGCGCCTATAGCTTCAACAAGTTCCGCGTAGATTCGGTAAAAGAGCGTCAGCTCAGCCTAAAGTCCGCGACGGTTCATTCAAACTTTGCAAATAAATCTGAGGCGAAAGATGCGATAAAGCGCGCGGCAATTATTGGTGAATACACCAATTTAGTTCGCGATTTAATCAATACTCCGCCAAGTCATCTAAACCCTGATTCCTTCTGCAAAGAATTTACAGCGCTCGTTAAGAAGGCCGGTGGCGCTGCTGCTGGTCTGAAGGTTTCGGTAATGACCGAAACACAACTTAGATCAAAAGGCTACGGTGGAATTACCGCGGTAGGTCAAGGTTCAGCAAATCCACCAAGACTTCTGCAGATTTCGTACACGCCGGTCAAGGCCAAGGCAAAGAAGAGCTACGCCTTTGTAGGCAAGGGAATAACTTTTGATTCCGGCGGCCTTGCCTTAAAGCCTGCCGCAGGTATGGAGGCTATGAAATGCGATATGTCTGGAGCCGCTGCAGTATGCGCGGCAACGCTTGCAATTGCGCTAATGAAGTTGCCAATTGCAATTGATTGCTATGCCCCATTGGCCGAAAATATGATTAGTGATAACGCCACTAGGCCAAGTGACATTATTACGATGTACGGCGGTAAAACTATTGAAGTTCTTAATCCAGATGCCGAAGGCCGACTCGTTCTTGGAGATGCCTTAGTTAAAGCACAGGAGAATACGAAGCTCGATGGAATTATCGATGTTGCAACATTAACGGGCGCACAAGTGGTAGCACTCGGAACTCGCACTAGTGCGATAATGACAAATAACCAAGATTTCAGCGATCACTTCTTTACAGTAAGCAAAAGTGTTGGTGAAGCTTTCTGGCCGATGCCCCTGCCAGTAGAACTTCGTGCATCCCTTGATTCACCGGTTGCCGATATGGCAAATATCGGAGAACGAATGGGGGGCATGATGGTTGCTGGACTATTCTTAAAAGAATTTATCGCCCCTGAGTTACCTTGGTTACATCTTGATATCGCAGGACCTGCCTATAACGAAGGTGAGCCATATGGCTACACACCTGTCGGCGGAACAGGTATCGCCCTTCGCTCCTTGGTGGCGCTGGCGCAATCTGCCGCAATTTCGTAATCACTGGGTAAAACTGGCAAGATAGGCACGTTCGGTAGATTGCTTTACGAAGGAGCGCGTACAGGTGTCCAACTTTGATCTTGTAATTTTAGGTGGCGGCAGCGGCGGATACGCAGCAGCCCTACGCGGCGCTCAACTCGGTTTGAACGTGGCCTTGATCGAAGCAGACAAACTCGGTGGCACATGTCTGCATCGTGGATGTATTCCAACGAAGGCTCTCCTGCATGCTGGCGAGATTGCCGATGGCACACGCGAGGCAAACCACTTCGGAGTTAACGCCACTTTTAATTCAATCGATATGTCTGGTGTGAATTCTTATAAGGATGGCGTAATCAATAAGCTCCATAAAGGGCTACAAGGTTTAGTTAAATCTAGAAATATCACCTACATCGAAGGCCACGGTAAATTAGTTGGCAAAGATACCGTTGAAGTAAATGGTGCAAAGTACACCGGTAAAAATATTGTTCTAGCTACAGGTTCATATGCCAAGACTCTTCCTGGTTTAGATATTGATGGCAAGCGAGTAATGACTTCTGAGCATGCAATAAAAATGGATTACGTGCCAAAGAGCGTAATTGTTCTTGGTGGCGGAGTCATCGGCTGTGAATTTGCATCTGTCTGGAAATCCTTCGGCGCCGAAGTAACGATCATTGAGGGTCTTTCACATTTAGTAGCGCTAGAAGATGAAACTTCCAGTAAGCAGCTAGAGCGCGCTTATCGCAAACGCGGTATTAACTTCGAACTTGGTGTGCGATTTAAATCCCATACTGTTACCGCCGATGGAGTTACCGTCACCTTGGAAGATGGAAAGACATTTACCGCTGAAGTTCTCCTCGTGGCAGTCGGACGTGGACCAGTATCGGCAAACTTGGGATATGAAGAACAAGGCATAACGATGGATCGCGGTTACATCCTGGTCGATGACAAGTGCCGCACAAATGTTCCAGGCATCTGGGCCGTTGGCGATTTGATCCCGACCTTGCAGCTTGCCCACGTTGGTTTTGGCGAGGGAATTCTCGTTGCCGAAGAAATCGCAGGATTGAATCCGCGTCCAATTAATTACGATGGTGTGCCTCGCGTTACCTACTCTGAACCAGAAGTTGCCTCTGTCGGGCTAACAACAGCGCAGGCAAAAGAGCGCGGGTATGACGTCGTTGAACTTAATTACGACTTAGCCGGTAACGGAAAAGCGCAGATCTTGCGTACCGCAGGCTCGATCAAATTAGTCTCGCAAAAAGGTGGTCCAGTGCTAGGTATCCATATGGTTGGAGCGCGCGTCGGTGAACTTTTAGCTGAAGCACAACTAATCTTTAACTGGGAAGCATCAGCAGATGATGTTGCACCTTTCATCCATGCTCACCCAACGCTCTCTGAAGCAATGGGTGAGGCGCACATGGCCCTTGCTGGTAAACCACTGCACGCTCACGGTTAATTAAGGAAAAGGAAAAAGTTATGACTTTCTCAGTAACGATGCCCGCACTTGGCGAGAGCGTCAGCGAAGGAACAGTTACACGATGGCTCAAAGCCGAAGGTGACCATGTCGCAATGGATGAGCCACTCCTTGAAGTATCGACCGATAAAGTCGATACCGAAATTCCTTCACCTGTTGCCGGCACCTTACAAAAGATTGTTGTTGGAATTGATCAGACAGTTCCCGTCGGTGCCGAACTTGCGATCATCGCAGATGGCGCAGCTCCTGCAGCATCACCTGCACCTGCTGCTCCCATAGTTGCAGCTCCGGTTGCAGCTCCGGTTGCAGCTCCGGTTGCAGTAGCACCAGTAACTCCTCCCCCAGTAGCACCAGTTGCAACTCCCTCTGCAAGCAGCGCCGGAACAATTATTACCATGCCCGCACTTGGTGAGAGCGTTAGTGAAGGAACAGTTACCCGTTGGTTAAAGGCAGTTGGCGATAGCGTTGCAGTAGATGAAGCTCTGCTTGAAGTTTCTACAGATAAAGTTGATACCGAAATTCCTTCACCAGTTGCCGGAACAATTATTTCAATTGATGTTCCAGTAGATACAACTGTCCCAGTTGGTGCTCGCTTGGCAGTAATCGGTGGCGCGAGTGCAACTGCTGCGCCTGCTCCAGTTGTCGCAGCGCCAGTTGCTGCACCTGTGGTAGCAGTACCTGTAGTTGCAGCTCCCGTTGCAGCACCTGTTGCAGTTTCGCAACCACTTGATGCTTACGTAACTCCGATCGTGCGCAAACTCGCCTCTGAACTTGGCGTAAATCTCGCCAGCGTAACCGGCACTGGCGTGGGCGGTCGAATTCGCAAAGAAGATGTTCAAGCAGCAGCACCAAAAGCCAGTTCTCCAATTGCAGCACCTGTTACATCTGCGCCAGCTGCTGCGACAACACAGCGCTCTGCAGGACCTGTCGCCGTATCACCTCTGCGCGGTACAACAGTCACAATGTCGCGCCTTCGCAAAGTTATTGCTGCTCGCATGGTCGAATCACTTCAAGTAAGTGCGCAATTGACAACTGTTATTGAAGTCGATGTTACAAAGATTGCTCGTCTGCGTGATCGTTCAAAGGCCACCTTTGAAGCGCGCGAAGGCGTCAAGCTCTCATTCTTGCCATTCTTCGCCGTAGCAGTCTGTGAAGCGCTGAAGCAACATCCAGTTCTCAACTCATCCGTTGAAGGCGATCAAATTATTTATCACGGCACCGAACATTTAGGCATTGCCGTGGATACCGAACGTGGACTTCTGGTTCCAGTAATTCATAGCGCTGGAGATTTAAATATGGGCGGGATCGCTCGTAAAATCGCAGATCTGGCAGCTCGTACTCGCGACAATAAAGTAACTCCCGATGAGCTCGGTGGAGGAACATTTACTCTTACCAACACTGGAAGTCGTGGCGCGCTCTTTGATACACCAATCATCAATCAACCACAGGTTGCAATCCTTGGCTTGGGCGCAATAGTTAAGCGTCCGATGGTCGTAAAGGGTGAAGATGGCGGCGAAACAATTGCGATTCGCTCTATGGTCTATCTCGGACTCTCATACGATCACCGCGTAGTAGATGGCGCCGATGCAGCACGCTTCTTGGTCACACTTAAGGAACGCCTAGAAGGCGGCGCCTTTGAATCAGATCTAGGCCTCTAATATCTATGAAAGTTCCGCAACGGATTGCTATTACGGGCGCCTCCGGTTTAATCGGTAGCGCACTAGTCGGCCACTTAAAATCTGAAGGCCATACCGTTCAACGTTTAGTACGTCGCGCCCCAGTCTCTCCCGAAGAGATTCAGTGGGATCCCAAAACTGGTTTTGTAGATATCGAAGCTCTGCACGGTGTGGATGCAGTGATCCACCTAGCTGGTGTTGGTGTTAGCGATAAGCGCTGGACCAAACGTTTCAGATCAGAGATCTTAAATTCACGCTTGCTCGGAACAACTGCAATTGCGAATGCTGTGGCAGAAGTTCAGCCACAAGTGTTTATCTCAGCCAGCGCTATTGGTTGGTATGGAGATTCTGGAAATCGCGCAGTTGTTGAATCCGACTCTGTTGGAAATGATTTTCTGGCTGCAGTTTGTCGCGAGTGGGAAGGCGCTGCCGATTTAGCAGGTGATGTGCGCACCGTAAAACTTCGTACCGGGCTAGTTCTAGATCCCACAGGTGGCGCACTTGGACGCATGTTGCCCCTCTTCCGCTTTGGGCTAGGCGGAAAATTAGGTTCGGGTAAACAATGGTGGTCTTGGATAACTCTTCATGATGTAGTTCGCGCAATTACCTTTGCGCTAGAAAATGACATCGCAGGTCCAATTAATCTAACGTCGCCAAATCCTGTAACCAATCAAGAGTTCACCGCAGCCCTTGCCCGAGCAATGAAGCGACCTGCGCTCTTTCCAGCACCAGCAGTTGCTTTAAAGATCGCACTTGGCGGTTTTTCTAGCGAAGTACTTGGTTCCAAGAAAGTTATGCCAACGGCGCTAACTGAAGCTGGCTTCCAATGGGATTACCCACATATATCAACTGCGTTAGAAGCCCTCGTCGAGCATTAGCTCTTGAGCCGCAAGCCTTCCCGATAACATCGCGCCATTTTGCGAAGGCGCCGTCAAATAATCACCGGCAATATAGATGTTCTCGCTCATTCGTGAACTTTTGATGTTTTGGGCACCTGGTACAAATAAAGGTAGCGCTGAATGAATCTCATACTTGGCTAAGAAACGCCAATCTGCAGTTGATGCTCCCCACAGCAACGCTAAGTGTCGACGAACTTCTGACTCTGACGCGTGCGAAATAGTTGTCGAAGAAATAAGAGACTGTCCAGCTGGAGCGTATTTAGCCGAAAGGTTTGAGATAACTATTGAATTTACAACTGGCCCACGATTTTGTGAATCAACAGCTAGCTGTGCACTATCAGAAGGTGCACTATCTGTTGAGTGATACCAAGTAGTGGAACTCAAAAGAGGCGTAACTTGCGTAGCACCCAAGAGCTGACCTGCCGTAGTTAAATCCGTTGCCAGGATTACCTTCTGCGCCGTTATGTCGCCATGGTTGGTTACTAAAAGATTTCCTCGAATCTCTTCTACGCGGGTATTGAGCTGCAAATTTGCAACTCTCTTTGCCAACACCTGGGGTAGCGCAGCCACTCCATTTGCAGGAACACCTGAGCGACCCGAGACAAATGTTCCAATAACTTCTCGCCCCACAACTGCGCTAACTCGCGCAGGATCTGCCAGAAATACTCCTTGCAAGAAGGGTTTTAAAACTTTGCTATATAAATCTGAAGTACCGCAGCGCAGTAATTGCTCTTCCACGCTCTCGTTCGCACGCGGTGAGGTGAGCAGGTATTTAAGGAACCCAACCTTTGAATCTAACGATCCTGAATACTTGGAGAAGATGGAAAACGGTGAGTTACGGGGGTCTCCTAGCGATACATGCCCACCGTCATATGAAACACGTACCGAACGTGGAGCTAACTTAAAATCTAACTCTTCGCCAATCCCCCAACGTTTGATTTCAGGATAATTCAAATTCACCAATTGAAATCCGCGATCGAGGATAAAGCCATCAATTAAGTCGCTTGCAACACGGCCGCCTACCCGATCTGATGCATCCAAAACCGTGACATCAGCACCGGCTTCTTGCAAGGTAAGCGCTGCGCTCAAACCAGCAAGACCGGCACCGATTACTACATACATCTAAGTTGCAAGGCTTACTTATTTTGCAATTTTGATGGCCACCAGATTTTCGGGCCAATTTCATGTACCAATGCAGGTACCAAAATAGAGCGCACGATGATCGTATCTAGTAGAACGCCGAATCCCACAGCGAAACCAAGTTCAGCAAGTGGGACTAAGGGTAGAAGTCCTAAGACTGCGAAAGTTGCAGCGAGAACGATCCCGGCAGATGTAATCACTGCACCTGTCACGGTTACGCCCTTTATTACACCTGCGCGAGTGCCAATTTTGCCGCTTTCTTCACGCACACGTGTCATCAAGAAGATGTTGTAATCGATGCCAAGTGCAACCAAGAATATAAAGGCAAAGAGTGGGAATGAGTTATCTCCACCGGCAAAACCGAAGATGTGATTAAAGACAAGTGCACAGACACCCAATGTAGCAAAGTAACTTAAGACCACGGTGCCGAGTAATACGACTGCGCTGAGAATACTGCGCAACAGTAAACCTAGGATTAAAGTAATCACCAAGAGAATAATCGGAATAATCGTATGGTTATCGCGATTATTTGCTGATCGGACATCGTAATAAACGGCGCTAGTGCCACCTACTAAGGATGTGGAATCTGCGGCATGTGCTACTTCACGAATCTTAGGAATGTCATTACCTGCTTCGACACTATCTGGCGCTTTATCTAAGGTGACATTGAGGATCGCTCGCCCGTTAACAACCTTCATTTCAGGCGCTGGCTGTCCAGGTACTTCCATTCCATCGAGCATCGGAACTACATCGGTTACACCAGGGGCAGATTTAACAGCGGCTGTTACCGCTGCCAATTTATTAACATCTACAACAATCTGAGTTGGATCGCCTTCTCCACCTGGGAAGTGCGTTACAAGGAGTTTTTGGCCCACGACAGATTCAGGATTGCCGGTAAAAGTATCCACTGTGCCGATGCCATCTGCCTTAAGAGTTGAAGATGCGCCGGCGAATCCCAATAAAATTACGCCAGTAATTACCCAAGCTTTGCGCGGATTGCGGCCGATTGAGTTTGCAATTTTTGACCAAACGCCCGTCATCACATGATCATCGCCATCGTTTTTAGGCACACGTGGCCAGAAAATCCAGCGACCAAAAATTAAAAGAAGTGCAGGTAGCAAAGTCAGAATCGTGATCATGGAACAAACGATTCCGATCGCACCAATTGGCCCCAAACCTGCCGTATTTGTCAGCTGGCTAAAGAGCAAGACCAATAAAGAAATTGCAACAGTTGAACCAGATGCCAAGATCGGTTCCCAGACGCCCTTGTATGCAGCTCGCATTGCAACGAATCGATTATCGGTGAAGTGAAGTTCTTCGCGATAGCGCGCGATAAGCAAGAGCGCATAATCTGTAGCGGCACCAATTACCAAAACAGAGAGAATTCCTTGTGACTGTCCATCAACATCAATCATGTTGTTCTTAGCGAGTAAATATACAATTCCACCGGCGGTCGAGAGCGCAAAGAGCGAAGATAGAAGCGGGATTATCCAAAGTATTGGTGATCGATAGACCACAATCAGGATTATTGCAACAACGCCCAGTGTTGTAAGCAAGAGAGTCGAATCCAAAGTTCCGAAAGCGCTGAAGAGATCACCCAATAATCCACCAGGGCCAGTTACATAAGGTTCAAAGCCATTTGCTTTCGCGATCGGTGCGATATCGGCACGCAACGCCTCGATAAGCGCAGGTAGTACCGGCTTATCATTTGGTAAAACTTCAGCGAGCGAATTTCCATCAAGTGGAATGTTGGCAAGCAACGCCTTGCCATCTTGTGATGGAAAGACAGTAATCGCTTGACCAGGTGCTAAATAATCTGCGATCTTGGCTGAAGTTCCAGCAAGAGTTAGTGAGCCGACTTTTGTAACGTGATCGTTGATAGCGGCAAAAGTTGCTGGAGTCGAACTGCCCTCAAAAAGTACGAGAGTCGGAAAAGCAAAGGTGTCTTGAGCGGAGAATTTCTTAATCTCATCAGCGGCAAGCGTTGCTTCAGCGCCTTTGGGTAGAAATGAAGAGTTATTGTTCTCTTGAACCGAAGTTAACTTGCCAAATAGCGGACCGAAGATGCCGGTAATGATGAACCAAGCGATAACGACCAACATGGCGATTGCATAGGGTTTACGGTTCTTTTCGGCTCGTTGCATAGACATGATAAAAGGGCCTTTCGGGCTTAGGTTTAAGCAGAATTCGCTAGGACTACAGCCTACCTTTAGGCTGTACCTGTGCCACTTCAATCCCCCGCAAGCGCTGTGCAAAGCGCGTCGCAAATTGAGGTAAATCACCTCGGGCTGCTGGAATATGAGTCGGCGCTAGAGCTACAACGAAAAATTCACATGGAAGTTGCTTCGGGAAATCGGCCCAATACATTACTGATGCTAGAACATCCATCGGTATATACCGCCGGCAAGCGCACCCAAGAATTCGAAAAGCCTACCGATGGAACCCCCGTAATAAATGTTGATCGTGGCGGTCGAATAACTTGGCATGGCCCTGGTCAATTGGTGGGATATCCAATCGTAAAATTATTAAAACCCACCGAACTTGTCGGATTTGTTCGCACGATAGAAGGTGCGCTAATTAAAGTCTGCAGCGACTTCGGCATTAACGCGGTTCGCATCGATGACCGATCTGGCGTCTGGATAAGTGATATCAAAGGAGATCGCAAAATCGCAGCTATCGGAATCCGGGTGGCAAGTGGCGTAACAATGCATGGCTTTGCGTTAAATGTTGCTCCCGATTTAGCCGCCTTTAGCCAGATCGTTCCGTGTGGCATAGACGATGCCGCCGTGACTTCTATGGCGGTAGAGCTCAAGCGCAAAATTGAAATCTCTGAAATCTCACCAGTTGTTGAGAAGTATCTGCTGGGAGCACTGGGTAAGGTAAGCGCATGACGATCGCACCTGAGGGACGCAAATTACTGCGGATCGAAGCACGTAATACCGAGACTCCTATCGAGCGTAAACCCGAATGGATTAAGACCCGCGCCAACATGGGCCCGGAATATACGAGATTGCGTGCGCTAGTAAAGAGCGAAGGCCTGCACACCGTCTGCCAAGAAGCTGCTTGCCCAAATATCTTTGAATGTTGGGAAGATAAAGAAGCGACATTTTTAATCGGTGGCGATCGCTGCACAAGGCGTTGCGATTTTTGTAATATCGATACTGGCAAGCCGCTGCCGATCGATCGCGAGGAACCGCGCAAGGTTGCCGAATCTGTAAAAGCGATGGGCTTGCGCTATGCAACTATCACTGGCGTAACGCGCGATGATCTACCTGATGAAGGCGCATGGCTATATGCCGAAACGATTCGAAAGGTTCACGAGCTAAATCCAGGATGTGGCGTGGAAATGTTGGCTCCAGATTTTCACGCCAAGGGCGAACTCTTAAACCAAATCTTTGAAACCCAACCAGAAGTCTTTGCTCATAATCTTGAGACAGTCCCCCGCATCTTTAAGCGAATCCGCCCAGCATTTACTTACGAAAAATCTTTGCAAGTAATCGGTATGGCGCGCGATTTTGGCCTGGTCACCAAATCTAATTTGATTCTTGGCTTAGGTGAAACTCGTGAAGAAGTATCACAAGCTTTGGTTGATTTACACGCTGCCGGTTGCGATCTAATAACTATCACGCAATATCTTCGCCCAACGAATAAGCATCACCCAGTCGAACGTTGGGTTAAGCCAGAAGAATTTGTTGAGTTAGCCACCGAAGCAACTGAAGTCGGTTTTCTCGGTGTCATGAGTGGGCCGCTGGTGCGATCTAGCTACCGCGCCGGTCGTCTATATAAGCAGGCTTTGGAAGCGCGAGCTAATCAAGGTTTGCTGCGTGGCTGAGATTGTTTATCCACCAGTAATCGTTGCGCTAAAGACGTTCTGGAGATATCTCGGTCTGCAATTTCACTTCGAAGGTGAAGCACATATTCCGCGTAAAGGTGGCGCAATACTTGCGATGAACCACATTGGATATTTAGATTTTGCGCTGATTGGAACTGCGGCTCTGCCAGCAGGTCGCTTAGTTAGATTTATGGCAAAGAAAGAGATTTTCGATAATAAATTGGCTGGTCCTCTGATGCGCGGCATGCATCACATAAATGTCGACCGCAGCAGCGGCACAGCATCATTTGTTGCCGCACTTCGCGCGCTACGTGCTGGTGAAATTGTTGGAATTTTTCCGGAAGGAACAATCTCGCGCAGTTTTGAAATCAAAGAGCTCAAATCGGGTGCGATTCGCCTAGCTATGGGTTCAGGGGTTCCAGTTATTCCCACAATTGTTTGGGGTTCTCAGCGCATCTGGACCAAGGGTGTAAAGAAAGACCTGCGCCGCAAGAAAGTGCCGATCTTTGTCACATTTGGCGCACCAATGTTCTTTGAAAAAGGCACAGATGTAGATGCCGGAGAGAAACTATTGCGTGAGACTCTTCTGAAATTACTTCATGAAGTACAAGCAAAATACCCCGATAGTCACCTCGGCCAGCGCTGGGCGCCGCTTCGTCTTGGTGGTACAGCGCCTGCTCCCCTAAACTAACCGTATGTTTAATAAGAATAAGTCAAAAGAGCCGAAGATTAAAAAGGTCCGTTTCCAGACCTTCCGTGATGCATATTCAGTAACCAAGAGCGTTAAGCCTTGGATCGGTGCCGGAATCTTCGGAGTCTTTGCAATTACTTGGGCTATTGGTATCTCTGCCGGAATTGTTATCGGGCATCCAATTTATCTTGGCTTCGTGGCACTGCCTGTAGCAGTCCTAGCCGCAATGTTCTTCTTCACTCGTATCGCATCATCTGCCGCTTATGTTTCTATCGAGGGACAAATTGGTGCTGGTGCCAGCGTTCTTATGGCAATTCGTAAAGGTTGGGTTACAACGCCGGCCGTCGCTGTAACCAAAAATCAAGATATGGTCCATCGCAGTTTAGGTCGCGGGGGAATCGTATTAACTGGTGAAGGCACGCAAGCGGTGCGCACAATGTTGCAAGATGAACGCAAGAAAGCTGAACGTTTTGCACCTGGTGTACCTGTCACTGAAATTTATGTAGGAGATGGCGCTGGCCAAGTCCCACTACGCAAGTTACAGAAACACATTGCTAAGTTGCCTAAGAAGCTATCGGCTCACCAAATGCGAGAGGTCCGTGCGCGCTTTAAAGCAATTGGCGGTATGTCTTTGCCGATTCCAAAGGGCCCTATGCCAAAGGGAATTCGCGTTCCTAAACGTTAATTAAATTTTACTCTTCCGTAAATCTATTAGGGCTGTCCCGCTTAAGCGTTCGTGTATACCGCGGCCATTTTCATCGTAAGTAATTGCGGTAACTACGAGGCAGAGTAATACCGTTCTGATTAGCGCTTGAAAAGGTGTGGGGTTAGCGCCACCTTGGAATTGAACTACCTTGATTCCAACTAATCGATGCCCAGCGGTGGCGCCACCAAAGGCAGTCAGAACCAAGACCTCGATAAAGAAGATGATCAAATGCGGAATACGGGCATGCGGGGCGCGTTCGGCGAAAGAGCCGGTCCCCCCAAAGAAGCCGAGCGCGATTGCGTAACACATCAGCCAATCGATGCTTAATCCCAGGAAGCGCCGCCCCAAACTGATCTGATGTTTCATACGGGCGAGCCTACAGAGGGCCCACATCTGATGCAGGTTTTACATGGCTGTAACACACCAGTTATGCCAAATGGCCTTGGAAGTCTTAGGGTTTACCCAGATCGGTTGCCCTCAAAGGTGAAGGCCCGAGTAAATCTGGCAGATGTAACAATCCGGCCTTACTCTCGAAAAATTCGAAGATACGAGGAGCTCGCTTAATGTTTAAGAATTCCGCAGAAATTTTTGCATTTATCAAGAAGGAAGATGTAAAACTAATTGATGTACGTTTTACAGACCTTCCAGGTATCCAGCATCACTTCAACGTTCCAGTTGAATCATTTGATGAAGCAGTCTTTACTGATGGCTTGATGTTCGACGGATCTTCTATCCGTGGCTTCCAGTCAATTCACGAATCAGATATGAAGTTGCTTCCAATTCCATCATCTGCCTTTATCGATCCATTCCGTCTTGAGAAGACACTTGTTATTCTCTTCTCAGTTCACAACCCATCCGATAACACTCCTTACTCACGCGATCCACGTGGTGTAGTTGCTAAGGCTGTCGATTACTTGAAGTCAACCGGAATTGCAGATCAAGCATTCTTCGCACCAGAAGCTGAGTTCTATGTCTTCGATGCGGTTCGCTTTAGCACTGGAATGAACGAGTCTTACCATCACATCGATTCTTACGAAGGTGCTTGGAACACAGGCATCGTTGCAGATCCTGATGGCACCCCAAACCGGGGTTACCGCACACGTATTAAGGGCGGTTACTTCCCAGTTTCCCCAACTGATCAATTCGCAGATTTGCGCGATGAGATGGTTATGGAACTTGGACGCGCCGGTCTCTTGGTTGAGCGTTCACACCACGAAGTCGGTACTGCTGGCCAAATGGAAATTAACTATCGCTTCACCGACATCCTTAGCGCCGGCGATGAATTGATGAAATTCAAATACATCATTCGTAACGTAGCTTGGGAAGGTGGCAAGACTGCGACCTTTATGCCAAAGCCACTGTTTGGTGACAATGGTTCAGGTATGCACGTTCACCAATCACTTTGGAAAGATGGCAAGCCACTGTTCTTCGAAGCAGGAACATATGGCGATCTTTCAGATATGGCTCGCTGGTATATCGGCGGACTTCTAAAGCATGCGCCATCACTTCTAGCCTTCACTAACCCAACGGTTAACTCATACCGTCGTTTGGTGCCAGGATATGAAGCGCCAGTAAACCTCGTTTACTCAGCTCGTAACCGTTCTGCATGTATCCGTATTCCAATTACAGGTTCATCACCAAAGGCAAAGCGCGTTGAGTTCCGTTGCCCAGATCCATCATCTAATCCATACCTCGCATTTGCTGCGATGTTGATGGCTGGTATCGATGGAATCATCAACAAGATCGAACCACCTGCCCCAGTTGACAAGGATCTCTATGAACTCGAAGGCGAAGAAGCTGCCGCGATTCCACAGGTACCAGGTTCTCTTGAAGCAGTACTTAACAACCTCGAGAAGGATCATGATTTCTTAACTAAGGGCGGCGTCTTTAGCAAAGATCTCATCGAGACATGGATCGAATGGAAGCGTAAGAACGAAGTTGATTATGTGCGCTTGCGTCCACATCCAGCTGAATTTGAACTCTATTACGACATCTAAATCGAATT
This sequence comes from Candidatus Nanopelagicaceae bacterium, assembly GCA_965267995.1. Taxonomy (GTDB): domain Bacteria; phylum Actinomycetota; class Actinomycetes; order Nanopelagicales; family Nanopelagicaceae; genus Planktophila. Next base: position 866,496 of record OZ254143.1, read on the forward strand.
ACCGCAAAAGCCCCGTCGATTATTCGGCGGGGCTTTTGCCTTTCCTTGTAATATGAAGACATGGCACTTGATGTACTGATTGCAATCTTCTTTCTATTTGTGGGGATTGAGATTACGGCGACTCTTAGCCATCCCAAAGAAATTCTCTTGCCAGCAATTGCCGCACTCGGCGGAATGATCTTTCCAGCCGGCATCTTTCTACTTCTTAACCCAGGTAGCCAAGCTTGGGCTACTGCAATGCCAACTGATTTGGCACTTGCGCTGGGAGTCTTTGCCTTACTCGGAAAGCGTGCAAATCCAGCGGTTCGTATTTTTCTATTAACTTTGGCAGTTGCAGATGATTTATTCTCGCTAATAGTTCTAGCGCTCTTCTACGGAGATCAGCTAGATCTTGCCCATAGCGCTTCTACTTTGGGAGCAGCTGGTTTGGGCGCCCTACTGGCGCTAATTCCGAGATTTCCAGTTAAACAAACCGTTGCCATACTCTCGCCACTCTGCACATATTTAGTGATTCCGATTTATGTGATTGCTAAATTAAGTCAGGGCATTTCACTAGATTCAATTACCTCCAAAACTGCTATCGCTCTGACCATTGCGCGAGTTGTTGGCAAGATAATTGGAATCACTTTATTTGCTTGGCTGGTAATTCGCTTGAAACTGGTTCAACTTCCAAAGAGCCTTACATTCTATGAGATTGCCGGAGCTGGGGCACTTGCCGGAATGGGTTTGACTGTTGCCCTTGTAATCTCCGAAGTTGCAGTCGAAAGTAAAACCATCCAAGGCGATGTCAAAGCTGGCCTGATTATCTCAGCGCTTATTTCTGGCGCATTTGGATATCTCTGGCTTAGAAGGATTCCTGTCGCGCAATAGTTCGCTTAGCGGATAAGAAATGACCGATTGCGCCAACAGCTAGCGCGAGCAGCACGCCGATATTGGCAAAGGCCCATCCCCTATCTTTTCCACCAATTATCCATAAGAAATATCCTTGCCAAGATAACCAACTAGCAAAAGTATTGGTGACAAAGCCCCAACCAACGATCGAACCAATAGCCATTAAGGCGAGTGATTTAAAGTTCCAAAGCCCGTATCTTCCGGTCAAACTATATAAATCTGTCTCATCGTAAGCGCGCTTTCGCAAAAGAACATCAGTTACAAAGATCGCAGACCAGGTAGCAATTGGAACACCTAAAGTAATCAGGAATCCTTGGAATGGATAGAAGAAGTTATCAGCGAACCAGACGATATAGATCGTGCCGGCCAACATAATTACGCCATCTATTGATGCTGCAATATGACGCTTGATCGGCAGTCCTATTGAAATCAGAGTTAACCCAGATGAATAAAGATCTAGGATCGCACCACCCACAAGGCCCAAAATGGCAATCAGAGCAAATATTCCGAGATACCAAGTCGGAAGCAAGGTTGTTAGCGCTCCAATCGGATCCATGGCAATCGCCTGGCCGAGCTTGGAATCGCTCCCAGCAAGTAAGGCTCCATATATAACTAGCGCGATTGGCACGATAGAAGCGCCGAAAACTGTCCAACCAACGACTGCGCCGCTAGAAGTTTTTCTTGGCAAGTAACGCGAATAATCCGCTGCAGAATTTACCCAACCTAAGCCAATTCCGGTAACGCCAAAGATGAGTGCACCAATAAATCCTTGCGCATTACCAGCTGGAATCTTGGAAACCGCTTGCCAATCAACTTTTCCTAAAGTTAGCGCAATGTATAAAACAGTCGCAATTACAGTAATTAGAGTTAAGTATTTTTGAATCCGCATAATCACGCTGTGGCCAAGTACGCCACCATAGATAGTTAGTCCAACTGCAATCAGAAAACCGATCACCATCGCAAGATCATGGTTGATATGTCCTAAGCGTACAAAAATTGTGCCGGTTGCAAGGGTTGCCAGCGAAACTAAAACCGTCTCCCAACCCACAAAAATTAGGTATGAGAGCAGACCAGGTACGAGATTTCCTTTGATACCAAAGGCGGCTCGAGACAAAACCATAGTCGGTGCATTAGATCGTTTTCCAGCTAAAGAGCTAAAACCAACTAGCAGGAATGAGAGAACTGTTCCGATAATTGCTGCGCACGTTGCTTGCCAGAACGAGATTCCAAAGCCAAGAAAGAAGGAGCCATAAGAAAGGGCTAAGAGTGAGACATTGGCGCCGCACCACGGCCAGAAAAGAGATGAGGCTTTTCCGGATCTCTCTGATTCAGAAATAACATTGGTGCCGTTTAGTTCTAAGTTCAACTTATCTTCCCTTGTTAAGTAACTTTGCTACGAAGTGGGCAACAATACCGATTCCTATCCCCCAAATCAGGTCAACTAGCAAAGTAACCGCTGCTGTAATTATCAACACAGATGCTTCGGCAAAGGTAGTCTTCAAAGATTCGCGAATCGAGGCTGGATTTAAAATTCGGTAGCTAGTTCCGATCAATACTCCTGCGATCGCAGCCGTTGGTATTGAGCTAACCAAGGGCGCAAAGAGCAGCACAATTAAAAGCAGAATGAAGGAATGCACCATTGCGGAAAATCTGGTCTTTGCCTGGTTGCGAACGTTAACGCTGGTTCGAGCGATTGCACCTGTTGCAGGCATTCCACCAAAGAGCGAAGCCGCGATGGTGGCAAGTCCCTGGCCAACCAACTCTTTATTCGGACTGTATTTTTCAATTCCATGCGCGTGAACCATCCCATCTGCCACACGTGCAGATAGCAGAGATTCAATCGCTGCCAAAAGTGCGATCAGAACTGCCGGCATAATCAAATGTTCTACCGCCGTTAGATCTATTAGATTGCCAGACCACTTGCCGATAGATCGCGGAATATCTCCGATGGTGTGCAGCTTTAGGTGAAAGCCCAGTGAGGCCAATGTAGTAAGCCCGATTGCAATAATGCTGGCTGGTATATGAAACTTGAAATGAAAACGTTGGGCCAGCTTTGGATAATTAAATTTGATTAGCAAGGTAAAAATTACGGCACCGATAGATTTCCAATTCAACCCAGCGCTGTATGCGCCTTGCAGGGTATGCCAGGCAACTATGTATGTTCGGTCACCACTTCCTTTTGGAAAATCTAACGCCAGAGGTATTTGCTGCAACGCTATGACAAGGGCGATACCAACCGTGAAGCCTTCAACTACCGCCCATGGAACTCGATTGATAATTGAACCTGCTTTAAAAACTGCGGCAATTACAACGAGTGAGCCAGCCATTAGTCCAAGGGCTGGAATTGCTCCCGGCCCATACTTTGTAACAATTGGAATTAGTACAACGGTCATTGCCCCAGTGGGACCACTAACTTGATACCGAGATCCACCAAAGAGAGCTGCTACGAAGCCGGCGATGATCGCAGTCGTAATTCCTGAAGCTGCCGACATTCCTGTCGTTACTGCAAAACCGATCGCTAGCGGAAGAGCAACTATGGCAACGGTTAGACCTGCTGCGACATCACTTGCGATTTCAGATTTATTCTTCGGAAAGTCATCTCTTGATAAGTACGAGATGCCCATATCGCTATCTTAAGACTTAACTACCCAACAAACGGTAGGAAGTGAACTCATTGACTAAGTTAAATCCCACATTCTCATAGGCACGTTTTGCGCTCACGTTTTCGGCAAAGACACCTAAACCAACATGTGCTACCCCGAGTTTGGCTACCCGGGCCAACATTTCTCGCACTAATTGCTGTGCCAGTCCCTTGTTGCGGTGATGGAAATGCGTGCCAATAGAGGCGAACATCACTTGCCCTGTTCTCCATTGCACTAACGCCCCGAGAGCGACTAACTCACCTGAAATACGTTTCTGCCCCCAAAATAAAATCTCTGGATCATCTGGCCATACGGACGAGTCAGGCGCGTGCGCATTTAAAAAAGCTGCTATCTCATCACTATCGCTGCCGGTGTCGGCGCTATCTAGCGTTGTAAATGCAGCGGTATTAATCGAGTAAAAATCCCAATCCGCACGATGCTCAAAATCTTTGCCATCCACGATTACACCTCGTGAAGTTGCTAAGCGATCACATTTGAGAATAACTGGATCGCGCCCCAGCGCCATGGCAAAAATTGAACCGTCCTCATCTTTCACGGCGAAACTAAGGGCGGTTGCAGATACAACGGCCTCGATAAAGCGATGGCTCGGCGCGTAAGTACTAAAAGTTTCTAAATCGTTCTTTCGATCCTCTAAAAGGTTAACTACCGCTGCATGATCTTTAATCGAGGAAGAAGTCAAGGAGAAAATCTTTCGTTCCTGGAACTACCGAATAGCCATCAAGATCGGTAATACCAACTGATGCCAAGACTTCATCATCTACAAAGAAGTTTCCGGTGGTCTCCTTCGATACTCGATTGAGAATTACATAGGCAGCATCGGCCAGAATCTCTGGAGTGCGACAAGCAGCGGTATCAATGCCCGGGATCATCTGCAACGCGGCGGTATCGATTGCGGTACGGGGCCATAGAGCATTTACTGCGATGCCGGTTTTACGAAATTCTTCTGACATGCCAAGGACGCACATGGACATTCCGTATTTAGCCATCGTGTAAGCAACATGGTGCTGGAACCATTTCGCTTTCATGGAAAGCGGTGGTGAGAGAGTCAAGATATGCGGATTGCGCCCTGCCTCAGCTGATGCGCGCAGATGTGGGATAGCTGCTTGTGAAGTTAAGAATGTCCCGCGCACATTTACATCAAACATCAGGTCAAATCGCTTAGCTGGAGTGGCCTCCGTTGGCGTCAAATTAATTGCGCTGGCGTTATTAATCAAGATATCTATCCCACCAAACTCAGCAACAGTTTGTGCAATGGCATCGGTGATCTGATTTTCATCACGTAAGTCGCATTGGATAGCAAGTGCTGTGCCACCAGCTGCACGAATTTCTTCGGCTGCTGTGTGAATAGTGCCGGGCAACTTCGGGTTGGGCTCTGTTGTCTTGGCGGCAATTGCAATCGATGCACCATCGCGCGCCGCACGTAGAGCTATCGCAAGTCCTATACCGCGCGATCCCCCAGTTATAAAGATTTTCTTGCCTGATAGGTCTCCAGTGATCGTCATTACTTTCCCTTCTTTGCCATAAAGTTCATAAATGCTTCCATTGCTTCTTCAGATTGCAACGCGAGTGAAAAAAGCTCAAATTCAGCCTTCATAACTGCGGCCACCGAATCGTGTTTACTCGCCTTTAATAGCGCCTTGGTATTTATCATCGCCTGCGGAGGATTTTTTGCTATTAGATTGGCAAGTTCCATCGCTTCAATTAACGGATCTGCAGCTATCGATGCAACTAGCCCCATCTCTTTCGCGCTCTCGGCATAAAAACTTTCGCCGGTGAAAAAGATGCGAGCGGCTCTTTGGTATCCAACTAAAAGCGGGAAGAGGTAACTAGAACCAGCTTCAGGTACTAAACCAAGGGATGCAAATGGCATTGAGAATTTTGCAGATGGTGATGCAATTACGACATCACAATGCAAGAGCATCGTGGTGCCAACTCCGACAGCATTGCCTTTAACGGCGGCAATGAGTGGCTTAGGAAATTCAAGAAGTGATCCCAAGAAGCGCGCTACATCGCTATCTTCACCGGTTGGTGGATTGGCTAAGAAATCTGCGATGTCATTACCAGCGGTGAAGTGATCGCCTTCGCTGGTGATTACAACTGCACGTACACCGAAATCTCCAGCAGCTTCATTTAAGCCATTGGCTAGACCCGAATACATCTCGCGGGTAAGCGCATTCATCTTCGTGGGGCGATTAAAGGTAAGGACTTGGATATCGCCCTCGCGGCGGCTGGTGATTTCAGACATTTGACCATCTTACTGGTTGGTAACCAAGGAAGAAAGGAGCACAATGGGAGCGACGGAGAGGACAAAATGGCAACAGATATCAAAATTACCGAGCGAGAGCTAAATCCATTTGAAAAATTAGTACTTGGGTTGCTCTGTGAAGGCAAGACTAACTCTGCAATCGCCCGTGAAACTTCACACACCGAGAAAGTTATTGAAAATACCATTAGCCGATCTGCCAAAGCGTTTAATATTAAATCTAACGCCGATACCAATATTCGCGTTTTGCTAGCGCTTGTATTTCGTACTCACTACGGCGATGCCGCCTTTGATCGTCTTGGCGTGGCTTGCTCACACTCAGAAATCGGTGCAGATGGAAAAATGCTTTGCAACCGTGACATACATTAAATAGATCACACTCGACTAGGGCTAGCACTCTCCAAATTTGGTAGAGGGCTAGCCCTTACCTTTTCACTAATCACGTTACCCCTATAGGAGTATTAATTGCCTTGCACTTAAAAGTTGGGTGTTTAAATAGGGAGAGTTCAAAATGAAGAGAAAGAGTTTCGACAGAATAGTTACAGCCATTGGTTTTGGATTGGCTGTATTTCTTCTAATTGCCGCCGGCTTACTTAATTGGGGTGCAGGCTTTGCATCTGATTCAGTTAGCTCTCAATTGAAAGCACAAGAAATAACTTTTCCAGCAGCGACTGGAAATCCAGATGAATCAGCAGATGTTACAAAGTTCTTCGCTGATAATGGCGATAAAGTACTTACAGATGCCAAGCAAGCGCAGATGTATGCCGATCACTATCTTGGATTCCATTTATCAAAGATGCCCACTTATGCAGCTGCATCAAATGCCAACCGTGCAGCTGGCGCCGCACTTGCCACAAGTCCTGCTGATCCAGCTCTAAAGGCCGATGCTGCAGCAAAGTCAGGAATGGTAGAGACAGTATTTAAAGGCACAATGTTGCGCGGCACTCTATTGACCGCCTATGCATTCGGAACTTTGGGATCAATAGCTGCAATTGCAGCCCTTGTTTCATTGGCTGGAGCGCTCGTGATGTTAATACTCTCATTACTAGGGTTTATGCACATTCGTCGCGTCCCTGAGGATGCGACGATTTAACCCTCAACTCTCCGTGAGGGCGACCCTCGTTAGCCGCAAATATGTGGCTAACGAGGTTTTTTTCTGGCGAGTCGCGTCTACATAACGTGTAAGTACAGAATTTTGCGGGCCTACCCTTAATACATCTTCCCTTCCATAGGTGCTCACACACGGTGAACGCTCTCGTAGCAACTTATTTGGAAAGGTAAAAAATGTCGTTACTTACTTGGAAACTTCACGGAAATGGCAAGACTATTTCTGCAGGAGAAGTTGTCTCTACCGATGAAAGACTTAGCTGGCCTCGCACAATCGGTGTCGGCCTGCAACATATCGCCGCTATGTTTGGCGCAACCTTCCTGGTTCCGATCATCACTGGATTTCCACCAACTACGACTCTCTTCTTCTCCGGTATTGGAACCATCCTCTTTCTAATAATCACTGGAAATAAAGTTCCTAGCTATCTCGGCTCATCATTTGCCTTCCTTGGGCCAATCGGTGCCGCAGTTGCATCAGCTGGCGCTAATGGCGGCATGGCAGCTGCTCTTGGCGGCATCGTCTTTACGGGCGTTGTCCTTGCGCTGGTTGGTTTTGCAGTTAAAGCTGCGGGAATTGGTTGGGTCAACTGGCTCCTTCCACCGGTTGTTACCGGAACCATTGTTATGGTCATCGGCTTTAACCTCGCCGGAGCTGCTAAAGGTAACTTCACCAAGGATCCGCTGATTGCAATTATAACTTTGGGAAGCATCGCTTTAATTGGAGCAATGTCTAAAGGCTTTATGAGTCGAATCAGTATCTTCCTTGGGTTGGTTGTTGGCTACGTAGTAGCGCTGATCATGGGAGATGTTGACACTAAGGGAATTCAGGCTGCGGCTTGGTTTGCTACTCCTTCTTTTACAACTCCCACATTTAATATGAATGTGATGATCCTCTTCTTGCCAGTCGTTCTTGTACTGATTGCAGAAAACGTTGGCCACGTTAAAGCAGTGGCTGCAATGACTGGTAAAGATCTAGATAACCAAATGGGTAATGCACTTATGGCAGATGGTGTTGCTACTACGCTGGCTGGACTAGGTGGCGGTTCTGGAACTACAACTTATGCAGAAAATATCGGTGTTATGGCGGCGACTCGCGTCTATTCCACTGCAGCATATTGGGTAGCAGGAGCTGGCGCAATCGTGCTTTCACTCTCTCCAAAATTTGGAGCAGTACTTAGCGCAACACCTGTTGGCGCACTTGGTGGCGTATCCACAGCGCTCTTCGGAATGATTGGCATTCTGGGTGCACGAATCTGGATTGAATCTAAGGTTAATTTTGCTGATTCAACCAACCTCTTAATTGCCGCATCTGCATTGATAATCGGTATCGCTGATTTTTCATGGACACGTGGTGATTACACATTTACCGGAATCGTAAATGCAACGCTAGTTGCGGTTATCGGCTATCGCGTACTCCATGCGATTTCAGATGCGCGTAGCAAATAACGGCTAAATATCAGCGCTAAAACTCTGTGAGGAAGGGGCGGGCTATCCCGCCCCTTCTGCATTTTCTAGCGGTTACAATTGCCAAATGGTAATTCCGAGCCGCATATTCGAGTACATCATTGCAGCGATGGTAATTATCTTGGCGCCCGGTCCCAGTGTTCTATTTGTTATAGCTCGCGCAATCGCGTGGGGACGCAAAGTTGCGGTGTTTACAGTTGCTGGAAATGTCACCGGTGCATTTGCACTTTCATCGCTCGTTGCCTTTGGATTAGGCCCAATTCTCTCCAGATCTCATCTTGCTTACTCTGCTGTGCAATGGGGTGGCGGTGGCTACTTGGTTTACTTAGGAGTTACAGCAATACGCGCCCGAAAAATTCATGCTGCAGATATGCGCAACCAGGGAAGTGTTGTTCCTTCATTCTGGCGTTCGGCGCGCGACGGATTCTGGGTAGGCGCGCTAAACCCAAAAGGTCTTGTCTTCTATGCGGCGGTGCTGCCCCAATTTATTGATATCGATCGTGGCCATGTAACTTCGCAACTCGTACTACTTGGTGCGCTCTTTTCAATCCTGGCATTTATCTCAGATGGATCTTGGGGTCTTTTAGCCGGAACTGCACGCGTTTGGTTGGCAAGTGACGAGAAACGTTTGGAAAATTTACGTGCTACAGGTGGAATCGTGATGGTTATCTTGGGTCTATTGGTCATTGCGTCAGCAGTGCGTGATTTAATCACCACATGACTTTAAAGATCGTAAAGCCCGCTGCACCTGCCCGCGACACTATCGCGCCATCTGATCTAACTTTTGGGCTATCGACTTGCAAGCGCTGCCTTTGGATTAAGTACTGGTTTAAAATCACAATGCCTGGTCAATTCCCTCTCGTAAAACCGCTCTCTGCCGCACAAGAAGAACATTTTCGGCGTGCCTCCATGCCGGATCTAGATCCATCACTTGCCCCAGGAGTTGTTAAGCAATGGGGGCAATGGGTAAAGAGCGCGCCGATTGAAGTAGATGGAAAGGCCACCCGCTGGCGCATCCTTGGTATCTACGACTTATTGGCACATTACGACGATGGTTCAGTCGGCATTATTGATTGCAAAGTTTCAGATTCAGAGAGAGATAACGCCCAGTTTTATGCGCCACAACTGGAGGCTTATGCCTATGCGCTTGAAAATCCCGATAAAGGAAAACCTTTTCCCGTCTCTAGCATGGGGCTCTTGGTCTGGAAGTTAGCCGGCGTCACTGAAACTGCTGATGGCGCGCATGGCTTTGGCGTAACTCAACACTACTTACATGTAACTCGGGATCAAGCGCAATTTAACTCTTTACTCTCAGATTTAATCGATGTCATCGAAGGCGATCTACCGGCTGCGGGGCCAGATTGCGATACCTGTAATTACTTGGTTAAACGTCTAGCTATTGAAGGTAATTAACCTTCCTCTTCTTCTGAGCTCTTCTTGGCCTTCGTTGCATATGTATCAACATACTCTTGCCCGGAAAGTGCCTGAATCGTAGACATAATCTTGTCGGTGACATCACGTAGGTGAAGCAAATCTGTTGAATCGCCCTCAAAGTACATAGGCTCACCAAAGATCATCTCAACCCGCATTACCTTTGGAACTACCGTTCCGGTTGGTTGAATCTTTTCCGTGTTAAACATTGCAACAGGAATAATTGGCGCGCCAGATTCAATGGCTAAGCGCGCAATGCCAGTGCGCCCCTTATATAAACGTCCATCAGGAGAGCGAGTGCCTTCTGGATAAATTCCCAGACACTTACCTTCTGCTAAAACTTTTAGACCAGTAATAAGGGCTGCTTCGCTGCGGCGACCTCCAGAACGATCTACTGGTACCTGGCCTAGCGCAATAAAAGTTAACTTCTTCAGCAATCCTTTTGGTCCAGGAGATGTGAAGTACTCACTCTTGGCGAGGAAGGTAACTTTGCGTGGGACAACGAGTGGCATGAAGATGGAATCGCTAAATGAGAGATGGTTCGAGGCGATAATTACGGGACCGGTTCCTGGTACTTGCCGTAACCCCTTAACCTTTGGGCGAAAGAGGATCATTAAAAATGGCGTTAAGAACGCGCGCAAGATGCCATAAGGCAGGTTGTTCATGAGGCTAATTTAGCGCCAAAAGGTTGGAATGTGCGAATATGAACCATGGGGCAGCAGTTATGAGCGATAAAGATAAGGGCGTCAATGGTCCAGATGATGCCACTGAACGTGAGTTAATCGATATGGAATTTGAATCCATGGTTGAAGGCCTATCGCTGGACGAATCAGCACCAACTTCTTATTTAGATGAACTCGATAACTTTGTAGATGAAAATAAATTTAAAGCGCCTAACCCTCCACACAAGAGCATTAAGGAAACTATTCGCGCAGCGATTGCATCAGTAAATAAATGGAAGAATGGAAAAGATTTCCGAGATGGCGACGGAGTAGCGCTTTAAATTCGTGAAAGATCGGCGACGCCGACCAAGCCCGCATGATTGCCAAGCTCTGCTGCAACGATCTCTGGATATGGATGTTTTCCAGTAAAAGGAATTAGCCTTAGCGCAGCTTCGCGAGTTGGCCCTAGGAATATTTCGCCAGCATCAATTACTCCCCCACCTAAAACAATGCAGGATGGATCGATGACCGCGCAAAGCGAGGCGATTCCGGCGCCGAGATAATTTGCCATGGTGTTAAAGGCGGCCATCGCCACCGGATCACCATTCCGAGCAGCATCTGTGATGTGTTCACCTTTCAAACCTTCCAGAGTGCCATCACCGCGAGCCAGTAAATTGCGGGCAATATCTGGGCTTGCGCTGATTGCTTCACGCGCATGGCGCAGCAGAGCTGAGCCAGATGAATATTGCTCAAGGCAACCGCGTATCCCGCAACCACATAAATGTCCGTCTGGAACTATGCGGATATGTCCTAGTTCGGCGCCAATTCCGAATGCGCCTCTAAAGAGCGCGCCATTAAGAATTAAACCGCCTCCGACACCTGTTCCTAAAGTTAAAAGCATTAAGTCGCTACGACCACGTCCAGCACCGAATTTAAATTCGCCCCACGCAGCAGCGTTAGCATCATTTTCAAGAACAATTGTCTTTCCTAAAATTTCATTTAGCTCTCGATCTAAATTAACGCCATTCCAACCAGCGATATTGGGCGTTGCCAAGATTGTTTCTCTGTCAGATGAGATAAACCCCGCCGCAGATACGCCGATCGAGTCAACTGGGAATTCATGCGCTAACTCATTTGCTACATCTGCAATAGCTTGAGTTAGTGCGCGACCGCCTTCACGCGGCGTATCACGCCGGGCAGTAGTTAATATCTCCCCACTTTCGGATACGACTCCACCTAAAACCTTGGTTCCACCGACATCGATTCCGATGGTGTTAGTCGCCACAGAGTTAACCTTCTAGATGTTCTTTAAGTTGCTTCAACGCGCTATCGATAGTGGATTTCTCTTGTTTGGTGATCATCATCGCCGGAATCGGCATGGATAAACCAACTGAAAGTTCGTAAGTTACTGATGTCGAATCAGCACCTAAGCTCTTTAGTAGATACGCGCCATCCATCTTGGTCAAGATATTGGCATCATCTAGCGAGAATGTAACTTTGCTTGGTGATTGACTCCAATCAAAATCTAGCGTGACAACATCTTTAACCGCGCCGGCATCAACTGTTAACTTGGCCTTAGTGGCGCGCCCTTGATCATCAGTTGCTAGTACATCCACCTTCTTAAATGCGCCAGACCATTCAGGGTAGGAAGCAACGGCAAATAAGGTGGCGCCGACTTCGGAGATCGGGGCATCGATAGTAATTGTTGAACTGCTAAAATCGCTCATGCGCAAAGGTTACCTGTAAAAATATCTTTCCAGCCTCTCCCCTTTTCTTTAGGCGGGCGCTAGCGTTAGCGCTATGAACGAGATCACGGTCCCAGCCCTTATCCCTGCCGCCACTACAGGCAACCTCACAAATCTGATCGCAGAACGCGCCTGGTTTGAACCAAATCGCGTGATGATGTCGCGCCCTCTCGGTGATGGCTGGCAGAAAGTTTCTGCTCAAGAGTTAGATGCCGAAGTCCGCGCAACTGCCAAAGGGCTGATTGCCGCTGGAATTCAGATCGGTGACCGAGTCGCAATCATGGCTCGCACCAGATATGAGTGGACCATTTTAGATTTTGCAATTTGGTTTGCTGGTGGTTGTGTAGTTCCAATTTATGAAACATCTTCTGCTGAACAAGTTGATTGGATATTGAGCGATTCTGGCGCAGTTGGGCTGATCGTTGAAACCCCAAGTCATCGCGAACTAGTCAATACAATTCTACCTTCCCACACCAAACATATTTGGACTATGACCGAAGATGTTCTCTCTGTGCTTGCAACAGCAGGAGCACATATCGGAGATGACGAAGTAGACCGACGTCGCAACGCACTTTTGCCCGACACACTCGCAACTTTGATCTACACATCCGGAACCACTGGAAAGCCAAAAGGCGTTTCCTTAACCCACGGAAACTTCTTATCTGAATGTGGAAATGTTGTTGAAGGAGCAAGTGATCTATTTCTTAAAGCAAATGGCTCGACGCTGCTCTTCCTGCCAGTAGCTCACGTATTCGGGCGCATGGTCCAGATCGGTGCGATACGTGCCGGTTTACACTTGGCACATTGCAGCGACCCAGTTGGGCGCCTACAACCTGATCTTGCATCATTTAAGCCAACTTTCGTGCTCGCAGTCCCACGCATCTTTGAAAAGGTTTATAACGGTGCCGAAGCTAGAGCCGATGCAGCCGGCAAAGGAAAGATCTTTCGCAAAGCAGCAGAAGTTGCAGTTGCCTATAGCCAAGCTATAGATAAGCGCGGCTTTAATCCGCTACTGACTTTAAAGCATGCACTTTTTGACAAGTTGGTTTACTCAAAAATTCGCGCCGCACTAGGTGGCAACGTAGAAGGTGCAATCTCAGGTGGAGCCCCGCTAGGTGCGCGCCTTGGGCACTTCTACCGCGGCGCCGGTGTAACAATTTACGAAGGCTATGGTTTAACAGAAACAACAGCAGGTGCGACTTTAAATATAACTGGATCGATAAAGGTGGGTTCCGTAGGAAAACCAATTCCTGGAACAAGTATCAAGATTGCCGATGACGGTGAAGTCTTGATCAGAGGACCAATCGTTATGCGTGGCTATTGGCAGAACGATGCTGCAAATGCAGAAGTCTTTACCGAAGATCGCTGGTTTAGATCTGGTGACCTAGGAAAGCTCGACGAAGATGGCTTCCTCTATATAGTCGGCCGCAAGAAAGAGCTCATCGTCACCGCAGGTGGTAAGAATGTGGCGCCGGCAGTCTTGGAAGATCGCCTACGTGCTCATCCACTTGTAAGCCAATGCGTAGTCGTGGGCGATAACCAACCATTTATTGCAGCACTGGTAACAATTGATCAAGATGCCCTTAAGAGTTGGATCGTTGCAAATAAGAAAGATGGCGCAACCATTGCCACCCTAACTCAGGATCCAGATCTAATCGCTGTAGTGCAGACCGCAGTAGATGAAGCAAATAAAGCGGTAAGTAAGGCCGAATCAATCCGTAAATTTACGATTCTTCCTACTGATTTCACTATCGCTGGAGGCCAACTCACCGCAAAACTCTCGATTAAGCGCCATGTTGTCGCGCAAGAGTTTGCTAAAGAAATCAGCGACCTCTTCGCCAAGTGAGTACTCCACAACGCCTTGAATTAGCCCGCGAAATCCACGATGGAATTGCGCAAGATTTAGTGGCTTTGGGGTATGAACTAGATTTGCTTCTCGCAGCTACACAGTCGCAGGAACCAATTCGTAAAGGGATTCGCTCGCTGCGTTTTCAAGTAGATGAGTTGATAACTAGAACGCGCCGTGAGATGTATCAGCTCAGGCGTGTCGAAAGTGAATCAGTCCAAGAGAAGTTAATAAAAATTGCCTCCCAGGTCTGTGTCCCTCTTCTCTACCGGCTAGATCTGGCGGAGTTCGATATACCGCCTGCGGTAGGGCTGGAAATTACCGCTATGGCGACCGAGCTGATGCGTAATTGCGCGCTCCACTCTAGGGGTAGCGAGATTGAATTGATCTTGAGCCAAGTTGAAAATCACACCTACCTAGAGGTGCGCGATAACGGCAAAGGAGGTGCGACCTTGGAGAGTTCACGTTTGGGTTTAATCGGAATTAAAGAACGCACCGAATTACTTGGTGGTGCTTTCACTTACCACTCAGATAGTTCTGGAACTCGGGTCGCTATTACTCTGTGAAAGTAAGTGCGCCAGCTAGCGTTTTAGTAATTGATGACCATCCGGCAGTTCGCCATGGCATCAAACGTGCCCTGCATGATGCAGGCTTAAGTTGTTGCGGTGAAGCGGCAACGCGCGCTGAGGCTTATGCCCAAATCGCACATAAATCACCGGATGCGGTAATCCTCGATTTAAACCTACCCGATGGTTCAGGTTTAGATGTAGTTCAATGGATCAGAAAAAATTCGCAGGAGATGGCGATCGTGATCTTGACAATGAGCGAGGAAGAGAGCCTATTAATAGCTGCAATGCGCGCCGGTGCTAGTTCATTTGTAAAGAAGAGCGCTTCAATTAGCGAAGTTGTTGCAGCCTTAAAGAGTTCGTTAGATCTTCCGCAAAACTTTAGCGCGCCAGGAATCGCTCTGGCACTAAAGAATTCGCAAGCAGCGACTTTATTAACACAGCGGGAAATAACCGTTTTGAAAGCGCTTACCCAGCCTGGTACTAATAAGGAGTTAGCGAAAGATCTCTTTATTTCTGAGGCAACATTTAAAACACATTTAGCAGCGATTTATCGTAAATTGGAGGTTAATAATAGATTTGGGGCAGTTGCAAAAGCTCGAACTGCTAATTTACTTTAAGTAACTCTCTAAAATTACTTGCCCAGATCTCCCAACGCCAATTTGAGTAGATCCATTCGCGTCCACGTTTACCCATTGCAATGGCTCTAAGCGGATCATCCAATAGCGAAATCACTGCACTGGCAATCTCAGCAGGGCTTGTTCCATCAACAGTTATTCCAGTCTCGCCCTCGAGTACCGCATCGGGTGCTCCCCCAGAAATACCCGCGATAACTGGAAGTTCGCACGCGCTAGCTTCTAAATAGACGATTCCCAGGCCTTCTACTTCAAGTCCGGCCAGGCGTGATCGCGAGGGCATCGCAAAGATATCGCCAGCGCATATATATCGCGGCAAGTCTGCATGTTGGATACGTCCTATAAAAGTAATCGCGCCTTCTAACTTTAAGCCTTTAACCAATTCTTCTAAATGTTTTCGGTAGGGACCTTCTCCAACCATCAAAATATGTGCAAGTGGATGGCGTCGCAGGATTTCAGGTAGCGCTGCAATTAGCGAATCTTGACCTTTGCGGTGGACCAACCGCCCAACGCTGACGATTACTTTCTTATCAGTTAGTCCAAGAGAGGCGCGCAATTGATTTGCTGTGGCCTGTGGGGCAAAGTGCTCTGTATCAATGCCAGGTGCAATCTTTACCATCGCTTCGCGTGCGCCTAAAGAGAGTGCGCGCGATATTTCTCGGCGAGTAAATTCGCCTAAATAAGTCAGATGATCAACGCTTGCTCCGATATAACGAATCGCCGAGTTAAAGGGCCAGAGCTTGGCCCACCAGACTTCGTGGCCATGAGTTAGCGCAACAATTTTCTTAACACCTACCTTGCGAAAACCTTGCGCCATAAGCGCCAATGGTGCTGCAGCTCCAAAAAATACAATCTCCAATTTCTCGGTTGCTATTAATTTCTTTATTGCACGCGATACACGCGGCGTTGGTAGCAAAATCTTTGATCGATCACGTATTACTCGTACCCCAAATTGTTCAAGCCATCGCTGGTCATATTCATTCGTATCACCTTGTGCAGATGTGTAAACAATTACCGTATTGAGTGGCAACCGCTCAATCAGCCCAATGACAAATGTTTCAATTCCACCCGCACGTGGGCCAAAATCATTGGTTACGCAGAGAATTTTCTCAGTCATCTAAGTATCTCTAAATTTATTCTGGAGTTAGAGACGTCGAGCGCCGATATATGGTTTGTGCCCGAGGTCATAGGCACTTGCCACCTTCACGCGCGAACCTGGGCGCGGTGCGTGGACCATTTTTCCGCCACCGAGATAAATTCCAACGTGCGATATTGGCCGGCCAAAGAAGACTAAATCTCCAGGAAGTAAGTTGGCGCGCTTAATCGATTTGCCATACCCGTATTGGGCGCGCGATGAATGTGGCAGCGATACCCCAGCATCTTGGAAAGCTTTCATCGTTAGCCCTGAACAATCCCAGTAAGTCATTCCCGCTGCGCCAAAGACATACCTGTCACCAATTTGCTTGAGTGCAAATTGCAGAGCCTTTCCGGCACGACCTGAAACTCCTGAGGCTAACTTGGCAGCAGCTAGCGAGGAAGCCTGATCCGCATCTTCTTCTGCCAGCGCAAGACGGGCGAGCCTTTCACGATCTGCCTGCTTTAGATTTGCGAGAAGTGATTCTGCCTCTGCCAGCTTTGCCGTAGCTTGTGCGCTTTGTGCCGCTAATTTCTTTTGAGCAGCTTTCACCAACGCTAACTTGTCATTAACCGTTAGTGAAGTTGCAGTGAGTTTCTGTTTTGCAGCTTGGAATTTGCGCAGTTCAACTGATTTCTTCCGCGTAATAGCTTCCAAGGAGCCGGCCGCAGAGAGATACAAGGTAGGGTCGGATGAAAAGAGAAGTTCTAGGCTCTGGCTAAGTCCACCAGTCTTAAATTGTTCTACAGCTATTGCACTCAAAGTTCTTGATAGCGCGCTAACGCTCTGGCTTTGAACTGCCTCCTTGGCTTGAATACCTGCCAGGGTGCGATTAAGGGAGGCCAATTTAACTTTCGCTTCCTGTGCACCTTCTGCAGCAGAAGCGGCTTCATCCTGCAATTGGCGAACTCGTGCTTGAACTTGCTCTAACGTTTGCGCAGCTTGTACGGGCGGCACAAGAAAGACCGGTGCAGCGATTGCAATTAACGCTATAAGTATTGTGCCCGCAGATCGCACACGCAGATTCAAGCCTGTTGATGACATAAGAGTTAAAGGCTAATGGGCGCTATCGCGCATACTCAACTCAAGGTAAGCGTGGCTAGGCTGTGAATTTAAATAAATTTGACCATTTAGGCGGTATTAAAGCGCAGCGGCCGCACGATCCCACGCGATGAGAGCAAATCAATGGCATCGGCGGTGGAATCAGGTATCTCGCATAATTCAGCTTCACACTTTTTGGAGATGAAGAAGGTAAGGATGCAATCGTCGCAACCAATATCTCGAATGGCACATGTATCGCATGAAATGATCATGAGAAAAAATATAACCGCCTCCACTGACATGGCGACACATGGCGACACGTGGCGACACATGGCGCTAGCCTTCTGCGATGGCAGTCTTTGCATCCCTTGTAGTTGGCAGCGATGGCTCGACTACCAAAGGTGGGAATTCACGTGGTATCGCAAGCGGAGTAGATCGCACCGCATTCTTAGCGCGCCGGCGCAGCGCTGACTTTCTCCTAATCGGTGGCCAGACCGCACGCACCGAGCCTTATCACCGCACCCCTGTTCCTGTCGTTATCTCATCTCGCTCGATGATCAGCGCATTGGCCGATAATCACTTAGCCCATTGGTGGAACCTCTCCCCGACGGAAGCTTTAGCTAAAGGGATAAAACTATTCGGCCCCAGCGTTCTGGTGGAATCAGGGCCGGCGATAATCAATGAGCTAATCGAAAATAAAGCTATAGATGGAATCTATTTAAGTGTTACCTCAGTTGTTGGCGGTGAATACCCAATAGATATTGAAAAATTACTGGCAAATTTTCAAGAGGTTATTCATGAAGTAATTGACGGCACTTCTTTCATCGAAGCTAGAAGGCTGAAATAATTGCGACGCCTGCAACTGCGGCAAGGATTCCAACATATTGAACACGGTGCAATCGCTCATGCAGGAACTTGTAAGCTAGAACTGCAGTAAAGATTGGATAGAGTGCACCGAGCACCATCGATAAAGTTAAATTACCTTTCGTAGTTGCTACCCCTAAAAGTAAATTTGCTAAGAAATCAGCACACCCGATAAATATAAGAACCGGCGATAATTTCAAGGGCAGCCCACCCAAGGTGCGATACTTTGCCAATAATCCTAGTGAGACAAAAAAAGTAGTCGCACGCATCATCACCATCGTCATCAAAGCGCTTCCTTGTGAACCGATCGCCATAAAAACTAAGGCAGTTCCAAAACCACCGGCGGCACCGAGGGCCAATACAAGTGGCTTAATCGGTAGATCTTTAGCAAGCTCTGGACCACTAGCTAAGAAAGCGCCCAAGATGGCTAGCGTTGCACCGATTGAAAGTATTAAAGATAGGCGATCACCCTTAACGAAGAAGGCGTAACTAACTGGAATAAGTGCAGATAGCCCGCTAATTGGCGATACAACTCCCATGCGGCCAGTTGAAAGCCCGGCATATAAACAAATCAAACCTAGGTATCCAAGAACTCCGGCGCATGCCCCTGGAAGAAAATAACCATGAGCGCCAAAAGCATCTGCGGAGAAATCTCCACCGATAAGCGCCAAGATAATTCCAAAAATTAATCCAATGGCTTGCGTTACACCGAGAACGGCGATCGCCGGATATTTCTTACTGAGCTTTCCACCATGATAATCAGCCGTTCCCCAGAGAAGACTTGAAAAGAGCGCTAAAAAGGTGGCCATGGAGAGCAAGGATACACAGCGCTGCGCCCCGCCTCCCACTTATCTAGGCATGCCATCTTTAGAATTAAGTAGTGGATGTCGCCCAATTTAATCGCATGATCGATCACTTGCGCACGGTGACCCCAAGACCGGAAATAATTTTAGAAGAAGTTCCTGCACCACAAAAGTTAGCAACATACTCTTTTGCATTTACTGCTGATGTTTCCAATGGCTTGCTTGGCGATGCTGAAGATGAGATCGCATCAGGGCGATTTGTATTGCTTCATGAACCAGGTGGGCAAGATACTTGGGAAGGTGAATTTCGTTGCGTAACATTTCTAAGTGCCGATGTTGAAGAGGCAATGCAAGATGATCCACTTCTGCCTGAGGTCGGTTGGTCCTGGCTCCTCGATTCACTCGCTGCCGGCGGTTGCGAATTTACTGCACCGAGCGGAACTGTAACTCGCGTCTCTAGCGCATCATTTGGAAAGTTATCTCCACGTAACGATGAATCTGAAATTGAAATTCGGGCATCCTGGAGCCCAATTATTAAAGACAGCAACGAGATGATCGCTCACGTCTTAGCCTGGTGCAATCTCTTAGGCGAAGTATCTGGGCTGCCACCAATGGTTGAAGGGGTTGCGCCTATATCTGGAGCGCGTCGTAAGGCGTAATTGAACTCTTGCGATTTTTTAACTTGGTAGCTAATTTGGTCATAAATTATGGAAAATAATCTGGAGAAGGCAGCAGAAGTTCTGCCTGCCGAAGTTGCGCCAGCCCCCACTGCAGTTCCTCTTTTGGCACCAGCCGAAGGCGTTCCGATCATTATCGATAGCCACTCGCTATTTGAGAAAGCGCTTGCGGAATTAGCTCAAGGTACTGGCCCCTTTGCAGTAGATGCAGAGCGCGCATCTGGTTTCAAATTTAGCGCACGAGCATATTTGATCCAGATCAAACGCAATGGTGGCGGTCTGCATCTAATCGACCCCATCCCCTTTGGTCCAAACCACGAACTCTTTCAAAAGTTAGATACCTTGCTACAAAGTGATGAAGTAATTTTGCATGCCAGTACTCAAGATCTACCGTGTTTGCGTGAGCTTGGAATCAATCCAAAGCAGCTATTTGATACCGAACTCGGCGGTCGTATCGCCGGCTTGCCGCGAGTTGGATTGGGTCCGCTACTGGAATCGTTGATGGAAGTATCGCTGGCAAAAGAACACTCTGCCGCTGATTGGTCGCAACGACCTTTGCCAAAAGAGTGGCTAAATTATGCAGCGTTAGATGTTGAGTTATTGATCGAACTGCGCGACAAGGTTTATGGGCTCTTAAATGGTGCAAATAAATGGGAATGGGCGCGCGAAGAATTTCAATCAATATTAGATGCTCCCCCACCATTGCCACGGGTTGATCCGTGGCGGCGAACTTCGGGAATGCATAAGATCAAGAAAAGAAATCAATTAGCGGTTGTTCGCGCACTTTGGACGGTGCGAAATGAGATCGCTCAAGAAGTCGACATCTCACAAGGTCGCTTATTATCCGACACAGCAATTGTCGAGATCGCAATGGTTGCGCATACCAAGGCGATTAATTCGAAGAAGGATCTAGAACGCGTTCTAAGGCCAATCGGTTTGCGAGCGCGCTGGATGGAAAATGTTGCATCTTGGATCAGTGCAATCTCAGATGCGGTTGCACTTAGCGAAGACCAGTGGCCGCAAGTTCGCACCGATTCTGATTCGCTGCCACCGCTAAAGATTTGGCGCGAGCGCTTTCCTGAAAAGTATGCGCCCCTTACTCATGCCAAGGCCCGCCTGAGCGCCATCGCCGAAGATCTGGTTATCCCCTTAGAAAATATGATTACCCCCGAATATGTTCGCCGTATCTGCTGGAACGCACCAAAGGGCGCAGTGGCTCAGGCTCTGGCGGCGCTAGGCGCACGTAATTGGCAGATTGAGATCGCAGCCCCAATCCTCGAGTCGGCGCTCCTGGAGACGATCCCCTTGGCCACGCCTGAAACGCCAGAGCAGGAAGACCAGCCCAACCAGATGTGAGGAATTACGCAACATTTAAGTTGCGTAATTCGCCGACCTATTCTAGATTTATTCCATGCTAAGTACCTTTGTTATCGCCCTTCGTGAGGGCCTAGAAGCCGCCCTAATCGTTGGCATCTTGGTCGCCTATATCGTCAGAACCGACCGTCGCCAGCTGCTCAAGCCACTCTGGATTGGCGTCGTTACCGCCATAGCCGCCAGCCTTGGATTAGGTGCGATCCTCTCCTTCACATCTGCTGAATTAACACCTCGCGGCGAAGAGCTCTTTGCGGGCCTCACCTCATTTATCGCCGTTGGCCTTGTTACCTGGATGGTCTTTTGGATGAAGCGCGCCGCACGCACATTGCGCGATGAACTTCATGGCAAGGTAGATAACTCTCTTGTCGGCGGCCCGCTAAGCCTTGCTTTAGTGGCTTTTTTCGCAGTTGTTCGCGAAGGTTTAGAAACCGCGCTCTTTATCTACACCAACTTCAAAACAGTTGGTGCTGCCTCATCTGCAACAGTCGGATTGGTCCTTGGATTAGCCGTTGCAATTGCTCTCGGTTATTTGCTTTACAACCGCTCGGTAAAAATTAATCTCTCTAAATTCTTTACCATCACTGGCGTTGCCTTGATAATTGTCGCAGCCGGTGTTCTCTCTTACGGTATCCACGAATTCCAGGAACTTGGCTTCCTTCCTGGCGCCGATACCTTTATCTGGGATGTAACGCCTTGGATTGCCAAGGAATCGATTTTAGGCTCAGTCCTTGGTGGCACCTTCGGTTTTGATACCACTACGTCATACCTTCAGTTCTTTGCTTGGACTGGTTACCTTGTAGCTGTCTTGGTCCCATACCTATCTAAGAAATCTAAGACGAAGGCGCCAGCACTGCGCGTACCCGCAACTGTTTAGTTCTACCGTTCTACCGTTCTTCCGCTTTCTGCTACTGGCGAGTAACCTATACCCACAAGGTAACTAGCCTAGATTTTTAAGAAAGTAGCCCAGATGTCTCGCACCGTTGTACTAGTCGATGCTGTCCGCACCCCATTTGGAAAGGCCGGCAGCATGTACTCCGGTACTCGCGCCGATGATCTGATGGTGCGTGCGATGCGTGGTCTCTTAGAGCGCAATCCCAAGGTAAATCCAAGCGATATCGAAGATGTTGCAATCGCAGCTGCAACACAAAGCGGCGATCAAGGAATGAACATTGGCCGCAGCGCTTCACTTCTAGCAGGGTTGCCAAATACAGTTCCCGGATATTCGGTCGATCGCTGGTGCGCCGGTGCAATGACTGCAACTACATCCCTTGCTGGTGCGATTGCAATTGGTTCAATCGATATCGCAATTGCCGGCGGTGTTGAACATATGGGCAATCACCCAATCGGTGAAGGCATTGATCCCAATCCGAGATTTTTAGCTGAACGAATTGTGGAACAAGATGCGCTCGCAATGGGTGCAACAGCAGAGCGTTTACACGATCGCTTTCCGCAATTGACTAAAGAACGCGCCGATCGTTATGCCTATAACTCACAGATGAAGACTGCTGCAGCATATGCTGCCGGCAAGATTCAACGCGATTTGATTCCAACTGCGGCGCGCATTGCCGAAATTGGTTGGGGTATTGCAACAGTTGATGAGCCACCACGTCCAACAACAACGATGGAAGGCTTAGCAACGCTTAAGACTCCATTTCGTCCCGCAGGGCGCGTAACTCCGGGAAATTCATCTGGCTTAAACGATGGCGCAACAGCCGCTCTTCTTGCAAGTGAAGATAAGGCTAAAGAACTTGGGCTAACTATTAAAGCCAAGTTAGTTTCATTTGCCTTTGCCGGAGTCGAACCAGAAGTAATGGGATATGGACCAGTTCCTTCAACAATTAAAGCGCTGGCAAAAGCGGGCTTGCAGATTTCCGATATCGGCGCCTTTGAAGTTAATGAAGCATTCGCTGTGCAAGTCATCGCATTTTTAGATCACTTTGGAATTGCAGATGATGATGCACGAGTAAATCCTTACGGGGGTGCAATTGCAGTGGGCCATCCCCTGGCCTCATCGGGAATTCGCTTAATGCTAAATCTGGCGCGTACCTTTGAAGAGCGCACCGATGTTCGCTATGGCTTAACCACAATGTGTATCGGACTTGGAATGGGCGGCACCGTAATTTGGGAGAACCCACACTTCACAGGAGGAAAGAGAT
Organism: Candidatus Nanopelagicaceae bacterium; assembly: GCA_965267995.1. Taxonomy (GTDB): domain Bacteria; phylum Actinomycetota; class Actinomycetes; order Nanopelagicales; family Nanopelagicaceae; genus Planktophila. Next base: position 889,819 of record OZ254143.1, read on the forward strand.
AATGGCTGCCGAAATGATATTGCCTGAAGGCGCTCCCGAAGAAGTAATTACCAACGCACTTGTTCGCGATGTAGATCTAACGCCCTTTGGCCATAAGGGCTCACTGGCTTTAATTACTTTAGATAACGGGTTAGATCACACTCGCCCAAATACCTTTGGTCCACAATCACTTTCTGCCCTTGATGCAGCAATCTCGGATGCAATCGGCCGCGCACCTGCTGCAATCGCAATTACGGGAAAGCCTTTTATCTTCGCCGCTGGCGCTGATTTATCTGCGCTAGCTTTCTTAACCAAGCGCGAACAATCACTGGCTATTGGAAAACTTGGCCACGATGTCTTTCGCAGGTTAGATGAATCTGGAGTTCCGACATTTGCCTTCATCAATGGTCTAGCCCTCGGTGGCGGCCTGGAAGTTGGCCTACATTGCAATTACCGAACCTTGGCATCGACGGCATTTACTGGCCTGCCAGAAGTCTTCCTTGGTTTAGTTCCAGGTTGGGGCGGAGCAACCATCTTGCCTAAGTTAATTGGGCCAGAACGCGCTGTGCAAGTAATTATGCTCAATGCGCTAAATAACAACACGATGATGAAAGCTAAAGATGCCCTTGCACTTGGTGTTGTCGATGCAGTTTACGAGCCTGCTGATTTCTTAGAGCGCTCTGTTTCCTTTGCCGCAAACGTTTTATCAGGTAAGAATAGGATCGAGCGCAAGGATTACTCAAGCGATCCAGCATGGGATTCGGCGCTGGCTACCGGAAAAGCGGCAGCGCTTAAGAAATATGGCGGTGCCGAAATCGCTTCTCCAATGCGCGCCCTGGAATTAATCGCAGCTGCGCGTACAAACACACGCGGTGCCGGCTTTGATGCCGAAGATCAAACACTTGCCGATCTGACGATGTCTGATCCGCTGCGCGCATCACTCTATGCCTTTAACTTAATTCAGAAGAAGCGTAAGAAGGTAGAAGGCGCTCCTAAGCCCGCTCTGGCCCGCAAGGTAACCAAGGTCGGTGTTGTTGGCGCAGGTTTAATGGCTTCGCAATTGGCGCTGCTGCTTCTGCGTAATTTGAAGTGTCCAATCATCATGACAGATATCGATCAAGAACGCGCCGATAAAGGTGTGGCCTGGGTTAAGAATGAACTTGCGAAATCAGTTGAGAAGAAGCGCATGAGCGAAGAATCTGCTCGCCGCCTTTCTCTTCTTATTAGCGGCTCGGTAGATCAAGCCAGCTTTGCTGGCTGTGATTTTATTATCGAAGCGATTTTTGAAGAACTCTCGCTAAAGCAAGAGCTATTTAAGAAGCTGGAAACTATCATCTCCCCCGAATGCGTGCTCGCCACCAATACATCCTCGCTCTCAGTCGAGAGAATGACCGAAGGTCTAGCCAATCCAGAACGTGTTATCGGATTCCACTTCTTCAATCCAGTTGCAGTAATGCCGCTACTTGAAATTGCTCGTACCTCAAAGACCGATGATGCAACTACTGCAACAGCAGTAAGCGTTGGTAAAGAACTGAAGAAGACGATGATCATCTGTAAAGATGCACCGGGCTTTGTTGTAAACCGTCTGCTCACTCGCTTCATGGGTGAAGTTACCGATGCGGTAGATGAAGGCACTCCACCAGCGATTGCCGATAGCGCAATGCGCAGTATTGGTTTCCCAATGTCTCCCTTTGAGCTCCTTGATCTAGTTGGTCCAGGTGTTGCGCTACATGTTTCGGAAACCTTGCATGAGAATCTCGGTGAGCGCTACCGCATCTCCCCAACCATGCAGGCGATGGTCGCCGCGAAGGTTCGCAACTTCTATATCAAAGATAGCGATGGCAAGGTCGTTGCCAATCCAGAGGCGTTAGCGTTGCTCAAACAAGGAACCAGCGCATCTACTGCAGAACAAGTTCGCGATCGCGCACTTAAAGCGCTGGCCGTTGAAGCGCGAATGATGCTCGATGAAGGTGTTGTTTCAACTGCCGCCGAAATCGATCTCTGTATGTTGATGGGTTCGGGATGGCCAATGCATCTCGGCGGAATCTTGCCGTACTTAGATCGTGAAGGAATTAGCCAAGCAGTTTGCGGTCAACGTTTTCATGCACCGGGGATTGCATCTCTTCCATAATCGAATTTGAACCTGCTGCACCGTTAGAGCTATTCCATTCAACAATGCTGCGCGCAATATTTTGAGCGGTTATTCCTAAATCGTTTAGAATTTCGGCGCGCTTGGAATGTTCGATAAATTCCAGAGGAACCCCAATTGAATGAATTGGCGTGCTTAGCTCTGCTTCGCGGAACATCTCGGATATTGAACTAGCAATTCCCCCGTGCTTGATGCCATCTTCTAGAACGACGACGCTCTTATATCGCTGCGCAATTGTGACAAGGGATGTGGGAAGCGGTTTTACCCAACGTGGATCGATTACGGTAACGCCAACGCCTTCGCGGTAAGCCATGGAAGCTGCTTCCACAGCGATCGCAGCCATCGCGCCAATACTTACCAATAAGACATCTGCGCTTTCGCCGCGATAGAGAACATCAATGCCATTTCGCCGCTCAAAGGCTGGAATATCACTTTGTACTGCGCCCTTTGGATATCGCACCATGGTTGGTGCATCAGAAATTGCTACCGCTTCTCGCAGAGTCTCACGCAAACGCGCTGCATCACGAGGCGCTGCAACGTGCATAGTCGGAACAATTCCCGTCAGCGCTAAATCCCAGATTCCATTATGTGATGGACCATCATCACCAGTTACGCCCGCGCGATCTAATACAAAGGTGACGCCAGCCTTATGTAGCGCAACGTCTAAGAGCAGTTGATCGAAGGCGCGATTTAAGAAAGTGGAATACACCGCTACGACTGGGTGCAGACCCGCATAAGCCATTCCGGCTGCGCTAGTGACTGCATGCTGTTCTGCGATGCCAACATCTATGGTGCGATCTGGGAATTCTTTCTCAAATGCATCAAGACCTGTAGGTCCCAGCATCGCAGCGGTTATCGCAACAATATCTTCTCGCTCGCGCGCAATTTCAATTAACTCAGCCGAAAATACCTTGGTCCAACTCATCGCACTCTTAGCTAGTGGTGCGCCAGTTTCGGGATCGACGATTCCAACAGCGTGGAATTTTTCGGCCTCATCATCCATGGCAGGTTTATGGCCGCGACCTTTTTCAGTAATCGCATGAACAAGAACCGGCGCGCCAAAGGCTTTGGCTTTAAGCAGAGCTTTCTCCAGGGCGGCGATGTCATGGCCATCGATTGGCCCCATATATTTCAAACCGAGATCTTCAAACATGCCTTGCGGGGCGACGATATCTTTAATGCCCTTCTTCATTCCGTGCAAAGTTTCGTAGATCGGCGTACCAACGACTGGGGTCTTATGAAGTACTTCTTTGCCCCAATCAAGGAAGCGCTCATAACCTTTAGTTACTCGCAGTGTGGCTAAATAAGTTGCCAGACCACCGATAGTTGGTGAATAAGAGCGCTCGTTATCGTTTACGACGATCACTAGATTACGTTTTTCGGTCGCCGCAATATTGTTGAGCGCCTCCCAAGACATGCCACCAGTCAGTGCACCATCGCCAACAACGACGACTACATGGCGATCAGACTGGCCTGTTTGCGAGAAACCATAAGAGATTCCATCGCCCCAAGAAAGTGCCGTTGACGCATGTGAATTCTCGATTACATCGTGTTCGCTCTCACTGCGATTTGGATATCCGGCGATCCCACCGCGCTGGCGCAGTCCATCAAAGCTATCTGCGCGCCCGGTAATTATCTTATGAACATAAGACTGATGACCTGTATCAAATAGAACCACATCGCGCGGTGAATCAAAGGTGCGATGTATGGCCAGAGTTAACTCAACTACACCTAAGTTAGGGCCGAGATGTCCACCGGTCTTAGAGACCTTGGCAATTAGAAACTGGCGAATCTCCTCGCTCAATAAATTTAGTTGAGCAAGATCCAGCGCCTTGATATCGGCAGGTGACTTAATTCGCTCAAGCATGTCTTTATTCTAGTTTGGAGCGAAGTAAACCGCGATTTTTACTGAAGTAATTGGCCACTCCTTTGCGCCATTACTGAAGTAATTGGCGGAGAACGTACTGCATGATCCCCCCATGGCGATAATAATCACCTTCACCAGGTGTATCGATACGCACCTTGGCTGCAAATGACTTATCTCCAGCAGTTACCTGTACCTCTTTAGGAATCCCACCGCCATTTAGCTCAGTGATTCCGGTGATTGCAAACACCTCAGAGCCCGTTAGACCAAGTGATTGCGCAGTGTCGCCATCTTTAAATTGCAATGGCAGCACTCCCATACCAATTAAATTTGAGCGATGGATACGTTCAAAACTTTCAGCGATTACGGCGCGAACTCCGAGCAACGCTGTGCCCTTTGCCGCCCAGTCACGAGATGATCCCGATCCATATTCCTTGCCAGCCAGAATTACTAGCGGCACTCCTGCGCTTTGATAGGCAAATGATGCATCGTAAATTGTGCTCTGGTCTCCACTATTTAGGAAATTACGGGTAAAGCCGCCTTCTACTCCATCTAACAACATATTCTTTAAGCGAATATTTGCGAAAGTTCCGCGGATCATAACTTCATGATTGCCACGGCGTGATCCATAAGAGTTGAAATCAGCACGAGCTACTCCATGCGCTTCCAGATATTTACCAGCAGGTGAATCAACCTTGATATTTCCAGCAGGTGAGATGTGATCTGTTGTCACAGAATCTCCCAGAATCGCCAAGACGCGAGCTCCAGATATATCAGTTACTGGAGTTGGATTCGCTGGCATGCCATCGAAATAAGGAGGTTTGCGCACGTAAGTTGATTGCGCATCCCATTCGAAGGTCTTACCGGTTGGAGTATCTAAAGATTTCCAGCGGTGATCGCCATCAAAGACAGTTGCATAATCCTTCTTAAACATCTCAGAAGAAATTGATGAATCGATAACATCTTGAATCTCTTTCGCACTTGGCCAGATTTCAGCCAAAAGCACATCCTTGCCATCTTTATCTTTGCCTAGTGAATCTTTCTCAAAATCATGGTCCATAGTTCCGGCTAAAGCGTAAGCAACAACTAGTGGAGGCGATGCCAGGTAGTTCATCTTTACATCTGGGCTAATACGTCCCTCAAAGTTACGGTTTCCAGAGAGAACTGCAGTTACCGCTAAATCATGTTCGTTCACTGATTTACTGATCTCAATCGGCAGTGGACCTGAGTTACCAATACAAGTTACGCAGCCATATCCAACTAAGTTAAAACCAAGGGTTTCCATATATTTAGTTAAATCCGCACGATCGTAGTAGTCAGTGACAACCTTGGAGCCTGGAGCTAAAGTTGTTTTGACCCAAGGCTTTGAAGTCAGCCCGCGTTCAACCGCCTTTTTGGCAAGAAGCGCAGCTCCAATCATTACAGATGGATTAGAAGTATTTGTGCAAGAGGTAATTGAAGCAATTACAACATCACCATTTTTAATCGTCGTATCTTTTGCGCCAACTTTTACTGGATAGGCATCTCGACCGGTTTTTTCAGTGAAGTAAGTTGGCAGAATCTTTTCAAACGAGATTTTGGAAGCGCTAAGTGAGATGCGATCTTGCGGACGCTTTGGACCTGAGATAGATGGAACAACGGTCGAGAGATCTAACTCGATATGTTCAGAAAAACGTGGGCTTACCGCTGGGTCATGCCACATACCTTGCGCTTTGGCATACTGCTCAACAAGTGCAACTTGATCATCACTGCGACCAGTCAAACGTAAGTAGCGCAGAGTCTCATCGTCGATTGGGAAGATTGCACAAGTCGAACCATATTCTGGGCTCATATTGCCGATCGTCGTGCGATTTGCCATTGGCACCGACACAACACCTGGGCCATAAAATTCTACGAATTTACCAACCACGCCATGTTTGCGCAGCATCTCAGTAATAGTTAGCGCCATATCAGTCGCTGTTGTACCAACCGGCAACGCGCCACTTAATTTGAATCCGACTACTCGCGGAATCAACATTGATACAGGCTGGCCCAGAAGAGCTGCTTCTGCCTCAATGCCGCCGACTCCCCAACCGAGTACGCCCAAACCGTTAACCATCGTGGTGTGTGAATCGGTACCAACGACAGTATCTGGATAAGCGCGCAGAACTCCATTTACGGTGCGTGTCATTACAACACGGGCTAGGAATTCAATATTTACTTGGTGGACGATTCCAGTTCCAGGTGGCACAACTTTGAATTCATCAAAAGCACCTTGTCCCCAGCGCAAGAAGCGATAACGCTCGCGATTGCGTTCATAATCAATATCCGTATTTTTTTCAAAGGAGTCACTTGTTCCAAAGAAATCTGCAATAACTGAGTGATCGATGACAAGCTCAGCTGGAGCAAGTGGATTTACCTTTGCCGGATCTCCCCCAAGGTCAACGATCGCCTCGCGCATAGTTGCTAGATCGACGATACAAGGAACGCCAGTGAAATCTTGCATTATGACGCGCGCAGGTGTGAATTGAATTTCCGTATCGGGTTCAACTGCAGGATCCCATTGTGCCAGCGCTTTGATGTGATCGGCCGTTATATTCGCGCCATCTTCGGTACGAAGCAAATTTTCTAAAAGAATCTTAAGTGAGAAAGGTAGGTTTGCTGCGCCATCAATCTTGGAAATATCAAAGATTTCAAAGTCTTCACCGGCAACGTTTAAATTCTTCTTGGCACCTAACGAATTCTTACTCATTTTCTTCCTTTACTCAATTTATCTTGATATCAAGATACCTTATTTTGAGTAAATAAGGCAACCGTTTCGATGTGGTGAGTCATAGGAAAGAGGTCGAAGGCGCGAATTTTTGAGATCTCAAATCCGGCGCTGCTCAAGTAAGTGGTGTCACGTGCCAGCGCGGCCGGATCACAAGCGACATAGATTATCGAGCGTGGCTTAAGCGCAACCATCGCTGCTACCACTTCTCTACCGGCGCCTTCGCGCGGCGGATCTAAAACAATTACATCTGCCTTAGCAAAACGGGGCAGCAACTTTGCGACATCTCCAGTGTGAACCTTCACATTCGTAAATGAAGCGAAGTTGCGCATGGCATCTGCTGTCGCAGTCTTACTACCTTCTACAAGATCTACGCGCCCACCATCGCCAATTGCTTCGAGAAATTGTGAGGTAAATAGCCCAACACCACCATAGAGATCCAACACCTGATCACCAGGTTGCAGGCCCGTGAATTCGTTTACTACTTTGGTCAGTACCGTGGGGGCTAATTTATGGCTCTGCCAGAAAGAACGTTGCGCCACTTCCAACTTAAATCCATTTACTGAGTACTCAGCCACATCTGGGCCTTCGCTAGTGCGCACAGCAGACTCGTCGCTGGCATACCCGGTTGCGATAGTTTGCTCTCCAGTTGAAGAAAGCGACACTTCAACTCGTAAATTACCTTTCCATTTACGAGAACTTAACTCTTGGTATTTGATTTCTGGTTGCAGGATCCGGCAATCACTTACTGGTACAACTTTATTACTTCTAGCCTGCTTAAATCCTAGATCTCCATTACTAGTTGTGACGGCGTTGAAACGTGTGCGATATCCCAAAGGTGCTCCAACTTCTTCGACTTCTATCTTTAATTCACGCTTTGCAATACGGCTGAATTGTTCGGTGATTACCTCAGATTTCAAATTGCGTTGGCGTGGCAGCGAAATATGTTGGAAGTCGCAACCTCCACAACCGGTGCGATGTGCGAACTGGCAAGGCGAACTCACACGATCGGCAGATGCAGATATTACTTTTACAACATCAGCACGGTTAAATGAACTTCCGGTACCGGTAATTTCAATTTCCACCTCTTCGCCAGGAATTGCATGTCTTACAAATATGACTGCACCTAGGTGGCGCGCTATAAAGTGGCCACCATGAGCGACTTTCTCAATGGTGGTAACGAAGCGATCCCCAACTGCCAACGCAACGCGATCTGGCGAATTTTGCTGGTTCTGCCCATTTGATGTCATATAGGTAAGAATAAGGGTGTAAGTTAAACCTTGTGCACGTCGTGATTATGGGATGCGGTCGAGTTGGTTCTTCTTTAGCCACCGAACTCGAAGCTGCTGGACATTCAGTAGCAATAATTGATCAATCTCGTGAAGCTTTCCGACGCTTAGGTCCTGATTTTAAAGGTCGCACAGTTTCAGGCGTTGGCTTCGATCGCGATACCTTGATAGAAGCCGGAATTGAGACTGCTGATGCCTTCGCTGCAGTAAGCAATGGCGATAACTCCAATATCTTGGCAGCGCGCGTTGCTCGCGAAACTTATGGTGTGGCAAATGTTGTTGCTCGAATTTATGATCCTGGCCGCGCCGAAATTTATCAGCGCCTTGGAATACCTACAGTTGCCACCGTTATTTGGGCAACTGATCAAATCCTGCGCCGCTTAGTTCCCGAAGGTTCGCGTTCTGAATGGCGCGATGCCAGTGGTGCAATTCAACTCTGTGAGATGCATCCGCATAAGGGTTGGTTCGGAATGGCAATTACCGACCTCGAAGATGCAACTGGCGCGCGCGTCGCATTTATAACTCGTTTAGGTGAAGGTCTAATTCCTGATTCACATACCGTTTTGCAAGAAGGCGATTTACTGCACGTTACCGTGCGCGATACCGAGATAAGCAAGGTTGAAAATATCTTCTCTCGTTCTCCAGAGGATCATTCATGAGAATTGCTATAGCAGGAGCTGGAAATGTGGGTCGCGCTATTGCGCGCGAACTTCTAGATAATGGTCATCAAGTTCTCCTGATCGATCGCGATCCAAAGGCGCTCAAGCTTGAATCTGTTCCGGATGCAGAATGGTTGATGGCAGATGCTTGCGAAATCACATCACTAGATAAAGCGGTATTAAATAATTGTCAGGTATTGGTTGCTGCCACTGGCGATGACAAAGTAAATTTAGTTGCATCGCTACTTGCTAAGACTGAATACGGAGTTCCTCGCGTCGTAGCGCGCATCAACCACCCAAAGAATGAATGGCTCTTTGATTCATCATGGGGCGTTGACGTTGCAGTATCTACCCCGCGCATCATCTCGGCTCTTGTTGAAGAAGCGGTAAGCGTTGGCGATGTAGTTCGTTTATTCTCTTTCCGAAAAGGACAAGCAAACCTTATTGAATTGACCTTGCCAGATTCTTCTAGCTGTATTGGAAAGACGGTAGAAGAGATCACTTTGCCAGATGATGCATCCCTGGCGGCCATTGTCCGTGATGGTCGCGTTATCACACCAACCCCAACTGATGTATTTAGCGCTGGCGATGAATTACTTTTTGTTGCCTCTGCTATCGCTGAAGGCTTAATTAAATCCTGCTTTATCGCTAATTAATTACCGGCAACCTTAGTTGTAGGTACGCTCTTTAAAATCATCCAAGATCCATACGCTGTAGCCAGAAATAGCGGATATCCCATGGCTAGATTGACGGTTCCAAGCAAATTCACATTTCCGCTTCGATAGATCGGATATTGAACTGCGATCCGGGTGAAGAACATTAATACCCAGAGCCAACTCGCTCGCTTATAAGCACGAGCTCGCGCCAGATCTTTACGCCAAGTTAAATTCTCACCGAGAATTGGACCTAGCAATAATCCAAGTACCGGCCAGCCCACCAAGTTAGCGATCAAATAAACGCTGCCATAACCTAAATTAGTCAATAACTTCGGAATGTAAAGATCACTTGCGTTACCGCTGCGATTGGCAAACCAAGCGCAAATTAGCGATCCAACTAAGCCAGAAATGGCATGCTGGATTGTGTCTTTCTTGGCAAGGCGAACAATGGTTAAAGTCGCCGAGACGACAAGGGATGCAATAAGCGCCTTGCGCAGATCATCTGCCAGATTGAAAACAACTAGAAAGATAATCGAAGGTATACCTGAATCGATTAGACCTTTCTTGCCACCAAAGGCAGCGAGGACTTTATCTTTATCAGATCCGTTCCCATCAATTGGTAAATTTGTCATTAGCGACCGGTCGATCCAAATCCGCCTGTACCGCGGCCCGAGCCTGGCAAGTTCTCAACTTCTATAAATTCAGCACGTTCTACCTGTTGGATAACTAACTGGGCAATCCGATCTCCGCGTTTAAAGGAGATACTCTCTTCCTGATCGTGATTAATTAAGATTATTTGTAGCTCTCCGCGATAACCAGCATCAACCGTGCCTGGCGAATTGACCATAGTGACACCGTGTTTGATTGCTAGCCCAGATCTTGGGTGAACCAGCGCTACGTAACCATCGGGCAAGGCAATTGAAATTCCAGTGGGCACCAACTTGCGCTCCCCCGGCGCCAAAGTGAAATCAACGCGTGAAACGAGATCTGCGCCGGCATCGCCACCCTTGGCATAGTTTGGTAACGGTAAGTCTTTATCTAAGCGAGTTACTAAAACTTTAACTCCCATTATGGATTTATCTCAAATTCCGGATCGACAAAGGCCAAAATCTCTGGAGTCTTGGCGATATGTTCTAAGTATTCCTTTGGTGCGTTCTCTAAGAAATGCGACATCGGAACGATTACAAAGAGTGCTGCTGCCTTAACTGCAATGTCACCATCTGGCCCACCTAAGCGACCTTCAGCCGCTGTATAAACTTTACGATTTACTTGTCCGGTTATGCGCGCAGTTATATGAAGTGTCGTTCCCATCGGAACTGGCTTCAAGAAATCTGTCTCCAAGCGCGCAGTGACTGCTGGTGAGCGAATCAACCACATTAATTTGCCCAGCGCTTCATCAAATGCCAACGAAAGTAAACCACCATGCGCCAATCCTGGTGCGCCCTGATGATTCTCCGTCACCTTAAACTCTGCAGTTAGATCTGCACCTGCACCAGCATGAGCAACTAGATGAAGACCTGTCGGATGTAGCTCGCCACAACCAAAACAATGGCCGAAGTGAGAAGGAATTTTCGTTCCGATTTCAGGGGCTTTTGAATGGCGAGGCGGAATTACTGCTCCCTCTGGCGGGGTTGTACTGGCAACGCGACTCATAGCCTTACTTTACTTCATCTAGACTGCGATAGTGATCTTCAAAGAAGTCTTGCGCCCGCCTATCTGGGTGCTCACCTTTATATATTTTCTCTTACTCTCACTTGTTATTGCGATTTGGGCTGCTTTCGATGGCACCACAACAGTCTATGCATTTGTAGTTGCAACCGTTGCCATTACATATCTTGCCTTTGCAATGCGAAGCAATATCTATATAAATGGTAAAGAGCTACGAATTGATCGAGCTCATATAGAAGTTAAATACCTTGGAAAAGTGACAGTCCTAGATGGCCATGCGATGAGGTTGCTTCGTACTCGCGATGCCGATCCGGCTGCCTTTCTAGCTATTAAATTCTGGGCTTCCACTGGTGTAAAAATTGAGGTAAACGACCCTCGTGATCCAACGCCATATTGGCTTATAACGAGCAAACGCGGCGAAGAGATCGCCGCGCTGCTCATTAATTCTTGATTACTTTATTTATTACTAGTTACATTCCTTACATACCGCTTTGGCGCCTTCGCCCTTAGCGAGCTGGGTCATGTGATGTACCAAGAAGCAACGTGAACAAGTAAATTCATCGACCTGCTTTGGAACAACGCGTACTGCTAACTCTTCACCAGATAAATCCGCCCCTGGAAGTTCTAGATTCTCAGCAGCTTCTGCTTCATCAACATCAATCTGTCCGGATTGAGCATCGACTCGCTTAGCTTTGAGTTCTTCTAGCGACTCCTCATGGAGTTCCTCATCCGTCTTTCGGGGGGTGTCGTAATCTGTTGCCACTGCTCTCACCTACCTTCTATAAAATCAAAAGACCACCTTTTTTAAGGTAGTTGCTATACGGGCGCATACTCGCGCATCTAACCAGTATTACCCCTTACAACCTGCGGCGTGTCGCATATATTCCCGACTTTGAACGGTGATCTGAAGCATAGGGCGCTTTATAAGAGGGCTGCCTCTATTGCTTTCGCTAATCCACCATCTACATAGGCTCGCAATTGCGTACCGGTCTCAACATATTCTTCGCTAATAATTTCACCGCGCTCGTGAACTGCGCTCACTAAATCACCACGATCGTAAGGAATGATTGCATTGATCTCCACATTTGGATGTGGCAGTGATTTTTCGATTGCACGTACTAAGCCATCAATTCCAAAGCCAGTTCGTGCCGAAAAGGCAAAACTATTCTTCTCTTTTCGTAAAATCTCCATAACAACTTCAGGATCTGCCGCATCTACCTTGTTAATTGCGATAATTTCAGGAATATCTCCGCCACCGATTTCTGTTATTACTTCGCGGACGGCGCGAATCTGCTCAAATGGATCTGGATGTGATCCATCGACTACATGGACAATCAGATCTGATCCCGAGACTTCCTCTAATGTAGATTTAAAGGCATCGATTAACTGGTGAGGTAAGTGCCGAACGAAACCCACCGTATCTGAAAGGGTATAGACGCGTCCTTCTGCAGTCTGAGATTTACGAACTGTTGGATCCAAAGTCGCAAAGAGCGCATTTTCAACTAAGACCCCAGCATCGGTTAACTTATTTAAAAGCGACGACTTTCCCGCATTTGTGTAACCGGCGATTGCTACAGCTGGAATATTGAAGCGTTTGCGTTCTTGTCGCTTGGTATCGCGTGAGACTTTCATCTCAGCAATTTCGCGGCGTAACTTTGCCATCTTGTCGCGAATTCGACGGCGATCTGTTTCGATCTTTGTCTCACCTGGGCCACGTCCACCAATACCTGCACCACCTGCGGCGCGTCCACCAACTTGGCGAGATAACGAGTCACCCCAACCACGAAGGCGAGGCAAAAGATAAGCAATCTGCGCTAACTCAACTTGCGCCTTACCTTCCTTGCTCTTGGCATGCTGAGCGAAAATATCGAGAATTAGCGCGGTGCGATCGACAACTTTAACTTTTAACTTATCTTCTAATTGTCGCAGCTGTGAAGGGGAAAGTTCACCATCACAAATAACCGTGTCGGCCCCAGTTGCAACAACAATCTGGCGCAACTCAATAACTTTTCCGGAACCGATATACGTTGCTGGATCTGGTTTATCGCGCCTTTGAATTAAACCATCTAGTACTTCTGATCCAGCGGTTTCGGCGAGAGCTTTTAATTCAGCTAAGGAATTCTCAGCCATCTCAGCGCTACCTTCAGTCCAGACTCCGATAAGAACAACTCGTTCTAATTGGAGTTGGCGGTATTCGGCATCTGAAATATCTTGCAGTTCAGTAGAGAAACCTTTTACGCGTCGCAGCGCATGGCGATCGGCTAAGTCCGGTTGAGATGAGACTTCGAAATCGTTCTCATCGGCATCAAAATCTGCCGCTACTCGCGCACTTTCCCGTAGCAGTTCTTCGAATAGATCGTTATCGCGTGGAGATTCCTCGTTCATACATCCTGCAAAAATCGCGTTAAATCGTGATCTGCGATCAAAAGTGCTGGGCCAGTTAAGGTTGCGTTGGAATGTGGATCAATATCAACAACTAACCTTCCGCCAGGTGGATAGATAACCCAGCGCGCCGGCAGGCTCTCTTTCGAATGCATCGTTGCGGCTAGGGCAACTGCACATGTGCCAGTTCCACAAGATTTAGTCTCTCCGCTACCGCGTTCGTGCACCCGCATCTTGGCTTCATGGTTCGGCATAATTTCAACAAATTCTACATTTACACCCTCTGGATAAGTATCTTTTGGACGAACCACCGGTGCATCCTTTAGAGATCCGACATCCTCCAACTTTTCAACGAAGACAACTGCATGCGGATTGCCGGTATTTATGTTGTAGCCATTCCAGATCTTTCCTTCAACTGAAGCGGTAATCTCCGCATTCTCATCGCTGACTTTTCCCATATTTACCGAGATGTCATCGACTTTTGGTACCCGCAAATGCTTAATGCCATCTCGAGTGTTAATCGCAAAAATTCCTTCTGGTTGGTGTCCACGCTCGACTAAATAGCGCGCCATCACCCGAATTCCATTGCCGCACATTTCGGCTAAAGATCCATCGGCGTTGCGATAATCCATAAACCATTTTTCGTCGCGCTTGGTAATGCGTATTAGGCCATCAGCACCGATTCCGGTTTCACGATTACAGATAGCGGCTGTTTGCGCGGTGGTGATGGAAATTTCATCGGTTGGGTCAAAGACAAGGACAAAGTCATTTTCTGTGCCATGGCCATAGGTGCCAATGACTTTATCGATAATTTCTTCGCTCATGATGTGGCTGAGTTTATCTTGTTCAATACCGTTTCCAACCTGGGTTGCACTGGTGAGATCCAATTAATGCGCGCATCTCGGGAGAACCAAGTCTCCTGGCGCCTGACATATTGCCGCGTTGCACGTTTTGTCTCTTCAATCGCGATATCTTCGGTGATTTCGCCGTTTCGCATGGCGATAATTTGCGCATAACCCAATGCACGCCGAGCAGTTGTAGCCTGCAATATTCCGTCTGCAATTAAACGATCGACTTCTGCGACAAAGCCCATCTGCCACATCAGATCTACGCGTGCTTCAACTCTGTCTCCAAGTTTTTCACGATCCATCACCAATCCGAATTGCAATGCATCTGGATAAAGTAAACTATTTTCCCGAGGCAGATTCGCCGTAAAAGGTTTACCAGTAATTTCGATGACTTCTAACGCGCGGATAACGCGTCGTTCATTATTGCGATCTATCGCCGCAGCTGCGGCTGGATCTAACTGTTCTAACCTTTGAAAGAGTTGCACGATTCCAAACTCTTTCGCTTCTTCCGTTAACTTCTGGCGTACTGCGGCATCGGTGTCCGGGAAATTTAGATCATCTAATATTGATTTTATATAAAGCCCAGTGCCGCCAACGATAATTGCAGCTTTACCGCGGTTATGAATTTCAGTAACCGCGGCGCGCGCTAGCCCTTGATACCAGGCAACGGTTGCATCCTCGGTAACTTGCAAAACATCTAATAAGTGGTGGGCTATTCCTGCGCGTTCACTTTCCGTAAGTTTGGCTGTACCAATATCCATACCTTTATAGATTTGCATCGAATCGGCATTGATTATTTCGCCGCCAATTTCTTGGGCCAAACTCACCGCTAAATCACTTTTGCCAGTTGCAGTTGCACCGCAAATTACGATGGTCTTCATTTCACCGTTGGAATTCCGAGCATCGTTGGCTGCGGTCCAGCCTGTTCTTGGCGCGCAGCATAGGCATCTCCGCCGCGCGTTTTGATATGTGAATCTTCTCGAGCAATCAAATAGTGTGCCGATGCATCTGTGATTGTTAAATCTACGAAATCGCCTGGCCGAGCGTTACTGGTGGCATCGAAGTGCACCAAGCGAAAATCTTCGGTCTTGCCAGTAAGCCGTGATTGTGCGGCATCGCGTCGTCCTTCAGCTTCTGAAACCAAGGCGCGATGCTGGCTACCTATGGCGCGTTTATTAACACCGAGTGATATCGCCTGTTGGTGTTCGTGTAATCGCGTGTAGCGCTCTCCCACAACTTCGGTAGGTACTTGATTGGGCATTACACCAGCTGGTGTTCCGGGGCGAATGGAATATTTATATGTGTAGGCAGCGGCGAATTGCGCCTGAGTTGCTAGATCCATCGTTGCTTGAAAATCTTCTTCGGTTTCACCTGGGAAGCCAACGATTATGTCGGTTGTGATCATGGCATGTGGCATTGCTTCTCGAACTCGATCTAATATTCCAAGGTAACGGCTGCTGCGATATGAACGGCGCATTTCTTGCAGTATTCGATCCGATCCCGACTGCAACGGCATATGAAGATGCGGCATCACATTCTTTGTATTAGCCATAACTTCAATTACATCGTCGGTAAAATCACGTGGGTGAGGTGACATAAAACGCACGCGTTCCAACCCTTCAATTTCGCCACATTGGCGAAGTAAATTTGCGAACGCTCCCCGATCTGCGAAATCAACTCCATAGGCATTTACATTTTGACCAAGCAGGGTTATTTCAATAACTCCTTGGGCAACCAGGGCGCGAATCTCTTTCAAAATATCGCCAGCTGGTCGATCCTTCTCAATTCCGCGCAGAGTTGGAACTATGCAAAATGTGCAAGTGTTATTGCACCCAACCGAGATCGAAACCCAGGATGTAAAAGCTGATAGGCGTCGTGCGGGAAGGGTGGATGGGAAGTGCTCTAAAGCTTCCAGTATTTCTATTTGCGACTCTTCTTCAATCCTGGCCCGTTCAAGTAAGACAGGCAGAGAGCCCACATTATGAGTTCCAAAGACGACATCCACGTATGGAGCCTTCTTCAAAATTATCGATTGATCCTTCTGCGCCAAACACCCACCAACGGCGATCTGCATATTGGGATTAGCTTTTTTAATTGGTGCCAAGAAACTTAAATTTCCATATAACTTGTTATCGGCATTCTCACGCACCGCACAGGTATTAAAGACAACAATGTCTGCTTGCTCACCTGGAGAAACCGGCAGATAACCGGCTTCATCCAAAAGCCCAGAAATACGTTCAGAGTCATGCACGTTCATCTGACAGCCATAAGTTTCGACTGTATATGTACGTGTCATAGCGCTAAGACTATCGGTGGATCAGAGGGCTAGCACCTTTGCGCTAAGGATGGCTCTATCTACTATCAAGATGTGATGGTTCGGCAAATTTATCCAACCCGCCTGATCCCAACCGCTGGATGCGACTAGAACTTGGCCCTTCTCTGGTTTATAAAATAGTTCGTAATAACCATCGGCTCCCCATGCTGGTTTGCGGGCGGGATCATGTTCGCAGATAGTAATGAAATATTTATCATTCATCAGCATCGCGTTAATACTTGAAAAATCATAAGTGTCCCGGATTTTATTTACAGCGCTCTTAACGCCATCGACAAGTCCTAAGTTCTCTATCTGCGTCAATAGAAAGTAAAAATATCTCTCACTATCGGACTGCCCCAAGATAAATTCCTTAAATTTAGGTGCGATTTCAGGTTCAAGTGCGCTCGGTGGATTTATTGCACCGTTGTGAATAAAGGTAAATCCATTGTGCGTAAATGGATGGGTGTTATTTTCGCTAACTGGAATTCCGGTCGTTGCCCAGCGCAGATGCAGAAGTGCGCCATCACTATTTGTAGCCTGTAATGTTTTTGTAAATAGCGAACTGGATTCAGCTAATTCGGGAGCGCGAGATACATGGGCTGTGGCCGTTTTTTCATCTAGGGTCGCAATCCCCCAGCCATCGCAATGAACGGTAGATAGATGGATAAATTCATCTAAATTTTCACCAACCGCCTGCGCAAAAGACTCAGGCTCAGAGGACACGAACCCCAAAAGTCGGCACATTTTCGGACAAACCTCTTCCGCTTAGAGGACACTTGAAGTATAAAGGTTACCTCGGTGCCCCTCACCGATCCAGCACCAACGACTGCAGATCACGGAGTTCTGCTGTTAAAGCGGCTATAGGAGGAATGCAATTGGTTAATACACACGATGCAGACGCGGCGAAGTTAGCCGAACTGGGATATAAACAAGAGTTTGATCGAAAGTGGAGCGGTTTTCACAACTTCGCTATCTCTTTCTCAATTATTTCAATTCTTTCAGGATGTTTTACAACTTTCGCACAAGCTTGGAATAACGGAGGTCCGGTTGCGATCTCTGTAGGTTGGCCAATCATCGCCAGCTTGATCATGATCATCGGCTTGGTTATGGCAGAACTTCTCTCTGCAATGCCTACTGCCGGTGGAATTTACTACTGGGCGCTAAACCTAGGTAAGCCTGTACACGGTTGGGTAACCGGCTGGCTTAACCTCATGGGTTTAATCGCTGTAACCGCAGGTGTTGATTATGGATTTGCTAACTTCTTTGTTTACACCGCAAATCTTTTCAATAATTCAATAGATCCAGGGAATTTGAAACTTGTCTTCGCAGTCTTTGCCGCAACTCTATTAATTCATATTGCAATGAATATCTATGGCGCAAAGATCATCCATCGCCTACAGAGCATAAATGTCTGGTGGCACGTGGGTGGAGTTGCAGCTGTAATTTTGATCTTGGTATTGGTTCCTGCCAAGCACCAATCAACTTCTTGGGTATTTACACACCAAATCAATAACAGTGGATTTGGTAACTACTGGTTCTATGTACTTCCAGTTGGTTTCTTGCTTACCCAATACACAATTACTGGTTTTGATGCTTCAGCTCACGTTTCTGAGGAGACTGGTCAAGCAACTAAGGCTGCTGCTCAAGGTCTGTGGAAATCAATTGCCTACTCTGCAGTCGCAGGTTGGTTAATGCTTCTTGCGTTCTTATATGCCGCAGCTGATGAAGCCGGGATTACCGCAGCTGGTGGTGCTTCACAGGCCATCTTCGTAACAGCTCTATCAATGGGCTGGGCAAAGATTATTCTGATAATTACTTGCGTCGGACAATTCTTCTGCGGGATGTCTTGCGTAACTGCAGGATCTCGTATGTTGTTCGCCTTCTCTCGTGACCGTGCAGTTCCAGGTCACAAGAATTGGACCAAGCTAGATAAGAACCACAACCCATCAAATGCCGCCTTTGCACTCGGTGCAGCAGCTCTTGTGATCGCTCTTCCTGCTATCTGGTCTGCAGTTGCTTTCTTTGCAGTTACCTCAATGGCAGTTATCGGTCTCTTTGGTTCTTTCGCAATTCCAATCTGGCTACGTTGGCGTAAAGGTGATGCTTTTAAGCAAGGCGATTGGAACCTTGGAAAGAAATGGAAGTGGATGGCACCGGTAGCAGTTCTGGAAATCGTTGTTGTCTCGATTTATTTCTGTCTTCCAACCACTCCAGCAGGCATCTGGTGGTCAGCAGACTTCAAGCTCTTATCTGCTAACTACACACCAATTGCCTTCTTGGTCGTCCTCGGTGGCGCCATGATCTGGTGGTGGGTATCTGCTCACAAACACTTCAAGGGAATTGTTCGCAACGTAAATTAATTCCTAATTAACCTATAATTAGCCCGCCTAGCAATTGTTAGGCGGGCTAATTATCTTAAGGAGCACCAGATGTCCGATCGTGTGAAAGACCGCATCGCCATTGTTACCGGCGCCGGATCTGGAATTGGGCAAGCTAGCGCCATCCGTTTAGCTGAAGAAGGCGCCAAAGTTATCTGCGCCGATATCAATCTTGAATCCGCAACGAAGGCTGCTCAGCAAATAACAGCATCAGGATTTGTCGCAGAAGGTTATGCGATAGATATCGCAGATAGCCAAGCCTGCACCTCACTTGTTGACCATGCTGTTGAGAAATATGGCGCTATCGATATCTTGGTAAATAATGCAGGAGTAAATCTGCCAGGTGTCTTCCACGAGGTCACGAACGAGACAATCGATAGAACTTTAAATGTCAACGTTAAGGGCGCGATGTATTTAACGCGCGCGGCTCTGCCTTACATGGTCAAAAATTCACGCGGTTCGATTGTAAATATGTCGAGCGTTAATGGCTTGGTCTCAGAACCTTACTTAAGCGTTTACTCGGCTTCTAAAGGTGCGATCGTTATGTTTACTCGTGGTATTGCTTTGGATTACGCCAAGACCGGTATCCGCTGCAATGCGATTTG
Organism: Candidatus Nanopelagicaceae bacterium; assembly: GCA_965267995.1. GTDB lineage: Bacteria > Actinomycetota > Actinomycetes > Nanopelagicales > Nanopelagicaceae > Planktophila. The sequence goes on from OZ254143.1 coordinate 909,359, forward strand.
CCCTGGCTGGGTTGATACTCCGATTAATCATGCGCATGCCAAGATGCTGGGCGGCCTTGATCATGTTTATAAGACTATCGATTCTTTCCAGCCAATTGGCCGCCCCGGAACTAGCCGCGAAATCGCCAATGTGGTGCTCTTTCTCGCCTCAGATGAGAGCTCATTTATGACCGGCTCAATAGTTTCAGCAGATGGTGGCATGACAGCGCAGTAACTGGAATAGTACGGATATGAGTTCGCTAACCCTTGAGAAGTTAAAGGCACTTGTTGCCGAAGGCACAATCGATACCGTTGTAGTCGCGATGACCGATATGCAAGGTCGTTTAACTGGCAAGCGAATCCACGGCCAATACTTTTTAGATGAGGTCGTAAAGCACGGCACCGAAGGCTGTAACTACCTGCTTGCAGTCGATGTCGATATGAACACCGTTGCTGGTTATGAGATGTCTTCATGGGAGCGCGGCTATAGCGATTTTGCTCTAATTCCAGATTTAAATACCTTACGCCTAATCCCTTGGCAGCCAGGTGCGGTATTGGTTCTTGCTGATGTGGCTTGGCTGGATCACACAGATGTCGTTGCATCTCCTCGCCAAGTTTTGCGCAAGCAAATCGCTGAACTTGAAAAAGCTGGAATGGTACCAATGTGCGGCACTGAACTTGAATTTGTTGTCTTTAAAGATACTTATGAAGAGGCTTGGAATAAGGGTTACAAGAACTTAATTCCAGTGAATCAATACAACGTGGATTATTCGATCCTTGGTGGATCGCGTATCGAACCGCTGCTGCGCGATATCCGTTTAGGAATGTCTGCTGCTGGAATGACCGTGGAATCTGTTAAAGGTGAATGTAACTTTGGACAGCACGAGATCGCTTTCAAGTATTCAGATGCGCTATCTAATTGCGATAATCACGTTATTTATAAAAATGGCGCAAAAGAGATCGCCTCACAACAGGGATATGCCCTTACCTTCATGGCTAAGCCAAATGAAAAAGAAGGAAACTCATCTCATATCCACCTATCTTTCCGTGGACTAAAAGGTGAGCTTGTAATGACCGATGATGCTGATAAAGAGCACGGCATGAGCGAGATCGGGCGCCAATTTATTGCAGGTCAAATCGCACACCTTCGCGAACTATCTCTTCTCTTTGCTCCAAATATCAACTCATATAAGCGCTACGTGCCAGGATCGTTTGCGCCAACTGCAATTCGCTGGGGACGCGATAACCGCACATGCGCGCTGCGCCTAGTTGGCCACGGCGCAGGGCTACGTTTAGAAAATCGTGTTCCAGGTGGAGATGTAAATCCATACCTAGCAGTTGCTGGAATTATCGCAGCAGGCCTTGATGGGGTTAAGAAGAAACTTAAGTTAGAGCCAGCCTTTACCGGCAATGCCTACGAATCGGATTCACCACGTGTTCCTGCTTCCATGTCAGAGGCGCTCGAACTTTGGGAAAATAGCACCTGGATCAAGGAAACATTCGGCGCTGAAGTACAGGCCCATTATGCAAATATGGCACGAGTAGAAATTGCCGCTTATGGAAAAGCTGTAACTGATTGGGAACTCTTCCGCAACTTCGAACGCTTCTAAGAAAGGTTTCAAATTGTCTACAACTTTTGATGTCATCAACCCTGCCACCGAGGCCCTTGTTATATCGCTGCAGGAAGCAGATATCGCCCAAACAGATGCAGTGATCGCTAAGGCTGCTAAGGCTTTTGAAAGTTGGAAGAAGGTCTCCCCCGGAGATCGCGCAAATTTACTGCGCCGCTTCTCAGCACTTGTTACATCACATCGTGAAGAACTGGCTCAACTTGAGATAACTAACTCTGGCCATACTCGCGGCAACGCGTTGTGGGAGGCAGACAACGTAGCCAATGTTTTAAACTATTACGCAGGTGCTCCAGAGCGCTTATTTGGTAAGCAGATTCCAGTTGCCGGTGGCGTAGATATAACTTTTAAGGAGCCGATCGGTGTAGTCGGCATCATTGTTCCTTGGAACTTTCCGATGCCGATCGCAAGTTGGGGTTTTGCTGCCGCCCTCGCCTCCGGCAATACCGTTGTCTTAAAGCCCGCTGAATTAACTCCGATGACTGCGGTAAAGCTCGCCGAGCTTGCACTCGATGCGGGAATTCCCGAAGGTGTACTAAATGTAATCGTCGGTAAAGGCAGCGTCGTTGGCGCCCGCTTTGTCACTAACCCAACAGTTCGAAAGATTTCATTCACAGGCTCAACCCCAGTCGGTAAATCGATCATGGCCGGTTGCGCCGAGCAAGTTAAGCGCGTGACCTTAGAACTCGGTGGCAAGAGTGCGAATGTAATCTTCGCCGATTCTGATATCGAACGTGCAGCAGCGGCTGCACCTGGCGCAGTCTTTGATAACTCTGGTCAAGATTGCTGCGCTCGTTCGCGCATCTTGGTGCAAAAGAGCGCCTTTGATCGCTTCATGGAAGGTTTTGAAAAGAGCGTTAAGGCTTATCGCGTAGAAGATCCAAACCTCGATACATCACAAATGGGACCACTAATTTCTAAGAAGCAGTTAGAGACTGTGCAATCTTTTCTAAATGATAAAGATGATGCAGTTGCCTTTACAGGTACTGCACCAACTGGCCCTGGGTATTGGATGCCGCCCACCGTTTTAATGCCAAAGAGCGTCAATACTCGTACGTGGCAGGAAGAAATTTTCGGACCAGTTGTCTCAGTCCTAACCTTCGAAGATGAAGCCGAAGCTATTTCGCTAGCTAACGCATCTGATTACGGTTTATCGGGATCAATTTGGACAAATGATTTGGGACGCGCCATGCGCGTATCTCGCGCAATTGAAAGTGGAAACCTTTCAGTTAATTCGCACTCGTCAGTGCGTTTCTGGACGCCATTTGGTGGGTTTAAACAATCTGGCTTAGGCAGAGCACTTGGCCCTGATGCGCTAGATGCTTACACCGAAACGAAGAACGTCTTCTTCGCAACTGAATAAATTAAGCGCTTCGGCTCTCTAAATTAAGAGCTGAGGTAAATGCTTCAACTACTTCTGCCTTGGTCCAAGGGCGTGGCGATTGAGTAATGAAGTAATCATCTAGCGCGTTATCAGATAGCAGTTCAATATCATCAGCCGTTACACCGATACTGGAAAGCACTGGGAAATTTAGATCTGCCAGGATTTTGCGAACAGCGTTGACTGCACGTGATCCGTTGCGGGTCTCATCTTGTGGCGCACCTAGCGCATCTGCGACTCGCTCCATCTTTTCTGGAACAACTTTTGCCTCACGGGTCAAGGTTTCAACTAAAACTAACCCAATAGTTAATCCGTGTGGGACATGCTTTAGACCACCAATTGCCTGGCCCAAGGAATGTTCAGCGGTGCAATCAGAGATATTCATGGTTAGGCCAGCCATCATGCTGCCAGCTGACATCGCAGCGCGCGCTTCTTTATCTTCGCCATTTTTGTAAGCGTCAACCAGTGCACCCGACATCATCCGAACTGCTTCGTATCCAATGGCATCACCAATTGGCGTTGAGCATTTTGCGATAATTCCAGCAATTGCTTGCGCTAGGGCATCGATTCCGGTGTTAGCGGTCATAGTTGGAGGCATGCTGTAAGTAAGAACTGGATCAACAAGTGCAACTTGGGCTCGTAGATTGCCGTTGGCAATGCCAGCTTTAATTCCAGATTGTTGATCAGAAATTACCGAACCACCTGAAACTTCTGAACCAGTTCCTGCCGAAGTTGGAATCGCGATCAGCGCCGCGTTTGGAGCTGGGTAAGTTGGGGTTTGGGCTTGAAATTCGCGGAAGGTGCAATTTAGCTCAGCACATAAGCGAGCTGCTTTTGCGGTATCGATAACAGATCCGCCACCCAGTGCGACCACGACTTCTGAACCAGAACTCTTAAAGGCAGCGGTTGCATCATCAACCATCTCGATGGTTGGCTCACCGGCAGGTTTTTCAAATACGGTTACAGACAAATGCGAAATTGAGATTAAACGATCGATCAGAGCTTTGGCCGCTGGATTAAATTTCTCGATACCAGCGTCCACCATTAGGAAGACTTTGCTGGCTCCTAGTTCATCAATAACGACTGGAAGTGAGTTGGAGATACCTTCACCGAAGCGAACCTTTACCGGCAGATGGTTATTAAAGGAGCCAAAGGTATTCATTATTTCTCCCCTAATTTGATTTAAGCAGTAAATTTCTTTAGATCGGCTGTGGCTATTCTAGATAGGAAGCGATCTACAAGTTCGTAGCCTCGCTTATTGGTTTCAGGCTCAATCAACTTTGTTTGCGTGCGTAGCTCTTGGACGACGACGCCTTCAGATTCAACTTCGACGCAACCGCCTTCCATGGCAAGCCAAAGATCTAAAACGTAGGCGTCAATTTCTGGATGAAACTGCAGACCTAAAGTGCGGCCATAGGTAAAGGCTTGGGAAGCGATTTCAGTTCGCGCGATTTCAGTTGCTCCAGGAGGCAGCTGCCAGCGATCCCAGTGATATTGAAACCATGGACCGGTTTCAATTAGTGATGTGTCATCGCTATTAACCTCATACCAACCGAGTTCAGCTTTAGGTGCACGAGCAACAGATCCACCTAGAACACGAGCCATTAGCTGGCCACCGAAACATATGCCGAGAATCGGAATTCCTGCGTTGTGGGCTTCTAAAACTTTTGCTCTTTCGGGAGTTAACCAATTACCGATTCGCTCATCCTCCCAAGCACCCCATGGTGCGCCCAGAATCACCAAGACATCAAATTGCAGCAGGTCTGGCCAATTTACGGTGACATTAGGCGTTAAGTAATTTGCTTCGTCCACGATTAGAAAACGATTTATCTCATAACCGAGTTCTGCAAAACGTTTCGAAATTGGACCTGCTTCTGATGCATGATCATGTTCAATAAAAAGCACTCGTTTAGACATGGGTGGACTCTACTCAGGACTACTTTTTGATGCGAATTGGTTCTTGGCCGCGCGCAATTAGGCGGTCGAAGTAAACTTCACGCTTATCGTTAAAGGTTGCAACCTCTTTACCTGACTTACTCATAAAGGCAGCTATCTCATCACGCGCAACGAGACCATCACCACTTAGATCATTTCGCTCAAAGACATTCCAGGAACGCAAAACTGGAGAGATAACCTCATCGAGATGCTGTTGTAAATCATAGATTCCAGCGAGAGCAATTTGTACAGCCTTACGACCAAAGCCGGGCATGCTGGCACCTGGCATATCAAAGTTAGTTACAACATCGGCGATAGCTCGCATGGCGGCATTTGGTTCCATATCAAGGGCGGCAGATAAAGTGTTGCGATAGAAGAGCATGTGCAGGTTTTCATCTAAGGCCACACGTTGCATCATGCGCTCAGCAATTGGATCATTAGAGATTTTGCCGGTATTACGATGGGAAATACGTGTTGCCAACTCTTGAAATGAAACGTATGCAATGGTGTGCAACATATCGTTTTCGTAAGGAGTTTGATAACCAAGTGACATGTGCGCCATTCGCAAATCTTCTAGTTCGTAAGGATCTACGCCACGTGTTGCCATCAAATAATCACGAATAACGATCGCATGTCGTGCTTCTTCGGCAGTCCACCGCTCAATCCAATTACCCCAAGCACCATCACGCCCCATAGAGATCGCAATCTCGGTGTGATAGCTCGGCAAATTATCTTCGGTAAGTAAGTTGAGAATTAGCGAATCTTGGGCAACTGGAGTGAGCCGTGAATCTTTGGCTTCCCAGGCATCTCCATTTAAAGGCCCTGCATAATCGCGACCTTCTGACCATGGGACATACTCGTGTGGATACCAATTCTTCTGTACAGATATGTGGCGTTCGAGTTCAACTGCAACAACGGGTTCCAAGTCACGAATTAAACGTGACTGGATCTGTTGGGACTCTTCGCTCATAGGTGAACGCTACGCGAAATTGGTGGTTACTGACTAGTTAAAAGGCTTTTTGGCGCGTTCTTCAGCCTGTAATTTGCGCCACTTAGCGATTTCACCGTGATTTCCACTTAATAAGATCTCAGGTACCGAAATTCCCCGCCATTCTTGCGGCTTTGTAAAATTTGGATATTCCAGATAACCCTCAGAATTATGAGACTCCTCCATTAGTGATTCTGGATTACCTAGCACACCTGGAATTAAGCGAGTTATAGCTTCGATCATTACCAGCGATGCTACTTCTCCCCCACCGAGTACATAATCCCCAATAGAGACTTCATGTACGCGAACTCCTGCCTTTATAAATTCAGGTTGTGAATAATACTGGCGAACTCGATCATCAATTCCTTCATAACGCCCACATGCAAATACCAGTTGTCTAGCGTTGGCAAAGTTCTCAGCCATAGTCTGGTTAAAGCGATTTCCAGCTGGTGTCAGAATGATCAAATCAACATCTGAAATTAAAAGTGGATCAAGGGCGATACCCCAAATCTCAGGCAACATAACCATCCCCGCGCCACCACCATAGGGAGTGTCATCTACCGTGTTGTGGTTATCGCTAGTAAAGGATCGCAGGTCGTGAATCTGTAATTCAACGATTCCTTTATCTTGAGCTTTGCCCAGCAAAGAAAGCTGAGCAGGCGCAAAGTACTCAGGGAAGATTGTTACTGCATCAATCTTCATGACTTTGCCTCGCTTTCATAGAATTCTGGTGGAATAACTGTCATGCGCTTAGCCTTTATATCAACGACCGGAACCAGTTGGTGAACAAAGGGAATTAAGACTTCGCCACTTTCGGATTTGATGGAAAGTACATCTTGGCCTGGCAGATTTAAGACTTCAATTACTTCTCCAAGCAAATCGCCATCCACCAGATAAGCCTTGCAACCGACTAGCTGCAGGACGTGATAATCATCTTCTTCAAAGCCAGGTTCATCGATATCTACCTCTGAATAAAGCAGAACATCTCGCAGTTTCTCAACAGAGTTGCGATCGGATATTCCATTAAATCCCAGTAGCAATATGCCGTTATGTACGCGCGCAGAAGCCACGGTCAATACTCCGTGGCTATCTGTTTCTAATTGCGCACCGATAGCAAAACGTTCCTCTGCTAAATCGGTACGAACTTCAATAGTCGCCTCACCTAGAATTCCGTGAGCACGACCGATGCGTCCTACATTAAGGCGCATGGCTAGTGACTTTTACTTCTTTAAAGTTAGCGAGCCTCATCGGTATCGATGAGATCAACGCGCACAGTGCGACCGGCAATTGCGCTTACGACAGTGCGTAGCGCCTTTGCAGTGCGACCATTGCGGCCAATCACCTTGCCGATATCTTCAGGATTGACACGAACTTCTAGAGTTGTGCCGCGACGGTGAGTCTTCTCCTTGACGATGACATCTTCAGGATTATCAACGATTCCTTTAACGAGGTGCTCGAGAGCTTCGTCCATCATTGTTATTCGGCAGCCGCTTCTTCGGTTTCAACCACAACGTCTGTAGTCGTAACTTCAACTGGAACCTCTGCCACCACATCGGTCGCAGTTGGTTCGGACACTTCAGCAACCACTTCTGCGGGAGCTTCAACAACAGCTTCTGCAGCAACTTCAGCAACGGCTTCCACCACTGGAGTTTCTTCAACAACTACATCAGCAGCCGCTTCTGCTGCAGGTGCCTCTTCGATCACAGGAGCAGGATTAGCCTTTGCAGCTAACTTCTCTTGCGCCTTCTTCTTCATAGTTGTTGCGCCTTCTTTAGGCTCATCCATTGCCTGCTTAACAGCCGCTTCGTAGGCGATGCTCTTAGCTGGCTTTGGTGTTGCAAATCTAAGTGTTCCTTCAGTTCCAGGTAGACCCTTGAACTTCTGCCAATCGCCAGTGACCTTAAAGATCGCCTCTACAGCGGCAGTCGGTTGTGCTCCGACGCCGAGCCAGTACTGCGCGCGATCAGAGTTAACTTCCATGATTGATGGCTCTTGTCCTGGAACGTAACGGCCAATTTCTTCAATTGAAAGTCCGTTACGAGCTTTACGTGAATCTGTAACAACAATGCGGAAAAATGGTGTGCGGATCTTTCCCATGCGCATTAAGCGAATTTTTGTAGACAAAGAAGTAGTGCTCCTAAAAAGTGTGTCATATTTATTGCTTGTGCAGCGGGGTGCGCACTTACTTAATACAACTTTGGATATGGATGTTGTGGGGGTAGAGGGCCCCTCAACAGGAGGCTAATCTTGCCATTAAGGCGCACAGATGCGAAATTGAGGCCTTATTCGCGTTCTTCCGCCGCCCGTTTGGCAGGATTTCCCGATTTCGACTTCTTCTTAGCTGGTTGCTGCGCCTTTTGTGGCGCCATTTGGCCGGCTCCCAATCCAGATCCAATTCCAGGAGGCATTCCCATGCTTTGCGCCATAGCAGGTGGCATGCCACCGCCTTTGCGCATCTGGCGCATCATCTTTTGCGCGGCCGCAAATTTATCGACTAGCGAATTAACATCTTGGACTTTACGGCCTGCGCCAATTGCGATCCGGGCGCGACGTGAACCATTTAAAACCTTGGGATCGCGTCGCTCCAAAGGCGTCATTGATTGCACGATTGATTTAGTGCGAACAATTTCAGATTCATCAAAGTTTTCTATCTGCTTCTTCATTGCACCTGCACCGGGCAGCATTCCTAGCAGCTTTGACATTGATCCCATCTTCGACATCGCTTCCAACTGCTCCAGGAAATCTTCAAGGGTGAAATCATCTCCGCGCGCAAATTTCTCTTCTAACTTTGCAGTTGATTGGCCATCTAAAGCCTTCTTAGCTTGTTCGGCCAGCGTTGCCACATCTCCCATGCCAAGGATGCGAGAGGCCATACGTTCTGGATAGAAGATATCGAAATCGGTTAATTTCTCACCGTTAGATGAGAACATAATTGGCTGGCCAGTTAATTTAGCGATTGAAAGAGCCGCGCCACCACGCGCATCGCCATCTAGCTTGGTTAATACGACGCCATCGAAACCTACGCCATCTTGGAAGGCTTTCGCGGTTCGAACTGCATCTTGGCCGATCATCGCATCGACAACAAAGAGGATCTCATCGGGCGCTACCGCATTGCGAATATCTATAGCCTGTTTCATCAACTCTTGATCTACACCTAAGCGGCCTGCGGTATCGACGATGACCATGTTATAAAGTTTTGATTTTGCAAATACCAAAGCTTGTTCGGCAACCTTTACTGGGTCTCCAACACCATTACCTGGTTCTGGTGCAAAAACTGGCACGCCCACACTGTCACCGACTACTTGTAATTGGGTAACCGCATTCGGGCGTTGTAGATCAGATGCAACTAAGAGCGGTGTATTGCCTTGATCCAAATAAAATTTAGCCAATTTTCCTGCCAGAGTTGTCTTACCAGCGCCTTGCAAACCTGCCAACATAATTACAGTTGGTGGATTTTTAGCAAAGCGAATTCGGCGAGCCGCTCCCCCAAGAATCTCTATGAGCTCGGTATTTACTATCTCAAATATCGCTTGCGCCTGGTTGGTTCCAGATTGGATATTGGGCAGTGCAGCAAGTGATTTTTCGCGAATTACATCTATAAAGGAGTCGACAACTGAAAGTGCGACATCGGAATCAAGGAGAGCGGTTCTAATATCTGCACAAGTATTTTCAATATCTGAAGTTGATATCTTGCCGCGCGAACGTAGCGATACGAAAGCTCCAGTTAACTTGGCAGATAGCGAATCAAACATAGAAGGTGATCCTACGCCAGGACGGCCGATAATCGATCGGCCACTTCCTGTGCGCGAGCAGCTGATAACCCGCCGCCGCCGATTTCGGTTACATATAAAGTATCGATCGCTTCGGCCCCAAGTGTTGTAACAATGGCAGATTTAATATCGATCTGACATTTGGTTATCACATCTCCAATTCCAAAAAGTAGTGCTGGCCGATCATGGCTACGAACTTCAATAATCGTGGCATCAGTTGCCGCATCCATAAAGGTTTCAACCACTGGAGATGGGACAGGTATGGTTGGCAGATTTGCATAATCGGCTATCCGCTGTGAGATTTTTGCACTTAACTCGCTGGCATCAGCAAGTGCATCGGCAATCATCTGGTGAATTAGTGCGCTATCTACCGTAGGCGCATATTGGTTCGGAGTGACCAGCCATTTCATAACTGCACTTTTTTCTACAGTCTGAGTACGAGCCGAACGCACATCAAAGCGGGCCAGATTCAATACCCCGGCAACTACCGAGAGCAGACCCGGCTTATCGGGAGCAATTATTTCGATGACGAAATCAGGATCGCGATCTTCGATAATTACCCGTAGTTCTCCAGTGCGTGCAAAGTTCAATTGCTCTTCAGTGAAAATTGGAGCAGTTGCGATGGTGTTATCGGTAAGAGCGCTGGTCACGCGTGAGACTAATTCACTTAACAGGCTCTCTTTCCAATCACTCCAGGCCGCTCTGCCGGTTGCTTGGCCATCGGCGATGCTCAGGGCATGTAAGAGCTCGAGCGTTTGTAGATCTGGAATTACCGAAGTCACCGATGCAATCGTTGCGGGATCATCGAGATCACGCCTGGTTGCAGTCGCGCTCAATAAGAGATGGTGCTTGATCAATAACTTCAGGGTTGCAATATCAGGATCTGAAAAGCCAATGCGCGCAGCCAGAGGTTGGATTAACCGTTCACCACGGTCGCTGTGATCCTCTTGCGTACCTTTACCAATATCGTGAAATAGAGCAGCGAATAAAAGTAGATCCGGGCGATGTACCCGTCGCGTTAACGCAGCAGCGAACACAGCGGTTTCAACCATATGCCGGTCAACGGTATGGCGATGCAGAACGTTACGTTGCGGAAGTGAACGCACTGCCCGCCATTCAGGTAACCAATTAAAGAGAATCTCCTCTTGATCTAAAGCCTCCCAGATTCGCACCATCGGTTGGCCTGCCCCAATTAAGGCAATTAAATTCTCGCGCGCTGCCCGCGGCCAAGGATTTGGCATTTGGCCAGCACCATCTCGATAGGCGTTCATAAGACGTTGCAAGGTTGCCGGTGCTATTGGAAGTCCTGCTTGTGCAGCAATAGCTGCAGCGCGAATTCCAATTACGGGATCGGCAGCCAAATCATAAGTGTCTATGACCGACACTTCTTGGTGGGCAATCGTAATTCCAGGTGCAACTTGCGTACTTCGTGGACGCTTGAGAAAACGACCAAGCCCATCTTTTCCACGATGACCTAAGCGATGCCATGTTGATTCTAGTAAGTAATCTACGGAACGCGCTGCTTGAGCGATAGCGCTCATTAATTCATCAGCATCTAGATACTCTAAATTTTCGGCAACTTTATCTTGCTCCTGAAAAAGCAGGCGATCTTTATCGCGCCCAGTTACTTCATGCAGCGCTTCACGCGCATTCATCAAAACCGATTCAGCCGCGCTTACTTGTTCCAAAGAGACGCTGACCGCTCCACTTAGCGCAACTGCTCGTAGCGCAGTGATATCGCGCAGCCCACCACGAGCTTCCTTCAAATCAGGTTCGAGAAGATAGGCCAGCTCACCGGATCGCAGGTGGCGTTCGATGAGCGATGCACGAAGTTGAGGTAACCGCTCTCGAGATTTTTCTCGCCAATCAGCAATGGCATCGTTTTGAACGGCTGCAACTAAATCTGCATCACCACAAATTAAGCGGATATCTAGCAGTCCTAAGGCGACCTTCAAATCGTCGCTAGCTGCATCACGTGTTTCTACGCGCGTGCGAACCGAGTGATCAACCTTAAAAGATTTATCCCAAAGCGGATAGAGAATTTTATTAATTAACTCACCGAGAACTTGATCATCAACTCGACCATTATGCAGAAAGAGAATATCTAGATCTGAACCGGGGGCTAGCTCACCGCGGCCGTAACCACCGACCGCGGCGAGTGCTACCCCTGCTACACCAGTAAAGAGTGAACTTATAAGACGATCGCTCTCGTTCGATCTCTCTCGCCGCTCACGTGTACCCATGTAGCTATCTTACTTACTCGATTTACTGGAGATAACGCGAATTGATAGCAATCTAGGAGGTTAGATTGCGTCGCTTCCGCGTTCACCAGTACGGACGCGGACGATTGAATCAACTGGTGTTGTCCAAACCTTTCCATCGCCAATAGAACCTGTAGATGCGGCCTTAACAATTACATCTACGATTGCAGCAGCATCGCTATCATCGACTAAAACCTCAAGGCGAACCTTTGGTACAAGATCGACTGTGTATTCAGCGCCGCGATAAACCTCGGTGTGACCGCGTTGGCGACCGAAACCACTGGCCTCAGAAACAGTCATCCCGGTTACGCCTGCTGCTTGCAGTGCATCTTTTACTTCATCTAACTTAAATGGTTTCAAGATAGCTGTAATTAACTTCATAGCAGTGAGCCTCCACGTGATGAGCTAGTCATTTCATAAGCAGTTTCAGCGTGCTCGCTGAGATCGACACCTTCAACTTCGGCATCCTTCTTTATACGGAATCCAATTGTCTTCTCGATAATAAAACCGAGAATAAGAGTTACGATGAATGAATAAGCCAGAACAAGTCCGACTCCGAGTGCTTGCTTCACAAGCAGCGCAGTTCCACCACCGTAGAAGATGCCATCGAGGCCTAAGCTATTAACAACGTGAGTTCCGAATAATCCGATAGATAGTGAACCCCAGATTCCACCGACGAGGTGAACTGCCACGACATCGAGTGAATCATCAAAGCCAAGTGCATATTTAATTCCAACTGCAAGCGAGCAGAGGATTCCGGCGATCAGACCGATAATAACTGCCGCCCAAGGCGCAACGAATGCGCAAGCGGGAGTGATGGCTACCAATCCGGCTACTGCGCCAGATGCGGCACCGAGCGAAGTTGCATGTCCATTGCGAACTTTTTCAACTAACAACCAACCAAGTAGTGCGCCAGCTGTCGCAACTTGAGTGTTCATAAAGGCAAGTCCGGCAGTTCCATTTGCAGCAAGCGCAGAGCCTGCGTTAAAGCCAAACCATCCAAACCAGAGCAAGCCAGCACCGAGCATTACCAATGGCAATGAGTGCGGACGCATAGCTTCTTTACGCCATCCAACGCGCTTACCAAGAACAATTGCTAGTGCAAGTCCGGCAGCGCCAGCGTTGATATGAACGGCAGTTCCGCCGGCAAAGTCTTCTAAGCCTTTACCTGCGAGAAATCCTGTTCCGGTAACGGTATCGCCAACTTTATTTCCAAATGCGAATACCCAGTGTGCAACTGGGAAGTAAACGATAGTTGACCAGATAGCCACGAAGATTGCCCAAGCGGTGAACTTGGTGCGATCGGCGATAGCACCTGATATCAGCGCCGGGGTAATGATCGCAAACATTAATTGGAATGCAGCAAAAACAAGAACTGGAATTGGATATATCCCACCGTTATTAGTTAGATCATTCACCATTCCACCAAGTCCGGAGAAGGAAAGATTTCCATACCAAGCCGAATTAGCTTTATAACCAAAGGCGAGTTCGAATCCATAAATTACCCACAAAACGCTGACGATACCGATTGTAATCATCGACATCATCATCATATTTAAAACGCTTTTAGCGCGAACCATTCCTCCATAGAAAAATGCTAAACCTGGAGTCATCAGGAGAACGAGAGCGGTACTTGCCAATACCCAAGCGGTATCGCCTGAATTTAAAACAATCTCTTCCATTAGTTTCTTCTTTCAATGATGCGCTGACTTCTTACGAGAGAGCCAACTGCGTGAAACCTCGCCGTTGAGATGGGGTAAAGATGCCCATTGCCGGTTACGGCTGCTCGTTTTCTAGGTTAAGACGCGGTCACAAAATGGCGCCTTGTGTTACATCCTTGTTACAGCAGAGCCAGAATTAGTCGCTAGTTAAGCCAGCCAAGTAGGCGCTGGCATCAAAGGGCGCAAAATCCCGCTCGCCTTCGCCGTTGCCGACAAATTTAATTGGAATATCCAGAGCGCTCTCGATCGCTAGGGCGACCCCACCACGGGCGCTGCCATCTAATTTGGTAACAATCAACCCGGTCACATCAACGGCCTCGGTAAATATCTTTGCTTGGGCAATTCCATTCTGGCCGGTTGTTGCATCAACTACCAATAGAACTTCAGAAATTAGTAACGTTTTCTCCACTACGCGCCGCACCTTGCCAAGTTCGGCCATTAAATCGCTCTTATTATGTAAGCGCCCAGCAGTATCAATTAATAAGTAATTTACGCCAGAATCTTTGGCAGAAATTGCAGCATCGAAAGCAACTGATGCCGGCTCAGCGCCAGCTTTGCCGGCTATTACAGCAACACCAATGCGCTGGCCCCAAGTTTGTAGTTGATCTACGGCGGCGGCGCGAAAAGTGTCAGCTGCTGCCATAGCAACTGAATTTCCAGAAGATTTCAAGTGATTTGCCAATTTCGCAACGGAAGAAGTTTTACCGGTCCCGTTTACACCGACTACTAGTACAACGTTTACTGGATTTGCCATAGATAGCGCGCGCGACTTAGTTGAGAGATGTGAGTTAAGTATTTGAGTAAGAGATGCCACGGCATCAGCACCCTTTAAACCTTGCGCGCTCTTTAAAATCTCTGCGCTAAGGCTGGGCCCTAGATCTGCAGCCAGGAGTTCTGCTTCAAGTTCCTTCCAATCCAGCGGGTCGGCCGTTGATTGACCCTTTAGCTTGGCGACAAATTTGCTAAAAATTCCCATTTCACACCAAAGTGGTCAGGCGGATTCAGAGTCGCGCAAGCGCTGTGAAATAACTTCAGAAACTCCATCACCACGCATGGTTACACCGTAAAGCGCATCTGCAATCTCCATAGTGCGTTTCTGGTGGGTAATAATAATTAGCTGTGAACTTTCGCGGAGTTCTTCCAGAATTACCAATAGACGTCCTAGGTTTACATCATCTAGGGCGGCTTCAACTTCATCGAGAACATAGAACGGACTTGGGCGCGCCTTAAAGATCGCGACCAACATGGCAACTGCAGTAAGCGACTTTTCACCACCTGATAGAAGTGAGAGACGTTTAATGCGCTTACCTGGTGGGCGCGCTTCGACATCAACACCAGTATTTAACAGATCGTCTGGATTGGTAAGAATTAGACGGCCATCTCCACCAGGAAATAACCGCGCAAAAATATCTTCAAAGTGTTTAGCAGTTTCTTCATAGGCTTCCATAAAGATACTTTGAACACGATCATCGACTTCTTTGATGATATCTAGCAGATCTTTCTTGGTGCGCTTTAGATCTTCCAACTGCTCGGCTAAGAATTTCAAACGCTCTTCTAGCGCGTTATATTCTTCTAAGGCAAGTGGATTGATCTTTCCAAGTAGCGTCAGCGAACGCTCGGTTGCAGCTAAACGCTTCTCCTGTTGATCGCGACGGTATGGAATTAGCTCGGTAGCGATGATCTCGCCATCTTCGGTCTCCATAAAGGTCGGTACATCATTTTGTGGTCCATATTCATTTACCAATGTTGTTGTGTCCACGCCGAGTTCTTCAACGCACTTTGTTTCCAGGGCTTCGATACGCATGCGTTGTTCAGCTCTTGCGATCTCATCTTTATGAACTGAAGAAGTTAACTGTTCAAGCTCGCTAGCTAACTCGCGACTGCGGGCGCGAACTGTGAGGGTCTCGCCTTCGCGATCAGAGCGGGATGCTTCTAAGCGGGCGCGTTCAGTTGCCGCCTTTGCGATAGAACGTTCAATATGAATTAGCGCTTCATAGGCAGCTTCAGCGATAGCAGATGAGATGAGTGCGCCACGAGCACGAGCGCCACGTCGAGAGATGGCGCGTTCAGATGCTTCACGTTCGGCGCGAGCTGAATCTTCTAACGCTTTGGCGCGCGCTGCTGTAGATCCGACTCGCTCTTCACTTGTTCTAACTGCGAGTCTTGCTTCAACTTCTGCAGTACGCGCAAGTGAGACTTGATTACGTAAATTATCGGCGTTGCTGTGATCTGGTTCTGCTGTCGCACCTCGGGTATGTAGCTGCGCTGATGCGATAGAGAGCTCATTCTCATCGCGCCCCTTTGCAGAAGTTGCCTCTGCAATTGCTGAGTTAAGACGTTCTACTTCAGCGGTGGCTGATTTCATATTTTGACCAGATACCGCCAATTGTTCAGTTAGGGCAGCAATTCGCGCATCAGATTCATTTAACTTAGATAACGCAAAATCGAAAGCACCTTGCTTAGAATCTACATCGCTCTGTGCGGTGACAATTTCAAATTTAAGACGATCACAATTATGGGTAAGCGTCTCCAATTTCTTACTTAAATCTTCAACTAGCGCGCTAATTTCAATCAGTGAGGTAGATGAGGCTGAGCCGCCACGAGCACGTTTTGCAGAAACCACATCACCATCGCGGGTAACCACAGTTAGTCCAGGATTTGTACGCAGAATTTCTTGGGCATCGCGGGCGCTTTCAACCACAACTGATGCGCCAAGTAGCGATGCGAGTAGATCTCCAATTTCGGAAGAACGGACATAATTTGCAAGCGGTGTAAGTCCAGCAGGAATTGCCGGCGCGTTATGCGATCCTGGTTCATAAACCAATACATCTGCTTGCCCTAAATTTTCACTGCGCAGCGTAGTTAGCGCGCTAACAGCAGAGTTTAAATCACGAACAACGATCGCATCAGCGAGTGTGCCTAGAGCTGCAGCGGTAGCCGCTTCCCAACCGCTATCTACCTTTATAAGTGAGGCAACGCTTCCCAGAAGAGAGATACCGCGTGAATCACGAATTAGCGCCGCTCCCCCATCACGCGTTTGCGAGGTTATTTGCATCGCCTCTAGCTTTGATTCTGTGGCGTTGCGTTCGCGATCAGCGGCGCGTTCGGCTTCAACTAAGTTAGCTAAATTCAATTTTGCAGAATCCAGCGACTGTTTGGCGACTTCGAATTCAGAATCTAGTCCGAGTTCACCTGCGTCGGCACCGGCAATATCCATCTCAAAGGTTGAATATTCACGCTGCGCACTTGCCGCACGTGCTGCTGCTTCATCGCGGGCTTTAACTAAGCGAGCAATTTCTTCGGCGATCGCATCTAAGCGCGCGGCTAGAGATTTAATATGGCCTTCTTGGCGGGCGGTGCCTTCGCGTTGATCTGCAATTGCGCGCATTGCGGCAGCAATTTTATCTTCCTCAGCTTTTAATGAAGCTTCCGCGTTTGCTAACTCTTGTGTAGATGCCGCTAGCAAATTTTGGGAACTTGCTACACCTGCGCGAAGTTCGGCTTCTTCCAAACGAAGCGCAGCGGCTTCTTGTTCCAGTGCTTGGGGATCGCGCCCCGCGCTACGGGCTTCTTCAGCCTCTTCAGCTAAGAATCTAGAACGTTCTTGTGCAAGTGACTGAGTGCCGCGGAATTTTTCGCGAAGCGCGCTTAGGGAATAGAAATTTTCTTGGGCTGCGATTAATAGTGGACTTTCAAAAGCAGCTTGTGCATCGAGTGATTCTTCGCGCAGTCTGATTTTTTCAACTTCGGCTTCAACAAGTGAGCGGCGTTCGCGTAGCGCCGTTTCATCAGCAACTTCTGCATCAAGGGTTTTAGAGAGTGAGATGTAATCATCTGCTAATAAACGCAGTTTGGCATCGCGCAGGTCGGCTTGGATCGTCGCAGCTTTCTTGGCGACTTCGGCTTGTTTACCAAGAGGGCGAAGCTGGCGGCGCAGCTCAACAGTTAAATCCTGTACACGTGCCAGATTTGCTTGCATCGAATCTAATTTACGAAGCGCTTTCTCTTTACGCTTGCGATGCTTAAGAACGCCCGCTGCTTCTTCGATAAATCCACGACGTTCTTCTGGTGTCGCCATTAAAATCGCATCTAGTTGGCCTTGGCCAACGATGACGTGCATTTCGCGACCAATTCCAGAATCGCTAAGTAGTTCCTGAATATCTAATAAGCGGGATGCTTCACCGTTGATTTGATATTCACTCTGGCCATTGCGAAAGAGGATGCGCGAAATAGTAACTTCAGCGTATTCAATGGGAAGTGCGCCATCGGTGTTATCGATTGTTAACGAAACTTCAGCGCGACCAAGTGGAGCTCTGCCGCTGGTACCCGCGAAGATGACATCTTCCATTTTGCCGCCGCGTAAAGATTTTGCGCCTTGTTCACCCATAACCCAGGTGAGCGCATCTACAACATTTGATTTACCCGAGCCGTTAGGTCCGACTACGCAGGTGATGCCGGGTTCTAGGCGCAGCGTGGTCGCCGATGCAAAGGACTTGAAGCCCTTTAGCGTCATGCTCTTTAAATACACGGCGTAAACCTACCGTTTAGGTGGCGCCTTTATATACAAGGCGCAAGTGAAGTACTACTTGAGGGTTGCCAGAATTTCATATGCCAATCGGGCAGCAGATTGTTCGGCTTCACGTTTGCTCTTACCAATACCTTCGGCAACTGCCTCACCGGCAACCATTGCAATAGCAGTAAAACTCTTATCGTGATCTGGACCAGTTTCAGTAACTAGGTATTCCAGGGTTCCCTTGCCAAGGGATGAGACAAGTTCTTGCAGCGCAGTTTTGCCATCAAGGCCGGCGCCCTTAGCCATCGCACTTTCCATAGTCTCTTTAATTAAATCGCGGACTACGGTTGTAGTGCTAGCAAAACCTAGCTCTAAATAAATTGCGCCAATTAACGCTTCTAAAGCATCGGCTAACAGTGAATTTTTATCACGCCCACCAGTTACTTCTTCACCTTTACCCAGGCGAATGTATTTCCCTAAATCAAGAGTGCGCGCAATATCGGCGAGCGCGCGCATATTTACAATGCCAGAGCGCAGCGGAGATAAACGTGATTCATCTAAATCTGGATAACGTAGATAAAGTTCTTCTGTAACTATTAGCCCAAGAACTGAATCCCCTAAAAATTCCAGGCGTTCGTTCGTCTCTTTCGCACCACTTTCATATGCGAAAGAACGGTGGGTAAAAGCTAACTCAAGCAATTCAGGAGAAAGTGAAATCCCGAGTTGCGAAGTTAAAGAAGAGTACAGATCAGACCTCTAGTACCTGGCGGCGGTTATATGTTCCGCAAGTTGGGCAAGCTGTGTGAGTCAACTTTGGTTGCTGGCATTGTGGGCAAGCTGCAAGTGATGCTGCAGTTGTCTTCCACATAGCGCGGCGGGAGCGCGTCTTAGAACGCGACATCTTTCGCTTTGGTACTGGCACGGTAATCGTCCTTAATCTCAATTTACCCTGAGCAGATCGTGCTCAAGGCTTACTGGGAGAAGTATCCCTTATTCATCCGAATTCTTAAAATCCAAGCCCGCCAGCCCAGCCCAGCGAGCGTCGACCGCCTCGTGGAAATGTCCATCTGGCAACTTCGCCCACTTCTCGCCGCAATCAGGGCACAGCCCCAGACAATCTTGCGAACAGAGCGGGTTAACGGGTAGATCGAGAACTATCGCATCACGAATTGGGATCTCTAAATTCATATCGTTGCCTTCTAGCCATAGCTCATCGACGGCATCGAGATCAATTTCATCGGATGCTTCGGCGCGAGCGGAGTGTTTCTTACGCTTTCCACCTTTATCGGAAGTTGGCTCATAGCGATAGAGCTCTTGAATTTTGCGCTCAACGATGATTTCAACAGGATCTAGGCAGCGAATGCATTCACCCTTAGCGACTGTGTATAAATCTGCGCTGAGCAATACCCCTTCAGTCACTGATTCCAGACGCATATCAATCTCGATGATGTCACCGGCTGGAACTGCGAGCAAAGCTACGCCGACCGGCTCCAGGATCTCGAGATCGAGCTGGTACTCCTTCATCTCCCCCGCACGACGAGGCAGTTCATGGGTGTTGAATTGAAATACTTGGGAGGCTCGGCTCATGGCGCTTTAGCTTTACTTAAATTACTTGTCGTTGGCTAATTGCGAGAGAACATCTTTATCGTTGGCGCCATCTAAGCGATCGCGACCACGGGCAACGGCATCCATAGTCTTATTTAAAATTACTTCCAAGGTTGCTAAGCGACCATCGATATAACTTTCGACTTCGGCGCGCTCATCGGCGGCCTGGACTCGCGCATCATCGAGAATTCTCTGAGCTTCATCGCGCGCGGCCTGCACAATCGCAGTCTGTTCAATCATCCGAGCAACTTCTTCACGAGCGGTGGCGATCATCTGTTCAGAACTTGATCGGCCTTCATCAATTAATAAATCTTTCTTGGCCAGAATTTCTTCAGCCTGAAAAAGATCATGTGGCAGGCTTTCGCGGGCGCCATCTAATATTTCTAGCATCTCGCTGCGGTGAACAACGCATGATGCCGAAAGCGGAACTCCCCGTGCTTCTTCAACAAGAGTGATCGCGGTATTTAGCTTTTCAATTGAGTCCATTTTACTTCCCTGCTACTCGTGCTTTGAGCGCATCATTGACGATGCTTGGAACCATAGAAGAAACATCGCCACCGAAGTGAGCTAGCTCTTTCACGATAGATGATGAGAGGAATGAGTGGGCAGGTGCTGTAGCCATAAACATTGTCTCAACCCCCGTACCTTGCAAATTTATTTGTGCCATTTGTAGCTCGTAATCAAAATCTGTCACAGCGCGCAAACCCTTGACGATTGCTTGGATTGAATTAGTTTTGCAGTAATCAACTAATAAGCCATGCCATGAATCGACTTTGACGTTCTTATATTTTGCAGTCGTCTGGCGGATCATCTCCATACGTTCTTCAACTGTGAAAAGGCTGGCCTTTGTGCGGTTCGCTAATACCGCTACGACTACCTCATCAAATTGTTCGCTAGCGCGTTCGATAATATCTAGGTGCCCAAAGGTGATTGGATCAAATGATCCTGGGCATACGGAGCGCTTCATAGAGTAAACGCTAGCAACGATTGGGAACCTTATCCATTCTCAGGCTCAATTTCGGCCAGAGCGCCATAGAAAATGGTCGCTTGCCCATAATTCTTTTCGCGCACCGCAACATATCCATGGGGCCAGGAAATTTCCTTTACTCGTGAATTTCTTTCGATTGCAACCAGCGCCTGCGGATCTAAGAAGCCGCCATCGTGTAATTGAATTAAAGTCTCAATCACATCAATGTCTTCAACCTCGTAGGGCGGATCGATATAAATAAAGTGATACTTACAAGGTGCGGGATCTTGCAGGAATCTATGAACGCTCTGTCCAAATAAGCGGAAGGTTCCAGGGCACTGCGCGGTCTTCAGCCCTTCGAAATTTGCCACAATTGCTTTCTGAGCTTGTTCATCCTTTTCAACCGCATGCACTATCGCTGCACCGCGTGAAAGTGATTCCAGCGCAATCGCGCCGGTGCCAGCGTACAGATCGAGCACATTTAGATCAGTTAGCTCTCCAAATTCGGAAGTTAACGTTGAGAAGAGCGCCTCACGGGCGCGATCAGATGTGGGACGGGTAGCGGATGCTACCGATGAGATGTTTCGGCCCTTCGCATTGCCGGCAATGATACGCATTTGGTTCAGCCCTTATCTATAAATTCTGCAGCAGCGTCGGCCTGCAATTTCGCCAACTCTTGCTTAAGCAAAGGATAGCCATTTAATTCAGCTCCCTCTGCCAGAAGCTCTGCCGCAACTTCGCGCGCACTTTCAATTAAACTCTCATCACGTAATACGCGAAGCAGACGCAGATGAGATCGCGATCCAGATTGTGATGCGCCCAGTACATCGCCTTCGCGCCTTTGCTCTAAGTCAATCCGCGATAGTTCAAAACCATCTTGCGTTTTACTCACTGCATCCAATCGCTCGCGTGCTGTGCTATCTGCGGGCGCTGAGGTAACCAATAAACAAAGCCCAGGTGAAGTTCCGCGGCCGACGCGACCACGCAATTGATGTAATTGTGAAACGCCAAAACGATCAGCATCCATGATGACCATAACGGTGGCATTTGGAACGTCAACGCCGACTTCAATTACGGTTGTTGAAATCAAGACATCTAGCTCACCAGCAGCAAATGCCTGCATTGTGGAGTTTTTAACTTCGCTACTTTGGCGGCCGTGCAACGGTGCAATGCGCAGGCCTTTGAGCGGACCAGATTGTAATTTCGGCCCTAACTCTTCAACTGATGCGATATCAGGAGAACTCTCACCGTACAGAAAATCAAGATCGGCATCTTCTGAAGTCCCGGCAGAAATTCGCGGGGCAACAACGTATGCCTGATGGCCTTGCGAAACCTCTTCGCGGATACGCTCCCAAGCTCGATCTAAAAATGTTGGCTTCTCTAAAGTCGGAACTAAATGAGTTGTAATTGGTTGCCGCCCCAAAGGAAGTTCGCGCAGAGTCGATACATCTAGATCACCGAAGACGGTCATCGCAACTGTTCTTGGAATCGGAGTTGCCGTCATTACCAATAGATGCGGTGGATTGATCGCTTTGGCTTTTAGGGCATCACGTTGTTCAACACCGAAGCGATGTTGTTCATCCACGACAATCAAACCAAGATCGTTAAAGGTAACAGATTCGCTGAGCAGCGCATGTGTACCAATCACAATTCCGGCTTGACCCGATGCGGCAAGCGCTAGTGCGTCTTTACGCGCGGCAGCGCTTTGCGATCCGGTAAGTAGAGTCACTTGTGTGGCGTTTTCAACTCCACCCAACATTCCACCTTGGGCCAACGGACCGAGAAGTTTTTCAATCGTACGCAAATGTTGCGCAGCTAAAACCTCAGTTGGAGCAAGCAGCGCGGCCTGTCCCCCGCTATCGATAACTGCCAACATCGCGCGCAAGGCAACGACAGTTTTTCCAGAACCTACTTCACCTTGTAACAAACGATGCATTGGATAAGGAGCTGCCAAATCTTTTTCTATCTCATTACTCACTTCTATTTGTCCTGCAGTTAATTGCCATGGCAGAGAGGCATCGAAGGCGGTGAGAATTCCCGAACTCTTGGGGCTGCGCGAGACTGCTTTCAGGGCCCGTAATTGTGCACGTCGTTCTAAAAGTAATAACTGCATCAAAAGTGCTTCATCGAAGGTAATTCGCTCGCGCGATTTTTCTGCGCTCTCTAGATCAACTGGGTTATGGATCTGAACGATCGCCTGTTGCAGCGTTGGATATCCACGCTGGGTTAAAATTCGCTCAGGTATGAAATCGGTAATTTCATCGAGCCCGCCAATTACCAAGTTAATACATTGGGCGATCTTCCAAGATGGTAATTTCGCGCTAGCTGGATACATCGGCAGAAATTTCCCGGCAAAATCTGCAACTGCCGAATCCACATCATCGCCATCGGGAATCATTTCGTAATCTGGATGGGCTAATTGGCGCTTGCCATTGAAGACGCCGACTTTGCCGGCGAAGAGACCTTGCCTGCCAACGCGGAGATCTTTCTCGCGCCATGCCTGATTAAAGAAAGTAAGAGACATCTTGGCGCTGCCATCGGTAACAATTACTTCTAGAATGCTCCCTTTTCGCGCATGCAGTTTGCGACTGGTTGAGCTAAAAATTTCCGCAAGGACCGTTACTTCATCGCCCTCTTTAAGTTCTGCGATATCGCTTAACTCGCCACGAACTAAATATCTCCGTGGATAATGATGAATTAAATCTGCCAGGGTTTTATATCCAAAGACCGAATCCAAGACTTTTGCGGTGCGGTCGCCAACGACATTTACCAATTTGGAGTCGAGGCTGGCCATAAAGCCCATTCTCGCGTGGATCGGACCAAATTCGCGTGAGGAAGGTCTTCTCGCTACTATTGGGTCCTGTTAACCCGCCGGGTCCGAAACTGGAACCTGGCTCAAGAATTTGAAATTAAAAGGAGTACTGCTGTGGCATCAACATGCGATATCTGTGGCAAAGGGCCCAGCTTCGGAAATAACGTTTCCCACTCTCAGGTAAAGACACGTCGCCGCTGGAATCCAAATATTCAGCGCATCAAGACGCTCGTTGGCGGAAGCACTAAGCGCCAAAACGTCTGCACTTCTTGCCTTAAAGCTGGCAAAGTAACTCGCTAATTAGCTAGTTACTTCTTCTTATAACCAGTTGGGCAAGTTGGCTTAACGCCAGTTACCTTCTTCAATTGATTTCCCTTTAAACATGAAATTGTTGTCGTCTTTGGCGCAACCGTTGGCTTGGGAGTTGGTGATTTCTTAACTGTCGCCTGTGCCGACATATTGCTATCAGCTAGCGCCGAAGATGCCATCAAATCGAAGCTTGGATTTAGCGAGATATCGAGCATCGGATCTGGGAACTCAAAACCAAATACCTGGATGATGATCCGCCCATTCTTAACGGCAACTGTCTTAGTTGCAGCCGTTGAACCACCTTCGTTAGTACGAACTGAAACCATTAACGCGGATGCGGCATCTTCAGCGCGCTTTAGACCCCAAAGTGCAAGTGCATCAGCTGCTGAGATAGTCGCATAATAGAAACCGGTATTAACTGTCTTGCCATCTGGAGCAAGTCGCGGCGCAGATGCCTTATAGCTAAGAGATTTCTTCTCAGAATTCCAGACCGGTGTTGATAGCTTGCAGAGACCATTTGATCCGACATAAATTTTGCCTGAGCCACCTTCGAATGAGAAACCAAGTGGATCATTAGATGGAACTAATATCGATTGGAATTGAGTCACAAGTGCAGATGAAACACCAGCATCTCCGCTGCAATCTTTTGTGCTCTTGGCTTGTGGAACTTTTACTGGGTAGCCCGCAATCTCAAAGACACTCGCTTGAACATCCACGGTTGCTTCCGTTGCGATTCCATAGGTAACGCCTAACTTAAAGTCAGAAATTCTCATCTTCACAGAAATTAGCGCATCTGCGTTTAGATTTACTGGAGTTGTAGCGCTAGTGGTTGTAGCGGCAAGTGAGACTTTGTTGCCAGGTGAATACGTTGGCTTGGCATCCAAGATAATCCATGGGACAAATTCATTGGCCGCTTGTGCTTCGACATATAAACCATCGTAATTCTCATTTGCAAAAGCTCCATCTGCGCTCCAGCGTCCAGGGAGCTCTTTACCGGCTGCAACTACATTTGTATTTCCTGCTGCCGCACCTTGTGATCCAGTTGCAACCCAAGTAAGTGCAAT
The DNA here is from genome assembly GCA_965267995.1 of Candidatus Nanopelagicaceae bacterium. Classification (GTDB taxonomy): domain Bacteria; phylum Actinomycetota; class Actinomycetes; order Nanopelagicales; family Nanopelagicaceae; genus Planktophila. Next base: position 934,292 of record OZ254143.1, read on the forward strand.
CGCTTTACCACCACTAGGTGTAACGCTTACTGACTCGATGCAGTATGTGCCACCACCTGCAGCACATGGAAGGAAGGCTCCCTTAGGAAGTGTGATGCTCGCATTAGCTGAGGTAACGCCAACTAATATTGCAGAGAGAGAAAGTGCGGCGGTCGCAATGGATGCTATAAACGAAGCTTTTTTCATACAGCAAAATTATCGCTTGTTCAGTGGCTAGGCAATAGAACCACGACCAATTAAAAATAAATAAAAAATGGACTTTGGTGCATAAAAATCGCAACCTCTATTTAAAGTGTTCCCACGCGCTAGTTTCTACGCCTGACGGAACGCCGGATACCCCAGAGCCCTTAATAACCTCGCCTATTCGCAACCCTGGCAGATCTTTTCCAGTAGCGAGCAATACATGATCTTCTCCCCCGGCAAAAATCCATTGCCAGATAGATATATCTAAATCATTTGCGATTGATTGCAATTCGATGAACTCTGCAGACTTTGCTATTACATTTACATCAAGGGCTAGTTCAACACCTGATGCTTCAGCAATTTGAGCACCTTGTTCAATAATGCAATCGCTCACATCACACATAGCTGTAGCCTTAGTAGAATCGAATTTGTAATCAATGGTCGGAGATTTAAACTCTTGCACCGCTATTTGACCGGCTTCACTCTTAACGCCCATTTCGCTTTGCAATATAGCTAAACCTGCTGCTGACCAACCCGTTAAGGATGATAGATAGATACCATCACCGACCTGGGCGCCAGCACGTGTGATTGCATTGTCACAATGTCCAACTGCGGTCATTGAGATAACCACATTCTCACTTCGGGAAATATCTCCACCAATTACATGCATACCCGCAAGATCTGCTTCAAATTTAATTCCGCGTGCTAGCTCACTAATCCATTCCATGCTTTCAGTGCCAGTGAGCGCAACCGCTACCAGTAGATAATCGGGAGTAGCGCCCATCGCCAAAATATCTGCTGAATTCGCCGCAGTGACTTTGCGACCTATTTCAAATCCGGAAGACCAATCCTTGCGAAAGTGCACACCTTCGACAGCCATATCGGTTGTCATAACTTGCCGCTTATTACCGGCGACAACGGCGGCATCATCGCCAATTCCAACTTCAATTCGCGGATCGGGGCTTGCGAAAATCTCACGCAGTCGCGCAATGACCTGCGCTTCTGAGTACGCTCCCGAACGATCTGCCATAGCGCCAAGACTAGAACATCAAAGCAAGTAGGAGTACCTTTAAAGGCATCTTCAATGGCGAAGCGTTCACGAGAAGGGTTAAACATCATGTCAGTTCAAGCATTTATTTTGATTCAAACTGAAGTCGGTAAAGCATCCAGTGTTGCCAAATCTGTTTCTGCGATAGCAGGCGTAACTCTCGCTGAAGGCGTAACCGGTCCATACGATGTGATCATGCGCGCTGAAGCGCCTTCCATGGAGGAATTCGGACGCAGCATCTTGTCTAAAGTTCAGGCGGTTGCGGGCATTACACGTACTTTGACTTGCCCAGTTACTTACTAATTACTCTTTAATTTCCAAGCACACCATTCGAGCGAGTTAGTGCGCTCTTGAATAGATTAGTAATCACTTCTGTGTAAGAAACTCCCGCAGCCGCCCACATCTTTGGGAAGACTGATGTGGCTGTAAATCCTGGCATCGTGTTCAACTCGTTGATAATTACCTCGTTGTTGGGCGTTAAGAAGAAATCAACGCGCGCAAGTCCTGAACAACCAAGCGAGATAAAGGCTTCAACTGCCTTGGTGCGGATTTCATCGCTGATCTTTTGATCAATCGGAGCAGGTAGTTCGATGGTGGTTGCACCATCTAGGTATTTTGCTTGAAAATCATAGAAATCGTATTTCGGATCAATCTTTATTTGACCCACGATAGATGCTTTTGCTACGCCATCAATTTCTAGAACTGCACATTCAATTTCCGCCCCGCGTATTTCTTGCTCGACCAACGCTTTGGTATCGAATTTAAAAGCTTCATTAAGAGCAGAAGCAAATTCAGCAGCTGATTTAACTTTAGTTGTACCACGGGAAGATCCACCTCGCGCAGGCTTTACGAAAACTGGATACCCAAGTTGATCTGCCGCTTTCTGTATTGCAGCTTGCCCTGCTTTCCATTCGCTTTGACGTGCTACAAATCCGACAGCGGTTTTTATTCCATGGGAAGCAAAGATTGGCTTAGCAAATGATTTATCCATCGCAACCGCTGATGCTAAAACACCAGAGCCAACATATGGAATGTCAGCGATTTCAAGTAAACCTTGGATTGTTCCATCTTCTCCAAAAGGTCCGTGCAGTAATGGAAAGACAATATCGATATTTAGATTTTTACCTGCGGCGTTAAATCCATCTGCGTTAAGTGCAACCGCTATCCCATTCTCTTGAACTGTTGGGAGTACGCCATTTGTCAGCGCCAGGGAATGGTTTTCAGTAAGTAGAAACCACTTTCCGCTTTTGCTGATACCAATTAAAACTGGTTCGTATTTGTCGCGATCAATTGCCGATAGGACTCCCCCAGCAGAGATACAAGATATTTCATGCTCACTAGAGCGCCCACCGCAGATGATTGCAACGCGCTGTGTCATCGGATGAAGTTCTCAGCTTTGGTGGTGATCTCCATTAATCGCTGCAGTGCGGCTTCTGGACTTAAAGATCCATTGACGATATCGGCAACTGATTCGATTACTGGAACTTCAACTCCGACGCGGTGTGCAATTTCTACGATCGCACCAGATGAAGCAACGCCTTCAACAGTCTTGGCCCATTGGCCAAGCGCTAATTCCATAGAACCGGTGCGGCCCAATAGTTCGCCAAATGTTCGGTTACGTGAAAGTGGTGAGCCACATGTTGCAACTAGATCGCCCATACCAGCAAGACCTGCGGCGCTGAGTGGATCTGCGCCGTGGGCTGCGCATAGGCGGGCAACTTCATTTAAGCCACGAGTAATTAACATCGCTTGGGTATTTTCGCCAAATCCCATACCGATTGAGATACCAACGGCGAGTGCGATAACGTTTTTAATCGCACCAGCCATTTCACAACCGAGTAAATCAACTGAGGTATAAACGCGATAGTAAGGAGTGCGAAAGAGCGCGCGCACTTCTTCAGAGGTTGCCTGGCTCGTCGCGGCAGCCACTGCACCTGCTGGCTGGCGCAGAATTAACTCATCTGCCAAGTTCGGCCCAGTAATTAGCGCCATGCGGTGCTTACCGATGACATCTTCCATTACTTCAGTCATTCGCATCTGGGTGCTGATCTCAATACCTTTGAGCGTACTTACGATTAAACAATCTTCTGAAAAATTCTCTTTCCAGAGTTGCAGAGTCGAACGCAGTTGTTGGGATGGGATAGCTAAGACGTAAGTCTTGCTGAAAGCAAAGGTTTCCTCGAGATCAGTCGTTGCGCGGATTTCAGAGGGCAAAATATTGGCGCCGATGTATTTAGAGTTGGTGTGCTTGGTATTGATCTCATTTACGACATCAGCGTTACGGCCCCAGAGCAACACTTCATTTCCGGCATCGCAGAGAACTTGTGCAAGGGTTGAACCCCAAGCACCTGCTCCGAATACCGATACCTTACTCATCGCTTATTCATCCTTACTCATCAACGCTTCTTTTTAAAGTTGCCGGTTCGCGGCAAATCAGAAGTATGTGGGTCAAAGATTACTTCAGGGCGCCTCTGGCCACGAATTTGCTCAAGAAGAGTTGTAATTTCAAGCATAATTTTCGCAGTTGCCTCGATCAAGGCTTGCGGATCATCGCCTTTGCCATACCAAGGAGAAAGATCAACAGGTTTTCCAGCGACCATCGTTATCTGAGTTCGTGGAAATAGCTTTAACTTCTTGGAATATGTCGGCATCATGATTTGTGAACCCCATTGGGCAACCGGAATTACTGGAGTATTTGTTGTAAGCGCCAAACGCGCTAAGCCTGTTTTAGCAACCATCGGCCAATGGCCCAGATCGCGCGACAGTGTTCCTTCGGGATATACGCCAAGTAAATGTCCTGCTTCCAATAAGCGCTTGGCATGATCAACTGCCTTGCCGGCATTAGGAGTTTCCCGCTCCACCGGAACTTGGCCCGCTGCCAAAAGGATGCGACCAATGATCGGTACTTTAAAGACTTCGACCTTCCCCAAAAAGCGCGGCGTCCGTCCATTTGAAAATAGGAAGTGCGCAAAATTTAAGACATCGAAATAAGAGAGATGGTTATTGGCAACGATTACTGCGCCTGATTTAGGAATATTTTCTCCGCCGACCCAAGTGCGCTTGGTAATCGCCTTAATAAATGGGATCGCAATTTTTGTACAAATTTTAAAGGTGAGATTTGTACCTAGCGGACGCCCGGTCGGTGGCGCATAAGAAACGCGCATCTGGGCCATAAGGCAATTCTAGTGGGGAAAGAAAAACTGGGGCCAGCAAAAGCTGACCCCAGTTTTAGAAAAGTTCTAAGAAGTTATAAATTAACGCTTCTTAGCGGCTTTCTTTACAACTTTCTTCTTAGCTGCTGGCTTGCGCTTAGCAACCTTCTTAACAACCTTCTTCTTAGCTGCTGGCTTCTTCTTAGCAGCCTTCTTTGGTGCAGCCTTCTTGGCTACTGGCTTTGCAACAGGCTTTGGTTCTGGCTTTGGAGCAGGACCTAGCTTGCGCTCACCTGAGATGACATCCTTCAAACCCTTTGCAGGTAGGAAGCGAGCCTTCTTTGAAGCTTTGATTTTGATGGTCTCGCCAGTAAATGGGTTACGGCCCATACGTGCCTTGCGATCGACCTTCTTGAACTTACCGAAATCGTTGATCATTACATCTTCACCCTTTGACATGGTGCGTGTAATTGTGTCGAATACGATTTCTACAGCGTGTGCTGCTTCTTTCTTGCTGTCGTTGAAGTGTGGGGCCAACGCGGCAATAAATTGTGCCTTATTCATCTAAATCCCCTTAGATTTACGCGTAAATTAAGCCTTTGCTTAACTTGTGGCTAAAACTTAAACCTTTTTATAGGGTGAGAGCGATATTAACGCGGGCGTGTCGCGATTTAATATTTCCAAGAAATCGCACTTTTTATGCGTAAAAAACTCTCATTTACAAGTTGAGAGTTACGCAGAATTAACTCACCCCATCCAGTAAGTCAGCGTTTTACGCTGCTTTTTATCCTCTAAAACCAATTCTTACTAGAAAAAATCTAGGTTAAATGCGAATCGGCAGAGTTTTAGGCTTATAACTCGGACGTTTTGCTTCGAAGGCATCGATCGAATCAGTCTGCTTCAAGGTAAGTCCGATGTCATCGAGGCCTTCCATCAAGCGCCAACGGGTGTAATCATCTAATTCAAATGCAATTGTCGTAGTTCCGTAGGAAACGGTTCGTGAGTCAAGATCAACTTTGATTTCAATGGTCGGATCAGCCTCTATTGCTACCCAGATCGCTTCAACGGCTTCTTGCGGCAAGATAACAGTCAGCAACCCACCCTTGAGCGAATTGCCGCGGAAGATATCGGCAAAGCGGCTGGAGATAACAACTTTGAAACCGTAATTCTGCAGCGCCCAAACCGCATGTTCGCGCGATGAACCGGTTCCGAATTCAGGACCCGCAACTAGTACTGTGCCGGCCTTATATTGCGGCTGGTTTAAAACAAACTCGGGATCGTTACGCCAGGCAGCAAATAGACCATCTTCAAAGCCGCTACGGGTAACGCGCTTGAGATAAACAGCCGGGATAATTTGATCGGTATCAACGTTGCTTCGGCGCAGAGGTACTCCGGTGCCGGTATGTGAAATAAATTTCTCCATTTTTATAACCTTTCTACAGATCCGCTGGCGATGAAAGAGTGCCGCGGATAGCGGTAGCTGCTGCAACTAGTGGGCTTACCAAGTGGGTGCGACCGCCTTTACCTTGGCGACCTTCAAAGTTTCGGTTAGAAGTTGAGGCAGAGCGTTCGCCTACTGCTAACTGATCTGGGTTCATTCCTAAACACATAGAACAACCAGCGTTACGCCATTCAGCTCCCGCATCTAAAAAGACTTTATCTAAGCCTTCCTTCATCGCTTGTTGACGAACGCGCTCGGAACCTGGCACAACTAACATGCGAAGTTTTGGTGCAATCTTCTTGCCTTCTAATACAGAGGCTGCGGCGCGCAGATCTTCAATTCGTCCATTGGTGCAAGAGCCTAAGAAAACAGTATCAATGGCTATCTTTTTAAGCGGTGTGCCGGCAGTTAAGCCCATGTATTCCAGCGCGCGTTCTGCCGCACCTCGAGCTTCAGAATCTTTAATATCTGCAGGGTTTGGAACAGATGCATTAAGTGGCAAACCTTGTCCTGGGTTGGTTCCCCAAGTAACAAATGGCTCGAGCTGGTCAGCATCGAGAGTGATCTCAAGGTCAAATTTGGCATCGCTATCTGAAAACAACGTTTCCCAATAACTTTGGGCAGCCGGGAAATCTTCTGGTGCATGTGGCTTGCCCTTAATGTAATCAAAGGTCTTTTGATCTGGTGCTATCAAGCCAGCACGTGCGCCAGCTTCAATAGACATATTGCAAACTGTCATACGACCTTCCATCGAAAGATCGCGAATTGCTGAACCGCGATATTCGATGATGTATCCCTGACCTCCGCCAGTTCCGATCTGAGCGATGATCGCCAAGATAATATCTTTTGCAGTAACGCCAGTTTTTAATTTGCCTTCGACATTAATCGCCATCATCTTGGGGCGAGTAGATGGCAGAGTCTGTGTGGCCAGTACATGCTCGACTTCGGATGTTCCGATACCAAATGCAATCGCACCAAATGCACCGTGCGTTGAGGTGTGTGAATCTCCACAAACAATTGTCATTCCTGGTTGGGTTATTCCGAGCTGCGGACCTACGACGTGAACCACGCCTTGATCGGCATCGCCCAATGAGTGAATACGAATACCGAACTCTTTTGCGTTATTGCGCAAAGTATCGATCTGCAGCTTTGAAACTGGATCGGCGATCGGTTTTAAAATATCTAAAGTTGGGGTGTTGTGATCTTCAGTGGCGATTGTTAGATCAGGGCGGCGTACTTTGCGACCGGCTAAACGCAGACCATCAAAGGCCTGTGCGCTAGTTACCTCGTGAACAAGTTGCAGATCGATGTAGAGCAGATCTGGTTCACCTGCTGCGGAGCGAACGATATGGTCATCCCAAATCTTCTCTGCCAGTGTCTTACCCATAATTGCCTGATCCATTTCTTTAGGCCTTGCATCTCATTAGTTGGGATGCTAATCTCGCTGTGTGGATAAGAAGAATAGCGGAGTTGGCGTCCTAGATAAAGCGGTAACCATCTTGGGCACCCTCGAATCTGGACCACATTCACTAGCTGAACTCGTTACAGCTACCGGAATCGCCCGTCCTACCGCACACCGCCTAGCCGTAGCCCTAGAACATCATCGCTTGGTCACACGCGACTTACAGGGTCGTTTTGTATTGGGTGTGCGCTCTGGCGAATTAGCAGCTGCCGCCGGTGAAGATCGCCTATTGGCCGCTGCTGCCCCGGCCCTTGCTGCCTTACGCGATGCAACTGGTGAATCTGCGCAGTTATATCGCCGCCAAGGCGATATCCGCATCTGCGTTGCAGTTGCTGAACGTTTATCTGGTTTACGTGATTCTGTACCAGTTGGCGCATCACTAACTATGCAGGCAGGTTCTGCTGCACAAATTTTATTGGCTTGGGAAGATTCAGAGAAGATTCATCGCGGCGTTAAGAACGCGCGCTTTACCGCAGCTCATTTAGCAGCAGATCGTCGCCGTGGATGGGCACAATCAGTTGGAGAACGTGAAGCAGGCGTTGCATCTGTCAGCGCACCTGTTAAAGGACCTAATGGGAAAGTTATCGCCGCTGTCTCAATTTCTGGCCCGATCGAACGTTTAGGTCGCCAACCAGGGCGCGTACATGCCGCAGCTGTTGTTGCAACTGCTGCCCGGCTTACAGAGCACTTAGCTAAAAACTAACTATTTAATAGATCAAGTTCCTTTAAGACTTGCGAAATAATTCCGAATCCAAAGCCTTTACGTTGTAGTAACGATTGAATTCTGCGGATCTGAACTTCTGGCTCAAGACGCGACATAGTGTTGTACTTCTTAAAGGCTAGATCAAAGGCGCTGCGGTATTCGCTATCGTCATCAATCTCATCGAGGGCTTCATCAATTGCGCTCTGCATAACGCCTTTTTGGCGCAGCTCCCCCGCAATGATTCGCTTGGAGATCTTCTTATGGTTATGGCGTGACTGAGCCCAGGCTTTAGCAAACTCTTCATCATTAACGAGGCCAGCTTCTTGCAACCGGAAGATAATTGCTTGCGCAACATCATCTTCTACGCCCCGAGTCTTAAGGTGAGCGAGAAGCTCGCCCTTACTTTTCGCACGCGTAACCAACGCATTTAACGCGATGGTGTGTGCTACTTCGTAAGGGTCGGAGCCTTCGCCTCTTGCAACCTTTGCAAATTCCAGGCTGATTAGAAATCAACCTCTGCTGCTGCTTCATCGATTGCAGCAACGAGTTCAGCATCTACCTCGATCGGCACAAAGTGAGCGCGGATCTTGGTCTCGATCTCGTTAGCTAGATCTGGGTTATCGATTAGGAAGGCGCGAGAATTTTCCTTGCCCTGTCCTAACTGATCAGCTTCGTAGGTATACCAAGCGCCAGCTTTCTTAACTATGCCGACTTCAACGCCAAGGTCGATGAGGGATCCTTCGCGTGAGATACCTGTGCCGTAGATGATGTCGAACTCTGCTTGCTTAAATGGTGGAGCCATCTTGTTCTTGACGACCTTAACGCGGGTGCGGTTACCGACAGATTCGGTGCCATCCTTAAGAGTTTCAATACGACGGATATCGAGGCGAACTGAAGCGTAGAACTTAAGGGCCTTACCGCCAGTTGTTGTCTCAGGAGATCCGAAGAAGACACCGATCTTTTCGCGGAGCTGGTTGATAAAGATTGCAGTTGTCTTTGATTGGTGAAGTGCGCCGGTAATTTTACGTAGCGCTTGTGACATAAGGCGTGCTTGCAAGCCCATATGCGAATCGCCCATTTCGCCTTCGATTTCTGCGCGAGGAACAAGTGCTGCAACAGAGTCAACAACAACGAGATCGAGCGCACCAGAACGGATCAACATATCCATGATCTCAAGTGCCTGTTCACCAGTATCTGGTTGTGAAACAAGAAGTGCATCAATATCAACGCCGAGCTTCTTTGCGTACTCTGCATCGAATGCGTGTTCAGCATCGATGAAGGCGCAGATACCGCCGGCTTTCTGTGCATTTGCAATTGCATGCAAGGTAAGAGTTGTCTTACCTGAGGATTCTGGTCCGTAGATTTCTACGATACGTCCACGTGGCAAGCCGCCGATACCGAGTGCGATATCGAGTGCGATTGAACCAGTTGGGATAACTTCGATGATCGTGTTTTGACGATCGGACATCTTCATTACTGAGCCTTTTCCAAATTGACGTTCAATCTGGGCGAGCGCGGTATCGAGCGCCTTTTGGCGATCGGATGTGTTTTTCTCTTCGGCTTTATTTGCTTTATCAGCAGCCACGTTTTTCTCCTTTAGATAAGAACGTCTATGCGTGTGCATATTCGTTGGTAGTCGGCCCAGAAGGTACGGAAGGCCACCGACGGCCTACGAGGCTTATAGAGAGCCTGTGGGCGGATGATGGAACCGCTCTGGTTGTGCAGGGATAACTTTATCCGAACATCTGTTCGAAAGGTAGCAGGCTGGGCTGACACCGCCTTTGAGCGTGTCGTGGGAGGATGCCCAGGTGTTGATCCTGCTGCCGCCATCTGAGAAGAAGAACGCGACAACCAAGCCGACTCCTGCCATCAACGTCTATACCGGAGTCCTCTACCAAGCCCTGGATTGGGCGAGCCTCTCAGCTGCTGCCCGCAAGCGTGCGGCGAGCGCAGTCGTGATCATCTCAGCCAAATACGGGGCGGTGCGACCAGATCAGCTAATTGAAAGTTACAAGGAGAAGATTGATAACAAGGCGATGCGTGGGCCGGTTGCGCAAGTATTAGATGCGATCAAGACCGATCTGATCGTGGATTGTCGCTCATCTACTTATAAAACCGTCTGGCACTCCCCTATTGATAAGACAGTTGAGGTGCGAGTTTCTACCGTGGTTGACGGGGTCCGCACCGTGGTGACGCATATGTCGAAGAAGACGCGTGGTGAGATAACGCGTTGGTTACTGCAATCTCGTTCAGTGCCGAAGACCCCGGAAGATCTATATGCGATCGTTTCGGAAAAATACCCTTGCGCCTTAACGCCAAGTGATGGCCATGAGCCCTGGATCTTAGAAGTAATTGCCGTTTAATTAATACTTATATTTAGCAGTTTCAGTTGGGCATTGCTTACAAACTGCGCGCCAAATTTCATCTGCTTCTAGTCCGGCTTTTAAGGCTTCGTCTACGGTGCGGCTACCGAGTTCACTGATGGCAATATCTTGGGCAAATGAGGGCGCCCATTGTTCGCCAAATGAGAGCATCAGGCGCTCACGCAGATCTGAAATACGCATTTGAAGATTTAAAAGAGAGTGCGATCAACAAGCAGTTCGGCTTGTTCGCGAGATTGTTTAGCGTTTAAAGGTTGCATTACTTGGCCAATTAACCAGCGCATCGCAACGCCTGTGCCAGCCTCTGATTTAGTTGCTCCATAAAGGCTGCGCGCAATCTCTAAATAAAGCGGATGATCACTGTGCGATAGCGCTTCAGTCAGTGCTTTCTGATCGTGTTGTCGCATCGCCGCAAGTGCTGGATCAGTTGAAATATAAAGTGAGAGTTTTTCGAGCGCATCGGCAGGTGTTCCAGCTTTATTGGCAAGATCAATCATTAATTCGATCTCGGCGGTAGCAAGGGCTGCAATAACTGCGTTCTTATCGCGGTAGTGGTTATATAAAGTTGCGCGTGAAACTTGCGATGCATCGGCTATTTCAATCATCGAAATATTGGCAAGACCAAATTGAGCGATTAAAGATTTTGTACCTTCGAGAATTGCACTCTCGGTGCGGCGATGGGTTGCGCCTTGAGTGGCGTACTTAGGCTGCGTCGACAACGGACAACTTCGCGCTCTCGAGAACTTTTAGTTCAGTCGAGACGTTGACGATCACTGTAGAAAGTGTGAGGCCAAGTGCTTCGCAGATTGCATTTAATAGTTCAGATGATGCCTCTTTTTGGCCACGCTCTACTTCTGAGAGATAACCAAGAGAGACGCGAGCTTCACGGGCAACATCGCGCAGAGTGCGTGATTGCTCGGTGCGGGCAGCGCGAAGAGTCTGGCCAACTGCGGTACGTAATAGCGCCATGGTGGTCATCCTTTCTACTGCTTATCTCGTTGTCTAAGGATACGCGCAAATGAGGCGATCGCGCTTGCTACGGTGGCGTTTCGCACAACTTCACGGTCGCCCGAGAGCGAAAGTTCAATAACTTGTACGACTGGGCCGACGAAAGCTACGAAGACGCGCCCTGCATCCGATCCATCTGCTGGACCAGGACCTGCCACCCCGGTAGTTGCAATCGCCCAAGTTGAAGAAAAAGATTTATTTGCTCCCATTGCCATTTCAATTGCAACTTCTTCACTCACAACGGTGTGCTCTGTAATTGTCTCCGCTGCAACACCGAGATGTGATGATTTTATATCTGGGCGGTATGCAGTAATTGATCCTAAGAAAACATCAGATGCACCAGGAACAATTGTGAGGGCGTTACTCAAACCACCTGCGGTTAGTGACTCTGCTGTAGAAAGTGTTTCACCCCGAGCACGCAATGAGTCGTGGATATCTGAGACCAGACCCAAAATCTCATTTGTTATCGCCACAGGTTATTCCAATCAAGATTGAGGTTTGTATGCAGATCGTACATAGTATGCGCCGGTAACGATAGTCAGCGCGATTGCAATATACATAAAGCCATCCCGGAACCAATACAAGCTAGGACTTAATGGCAGAACATAAAAGCCAGTGCCAAAACCTTGGAAAGCCGCTTTTATCTTTCCACCTTTATTTGCTGGAATGACTCCACGTTTAACGATTGCTAAACGGAAGAGAGTAATGCCAATTTCGCGAGCCAATATAACTATGGTTATCCACCAAGGCATGCGATTTAAAATCGAAAGACAGATCATGGCAGTTCCGACCATCGCTTTATCCGCTACTGGATCAAGAAACTTTCCAAGTTCGGTAATTTGTTGGCGGCTGCGCGCTAATTTGCCATCGACGATATCGGTTAAGCCAAGGATGAAGAAGATCCACCAGGAAATAATCTGCCAGTTGTAATCTGTGCCGCCATTCATAAATAGCGCAACCGCACCAAATGGAATTAAAACTAAGCGCGCAATGGTGAGCGAATTTGGAGAGATAAAGGCGGGCAGATTCACAGCGGACGAGCTACCAAATCCGCGCCCATTGAATCGATAATCACAGCGTCAACATATTGCCCAACTTGATAATTTGTACCAATAAATGAGGTCGTGCCATCTACTTCAGGGCCTTGGTGCGCTGCCCGACCTTCTTGGAGCTCACTATCTTCAATAAGTACCCGCACGCTTTCACCGATTCGCGCAGCCGCACGCGCAGATACCATCTCATCGGCCAATGAAGAAAGTGATTCCACGCGTTGGCGAATTACATCTTCATCAACCTTGTCATTTAAATCAAGGGCCTCAGTATTATCTTCATCGGAATACCCAAAGATTCCAATCGCATCTAACTTGGCGGCGCTTATGAAATCTGCTAACTCATCAAAGTCAGCTTGGGTTTCGCCAGGAAAGCCCACGATGAAGTTAGAACGAATGCCCGCTTCCGGCGATAGTGCGCGGATCTGGGTAATTAAGTGTAAGAATTTTTCAGAATCACCAAAGCGACGCATGCGCCGTAAAACGGTGGGGCTAGTGTGTTGGAAAGATAGATCAAAGTAAGGAGCCACTTTCTCAGATTCAATCATCGCTTGGATCAGCGAAGGGCGCATTTCTGCCGGCTGTAGATATGAAAGGCGGACTCGCTCCACACCTTCGATCGCACCAAATTCCGGGAGGATCTTCTCCATTAATTTGAGATCGCCTAAATCTTTTCCATACGAGGTCGTATTTTCGCTAACCAAGAAGAGCTCGCTAACGCCATTTTGGGCCAGCCACTTTCCTTCTTCAATAATTTCAGTTGGTTTGCGTGAGATAAATGAACCACGGAAATAAGGAATCGCGCAGAAAGAACAGCGCCGGTCACAGCCAGATGCAATCTTTAGTGGCGCCCACGGAGCGTTGCCTAGGCGTTTGCGAAAGAGCGATCCACCTGCACCAAGTGTTGATGCATACGATTCATCAATTGCATCCTGACGTGCTTGTGGACGATCAGCCGGTGCAATTGGCAAGAGCGAACGACGATCGCGCGGCACATGTGGTGTGTGTTTTTCACCGGAGACAATTGATTGCAAACGCGCCGAAATATCTTGGTAATCATCAAAACCTAAGATGCCATCAGCTTCAGGTAGCGCCTTGGCTAACTCTTGGCCGTAACGCTCTGCCATACAACCAACGGCAACTACGGCTCGCGTTGTGCCATGGCCCTTGAGAGAATTAGCTTCTAAAAGCGCATCAATTGAATCTTTCTTCGCGGATTCAATAAAACCGCAGGTATTAACCACTGCGACTTCGGCTGCTTCAACATCAGAGACTAAGGTCCAACCATCTGCGGCTAAGCGGCCGGCTAGCTCTTCAGAGTCGACTTCATTACGGGCACAGCCCATAGTAATAATTGCAACAGTCCGACTCATTTGTCAGATGGTACAGCGTTGGCGCCTACTTAGATCTGAAAGTCTTACGAATCTCTTCGTTACGCGCACCTAATGGGGCAAGGTTTTCGCCATTTAACGTTAAATCTAGGTCTCCTGCGTTACTTAAATAGACGCTAATTGAAGTCGGCCCAGTAAAACTCTTGGAATCGCCTTGAAAGAGCGGTCCTTTATATAAATGCTTTCCATCTACAACTACATCAATATTTGAATTTCCGCGGGCTGCCGAAATGGTCAGCGACATTTCTCCAGAGACAGCTGGAGTTACAACTTCACTCTTCTTGCTGGCAGAAGGTGATGGTGAAGCGGTAACGGAAGTCTTGGCAGATGGCGTATCGCTAGCGGTAGGAGAGACAACATCCATAGGGGTAACGGTACTCTTCGAATTAGAGATTATTACTTGGCCGCCTGCAATTGCCACTAACACAACTATTGAAGCAATCGCCAAAGTTTTCCAAGAAATTGTCTTTCGCTCAGTTGGAATTTTAGAGACGTTATTTTCTACCAACATATCGTGAATTAAGCGAACTTCCGATGAATGCTCTTGGTTATATAAATCTATTAGCTCTTGCGCATCAGCGGAAATAATCGGTGCAAAGTTTCGCAAATGTCCGCGGGCATAAGTATCTCCCCCGCAATGTATAAAATTATTATTTTCCATCTCTCTAATCAAACCCGCACGAATGCTGGTGCGCTCTGCAAGGTCGTCAACGCTAAGTCCAGCGCTCTCGCGCGCACCTCGCAGAAATTCACCCAGAGACATTTAACTTCGCCGTTCTAAAGCTGTTGAAAGTTCGATAGTTAAAGTCTAGAGCGCCGATCACCCCACGCCTAGCCCGGTAGGTAATAAATCTAGACAATCACCCTCAGCGCTAGCCCCCTATTCGGTTAACAGGCGATGAAATTTAGTAATCACGCAAAGTTGCAAGAACAGAATCGAGTTCATCTGGCTTAACCATCACCGTGCGCGCCTTAGATCCTTCTGATGGTCCGACAATTCCGCGCGATTCCATTAGATCCATCAGACGCCCGGCCTTGGCAAAGCCAACCCGCAACTTTCGTTGCAACATAGATGTTGAACCAAACTGTGTGCCAACTACTAATTCAACTGCTTGCAAGAGTAGATCTAGATCATCGCCAATATCTTTATCAACCAATTTATTCGATTGCGGCGCAACTGTTACATCCTCGCGGTATCGCGGCGATAGCTGCTTCTTAACATGGTTTGTTACCGCTTCGATCTCTCGCTCTGAAACATATGCACCCTGGATTCGTATTGCGCGCGATGCACCCATTGGAATAAAGAGACCATCGCCTTGCCCCACAAGTTTTTCAGCGCCTGGGCTATCTAAAATTACGCGGCTATCTGCCAGTGAACTTGTGGCAAAGGAGAGGCGGGAAGGCACGTTGGCTTTAATTAGACCAGTAACTACATCTACTGATGGACGCTGTGTTGCCAGCACCAGGTGAATACCTGCAGAGCGAGCCAACTGTGTAATTCTTACAACTGACTCTTCTACTTCACGCGCTGCGATCATCATCAAATCTGCGAGCTCATCGATAATTACTAACAAATATGGATAAGGCTCGACTACCCGATCGCTACCTGGTGGTGGGATAACTTTGCCGGCGCGAACTGCCTTATTGAAATCATCGATATGTCTAAAGCCAAATGTTGATAGATCTTCATAACGTAGATCCATTTCACGTACAACCCAGGTAAGAGCGTCTGCAGCTTTCTTAGGATTGGTAATGATCGGTGTAATTAAATGTGGGATGCCTTCATAAGCAGTTAACTCAACGCGCTTGGGATCAATTAAAACTAGGCGCACATCATCAGGGGTTGCCCGCATCAAAATCGAGGTAATCATGGCGTTGATCATCGAAGATTTACCAGCACCAGTTGCACCTGCAACAAGTAAATGTGGCATCTTCGCCAGGTTTGCGCAGACAAAATTGCCTTCTACATCTTTACCGAGGGCAACCAGCATTGGGTGATGATCTTGGCCAGCAACACTTGAGCGCATAACATCGCCTAAAGCAACGATTTCGCGATCCGCATTTGGAATTTCAATACCGACCGCAGATTTACCCGGGATTGGCGAAAGAATTCGCACATCACTACTGGCGACTGCGTAGGAAATATTTTTAGCAAGTGCGGTAATCCGCTCGACCTTTACCGCATTACCTAACTCAACTTCATAGCGCGTAACCGTTGGACCGCGCATAAATCCAGTTACCTGAGCATCGATCTCAAATTGGGCAAAGACTTCAGTAAGAGCAGCCACGACAGTGTCATTGGCCTTTGATTTTGCTTTGGCAGCAGGACCCAGGCGAAGTAAATCTTGCGGAGGTAAGGTGTAATGAGAATCGGCAGTAAGTAGAAGCTGTTCCGGCCGCTTTGCAGTTGCCGGTGCACTAGAGCTAGCACCTGGGGCTTGGACGTGGCGTGGTACTTCCACGGTGAACTCTTCATCGAATTCTTCTTCATCTAAATCTTCTTCCGCGACTTCATCAGCGTGATGGTTCCAGGCAACAACTGGTGTCTCAAAGGGAGGTGTATCGGTAATCTCAAAGTCAGTCTCTTCGCGTTGTGGACGTTTGGACCATGCCCACGTAAAGGTATTTTTAATCCGGATTGCAACCGATGACAGTGGAGTTGCCGTGGTAACAAGTGCACCGAAGAAGAAGAGTATAAATAAGAATGGATAAGCCAGCATTGAGGTCATCAATCGCTCTAGCGGCATCGCAACGGCATACCCCAACCATCCCCCACCATGGCGCATCGCAGTTGTTCCAGTTGGATTAATTGCGCCAAGTGAGCCATTGAAGAGATGGGCTAAACCTGCTGCGCTAAAGAGCATCGTTACAAAACCAACGACCATTCGGGAAGTTGCTTTGTGATCATCCGGAACTCGGAATAAGCGAATTGCGAAGTAGATAATTACCAGTGGTGCGAAGAAACCAATCCGACCAAAGGCGCCATAAATTACGGCATATAGATTGCGTCCCACAAAATTATCGGCAGCAAACCAAGTTCCAGCAAAGGATGCCAAGGCGACAATTAGTAAGAGGAAGGCGACGCCATCGCGATGGTGAGCTGGATCTAAATCGCGCGCACCTCGGGCTAGGAAACGAACCATCGAGCCGAGCGCTTTGGCTAGCGCCTTCCAGAGCTCACTTAGGCCGCGACCAATTACAGAGAAGGCGGACTTACCTGCCTTGGTCGATGTTGTGCGTTTCTTCTTGGCCACACCTTAAATCTTAGTGGCTAGACCTCAATAACTACGGGAACAATCATTGGGCGGCGGCGATGTTTTCCACCAACCCAGCTACCTATAGTGCGACGAACTACTTGGGAGAGTTGGTGAGTTCCGTTAACGCCATCAGCAACAGCGCGTTGTAGCGCCTTTTCAATCTGACCTTTTACTTCATCAAAGAGCGCTTCATCTTCATTAAAGCCACGTGCATGAATATCAGGGCCGGCAACAATCTTGCCGCTCTGCGATTCGATTACAACTACTACGGAGATAAAACCTTCTTCTCCCAAGATTCTACGATCCTTCAAAGATGATTCGGTAATATCGCCGATACTTTGGCCATCTACATAAACAAATCCGCAGGGTACTGACCCAACAACCGATGCTTCATGATCTACTAAATCTACGACGATGCCATTTTCAATAATAAATGCGTTCTCACGCGGAACTCCTGCCTGAATTGCTAACTCTGCATTTGCCTTTAGATGGCGCCATTCCCCGTGCACGGGCAGCGCATACTTTGGTTTAACGATGTTGTAGCAATACAACAATTCACCTGCGGCGGCGTGGCCCGAGACATGAACCATGGCATTTGCTTTATGGACAACCTTTGCGCCAAAGCGAGTTAACTCATTGATTACGCGAAAGACCGAATTTTCATTTCCTGGGATTAGTGAGGAGGCAAGAATTACGGTATCGCCCTCACCGACTCTGATCTGGTGATCGCCATTAGCCATACGAGAAAGCGCCGCCATTGGTTCACCTTGTGAGCCAGTACAGATAAGAACCACGCGATCGTCATAGCTATCTAAATCTTTAGCATCGATAACTATCCCAGCTGGAATATTTAGGTAACCCATATCGGATGCGATCTTCATATTGCGCACCATGGAACGGCCGATAAAGACGACCTTTCGATCGTGTAGCGCTGCCGTATCAATTACTTGTTGTACGCGGTGAACGTGAGATGAGAACGAGGCGACGATAACTCGCTTCTTAGTCGCAGCAATTGCGCGATTTAGCGCCGGGATAATTTCACGTTCCGATGGTGTAAACCCTGGGACATCAGCATTAGTGGAGTCGACTAAAAATAGATCGACGCCTTCATCGCCTAACCGGGCAAAGGTTCTTAAATCGGTAATACGTCCATCTAACGGCAATTGATCCATCTTAAAATCACCTGTATGCAGGATGGTTCCAGCTTTAGTGTGGATTGCAATTGCAAGTGCATCTGGAATAGAGTGGTTAACGGCAACGAATTCGACTTCAAATGGCCCAATATCTTCGCGCATTCCTTCTTTAACTTCGCGAGTAAGTGGTGAGATGCGATGTTCTTTAAGTTTGGCAGTAACTAGAGCCAAGGTAAGGGCTGAACCATAAAGTGTAATATCGCCACGTTCGCGTAGCAGGTAAGGAGTTGCTCCAATATGGTCTTCATGTCCGTGAGTTAGAACTAAACCGACTACATCATCTAATCGATCGCGGATATAACTAAAGTCAGGCAAGATTAAATCAATACCTGGTTGGTTATCTTCCGGAAATAGAACGCCGCAATCTACGATCAGTAATTTGCCGTTGGTTTCAAAGACGGTCATATTGCGACCGATTTCAGCAATTCCGCCCAAGGCAACGATACGTAAGCCACCGGCTACTAATTTGCCGGGAGTTCCAAGATCAGGATGTGGATGGGTCATAAAATATTTTTATACTGCGACGCCACCGGCGATCAGATCTTTACGCAGTTGCGTGATCTGATCTTCAGTGGCATCGACGAGAGGAAGTCTGGTATATCCGCCAGGTAGGCCCAACATATTTAGCGCAGCCTTGGTCAAAATCGCACCTTGCGTGCGGAAGGTTCCGGTAAAGACAGGAAGTAACTTTTGATGGATCTCCAGAGCGCGTGCTGCATTTCCAGCAAACCAAGCATCGAGCATCTCTTTAAGATCTTTACCAACAGTATGACCACATACTGAAACCATTCCGACTGCCCCGACTGAGAGTAAAGGTAAGTTGAGAATGTCATCACCAGAATAAACTGGAATACCGCAGCGCTTAATTACCCAAGAAGTTGAAGCAACATTTCCTTTGGCATCTTTTAGCGCCACGATCTGTGGGTGGTTAAAGAGCTCAACGATTGTGTCTGGCTCAATCTCTATTCCACAGCGCCCCGGAATGTCATACATCATCAGTGGTAAGTCAGTTGCGCTTGCAATCGCTTTAAAGTGGGCGGCAACACCAGCTTGTGGCGGTTTGTTGTAATAAGGGGCGACAACTAGCAAGCCGTCAGCGCCAGCTTTTTCGGTGCGCTTGGCTTGATTGATCGAATATTCGGTTTCGTTATCGCCAGCACCAGAGACTACAAATATCTTCGGCCCGACTACATCTTTTACAACTTTAATAATCTCTTCTTTTTCAGAAGATTTAGTTGTTGGAGCCTCACCTGTTGTGCCATTTACTGCAATTCCATCATGACCGCTTGCGACTAAATGAGCTGCTAATTTTTCAACGCCCGGCCAATCGATCTTGCCATCTTTATCAAATGGCGTCACCATTGCGGTGAGCATACGTCCAAATGGCGCCAGGATTGTCATGGGTGAAACCTACCGTTTTAGGGTGCGATTCGTCCAGATTTCTCGAAAGCTCCGTAGGTTAGCGGCATTAATTTTGCAAATTCTGCTTCCATTTTCTCAGCGACCATCTCAATTTCGCGTTGTGGGTAGCTTGGAAAATGTGAACCCTCGCGCGCTGTGCGAAGAGATAGAAAGTTCATCAGCGCGCGCGCATTCATTGAGACATACATCGATGAATAAGTTGCAACCGGCAAGACTACGCGTGCTACTTCGCGAGCAACCCCAGCCTCCAGCATCTTCTGATAACTATCGTATGCAACTAAATATGCTTCTTTCATTGCCGAAACTGAGATATCAAATTGTTCTTGTGTACCATCTTCAAATGTATATGCGCCAGTTTTACCGACTTGGATCAGCTTGCGCTCTTTAGCTGGGATATAGAAAACCGGTTTCAGTTCGCGATAGCGACCAGATTCTTCGTTATAAGAAGCGATGCGATGGCGCATAAATTCGCGAAAGACAAATATTGGAGCGCTAATGAAAAATGTCATTGATGTGTGCTCGAATGGTGAACCGTGGCGTTCGCGCGCTAAGTAATTGATTAAGCCAGCCGAGCGCGCTGGATCTTCGCCAATCTCATCTAGCGACTGTTCACCGGCAGTTGAAACTCGCGCAGCCCAAATTACATCGGCATCGCTGGCGCTAGATTTCACAAGTTCAACGGTGACATCGTCGCGGAAAATGACTTCATTACTCATGGGCGTCACCTTATATATAAGGCGCTACCTCCTTGAGGATATCTAAGGCAGAATGGCCCCGTGTCTAGAGTGAACCGCGCCACCGCCGCCCAATCATTGAGCGTATCTCTAACAGTTGGCGCCTATGGAATCGCTTTCGGTGCCGCATCTGTTGCCGCCGGGTTCTCTGTTTTGCAGAGTTGCTTACTCTCACTTCTGACTTTTACTGGGGCATCACAATTTGCAGTCGTTGGAGTTTTAGGTGCTGGCGGCAGCGCGATTAGTGGAATAGCAACTGCATCTTTACTCGGTGTTCGAAATACTTTATACGGGCTGCGTATGGCCCCGGTATTACAACTAAAAGGTCTGCGGCGAATCTTGGCCGCACAAATAACAATTGATGAATCAACCGGTGTTGCACTCTCTCAAGAACATTTAGGTGTGAAAGCTGCGCGCCAAGGTTTCTGGTTAACTGGAATCGGCGTTTTTATTTTTTGGAATATATTTACTTTGGCAGGTGCGCTCGGTGCACAAGCGATGGGTAATCCTGCTGCTTGGGGGCTGGATGCTGCCGTTCCTGCCGCGTTTTTAGGGCTTCTATGGCCACGACTAATTAATAAGACAGATCGATTACTTGCGGTGGCCGCGTGTGCACTGGCTCTGGCAATGACTCCTTACTTTGTGCCAGGTGTTCCAATTATTTCAACTGCGTTATTGGCGCTCGTTTTTGGATTGCGAGCCAACTTATGGAGATAACAACCTTTGATCCATTATGGCTGGCGGTAATCGGGACAAGTGCCATCGCCTTTATCTTGAAATATCTGGGACAGAGCGTTCCCAAAAGCTGGCTCTCACACCCGCGTATCTTGAAAATTAACTCGCTTGTACCGATCGCGCTATTGAGCGCACTGGTTGCGGTTCAATCATTTACCAAAGAGTCGCGCTTAATCGCTGACCAGCGTATGGCAGGGGTAGCCGTTGCCGTTGTGGTGCTCATATTGCGCGCACCATTTCCGGTTGTTGTACTTTCCGCGGCAGCGACTTCAGCGCTGCTCTTTCATATCCAGTAAGTATTGAGTAATTAGATAATTGAAAGCGCTTGTAACTTAGCCTTTAGATCATTATCGGAAGGCTCAGTTAGATGTGTTCCATCTGAGAAGACGAGTACTGGAATTGACTGCGCTCCCCCATTGATCTCCATAACTTTGGCAGCGGCAGATTTATCTGCTTCCACATCGATATGGGTTACCTGCACATCTAATTCTTCAAGTAAGCGCTTAGAGCGACGACAATCTCCGCACCAGTCAGCGCCATACATTGTGATATCTGCTTTAGCCATTTACTTATCCCCTTACATAAACTTGTCTAGACCGAATGTCAGCCCAGGATTTGAAACAACTTTGCGAACACCAAGTAATACACCTGGCATAAAGCCGGCGCGATCTAGCGAATCGTGGCGAATAGTGAGCGTTTCACCTAAACCACCGAGCAAAACTTCTTGATGTGCGACTAATCCGCGTAAGCGGATTGAGTGGACCGGAATGTCGCCAACATTTCCACCGCGTGCAGCGGCAATCCCAGAATTTGTGGCATCTGGCATGGTGGTTAAGCCGGCATCCTTGCGCGCTTGTGTCATTAATTGTGCGGTGCGTGCTGCCGTTCCAGATGGCGCATCTACCTTATCCGGGTGATGTAGTTCAATAATTTCAGCAGATTCAAAGTATTTAGCCGCTTTGGTTGCAAACTCCATCATCAATACAGCGCCAATCGCAAAGTTCGGCGCGATCAAAACACCAACCTTGGGATTAGCGCTAAGTAAATCTTTCACTTTTGCAATTCGTGCGTCATCAAAACCTGTTGTGCCAACGACTGTGTTAATTCCCTTTGAGATTAAAAATTCTAAGTTCGCCATTACCGAGTCGGGGGTGGTGAAATCAACAACCACTTGTGCGCCGCTGGAAACGAGTTGATCTATTGAATCACCGAGATCTAAGGAAGCGACTAGTTCAAGATCGGCGGCAGCGGTTACAGCCTTGACCACTTCTGCTCCCATGCGCCCGCGGGCACCGAGTACGCCGACTTTAATCATGAACGTAACACCTTCTCGAACTTAGCCTCGTTTTTAAATGGACCGACAAGTGCAAGGGTAGGTGATTTGGTCAGGTATTCGCTGGCAATTTCTCGAACGTCGCTTGGGTTTACGCGCGCGATAGCTTTCAAAATATCGTCAAATCCCATTACCTGGCCATAAACAATTTCATTCTTGCCGATACGGCTCATACGGGATGCCGAATCTTCTTGGCTTAAGACAAGTGAACCGCGGACTGCGCCTTTGGCGCGTTCTATCTCTTCATGGCTCATTCCATTTTCAGCAACATCTGCCAGCACTTCACGGATAATCTCAACGACTTCAATCGCTTTAGTTGGATTACAGCCGGCGTAGAAACCAATCTGACCAGAGCCTGCAAATTGTTGCGCATAGGCATAGACCGAATACGCCAAGCCGCGTTTTTCGCGGATCTCTTGGAATAAACGTGATGACATTCCGCCACCTAACGCTGATGCCAAAACTCCCATCGCGAAGCGACGATCATCGGCGCGCGCAACGCCTTCCATTCCGTAGAACATATGGGCTTGTTCGGTCTTACGCGTTAACAAGCCAACGCTCTGCATCGGCTTAGTTTTAACTGGAGTATTGGGGCGAATCTGTGGTGCGCCCTTTACATCTAAGAAGTTATCGCGCGAAAGCGCTTCTTCAACCATGGCGACAACGCGCTTATGTTTAATATTTCCCGCAACTGCAACCACAAGATCTTGGGGCAGGTACTTCTTCTTGTAATAATTAAAGACGCTACTGCGCGACATCTCTTTGATTGATTTAATCGTGCCTAATATTGGCCGCCCTAAAGTGGTATTCCCGTAATAAGTCTCGGCATAAAGGTCATGCACCAAATCGCTGGGATCATCATCGCGCATTGCGATTTCTTCTAAGACAACTTTACGTTCGGCATCAACATCTAGAGCTGAAACTATGGAGGAGGTAATCAGATCTGAAACAACATCAATTGCCATCGGTAGATCGGTATCAATTACCCGCGCATAGAAACAGGTGTACTCCTTGCTGGTGAAGGCATTCATTTCGCCACCGACGGCTTCAATAGTTGCCGAAATCTCTAACGCCGTGCGTCGGATAGTTCCTTTAAAGAGTAAGTGCTCTAGAAAGTGAGAAGCCCCAGCAACTGCCGGGGTTTCATCACGTGAACCAACATTTACCCAGATACCGATCGCGGCGCTGCGTACCGACGGAACTTCTTCCGTGACGATACGCAGACCGCTAGGTAACACTGTGCGACGAACTGACATTTTTGCGCTCTTTACTTATTCAGCGCTCGGTGTAGTTCCATCTTCGAGTACAGGTACCAACGAAAGCTTGCCCTTAGGATCAATTTCGCCGATCTCAACCTGAATCTTGTCGCCAACCTTCATCACTTCTTCAAGGTTTTCAATGCGCTTTCCGCCATGCATCTTGCGAATCTGCGAGACGTGGAGCAAGCCATCTTTACCTGGCATAAGTGAGATAAATGCACCGAATGCGGCGAGCTTTACAACTGTACCGAGGTAGCGCTCTCCAACTTCTGGCATTTGTGGGTTAGCGATCGCATTGATCTGTGCACGTGCAGCTTCTGCTGACGGACCATCGACTGCGCCGATGTAGATCGTGCCATCATCTTCGATTGAAATATCTGCGCCAGTCTCATCTTGAATCTGGTTGATTATCTTGCCCTTAGGTCCGATAACTGCACCGATCTGATCAACTGGAATCTTCACAGAGATGATGCGAGGAGCAAATGGGCTCATCTCATCTGGTGTGTCGATCGCTTCATTCATGACATCTAGGATCGCAAGACGCGCCTCTTTTGCTTGGTGAAGTGCTCCGGCAAGAACTGATGCTGGAATTCCGTCAAGCTTGGTATCTAGCTGCAAGGCTGTGATGAAATCTTTTGTTCCGGCAACCTTAAAGTCCATATCTCCAAATGCATCTTCTGCACCCAAGATATCTGTCAAGGCAACGTATTCAACCTTGCCATCGACGTTATCTGAGATAAGTCCCATTGCGATACCTGCAACTGGCGCCTTAAGTGGCACACCAGCGTTAAGCATGGCAAGAGTTGAGGCGCAAACAGAACCCATTGAAGTTGAACCATTTGAGCCAAGTGCTTCAGAGACCTGACGGATTGCGTAAGGGAACTCTTCGCGAGTTGGAAGAACTGGAACCAGTGCGCGCTCAGCGAGTGCACCGTGGCCGATTTCGCGACGCTTAGGTGTGCCAACACGACCTGTTTCACCAGTTGAATATGGTGGGAAGTTGTAGTTGTGCATGTAACGCTTATGGTTTTCGGGATTTAAAGTATCGAGCTGTTGCTCCATCTTTAACATATTAAGTGTTGTGATTCCGAGAATCTGAGTCTCGCCGCGTTCGAAGATAGCTGAACCGTGAACACGTGGAATAACTTCAACTTCAGCAGATAGTGCACGGATATCGCGCAGTCCACGTCCATCGATACGAATCTTGTCGCGCAATACGCGCTGGCGAACTAGCTTCTTGGTAAGTGAGCGGAACGCAGCAGGAACTTCCTTTTCGCGACCTTCAAATTGAGCAGAAACTGACTCTTTAACAGCGGCTGAGATTTCATCAATCTTTGTCTCGCGCTCTTGCTTACCTGCGATAGTCATAGCCTTAGCTAGATCATCTTTGGCTGCCTTTTCAACTGCTGCAAATACATCATCCTGGTAATCCAAGAAGACTGGGAATTCGGCAGTTGGCTTAGCGGCGACCTTAGCTAGCTTTGACTGAGCATCGCACAAAATCTTGATAAATGGCTTTGCTGCATCAAGTCCTTGAGCAACAACTTCCTCAGTAGGAGTTGGCTGTCCGCTCTTAATTAGCTCGATTGTCTTAGAAGTTGCTTCTGCTTCAACCATCATGATTGCAACATCGCCATCGCTTACGCGACCGGCAACAACCATGTCGAATACTGCATCCGCTACCTGTGAATGGTTCGGGAAGGCAACCCATTGTCCGTCAATTAGCGCAACGCGAACGCCACCGATTGGACCTGAGAAAGGAAGACCAGCGAGCTGTGTTGACATTGATGCCGCGTTAATTGCGATCACGTCGTACATATGATCTGGATCTAGCGCCATAACTGTTACGACAATTTGAACTTCGTTACGAAGTCCCTTTACGAATGATGGGCGTAACGGACGATCAATTAGACGACAGGTAAGAATTGCATCTTCTGAGGGACGACCTTCGCGACGGAAGAATGATCCTGGGATGCGACCAACTGCGTACATCTTCTCTTCGACATCTACTGTCAATGGGAAGAAGTCAAATTGATCTTTTGGAGTCTTAGAAGCAGTTGTTGCTGAGAAGATCATTGTTTGATCATCTAAGTAAACTGCTGCAGCTCCGGCTGCTTGACGCGCTAGGCGTCCGGTTTCAAAGCGGATTTCGCGCTTTCCGAATTTGCCATTATCGATAACGGCAACTGATGTTTGTACTTCTTGACCCTCCATGGGTCCTCCTTTTGTTGTGTACCCAATCCAGGTTCGCAAGGAGTTACCAGAAATTATGTTAAGTAATGAATCGTCGATCGAAGTTCACGCAGACGAAACGCCTTGCGGAAACCACTACCGAGGACCATTGCTTCCAAATAAAAACTGGAAACTTCAAACTCCCCTGGCGGGTAGTTATTTAATTAGCGGCGAATACCGAGCTTTTCGATAATCGCACGATAACGATTGATATCTGTCTTTGATAAGTACTGAAGAATGCGACGACGCTGACCTACGAGCAACAACAGACCGCGACGGTTGTGGTGATCGTGTGGGTTGGTCTTTAGATGTGTAGTGATGTCTTCAATACGACGTGAGAGCAAAGCAACCTGTGCTTCTGGGCTTCCGGTGTCGGTAGCTGAAGAGCCGTACTTAGCAATGATTTCTTTCTTTACTTCTGGTGTTAAAGCCATTTCTGAACTCCTATTAGTTACCGCCACGACGGCGACCGGTTTGATACACGGTCACTCACTTTGATCGTTAGACGAGGGGTAGATTACCAGCGCGCCTGTGGATAAGGCAAAATGAGAATTTACTGCTCAGTTAGCGAGCGAGCCTGGTCACAATCTTGCTTCATCTGCACCAAAAGCGGCTCTAAACCATCAAATTTCAAGGTATCACGCAAGCGCCAACCAAATTCAATAGATGCGTTCTTATCGTATAAATCTAAACCTTCTTGATCAAGGGCATATGCCTCAACTTGGCGACCGCGAACTCCGCCAAATGTTGGATTGGTGCCGATTGAAATAGCTGCTGGCCAGAAGTTAATACCAACTGTTAACCAACCGGCATAAACGCCATCGCTTGGAATCGTCTGGCCATCTATATTTCCAAGGTTTGCAGTTGGATATCCAATCTCGCGTCCGCGTTTTTCGCCATGCACTACAACACCATCGAGGCGATGCGGACGAGAAAGGAGTTTGCGAGCTTCTTCGACTTGTCCCGATGTAACTAAATTACGGATGCGCGAGGAGGAAATTAATTCACCTTCGCCAGATGCCAGATCTTGCACATCAACAGTGAATTTAAATTTGGCTCCATCGGCAATCAAGGATGCCACGTTGCCAGCTGCCTTGTATCCGTAGGTGAAGTTCTTGCCCACAATTATGGTCGAAGCACTTAACTGCTCTACCAAAATATCCTTCACAAAATCCTCAGGTGACATTTGGGCAAATTTATCGTTGAATTTCAGCACTGCTACTTGATCTGCATTGTGGATCTTTAAAAGCTCGACACGATCAGCCAAAGTTGTTAGCAAAGTCGGGGCGCGATCAGGTGCAAAAACCTGCATTGGATGTGGATCAAATGTCAGCGCAATTATGTTGCGACCATCCGCGATCTCTTTGGCGCGATTTAGTAAGAGTTGGTGGCCTTTGTGGACGCCATCAAAGACTCCGATTACAACGACGCTGCCGGTGGTCATTTGCTAATTATGACCGATTAATTAGCCGCTGCAAAAACGGCGATCGGTTTGGCGTTGCCAGCTTCATTCTTTAAGAGGGCGATCAAGCGATCATCTGGTGATAGCGCTGCATAGATCGCCTCGGTCGGATTTACCGATAGCGGACGACCAAAGGAGAGTTCGAGAACTTCATCTAGTGCTAATTCACGTACCTCGAAAGTCGCACGTGCAACAACTGCAAGTTCCAACGGGCTAAATGATTGCGCTTTTAAATCTTCGAAAGAAATTGCTTGCGAAATGGGAAAGCCTGCAACACGGGTCCGACGCAAAGCTGATAAATGGCCACCGACTTGTAGATCGCTACCTAAATCACGGGCGATGGCGCGGATAAAGGTGCCTGCTGAACAGGTGACATCTATATCGATCTCGATACGCACGCCAAGGTGGCGAATCTCTAAAATATCAAGTGTCGAAATCGTGATGGTACGCGCTGCAAGTTCGAATACTTCTCCGGCTCGGACGCGGTCGTAAGCGCGTTCTCCGTCGACCTTTACCGCAGATACTGAGCTAGGTCGTTGCTGTATTTCGCCGATCATCTTTGCCAGTCCAGTTTTAATCTGTTCTTCGGTTATATGCGAAGCATCTGCCTCAGTGAGAACTTCACCTTCGCGATCATCCGTCACAGTCGCAGCGCCCAAGACAATCGTTGCCGTGTATGACTTGTCGCCATCGGTTATATATTGCAGAAGGCGCGTCCCGTTACCAAAGCCAAGAACTAAAACACCTGTTGCCATCGGATCCAAGGTGCCGGCATGTCCAACTTTGCGCGTACCTAAAGCTTTGCGTGCAACTGCCACAACATCATGGCTAGTCATACTTGGTGCTTTATCTACAACTAGAAATCCATCTGTCATGGCAGGTGTTATTGCTTAATCTTCGATTATTTTGGGGGTTTTATATGGATCTTCTCCCCCAGCAAATGAAGCGTTCTTTCGCAGTTGCGCAACTTCGGCGTCAAGCTCGTGAACTTTATCCAGTAAAGAATCAAGAGCTTTCGCAGATTCCGGTAGGCCATCTTCAAAGAACTCGATAGAAGGTGTAATACGTGTCTGCAGATCGCGACCGACTGCGCTGCGGATTACTCCTTTAGCGCTCTCAAGTGCTGCAGCAGTTGCCGCGCGTTGTTCATCATCACCGAAGACGGTGTAGAAGATAGAGGCGTTCTGCAGATCGCCAGTAACGCGTGCATCAGTGACAGTTACGAAGCCAAGACGAGGATCTTTGATCTTCGTCTCAAGCAGCTGCGCAACTACAACTTTGATGCGATCGGCAACCTTCTGAGTGCGATGAGATTGGCCCATACCTTATGCCCGCTTCTTCTCGCGCATCTCGAAGACCTGAATGGTGTCTCCGATTTGCAGATCCTTCATATTGCCAAGACCGATACCGCACTCGAAGCCTTCCTTGACTTCAGTGGCATCATCTTTAAAGCGCTTCAAAGAATCGATAGTTAGATCATCTAGGATGATTTCGCTGCCGCGCATGATGCGAGCTTTAGCATTTCGCTTGATAGAACCATCGCGAACGATAGAACCTGCGATATTGCCAGCCTTAGAAGATTTGAAGATCTCGCGTACTTCTGCGTTGCCGAGAATGATTTCTTCGTACTCTGGCTTTAGCAAGCCCTTGAGAGATAGTTCAATCTCTTCAATAGCGTTGTAGATCACGGAGTAGAAGCGAACTTCCACGCCTTCTTGATCTGCATAGATTGCTGTCTGTGGTTCTGGCTTAACGTTAAAGCCAATAACAACTGCAGTAGATGCCGATGCCAGAGTGATATCGCTCTTAGTGATAGCGCCAACGCCACGGTGGATAACGCGCAGATCAACTTCTGCTCCAACATCGAGTTGCATAAGCGCATCTTCGAGAGCTTCCACCGAACCGGATACGTCGCCCTTAAGGATGAGGTTAAGCGTTGAGACCTTGGACTGTTCCATAAAGTCTTCAAGTGAGACCTTCTTGCGCGCCTTAGCAAGTTGCGCATTGCGTTCTGCTGCTTGGCGCTTTTCAGCGATCTGGCGAGCAGTGCGATCTTCATCTGCAACTAAGAATGTGTCACCTGCACTTGGCACGGATGTAAATCCAAGAACCTGCACCGGACGTGATGGTCCAGCAGTTTCTACATTCTCACCTTGCTCATCGAGCATCGCACGAACGCGACCAAATGAACCACCGGCGACAATTGCATCACCGATCTTCAAAGTTCCGCGTTGAACTAGAACTGTTGCAACTGGGCCACGACCTCGGTCAAGGTGAGCTTCAATGGCAACGCCACGAGCAGCATCTTGAGCAACCGCGCGCAGATCAATTGCAGCATCTGCCGTCAAAAGAATGGCATCGATGAGTTCATTTACGCCAACACCTGATTTGGCAGAGACGTTAACGAATAGAGTCTCGCCACCATATTCTTCAGCGATCAAGTTGTACTCGGTTAATTGTTGACGGACCTTATCTGGGTTTGCGCCTTCTTTATCAACTTTGTTAACTGCAACCACAATTGGAACATCGGCAGCTTGGGCGTGATTTAACGCTTCAATTGTCTGCGGCATGATTCCATCATCTGCTGCAACAACTAGAACTGCGATATCGGTGACCTTGGCACCACGAGCACGCATAGCGGTAAAAGCTTCGTGGCCAGGTGTATCGATAAAGGTAATCGCGCGGTTTACACCGTCGTGATCGTGGTGAATTTGATAAGCACCGATGTGCTGAGTGATGCCGCCGGCTTCAGTCTTAAGAACCTCAGATTTACGGATGGCATCGAGCAAACTGGTCTTACCGTGATCGACGTGTCCCATAACAGTTACAACTGGAGGACGCGCCACAAGTAAATCTGCATCTAGATCAGATAGCTCTTGCGCTAGATCGATATCGAAATCTTGTAGCAGCTCGCGATCTTCATCTTCAGGACTAACAATCTGGATTACATAACCCAGCTGCGCGCCAAGAATTTCGAAGGTATCGGCATCTACTGATTGAGTTGCAGTAACCATTTCACCTAAGTGGAATAACGCTGCAACCAAGGCTGCGGCATCTGCACCAATCTTTTCAGCGAAATCTGCAAGTGTTGAACCGCGACGCATACGGATTTGAGTCTTGCCATCGCCGTGCGGAATAACTGCACCACCCAATTGCGGCGCTTGCATATTGTCGAATTCATCGCGCAACGCTTTTCTAGATTTTGGTTTGCGCTTGCTGCTCTTACTTGCATTCTTACCGAATGCACCTGCTGCACCGCCGCGACCTGGACCGCGATTAGGACCGCCGCCTGGACGTTGTGGACCACCAGTTGATGGAGCACCAGTTGTTGGAGCACCTGCACGATAAGGACTAGCCGATGGTGCACCGCCAGTACGTGGTGGGTAATTACCTGGACCGCCAGTACCTGCCGGACGTGGAGTATTTGGACGCGCTGCAAAACCGGGACGAACTGAACCAGGACGTGGTCCTGACATTCCAGGTCGCGCACCTGTTGCACCAGTCGGTCGTTGTGGTGGACGTGGAAATGCGCCACCTGTTGAAAATGGATTGTTACCGGGACGTGGTGGACGCGGTACCGATGCGCCGCCAGTTGAAAATGGATTGTTACCGGGACGTGGAGTTGCCGGTTTTACTTCTTCTGACGCCGTTGAATCTGAAATCTTTTCTACTTCAATTGGCGTTGGGATTGGCGCAATAGATTCGGCGCGAGCTGCTTTAAGCGCTTCGAGATCGACACCGAGTTCAGCGGCTAATTCAGCGGCGAGCTCTGGGTTAACTTCAACGCTCTTCTTGGCGGCAGCCTTTTTAGCAGCGGCCTTCTTAACTGGCTTTGCCTCTTCAACTGGCTTGGCATCGGGATACATCTCGATGAGCTTGCGCACGACCGGCGCTTCTACAGTTGATGATGCGGAACGAACGAATTCGCCCATTTCTTGGAGTTTGGCAAGAACAACCTTGCTCTCCATACCGAGTTGTTTTGCCAACTCATGTACGCGGACCTTTGACACATTTCTCCTGTCTTGGCCCGCAATCTTTATTCTAGATATTTATCTAGGGATGCGAGCCTTAGTTGTACGACCTCATAATCTGAACGAGCTCATTTGAGTTTCATATCTTTCGCATCCGTCTCTGTTAAAAGTTCCGATAAGAACTTTTTGAATTGAGTCACATCCGGCATCTCATCGAGCTTGAAGGCCCATTTAAATGCTTTCCGTTCTATTGCAACGTATCCACACTTGGGGTGTAGCCACGCACCTCTACCTTGAGATTTTCTGGCCAGCGATGGAGTTACGACCCCGTCGATGCAGTTGACTCGAAGTAGTTGTGACGGAGATTCTGATCTACGACAGACAATGCAGGTACGTATCGGTTTGATACTTAATCGCATTACTTTCGCTTCTCTCACCATCACTTAAGGCTCAAGGATAGCGAACTCGCCCCGATTAACCTAAATACGCGCGTAATTATGGCGATGCTGGGGTATCTGGATGGATATCGATACGCCAACCAGTCAAGCGCGCAGCAAGGCGCGCATTCTGTCCATCTTTGCCGATCGCAAGTGAGAGTTGATAATCAGGCACAGTTACTTTGGCAGAACGCATAGCTAAATCAACAATTTCAACTTTAGATACCTTCGCAGGAGCAAGTGCTTGAGCAACGAATTCAGCAGGGTCTTCTGACCAATCAACGATATCTATCTTCTCACCGTGCAACTCATCCATTACCGCACGCGATCTTGCGCCCATTGGTCCGATCAAAGATCCTTTGGCAGATACACCGGCGCGATGTGAACGAACTGCCAACTTGGTGCGATGGCCTGCTTCGCGAGCTACTTCCATAATTTCTACGATGCGATCTTTGATTTCCGGGACTTCTAATTCAAATAGCTGTTTAACAAGTGCAGGATGGCTACGCGAGAGCATGATCTCAGGTCCCTTCATGCCTTGCTTTACTTCAACTACAAAACACTTAATACGATCACCATGTTGGTAAATCTCACCAGGTACTTGCTCTTGTGGTGGAATGCGTCCTTCTACGCGTCCCAAGTTAACGTTAATCATCTTTGGGTCACGTCCTTGTTGCACGATGCCAGAGATAACATCACCAACCGATGCGCTAAATTCACCGACGATTTCGGCATCATTTGTCGCACGCATCTTTAACTTGATAACTTGGCGAACTGTCGAGGTAACGGTGCGGGCAAAGCCTTCTGGCTCATCGCGATCTTCGCTGATTCGCTCACCGATCTCATTAAAGGTCGGAACCAAGATAGAGATCTCACCGCTTTCGCGATCGATTACAGCGCGAGCTTGGCGTTTTGGTTCCAGCGTTTGGTAATACGCCTCTAGGACGCCAGCTTCGATTTCAGTAATTAACTGTTCTAGTGGAATCTCTTTATGCGTTGCCAAAGCAATTAGCGCTTCGACATCGACCTGTGATTTATTCATCGATTGCATCTTTACGGTTAAATTCGATTTCAACGACGGCGCGTTTGATATCGGAAAATGCAACGGTGTGTTCCTTAATGCGACCTTTAATATTCTCAACTAACTTGGCGTTGACTTCATCAAATTCTGTCAGGCGGCCAGTGATTGAGGCACCATCGCTTAAGGTAACTTTTATCAAGCGAGTTAAGTTCTTAGTCCAATGACGCGGCTGGGTTAGTGGGCGATCAACGCCAGGAGATGTAACTTCTAAGGTAA
Organism: Candidatus Nanopelagicaceae bacterium; assembly: GCA_965267995.1. Lineage (GTDB taxonomy): Bacteria > Actinomycetota > Actinomycetes > Nanopelagicales > Nanopelagicaceae > Planktophila. The sequence continues at coordinate 967,442 of OZ254143.1, forward strand.
AGGGGGTCTCTCCCATAAATTCGGCAGTATCTAATAATTCAGAGATGGCTCGTGAGGCAACGGTGACCTGATCAAGATTTAGTGGTGTTGGGCCATCTACTACACAAGTAACAATGCGGTGGCTACCAGGAGATGCGATTAAAACTTCTTCTAGAAAGAAACCAGCTTCAGTAACAGCTGGAGATATTAAATCTGTGATCGACTGAGTCAAAGACATTTACTGCTCCTTATATTAAATTATTATTAAATTGTTTTAAGGTCTTAAGTTTAACATTAATTAAAGGCAGCGAAGGTATCGATCGCTACCTTTACGATTAAGGCTAGCGTGACCCCCATAAAGACTTTTCGGACCAGATTTGATCCACCCCGCAAGGCGATCTGGGCTCCAATTAGCCCGCCGGCAACATTGGCAATTGCCAGCGTTAAACCAACCTTCCAAATGATTTCTCCGTTTGCGCCGAAGATAATAATTGCCCCCAGATTTGTGGCGACATTTACTACCTTGGCGATTGCAGATGCTGATAGAAAGGCAAAGCCAAGTACGGCAACCAGAGTCAAAACTAAGAATGAGCCAGTACCGGGACCAATCAGCCCATCATAGAAACCGATAATCAAGGCAGCAACGGCTGCAATCTTTAAGCGCAGACTTTCGCTATGGCGAAGTGATTCGATCTGACCAAGCTGTGGTCGCTTCCATGTGTAGATAAGAACGGCAATCAATAAAGTGACAACTAGTGGTTTGAGAATTTCAGTGGGTATATAAGAAGCAAGTGATGCTCCACCCATCGATCCAAGGAAGGCCGGTAGCGCCATTGTTGCCAACAATTTGGAGTCAGTTTTAATGTTCCGGCGATACATCAGCGCCGAGGCCGTTGTTCCAAATATGGAAGGAACTTTATTGGTACCAAGAATTACTACCGTTTCAGATTTAGCTAAGCCGATCATCAGCGCCGGGAGTTGAATCAAGCCTCCCCCACCAGCTATGGCATCGATTAGACCGGCAGCGAAAGCTGCGATACCAAGAAAGAGAAGTGTGTAGAGAGTTAGATCGGCGAACACTTTAGGAAAGTGAAGCAATCAATACGGTTACGGCAGAGACTGCATCAGCTAGTAGAACTTCAGACTTTTCGCCAGTCTTGCGGTTGCGAAGTTCAACTTTGCCATCAGCAAGAGACTTACCAACGACCATGATTACCGGGATACCAATTAACTCAGCATCTTTAAATTTAACGCCAGCGCTTGGGTCGCGGCGATCATCTAACATCACGGAAATACCTGCCGCCTCTAACTTATTTCCAATATCCAGTGCGGTATCAAAGGGCAGATCTTCTTTACCGGTTGCAACGATATGGACCTTTGCTGGCGCAACTTCTAGCGGCCAAGCAAGCCCTATCTCGTCATAACTCTGTTCGGCAATAGCTGCAACTGCGCGAGATACACCGATGCCATAAGAGCCCATGGTGACAACTTGTGATTTACCATTTTGATCAAGCACCGTTAAGCCAAGTGAATCTGCATATTTGCGACCCAATTGGAAGATATGGCCGATTTCAATTGCGCGATCAATTACAACTGCAGTTGCACATTCTGGACAAGAATCGCCTTCGCGAATTTCAGCGGCTTCAACGTAGGCAAATGGTGTGAAATCTCTACCGTTAACCACGTTACGCGCATGACGATCTTTCTTATTTGCACCGGTAACCCAAGATGTACCAGGTGCAACACGTGGATCGGCATAAACAGTGATGCCAGATTTTGCAGCATCTTGCGGTCCGATGTAGCCCTTAATCAGAGTTGGGAATTTGGCAAAGTCAGCTTCTTCAAAAGTGCGTAGCTCTTCCACACCAGGTAAGCCCGCTTGTAAACGTTTAAGATCGACTTCGCGATCGCCAGGTACAAGTACTGAGATCGCCTTGTTATCTGCCATCAACATAACATTTTTAAGAGTCGAAGCTCCGGTGTAACCGCCGCCAAATTTCTCGTTTAAAACTGCAACAAGTGAATCAATGGTTGGAGTATTAGGAGTATCTAACTCCTCCAGCGCTGGAACTTTGCTGGCATCAACAGATGCAACTTTGGTAACCATCGCTTCTACATTTGCCGCAAAGCCACACTTGGGACAAAGCACATAAGTATCTTCACCGGTAGGACATGGCGCTAAAAATTCTTCAGACTTTGAGCCACCCATTGCGCCAGAGACTGCCTTTACGATGTTGTATTTCAGGTGCAAGCGATCGAAGGTGGTGACATAGGCATCACGATGCTTTTGATAGGAAATATCTAAACCTTCATCAGTTAAATCAAAGGAGTATGAATCCTTCATCACAAACTCGCGCCCGCGGATTATGCCGCTGCGTGGGCGAGCTTCATCACGAAACTTATTTTGAATCTGATAGATCGTAAGCGGCAAGTCTTTATAAGATGAATATTCGCCCTTGACCATCAAGGTAAACATCTCCTCGTGGGTTGGACCTAGTAAATAATCGCCACCTTTACGATCTTGCAGACGAAAGAGCGATGGTCCATATTCTTCCCAGCGGTTAGTTGCTTCATATGCCTCGCGCGGCAAGAGCGCTGGAAAGTGAACTTCCTGGAATCCTGCAGAGTCCATCTCTTCACGAATAATGCGTTCTACATTGCGCAAGGTGATCACACCAAGAGGTAGCCAAGAGTAAATACCTGCTGCGATTCGGCGAATGTAGCCGGCGCGAACTAAGAGGCGATGGCTTGGAACTTCTGCATCGGCAGGATCATCACGCAGAGTGCGAAGAAATAAGGTGGACATGCGCAACATGGGCGCAACCTTATCGCGTTATTACTTGACTGTGACGGAAGGTTCGCCTGAAGTAACTCCGGCGGCTTCCATTTCCTCAGCAAGGCGCATCGCTTCTTCGATAAGGGTTTCAACGATCATCGCTTCAGGCACAGTCTTAATTACTTGGCCCTTCACAAATATCTGACCTTTTCCATTTCCAGATGCCACACCAAGATCTGCTTCGCGCGCTTCCCCTGGACCATTTACTACACAACCCATAACTGCCACGCGAAGTGGAACGGTCATTCCTTCAAGGCCTGCCTGAACTTTTTCGGCCAAAGTATAAACATCTACTTGGGCGCGGCCGCATGAAGGGCAAGAAACAATCTCGAGCTTACGTTGGCGCAGGTTAAGTGATTCCAGAATTGAGATACCAACTTTTACTTCTTCAACAGGAGGCGCTGACATTGATACACGAATCGTGTCACCGATACCTTCTGCTAATAAAATTCCAAATGCTGTTGCTGATTTAATCGTTGCTTGGAAAGCTGGTCCTGCTTCAGTCACACCAAGATGCAATGGGTAATCACATTTGGCAGCCAAGATGCGATAAGCGTTAACCATAGTTACGGGATCATGATGTTTAACAGAGATCTTGAGATCAGAGAAACCATGTTCTTCAAAGAGTGATGCTTCCCAGAGCGCGGATTCAGCAAGTGCTTCAGGAGTTGCTTTGCCGTACTTGGCAAGTAAACGTGGATCGAGTGAACCGGCATTTACGCCGATGCGGATAGGAATACCAGCATCGCCAGCAGCTTTTGCTACCTCTTTTACCTTGTCATCAAATTGTTTAATGTTGCCGGGGTTAACACGCACCGCAGCGCAACCAGCATCGATTGCGGCAAAGATATATTTAGGCTGAAAGTGAATATCTGCAATTACTGGAATCTGAGATTTCTTCGCGATCTGCGCCAGCGCATCGGCATCATCTTGGCTTGGAACAGCAACGCGCACGATCTGACAACCAGAGGCGGTAAGTTCGGCGATCTGTTGCAGCGTGGCATTTACATCAGCGGTGAGCGTCGTGCACATTGATTGCACGCTAACCGGAGAGTCGCTACCTACGCCAACTTTTCCAACCATTAGCTGCTTCGTCTTACGACGAGGATGCAGTGGAGCAGGAGGGGCGCTAGGAATGCCGAGATCAACCATGGCACTATTCTGCCTTAAAAATCATTGCAGGGCGATTTATCGTTAGAGGTTTAGCGAAATTGGATTGAAAATATCTGCAATAAGCAGCAACACAGTGAGCGCAGCAAGCACCACAAAGACAACTGCGGTGATTGGTGTAAGAACTTTCACATCAATGGCTGCCGGGCGCGCCTTGCCACGTAATCTGGCAAAGAGCGCACGGATCTCATCTGCAATAGCAACTGCCATATGTCCACCATCTAGAGGAAGTATCGGCAGCAGGTTAAAGAGACCAACAAAGATATTTAAACTGGCAACGATCAAAATAAATGTGCCAAGACGTTCAGATGGGGTTAAGGCACCGCTAGATGCGGCTTGTCCAGATACCCGAGCTACGCCAACGACGCCGACCAAACCATTTTGATCACGTTTTTCGCCGCCAAAGGTCTGGCCCCAAAGCGCTGGAATTTTCGTTGGTAGTTGCACCAAAGATTTCGCAGATGTAGTTGTTAAATTCCAGGTCAATTGCGCAGACGAAGTAACGGACTTCAAAGGGCTAAGGCGTTTGGTACCGAATTCATTTATGATCCCAAGTACATATCTGGAAGTTCCATCATCGATCTTCGTCATTCGTGGGGCTGCCGTAATTTCGCTTTCGGTGCCACCACGTTGAATTGTGAAAGTCAGTTCTGCACCTTTGGAGTTACGGATCTTATTTAATTGGCTCTGCCAATCGGTATTGCGGTCACCATTTATCGCGATGATTTCATCACCTTTTTGGAAGCCGGCCGCTGCGGCAGCAGAATTGGGGGCAACTGTGTCAATAACTGGAAGTACTTGATTTACACCGACACCGGCTAAAAGTAATAAGAGGAGCAGATAGCCAAGTATGAAATGTAGAAAGGATCCTGCACCTAGAACGATAAGTTTCTTTCCGGATGATGCACGGTAAAAAGCTCGACCTTCTTCGCCGATCGGCATTTCATCATCTGGGGTCATGCCTTCGATGCGGCAGTAACCACCGGCCGGGATCGCTTTAATACCAAATTCGGTTTCACCGCGTTGGCGCGACCAGATTCGGGTTCCGAAACCTAGGAAAAATTCTGATACTCTCATGCCGAATTTACGTGCCGTTAAGTAGTGGCCAAATTCGTGGACCATAACGGAAAATAGCAGGGCAAAGATAAAGGCGAGGATTCCAAGCAATTGCATTAGCGGGCTACTTTCACGAGAAGTTCTTGGGCGATCTTTCGCGCATCATTCTCGATCGCACTGACATCGGCTAAATCGCGCGGTGACCCGGCTGATTTTGAACCTAAAGATTGCACAACTTCTTCTACCGTTTCAATAATTGAGGTGAAGCCGATCTTGCCATCGATAAAGGCTGCAACACAAACTTCATTGGCGGCGTTGAAGATGGCCGGTAAGCCTCCCCCTAAAGTTCCACAGCGCCGCGCTAAATCAATTGCTGGAAATCTCTCATTATCTATCGGGTTAAAACTCCAGGTATGTGAGGTAGTCCAATCAACCGCAGGCGTTGCACTCGGTACGCGATCTGGATAATTAATGGCGAAAGAAATTGGCCCCTTCATATTTGGCGGTGATGCTTGCGCAATAGTTGAGCCATCTACGTATTGCACCATTGAGTGAACAACTGATTGGGGATGAATCACGGCTTCAATCTGCGAATAAGGTAGATCAAATAAGTAATGCGCTTCAATTATCTCTAATCCCTTGTTAACTAAAGTCGCAGAATTGATTGTCACAACTGGACCCATAGCCCAAGTCGGATGGTTAAGGGCCTCACCAACGGTTATATCGCTCATATCTTTACGTTCGCGAAATGGCCCGCCACTTGCAGTTAAGACTAATTTTGCGACTTCAGATTTCTTGCCGCCCATTAGACATTGCCAAAGGGCAGAGTGCTCAGAATCAACCGGCAACAATTGACCGGCTTTAGCGATCGACATAACAAGATCACCACCAGCAACGAGTGATTCTTTGTTGGCTAGCGCAACCCGATTGCCAACTTTAAGAGCAGCCAGGGTTGGTCCCAATCCGATCGATCCAGTTATTCCATTTAATACAACATCGCATGTGATTGCTGCTATCTCAGTAGAAGCACCAGGACCATCAATAACTGTGGCCTCAGGTAAGGCAGATTTGATTAAATCAGCGCCTTTAGTTACACCGATAACTGGCACTTTAAATTTCTTAGCTTGCTCAACCAGCATGGCTGGGTTATTTCCAGCCGATGTAATTGCTACTACGCGAAATAGCGAAGGATTGGCTTCCACAATTTCTAGCGCTTGCACGCCAATTGATCCCGTAGATCCAAGTATTACTAAATCTTTCATTGATAAATCCAGTGGCTAACGATCTAAGAGATTCTGCGTCGGTGAATATGGTGTACCGCTTCGGCGCTTAGCGATTGCAGATAAGGCCTCTAACGCGACACGGTTTGCCAAGATGGCCGTGATATCTGCTGAATCAAAAGGTGGCGCAACTTCCACAATATCTATTCCGACAACTGGAAGTTCCAAACAAATGCGACGAACTGCTTCAAGTAGCTCGCGACTTGTCATTCCACCTGGTTCGGGAGTTCCGGTGCCGGGCGCCATGCCGGGATCTACAACATCGATATCGACTGAGAGAAAGACTCCATCGCAACCATCGGTTAAGGTCGCAAAAGATTCATCTAGCACTGTATTCAAACCGCGATGATGGATCTCAGTCATTTCGTAAGAACGCATTCCTTGATCGCGCATCCAATCTAAAGTCTTGTTATCTGGCCAATAGCCCCGTAAACCTAATTGCAAGAATCGATCACCGCGTACCGAACCGCTTTCGATTAAGCGACGCATCGGTGTGCCATGACCTACCAAGGCACCGAATTGATCTTCGCCAGTATCGGCATGGGCATCAAAGTGGATCATGGAAATTTTGCCTTGCCCACGATGGTTGGCAATTCCTGCAACATCGGCAGATGCAATCGAGTGATCTCCCCCAAGAATTACCGCAATCTTTCCCGCCCGCGAAATCTTTTCGGTGGCTGCTTCCAGAACTTTTAGGGATTGAACCAAATCACCGGGTGGCATAAGTAAGTCACCAGCATCATAAATTTTTAACGCCTGGAAAGCATCAATTCGTAGCGCTAAATGGGGACGCTCTGCATCATGTGGCAGGTAATCTCCACCACGGATTGCCTGAGGTCCAAACTTGGCGCCAGAACGATGCGATGTTCCCGAATCAATCGGTGCGCCAACGATGATTACATCGGCGTCAGCATATGTTTTGGGATCGTCGAGATCGCACTGTGGGATACCAAGAAATGTAAAGCTTGGCCCATACATATTGCCGTGGTTGACCATTGCTAAAGGATAGGCGTTATTCGTTAAGAATCGAAACCTAGGCCAAGTGAATCTAGGAATTTAAGCCAGAGATTGCGCTTGCCGTTGTTCTTATCTGCCTGATTTATCGACCACTGTGTAAGGCGAATAAAGATAAAGCGGAAAGGCTCGGGTGGAAAAGGAAATGGCTTCTTACGAACCATCCGCAGATTGGTCCGCTCATTATTAACGCCATCTAACAAATCCAACATTACTTGCGCACCAAAACGAGTTGATCCGACGCCGAGGCCGGTGTAACCCAGAACGTATGCAACACGGCCGCGATAGGCCATCCCCCAGAAAGGTGAGAAGCGAGAACAGGTATCGATCGCACCTCCCCAGCCATGCGTAAATTTAATTCCTTTTAACTGCGGGAAAGTCTCTAAAAATGCTTCGGCTAAATGTGCATAAGTTTGCGCATCTGATTCGTATTCCTGGCGAACTTTTCCACGGAAGTTATAGATTGCATCGTAGCCACCCCATAAAATCTCATTATCTTTAGTCATACGGTAGTAATGAAATTGATTTCCGGCATCAGAAAGACCTTCACGATCCTTCCAGCCAATTGATTCCAGTTGTTGCGCGGTCAATGGTTCCGTAACTAATTGAAAGTCATAAACCGGAACAACATATTTATGGGCGCGTTTAATCAATGATTTAAAGACATTTGTCGCAAGTGCGACTTTATTGGCATAGATGCTTCCGTAAGGAGTATGAACGATCATTCCATTTTTCGTTCGCTCAAGACGATCGACCTGTGAGTTTTCAAATAACTTAACACCGAGTTTGATACAGACTCGCTCCAAGCCCCAAACCAACCGAGCTGGATCAACTAGCGCTGTGCCATCTGGATCCCATAAGGCACCTTTGTAAATCGGAGATTTAATTCGCTTTTGAATCTCCTGCTGGCCTAAGAGCTCAACGTTGTCACCAAATGAGTTACGTAAGCGCGCTTCTTCCTCTAAACCTTCCATCTGCCAATCTTCGACAGCGACTCGGTATTCACCGTTCCATTCGAAATCACATTCGATTCCGTACTTTGTAATCGTCGCTTCAATCGCATCTAGATTCTCACGCCCCAAGCGCTCGATAACCTGCATCTCATCTTTAAATCGGCTATAGCCATTCATGAATCCGTGGGTTAGCGAGTAGCTGCAGAAACCACCGTTGCGACCGGAAGCACCAGCGCCAGTTTCGCGCCGTTCTAGCAGAACAACTTCGCGATTGGGGTTTGCTTCTTTGGCCAAGATGGCAGTCCACAATCCGGTGTATCCCGCGCCGACAACACAAAGATCAGCTGTCACATCACCAATAAGAGTTGGATGCGGCAGAGGTTCGAGTGGGTCTTCATCCAACCAATAAAGCTGCGGTTGCATTAGGGATAGATGTTTAAGAATCGATGGATCGATGTTCGCCATCACGCTTTCCGGTTATACCGGAAATCACCTCTGCAATTACTACTAGTAGTTGGGCGCTATATTAGCGCGCTTTGCGGCGGTTTACGAACTGCCCCGCTATAACAATTGCGAGTGCTAAGAAAAACATACCTGAACCGATCACATTTGCCTGTGCAGGAATTCCACGAGCAGCTGCCGTATAAACGAATTTAGGGAATGTAATAACAGTTCCCGAGTTGAAGTTAGTAATAATAAAATCATCAAAAGATAAACTGAAAGCAAGTAGCGCCGCACCTGCGATACCAGGGGCTACCAATGGAAGCGTTACACGGCGGAAGGTTTCAAATTCATTTGCATATAGGTCCATGGCCGCTTGTTCCAAACGGGGATCAAGACTTGCAATTCGAGCCTTCACAGTAACCACCACGAATGAGATACAGAACATTACGTGTGCAATCACAGTGGGCCAGAAACCAGGGTTAATCTTAAATACTAGGAAGAGCGATAGAAGCGATGCACCTAAAACGATTTCTGGAGTCGCCATAGGTAGGAAAATCAAAAGATTTGAAGTCGAGCGACCCTTAAACTTATGGCGGCCAATCGCAAACGCGATCATCGTTCCTAATATCGTTGCAAACAAAGTGGCAAGGAAGCCAATCTTGATTGAGTTAGCCAACGCCGAACAAACTTCAGGTGCTCCACATGGGTTGCGCCAGTTGTTTAGGGTAAAGCCCTTCCAGATTAAATTGCTCTTACCAGCGTCATTAAATGAGAAGGCAAATGTGTAAGCAACTGGAATAAAGAGATAGGTAAAAGCGATAACCATATAAACACGAATTAGATTACGTCCAAACCAGCGCTGGAATTTCGCAACTGCTGGAATTTTAGGAATCGTCGGATCGGCAATTTTCTTGCTCATACCAACTCCTCCGTTCCGGCCTTGCGAATATAGACAGTAACGAGAATTAAAATCGCAGCCATTAGGGTGAAGGAGAGAGCTGCCGCAGTTGGGTAGTCCACGATCTTGAAATAACGTGATTCGATCACGTTTCCGATCATCTTGGTATTTGGGCTGCCAAGAATTGCTGCATTTACATAGTCACCAGCTGCTGGAATAAAGGTAAGTAAAGTGCCAGCAACAACGCCCGGCATTGATAGCGGCAGAGTCACTTTGCGAAAAGTTGTGAAAGCGTTGGCGTATAAATCGCCGGATGCTTCAAGAGTGCGTGGATCGATACGGTCGATTGAGGCGTATAACGGCAGCGTCATAAAAGGTAAGAAGTTATAGGTCATACCCATTACGACGGCAAATGAAGTCGAAGTCAGTGTTGTGCTCTGGCCAATTACTCCGAGGTTACGCAGAGTTGGAACTACAAAACCTTCTTCGCCAAGAATCTGCTTCCACGCCACAGTGCGCAGTAGGAATGAGGTAAAAAAGGGAGCTACAACCAAGACTAAGAAGAAGTTCTTATATCGCCCTGACTTAAAGGCAATTGCATAAGCCAGCGGATAAGAAATCGCCAGCGCAAGAAGAGTTGCAATAATCGCATATATAAAAGAACGCACAAATTGTTCACGATTTTCGACAAAGGCATCAATGTAGTTCTGAAAGCGAAAAGTTTGTACGTATTGGCCGGTGTCTCCCCCACCGACTGGAGTTTGGGTAGAAGTTTGGGCCAAGTTCAAGATCGGCAAGATAAAGAAGGTAAAGAGAAAACCAAAACCTGGCAGCAATAGCAGGTAAGGGGTTCGAATCTTTCCCATTGACGTTTTTACTTACTCTTCGTCTAGAACTTCAGGATTAACTTCTGAACCTGCGGTTACATCTTCATCGCCACGTAGTGCAAAGGTGAAGATTGGTTCCCAAGATATCTTTACCGCATCGCCCTTTTTAAATGGCGCTACGCCATCGTCGTTCTGTTCGAAGACAATTAACTCTTGTCCCCACGGCATTAGAACTTGGTATTGAGTAGATACGCCGATATATGAAACATCTTCGATGTGGCCACCGCTCAATACATTTCCTGAAACCGGAGTATTGAGCAGTGAAATACGGAATTTTTCCGGGCGGATGCCAGCGAAAATCGAGTTATCTGTTGCATGTGATCGGTTCTTCGGCAGCGAAATTTTCTGTCCGAATAAATCGGCAACTAGCGAGTCTCCATCATTGCCAGAGATTGTTCCTTTAATTAAGTTGGATTGGCCAAGGAAGTTTGCGACAAAAGCAGTCTTTGGATTGTCATAGAGATCAGCAGGTGAACCCATTTGTTCAATCTGGCCTTCATTCATAACTGCGATCGTGTCCGCCATTGTCATAGCTTCTTCTTGATCGTGGGTTACGTGAACGAAGGTAAGTCCAACTTCTTTTTGGATCCACTTAAGTTCAATCTGCATCTGGCGACGCAACTTTAGATCTAGCGCGCCCAGTGGCTCATCGAGCAATAGCAAAGCAGGGCGATTAACGATCGCGCGAGCAAGTGCAATACGTTGTTGCTGTCCACCTGAAAGCTGCGTTGGCTTACGACCCGCAAGGTGCGGAAGCTCAACCAAGTTAAGGACCTTATTTACTTCTGCATCAACATCTTTAATACCGCGACGGCGTAAACCGAAAGCAATATTTTCAAAGATCGTTAGATGCGGAAATAGTGCATAGTTCTGGAAGACGGTATTGATTGGACGCTGGTAAGGCTTTGTCGTCGTAATATCGGTTTCACCTAAATGAATGCTTCCCACAGTAGGTTCTTCCAAACCGGCAATCATGCGAAGTGTTGTGGTCTTTCCGCAACCAGATGGTCCGAGCAACGCAAAGAAAGAACCCTTAGGGATAGTTAAAGAGAGATCATCGACTGCTTTGAAATCACCGTATGACTTGGTGATCCGTGTGAGAATTAAATCCCCGCGCGCTGTGCTTGCGTCAAATGGCACTTAGTTGCCGGAAGCCTTCTGGAACACTTCTGACCACTTTGTTTCTTCTGCAGGTGTCAGCGCACGGAAGACGCTGAGGTTCTTCAACGTTGTATCGCTTGGGAAGATGTATTCGCTCTTGGCTAAGTCTGGGTTGATCTTCTCCATCTCAGCTTGCGCGCCCTTGACTGGAGTTAAGTAGTTAACGTAAGCGGCAACTTCTGCAGCAATTGCAGGGTCGTAGTACCAGTTAATTAACTTCTCGGTGTTGGCCTTGGCTTCAGCAGTAACTGTTGATGGAATCATCATATTGTCACCAGAAAGCGTTCCACCTGATTCAGGAATTGCGAAGTCAAATTTGCCAGCATTTTCGCTAGCGAGAATAAACATATCGCCCGACCAGCCAATAACTGCTGTCGCATCACCTGATGTTAGATCTTGTGCGTATTCATTGCCCTTAACGCCGCGGATCCAACCGTCGGCGATCTTCTTAGCCATGAAATCAACAGCGTTCATAAATTGGTCTTCTGTAACTGTGGAAAGATCGACGCCTTGGGAACGCAAAATTATGCCGATGGTGTCGCGCATTTCGGAGAGAACAACAATCTTGCCCTTGTTCTGTGGAGAAAAAAGATCATCTAGCGTGCGAACACCCTTTGGATTCTTGGCGGTATTCCAACCGAAACCACCCATGATTCCCTGCCATGTCAGAGTCTGCTCACGCATCGGATCATAAGAAGGTTTTGCAAGAGCATCAAGAATATTTACCTTATTAGGAATATTTGCCGCGTCATATTTTTGTGCGTAACCGAGGCGAAGCCAACGTGCGGCCATCCAGTCTGTTGGGCAAACTAGGTCGTAACCAATATCTTGCTTTAACTTTAACTGTGCTTGGACTTTGCCAAAGAACTCATCGTTATCGTTGTAATCTTCAAAATACTTAACATCAATTCCAGTCGATGCTGTGAACTTATCAAGCGTTGGATAAGTCTTTTTATCTGAATCAAAATCAAGATAGAGCGGCCAGTTGCCCCAGCGAACAGCATTACTTGAAGTTGCAGAGTCACCACTTGATCCACATGCGGCGAGCGCACCAGCGGCGCCAACGCCACCGATTCCAGCTAGAACTGCACGCCGTGAAACTCGTGCGTTAATTATTAAACGAGCTTCAGGTGAGAGTGGGCGCTTCTTAGCCATGTGGATGGGCTCCTTTTTTTCCGGAACAAGGGACGGTTGTGCAGGGCTCATTATGTAACCGATTTGCCCTGCACACCAAACAATTTGACTGTGATTTAGCGAAATTTCCTAAAATCTCTACCCGTTTAGGTTGGTCATGACGTGCTTGATTCGGGTGTAATCCTCAAAGCCGTAGCTAGATAGGTCTTTGCCATATCCCGAGCGCTTAAATCCACCATGCGGCATCTCAGCAACGATTGGAATATGAGTGTTGATCCATACACACCCGAAGTCAAAGGCCTTGGCCATACGCATCGCGGTGCCATGGTCTTTGGTCCAGACAGAGGATGCCAGACCATATTCCACGCCATTGGAGAGCGCGATCGCTTCAGCCTCATCTTTAAATTTCTGAATGGTGATGACCGGTCCAAAAATCTCAGATTGAATGTGCTCATCTTGCTGGCGTAGATCTGCGATAACAGTTGGTGCGATGAAGTATCCAGGGCGATCTAGCGCTGACCCTCCTGCAACAACTCGAGCATGTGAAGGAACGCGTGCCAAGAATCCTTTCACGCGTTCAAATTGTGCTGCGTTATTTACTGGGCCCACCAAGACATCTTCATTTGGCATGCCTACAGCTATCTCATTTGTCGCTTGGTTTGCGAGAAGTTTTACCATCTCTTCATAGACGCCTTCTTGTACCAGGACGCGAGTAGCGGCGGTGCAATCTTGGCCAGAGTTGAAGAAGCCGGCGATCGCAATTCCTTCAGCAGCTGCTGCTAGATCAGCGTCGTTAAATACGACAACCGGTGCCTTGCCACCGAGTTCTAAGTGAACCCGCTTTAATTGTTTGGCAGCGCTACCGGCAACTTCCATTCCGGCGCGGACTGAACCGGTAATTGAAACCATGGCGGGTGTTGCATGTTCGACAACGGCCTTACCGGTTTCGCGTTCTCCGCAAATTACATTTATGACTCCGGCAGGAAGAAATTCGCCCATGATTTCTGCCATGAACACGGTTGAAGCAGGCGTTGTATCACTTGGCTTTAAGACCACAGCATTTCCAGCTGCAATTGCCGGTGCCCATTTCCAGACCGCCATCATCATTGGATAGTTCCATGGTGTTACTTGGCCGCAGACTCCTATTGGCTCGCGACGAACAAATGAAGTCATTCCCTTCATATATTCACCAGCTGATTTACCTTCTAAATTACGGGCAGCTCCGGCAAAGAAACGTATCTGATCGATCATTGGTGGGACTTCTTCTGATGCAGTTAGCCCGATTGGCTTGCCGCAGTTTTCAGATTCGATGGCGATAATTTCATCAGCGCGTGATTCGATGGCATCGGCAATCTTTAAAAGCGCACGTTGGCGCTCGGATGGAGTTGAATCGCGCCATTCTGGGAAAGCCTTAGCTGCAGCAGACATAGCCTTATCGACATCGGCGGCGTTGGAATTAGGGGCAGTTGCAAAGGCTTGGCCAGTTGCGGGATTAATCAGCGTTGTTGTTTGACCTGAAGTTGAATCAACTAGCTTGCCATTTACAAAGTTCTGCAACTTCTTCATCTTTAGTTCTGACCTTTCAGCGCGCGAACCAATTGATCACCGTGATCCTTTGGATGATTTGTATAACCTGCTAGCCACATACCAATTGTGAATCGACCGGATTCAGAGTGCTCGCCCGCCTTTTCTAGATCTGTCTCAATGAGTCTTTTAATAATATCTAGCGAACCTGCACGTACTGCAGCAAATACTGCGATGGAATTATCAACTGGAGCACTTTCATAACCAAGTTGCGGAGCTATCGCCCATAAGTTTTCGTCATAGCCTTGAATAATTGAGCCTTCTGGCTCAGCAACTAAACGACGTATGCGCGCATATGACTGCGCTTCGGAATCTGCCAAGTGGTGAATGATTTGACGCGCCGACCAACCTTCGGGATCTTTAATATCTAATTGATCTTTACCAACACCACGCGCTAGATTTAAAAAGAATTGGGTAGCTGATTCATATGCTGCTGCAGATTCTTGGATGCTCATGCGGTTGAGTCTATTTACTCTTTTCGGCTGCTGCCAACTGTCCGCATGCGCCATCGATCTCACGGCCACGGGTATCGCGCACAGTGACTGGAACGCCATAGCCCTCGAGGATGCGGACAAAGGCTTCTTCATCTTCGCGGCGCGATGCCGTCCACTTTGAGCCCGGGGTCGGGTTCAATGGAATTAGGTTTACGTGCGCGTTACGGCTCTTGAGCAAGCGACCCAATAAATCTGCGCGCCAAGATTGGTCATTAATATCGCGAATTAGCGCATATTCGATTGAATAACGGCGACCTGTCTTCTTCTCATAAGCATCAGCGGCAGCTAGAACTTCACGCACTTTAAATCGTGAGTTAATTGGAACCAGTGAATCACGTAGCTCATCATCTGGTGTGTGCAGTGAAACCGCCAAGGTGCAGTTAATTCCTTCACCCATCAACTTCTCAATGCCATTTACTAAGCCAACGGTTGAAACAGTTACTGAACGTGCACTGATTCCTAGCCCATCTGGATTTGGATCGGTGATGTTATGCAGGGTGCGAACAACGGCGTTGTAATTTGCCAGTGGCTCGCCCATTCCCATAAATACAATGTTGGAAAGACGCGCTTCTCCCCCGGGTAGTTCACCGTTGGCGCAGGCGCGAGCGGCAGCGACAATCTGTTCAGTAATTTCACCAGCAGTTAAGTTGCGGGTAAGCCCTGCTTGACCAGTTGCACAGAATGGACAGTTCATACCGCAGCCTGCTTGTGATGAGATACAAACGGTTACGCGATCTGTGTAACGCATTAAAACGGATTCAACTAATACTCCGTCATGCAATTTCCATAAATCTTTACGGGTCATTCCATTATCGGTAGTTCGGGTGGTAACTAGTTCAATTAACTTTGGAGTTAGCGCATCGGCCATGGTCTGTCGTTCAGCGGCTGGAATATCGGTCCACTCATCGGGATTGGTCGAAAGGTGCGAGAAGTAATGGGTTGCAACTTGTGCTGCACGAAATGGTTGAAAACCAAGTTCTTTCGCCCAATCTTTGCGATCTGCAGGAGCTAGATCAGCTAAATGTTTCGGCGCCTTCTTCTTCTGAACTGGTTCATCGAAGACTAATTTCAGTTCTGGGTTTACATCCGGGCGCGTACTCATAGCAGCCCAGAATCTTGGGCACGACGGACAATTTCTAGCGCCAACCATAAGGCTGGGGCTGCAAAAAGAACTGAATCTAAGCGATCCATAACGCCCCCATGGCCAGGTAGCAAGTTGCCCATATCTTTGATTGCCATATCGCGCTTTAGCGCTGATTCAATTAAGTCGCCGGAAGTTGCCGTAAATACTGTTAGCAAGCCAGCGAGTGCGCCAAGCCACCAATGCGAATTCATAATGTAATGGAAAGCTAAGGCACCACCTAAAACTGTGAAAACAATTGAACCGATAAGCCCTTCAATAGTTTTCTTAGGGCTGATCTTCGGTGCAAGTGGGTGTTTCCCAAATAAAACGCCAGTTAAATAGGCAAAGGTGTCATTGCATCCGACCAGCACCACAAAGGTCATTACTCGTTCTAAACCATTGTATGGACGAGCTAGCAGAATTAAGAAGCCAGCTAAGAAGGGGAGGTAAATCAGTGCAAGTGCTGACGCTGATGCGGTCTTTACAAAATTCTCATAGCCGTGCGGAAGCAGTAGAACCAGTAGGCAAGGAAGTGCAATCGCAGTTGCCACCGCAAGTCCTGATATTCCCCCGAACCAAGTAGATGCAGATAGCCCAATTGCAGCAGTTGTCAGCGACCAGAATGGGATATGAATATCAACTGCGGTAAATGCCTTATTAAGTTCTCGTATGCCGAGAATTACTACCACGGTGACAACTGCTGCGAAAATTATCCGTTGATAGGCAAGTGCAAACCAGATCAGTGCGACTAATGAAAGTGAGACACCGATGGAAGGCAGTAACTTACGGCCTGCCTTCTTATTTATGGCTTCATTAAGCGAATGTAGATCTGACACTTAGGTTTTGAAATCCTAGACTTCTAGGAGTTCAGCCTCCTTGTGCTTAAGGAGTTCATCAATTTTTGTAACGTGCTCTGAAGTTACTTTTTCAAGTTCCTTTTCACCGCGCGCTAAATCATCTTTGCCGATATCGCCATCTTTTTCCAGCTTCTCCATCAATTCCTTGGCGGCGCGACGAATATTGCGGATCGAAACTTTTGAATCCTCGGCCTTGCCCTTGGCAACCTTGATGTAATCCTTACGGCGTTCCTCCGATAGTTGCGGCAGGGCTACGCGAATAACCACACCGTCATTACCTGGATTTACACCCAGATCTGATTCACGAATCGCCTTTTCAATACCTGCCATTGCACCCTTATCGAAGGGCGAAACGATCGCCATACGCGCTTCGGGGATTTGAATTGAGGCTAATTGTGAAAGTGGAGTGTATGTACCGTAATAATCAACCATGATCTTGTTAAAGAGCGCAGGGTGAGCACGACCGGTGCGGATAGTCGCAAAGTCATCTTTAGCAACTTCAACTGCCTTATCCATCTTGCTCTGCGCATCGGCTAGAGCACTCGCTACATCTGCCATCTTCTTCAACTCCTTAAAGTTGTAAAGCTCTTTAAATTGCCAAGTGGCAAGTTATGAAACTAAGGTTCCGATCTTTTCGCCACGAACTGCGCGGCCGATATTTCCGGAAGTCATTAAGTCAAAGACGATGATGGGCAGGCTATTTTCGCGACATAAGCTAAAGGCTGCGGCATCTGCGACAGCTAGTGATTTAGAGATGACTTCATCGTAAGAAATGTCATCAAATTTAGTTGCCTTTGGATCCTTCTTGGGATCTGCGCTGTAAACGCCATCAACCCCACTCTTGGCAAGTAATAACGCCTCTGAACCAATTTCGAGTGCGCGCTGTGCGGCGACTGTGTCGGTTGTGAAGAATGGCATACCTGCGCCGGCACCAAAAATTACGACGCGACCCTTTTCCAAGTGGCGGATTGCGCGGCGCGGAATATATGGCTCGGCAACTTGTCCCATAGTGATTGCGGTTTGGACGCGAGTATCAACGCCCTCTTTCTCAAGAAAATCTTGTAAGGCCAGGCAGTTCATAACTGTGCCGAGCATTCCCATGTAGTCAGCGCGCGCACGATCCATACCCACTTGTTGTAGTTCTGCGCCACGGAAGTAATTACCGCCACCGACAACAACAGCTAGCTGTACTCCGCCTTTGACAACATCTTTAATCTGTTTTGCAACATCACGCATGACATTGATATCTACGCCGATACCTTTTTCCCCGCCAAATACTTCGCCGGAAAGTTTAAGGAGCACCCGCCGATACGTTCCTCTTGTACCGGGCATGGGTGCTCCTTCTCTAAGTCGTTCTTACTAGTTTACTGACCTACGCGGAAACGGTGGAAAGCCTTGACGGCGGTTCCTGCTTCATCGAGGATCTGCTTAACCGACTTCTTCGCATCTTTAGCGAAAGCCTGCTCGAGCAAGGAGACTTCCTTGACGAAACCGGTGACGCGACCTTCCACGATCTTGGTGAAGGAAGCTTCAGGCTTGCCTTCTTCGCGGGCAGTCTCTTCTGCAATACGACGTTCATTTTCAATTAGATCAGCTGGTACATCGTCGCGATGGACAAACTTTGGTGCAAAGGCTGCGATGTGCTGTGCCACATCTTTACCAATTTCAGCTGCCGCTGAGGCAAGTGAAACAAGAACGCCAACTTGTGGCGGAAGATCTGGTGAAGTCTTATGTAGGTAGAGCCCAACTGGACCATCTACTACTGCAACGTTGCGGATCTCGATCTTCTCACCCAACGTTGCATTGCCTTCATCGATAACAGATTGAACTGTTTTTCCATTAGACATTGTTGAGGCAAGGAAGGCATCAACTGTTGCGGTCTTGGACGTTAGTAGATGATCAACTAGTTCATCACCGAGGGCGATAAAACGCTCACCCTTGGCAACGAAATCTGTTTCGCAGTTAAGTTCAAGCATTACTCCGACATCGCCAGAGACCTTAGCTACTACCAAACCGTTAGAGGTTAGACGACCTTCACGCTTGGTAACGCCCTTAAGTCCCTTTACGCGAATTAGATCGACAGCCTTATCGTAAACACCATCTGCTTCATCAAGTGCCTTCTTGCAATCTAGCATTCCTGCTGCAGTTGCTTCACGAAGACGCTTTACATCATTTGCTGAATAGTTAGCCAATTTACTTAAGCCTCCGGAGTAGATTCAAGAACAGCGCCTGTAGTCACAGCTTCAGCTGGAACCGCGGACAACAATTCGTTTGCTAGTTGTTCGGACACAGCCACTTCTGCTGCTACTGGTGTTGGTGCAGCAGCTGCGCGGGCCTTCATGCCCTCGACGATTGCATCTGTAATAACGCGAGTTAGCAACCCAATTGAACGGATCGCATCATCGTTACCTGGAATCTTGAAATCAACTTCATCCGGATCACAGTTTGTATCTAAGATTGCAATTACAGGAATTCCTAGCTTCTTAGCTTCGGCAACAGCAAGGTGCTCTTTCTTAGTATCGACAACCCAGATTGCTGAAGGCAACTTAGTCATGTGGCGAATACCGTCAAGGTTCTTAAATAGCTTTTCGCGTTCGCGGCGAAGAACAAGAAGTTCCTTCTTAGTTAGCAAAAGGTCATTTGAATTTTCAAGTGCTTCTAGCTCCTTAAGGCGCTGAATACGCTTGTAAACAGTTGGGAAGTTAGTGAGCATTCCACCTAACCAGCGCTCAGTGACGGTTGGCATTCCAACGCGTGCAGCCTGCTGCATGATCGGCTCGTGTGCTTGCTTCTTTGTTCCAACGAATAGAACGTGTCCGCCCTTTGCGACGGTGTCCTTTACGAATTCATATGCTTGATCGATAAGGGCAAGTGATTGTTGGATATCGATTATGTAGATGCCGTTGCGCTCTGTGAAAATAAAACGCTTCATCTTTGGGTTCCAGCGACGTGTCTGATGTCCGAAGTGGACTCCACTGTCGAGGAGTTCTCGCATTGTTACAACTGCCATGGCAGCGCTCTCTTTCTTAGGTTTACGCGCACAGCGCAGCAAACCTGATCGGTTAGTGGCTTAACTATTTGTTAGGCCCGTCGCACCTACAACGCCGACCGCAAACAAGTTTGCGGACCGAAGTGGCTTGTATTCCCTACAATTCAATTACTGAATTGGTCAGTTCATACATAAGTGCTGAGATGTCACCAGATTGCTCTAGTGCAAGGGAAATCTTACCTGTCCCGAAGGGGTGCTAAAGCCACCCCCTTCCCCCAGTTATGCGCGGGGATGGGCTTGTTTAAAAGCTTTTTGTAGCCTTTCAGTAGATACATGGGTGTAAATCTGAGTCGTTGCAAGAGATGCATGGCCCAAGATTTCTTGGACTGTTCGCAGATCTGCGCCACCTTCTAATAAATGAGTTGCCGCTGAATGGCGCAGCGCATGTGGCCCCATCTTTTCCACGCCTTCTAAGGCAGCGAGTGCGTGATAAACCATGGTGCGAACTGTGCGCTGATCAATTCTCTTCCCACGCGCGCCAAGAAAAACTGCGCGTTCAGACTTTAACCCGACTAACAAATCACGTCCCTCTTTGAGCCAAGATTCCAACGCCCGCATCGCGGGATTTCCAATCGGGATTGTGCGCTCTTTATTTCCTTTACCTAATACCCGAATCGTTGATCGCGCATAATCAATATCTTCTAAATCTAAACCACATAGCTCTGAAACGCGAGCACCGGATGCATACAAGATCTCCAGCATTGCAGCATCGCGTTTAGAAACAGGACCTTCTTCTTCGCCAACTCGAGCGGCCATCGCATCCATAGCCAGCGTTGCATCAGCAATAGTTAAAACATCAGGCAGGGTACGCGCACCTTTTGGCGTTGCCAGCGTTGCTCCAACATCTTTTGGCAGATATCCCTTTTTTGTTGCCCATTTGGTAAATAAGCGGATGGAAGTTGCGCGCCTAGAAAGCGTGGTTCGCGCTCCCCCTTTAACTTGTTGATTGGCCAGCCATGAGCGAATGTGTGCGAGCTCAAGCGTTGCAAAATCGGTTACATCAAGTCTTTCCAAGTGATCAAAGAATGAATCGAGATCACCCAGATAGGCGCGGATGGTGTGAACTGAAAGGTTACGTTCTGCTTCGAGATATCTTTCAAAGGCTGAGCGCACTTCTAGTAAAGCTGCGCTACTCATAAATTAAAGGTTACTCGGGTTTGCGACCTTGGCGCAGTAAGCCGAAGGTAACTGCATCTTCAAGTGCCATGGCAGATGCGGCGATCACGTTCTCGTGAACGCCAACGGTGTTCCACTCGCCTTTTCCATCCGAAGTTTCAACCAGTACGCGAGTAACGGCGCCGGTACCTAAGCGACCTTCCAGGATACGCACTTTGTAATCGGTAAGTTCTAAAACTTCTAACTCTGGATATAGCTGCTTTAAACCGGAGCGCAGCGCATTATCAAATGCGTTAACCGGTCCGTTTCCAGAGCCAGCACAAGATATTTTCTTACCTTGTGCGGTAACGGTAACTTCGGCCTTCGTAATAATTGTTTGATCTTGGGCGCGTTCAACCGTTGTTAACCAATGATCGATCTTAAAGAACGATGGGCGCTTGCCATTTACTTCTTCAAGCAATAAAAGTTCAAATGAGGCATCGGCTGCTTCAAAGGTAAAGCCGCGCGATTCCATCGCTTTCACGCGATCTACGATTCGACCAACTAATTCACGATCGCCACCGAGGTCAACGCCAAGTTCTTGTGATTTAAGTTCGATAGATGCACGACCTGCCATATCAGAGACCAGCATTCGCATATCGTTTCCGACAGATGCAGGATCTTCATGTTGGTACAGAGCTGGATCTACTTTGATGGCAGATGCGTGAAGCCCGGCCTTGTGTGCAAATGCAGAGACGCCAACGTATGGCTGGCGACCTGATGGTGAAATATTGGTAACTTCGGCAACGGCATGGGAAATACGGAATGACTCGCGCAGTGAATTAGGTGGCAGAACAAGCTGCTTCTTCTTAAGTTCTAAGTTAGCGATGATGGTTACCAAGTCAGCGTTGCCGGTGCGTTCGCCGTAACCATTTAAAGTCCCTTGTACATGTGTGGCACCTGCAGCAACTGCTGCCATTGAGTTGGCAACTGCGCAACCGGTGTCATTGTGGCAATGGATACCGATACGTGCCGAAGTTGCAGTTAATACATCATGAACAACATCAGCAATTTCATCAGGCAACATGCCACCGTTGGTATCGCACAAGGCTGCAACATCGGCGCCGGCCTCCATGGCTACGCGAATTACTTCCAGCGCATAATCGCGATTGGCGCGATAGCCATCAAAGAAGTGTTCGGCATCTAGAAATACACGTTGTCCCTCGCTGCGCAGGTGCGCAACTGAATCGCGGATCATCGCCAGGTTCTCTTCAAGAGTTGTTTTTAGTGCAAGATCTACGTGGCGATCAAATGCTTTGGCGACCAAGGTAACTGCAGGTGCACCGCTATCGCGCAAGGCGGCCAACAAAACATCATCGGCAGCTTTTACATTTGGGCGACGAGTTGCACCAAAGGCCACAAAGGTTGCGTTCTTAAGTTTTAACTCTTTCTTAGCCAATGCAAAGAATTCGGTGTCCTTTGGGTTTGCCCCCGGCCAACCACCTTCGATAAAGCCAACGCCAAGGTCATCTAAGTGGCGCGCAATAGTTAACTTATCGTGGACCGAAAGATTTAAACCCTCTTGCTGTGCGCCATCGCGCAAAGTGGTGTCATAGATATGAAAAGCATCAGAGATTGTCATTAGATAACTCGCTTAACCCAGCCGTGCTTATCAGCAGTTGTTCCGTGCTGAATGGCAAGTAAGTGGTTACGAATCTGCATGGTGATCACACCGGGTTGTCCATCGCCGGTAACCCAGGTGCCCATGGCGCTCTTGGCTTGTCCGACAGGAGATACAACTGCAGCGGTACCGCAGGCAAAAATTTCTGTTATCTCACCAGATGCCACGCCATCGCGCCAGTCATCAATCGAAAGCATTACTTCATCGGTCTTATAACCAAGATCTTTTGCGGCGGTAAGAATGGAATCGCGGGTGATACCTGGCAATAAAGTTCCAGTTAGCTTTGGCGTAATGACTGTTGCGTCTGCACCTTTACCTTTAACAAAGTAAAGGTTCATGCCGCCCATTTCTTCAATCCATTTACGCTCTTTGGCATCTATCCAAACAACTTGATCGCAACCTTCTTTTGCCGCAGCCTTTTGTGCAACGAGAGATGCTGCATAGTTTCCGCCACATTTCGCCTCTCCTGTGCCACCAAGGGCTGCTCGAACATATTCAGTTGAGATCCAAACTGAGACTGCCTTTGATGGATCAAAGTAAGCACCTGCCGGAGTTGCAATCAATAAATAAGTTGCCTTATTAGATGGACGAACACCTAAACCAACTTCCGTCGCAATCATGAAGGGACGGATATAAAGCGATTCTCCAACTTTATTTGGCACCCAACCAGCATCTTGCTTTACAAGGGTTTCAATCGTTTCCAGAAATAACGACTCTGGCATTTCAGGAAGTGCCAGGCGAGCCGCAGACTTTGCAAAGCGACGAGCATTTGCTTCTGGGCGAAATAAAGCAATGCCACCATCTGGTTGGCGATAGGCCTTCATGCCTTCGAAAATTTCTTGTCCGTAATGGAACACGGCAGTTGCGGGATCAAGTGAGAGTGGACCGTAAGGAATTAGCTCGGGTTCGGACCAACCATCTTTTTCAGTCCATTGGCAGATAACCATGTGATCTGTGTAGTACTTACCAAATCCACCTTCAGCAACCAAGGCATCGCGGGTTGCGGCATCTTTAGCGTTGGGATTTAGTGTGATCTTCATTTTAAAGTTGCGCTAGTAGCGCATCTCCGATTTCGGTAGTACTGCGCTTTTTATCACCGCGTACTAGTAAATCTGCATTTACCGCAGCTTCTATTTCACGAGCGGCATCAGCAAATCCCATGTGTTCTAGCAACATCGCAACTGACATAACAGTTGCAGTTGGATCAGCTAGATTCTTACCGGCAATATCAGGTGCTGAACCGTGAACTGGTTCAAACATCGAAGGAAATGCACCAGTTGAATTGATATTGCCGGAAGCGGCAAGTCCGATGCCACCACAGATTGCTGCTGCGATATCGGTCAAGATATCGCCAAATAAGTTATCGGTAACAACGACATCAAAGCGCTCTGGGTTGGTAACAAAGAACATCGATGCCGCATCCACGTGAAGGTAATCAGTGGTAACAGTTGGAAATTCTTTGGCAACTTCGTTGAAGGTGCGCGTCCATAGGCTGCCAGCGCGGGTAAGAACGTTGTTCTTATGTACCAGAGTTAACTTCTTGCGATCACGCTTTGCCGCACGAGCAAAGGCGTCACGGATAACACGTTCTGCGCCGCGACGAGTATTTAGTGATTCCTCCGTTGCGATCTCAGCATCAGTGCCTTCGGCTAATACGCCACCGGCACCAACATATGGGCCTTCGGTTCCTTCGCGAACAACTATGAAATCAATTGGCGCCTTAGTAGCAAGTGGACCAGTTACACCTGCGCGCAAAACAGCAGGGCGCAGGTTGATGTAATGATCAAAGGCGAAGCGAAGTTTTAGCAGCAAGCCACGCTCTAGAACGCCACTTGGAACAGTTGGATCTCCAACTGCACCGAGCAAAATGACATCAGCTTTGGCAAGTTGCGCAAGAACCGAATCTGGAAGTACTTCGCCAGTGCGGTGCCAATAGCCCGCACCTAAGTCATATTCGGTCTTTTCGAAAGTTACGCCATGTTTTGCCGCAACTTTATCTAAGACGCGAAGCCCTTGAGCGACAACTTCTGGACCAATGCCATCGCCACCGATAACGGCAAGATTTATCTTCTTCATAATTTCCCCGTTATCAATTCACTAAAGTCACAGAGCGAACGAGTTCGGCTCCGGTCTCTTTGGCTACGGCCGCAACAATGGCATCGGAGACTGTTGAATCAACGGTGATCGCCATTAGCGCATCTCCCCCGACGCTGGCGCGGGCAACCTGCATGCCAGCAATATTTATATTTGCTTTACCAAGTGCGTTACCGACTGAACCCACAACGCCGGGACGATCTGAATAACGCAAGAACAATAAGTTTTCGGCAGGTGGCAGATCTAAATCAAAACCATCGATAGCGATGATTTTCTCAACTTTGCGAATACCCATAAGTGTTCCATCAACAGTTATTGATTTTCCGTTGCTAAGTGCGCAATGTAGCGAAATCATGCTGCGGTATTCCGGGCTCACAGGATCGGTATCTGATGTTGAAGTTAAATTGCGAGCAGCTGCCAGGCCAGGTGCATTCACATATGTAACGTCCTCAGCACCGGTTGCAAGCAACGCACCCTTAAGTGCGCTAATTGCCAAGATTGATGAATCATGTTCAGAAATATCTCCGCGCACGTGCACATCAAGATTTGTTGGAAGCTCGCCAGCAATGGCAGTTGCGATCTGTGCCATCTTCTCCACAAGTGAAAGTGAGGGACGAATCTCTTCGTGGATTGCTCCACCTTTTACGTTAACTGCATCAGGTACGAGTTCACCAGCTAGAGCCTTACGGACTGAAACCGCAACTGCAATTCCGGCACGCTCTTGCGCTTCATCAGTTGATGCCCCTAGGTGAGGTGTGGCAACTACTTGATCAAGCTGGAATAAAGGTGAATCAGTGCAAGGCTCAGTGACATAAACATCAAGACCGGCACCTGCAACACGACCTTCAACGATCGCATCGTAAAGTGCTGCCTCATCAAGAACACCACCACGGGCAGCGTTAATAATGCGAACTTCCTTCTTAACCTTCTTCAACGCTTCTACGCCAATTAAATTGGCGGTCTCTTTCGTCTTTGGTAAGTGGATGGTGATGAAATCACTACGTGTAAGCAATGAATCAAGATCGACTAACTCAACACCAAGCTGTGCAGCGCGTGCTGGTTGCAAGTATGGATCGTAAGCAATTACGTTCATACCAAATGCCTGCATGCGGTGCGCAACTAACTGTCCAATGCGACCAAAGCCAACGATGCCTAAAGTCTTTTCAAAGAGTTCAGCACCGGTGTATTTAGAGCGCGCCCACTTGCCATTGCGAAGTGCTGCGTGCGCAGGTGAGATAAAACGAGCAGAAGCAAGTAACAATGAAATGGCAAGTTCTGCCGCTGAGACGATATTTGAGGTTGGTGCGTTAACGACCATGACTCCTGCAGTTGTAGCTGCTGGAATATCGACGTTATCTAAACCAACACCGGCACGTGCAATTACCTTTAAACCTTTTGCTGCAGCGATTGCTTCGGCATCCATCTTTGTTGCAGAACGAATTAGTACTGCATCTACGCCTTTTCCAAGAGCGGCAAGTAGCTCTGCCCGGTTTGCACCGTCACAGTTACGTACTTCAAAATCCGGACCCAACGCCTCAAGCGTTGCCGGACTTAGCTCTTCAGCAATCAATACAACAGGTTTACCCACGTGATGCGCTGCCTTCCCGGTAATCATCCTTATTTGAGCTCTTGATCCAGCTAAACATCTTGCGAAGTTCGCGGCCAACACCCTCGATTGGGTGAACTTCACCCTTTGCGCGTAGCGCCTTAAATTCAGGTGCGCCAGCTTCTTGATCATCGATAAAACGCTTAGCGAATGCGCCAGATTGGATGTCGGCAAGAACTGCCTTCATATTATCTTTAACGCGTGGATCGATAACGCGTGGACCTGAAACATAATCACCGTATTCGGCGGTGTCAGATACTGACCAACGCTGCTTGGCGATTCCGCCTTCAAACATCAAGTCAACAATAAGTTTTAGCTCGTGCAGACATTCAAAGTAAGCAACTTCTGGCTGGTAACCAGCTTCAGTCAGAACTTCGAATCCATACATAACTAGTTGTGATGCGCCACCACAAAGAACTGATTGCT
This sequence comes from Candidatus Nanopelagicaceae bacterium, assembly GCA_965267995.1. Lineage (GTDB taxonomy): Bacteria > Actinomycetota > Actinomycetes > Nanopelagicales > Nanopelagicaceae > Planktophila. Next base: position 994,263 of record OZ254143.1, read on the forward strand.
CACCAAAGAGATCTGTCTCAGTCTCTTCCGTAAATGTAGTCAAGATGCCGCCGGCGCGAAGTCCACCGATCGCCTTGGCGTATGAAAGTGTAAGTGGCCATGCGCTGCCAGTTGAATCTTGTTCAACTGCAACGATTACAGGAACGCCACGACCGCCTGCATATTCACGACGGACCAAGTGTCCTGGACCCTTTGGTGCAACCATGCAAACATCAACATTTGTGCCTGGCTTTATATAACCGAAGCGAATATTGAAACCATGACCGAAGAACAAGGCATCGCCATCTTTTAGGTTAGGCAGAATTGAATCTGTGTATACGTGGCGCTGTAAGTGATCAGGTACCAAGATCATGATGACAGTTGCTTCTTTAACTGCTTCAGCAACTGTGACAACGCGTAAGCCTTCGGCTTCTGCCTTGGCGCGGGAAGCTGATCCCTCTTTAAGCCCGACGCGAACGTCAACGCCTGAGTCACGCAAGTTAAGTGCGTGCGCATGGCCTTGTGAGCCGTAACCGATGATCGCGACCTTGCGACCCTGGATGATTGATAGATCTGCATCCTCTTCGTGATACATCGTTGCCACGGTATTTCTCCTTTAGTTCTGGTAATCGGGTTGGGTATCGTGCTTGGTATTACTAATCGCACCATCGAGAATCTCTTCGATGCTGATCACATTTATTAACTTATCTAACTGGGCGATAACTTGCTCGAGTGAGTGTCCTTCAAAGCTAACTTCGATAATCATTTTAGAAATCTTTGAGTTCTCGGTCGGTCCGACAACGAGTGAATCGATGTTGTAGGTGCGGCGAGCAAATAAGCCAGCAACACGGGCTAAAACGCCTGGTTCGTTTTCAACGAGAACTTCTAATTTATGGATTGTCATTAGAGCTCCTGTGAATCCCAGTCAGGCGCAGTTGCGCGAGCGATCATGATCTCATCGTTAGATGTACCTGCGGCAACCATCGGCCAGACCATCGCATCGCGATGAACTCGGAAGTCCACAACAACAGGTTGGTCATTAATTGACATCGCTTTTTCGATAGTCGCATCAACATCTGCTGGGTTCTCGCAAGATAAGCCAATGCAACCCATGGCTTCTGCCAGCAATGGAAAGTTAGGCACGCGCTTTGATTCAAGATTGGTATTTGAATAACGGCTGTCATAGAACAGGGTCTGCCATTGGCGAACCATGCCCAAACTTTCGTTATTGATAATTGCAACCTTGATCGGAATATTATTTAGGGCACAAGTAACTAACTCTTGATTAGTCATCTGGAAACAACCATCGCCATCGATTGCCCAAACAGTTGTATCCGGTGCGCCAACTTTTGCACCCATCGCTGCAGGTACGGCGTAACCCATCGTGCCGGCCCCACCTGAGTTGAGCCAGGTGCGTGGCTTTTCATAACTAATAAATTGGGAAGCCCACATCTGATGTTGACCAACCCCAGAGGTAAAGATTGTGTCAGGGCCACAAATCTTGCCTAATCGTTCGATTACATATTGTGGAGATAGCGCACCATCGGCAGGTGTGTCATAACCCAGTGGGTAAGTTGCCTTTAATTTATTCATGCTGGCTAGCCATGGTGAAATATCGGCACGGCCCTTAGCAAGGGCAGCGGTAAGTGCAGGAATTAAAGCTTTTATAGTTTCGCGAACATCGCCGATTACTGCAACATCGGCGTAACGGTTCTTGCCGATTTCAGCAGGATCAATATCTGCGTGAATTACCTTGGCATTTTGTGCAAATGTGGAAAGCTTGCCAGTTACACGATCATCAAAGCGAGCACCTAAAGTAATAAGCAGGTCAGCCTTTTGTAGGCCTGTTACTGCAGCAACCGTGCCATGCATTCCAGGCATGCCAAGATGCAACGGATGTGAATCAGGAAAGGCACCACGCGCCATCAAAGTTGTAACAACAGGTGCACCAAGTAACTGCGCAAGTTCAAGCAGTTCGCGTGCAGCGTTAGCCTTTATTACACCGCCGCCAACATAGAAGATCGGTTTAGCAGATTGGGCAATTAGCGCTGCTGCATCATTGATCGCACCCTGGTTCGGATGAATCTGTGGTTTGTAACCTGGCAGATTTATTGATGTCGGCCAGTTGAAAGAAGTCTGCTTTTGCAGCGCATCCTTGGCAACATCCACAAGTACCGGCCCAGGTCGTCCCGAAGTTGCCAGATGAAATGCTTCCGCAATTACACGTGGGATCTCATCAGGGTTGGTAACAAGAAAATTATGTTTAGTAAATGGCATCGTGATGCCACGGATATCTGCTTCCTGAAATGCATCAGTACCGATTGCAGCAGAGGGAACTTGACCAGTGATTGCAACAAGTGGAACTGAATCCATTGCCGCATCCATCAAAGGTGTAACTAGGTTTGTGGCGCCAGGTCCAGAAGTTGCGATACAAACTCCGGCGCGACCAGTTACTTGCGCATAGCCAGTTGCCGCATGACCTGCACCTTGTTCGTGGCGAACCAAGATGTGGCGAATAGTTGAGTCATAGATCGGATCGTAAGCAGGAAGAATTGCACCGCCCGGAATTCCGAACATCACATCGACGCCAGCTGCTTCAAGGCCTTTGACCAATGAAGAAGCTCCTGTCATTACTGTGCCGTTGGCCGTTGGTATGTGCGCCATCTTCTTACTCCTTTCCTTGCGCTCGGTTCTTGCTCTTTATTTCTGAAATAAAAAAACCCTCAGGTATCTGAGGGCGCGTGCTTTAAAAAGGCACGCGCTATCGAATCACCACCACAATTACAGATGACGAGATGAGCGCGAGCTTCTTTTGCATGGCCTTATTCTCCATCGCCGAAGGCATATGAGTCAAGGTTTGAGATGTAAGTCTCAAATTGTGAAACTAGCCGCAGACTGCGCCCTTTGAGGCAGAGCCGACGGTCTTTGAATACTTGGCCAATACCCCGCGGGTAAATTTATGAGGAATTGGTTTCCAGCCAACTTTGCGGGCGGCAAGTTCTGTCGGTTCAACCAATAGATCAAGTGTGCGGGCCTTTATATCTATTCTCACGCGATCGCCATCTTTAATAAAAGCGATTGGGCCACCATCGACTGCTTCAGGCGAAACGTGTCCGACGCAAAGGCCGGTTGATCCGCCGGAGAAGCGACCATCTGTTAATAACAAAGTTGATTTACCAAGTCCTGCGCCTTTAATCGCACCGGTAATCATCAACATCTCACGCATTCCAGGACCACCCTTTGGACCTTCGTAACGAATTACGACTACATCACCAGCTTGGATCGTTCCATTTTCTAACGCTTCCATCGCAGCTTGCTCGCGCTCGAAGACGCGGGCTGGTCCTTCAAAAGTTTCAATGCCGATTCCGGCGGTCTTACATACAGCACCATCAGTTGCAAGCGATCCACCTAAAATTGTGATTCCGACATCGGTGGACATCGGCTTATTTACTGGGAATAGAACGCTGCCATCTGCAAGCGGTGGATTAATCTCCGCCAAATTTTCTGCCATTGTCTTACCGGTAACTGTTAGGCAATCTCCGTGCAAATAGCCGGCATCAAGCAAGATACGCAGAACAACTGGAATTCCACCGACGCGATCGATATCGGTCATTACATATTTACCAAATGGCTTTAAATCACCCAGCAGTGGAACCTTCGATCCGATGCGATGAAAATCTTCCATATTTAGATCTACTTCAGCTTCGTGGGCAATTGCTAATAAATGCAGAACCGCATTGGTTGAGCCACCAAGAGCCATCAAAATTGTGATGGCATTTTCAAAGGCCTTCTTCGTCAAAATATCGCGGGTCGTAATTCCTTTACGAATTAGCTCGACAACTGCCGCACCCGATTGGATGGCGTAAGTATCGCGGCGGCGATCAACTGCTGGAGGCGCCGCAGATCCTGGAAGTGAGAGCCCAATTGCTTCGGCGATGCTGGCCATTGTGTTTGCGGTATACATACCGCCACAAGCGCCTTCGCCGGGACAGATAGCGCGTTCGATTTGGTCTACGCGTTCTTGCGTGATCAAGCCACGCGCACATGCACCAACTGCTTCAAAGGCATCGATGATCGTTACATCTTTACCATCTACTTGGCCGGGCAGGGTTGAACCTGCGTAAACAAAGACCGATGCCACATCGATACGAGCCGCTGCCATCATCATTCCGGGTAGCGACTTATCGCACCCAGCAAATGTGACCATTCCATCTAAACGCTCTGCTTGCATAACAGTTTCAACTGAATCTGCAATAACTTCACGAGAAACAAGTGAGTAATGCATTCCTTCATGGCCCATAGATATTCCGTCCGAGACGGAGATCGTGCCAAATTGCATTGGAAAGCCACCGGCATCAATTACGCCTTGTTTAGATGCTTTTGCTAAACGGTCTAACGATAAATTACATGGGGTGATTTCATTCCAAGATGATGCGATACCAATCTGAGGTTTAACCCAGTCGTCATCGGTCATTCCAACAGCGCGCAACATTCCGCGGGCAGGGGCGCGTTCTAAACCATCTGTGACTAAGCCGGAACGAGGTTTCATCTGCGACATAGTGTGAAGTCTATTAGACTCCGCTTATTCGCTCAAATTAACAACCAAAACTTACCTTTTAGAGGAGAACCTTGTGTCAAAAAAGCCTGTAGTCGACGGCCTGGATCCAACTAGATGGCGAACGCTTTTTGTAGTCGCTATTTCGCAGTTAATGCTCGTGCTCGATAGCTCAATTATGAATATCGCGATCCCGAGCGCCAAGATTGATCTTGGAATTAGTGATGCTAATCAGCAATGGGTTATTACTGCATACACCTTGGCCTTTGGTTCCTTACTTCTACTAGGTGGTCGCGTCGGTGATTACATGGGCCGTAAAAAAATCTTCCTTATTGGGCTAATCGGTTTTGCTGCAGCATCTGCACTTGGCGGAATTGCATCGACTCAAGGACTGCTCTTTGCATCTCGCGCCCTACAAGGCGTCTTTGGTGCACTTCTTGCTCCTGCTGCCTTGGCAATCATTTCGGTAACTTTCACAGTACCGGCAGAGCGCGCCAAAGCATTTGGTGTTATCGGTGCCATATCAGGTGGTGGCGCTGCTATCGGTTTGATCTTGGGTGGCACATTGACTGAATTCTTCTCGTGGCGTTGGTGCTTGGGTGTAAACACCCCAATTGCAATTATCGCGGCCATCTTGGCGATTAGATTTGTTCATGAATCAAAAGCAGAAGGCAATAACACTTATGACATTCCAGGCGTTATCACTGCAACAGCTGGGCTCTTCTCACTTACCTATGGATTCAATGAAGCGGCAACTAAGGGTTGGTCTTCCTCGACCACTATTTCTTTCTTAGTGATAGCAGCAGTTCTACTCGTTATATTTGTTGTTATTGAGATGAAGGTAGCTAATCCACTTATGCCACTTCGCGTAGTAACCGAGCGCAACCGCGGTGGTTCATACCTTGGTTCACTAGTTGTTGGAGCCGGACTGTTCTCTATGTTCTTATTCCTTGGTCTTTACCTACAAGTAATTCTTGGTTACTCACCATTGAAATCTGGCTTTGCCTTCTTGCCATTTACGGCAGGCATTATTGTCTTTGCCGGAATTGCTTCACAACTGTTGCCCCGAGTTGGACCTAAGGCGCTCATGGTGCCTGGGCTAATTGCGGCAGGTTTTGGGCTATTAGCCTTATCTAAAATCACTCCTGATACTTCATACACATCGCATGTCCTGCCTTCACTCTTGATCATGAGCTCTGGAATGGCGTTGGTCTTCATTCCGCTTACTTCAACATCGCTTCATGCAGTTTCATCACATGACACAGGAGTTGCTAGCGCGATGCTAAATACTTCGCAGCAGATTGGCGGTTCACTCGGAACTGCTCTTCTAAATACAGTGGCTGCTACTGCAACAGCTACCTTTGCCGCAGCTAACACACAGCTCGGAGATAAGGTCATGCCATATGCGATGACTCACGGCTTTACAGTTGCATTCAAATTCAGCGCTGTGCTGCTATTTGTTGGAGCGGTAGTGCTCTTCTTCTTTATTAATATCGGGAAAGAGTCACTTGTTGAAACAGAAGGCGTGCTGGCTCACTAATTAATTAGCGGCTTGACCTAAGTGGCCAAGTAGAAGCTCGCGAACTCGCGCAGCATCTGCTTGGCCCTTTGTCTCTTTCATGACTGCGCCAATTAGCGCTCCAGCTGCAGGAACATGTCCGGCCCGCACCTTATCTGCAGTCTCTGCTTGTTCTGCGCAAACCTTTTCAATGGCCACCATAAGTGCCCCATCATCGTTAACAACTTTAATGCCGCGCTTGGCAACAACCTCACTTGGAGTTCCCTCCCCCGCAATTACACCTTCGACAACTTGGCGCGCTAACTTATCTGTAAGTTCGCCAGCGGCGACTAGCGCAACAATATCTGCAACATCTTTAGGTGTAATTGAAAGATCGGCGACTGCAACATCTTTCTCATTTGCAAGCCGTGAAATTTCACCCAGCCACCAAGTGCGAGCTTTACTTGGGTCGGCACCTAATAAAACTGTCTCTTCGACAATATCTAATACATCGGCGTTAATCATCGCCGCCATTTCCTTATCGGGCACTGCCCACTGTTCTTTCAATCTCTTGCGACGAAGCGATGGGCGCTCTGGCTGTTGTGCGCGAAGTTCTTCAATCCATGCGGCAGCTGGTGCAACTGGTACCAAATCTGGTTCTGGGAAGTAACGATAATCCTCAGCCTGTTCTTTGGAACGGCCCGAGCGAGTAAGGCCGGTATCTTCCTGGAAGTGACGGGTCTCTTGCTTTACTTTCTTTCCATCATTTAATAACTCTGCGTGGCGGATCATTTCACCACGGATAGCGCGTTCGACTGAGCGAAGCGAGTTAACGTTTTTGGTTTCAGAACGTGTACCAAGAACATCAGAGCCGATCAGGCGCAGTGAAACGTTGGCATCACAGCGAAGCGAACCTTGCTCCATCTTTACATCAGAGACCTTTAGTCCACGCAAGATGTCACGTAGTTCGGCAACGTAAGCTTTGGCAACTTCTGGAGCATATTTACCTGTGCCCGGAACAATCTTGGTAACGATTTCTACCAGCGGGATCCCAGCGCGGTTGTAATCAAGAAGTGAATATTCCGCGCCGTGAATACGTCCAGTGGCGCCACCAACGTGCCATGACTTACCGGTGTCCTCTTCCATGTGCACGCGCTCGATTTCAATGCGGAACTGTTTTGGACCCTCATCAGTTTCGATTTCAACATCAACGAAACCATCAAAACAAATTGGCTCGTCATACTGTGAAATCTGGAAGTTCTTTGGCATATCAGGATAGAAATAGTTTTTGCGGGCAAAGCGGCTATGGGGTGCAATCTGGCAATTTAGCGCCAAACCAATCTTGATAGTTGATTCAATCGCTTTCGCATTAACCACTGGTAGCGCACCAGGCAAGGCCAAACAAACTGGACAAGTCTGGGTATTGGGTTCTCCCCCGAAAGTTGTACTGCATGAGCAGAACATCTTTGATTCAGTATTTAACTCAACGTGGACTTCCAGACCCAATACGGGTTCGTACTTAGCCATTACATCATCGTATGAAAGCGCCATTATTTGGCACCGCCTAACGCAGGAGCTTTAGAAATCAAATGTCCGCCCCACTTAGAAACTAGCGCTGCTTCAAGGCCAGCGCCAACTTGGTAAAGTCTTTGATCTTGCATTGCAGGTGCCATGATCTGGAAACCAACCGGCAAGTTATCTTCATCAGCTAAACCTGCTGGCAAGCTCATTCCGCAGATACCAGCCAGGTTTACTGGGATGGTTGCGACATCAGCTAAATACATTGCAATTGGATCTTCGGACTTTTCACCAATTTTAAAAGCGGTAATTGGCGAAGTTGGTGAAACCAAGACATCGGCCTGGGTAAATGCCTTCTTGTAATCTTCAATGATTAAGGTGCGAATCTTTTGGGCGCTACCGTAATAAGCATCGTAATAACCGGAGGAAAGTGCGTAAGTACCCAAGATGATGCGGCGCTTTACTTCGCGCCCAAAACCGGCTTCGCGAGTTGCATTCATTACAGATTCGGCAGATGCACCATCGCTATCGCCAGTACGCAGGCCATAACGCATCGCATCAAAGCGCGCTAAGTTGGAAGAACATTCAGATGGTGCGATTAGATAATAGGCAGCAAGTGCGTATTCAAAACTTGGGCAATCGACTTGCACAATTTGCGCACCAAGAGATGCCAAGATATCTAGCGACTCATTAAATCTCGCTTGCACGCCTGTCTGATAGCCATCGCCTTGTAGCTGTTTAATAACACCAATCTTTAAACCTTTTACATCACCAGATTTTGCAGCAGCAACAACCGCTGGCACGGGTGCGTTAATACTTGTGGCATCTCTTGGATCGTGACCGGCGATAACTTCGTGCAACATCGCGGTATCTAAAACTGTGCGACCGAATGGTCCTGCTTGATCCAAACTAGATGAGTAAGCAATTAGCCCATAACGAGATACCGCACCATAAGTCGGGCGAACTCCAACGATTCCAGTTAGCGCTGCTGGTTGGCGAATCGAGCCACCGGTATCAGAACCAATTGCAAGAGGTGCTTCAAAGGCGCTAACTGCTGCGGCAGAGCCACCGCTAGAGCCACCAGGTGTGCGCGTTAAATCCCAAGGATTAAAGGTTGGTCCATAACCAGAATTTTCGGTAGATGAACCCATTGCAAATTCATCCATATTTGTTTTACCTAAAATTACAACGCCGGCCGCCTTTAATTTAGCAACGACAGTTGAGTCATATGGCGGCTTCCAGCCTTGCAGGATCTTTGATCCAGCAGTTGTTGGTACGCCTTCTTGAGCTAATACATCTTTTAGGGCAAGTGGAATACCCGCTAGTGGGCCAAGTTTCTTACCGCCAGCACGATCTGCATCAACGGCAGCTGCCTGCTTTAACGCGCTGTCGCCATCGACATGTAAAAAAGCTTTAACTTTATTATCAACATCTGAAATCCGATCTAAATGTAGTTTGGTTAGCTCAACTGAAGTTGTCTCGCCTTTTTCCAAGGCAACCGACATTTGGGCTGCGGTATTTTTTATCATTCTGCTTCACCAAGAATTTGCGGAACGCGGAAGCGCTGTTCCTCTTGTGCAGGTGCGCCTGAGAGCGCTTGATCAGGTGTAAGGCTGGGTTGAACTACATCGTCTCTAAAGATATTTTCTAGTGGCTGCGGGTGGGAAGTTGCCTTTACGCCATCTAAATTAAGTTCCTGCACTCGAGCTACCGCATCCAGAATGCTGCCAAATTGAGAGGCTAGATTTACAAGCTCATCTTCAGTCATTTCAATACGAGCAAGAGCCGCCAGCTTGGCTACTTCATCACGGGAGAGGCTGCTCATAGTCTTCAGAGTTTAATGAGAATAGCCGCTAGTTGCGAATTTGACCGTTGCCGGTGACGATCCAAGTAGTAGTTGTCATTGCTTCAAGCCCCATAGGACCGCGGGCATGCAACTTCTGATTTGAGATACCGATTTCAGCGCCGAAGCCCATTTGTTCGCCATCTGTAAATCTAGTTGAAGTATTTACCATGACAGCGGCGCAATCAGATAAGGCAATGAAGCGATCTGCGTTTGCTTGATTTTCAGTAACAATAGCTTCGGTGTGATTGGTTCCGTACTTAGCGATGTGATCTGCTGCTGCATCTACCGAATCTACAACGCCGACGTTCATCTCGAGAATTCCGTATTCCGTGCACCAATTCTCATCTGTTGCAGCTGTTGCGGAAATACCAAACTTTTCTGCCACCTTTTGGGCAGTTGTATCAGCGTGCAAGATAACGCCCGCATCAGAAAGCGCCTTAAGCGCCATCGGTAAGAAGATTGGTGCGATCGCGCGATGGACCAATAAAGTCTCAGCAGCATTGCAAACACTTGGGCGGTGAGTCTTTGAGTTAATTAAGATCGGCAGCGCCTTTTCAATATCAGCAAATTCATCGACGTAGACATGGCAAACACCAGCGCCGGTTTCAATAGTTGGCACAGTTGACTCATCAACGACCATTCGAATTAAAGCAGCGCTGCCGCGGGGAATTACCAAGTCGACTTTGCCGCGTGCATTTAATAGCGCTTTAACAGTGGCACGATCGTCAGATGGAACTAACTGAATTACTTCTGGTGAAATCTTGGTTGTGGCTAGCGCATCGCGAATTACAGTGACAAGAATCTGGTTGCTGGCAGCAGCAGTTGATGAGCCACGCAATAGGGCGGCATTACCAGACATCAGTAAAATTACTGCCGCATCTACCGTCACATTTGGACGAGCTTCATAAACCATTCCGATCACGCCGAATGGAACAGAGATCTGTTTTAGATCTAAACCATTTGGCAGGGTTGATTTGCGAAGCACCTGGCCAAGCGGATCTGGCAGATCGGCAACTAAGCGCGCACCATTTGCCATTCCGCTGATGCGAGATTCAGTAAGGAGCAATCGATCCTGCATTTGTGGGTGCATATCTTCAGCTTTTGCCCGAGCAATATCTTCACTATTAGCTTTGAGAATTTCGGCGCTGCGCGATTCGATCGCAGAAGCTATGGCATATAAAGCCGCTTTACGTTCGGCACCAGTTGCAGTAGATAAGGTGCGGGCAGCCGTGCGCGCTTTGAGCGCTAACTCCGAAACGATTGCGGCGGCATCCATTGGAAAAGTTTATCGGTTTCTAATTAATCAAGGAGTACTAAATCATCGCGGTGAACGAGTTCACGCTCATATTCAGCGCCCAATGATGCGGCTAACTCTTTTGTCGAACGCCCCAACATTTGTGGGATTTCATCTGAATCAAAAGCAACTAAGCCACGGGCAATTACTTTCTTATCCGCGCTTACTAGTTCAACGGTATCGCCGGCGATGAATTCACCTTCGACGGCAGTTACACCAGCTGGCAGAAGCGAGACACCACGTTCGAGAATTGCAGTTACCGCACCAGCATCAAGGATTAGACGTCCCCGCGGAGTTGAGGCATGCGCCAACCAAAGTAGACGAGATGTTGAACGCGTGCCGTGAGCGGCAAATAAAGTTCCAGACTCATCACCAGTCAATGCGCCGACTGATTTTTCTAAAGAAGTTAGCAACATTGGAATACCTGCGCTAGTTGATATCCGCGCAGCCTCGATCTTGGTGACCATTCCCCCGCTGCCAACACCAGATGAACCAACTCCACCAACTTCAATCTTTTCGATATCGCTGATGCGATCGACAAAGTGAATTGCTTTGGCACCGGCCTGTGAAGGTGGCGCATCGTATAAAGCATCAACATCTGAGATCAGCACGAGTAAATCTGCACCGATAAGCAGTGCGACAAGGGCTGCCAAACGATCGTTATCGCCAAAGCGGATCTCTTGGGTTCCAACTGAATCGTTCTCGTTGATGATCGGCACAACGCCAAGTGAAAGCAATTTATTTAGGGTCTGCTGCGCATTTTGATAATGCGAGCGGCGCACGACATCTTCGGTGGTCAAGAGAACCTGGGATGAAACCAAGTTATGGCGTGTGAAATTTTCGTTGTATTTGGCGATCAATAAACCTTGGCCAACAGAGGCTGCCGCTTGTTGAGTGGCTAGATCCTTAGGGCGTGCGTTTAAGCCCAATGGCGCAAGGCCGGCAGCGATTGCACCAGATGAAACTAGAACCACTTCTGATCCGCGCGAACGAAGAGAGGCAACTAGATCTGCAATTTTTGAGACAGCGTTGTTATCTAACTTAGAACCGGCAGTACCAGTAAGAGATGAAGAGCCAATTTTAATGACAACGCGTTTGGCAGAAGTTACTGCGCTGCGGCTCATTTACTTATCCTCGCTTGGTTGTGGCTCGATCAAGCGTGGAGTTTTTGGGTCCTCCACGTTGTACTCCCATTGTTGCGCAATTTCATCATCAGATAGTTGATCGACAACCTTTTCTTCTACAACCCAGGCACCTTCCAGGCGAGAATCCTCGCCGCGGCGATGTAAATGTCCGGCTAATTGTTCTGCGCCAGCTTCGATAGTTGGCTCCCATTCGAAGACGACCTCGTTATCGCCAGAACCGATACGAACTTCACTGCCAGCGACGGCGCCTTTTTTAAATAGATCTTTTTCAACGCCTAATTGTGCAAGGCGATCTGCCAAGTAACCGATTGCTTCCGCATTTTTAAAGTTTGTTTGGCGAACCCAGCGAACAACTTTCTGTCCGCGCACGCTAAATGAACCATCGGCATTTGCCTGAACGGTAAATCCAGAGTCATCGACAGCGGTTGGACGCAAGATAATTCGAGTGCGCTCGTCAGTTACGACTGCGGCACGAGCTTTCTGAACTAAGCGCGCCATGGCATAGAGAAGTTCTTGCAGACCTTCGCGGCTTGCTGCCGATACTGCATAAACCTCGTAGCGTTTATCACGCAAAGTCTGCGCAACCATATCTGCCATCGCTTTACCGTCAGGTAGATCAATTTTATTTAGCGCAACGATGCGGATGCGATCTTCTAGCCCACCATATTGCGCAAGCTCTTGTTCAATGATCTCTAAATCTTTTACTGGATCGCGATCTGTTTCTAAAGTTCCGCAATCGAGTACATGAACTAAAGCCACACAGCGTTCTACGTGGCGTAGGAATTCCAGTCCTAAACCTTTACCTTGTGATGCGCCAGGAATTAAACCTGGAACATCTGCAACAGTAAAACGGGTATCGCCGGCTTGAACAACGCCTAAGTTAGGAACTAGCGTTGTAAATGGATAATCAGCAATCTTTGGGCGAGCAGCCGAAATTGCTGCAATAAGAGATGACTTACCTGCGCTTGGGTATCCAACGAGTGCAATATCAGCAACAGATTTAAGTTCTAAGTAAAGAGTGCGTTCTTCGCCTGGTTCTCCGAGAAGTGCAAAACCTGGTGCGCGGCGCTTAGAAGATGAGAGAGCTAAGTTTCCTAGTCCCCCGTGTCCACCTTGGGCAGCAAGAAAAGTTGTTCCGATACCAATTAAATCTGCGAGTTGATTGCCTTTATCATCAAGTATGACCGTGCCATTTGGGACTGGCAGAATTAAATCTTCACCATATGTGCCATCTTTACGATCGCCATAGCCTTGTGAACCTGAAGTGGCTTTACGGTGTGGTGAATGATGGAAATCTAGGAGAGTTGTAACGCTGGAATCAACGATCAAGATGATGTCGCCACCGCGACCACCGTTGCCACCATCTGGGCCACCTAGCGGTTTAAATTTTTCACGTTTAACAGAGACGCAACCATCGCCACCTTTTCCAGCTGCGGCATAGAGCGTTACACGATCGATAAATGTTGCCATCTCTTAACGCTCCTTCCCTATCGGTTAATTATAAAAATTGTTTATGAAATAAAAAGAGCGAGCCACGAATGCGGCTCGCTCTCTTTGAGAAACCTAAATTAAGCGACCGGAACCACATTCACTACACGACGTCCGCGAGCGCGACCGAATTCAACTGCTCCTGCAGCAAGTGCAAAGAGAGTGTCATCCTTACCGCGACCTACGTTCTTGCCTGGGTGAAAATGTGTACCGCGCTGACGGACCAAGATCTCGCCAGCATTTACTTCTTGTCCACCGAAGCGCTTGATGCCAAGGTACTGTGGATTTGAATCGCGACCGTTACGTGTCGAGGAGACACCCTTCTTACTTGCCATTGTTCAGCCCCTTATTTCACGCCGCTAATAGCGGTGATCTTGACTCGAGTTTGCTGTGCACGGAAACCTTGACGACGGCGGTAGCCAGTCTTGTTCATGTAACGAAGGATGTCGATCTTTGGTCCTTTTACTTCATCGATAACTTCGCCAGTAACTTTTACGCCACTGAGAACCTTTGGATCAGACGTGACGCTTGCGCCATCAACGACGAGAAGTGCAGGGAAAGTTACTGATGCACCAGCAGCTTGGTCGATACGATCGACAGTGATGGTTTCACCAACGGTGACTTTCTCCTGGCGTCCGCCAGCTTTAACAATTGCGTACACGATTCTTGCTCCAGTTCATTTCACGCTCGCACAGCCCTAGATGGGATGCGATCGAGCAGGTGCTAAGGGTACGGATCTCGCCCCCCTAGGGTCAAATTGAGGTTTTCCTAGGCGGTGATGATCCCGCTAGAGGCAGCCCTACGACGACGGCGTCCAGCAGGTTTTACCGAAGCGGTTTCGGTCTCTTCTTCAGATTCAGAATCAGTAGTGACAGATTCGGTGTTCTGAGTCTCATGAAATTCATGTTCAGTTGCCTGATCTTCATCTGCATCTTCATGAGATGCCGATTGTGAATTTACTTGTGGCATTGGCGCCTTCATCTTTACCGGCTCCATCTGAATATGAATACCGCGTCCGGCACATGAATCACAAGTAGTTGAGAAAGCTTCGATCAAGCCTTGGCCAACGCGCTTGCGAGTCATCTGAACCAAACCAAGTGAAGTTACTTCTGCGACTTGGTGCTTGGTGCGATCGCGACCTAGACATTGAATTAGGCGACGAAGAACAGCATCACGGTTTGATTCCAGGATCATATCGATGAAGTCGATAACGATAATTCCGCCCAAGTCTCGCAGGCGAAGTTGGCGAGCAATTTCTTCAGCTGCTTCCAAGTTGTTCTTGGTAACAGTCTCTTCCAGGTTTCCACCCTTACCAATAAATTTACCGGTGTTAACGTCGATAACGATCATCGCTTCAGTGCGATCGATAACTAGGGATCCACCAGATGGTAGATAAACCTTGCGATCGAATGCTTTAGCTAATTGTTCTTCAACGCGGAATTCAGCGAAGAGATCTCCGTTGCCAGAGTACTTCTGCAACTTTCCTACGAGTTCAGGAGCGATTCCACCTAGGTAAGAACTAATCTCTTCCCAAGCATCGTTACCTTGGATTGTGAGTTTGCGGAAATCTTCATTGAAGATATCGCGGATGACACGCACTGCTAGATCTGGCTCAGAGAGCAGAAGGGCAGGTGCGTGGAAATTTGGGTTTTCAGATTTCTGATAAATATCTTCCCATTGCGCCTTCAAGCGGGCTACGTCATTAGTTAGCTCTTCTTCGCTAACACCTTCCGCTGCGGTACGAACGATCACACCAGCCTCTTCAGGAATTAAATTCTTTAGAATTGCCTTTAGGCGAGTGCGCTCTGATTCAGGCAGACGCTTTGAGATTCCGCTCATTCCACCACCAGGAACGTAGACAACGTAACGACCCGGAAGTGAGATCTGGCTAGTTAAACGTGCACCCTTTTGGCCAATTGGATCTTTGGTAACTTGGACAAGAACTGGTTGACCAGTCTTTAAAACCATTTCAATCTTGCGTGGTTGAGTCTCTGAAATACCTGCAGCATCCCAATTAACTTCACCGGCATATAAAACAGCGTTGCGGCCCTTGCCGATATCAACGAAGGCAGCTTCCATTGATGGAAGTACGTTTTGGACTCGGCCCAAGTAAACGTTGCCGACATATGAAACGTTGGCATTTCGGTTTACATAGTGCTCGACCATTACCTTATCTTCGATAACGGCGATCTGAATGCGATCACCAATCTGGCGGACCAACATTTCACGATCAACGTTCTCGCGACGAGCTAAAAATTCGCCATCTGTAATGATGGTTCCACGACGACGATACGGCTCACGGTAATCACCGCGGTTATCAGAGCGATCTGATCTAGCACCACGATCGCGGCGGTTACGAGTTCCACGTTCAGTGCGTTCAGCGCGCGCTGGTCGTTCGGTACGTTCGCGAACTTCGCGCACCTTTACAACAGTTACTACGCCATCTTCATCAACAATTTCACCAGGTGTAACGCCTTCGCCAGTTGCGCGACGGCGACGGCGACGACGATGTGTTCCGCCTTCTGCACCTTCTTCAGTTGCATCAGCGCTAGCTTCTTCGCCATCGTCTGCTGCATCCTGAGTATCTACGCCATCAGCGTTTGGCTTACGACGCCCGCGTCCACCGCGACGGCGACGGCGGTTGCGGCCGCCACGTGAATCATCATCTTCAGAAGTTACTGCGCTCTCAGGAGCGCTCTCTTCCTCTTTAACCTTCGCAACGGCCTTACGAGCAGCCTTGGGAGCTTTCTCGGTTGTGGCCTCTTGGAAAATTGGGACCGGAATTGCCGGTGCCTTCTTCTTACCCTTGGTTTCACTTACTTCAGCTGCTGAAGCGTCAACAATTTCAGTCGACGTATCTGCAGCAAGAGATTTCTTCTTACTTACTTTTTTCACCGCACGCTTGCGCGGTGACTTTGGCTCAATAGCCATGGCACCAAATCCTCTATGCGTTAAATAACGCGCTCTGGCTTGTAGTCACTTAGCTGGTAAACAACCTTTAGGTTGACCTCAGTAAATCCTTCAAGCAAATCTTTGTTAGTCCGCCGCTGGCTTTATTCGCGAATTCTTTCGCGAGCCGCGCTGAACTGTTGGACTAAGTATGCCACACAGACGAGCCAAAGGGCGAAATGAGCGTTGATTTACCTCGCTTTAGCCGCGATGGCGAGCATGTACGTTCTGAAGTAATCCAAAGCCCATCATCGTTGCAAACATACTTGAGCCACCGTAAGAGACAAAGGGCAGTGGCACACCAGTCATTGGCATCATTCCAAGAGTCATACCGATATTTTCAAAAGCCTGAAAAGCAAACCAGGCGATAACCCCAGTGCATACCAATTTTCCATAAGGGTCACTCGATCTTCGGGCAATTCCAAATCCACGCATTAAGACAATTAGATAGAGAATTAAGATAAAACCACAACCGAGAAAACCAAGTTCTTCACCAGCAACGGTAAAGATAAAGTCAGTCTGCTGTTCTGGAACGAAGCGCCCATTTGTTTGGGGGCCGTTAAATAGACCGGTACCAATAAATCCACCTGAACCAACAGTGATACGCGCCTGGCGAAGTTGGTAACCGCTGCCCTGCGAATCTGCATTTGGATCAACAAATGCTTGTAATCGTTTTACTTGGTAATCATTTATCACGCCCACTTTAACAGCAGCAAAGCTACCAATTACTGCCAGCAAAATAAGTCCAACAACCCAGCGCATTGGAGCCCCAGAGACTGCGATTATTGTTACAACCGCAATGCCAATAATAAAAATAGTTCCCATATCGGGCTGTTTTAGAATCAATAAAACTGGAATGGCAGCTAAAACTAAGGATTGCAGCACATCTTTATCTTGCGCGGCATCACTGTCATGAGATCGCTCAGATAAAATCATCGACATTCCGACGATAATAGAAATCTTGGCAAGTTCAGCTGGTTGTAGTTGAAATCCAAAGGGAAGACCGATCCACGCTTTGGCGCCATTTACTTCAGCGCCGATACCAGGTATTAAAACTGCAGTAAGCCCGATAACTCCTAGGCCCCAAAGTATTGGTGTGTACGCGCGGATCAATCGGTAATCCACAACAGTGGTTCCCCAGGCTAAAAGGGATCCAATCGCAATATTAATTACATGGCGCTTTAAGTAATACTCAGGATCCAAACCATTTGCCGCATACCAATTGCGAGTGGCTGCATAGACCAAGAGAGTTCCCATTAAAAGAAGAAGAGCCACCGCTATCGTCAATATCGGATCAAACCCAGCAAAGGCAGATGGGCGAGAGCTCTTGCGGTAATTAATCCGCTGCGAAGATAGGCTCATTTTTCACCCTTAACTTTTGTCGCCGGAGATATCTTCGGCAACGTAACCGGTGGAACTCCACTTGGGAAAAGTATTTTGGCAGATACAACCTTGGAACCTTGAACACCAAAGAGCGTTTCATAAATTTTTCTCACACCAACGCCAGATGTAGTAGAACCAAAACCACCTTGGCTTACCATCATTACAACTGCAAATCTAGGTTTCTCAGTTGGACCATATGAAGCAAACCAGGATGTCGGTGCCTTTGCACTGCCATTTGCATTCTTTCCAAAAACCTCGCCCGAACCAGTTTTGCCACTGATGGCTAATGGAAATCCACTAAATACTCCAGAACCTGTTCCACTAATTACGACCTCTCGCAGCGCGCTGTGGAGGAAGTCAAGGGTTTCCTTATTGGCAGGGAGTGTCCCTAGTTTTTCTCTAGTGAAAGTCTTGACCACAGTTCCATCGGTCTTAACGATCGCTTTAGCGATGGTTGGCTTCCAGATTGTTCCGCCGTTGGCTATCGCTGCATAAATCTGTGCTTCTTTGATTGGTGTAATAACAGTGTCACCCTGGCCGATGGAGAAGTTAACGGCATCACCCGCGCGAATCTTGTCGCCATCTAAACAGTTTTCATAAGCTAGTTGAATAAGAAAAGCGCTCTGCTGACTCTTTGGAGCGCGCTCTTTATAGTTACAGTAGAAATCTTTGTTGTGCGCATACCAAGCTCTGCGCCATTCGCGATCGGCCAGTCTTCCGGTTGATTCAGAAGGCAGATCAATTCCCGTCTTTACGCCGACCTGGAATCCCTTGGCAGCGTTATAGAAGTAATCATTTGTGTTCGACTTTGGCTTGAGGCCACCATCGCGCAACCACTCATCAAATGCGATGCGATACCAGACTGTGTCGCAAGAGATTGCGATCGCCTTCTTTAGCGAGATACGACCCTGTGCCTTACTCTCGAAGTTCTGGAATGCGCGAGTTCCTACTTTAACTTCTGATGGACAATCGTAATTTCCATTTAAGTCATACCCTGCGCTTGCTGCGGCAACAACTGAAATTGCTTTAAAGGTTGATGCAGGGGCAAAGAGACCTTGCAGTGCACGTGATAGCGCAGGTACTCCAGCCTTTTGACTATAAAGATTTTCGGCTTCGGCGACAGTTAGCCCGCGTTCAAATGCATTTGGATCATAGGTTGGATATGAAGCAAGTGCCAAGATTTGACCATTAGTTACATCCATAACAACTGCAGCCCCACCATCGGCAGGTTTGCCATAGGCGCGTGCTCTCATTACTGCATCAGCGAGTGCGCTTTCAGTGCTGGCTTGTACTCGCGCATCAATACTCGTTACTAAGTGCTCACCGCCAACTGGTTTGGAGTTAAGGCTGGTACTAGTTACCGCTTCTTTGCGATCAACAATCACAGTTCTAATTCCTGGAGTACCCCGCAAATATTGATCGTATTGGCTCTCAAGTCCAGCTTTACCAATAACTTCAGAACGGAAGTAGCTTCGCCCATTTGCTCCCGAGAGATCATCTTCAGTTAGTGGACCAACAAATCCAAGCAGGTGTGCCCCATTTACACCGGCATTACCCGGATAGTTACGTATCGAAACCGGAGTTGCAGATACTCCAGGATATTGATCTGAGCGTTCCACGATTCGAAGTGCAATCTCAGGATCTGCCTCTTTCGTTATTGGAATCGGTTGAAAGCGCGAACCGGTCCAGCAACCAGCACGTAAACCTTTAGCGAGCTCACCACATAAGCGAGTACGTTGGAAAACATCTGCATATTGCAGCCCCAAAAGAGTTGCAAGCGATTGCAAAACTGCAACGCCTTTATCTGGCAAGCGATCTATCTTGGTTCGATCAACAGTGACGGCGATACCAACCCGGTTGAGTGCAAGCGGAACACCTGAGGAGTCAACGATTAGCCCTCGCGTTGCAGGCGTAATTACATCGCGGCTTTGAATTGACAGTGCAGCATCTCGATATTTAGGACCTGCGGCAACTTGCAGATAGAAGAGACGTCCTAATAAACCAACTAGAAGGGAGAAGATAAAGATTTGAACTACGAGCAAACTCAAACGAGCGCGTTGGTTCATCCTCGGCTCAAATCTTCGAAGAGTCCGCTATGTATGCGCGTAACGAATGGCATTAAGAGAGGAACAACTGCAACTGTCCAAAGGCCGGAGGCAATCAGCGAGGTAAATATCTGAAGTGTGCTTCCAAGTTGGCCCCCGAACATCAGACCAAGAATGAGATAAACCAACCGAGTAATTGGCACAGCGATAGCAACAATTACAACAAGTGAAATTGGATTGCCGCGAAAGTTATCATCCCCATATCCAAGGTAAGAGATAGAAAATCCAGCCAAAATCATGATCAGCATCCACTGCCCCATCGGGCCTGAAGATGATTGGGATAGATCCATCAACAACCCCGCGCCAAAACCGGTTAGCGCTCCAAGTTCTGGGGTACCTAGCGCAGACCAGAGAAGTGTAAATATTAAAAAGAGCGAGAAGCCGCTCCCGAAAATTCGAAATTGGCTAACTATCGTCTCTTGAATAACATACACAGCAACAAAAATTGGGAATGAAATTAGAAATCTACGGGCAAACATTTATGGAGTTGGCGATTCTGATGGTTTGGCGTAAATCGTTACAGTTGGAACTGGAGTCGGAACTGGCGCCTTTGGTACCAACGCATCTCGTGGATCAGCTTGTGGCGCACCAATTACAACAGCAACAATGCTTAGCGATGCGAAATTAACAAAGAACTTAACATCTGCGATCTGTGTAATTTCGCCAGCAGCATTATCTACGGAAGTAACTTCTCCGATAGGAACACCCGGAACGAACGGGCGGTTATATTGGCTACCTCGCGCCAAAATAACATCACCGACTTTAAGAGTTGTTCGGTTATCTAGGATTTGAAGGACGCCTTTACCCGTTCCCTGGCCACTCAAAATTCCTATTTGTTGGCTACCAGCAACGCGTGCGCCAACGTTAAAGGCTGGATCGGTTGCTAGTTGTACTAAAGCGCTATTTGGATAGGACATCTTCACAACACCAACTAATCCGAGTCCGGTAATAACAGTCATATTTTGACGTACTCCGTCATTGGTGCCGGCATCGATCGAAATAGTCTGGGTAAATGAAGATGTCGAGCCCAGGGAAATTACTCTGGCGTTTACAACCTTAAATTTTGCAGTTCCCGCTAAATCCAAAACTGATTTTAGCTGTGCCAGTTCAGCATCAGCGTTTTTACGATTGATTAAAGCTTGACGTAGTTTTTCATTTTTAGCTTGTAATTTTTCAATCTCACCGCGCGTGCGACCTAGGTGAGTTATATCTGAGAAGAAATTACCAACTGGTCTAAAGACGGTAGCGGCTACTGATTGCACAGGAGATAGCACCGTCTGTGATCCGCTACGGATTCCGCCGAGAACTTGTACGCCGCGTAAATCTAAAGTGATAAGAAAGAGCGAGGTAACAATTAAAGAGATAAGCAGCAGACGACCGCGGTTATCGCCGCCGTTTCGCATCCTTAAAACCTATCGACGTGGCTCGGAGATCAAAACCTTTTCAAGGGCTTCGAACTCTTCAATGCACTTACCGGATCCTTCGACCACTGCATCAAGCGGGCGATCAGCTATATGAATTGGCATACCGGTCTCTTTACGAAGTCTTTCATCAAGACCTTTAAGGAGTGCTCCTCCGCCAGTTAGAACAATGCCACGATCCATTAGATCTGAAGAAAGCTCTGGTGGACATTTATCAAGTGTGCTCTTTACTGCATTGATGATTGCATTTACTGGTTCTTCCAGCGCTTTACGAATTTCCGCAGCTGATACAACGATGGTCTTTGGTAGACCAGTTGCGAGATCGCGACCGCGAATTTCAGCATCATTTTCACCTTGCAATGGGTAAGCAGAACCGATCGCCATCTTGATTTCTTCAGCAGTACGTTCACCCAGAAGAAGAGAGAATTCGCGCTTTACCCAGTTAATAATCGATTGATCTAGCTCATCTCCGCCAACGCGGATAGATAGAGATGTAACGATTCCACCGAGTGAAATAACTGCGACCTCTGTCGTTCCGCCACCAATGTCGACAACCATATTTCCGGTTGGCTCGTGGATAGGCAGTCCTGCACCAATAGCTGCTGCCATTGGTTCTTCAATAATGTAAACCTTACGAGCACCTGCTGCATATCCAGCATCTTTAACCGCGCGCTGTTCTACACCTGTAATACCTGAAGGAACGCAGACCACGATACGTGGCTTGGCTAAGTAACGGCGACGGTGCACTTTCTGAATGAAGTAACGGAGCATGCGCTCGGTTGTATCAAAGTCTGCGATAACGCCATCTTTGAGTGGACGAATTGCCACGATATTTCCAGGAGTGCGACCAATCATCTTCTTGGCTTCAAGTCCTACGGCAAGGATTCCGCCAGTGTCTTGATTAACGGCAACTACTGAAGGCTCATTAAGAACAATGCCACGACCGCGCACATAGACCAAAGTGTTCGCGGTGCCCAAGTCAACGGCCATATCTCGGCCTATAAATGACATTCTGTTACTCATTTTTTACCCTTCAGTTATTTACTTGAACTTACTTACCGAAAAAAATTTCAATTTCTCGAGCAGCTGACTCTGGTGAATCTGATCCGTGCACGATATTTTGGACAACCTTGGTTCCTTGATCACGAGCTAAGTCTCCACGGATAGTCCCTGGTGCTGCAACAGTTGGATCGGTTGCACCAGCCAGTGATCTAAATCCTTCAATGACACGGTTACCTTCAGCAACCATTGCAACGATAGGACCCGACAACATAAATTCAACGAGCGGTTCAAAAAATGGCTTACCTTTATGTTCTTCGTAGTGACGCTCTAGTAGCGCACGATCTGCTTGCATCATACGTAGAGCAGTAATTGCATATCCCTTAGCTTCAACACGAGCGATAACCTCGCCGATTAATTGGCGACGTACGCCATCTGGCTTAACCAGGATTAGGGTCTTTTCAGTGCTCACAGGTGCAGTCTATTAGGCATCTGGCGGTGGTGGCGCCACGGGATTTTCCCTCGGTTTGGCCAATAGCGCCGCCCGTGCTGCCTCACCCTTACGGCCCACAATTATCGCCGCAACCCATAACCCCATAAAGAGCAGATTTACGATCGCCATTGAAGGCACGACGACGCTATAGGCAGCCATTGCAATTTGGAGAATAGATCCCAAGATCCAACCAGCACGTTTCTTTAATAAGCGAATGCAATAAATAAGTAAAAACATAACCACAAATCCGTAAATGATCGTGGAAGTTTCATGGCTATCTTTGGCCAGCAACATAGCAAATCCCATAATTAAAAATTCCATCGCTAATACCGCAGAACCAAGTACGCGCATTACTTTTCGCTGCCTTCGTTTAACTTGGCATATTTCTTGCGGACCGCGGTGCGAGCTTCGCCAACTGTGACAACCGATCCGGTAATCAAGATCGCAAGTGACTCATCGCTCAGAGGCCGGAGCGCATCTTTTGTTGCGCGATCAATCGCTGCTTGCAAAGAATCTTCTGCAAAGACACGATCTGATCCAAACACTTGGTTAGCTAACTTATTTAATTCAGCCACACTCATCGAACGTTCTGAGGAATTAGTCGTAACAATTATCTGATTCATTATTGGCTCAAGTTCTTGCAAAATCCCCAGCGCATCCTTATCGGCCATCAACGCCACGATTCCAGTGACATCATCGAAGGTGAATTCACTCTGCATGGTTTCGGCGATGGCTTTGGCGCCATGTGGGTTATGGGCGGCATCTAAGATGATTGTGGGATCGCGATGAATTACTTCGCATCGCCCGGGGGATGTAACGCTGGCAAACCCAGCGCGAACTGCATCGATATCGAGATCTTGTTCTCCAAAGAAGGCTTCAACTGCAATCAGGGCTGCTGCGGCATTAGATGCTTGGTGCTTACCGTGTAGAGGCAAGAAGATATCGTCGTAATGTCCACGCAGACCGGTAATTGAAATTAACTGGCCACCGACAGCAATCGCCCGCGAATCGATTGAATACTCCAAACCTTCACGAGCCACATCAGCGCCAACTTCTGCTGCGCGACGCAATAGTTCAACGGCTGCTTCTGGTGTCTGTTGGGCTAGAACAACAAAACCCTGTTCTTTAATGATTCCTGCTTTAGTGGCAGCAATTTCCGTAATTGTGTTGCCTAGGTACTCCATGTGGTCTAAACCAATTGGGGTTATTACTGAAACATCAGCATCAACCACATTTGTGGCATCCCATTGCCCACCCATTCCGACTTCGATAACACCGACATCGATGGGGTGTTCTGCAAAAGCGGCAAAGGCCAGCGCAGTAATTGCTTCAAAGAATGAAATTGGATTATCGAATTTACTATCCATCAAATCAAAGTAAGGGCTAACATCGTTATAGGAGAAGATCAACTCTTTAGCATCGATTGATTGACCGTTAATACAAATACGTTCCAAGTAACTTTCTAGATGTGGACTTGTAAAACGCCCTGTGCGCAGACCCATTTCAAAGAGAAGTGCATCGATCATGCGGGCCGTTGTGGTCTTGCCGTTGGTGCCACCGACGTGAATTGTTGGATAGGTCAGCTGTGGTGAACCCAAGATATCTACCAGCGTTGCAATTCTCTCTAAAGTCGGTGCAATTCGATTTTCTGGCCAACGCGCAAGCAGCGCCTTTTCAATTGCATCAATGCGTTCTTGATCATCGGGGCTGATGTTGTTCATGTAATTACTTCAGCGCAGCAAGGGCTGCGGTAATACGTTCAATATCAGATGATGTCTTGGCCAGACGTTCTTTAATTTCAACAACTACATCTGCAGGTGCCTTAGCCATAAAGCCAGCATTGCCAAGTTTTACTTCGGCGGTCTGTAAGTCTTTCTTTGCCGCTGCTAGATCTTTCTCTAAACGCGCACGTTCTGCCACAACATCGATTGATCCAGTCAGATCTAGCTCGATCTTTACGCCTGCAATTTCCAGCGAGGCAGATGGCGTGAAATCTTTATCTTCTAACTTCAAAATAAAGCGAAGCGCACTGGCATATTCCACAATATCTTTTGACCCAATAAAGCGACCGGGGACTTTCTGTGATGGTTTCAAGCCTTGGTCGTTGCGGAAGCGGCGGACTTCGGTAACAACTTCTTGAAGAGAGGTAACAAGTGATTCTGATTTCTTATCAATATGAGCTGGGTTACATACCGGCCAATCTGCAACGACTAACGATTGACCACTGGTAAGCGTGCACCAGAGCTCTTCAGTAATAAATGGCATGACGGGGTGAAGCGCGCGCATGAGCTGATCAAGAACATGGCCAAGTACGCGTTGTGAAGCCGCCTTATCTTCGGATGCAAACGTCTCTTTAGAAAGTTCTAGATACCAGTCGCATAAATCATCCCAAGCAAAGTGATAGGCAATTTCGCAAGCGCGGGCAAATTCGTAGCCTTCAAGTAGCGCATCTACATCGCGCAGCGTCTCGCTCAGGCGCGACAAGATCCAGCGATCAATCGCATTTAGCGTGGAAACTTCAGGAAGTGCACCTGCAACGGTTGCCCCGTTCATCATCGCAAAGCGCGTTGCATTCCATAACTTGGTAGCGAAGTTTCTAGATCCACCGATCCAATCTTCAGCTAGGGCTTGATCTGTTCCGGGATTGGCACCGCGTGCCAAGGTAAAGCGCAAAGCATCTGCGCCGTACTTATCCATAAATTCAATTGGATCAATGACATTGCCACGGCTCTTCGACATCTTCTTGCCAAATTGATCGCGAACCAACCCGTGCAACATAATTGTTTTAAAAGGCGCAACACCATCCATGGCAAAGGTAGACATCATCATCATGCGTACTACCCAGAAAAATAGGATGTCATAGCCAGTTACAAGAACGCTAGTTGGATAGAACTTTGCTAAATCAGCAGTCTTCTCTGGCCAACCAAAGGTAGAAAATGCCCATTGGCCTGATGAGAACCAAGTATCTAAAACATCTGGATCTTGCGTCCAACCAACAGGTGCAACTTCATCAGGGCCAACAACTTTAATTTCACCATCTGGTCCATACCAAACTGGAATGCGATGTCCCCACCAAAGTTGGCGAGAGATACACCAATCGTGCATGTTATCTACCCACTCAAAGTAACGAGGAGAAAGTGATTCTGGTTCAATCTTTACCTCACCGCTACGAACTGCATCAGCTGATGCCTTAGCAAGTGGTGCAACCTTTACAAACCATTGCTTAGATAAACGTGGTTCAACAGTTGTGTCGCAACGTGAACAGTGACCGACGGCGTGGATATAGGGACGCTTTTCGGCAACGACGCGACCCATCTCTTTTAGCTTGGCAACTACTGCAGTACGTGCGGCAAAGCGATCCATGCCATCGAATTCAGTACCTGTGCCATCCATTACGCCGTGTTCGTTCATGATTACAACAAATGGAACGTTGTGGCGAACTGCCATTTCGAAGTCATTGGCATCGTGTGCGGCGGTTACTTTTACGGCGCCTGTACCGAAATCTTGCTCAACTAGTTCATCAGCGATGATTGGAATCATGCGGTTTACCAACGGCAGTAATACTTCGGTGCCAATTAAATGCTTATAACGCGGATCATCTGGGTGCACGGCAACTGCGCCATCACCGAGCATCGTTTCCGCACGGGTAGTTGCAATAACAATTGATTGCTCGCCTTCGCCATAGCGAATCTGCACAAATTCACCAGCATCATCTTGGTGATCTACTTCGATTTCTGAAAGCGCAGTTAAACAACGCGGACACCAGTTAATGATCCGCTCGGCGCGATAAATCAGTCCGGCATCGTGCATCTTCTTAAAGAGTGAAACAACGGCCTTAGACATTCCCTCATCCATTGTGAAACGCTCGCGCGACCAATCAACGCTTGCGCCCAAGCGCTTCATCTGATCGAGAATTGCTCCACCAGATTCGCCCTTCCATTCCCAAACTTTCTTAACAAATGCTTCGCGCCCTAAATCATGTCGCGATAAACCTTGCGAAGCTAATTGTTTTTCAACAACGTTCTGGGTTGCAATACCTGCGTGATCCATTCCGGGTAGCCATAGAACTTCGTAACCCTTCATGCGCTTCATACGCGATAAACAATCTTGCAGAGTTTGATCAAGGGCGTGGCCGATATGTAGAACGCCAGTTACGTTTGGAGGCGGTAGAACCATTGTGAAAGATTCTTTTTTAGATGATGCATCAGCGGTGAAGTAATTAGCGCTCAACCATTTTTTATATAGACGTGGCTCGATATCGACCGGTGTAAAGGTCGAAGCGAGTTCAGCGCCAGTTGGCGATGCAGAAGACATAGAGCGCAGTCTAGATTACGCGCTCTTCTCCTCTGAACCTTTTTCGCGGCGGGATGCACGCTTTGGAAGATCACCGATGCGCTCAACCAAGGTTGGGGCCGCGCTTTGATCAATGCACTCTTTTGTAATTATTACTTTGGCGATATCGGCGCGACTTGGTACCTCGTACATCACAGTCAGCAGAACTGATTCCATGATTGCACGCAGGCCACGGGCGCCAGTGCCTCGGTCCAGGGCTAATTCGGCGATGGCGTCCAGTGATTCAGCGGTAAATTCAAGTTCGACATCATCTAAATTAAATAGGCGTTGGTATTGCTTAACCAGTGCGTTCTTTGGCTCGGTCAAGATCTCCATCAAAGCAGTCTTATCAAGATTCTCCACGCTAGTTAATACTGGAAGGCGACCAATAAATTCCGGGATCATTCCAAACTTTAAGAGATCTTCTGGCATGACATCAGCGAAGATATCTTTACGATTCTTATCAGCTGCCTCTTGCAAAGTCGCATTAAAGCCGACGCCAGCTTTTCCGCTGCGGGCTTCGATGATCTTATCTAGGCCAGCAAATGCGCCACCGACGATAAAGAGAACATTTGTTGTATCGATCTGAATAAATTCTTGGTGTGGATGCTTGCGTCCACCTTGTGGCGGAACCGAGGCAACAGTACCTTCAAGAATCTTAAGTAACGCTTGTTGCACGCCTTCACCGGATACATCGCGGGTAATTGATGGATTTTCTGATTTGCGTGCGACTTTATCGATCTCGTCGATATAGATAATTCCAGTTTCGGCTTTCTTAACATCGTAATCTGCTGCCTGCAAAAGCTTGAGAAGAATATTTTCCACATCTTCACCAACATAGCCTGCTTCAGTAAGCGCAGTTGCATCAGCGATAGCAAATGGCACATTGAGCATGCGAGCTAAAGTTTGTGCCATTAAAGTTTTGCCACAACCAGTTGGGCCAAGTAATAAAATATTTGATTTAGCAAGCTCTACGCCATCTTCACCCTTTGATTGGCCAGATTGCACGCGCTTGTAATGGTTGTAAACGGCAACCGCGAGAGATTTCTTAGCGCGATCTTGACCGATTACATATTGATCTAGAAATTCAAAGATCTCTTGTGGTTTAGGAAGTTCAGTAAGTCCAAGAGTTGTGGCTTCGGCGAGTTCTTCAACGATAATCTCGTTGCAGAGTTCGATACATTCGTCACAGATATAAACGCCAGGACCGGCGATGAGTTTCTTAACCTGCTTCTGGGTCTTGCCACAGAATGAACATTTGAGCAGGTCGCTAGTTTCACCAATACGAGTCATGGGTAAATCTTAGTTTCTAGGCTTAATAAATGGGTCGTTAATTACGATTGGATCTGTTCGCCCTGAGAATAATATGGCGGCTTTGTGGACTTCATCTGCTTGACCCCAGGGACAAATAAAACAACGGCGCATATAAGTAAATGAAAGATGGCAACACCGATCAACAGTTCTCGTTCCCCAAAGATATTTACCAGCGGTCCGGCTAGCGCCATCCCAAGTGGCATTAAGCCAAGTGAGCCCATGTAATCGATTGCGAAAACGCGTCCTTGATATTCAGCCGGAACTTCACGTTGTACTTGAGTACCCCAAAAAGCTTCCCACGGCCCAACTGAGAAACCTGCCAATAAGTAAGCAAAGAATATTAATTCTCTAGATGACGGGAAAGCTAAAACAAGTGGGGCAAAGATAAAAAGTCCCCAGACGATCACTGAAACCAGGCCGGGGTTTTTAACCTTTGCTTTGATACAAATCACCGCGGAGATGGCACCACCCAGGCTAAAGAGCGCAGCGGCAGTTGCAAAGACAGATGACGTACCAAAGTCACGTTTGGTAATAACTGGCAAGAGAACAGTTTCAACGCCGATGACCATCATCAGCTGCACCGAAGCCATAATGATCATGGCCGCGATCCACTTGTAATACCAAACTACACGTAAGCCTTCTTTGACTTCGTAAAGAAACTTAGTATTTGCTCCACCAGGTGCAATACGCGCGCCTTCATCAATGCGTAGAAGTAGCGCTGCCCCAATCAAAAATAGAACTGAGGTTGCAATATATGTTGCATGGGTACCAAGTGAGACCACAATAACTCCAGCCACACCTGGCCCAATAATCGTGGAACTTTTCTTTGCAATACCAAGAACCACATTGCCAGATGGCAGCAGTGAATCGGGAAGAATGCTGGGAATAATTGCCCCGGATGCTGGTCCCCCAAAGGCATCACTTATACCCATCAATATGACAATGGTTCCTAGAATCCACATCGCTAGATTTTCTGGGTTAATAAAAATCACAACGCTTCCTATAACCGCACGGAAGCCATCAGACACAATCAAAATTGTCTTTCGTGGCAGGCGATCGACCCAGACCCCACCAACTGGCGCCAGTAGGACACCAGAGAGTACGCGGGCTGCAAGTATTAGCCCGAGTGTTGTAGCGCTACCGCCTGCATCGAGAACTGTTACAGCTATCGCGATTGGGAAAGCTGAGACGGCGATGCTGGTTAAAGTGCTCGAGATAAGCATATTTCTATAAGCTGGAAAAGATAAAAGAGCGCCGGGTTCGAAATATTTTTTAAACATTTCTAAACCGACGCCCCTTTAGGTAAGAATTATGCGGAAGGCTTTGCCTTACGTGAAGACATAACCCTATCTATAATTCCGTATTCAACTGCTTCAGCAGCTGTCAGAATCTTGTCGCGTTCAATATCTTTTTCGATCTCTTCGATCGTTTTATTAGAGTGCTTAGCCAGCATCGTCTCTAACAAACCACGCATACGCATAATTTCACGGGCTTGGATCTCGATATCAGATGCCTGTCCCCCGCCTTCAGATGAAGGTTGGTGGATCAGAATTCGTGAGTGCTCAAGTCCGTAGCGCTTTCCCTTTGTTCCACCGGCCAAGATGATCGCAGCAGCAGATGCTGCTTGGCCAAGACAAATTGTTGTGATGTCTGGGCGGACAAATTGCATAGTGTCATAAATTGCAGTTAGCGCAGTAAATGATCCACCAGGTGAGTTGATGTAGATCGAAATATCACGATCTGGATCCATTGATTCAAGCGTTAACAGCTGCGCCATAACATCGTTTGCAACTGTGTCATCGATTGGTTGACCAAGGAAGATGATGCGCTCTTCGAATAACTTTGTATACGGATCAAGGCGCTTGTAACCGTAGGCGGTCTTCTCTTCAATAGTTGGAAGAACGTAGCGGTTGGTAATTTCTTGAATATGTTTCATTACTTCTTGCCTCCCGCAATTTGGCCATCATTTGTTGCAACGTGATCGATAAAGCCGTAAGCAAGTGCATCCTTGGCGTTAAACCAGTTATCGCGATCAGAGTCAGCAATGATCTTTTCTAACGGTTGTCCAGTGTGTTTGGCATTTAGCTCAGACATAGTCTGCTTAGTAATCGCCATTTGTTCTGCCTGGATACGAATATCAGTTGCAGTACCGCCGATGCCACCGAGTGGTTGGTGCATCAAGATACGGGCGTTAGGAGTTGCATAACGCTTTCCTGGTGCGCCAGCTGTAAGAATAAATTGACCCATTGACGCGGCCATTCCCATCGCAACTGTTGCAACATCGTTCTTGATGTAATGCATCGTGTCGTAGATGGCCATACCTGCAGTTACTGAACCACCAGGTGAGTTGATGTAAAGAAAGATATCTTTCTCAGGATCTTCAGCAGAGAGCAACAACATCTGTGCGCAGATTGCATTGGCCATCTCATCGCGGAATTCTCCGGCAAGGAAGATGATGCGTTCGCGCAGCAAGCGGTTATAGACATTGTCATCTAGCCAATTACCGCCGGTTGCTGCAGTGCGAGCGTTTACCACGGTCGACTGTGGGTCTTGATAATCCACGTGATCCTCCTGATTGATTACTTCTTTATATGTAGTGACCTTAACAATCCTTACGGTCAAATGCTTCCCAAATATCGAAAAATCGGCGCAAAAGTGCCCGTGTTCGCTCAGGGCAGAGCAGATACGTTACGAGACGGTCAGTTTTAGCAGATAAGTCTTTTTGCCATCGGTCAGCGAGACGGTGGTCTTACCCTTTTTCAGCAAGGTAAGCGATGGATTGGTTTCATAAGAAGACATCGGTCCCCCAGCCACAAACTTTGCAATCTTGGGATCTATTACTTTGCCTTTCCAGATTGCCGGATTTGCCACGTTAAAGACAACTGCTTTCCCAAGTTTGACGGTGATTGTCTTCGCCTTTAACGGGTTGACCATTATCGGTGGTAGAACCAACGTGCTCGCAATCGAAGGCTGGACTACAACAGTTACAGAATCGGGATCATCGGATGCAAACGCTGCGGTATTTGAAAAAGAGAATTGCAACGCCAAAATTAGAAAAATACGAAGAATTAGTAGGCGCAACTGCAACCTCAAATCAGCGTTGGAGCCACCAAACTACTCCGAAAGTTAAGCCTCTGGAAGAGCCTCAACGGGTGGTGTCTGTGGGCGAAGGGCCTCGAGGTCGATCTTGTTGCCTGATTTATCGACCACGTTTACTCGACCAAGTGCACCAGCCAACGCCTTGGTGCGAGACACCTCAGCGACTAGCTGTGAGATCTGGCCCGCATCTTGGAGTTGCTTTGCAAATTGTTCTGGTGGCATTCCGTAACGCTGTGATGTACGGATTAAATATTCAGTTAATTCAATTTCATTAACCTGAACTTCTTCTGCCTTAACGATGGCATCTAGCAAGAAATCAGATTTGATTGACACACGAACTTCGCCATCTACTTCAGCGCGGTGTGCTTCATCTTCTAAGCGACCTTCGCCTTCAAGGTGCTGGTGAACTTCATCAGCAACCAACTTATCTGGAACTGGAATATCAAGATCATCAATCATCTTCTTCAAAAGTAAGTCACGTGCTTGGGCGCCTTGTTCAAGTGCCTTAACGCGCTTTAGACGTTCTGTGAAATCTGCTTTGAGTTCTGCAATTGTGTCGAACTCAGATGCCAGCTTGGCAAAGGCATCATCAACTGGTGGAAACTCGCGCTCTTTAACTGCCTTGAGCTTGATTTCAACATCGCCCTTTTCATCATCTTTCTGACCGACGAGCTGAGTTTCAAAGTTCTTAACATCTCCGGCTTTCATGCCAACAAGTGCTGCATCTAGGCCATCGATCATTCGGTTTGAACCGACTTCGTAAGAAATATCGTTTGCCTTGCCACCATCGACTTCAGCACCCTCAATTTTGGCGGTGAGATCAACAGTTACAAAGTCGCCATCTTTAGTCTCGCGCTCAACTGTTGAAAGCGTTCCGAAGCGAGCGCGGAGCTCATCTATCTG
Source organism: Candidatus Nanopelagicaceae bacterium (assembly GCA_965267995.1). Classification (GTDB taxonomy): domain Bacteria; phylum Actinomycetota; class Actinomycetes; order Nanopelagicales; family Nanopelagicaceae; genus Planktophila. The sequence goes on from OZ254143.1 coordinate 1,026,584, forward strand.
CTCATCAATATCTTTATCGGTCACGGCGACGTCATCTACTTCGATGGTGATCTTAGAAAAGTCAGGAAGGGTTACTTCTGGGCGAACATCTACCTCAACAGCAAAGACCAACTTCTCGTTATCTACATATTCCTTGATCTCAACTTCAGGACGGCCAACGACAAGAACTGAGTGTTCGCGAGCTGCCATTCCGTAAAATTCAGGAAGTGCATTATTAATAGCTTCATCGATTACTGAACCACGACCAACGCGCTGGTCGATCATCGCTGCGGGTACTTTGCCTTTACGAAAGCCTGGGATATTTATCTTCTTGGCAACGACTGTGTAAGCCTCGCTGATGTAATTAGTTAGATCTGCGTAAGGAACTTCGATATCGAGACGGACGCGAGTTGGGGAAAGTGTTTCGACCGTGCTCTTCACAAAGTGCTCCTTGATTAGAAATTAAATTGAGCTGCAAATAAATTTTTATCGAACTTCTGGTCGGGGCGGGGAGATTCGAACTCCCGGTCTCCTGCTCCCAAAGCAGGCGCGCTAGCCACTACGCTACGCCCCGTGGCGCAATTGGTGAGTCTAGAGTAATTTTTTACTCTCGGTTACCGAGGCAGTACTCTTACCCATATCGCGAAGCCAGTTCACTGGCCAGCACCACTCGCGGGTGTAGCTCAATGGTAGAGCCCCAGCCTTCCAAGCTGGCCATGCCGGTTCGATCCCGGTCACCCGCTCCATAGTTTTACAGCGTTCCAACCGCTCCTACGAGGGTTGAAAACACTATTCCACTGAATGTCATTGAGTTCGCTCCTCCAGTTATTCCGCCGTCATCAATGACTCGAATTGCCAAACTGACATCTCCTCCAACAGGAGAGATAACTCCAGAAATAGTGAATGTATAGCGCGCGAATTTTGGTTCACCAGAAAAATTGATGTTCTCAACTGCTGAATAACCAGACCTCGAAGTTGAGCCATCAGAATGAATGATTTCAACAGCAAATACGCTGGCAGTGGCATCTGATTGCCCATATAAATAGATCGAATACGAATAACTCTTACCTGATTTATAACTTAGAAAAAAAGTTGAAGTTGCATAGGACTTTGGAGTCGATGTTGACAAGGTCCAGCTTGGAATATTGTTTGTGTAAACAATTGATGGACCTGTTGCGCCAACTGCGCCATTGGTTCCATTACTTCCTGCAGTTCCAGTTTCACCTTTCGGGCCAGTTAAACCAATTGGTCCTTGTGCACCTGCTGCACCTGCTGCACCAGTTGCACCTGTGTCACCTTTTGCACCGGTTGCACCGGTTGGTCCTGCTGGCCCAGTTGTTCCACCACCACCACCTGAAGGACCTGTCGCACCTTGCGGTCCAGTTGCACCTGTTTCACCTTTGGCACCTGCTGGACCTGGCGCACCATTTCCACCAGGAAGACCCTGTTCACCTTTATCTCCCTTCTCGCCTTTCTCGCCTTGGGCACCAGCAGGTCCTGCAACTGTTGATGCATTTGAAATAGATTTTCCTTCGCTTCCATTCTTTCCATCAACACCTGGAATTCCTGCCGGTCCTTGCAAACTTTGCGGCAGCGGCCACTTACCAGTTTTCTTTGGACCATAAATTAAGAGTGATCGAGTATCAATATAGAAATCGCCATCTATGCCTTGGGTGCTAAGTGGCACACCTTTTCCATTCAAGATTGTGTTTGGCGCTGCATTAGATGTTCTGCCGGCAGATTTTGGTTTATTTGCAGCAGCAGAAATAGGGATCGCTAAATCAGTGATCAGAGCTGTAAGTAAGAGAGTTGCAAATACTTCGATAATTGTCCGGTTGCGTTTCATGGAACCTCCAGGTCCACTGGCTTAGGGTGTTAAAGAAAATTGTGAAGCGGCGCACTTTTGGCGCGAAGGGGGCTTTCCCTGAGATTTTTCTTAGAGGCGATAGGAATATCCCCTTTTCTATGCGGGGCGATCGGGCAAAAACTCGCAAGGGTCTCACAGGAAATAGGGGTAGTTTTTTGAGCATCAAGTAGTTCTCTACTACTAGTCGATAACGAGGGTTTCGGCCAAGTGCTCCAAGGGATGAAGGGAAGACATGCAAATGTCATCAAAGAAAAAGGTCATCGCGGTCGTGATTACAACTGTTGCGTTAACAATCGGAACAGTCGGAGTCGGTCAAGCGGCGTCAAAGACAAAGGTTGTCGCTACTAAGACAACCCGTACTTCCTCAAATGGAATTACAAATCCAATGGCGAATATGAACGGACCAGAAGATGCAATCGCTTCTGTTCTTTCAGCACTCGTCGCCAAGGGCACTATTACACAAGTACAAGCAGATGCAGTTAAGGCAGCGTTTGCTGCCGCAGCACCGTCACGTGACTTTGATGGACCTGGCAAAGGTATGGGTCCAATGAACGCTGATCGTGCGGCAACTGAAGCGTTGATTGCCAAAACAATCGGCATAGACAGTGCCACCATCCGTACTCGTCTTGCAGCAGGTGAATCACTTGGTGCAATCGCAGGTGCAAAGAAAGCCGAACTCATCTCAGTCCTAGTTGCTGATGAGACAAAGCAAATCGATGCAGCTGTAACTGCCGGAAAGTTGACTGCTGCACAAGCGACAACTCTAAAGGCAGGTCTAACTGCACATGTAACCGCTGAAGTTGAAGAAGTTCGCGGTAAGGGCGGTCCAGAAATGGGCGGCATGGGTAAGGGTGAACGCGGCGGTCGTGGTCATGGTGGTCCAGCAATGGGCGGCATGGGCAAGGCTCCAAAGATTCCTGCACCAACAACATCTGCAACACCATCTGCATAAGTTCTCCTGATTAATTTCAGGTAGTTCCTCCAAGGGTAGAGAAACCCGTCGCGAATTCTCCGTCGCGGCGGGTTTTTCGCTGTTGCGATCAGGCTCATATAAATAACACCGTGAGAGACTTCAGACATGCGTTTACACATCGGCAGCGATCACGCCGGGCTTGAACTTAAAAGTGAGTTGATTATCCACCTGGTAAATAACGGCCATGACGTTACTGATCACGGGCCATACGAATATGACGCTTTAGATGACTATCCCGTCTTCTGTATTCCTGCAGCAATTGCTGCGGCCAAAGATCCCACTTCCCTTGGAATTGTTCTCGGTGGTTCCGGCAATGGCGAACAAATGGCAGCGAATAAAGTTAAGGGCGTTCGTGCGGCACTTGCCTGGAGTATCGAAACGGCAAAACTCGGCAAGGAACATAACAATGCAAATGTGGTTGCCATCGGCGGGCGGATGCATTCAATTGCAGAATGCAAGGCGATTATCGATGCCTTTATTGCAACGCCCTTTAGCAATGATGAGCGCCATATCCGCCGGATTGATTTAATCTCTAAATATGAAGAGACCGGAAATATCTAACTTAAGCTTTTATGAACTTAAAGTCATTTACTGCGTGATCTTTAGATATTCCTTGTCCTTCAAATCTAGTTAGCGGGCGCCAATCTGGGCGATCTATTACTCCCCCAGTAAATAAATTGGTTTGGGAAAATATCTCTGTAATCCATTCGGCATATGGCACCCAGTCGGTTGCGATTTGTAAATATCCGCCTGGCTTTAACTTGGCAGCAACTTCGTTTAGGAAACGCTCTTGAACAATACGGCGTTTAAAGTGGCGCTTTTTTGGCCATGGATCTGGAAAGAATAAATTGACCCCATCCAGGCTTTCAGCTTTGACCATGTAGTAAAAGACTTCAAAGACATCGCGTTCAATCAATCGCACATTGGTTAATTCATATTCAGAAAGGCGCGCCATTAATTTGCCAACGCCCGGCATATGTACTTCAACGCCTAAGTAATTAATATCAGGATTACCTTTAGCGATCTGCCAGGTGGCCTCACCCATGCCGTAACCAATTTCCATAACGAGCGGTTGTTTCTTGGGAAATAGCGTGTCCAAATCAATTTGCGATTCTTCAAAAGTAACCCCATATATCGCCCATAAAGTATCGCGCGCGGCCTGTTGTGCTGGGGTGATCCGCGTACCGCGTAAGCGATAACTGCGGTTTGTCATTGGTTCCACACCGTAACTCTTTCACGATTAGACTGCGAGAAGCAAAAATCAGATCCCTCGAAGGAGTCGTTGTGTCAGGTACTAACCTCAAGCAAGTTGAAGCAGCCGAGCGTTCCCAAATCCTAAAAGTTGAAAGCTACATAATCGACTTAGATGTGACTACTGGCGCTGAGACCTTCTTGGTAAAGACGACTATTAAATTTGCTGGGCTAAAGCCTGGGGCAACAACTTTTATCGATTGTGTTGGCAAGCGCGTAATCAGCGCAAAGCTAAATGGCGCAGACTTTGATCCTAAGTTCGATGGTGAGTCAATCTTCTTGCCGGCCATTGCCGCAGATAACACTTTAGAGATCGAACACGAAGGCATTTACTCTCATTCTGGCGAAGGCTTACACCGCTTCGTAGATCCTGCTGATGACGAGGTCTATCTATATACCCAGTTCGAAACTGGAGATGCCCGCCGCATGTATGCCTGCTTTGATCAACCTGATCAAAAGGCAACATTCGTCATAAGTACGATTACTCCAAAGCACTGGGAAGTAATTTCGAATTACGGTATCGAATCCTCTAAAGATCTAGATGGCGATCGTAAACATATCCAATTTGCGAAATCTCAAGTTATTTCAACTTATGTCACTGCGATCGTTGCCGGTGCTTATAAATCAGTTCACGATGAATACAAGGGCGAGAAGACAATTCCACTTGGTATCTACGCCCGTAAATCATTCTTCCAGCATGTAGACGCTGAAAAAATCTTTGAAGTAACCAAACAAGGCTTTGCCTTCTTCGAGAAAACTTTCGGTCTCGCTTATCCATTTGGTAAGTACGACCAGATTGCTGTCGCCGAATATAACTGGGGTGCGATGGAGAACGTTGGCTGTGTAACTTTCCACGAAGATGTTCTGATCTTTCGCAGCAAGGTAACCGAGCGAAGCTACATCAGCCGCGCCACAACGATCCATCATGAGATGGCCCATATGTGGTTTGGTGATTTGGTAACAATGAAATGGTGGCAAGACCTTTGGCTCAATGAATCATTTGCTGAGTGGGCCTCTTATGTTTCAGTTAGCGCATCTACGAACTACAAGCATGCTTGGACTGAATTTAACTCGGTCCGCAAGAACTGGGCATACCGCGCAGATCAATTGACCTCGACCCACCCAATTGCAGTTGAGATGGAAGATCTCGATGATGTGCGCACCAACTTTGATGGCATTTCATACGCCAAAGGCGCATCTGTACTGCAGCAGCTAGTAGCCCACGTAGGTAGCGATAATTTCATCACCGGACTTCGTAAATACTTTGCAAAGCATGCTTACAAGAACACTGAACTTAGCGATCTGATTACTGAACTTCAGGCTGCCAGCGGCAAGGATCTCACTGCTTGGGTTGCTACCTGGCTTCGTACAGCAGGTGTGAATACCTTGCGTCCAGTGGTTGCCTTAGATGGCGATAACTACGCATCCGTTGCGATCAAGCAGGAAGTGCCACCGATGCCGGTTGGTTCAAAAGAGCTACGCCCCCACCATTTATTTATTGGGTTATTTGATATCAAAGATGGCGCACTCGTTCGTCGTGAAAGCATTGAAATCGATATCGCAGGTGAGCTCACCGAAATTACAGAGTTAACTGGCAAAAAGTCAGCTGACCTTCTATTGGTAAATGATCACGATCAGACATATGCCAAGTTGCGTTTTGATGACCGCTCAGTTGAAACTATGAAGAAATACTTAGGTAAATTAGATGATTCGCTCGCTCGTGGTCTTATCTGGGCTTCGCTCTGGGATTCAACGCGCGATGGTGAACTATCAGCCAGTGACTATATTGAAATTGCCTTAAATGCATTACAAGGTGAAAGTGATATCTCAATGATTACCGCAACATTTGCACAAATTGATACAGCAATCTGGGCATACGTTGCACCTAAAAATCGTGATGCTATTCGCCTTGCGGTAGCTAATGCGGCCGAAGCTCTACTTGATGGTGCAAAGCCAGGCAGCGATGCGCAGTTGCAATATGCACGCGCATTCACAAATAACGCCATCACGCCTGCACATTACGAGCGCGTCAAGGCGATGCTCAATGGTTCAGTAGGCGGTCTAGTTATGGATACTGATCTTCGTTGGTACCTATTCCTATGTGGCGTAAAGCGCGGCATCTTTGGAGTCTCTGATATTCAAGCCGAAGAAGATCGCGATAAAACAGCTCACGGTAAGCAATATGTGGCATATGCACATGCAGCTCTGCCGAACCGGGAAGCGAAAGTTGCCGCCTTTAAATCAATTACAACTGATGATTTGAGTAACACGATTCATTCCTACAAGTGCCGCGGCTTTAACGAGAATATCCATCACGAACTTTTGGAAGCATTTGTAGATGAATACTTCGATGCGATCTTGAAAGTCTGGGCTACCAAGGGCTTTGAGATTGCCGAAACAACTGCAACGCTTACTTTCCCAACTTGGGCTATTAGCGAAGAGACAGTTAAGAAATCACAACATTGGCTAGATGTGACTGGCAAGGATGCATCGCATGCTTTGCGCCGTACCGTTGCTGAAGGCCGCGATGCAATGACTCGCTCGCTCAAAGCGCGCGCAGTCGATGCTCGCTAATTAATCAATTGAGGTTATAACCGAATCGCTCTTTGCCTTCTTCTTGCGATCTCCTGTGGATACATATGCCAGCACCGAGATAACTAGAAATAGCGCAACTGGTGCCACGAAGAAGTAGGTAAAGGTTTGGATTGCGCTTAAGCCAACACCTGCATCTGTGCCATCTTCTTGCGCACCTTGTGTAAAGGCGTGGATAGCCGATGCAATATGAATCATCATGGGTGTAAGTGTAAGTCAGTTACGCAGTAGCTGCAGCCACACCAAATGGCGCTAAATATGGCAGCCAGCGATTATCAGTGCGACCTGTGCCGAGAATTCGCCATGCTGCACCAACTGGTTCACGTGGAAGTGAGCGAAGTCTCCATCCCAAATCTTTCAGCGGTTTATCTGCCTTTAAGTGATTGCACTTGTGACAAGCAGAGACAACGTTCTCCCAGTTATGTCCGCCACCACGAGAACGTGGAATCACATGATCAATAGATGTCGCAGGTGCTGCGCAATAAACGCAACGGCCGCCATCGCGCGCAAAAATTGCACGACGTGAAAGTGGGACCGCATGGCGATATGGAATCTTTACAAATTTATTTAAACGGATAACTGATGGGAGTTCGATCTCACCTTGTGCAAAGTGCAGAACGGTGCCGGATGACTCAACCATGGTGGCGCGGGTATTAAGAACAAGCAGCAGCGCACGGCGTTCAGTTACTACACCTAGCGGTTCGTAGGTGGCATTTAAAACTAACGAGCGAGACATTGCAGATACCCCAGTTTCGAAGCGCGTGGCTCGCGCCGATTGGTTTATCTTGCACCAAGAAGGAGCGAGATAGGGGTATTTACAGGTCAATTTTTGGTAAAGAATTGGATTAGAGTTTGATCCATGAGCGAGCAGACCCGCAATATTCTCGATTGGCTAAGCGGTTCCCCGCTGCGCATCTTCACCGTCCTGGTCGCTGCCTGGATCAGCCACAGCATTGGCCGACGCGCCATTGATCGCGCCATCAACAAACTTGCGACAACCGATTTAAAGCCCGGTCCTGGTTTTGCCAAGCGCCAGGCAGAACGTGCGCGCACCACAGGATCAGTTCTCTCATCAATTCTAAAAGCAGTTATTTGGATTATCGCCTTGGGCATGATCTTGGGCGAATTCGGATTTAATCTCGGACCAGTTATCGCATCAGCTGGAGTGATCGGCGTAGCAATTGGTCTTGGTGCGCAAACTTTGGTGCGCGATATTTTATCTGGAATATTTATGTTGATCGAAGATCAATATGGCGTAGGCGATCAGATCAAGGTCTTAGAAATCGAAGGTGTCGTTGAAAAAGTTGGTCTGCGCATAACAACCGTGCGTGATAAGAACGATGTGCTTTGGTATATCCGTAACGGTGAAATCTTAGTTATAGGGAACGCATCTCAGAAGAGTTAACCATCCCGTGCGCTGCCATCTCTAGATATTCCCGCAGTTGCGCGCGATTAGCATCTGGCATTTCCATTCCATCTAACGCACCCATTGCACAAGCAAGCCAAGCATCACGCGCCGCAAGATCAATCTGAAAACCAGCATGGCGCATGCGCAGGCGAGGATGTCCACGTTCTTCAGAATAAGTACCTGGTCCGCCCCAATATTGTTCAAGGAACATCTTGAACCGAAGAGCAGCACCTTGCATATCTTTTTCTGGATACATCGGGCGCAAGATCGGATCGGTGGCAACGCGCGCATAGAACTGTGAGACAAAGTCGTTGAAGAAGGGCTCTCCCCCGACTTGCTCATAGAAAGTACTCATGTGCGCATTTGGCTATCTGGAACGTTCTTAGCAATTTGTAAGACGAAGTAAGAAGTGATGATGCACATCGCACCGCTGATGTAGAAAGCTGCCGCATAATCACCAATTTGGACTCGCAAGATCGCTGCGCCAAATGCTGCTACTGCACCGCCTATTTGATGTCCGACAAATACCCAGCCGTAAACAACGCTAGCGCGTTGTGGACCAAGTACTGAGCGACAGAGCATGATCGTTGGTGGAACTGTTGCAACCCAATCCAAACCATAAAAGATTACAAAGACCAGAGTTGATGGATGAATGCTAGAGAAGAGAATTGATGGCAAGAGAAATAGCGAGAGTCCGCGCAAGCCGAAGTAGAAGAATAGTAATTTTCTTGGGTCATAACGATCGGTGAGCCAACCGCTAAACACAGTTCCGATCACATCGAAGATACCGACCATGGCAAGCAGTGATGCAGCAAGTGTTGTAGGCATTCCGTGATCGTGTGCTGCTGGAATAAAGTGAGTACCGATTAGTCCGCTGGTGGAGAGCCCACAGACAAAGAATGAGCCAAACAAATACCAGAAATCTTTTCGCTTTGAACTTTGCTTTAACGTATCGATTGCAAGTGCGTATGCGCTTAATTCACTTTTGGCAGGTGGCTGCCAATCTGCTGCAGCTCCGTAAGGCAAGAGCCCTAAATCCGATGGTCCCTCCCGCAGAAATAGATAAATAAAGGGAATTACAAGTATTGCAAATGAAGAAACGGTAATTGAAACGCTCTTCCAACCATAGGTATTGGATAATTGCGAAAGCCCTGGCAAGAAAATCAATTGGCCCGTAGCTGCCGCAGCAGTGAGTACTCCTGTTACTAATCCACGCTTGGCGACAAACCAACGGTTGGCAACAGTTGCTGCAAAGACCAGCGCCATTGAGCCTGTTCCAACTCCGACAATCACACCCCAGGTTGCAATTAACTGCCAAGGAGCGTGAATGAAAATAGTTAGAAATGCACCAAGTGAGACGGTGGTCAGCGCCGACATCACTACTTTACGAATTCCGAATTTCTCCATTAGGGCTGCCGCAAATGGGGAGACCAAACCAAAGAGAAGAACATTTATTGCAATCGCAAGTGAGATATCTGATCGTGACCAACCGAAAGCATCTTCAAGCGGAACAATTAAGACCGATGGCGCAGAACGAAAACCGGCAGTTGCCATTAACGTTACAAAGGTAACGGCAACAGCTATCCAGCCCGGATGTATCTTGCGCGCGATATTTACTTGGGTCAATTAATTAGATTCCAGGTAGATATCAAGGAATTGGCGTTCCTTATCGGTCAGCGGGCGAGACTTCATCGTCTCAACGTTTACTGCAACCTGCACCGTCTTTACCTTGGCTAAAACAGTGCCGTTATCTGAGATTGTAAAGAGCATGTCAAAGGAGGAGTTGCCAATCTTTCCGACGGTTATCTCCACATCGACAAATTTTCCACCTTCGTTAATAGGTGCGATGAAATCTATCTCTGCTCGTGCCACGACCATTCCAATAAGTGAAGTCTCTTGCATCGCCCCCGAAAATTCTTCGGTTGCCCATAAGAAACGTGCTTCCTGCGCAAAGGTTAAATACTTAGCATTGTTGACATGACCCATTGCATCTAAATCATCCCAGCGAACGAATTGCTTATTTAGATACTTCATTAACGAGTTAGCTTTCGGTAGGTCGCGCGATGTGGACGAGCTGCATCTGCGCCCAGGCGCAAGATCTTATTTTCTTCATAGGATTCGAAGTTTCCTTCAAACCAGAACCAATTAGATTCACCTTCGTAGGCCAAGATGTGTGTTGCTACGCGGTCTAAGAACCAACGATCGTGCGAGATCACAACAGCGCAACCTGGAAATTCAAGTAACGCATTTTCAAGTGAACCAAGAGTTTCCACATCAAGGTCGTTCGTTGGCTCATCGAGCAAAAGTAAGTTACCACCGAGCTTTAAGGTCAGCGCTAAATTCAAACGGTTACGTTCACCACCTGATAGAACACCAGCCTTCTTCTGTTGATCTGGGCCCTTAAAACCAAAGGCAGAGACATATGCGCGAGATGGCATTTCAACTTGGCCAACTTTTATAAAGTCCAAACCATCTGAGACAACTTCCCAGAGTGATTTAGTCGGATCGATTCCACCACGTGATTGATCAACGTAGGCAATCTTTACAGTTTCACCAATTTTCACATTACCTGAATCAGCTGCTTCCAAACCTAAAATTGTTTTAAAGAGCGTTGTCTTACCGGCACCGTTAGGTCCGATAACTCCGACAATTCCATTGCGCGGCAAGGTAAAGGAGAGATCATCGATAAGTACGCGATCGCCAAAGCCCTTAGTTAAGTGATCTACTTCAACAACAATGTTTCCGAGACGTGGGCCAGGTGGAATCTGAATTTCATCAAAGTCCAACTTACGCATCTTGTCGGCTTCAGCTGCCATCTCTTCATAACGAGCCAGACGCGCCTTTGATTTAACTTGGCGCCCCTTTGCATTCTGGCGAACCCATTCAAGTTCTTCAGTCAAACGCTTGGCGCGCTTGGCATCTTTCTGTCCCTCAATCTTTAAACGCGTTGCTTTTGTCTCTAGATAAGTTGAGTAGTTACCTTCATATGGATAAGCGCGACCACGATCGAGTTCCAGGATCCATTGCGCAACATTGTCCAAGAAGTAACGATCGTGCGTGATCGCAACGACTGCGCCGGGATATTTATTTAGATGTTGTTCTAGCCAAAGGACAGATTCCGCATCTAAGTGGTTCGTTGGTTCATCAAGGAGCAATAGATCCGGTGCTTCCAATAGCAACTTACATAGAGCAACGCGGCGTTTTTCTCCGCCCGATAGAACTTTCACATCAGCATCAGGTGGTGGACAGCGCAGCGCATCCATCGCTTGTTCAAGCAAAGAATCGAGCTCCCAAGCATTGCGATGATCTAGCTGTTCTTGCAGCGTTCCCATCTCGGCTAATAACTTGTCGTAATCTGCATCAGGTTGTGACATCTCATCGCTAATTGCATTAAAGCGATCGAGCATCGCAACAGTTTCAGCCACGCCTTCTTTAACGTTATCAATTACATTTTTATCTTCATTTAAAACAGGTTCCTGCATCAAGATGCCGACGGTGTAACCAGGAGATAGGTATGCCTCACCATTAGATGGTTGTTGCAACCCAGCCATGATCTGCAGGACCGTAGATTTACCGGCTCCGTTGGGACCGACTACGCCAATCTTGGCGCCGGGGTAGAACATCAAAGTGACGTCGTCGAGAATTACCTTGTCACCATGCGCTTTGCGCGTCTTTTTCATCGTGTAAATGAATTCAGCCATGGGCAAAACCTTAGTGGCTCGTGTCGGTACAATTAACTATCGACCTCTGCAGGCGCCTGTAGCTCAGTCGGATAGAGCACTCGCCTTCTAAGCGAGTTGTCGCAGGTTCGATTCCTGCCAGGCGCACATGACTACACCTCTGCCCCACCTGATCTGGATCGACTGCGAAATGACTGGCCTGGACCTCAGCAATGATGTGCTGGTCGAAATCGCCGTCTTGGTCACAGACTCTGACCTAAACGTTATTGGCGACGGCGTTGATTTAGTAATCAAGGCGTCGGCCGAAAAGTTATCTGGCATGAACGAGTACGTCACACAGATGCACACCACATCAGGTTTGATCACTGAAATTCCAAATGGGACAACTGTCAGCCAAGCCGAAGATACGATCTTGGCCTACCTGGAATCAACTGGCACCATCGCTGGCAAATCACCGCTGGCTGGAAATTCAGTTAGCGTCGATCGCAATTTCATCGCCCGCGATATGCCGCGCCTTAGCGAGTACCTGCACTATCGCACCGTTGATGTCTCATCCATTAAAGAGTTAGCCCGCCGCTGGTATCCCAAACTCTATTTCGCATCCCCGGCCAAGACCGGCAACCACCGCGCGCTGGGAGATATCCAAGATTCGATCGCTGAACTGGCTTATTACCGCGCTTCTCTATTTATCCCGACCGTTGCAGGGAACGAGTAAGTCCAGTTAACAGGTAAGATAAGCACTTAATCAGCACATGGTGGACGTAGCTCAGCTGGTAGAGCACCCGGTTGTGGTCCGGGATGTCGCGGGTTCGAGCCCCGTCGTTCACCCCAAGTTTTTGTACTTAATTAATTCCAAACGAGAGCGGTAAAAATGATCTTTGACGTAGTAGTTGAAATTCCAGCTGGCTCACGCAATAAATACGAAATCAATCACACAACCGGTGAAGTTCGCCTAGATCGCATGCTATTTACAGCAACGCGTTTCCCACATGATTATGGCTTTGTGAAAAATACTTTATCTAACGATGGCGATCCGCTGGATGCCTTGATTATGTTGGATGAGCCAACTTTTCCCGGATGTGTAGTCTCTTGCCGCGTTATCGGAATGTTCCGTATGACCGATGAAAAAGGCGGAGATGACAAGCTACTTTGCGTGGCCGCAGGCGATATCCGCAAATCAAACCTCAATGATTTAGATGATGTCCCGATTTATGAGCTAGATGAAATCAAGCACTTCTTTGAGGTCTATAAGACCCTCGAGCCAGGAAAAGAAGTCCACGGCGGCGATTGGGTCGGACACGATGCTGCCGAAGAAGAAATTCTCGCGTCTTATAAGCGATATAACGAAAGCCACTAAGACCGCCCTTTAACATTGCTCCATTGCGCAGCCACTCTCGGGGTTGGCAGATTCGGAGTATTTTGTGATTGATATCAATACCGGCGATACCGCTTGGGTTCTTGCAAGTGCGGCCCTGGTTCTCTTTATGACTCCAGGTTTGGCTGTCTTCTATGGCGGAATGGTTCGGGCTAAGAGCGCGCTAAATATGATGATGATGTCATTTGCTGCAATTGGCGTGACAACAATTATCTGGGTGCTTTACGGTTACTCACTTGCCTTCGGTAAATCACATGGCGGGCTAATCGGAGGCTTCGATCACTTAGGACTTTCTAATACTTTAGATCAAGTAACTGGACCTGAAGGACATCAAATACCTGTACTTGCCTTTGCAATGTTCCAATTAACTTTTGCAATTATTACTGTTGCACTTCTATCTGGCGCGATTGCAGATCGTGCAAAATATGGATCTTGGGTTATCTTCGTTGCAGTCTGGATTACCTTGGTTTATCTACCTGTTGCGCACTGGGCCTTTGCCGCACAAGGTGGCACTGGTGGTTGGATCGTTGACAAGCTAGGCGCCCTTGATTTTGCAGGCGGCACAGTTGTTGAAATAAATTCAGGTGCGGCAGCCCTGGCCCTTGCACTTGTACTTGGCAAGCGCGATGGCTTTAAACGCGATCCCATGCGCCCTCACAATATGCCGCTAGTTCTTTTAGGTGCCGGCATGCTCTGGTTTGGTTGGTTCGGCTTTAACTCAGGCTCTGCTTTATCTGCAGGTTCACTTGCCGCAACTGCGATGATCAATACTCAGATCGCAACAGCTGCTGCTGCAATGACATGGATTGCTTATGAGAAAAAGCGCGATGGCAAAGCCACAACGCTTGGTGTTGCATCAGGTGCTATTGCAGGCGCCGTTGCCATCACACCCGCTTGCGGATTCGTTAACCCGCTTGGCGCACTTGTTCTTGGCTTGCTTGCTGGTGTTGCATCTGCTTGGGCGGTAACTCGTAAATATAAATATGGCTATGACGATTCATTAGATGTGGTCGGCGTCCATGGCGTCGGCGGATTGCTGGGCATGCTATTCATTGGCTTTGCGGCAACTGTCACAGCAAATGCTGCAGGAAAAGATGGGCTGCTCTTTAAAGGCGGCTCTGACCTGTTGCAATCTCAGGTAATAGCTATCGTCGCGGTAGCCGCATTCTCCTTCTGCGCCACTTGGTTGATCGCCACAATTATCAGCAAAACCATCGGCTTCCGGGTATTCCGCGATGACGAGCTAAACGGGCTAGATACAACTTTCCACGCCGAATCTGCCTATGACATCACCGGAAACTCAAACCGGTACTAGAGTTCAAACAAGAGAAGCGAGAAGAATATGAAGCTAATTACCGCAATCGTAAAGCCAGCTAAAGTCGATGACATCAAAGTCGCGCTGCAAGCAGCAGGCGTTCACGGTATGACCGTCTCAGAAACGCGTGGCTTTGGCCGTCAAAAGGGCCACACTGAAATTTATCGTGGCGCCGAATACACAGTTGATTTCATTCCTAAGGTGCGTATTGAACTTCTTGCCGATGATGCAGATGCCGCAAATTTAGTCGACATCATTGCAAATACTGCAAATACCGGTTCAATCGGCGATGGCAAGATTTGGGTTACCCCAGTTGAAACAGTTGTTAGGGTCCGCACCGGCGAGCGCGGAGCTGATGCACTTTAATTTTCTGGCGCTTTAAAACCAGGACACTTAGCAAGCAAACCAACCATTGCTGCTTTCTCAGGCGGTGTTACCCAAAGTCCATACTTCGCCTTCACGACAATTTGCTGTGCAACATAGGCGCAACGAATACTTTTAAGCGGTGGCAGCCAAGTAGCCGCATCGCCATCACTTTTCTGTGAATTCAACCTTCCCTTTACCGCCAATAAGTTCATTGGATCATTAGCAAGAGCTAACCGCTTTTCAGAAGTTAATTTAAAGGCTCCGGTCTGCCAGGCATTCGATAACGCCACAACATGATCGATCTGCACATCAGAACTGGTCGAAACCCCACGCTCGAATGGGATCTGCTCCCCAGAATATGGATCTAATAACATTCCAGAGAGAACAAGGCAATCGTGAGTTCCAGATTTATACACCACGGAAGTTAGGTCGCGTTTTAATATGTCATTTCTAGTGTCACATCCGTTGCGATCAACATCAGACCATGCTGGTCCAAATTGTGATCTCTCGTATCCCGTCTTCGGCGCCCTACCTTTTACCGCCAAGGTTTCCAGAACCGCTGAAGCGGTCTTTGTTGAAGCCTCAAGAGGTGCTTGACCCATCGCCATGCCAACAGCCAAGAGCACTGAAATTCTTACCTGCCAGCGACTCATGTCACCATCTTGGCCCTATGGCGGGTGTTAGACAAGGAGCGTTGCCCTGATAGGGTCTGCTCTGCATTCAAACATTCGAACGTTTGAATGGGTTGTTAGCTCAGTTGGTAGAGCAAGGCACTCTTAATGCCTGGGTCGGGGGTTCGAGTCCCTCACAACCCACTTATGTAAGTGAATCCGAGGGCTATATCCAAACCTTGGATGTGGTTCAAAACCTTAAATAGTAGATATATCTGCCAAGACTTATGCAGAGTTAAGAGTTACGGAAAGTTCTACCTGCTTTGTTTTGAAACAACTTCAGCAAGGATTGGCGCAGCAGCAACCCACTCAATGCCATAAATGTTTTTAAACGCTTGATTAAATGGTGTTCCAGTCACGGATTGACGCACGAGTTCCATGGTGGAATCGAATCCCCCAATCGCAGCAAGGGCTTCAACAGTTGCATAGCCCAATGAATACGCGTACTGATGCATGGCAGGATTGGCTGTTACCAAATCAGGATTTTTTCCGGGCGTTAGGAGATCATAGAAAAGCAGTATGTTTGCAGGAGAGAAATCTTTCAAGGAGTCAGTTGGAGAAAATTTCTTGATTTGATTAACTTGATTCAACTTGTAAGAGTTTAAAGTTCTATTCCAGCCTATTTTTTGAAATAGCGTTGCTTGCCCTTCGGAAAGCCATACAGGGATTGTGTCTGTCCAATTGCCCCACTTGAAATTTTGTTGATATGACTGGACTACGTGAACAAACTCATGAATATCTTGTTCTCCATATTGAGCACGATCTGACCACCACGGTGAATTTGGCACACCTGTCTGAACAAAACCTTTCCAGTTTCGTAAATTACCGCCACTTGCAATTTCACAATTGTTTTCACTGGGACAAGCATAATCTACAGACCAATTCCACCAAGACGCTCCGTCATTATCTTGAAAGAATTTCTTGGCCCAAGGTTTATCTACATGATTGTAATAAATCGCATAAACCTCATCGGGTTGCTTAAAGTTTCTGAGCATATTTGATGCCAGGCTAAAGGCAACACTGGGATTAATGATGCTTGGTTTCGTATTTGGTCCTACTAAAACATTTAACTTAAATTTTGGTTGATAATTACTATCGATAAGAAGCAGACTCTTATTGAAAACATCTGTTGAAATCTGATCAAAATTGGCTGCAATGTTGTCCCAAGTTAAAATTATGGGAGTCGGTGTTGGAGTCGGTGTTGGAGTCGGTGTTGGAGTCGGTGTTGGAGTCGGTGTTGGAGTCGGTGTGATTGCAACACCCTTGTTCCAAAGTAATTTCTTGCCTGATTTAATGCAGGTATAAGTTTTATTCTGATAAACAACTTTCTGGTTCAAAACTTTGCAGGTACTACCAGGAGTTATTTTCTGAGCAGAATCTGCAGTAACTGGAATCAGAGTAAGTGCCAGGGCAATTAACAAGCCCCTGGCGATACTCCCCCTCACCTGCATTCTAAAAGGGTAGCAAGAAGATCAAGCCAGCTAGGCATTTGGGCGGTTATTTCTGCGTCGTGAGCAATACACCGATGCAGCCACCGGCAGTGCCGCACCAGATATAACTTTTTATGCCCCATAACCAAACGGTATCTGTGCCAAATAAAACGGACCCTACAACTTAACCTAAAACAATGCAAGCAATTCTAATTCCAACCATTTGGCTATTACTCATAAATTTATTTTATTTTGGGAAATAGTAGTAGTCAAGAGTCGACTCTAAATATACGATCAAATTACCTATTAGAAAATGAAGGTTCCTCTTAAATCTAAGTTGCCTCACCTAATAGCTTCTACAAGGTGGCTAAATCAATTACCCTTGCGCAATGAATAGAGCTATCTTCAATCTTTCCGATGGGCGAAACCTTGAATATCTAACAAACGGCCCCGTTAAAAGTTCGGCAGTAATGCTCCATGCTGGCACAACTCAAGATGTGGCTGGTTGGCAGACCTGGCTAGATTACTTTGCGTCTCATGGTGTGTTTGCACTCTCATTTGGGCGCAGCGGTTATGCAGCAAGCACGGTCATGCCAGGACGTATAACTATTGACGTGGCAAAAGATGTTGCAGAAATTGCAGATGCCCTTGGGATAACTAAATTCGTAAACATTGGCTTATCAGGTGGTGGCCAACATGCGATTGCAACTGGCCTTGATCCACGCTCTGCGGGTGTTGTAACAGTCGGCAGCTTGGCCCCATTTGCCGAACTCGGTGAAGATTTCTATACCGGTATGCAACAAGCAGATTTAGATGAATATGCCGATGCTCTAAAAGATATCAACCTCTTGGTGGCTCGCTTTCAAAAATGGCAAGATGGAGATCTTGGCGAAACTATCGTCGGTTCTGAACTAACTTCACAAGATAAGTTGGCATCTGGTAAACCTACTTGGAAAGTCCTTCTTGATTCTTGTGCATTCACAATGGAGCAAGGCTGGGGTTGGGTTGCAGACGATTACAGTTCTTACTTAAAGCCGTGGGGATTTGATCCACGTGATGTGAAAGTCCCTGCAGTGATCTGGCAAGGTGGCTTAGATAAGAACGTTCCTACACAGCACGGTAAATGGCTTGCTCAGCACATGCCGTATGCAAAGTTAGAGCTGCGGGCAGATGAAAGCCACCTCGGAATCTTTGTCAATTATGAGGAAGAAATCATGCAGAGCGCAATTGCTCTGCTTAACGTTGGCAGCTAGGGCAGAAATGTGAAGAACGGGCACCGAATGTTATGCGTCGAATCGGCGCACCACATCGGGGACAGGGTTGATCGGTGCGCCCGTATGCGGCAAGGGATTGCTCAAAGAATCCACTTTCGCCATTGACGTTTATATATAGGTCATCAAATGAGGTGCCACCTTTTTCGATGGCTTCTTGCATGACTTCGGTGGCAAAATCAATGATTCTGGTAATCTTTTTCTTAGAAAGATCAGCTGTAGAAATTTCTGGGTGCACTTTGGCGCGCCATAAGGTTTCATCGGCATAGATATTTCCTACCCCGCTCATGATCTCTTGATTTAAAAGAGCGGTCTTTATCTTGATCTTTCGCTGGGCAAATTTATTTATAGTTTCATCTTTATTGAAGCTGGCATCAAAGGGATCGGTTGCGATGTGTTGGGCAGATGTGGGGATGCCATTAGTAACTTCTTCAACTGAGACCCAGCCGAAGGTGCGCTGATCGTTAAAGACGAGTTCGCGTTTACGAATGTTCTTAGAAAGATCAAACTTGGCGCGCACGTGCTTTGCAGCTGGGCGATCTTTCTGATGGATTAGGAACTGTCCGCTCATACCAAGATGGGCAACTAATACTTGTGGGCGATCTAGAACAAACCAGAGGAATTTGCCGCGGCGGTTTAAATCGATGATCTTGGCGCCATTTATAGATTTAAGTGGCGCAATCGATTCAGGTTTTAGCGCGCGGGGATGTAGATCGTGCGCCGCGGTGATCGTGTAACCCTTGACGAGCTTCACGAGTCCGCGGCGCACGGTCTCTACTTCTGGAAGTTCTGGCACGAGCTAACCTTTATGGAACACACTAAGTGCTGCAAGTGCGCTGTCATAGCCTTTATCTTCTGTGCTGCCCGGTAACCCAGCGCGAGCGGTTGCTTGATCGAGGTTGTCACACATGAGAACGCCAAAACCGATCGGCTTAGAACGCGAAAGCGATACATCCATTACGCCTTGTGTAACTCCCTGGCAGACATAATCAAAGTGCGGAGTTTCACCACGAAGAACAAGTCCAACAATTACTGCAACATCAAAGCCCTCATCAAAAGCTAATTGCGCAGCTAATGGCAGTTCGAATGAACCAGCAACAGTGCGGGTTACTGGATTAGCAATACCGGCCGCGCTAAAGCCGCGTATTGCACCTGCCACCAAGGAGCCACAGATATCGGGATGCCAAGCGGCGGTAATGACAATCGCTTTTAAATTTGGGAATTGCGGGATAGCAATTTCGGGTGCATGACCGGCCATTAGAGCGCTCCTAACGCGTGATTTAATCTATCTCGTTTGGTTTCAAGGTACTTCTTATTGTGTTGATTTGAAGAAATTTGTAGTGGTTTTGCAATGACTGTTATGCCAGATTTTTGTAGCGAGGCGACCTTTTCAGGATTGTTTGTAAGTAGTGCAAGTTGCTTTATCCCAAGTCGTTGCAGGATTTCAGTGGAATCTTCGTATGTTCGATCATCTACTGGCTGACCTATCGACAGATTGGCTTCAACGGTATCTTGACCAGCGTCTTGCAGTACGTAGGCTTTGATTTTTTCGGCAAGACCAATCCCGCGGCCTTCGTGATCGCGTAAGTAAATTACATATCCATTGCCATTTTCTTCGATTAAACGAATAGCTTCCTGAAGCTGCGGGCCACAGTCGCAACGCTGAGAACCAAAGACATCGCCTGTAAGGCACTCAGAATGGATACGGACTAGTGGTTGCGCCTTTGGGTCAGATTCAAACTTCAAGATCGCGTGCTCGGCACCGGTTGGAGAGATATAACTAGCGATATTCCATGAAGCGTTTTCTAGCGGAAGTTCCGCCCAATCCATTCCTGATTCATCATCAATCACGCTCTTAGGTGCGACTTGCGAAAGCTCATCAATTGAGATGACTTGTAAACCATGTGCCTTTGCAAATTCAGTAATTTGCCCACCGCGCATCATGGTGCCGTCATCATTTACTAATTCTGATAAGACCGCAGCTGGATTTGAATTAGTTAACTCGCACAAGGCGATACTGGCTTCGGTATGTCCGCGTCGTTGATGTAATCCGCCGGCTACGGAAATCAATGGGAATACGTGTCCCGGGCGAGCAAAGTCAGTTGGTTGCGAATTGGCATCTGCCAGCGCCCGCAAGGTATTGGCGCGCTCGAGCGCTGATATGCCAGTTGAACGACCAGCAATAACATCAACACTTACGGTAAAGGCGGTGGTGTGGTTATCTTCATTGCGCTTGACCATTAAAGGCAGTTTTAATCGCTTTGCGGCAGCTGATGTTATGACTCCGCAGATAACACCAGATGTGTAACGCACCATGAAACCAATATTTTCGGCGGTCGCTTTCTCTGCTAAGAGAATTAGATCAGCCTCATTTTCGCGGTTCTCATCATCGGTTACGACGACGAATTTACCGCTCTTGAAATCAGCTAAGACTTGATCGAGATTGGTCATTTGTTGCCCTGTCCTCGTGCAATAAGTCTTTCCACATATTTAGCTAGTACATCTACCTCGATATTGAGCGCATCTCCAGGCTGCTTAATAGAAAGATTTGTATTGGCCAACGTTTCAGGAATGAGCCAAACCGAGATTTGGTTTGCCGCGTCATTTAATTCACCAACGGTAAGAGAAACTCCTTCAACGCAGATAGAGCCTTGAGCGACCACATACTTCATCAAATCACTTGGTACTGAGATATCCATACGCGTCCACTGTGAGTCAGCCGAGAGGGCTACAACTTTGCCAACGCCATCGACATGTCCCTGGACTATATGTCCGCCGAGGCGATCTGATGATCTAGTTGCTAGCTCCAGGTTTACCGGTGAGCCCGCTTTAAGTTGACCTGTGCTGGTTAAGTTAAGAGTTTGCACCATTACGTCTACTGAAAATCCTGCTTTATCAAGGGCAACAACAGTTAGACAGGTTCCGTTAACGCTAACTGAATCGCCTTGGGCAATTTGGGAGGCAATCTCAGGGCTTGTTATCTCAAGTCGTGCGCTACTTTCCTGGTGCTCAATCTTGCTAACTTCACCGATTGCTTGAATTAGACCAGTAAACATCAGCGCCCACTCTCAACTTTATTTGCGCTCTTTATAAGCGTTATCTTTAAATCGGCACCAATAACCTCAACATCTGCAATCTCAAAATCTAAGCGCCCGGAGATATTGGTTATTCCTAAATTTGCAATAGATGGTGTGCCAGAACCTAGGAAGGTTGGCGCTTGGAAGAGCACGATTTCATCGATTAGGTTCTGGCTTAAAAGCGCTGTTCCAAAAGTTGGACCTGATTCAATTAATAGTTGGTTGAATCCGCGCTCTTTGGATAAAGCGATGAGCTCTTTCGGATCACGAGATTTAATAAGAATTGTTTCGGCATCTGTGCCAAGAATCTGAGAATTTTCAGCAATATCTGTAGCGCCCATGATGATACGCACTGGATTCTTGCCAGCGCCCTTACTTGTTAAAAGCGGATTGTCTGACTTGACAGTCGCAGTTGTTGTGATAATGGCATCTGCCTGCGAACGCATCAGCGCAACATCAGCGCGGGCTAATTCGCCAGTAATCCACTTTGAACTTCCATCACTTGCCGCAACTTTGCCATCCATGGTTGAGGCGATCTTCCAGGTAATTCTTGGGCGATCGTTGGCAACTTTAGTTAGCCAAGCGCGATTGGCGTAGCTTGCTTCCTCCTGGCAAAGACCGGATGCAACCTCTATCCCAGCACCTTGCAGGTGCTTTGCACCACCTGCGGCTATTGGGTTTGGATCATTTACGGCAAATACGACCTTAGATATTCCAGATTTGATTATGGCATCTGTGCACGGTGGTGTCTTTCCATGGTGGTTGCAAGGCTCAAGGCTTACGTAGATTATCGAACCGGCAGGAATTGAAGCGGCAGCGCTAATCGCAATGACTTCGGCATGATCTGCGCCTTGATGAAAACCTTCGCTAATGAATTCACCTGAGGCGCTAGTTATAACTGCGCCCACAATTGGATTAGGAAATGATTTGCCAAGCCCCAAGCGAGCACATTCGATGGCGCGCGCCATCGCAGCTTCTGCAGTTAGGACTTGCTTCATCTTCAACACCCTTGATCGAGAACGGCTGTTGCATCTCGGGGTGAAAAAGGCGGTACGAGCCGACGCACCAAAACTTTGTTAAAAGGTAATAACAAAGCCAGCATCGACTACGCGTTGGTTTTCTCTCATCCGGACTTTAACCGTCGGTTCGGGAATTTCACCCAATCCACCGGTCAATGGCAATGACCGGGTCGCAGACTTTAACTGCCGGTTCGAAATTACATCGACCCCGAAAAACAACACCCTTAGTCTAGCGCTTTAACAAGTCTTGCGGGTAACCGAGAAAATAGTTGAGTTTTAAGCAACACCTATCGAATCAACGACGAAAATTAAGGTTTCATTAGGCCCAATTGGTCCGCCACCTTGTGCGCCATAACCTAGATCAGGTGGAATAACTAGCAAGCGACGACCGCCGACTTTCATCCCAGGAATACCTTGCTGCCATCCAATAATTACATTTGCTAGTGGAAATGTGGCAGGAGATCCGCTAGTCCATGAAGATTCAATTAACTTGCCATTAGACCAAGTCATTAACGTGTAATGAACTGTCATTGTTGAAGTTGGCAAAGCTTCTGCGCCGGTACCAACGATGATGTCTTTTGTGACTAGGGTCGTCGGTGCGGTTCCAGTTGGGGCGCCAATTGTTGGGGCCTCACCTTGGTTAGTTGTAACCGTTGGCAAGTTATCTGCTGCTGCGCTCACTTTTTTATCTCCACATCCAGTTAGTAATAAGGCTGATACCGCTATTAAGGCTAAAAACTTCTTCTTCACTTCTTTTCTCCCTCACCGATTTCACGGATTAACTTAAATTCTCCGCCACCAAGCTGTCCTTGATCGCGATACATCTCTAACTTAGCGCGAGTATCTGCAATATCGAGATTACGCATCGTTAACTGGCCAATGCGATCGACCGGTCCAAAGGCAGCGTTTTCAGTGCGTTCCATAGAAAGTTTTTCAGGGTGATAGCTAAGGGCAGGCCCAGTTGTGTTAATGATCGAGTAATCATCACCGCGACGCAGGCGAATAGTTACTTCACCAGTAATGGCAGATGCCACCCAACGTTGCAGCGATTCGCGCAACATCAGTGATTGAGGATCTAGCCAGCGACCTTCGTATAACAAACGTCCTAAGCGACGACCTTCTGCGTGATAATTAGCAACAGTGTCTTCATTGTGAATTGCACTTAGCAAGCGCTCGTATGCAATAAAGAGAAGTGCCATACCTGGCGCTTCATAAATTCCGCGGCTCTTGGCTTCGATAATTCGGTTCTCAATTTGATCGGCCATACCAAGTCCGTGGCGGCCGCCGATTTCATTAGCTGCCTGCATTAAGGCCACAACATCGCTGAAATCTTTACCATTTATTGCAACTGGGCGGCCTTGTACAAACTGGATCTTTACATCTTCACTGGCAATTGCAACTGATGAATCCCAGAACTTAACGCCCATAATTGGGTTAACGATTTCAATTGAAGCATCTAGGTTTTCTAGATCCTTGGCCTCGTGGGTTGCGCCCAAGATATTGGCATCGGTTGAGTAAGCCTTTTCTACGCTATCGCGATAAGGGAATTTGTGAGAGACCAACCATTCCGACATCTCTTTACGGCCACCAAGTTCGCGCACGAAATCTGCATCAAGCCATGGTTTGTAAATGCGTAGATTTGGATTGGCCAACAATCCGTAGCGATAGAAACGCTCAATGTCATTGCCCTTATAAGTTGAGCCATCGCCCCAAATTTCAACTTTATCTTGCAACATGGCGCGCACAAGTAGCGTGCCAGTTACTGCGCGTCCCAGTGGCGTTGTATTAAAATATTGCTTTCCACCAGAACGGATATGAAATGCTCCACAGGCAATTGCAGCTAAACCTTCTTCAACCAGTGGCGTCTTGCAATCTACTAATCGTGAAATCTCTGCGCCATATTCTTTAGCGCGCACCGGAACTGAATCAATATCGCTCTCGTCATATTGGCCAAGGTCTGCGGTGTAAGTGCAAGGGACTGCGCCCTTTTCGCGCATCCAGGCAACTGCAACAGATGTGTCGAGGCCACCTGAAAAGGCGATACCTACTTTTTCTCCGACAGGAAGGGATGCAAGCACTTTGGACATGAGCGTAAGTCTAACGGTTGAGCAGGGCGGCTAGCGCAGGCTTAACTTTCCAGAGCGAGATCATTGCGTCATAGCGCGATTGTTCTGCCGTATCTGCGATAGCGCCAGTCTTTACAGCACGAATCATCAAGTTACGTGGGGTGTGCTCTCCCCCGATAAATTCAATCGCTTCGACGCGATAGCCCAATAATTTTATTATCTGCATCCGCAGGGCATCGGTAATGAGATCACCGAGGCGCTCTTTCATAATTCCATTTCTAGTAATCATCTGCCAAGGCTCTGGGGCATCGACCATCTGCGCTTGAATATCGTGATGGCAACAAGGTGCGATCAAAGCTAACTTGGCATCTGCCTTCACCGCCCAAGCAATTGCATCATCGGTTGCGGTATCACAGGCATGTAGGGCAATTGCCACATCTGCTAATTTTAAAGTGGTCTGTGATATCTCTTCCGCGAGGAAAGTGATGGACTTTGCAATCCCTAGCTTTTCGGCGATCTGGTTATTGCGCACACGTGCGCTCTCGCGCACATCGATACCAATTACCTTGACCGGGATTCCTTGCTTAGTCAAGTATTGGTGTGCGGCAAATGTTAAGTAAGCGTAGCCGCAGCCTAAGTCAACGATCGATAACGGTGCGGACGCAGTTGGTTTAGCAATATGACCAGCTTCGATAGCCGCATTTAGCGAAGGTACCAATAACCTTAAAAATTCTTCGACTTGCAGATACTTGTCGTTCTTGCTCGCTTTAACTTTTCCAGATGCATCTGAGATTCCGACTTCGATTAAGAAAGGATCACTTGGATCTAAGAGCCTGGCTTTAGCACGATCATGTGAAAGATCTGCTTCGAATGAGTCATTAGTTCTGTGGACCAACGCTTCGCCCTTCTTGGTGATGCGAACAGAAATTGAGCCGCTCTTTTGCTCAAGCAAAATATTTGCAAAACCGGCTTCGAGCAGATTTAGCGCTAAGAATTCTTTTGGTGAATAATTCTTTGTGGTCATGGCGCGACCATCGCTCTGTGTGAGCTGATATTTAATCTCACCTTTTATTAGTACTGGCTTAAGATCAATTCGCTCAGTTGGTGTCTGCATATTGCGGCGGCGACCAGATAGGACAAGGCGTACAAAATTCTCCGACTTTTCTAAGCCAGCCGATACTTCAGCAAGCACGGCTGAAAGTGTCGAATCCATGTAATTAAAATACCTTAGATTCTTATCCGTTAGGCTCTGCAGGTGATTACAACCAACGCATGGATCCTTACCGCCTCAATCTTGACGATAGTTGTCGCCTTTGACTTCACATGGGCGGTTATCCGGCGAAATCAAAATACCTCGCTTAAAGAGGCGACGCTATGGAGCTTGCTGTATGTATCGCTGGCGATAGCTTTTGGTATTCACCTGGGCACCTGGACTGATTCACAAACTCAACAAGAGTTTTTTGCTGGTTGGTTAACTGAGTACTCACTATCTTTCGATAATTTATTTGTATTTGTAATTATCTTGAGCAGGTTGAAGATTGAAGAGAAGAGCAAGCAGCTTGCCCTACTGTTCGGAATTTTGATCGCTTTAGTTTTCCGAATCATTGCAATCACCTTGGGCGCCGCAGCGATCAAGCAATTTGAGTGGATCTTCTTCATCTTTGGAGCCTTCTTGATATACACAGCAGTTCATCTCTTTTTAGAGAGTTCTCATGAAAAGGATGAGGAAGAGAAGGAAAGTAAGTTGATTTCCTATCTCAGCGCTAAGGGAATGAAGCCTTTTACGATCGCTCTTATCGCCTTAGGCGCCACAGATATCTTATTTGCTCTAGATTCGATTCCAGCGATCTTTGGCTTAACTGAAAATGTTTATGTTGTCGTAACGGCGAACGTATTTGCACTGATGGGGCTGCGCCAGCTCTACTTCTTAATTGGCGGGTTAATGCAACGCCTTATCTTTATCGGTAAAGGGCTATCTGTAATTCTTGGCTTTATCGGTGTAAAGCTTCTCTTTCATGCTTTCCACGCCGTAGACATTCATAAAATAGGTGGATTTAAAATCCCTGATATAACTATTACGCAGAGTCTGTCAGTAATCGTTGGTGTACTTGCGATTGCAACGATCTCTAGTTTGTACGTTACTTCAAAGCGTAAATAGTTATTTAGCTAGCTCTACGACTACTGCCAAACCGCCGAGTTCGCCCTTACGTAATTCCAGCTTGCCGTTATGTTCTTGCACAATCGCTGCGATGATGCTCATACCAAGACCCGAGCCGCCGCTTTCACGTGAACGTGATGGATCAAATCTATTCATTGCTTCTATCTCGCTGCGGTAAGCGCTCTCGGGAAGGCCGGGGCCACCATCTTCAATAACTAGCTGGACTTTCTTCCCTTTACTCTTTAGCGAGATTGAGACTTGCGCATCTGGTGGCGTATGGCGCACAATGTTGGAGAAGCAGTTCTGTATAAGGCGATTTAAATGTTCACGAGATCCTTGCACCGGGCAGCTTTCTTCCAAAGAAATCTCAATCTTCCGATTCTGGTTAAAGAGCGCGAAATCATTTGCATGCGCTTGAACTAGTTCCGTTAAATCAATTTCCTCAAATGTAGTTGGCCGGCTCTCCCCAAGTTCAGCGAGCAAAAGGAGGTCATGAATTAGCCGCTCCATTCGTTCAATCTCAGAACTTACGCGCGAAAAGGCCCGCGTCCTATCTACAAGATCGCTCATCTGTCCTTTACTGAGCATCTCGTTATATCCCTTTATAACAGTTAAGGGGGTCCGCAATTCATGTGAGGCATCGCCTAAAAACCTTTGCATACGCTCTAGCGCCTTGGCATCGAGGCCACGATTATGGCGGCGTAGTAGAAAAATGGAGAAGAAGATCGCCAAGCCATCTGCTGCGAGCGTAAAGCCGCCCAGATTCTTTAGATTGGATTTGAAATTGGTATTTAGTTCATCCAGCGTTGCGGCGATGATCAGATAGTCACCCCCTGCAATCTCTATCGCCTTAAAGCGGAAGGGGTTATTTGATTCAACCGAGATCGGTCCAGCTAAGCCCTTCTTTACATCTGCGATCGAATTAATTCCGGGATAAATTAAATGTGATTCATTTATTACAGTTTCAATACCTTCTTGGGTAACTAGTGAAAGCGTTAAATCTAAACTCTCTTCCTCAACGCTTAATATCGCAGCGCTAATCGCCTCAGATGGATAAGTACTAACTCGCTGCGATACGGTATTTATAGATTGATCAATGCGCTTCAAATCAGAATTTCTAGCTTCTATGGTGGCAAACCCACCAATAACGCTAGAAAGTAAAGTAGTTACAAAGATTGAGATTATGGCAAATTTACTACTTGACTTCTTCATCTCTACTTTGGTTCCTGGATTACAAAACCAACGCCTCGAACCGTCTTAATCCCTTCAAAGCCATCTTTATGTAGCTTCTTGCGCAGGTAGGAAATGTAGGTATCGGCTACCGTGCTCTCTGATTCAAAGGTTATTCCCCAGACTTCATCAAGTAAGAGACTTTTACTTAGCACCCGGTTCTTATTTTCAATTAAAACTTGTAGTAATTTAAACTCGGTTGGCGACAGTTCAACTCGTTCTTCCTTGAAGAAAACTGCGTGGCTAGATTCATCCATCGTTATTGGACCACACCGTAGATCCGCCGGATCCACCGCAGATATCTGGGATCTGCGCAAAATTGCCTTAACGCGCAATAAAAGCTCTTCTAACCCAAATGGCTTAGTCACATAATCATCTGCACCCAAAGTCAATCCGCGGGTGACGTCAATTCGATCGGCGCGAGCACTTAACATCAGCGCTGGTGTGTTATCACCTGTTGTGCGAAGTCTTTCAACTAATTCAAAGCCATCCATCAGAGGCATATTTATATCCACGATCAGTAAATCAGGTTTGCGATTGCGAATTGATGTCAGCGCTGACATTCCATCCTGCGCTGTTGCGGTTTCAAATCCAGCGATGCGTAGGGCATCTCCCAGAAGCTCCCGAACTCCGGCTTCGTCATCAACTATCAGAATCAGCTCGGCCATAGGCATAGCCTTCCATGTCACCTCATAAATAGCCAAGGTGTTACGCAAATACCCACGCGAAAGCGGTGTTTTCACCGAAAATTCACAAAGTCTTATCCGATACTAAGGACACGGAAAAGCGAGGATTGAGTAATGAAATTAAGACGCGTTGCTTTAGTAACAACGGCTCTATTTCTCGCGCCTTTCATCTCTATCGCTTCCGCAAACGCTGACAACCAACCACCTACATCCACAAATCAGGGCTATTCGGATGCAATGGCTGCCTATAAAATTGAGTTAGAAAAGTTTCGCGAAGTATTTAAAGTCTATGAAAATAATAGACGAGTTATTAATCAGAGTTTCAAAGATGCTATTGATAAGGCGATGTCGGATGCACGTAATCTAAACGCGACACCTCAGACTCAAATGCAGCGACGTCAAAGTATGAGCGTTAAACAAGGAGCAGTAATTTCTGCAACGGCGGCTCGAGATGCTGCAATTGAAGCCCTTGGTGCTCCACCTGTTGCTCCAACTCCACCGGCAAAACCACCGCGTGCTGAAAAGAGCCGTAAGTAAGTTAGACCGCTCTGGCGACTAGTCGTTAACTGCTAGTGCTCGATTTCGTAAAGTTTCACGATTATACGATTTAGTGCGTTCGTGATGCTTGCGGATTTGTAACTCAAAGTTCTTTATCGCCTCATCAAATGCCGTAACGTCATTAAATTCAGCTGCTTCGGCTCTCATTAAAGGTCCTGCACCGTGCGAAGTCAGGATTACACGGTGCGAGCGTTTTCCTTGGCGTGGATTTAATTCATGCAATATCTCAACTTCAACTCGTTCAATAGTCACGCTAAAGCGTTCCATCGTGCGCAACTTCTCTTCGGCAATCTCGCGGAAATCTGCGGCGAGTTCTGCGTGGCGGGCATGAAAAACAATCTTCATATTCTCTCCCTAATGGTTCTTCTTGCTATCTAACAATGGCACTAATGGCCCAATTTAGATAGATGGAAGAAGGGTTAAAGGGGTAGCGCTACGACAAGCAAGGTAAGAACTGCCGCATAGAGCGCGCTCTGGGCAAAGATAATTAAAGCGGTGCGGCGATCTGCTGAACGCGCAGCAGAATCAGATACCCGCGAGATTTCTCCCATTTTTCCAAAGTTAAAGGTCCCAGCAAATCCATAAGCTAGACAGAATTTTTTACGTGATTGCACCCAACCGACCGACATAACAAGTAGTGGAATAAATATTCCAAATCGCGCTCCCCGCGCTGCGCCGGTAGTTATAAAGGTTGCAACTGCTGATAGGGAAAGAATTAAGCCAATTAGCGCGACCATACGGCGGCGACTTATTTCACCATCTCCTATATTGCAGGTGCCGGGGATGTAACTTGCATCAGACAACTAGGCATCCTCAAATTCATCTTCATCTTCATCAATCCAAGCATCAGCTGGTGCATCATCTTGGCGTTGTGCCCATGATAAGAAACTTCCAACGGCTTGAAATGCCACCGCAAGCAGCGCAAAGGCGGCCAGGATGCGGCGGATAGTTTTCATAGGATAAAAATACCGCTTCTTAGAAAACTTTTCACTATTTAGCAGCGTGCAACGCCGCATCGATATCGGCCCAAAGATCATCGACATCTTCGCATCCAAGTGAAAGTCGAATCAAGCTTTCTGGAACGCTGGCGCTCTCAATCGGCCAACGGCGGCGGCGTTCCCAGAGAGATTCAACTCCGCCCAGGCTCGTTGCATAGGTAACTATCTTGGAAGATTCGCAGACTTTATCTGTGGCTGCGCCATCACCGTCATATTCAAAGGAGACGATCGCGCCAAATCCCTTCATGAAAGCCTTCGCCTTGGCATGTTGTGGATCGCTAGGAAGTCCTGGATAGCGAACGCGCGTTACCAAGGGGTGAGCACTAAGACGCTTGGCAATCTCTAAGGCGTTCTCGCTCGCGCGTTGAAAACGCAGTGGGAATGTGCGGATTCCGCGAAGGGCGAGCCAGGCTTCAAAAGGACCTGGAATCGAGCCGTTAAATTTACGAGCATCTTCTACAGCCTTAAATAGTTCTGGGTTATTTGAGGAAAGTGAGCCAAGAACAACGTCGCTATGGCCAGCTAAATACTTAGTTACCGAATTCATCACGATATCTGCGCCCATCAAAATTGGCTGCTGCGTAAGGGCTGTTGCAAAGGTGTTATCTACGGCAACTGTAATGCCTCGAGATTTCGCTTCCTTAATTAGCGTTGGCATATCTGCCACATCAAGGGAGGGATTAGTTGGTGATTCAATCCATAATAAATCTGCGCCATCTAGCGCTGCAATTACTTCAGCGGTATCTGCAATCGATACAAATTTTGGATTTAATTTTTTGGCGTTAGCTAAATTACCGAGCAGAGTCATCACGCCTGAGTAACCCTGATTTGATGCCACAACTTTTGCGCCAACTGGCAGGGTAGAAAATACTGCGGTAACTGCCGCCATACCGGATGAGTATGTAAGCGTCTTTGCGCCTTCTAACGCTGCGATTGCGACTTCAAGCGCGGTCCAAGTCTCATTTCCGTAACGACCGTAACCAATTGCGCCACCTGCAACAAAGGTTGAGTTAAGTGAGATCGGTTGATTTAATAAACTATCGGGACCGACTTCAGGGCGCCCTGCTGTGATCGCAATTGTTTCTGGGCGAAGATTCTTTGGTGACTTGGAATTCATGGGCTAAGCCTAATCGCTGGCGAGTACTGCCATCGCCGCATTATGGCCTGCGATTCCGCTCACTCCACCACCCCGGCGTGCGCCAGCACCAGCCAGGAATACATGTTTATCTGAAGTCTCTGCTCCCCAAGTTAAATCAGAGCCTGAACCATCGATAAATGGAAAATCAAGATCGCGGTGGAAGATATTGCCACGTGGCAGACCAATATCGTTCTCTAAATCTAACGGTGACTTTGTTTCAATCGCCAAAGATCCATCCTGACAAACCGCGAGAACAGATTCGATGGGATCAAGCAGGTATTGATTCAAACTTTCTAGCGCCGCAGCTTTTGCCGCCGCTTTTGCCGCATCCGGTGATTTATCAAAGAGTGATGCCGGAGTATGTAATCCAAAGAGGGTAAGTGTTTGATATCCAGCCGCTGCTAATTCGGGAGAGAGAATCGTTGGATCAGTCAAAGTGTGACAGTAGATTTCAAGCGGTAAATCATTTGGAATAACTCCGCTTCGCGCGCTTTGATAGGCCGTCTCTAATTGTGAATAACTTTCATTGATATGGAATGTGCCAGCAAAAGCTAAAGATGGATCAACGCCAGATTTAAGTCTGGGCAATCGTGAAACCAACATATTTATCTTCAGCTGTGAGCCTTCTAAAGACTTTGGTTTATCCGTGCCACGAATTTGTGCCAAAGTTTGTGGAGCGCCGGCAAACAATAAATCGCGTGCGGTGAATTTCTCACCATTTACAGTCTTAACGGAAACCCCAGTTGCATCGCTATCAATCTCGCTCACACGCGAGTTAAGTAAAATTTCTACGCCAGCATTTGTGGCAACGCGCTTTAACTCAGTTACTAGCGCGCCCATCCCACCTTGTGGAACCCGCCATTGGCCAGTTCCGTTACCGATCAGATGATAGAGAAAACAACGGTTAGCTTGTAAATCATCAGCTGATACAAATGTGCCAATCAAACCATCGGTTAGAACGACTCCCCTAACAATGTCATCGCTAAAGCGTTCTTTAATAAGTTCACCAATTGGACGCTCCATTAAATAGCTCCAAGTTTGTGACAAACCAATCTCGCTCTTAAGTTTTTCAGCGCTCTTTAGCGGCTGCAACATGGCGGGTGCAATTCGCTTGGCAAGCTCGGCGATTTCGCCATAAAACTTCTGCCAGGCATCGCCTTCGGCGCTAGAACCGGTTAACTCTTGGAAACTTTGGGCGGTGCGTTGATCCCAATTTTGCGAGATCAATAGCCCACCTGCATCAGCGCCGGCGTTCTTTGTAAATGGCGTATACGAGGCGATAGATCTTTCTAGAGTTTTAAAGTTAATTCCTAAGTCAGCAACAATTTGATCAGGCAGCAGCGAGACTAAATATGAGTAACGAGATAGCCGAGCATCAAATTCTGGAAAGGGGCGCACGCTTGTGGTGGCTCCCCCGAGCTCAGCTTCCGCCTCAAGTAATACAACTTTCTTGCCAGCGCGCGCTAAGTAAGCAGCAGCAACTAGGCCGTTATGGCCACCGCCAACAACTATCGCATCGTACTTTTTCTCTAGCGGCATTGAAATAATTACTTTCTTAAAGAACTCTTGCGATGCGCTCGATTGCTTCAGTAATAATCGCTGGGCTTGTTGCAAAATTTAGGCGAACATAGTCTTTGCCGAGCGGTCCATAAATATGGCCAGAGTTAAAGGCAACCTTTGCTCTCTCAATTAAAGCAAGGCCAGGATCTTCGCCTAGATTTAATTTGCTCATATCAAGCCATGCCAGATATGAAGCTTGCGGAATTGCATAGCCAATTGCTGGAACGCGTGATGAAATCAAGTTAGCAATTAACTTGCGGTTTTGATCAAGTATTTCAATCGCTTCATCTAACCAAGCATCGCACTTTTCAAAAGCAGCAACTGTGGCAAAGGCTCCCAAGAGCGAGGCGCGATAGTGCAGCGCAGGTGGTAGTTCATTTAGCTTCTCGTGCATCACTTGAGTCTGTGAAACAATAATTGCGCACTTCAAACCTGCGATATTCCAGCCCTTGCTAGCAGCAGTGACTGCTACACCAACATTTGCAGCATCTTCGTTGAGAGATAGATAAGGAATAAATTCTGCTTCTTTAAAGGTCAGCGGTGCGTGAATTTCATCGGAGATCACAATTACTTTATATTCTTTAGCTAGCTCGGTAATCCGCAATAAATCTTCACGGGTATAGACCTTGCCAAAGGGATTGTGTGGGCTGCACAGTAAATGCACGACGATGCCAGTTTTATATGCAGCTTCAATTCCAGCCCAATCGTGGCTCCAACCAGTGCCATCGGTTGCGGTAGGATCAACTTTTAGCGGCACATCAACCATTTCAACTTTGGTTTCCCGCATCCAGGTATAAAAATTTTGATAGACAGGTGAGCTAAATAGAACTTTATCTCCGGCTTTTGTAAATACGCGAAGTAATTCGACTACCGCAACACCAACATCAGTTGCGGCGCGAACATATTGCGGATGCACGCTCCAGTTCCAGCGACGCTTGGCAAAGCCAGCAAATGAAGTGCCTAACTCTGGAATTGGGCCGAGGTAACCCAAATCAGAGACTGCAACCATTTCGGCGAGAATCTCGCGGATTGGTGCGGCAACTGGAAAATCCATTTCCGCCACTGGCAAAGGCAAGATGTCATGTGTAAATCCTCGCCATTTTTCGCTGCGGTGAGTCTGTAGGTCGGCAAGCGAAGGAACTTTAATTTGGCTCTCGCTCATGTGTGCGAGTATGCCAGTTAAGCCTCATTTGGCGAAAGGCGGCGCGTTGAGTTACGAACCACCAGCGTTGTGGGAAGAACAAGTGAATGTGGCTCTGCACTTGGTTTACGGATTCGCTCCATAATCGACCACGCAGCCATCTCACCCATTAATTGCACAGGTTGTTCCATAGTTGTGAGATCTGAATATTCCGCCATTTCATGGCCATCAAAACCAATTATTGAAATGTCATCCGGCACTTTCAAACCATGACGCCGCGCAGCCTGCATTGCACCAAAGGCCATTTCATCAGATTCACAGAAAATTGCAGTGGGGCGATTTGGGCGGGCGAGTAAATCATCCATCGCGCGCGATGCGGTGTGCATCGTAAAGTCACCGTGGACTTCCCGAGATGGAACCCATTCCAAACCATTCTCGGCAAGAGCCTGCATAAAACCTTTGCGGCGATCCTGCGGAACGCTAAAGTTAAATGGATCATCGGGGCGCCCAGACATCAAGCCAATTTTCTTATGTCCTTGATTAACTAGATGTTGGGTGGCAGTACGTGATGATGCGACGTCATCGATGGCAACGCTCGAACAGCATTTATGGTGCATTCCAACAAGAGATACCGGAATTCCTAGGTTGAGCATGGAATCAAACTCTTCTTCAGTCGGTGGCAAACTAATCACAATTAGCGCATCTACGCGCCCCTTTAAGAGTTGGTGCTGAAAGAGGCGTTCGCGCCCTTTCATCTGGCTAAAGTTATAAAGCAGCAGATCAAATCCGGCTTCACGTAGCGCTTGCTCGGCACCGCTAATTACCTGAGCGAAGTACCAACGAGAAATGTAAGGTGCAACTACACCGATGCTATTAGTTCGGCCCAGCGCACCCTTATTCTGAATTGGCGCGATTGGATAATCTAATTTTTCAGCAGCGGCCAAAATCTTGGCGCGGGTGGCAGCGTTGACATGATGGAAGCCGCGCAGAGCGCGTGAGACAGTTGCAGCTGAGACTCCTGCCTCTTCTGCAACTTCCTTAATTCCAGCCATATCAACTACCTCCTGCAAAAGATGCAAAGCGCTGTAATAATTCTGCAAGCGACTGCAAAAGTACGCCATTGTCCCTGCAACTTGCAAGGTGCAATACTCTCCCAGCGTGATCTCAGCGCATACTTGAGAAAAGGTTCAATGAAAGCCATGAAAGGTTCGGTAGTAACTGAGCGCGCAATGCGCGCGGCAGTTGCTGAATTATCGCAACGCGATCGCCGCTTAGCTGCCTTAATCGCTTCTCATCCACTCTGCACCGTGGGCCGCAATCCCAAGCCCATCTCGCACTTTGAGGCTTTACTCGAATCTGTAATTTCGCAACAACTGGCGGTAAAGGCGGCCGACACAATTCACGCCCGGGTTGTAAATCTTGCGGGAGGAAAGGTAACGCCTTCCAAAATTCTAAAAATTAGTGAGCCGGCGATGCGCGAGGCCGGGGTATCTGGCGCAAAATTTAAGACGATTCAAGGGTTAGCAGATGCGGCACAGAGCAAGCGGATTGATATAAATAAATTACATGAAATTGAGAGCGATCAAGAGATATTTGATCAGTTAACTTCCCTCTGGGGAATCGGCCCCTGGACCGTGGATATGTTTATGATGTTTCAGCTGGGGCGCTTAGATATCTGGCCCACAGGTGATCTCGGGGTTCGCCGCGGATACGAGAAAATCTATAAGTTAAAAGAGGAAATTACCCCGAAAGAGCTGGATAAAAAGGGCGATAAATTTAAGCCTTATAGAAGTATCGTGGCTTGGTATTGCTGGAGAGCTTTAGAAAAGTAAATTACTTTGCTTCTAGAATCATTGAAGCAAAGTTTTCTACTTTGCTTCCAGAATCATTGAAACCGAGTTAATACACCAGCGTTGATCCGTTGGCACTTCGTAACCTTCGCCCTCAAAGACATGGCCTAGATGTGAATCACAGCTTGCACAACGCACTTCAGTGCGAACGCGCGGAGCCAGCGATCTATCTTCAATTAAAGTCACAGCGTCATCTGCAGTTGGGGCATAGAAAGAAGGCCAGCCACATCCGGAGTGAAATTTAGTCTCTGAGCGGAAGAGTTCGGCGTTACAGGCTTTGCAGCGATAGATCCCGACAGTTTCAGAGTCGGTATATTCACCAGTAAATGGCCGTTCGGTCGCACCGTTACGTAAAACCTCGTAGGAGAGCGGATCTAGCTTTGCCTTCAACTCAGCTTCGTTAATTGCAACTTTCTTCTCGCTCATTTAGCCACCGACTGAGGGAAGGCGACTCCGGCACTGGAATGGCAGTCATAGCCATTTGGATTCTTCGCTAAATACTTCTGGTGGTACTCCTCAGCTAAATAATAAGTAACGCCGTTGCTATCTAGAATCTCTGAAACGATTTCTCCAATCCCAGATTCAGTGAGAGCACGTTGATAGATATCGCGCGAAGCGAGCGCTTGCGCCATTTGCTCATCTGAAGTTGTATAAATCGAACTACGATACTGAGTACCGATATCCCCGCCTTGTGCATTTAGCGTGGTCGGATCGTGCATCGTCCAGAATTCTTCTAAGAGGCGTTGATATGAAATTACGTTGGCATCGAAATCAACTTGCACCATTTCAGCATGTCCGGTGCGACCTGTACAGACTGCTTCGTAACTTGGGTTTTGAGTGGTGCCACCCATATATCCGACGCTGGTATTTACTACTCCCGCTAAATTCCAGAAGCGGCGCTCGGCGCCCCAGAAGCAACCGGTTGCAAAGTAAGCAGTTGATATTGTCATAGAGCGCATTCTTTCAGGTGTTAGCTAATTGCGCTCGGTCAGCGCTGAATTTTTAGGTAGCCTTCTCCTACACCTGCGCCCCCGTAGCTCAGGGGATAGAGCACCGCCCTCCGGAGGCGGGTGCACAGGTTCGAATCCTGTCGGGGGCACGCGACGTATATCACCCAGTTTCTGCGGAATCTTTACCGCTACATCCTTGTTTATCTAGGTGTTAACAGGGAGAATTAGGTCTCTAACGTACCTAGTTGCGTTTCTTTAACTTTTACCGCGTTTTACCTATAAAGGAGTTCACCCATGGATTGGCGACATCAATCAGCATGCCGCGATGAAGATCCCGAACTCTTCTTCCCAGTAGGAAATACCGGGCCTGCACTTACCCAAATTGAAGAGGCTAAGAAAGTCTGTAACCGTTGCATCGTTAAAGATGCATGTCTGGCTTGGGCACTAGAAAGTGGTCAAGATGCTGGCGTATGGGGCGGACTATCAGAAGATGAACGTCGCGCGCTAAAGCGTCGTGCGGCACGTAATCGTGCGCGCTTGATGGAACAAAATAATTCCTTCTAAATTCTAATTAGATAATAATTAGATTGGAAAGTTAAGTTGCGCCTCGGTGCCGCGCTTGGTGCGAACTAAGTTAATAGTTCCCTTTAACTCATTCTCAGTCAAAGTTCTAACTATCTGTAGCCCTAAATTGGCGGACTCTAGGATTGTGAATCCTTCAGGCAGACCCACGCCGTCATCAAAGATGATTATCTGAATAGCGTTATCCAGACGTGAGACCTCAATAGTCAGATTAGTTCCGGACTCGGCCAAGCCATGTTCAAGTGCGTTATGAATTAGCTCGGTTACAACGAGAGATAAAGGTGTAGCGATCCGCGGGTCGAGTGAGCCAAGTGCTCCGCTGCGCGAAATCTGCAGCTCCCCCATACGCGGACTTAAATCCAGGGCATGGGCGACTAAACGATCTAGGACATCGTCGAAGGCAACCGATGCTTCGGCGCTGCTGGAAAGAGTTTCATGTACAAGTGCAATTGAGGCAATTCGACGGACAGCTTCATTTAGCGCCGCACTGGCTGCCGGATCTTCGATGCGACGTGACTGCAGGCGCAGAAGAGCGGATACGGTTTGTAAATTATTTTTTACGCGATGGTGGATCTCACGAATGGTTGCATCTTTAGTAACCAATTCACGTTCGCGCCGGCGCAGCTCTGTCACATTCTGCAGCAGAACAATTGCGCCGATTCGATCTCCCCCAGCCAGTAATGGAAGCACCATCAAATCAATAGTGCCGCCAGCATTTTCAATTTCTACTCTGCGTAGAGATTTTCCGCTGAGACTGACCTCAATGGCTTCTTCGTGCGCATCACCTTTAATTAATGAGACGCTTCGCGCGACTTCACCGAGGATCTTTCCTTCTAACTCCCCTGCCAATCCCATCCGGTTAAAGGCTGATTTCGCATTTGGACTGGCATAGATAATTGCCCCGTTTATATCTAAGCGAATCAGACCATCGCCTACGCGCACCGCTGGATCAAAGAGTTCGCTATGTTCGGTGTAAGGAAAAGTTCCTTGCGCAACCATTCGATAAACATTGTGTGCAACCTCGCGATAATTCAATTCCAAACGGCTTGGTTGGCGCATTAATTCGGCGTTACGGTGGCGAGAAATGATTGCGATAACTTGGTCGTTGAAAATTACTGGAATCGTCTCTTCTTTAATAAGTAGCTCGCCAAATTTCTCGGGCTCGGCATCTCTGATAATTTCCGCATCCGATAGCGCTTGATCGATCTGCGGGCGTGCACCCCACGAAATCTCATCACCGATTACATCTTGCGGGAAAACAGTAGCTGCAGTTGTTGGACGAATGTGAGATACGGCGACATAGCCAGAAGGCCAACTCTTTAAATCTTTACGAAGTGGCACCCATAGAACTAAATCTGCGAAAGATAGATCTGCCAGAAGCTGCCAATCCGAAGTCAGTTCGCGAATTCTGCGCAGTTGTTCACTATCTAAAGGGCTGCGATCGCGCAGGACGGTTTCTAACTGCAACATCTCATTAGGCCGTTAACCACTGGGGTAAAGATTGCGAAATCTCTTGCGTGGCAAACCAGGTTAGCTCTTCCCCATCAGGTGAGACCAGAAATGCGCAATGCACATCTTCCCAACGGGCGTTATCGGATAAGTTAACAAAATTTTCGCCGTGTTCGGCTACCTTTGAATCTGCAATTTCTAGCGCCAAGATAAAGGCCGGACCTGTGGGATTTGTCCGCATTTCCAGCGCCTCATCTGCAGCGAGCATCGAAAGGATGTATTCGCCTTGTTCGTCATCCATATCGTTATTGGCAGTTAAGAATTTAATTGTCGGCGCATATAGCGGACCGCACTCCATGCTTCCGATGAGCATGAAGTTAGAGATCTCTTCAGCCGTAACTGGCAGATATGCGCGCATAGCGCCAAGGGTATAAGAAAGTGGCCTTAGGCTGTAATCAACCTGTAATTTGCCTAGCTAGATTGGCGATCGCCTTGCGCAAAGGCGCCTTTTCATTGATTTCTACCAGAGTTGTCCGATCTTTGCGCGCTGCTGCACATACGCGCGCATCGATTGGAAGAGACTGATAACGATCTTGCTTAGATTTATTCTCAATGCCTTGGCAAAATATCGTCGCTTTCACTGGTAATTTAATATTGGCTAGTTCGGTAATCAGTTGAGTTAACCGCTGCGCATGTAATACATCTGAGCCAGCGGTGACTAGGAGCTCATGTGCAAAAGTGCTACTCCAAATCTTTACCTGCGATGCCCATCTGCGGTCGGAAAGATCGTTTGCGATATTCATTAGCGAACCTAGATCAATCACCATAAAATCAAAGAAAGATGCAGCCTCGTTGGCCAAGATAGGAAATCCTGAGATGGAACGCTGATTAATTTCGGCAACAGAGAAGTTTGTAGAAAGATCTCGCCACTTTTCTTCATCACTTAATTTGCGCAGGTCTAATAGAGTAGAAACTGCAGGCGCAGCAAAGTTGGCATCTATCAATAGGGAATTTCTATCTAATAGCGCGAGCTCTTGGGCGATATTGATGGCTAGCGTTGTATTACCTGTGCAATTACCTGCCCCACCCACCGCAACAATCTTGGCTTTAAAATTTGGAGTGCTTCGAATTAGCGGTGATCGTAAAAGCGGAGACCGGATATTCCCACGGATATAGGCCAGTAATTCATCAGCTGAGTCTGGACGAGGTGAAATTTCAGCAAACCCACGGGGTGAGCCAGTTGAATCTGCGAACCCGAAGGTTGAAACTTTATTCTTGGAAAGTTTATCTAGATGTTCCGGTGTCAAACCAGGGAGATCAACAGAGTAAATAATCAAAGAATTAGAAGTTAAGTTGCTGTTTATATACCGTTCGAGTGATTTGAAATCAAGTGGACGGGCGATGATATTCCAGCCTCGCGCAAAGAGTGCGCTAGATACTAAAGCCTCGAATTCCGGATCTGCGATCGCAGTAATTACAACGGGTGGGGAGATTTCATCCATTGGAGCGAACGATCACTAATCTGCCAGAAGATGTTGCTCCAAGAAGTGAAAATATCTGATCATTTGCAATCGAGACTGTTAGCGAAATATCACTACCAAAGTTATTCGCCTTGCGATTAATCGAATTTAAAAAAGCCCCAGAGACCACTAGCTCAGGAGGTCCACTCTTCTCAAGGCCCATTACTTCGGGAACCCAGTAGATATCTATCGCCTCTCCGATTTCCATATCACTCGGCATATCGCTACTACGGATAGAGATCGGTACTTGCCCTGATTTTGCACCCCGTGGAATATCACTTACTGCACTTAGTGAAAGCAATTCATTTTTCTTGATTTCACGTAATACATATGAGCCAACTACAGAAGTATTATTTGATAGGTAATCAGAACTTATCTGTCCGAGCGCTACTTGAACCTGAGCGAGATCACTCTCTGAAATTTGCGTGCCTGGAATAAGTGAATGGTGCGCCACCCAATAGGTATCGCTGCGATTGCCTAAGGCAGTTAAGGCCATTGCAGATATAACGGCTGCGGCAAATAGTGCAATTGCAACTACGAGGCGAGTTTGTGATGTCTTCTTTACGCTATTCATAGTCAGGTACTAAAGGTCATCCCCCGACATCTGGTGAACCGCTACCCACAGTCATCCTTTGGGATGAGTTCTTCTCAACCTTTAGATAGATGAAGAAGTGCAGTAGTGCAGTGAAAGTACGCGCATGGATATTAAATTTAGAGATAAGGCCCGAATTCGTAGCTTTGAATTAATTTCAAGTAATGAGGATCCGGCGATGTGGAGCCACCCGCAGTTAGACCTTTACTCACTTGCTGAGATTGCGGGAAAGCGCACCGTTGAAAAGCTCCCCGAACAGCGCGCCAAACTTTATTTAGTACCTAGTACTTTCGGCGAAGAGTACGAACTAGGTTTTGAACCTATGCCCACATCGGCAGTTGATCTGCCCGAATTACATACTTGGACTATGAAATTTGCAGTGAGCGTTGTTGAAATTTGGGCGGGGCGGCGCCAACCTGCGCAATTGATTTCTAAATGCCACCGACATATTTATATGAAGTTACTGAAACAAGTAGGTAGCCAGAAAGAAATCGGTCGCATCCGTAGCATCCACCAATGTGAACCGCTAGATGGCATCTGTGAATCTACGGTTACTGTGCGCTTTGGTGACCGGCTACGGGCAATGGTGATCCGCTTTGAAGGCGTTGATCAGCGTTGGTTATGTACTGAACTTCGTTTACTTTAAGCCCCACCATGGCAGCGCTTATATTTCTTACCTGAGCCACAAGGACATTGGCTATTGCGGGAAACTTCACCCTTTGTTGCAACACCCGATTCATCGCTAGCGGTGTATTGCAAGGCAGTCACATCTGCTGCTTTCTCAGTGATTCCAGCAGCCTTTACTTTTGAACCGTCGTCCTCGACAGTGACTTGTACATTAAAGACCAAGCTCGCGAGCTCTTCTTTAATTCCATCCATCATCGCAGAAAAGAGTTCGTAGCCTTCGCGTTGGTATTCAACTAGCGGATCACGTTGGGCCATAGCGCGCAGACCAATACCTTCTTGCAGATAATCCATCTCGTAGAGATGCTCGCGCCACTTGCGATCTAATACAGATAAGAGAACTTTTCTTTCAAGTTCGCGCATTACTTCAGCGCCGAGATCAGATTGGCGCTTTTCGTACGCTACGGTCGCATCCTCTAAGATCTGCGCTATTAAATATTCAGAATCAAGGGCGGCGCGCGATCCGATCTTGGTGATCATATCTTCTGGGGCAAAGGAGATTGGATAGACCAGCTTAAGAGCTTGCCATAAACGGTCAAGATCCCAATCTTCGCCAAAGCCATTTGTGGTTTCAGCGTTTACATAAGCAACCAAAGTATCGGCCACGAAAGTTTGAACCTGTGGAGAAATATCTTCACCTTCTAATACCAAGCGGCGTTCGCCGTAAATTACCTCACGCTGGCGGTTCATGACATCGTCATATTTCAAAACATTTTTACGGATTTCAAAGTTCTGAGCCTCAACTTGAGTCTGCGCCGAACGAATTGCGTTACTGACCATCTTTGACTCAATTGGTGAATCATCAGGAAGGCCAGCTGCCGATAGGAATCTTTCAACTAGCCCCGAATTAAAACGGCGCATTAACTCATCTTGTAGCGATAGATAGAAGCGCGATTCACCGGGATCGCCT
Organism: Candidatus Nanopelagicaceae bacterium; assembly: GCA_965267995.1. Lineage (GTDB taxonomy): Bacteria > Actinomycetota > Actinomycetes > Nanopelagicales > Nanopelagicaceae > Planktophila. Next base: position 1,068,930 of record OZ254143.1, read on the forward strand.
TGACGACCAGAACGACCTCGTAGCTGGTTATCGATACGTCGTGATTCGTGGCGCTCGGTACCAAGTACATATAGCCCACCAAGAGCAACTACTTCTTCATGGCCTTTAGCAACAGCTGCTTTCTGCTTTGCAATCTCTTCTGGCCAAGCCGCTTCGTATTCAGTTGGATTATCAACTGGGGAGAGTCCACGACGTTGTAATTCAAAATCTGCCATAAATTCTGGGTTACCACCAAGCATGATGTCAGTTCCGCGACCGGCCATATTTGTCGCAACAGTGACGGCGCCACTTACACCTGCGCGAGCGATGATTGATGCTTCGCGTTCGTGATGTTTAGCGTTAAGTACTTCGTGTGGAATACCTGATTTCTTCAAGAGCGCAGAGAGTTCTTCAGATTTTTCAACTGAAACAGTACCGACGAGAACTGGTTGGCCCTTGCGATGACGCTCCACAATGTCTTGTGTAACAGCCATAAATTTTCCGAGTTCAGTCTTATAAACAAGATCTGCCTGATCGATACGTTGCATCGGACGGTTTGTTGGAATTGGGACAACCCCAAGCTTATAAATTTGGTGGAATTCAGATGCCTCTGTCATGGCGGTACCTGTCATACCCGAAATCGTTTCGTATAAGCGGAAATAGTTCTGCAGAGTGATCGTTGCCAAAGTTTGGTTCTCATCTTTAATATCAATTCGCTCTTTCGCTTCTAGCGCTTGGTGTAGGCCTTCGCTGTAGCGACGCCCGGCCAACATGCGACCGGTATGTTCATCAACGATCAATAGTTCACCGTTCATGACCACATAATCTTTATCGCGCTTAAAGAGCTCCTTAGCGCGTACTGAGTTATTTAGGTAACCGATAAGTGTTGTATTTGCCGCTTCGTAGAGGTTCTCAATCTTAAGGAGCTCTTCCACCTTGGTTACGCCATCTTCGAGAATTCCAACGGTTCGCTTCTTCACATCGACTTCGTAGTGCGTATCGCGCTGTAATTTATCGGCGATATTTGCAAACTCGACATACCACTTGGTTGCCTTATCTGCTGGCCCGCTAATAATTAAAGGGGTACGAGCTTCATCGATTAAAATTGAGTCAACTTCATCTACTACAGAAAAGAAGTGATCGCGTTGTACGCAATCTTCCAGCGACCAGGCCATATTGTCGCGTAGGTAATCAAAACCAAATTCATTATTAGTTCCGTAAGTAATGTCAGAGTTATATGCCGCACGACGCTCGGCTGGAGTCATGCTATTTACAATTACGCCGACAGAAAGGCCTAAGAAGCGATGGATACGACCCATCCACTCGCTATCGCGTTCGGCTAAATAATCGTTAACAGTTACGACGTGGACTCCGCGACCAGCAAGAGCATTTAGATAAGAAGGAAGAGTTGCAACTAAAGTCTTACCTTCACCAGTGCGCATTTCTGCGATGTCGCCATGGTGCAAGGCGGCGCCACCCATGATTTGAACATCGTAATGACGTTGTCCAAGAGTTCGCTTTGCCGCCTCGCGAACAACTGCAAAGGCCTCAGGTAGTAAGCCATCTAACGTTTCTCCGCTAGCTAAGCGTGTTTTGAATTCTGAAGTTTTTCCACGAAGGGCTTCATCGCTAAGTGCGGTGGTAGCAGGCTCAAAGGAGTTAACTTGATCCACAATCTTGCTGAGGTCGCGAAGAATTTTTCCTTCGCCAGCTCGCATGATGCGATCAACAATCTTTGCCATTTAGCTACCCTTTCTTAAAATCAACCCCCTTATCGTAGGGGTTTGGCGACTGAGCCTGTTACCGCGCCAATAACGACAAAACCTGCGGTCCGTAAAGCCCTTATCGCCTCCGCCAGGGTCGCCCCGGTGGTTATTAGATCATCAACAATTATTAGTGGCCGAGTATTCCCGCAACTGGCTGATTGAGACGAATTTAGCGATACCGTAAAAGCGCCGGCAATATTGCGGGCTCTGTGCTCTGCATCTAATTGGGATTGATCGCTTACCGACCTAGTGTGTTGCAAGATATCCAATGAATTTACTGCATGATCTGCCGCGATTGAATCCGTAATTTTGACCATAAAATTACGTCCACGTTTTCTGGTTGCAGATTTACGCGATGGAATACCGACTAAGTCTCCGGCACCATATTTCTTCGTAAAGAAAATTAGAGAGTGAGAAATAGCCTTTATCAGCAGATTATCGGCAGCCGATAGATTCGACTCTTTGGCACTTAATAAAACATTTGATGCAATTGGTGAGTATTGCACCGCTGAAATTACTGGATAAGTCTCTCCCAAAATTGAGAGTTCGCGAAAGTAAATATGGGGATGCCAACTCTTACGGCAGAGCGAACAGATGGAGATTCCAAGTTGTGAACAACCGATACATCTTGATGGAAAAATTAACTCAGCTAGAGATTTCATAGCCAAATTCTCTAAACTCGAGAACTATTAAGAAAGGTTAATTAAAAGTTCTGGGGATAATCTTCAGGTTGCGGACGAATTGGTCTGCCACTTATTTGTTCACCAGCGATTCTCGGCAAGGTAAGAACAAAGTGCGCACCGTGGCCAGGTAGGCCCCAAGCATCGAGTTCGCCATTGTGTAGCCGCGCATCTTCCAACGCGATTGATAGCCCAAGTCCGGTTCCGCCGCGAACTCGGGCACGCGATGGATCGGCGCGCCAAAATCGATCAAAGATGCGAGACAGTGCTGAAGGCTCGATGCCAGTGCCGTAATCGCGAACACCGATTGCGACTTCAGTCTGCGTCGAAACTATCGTGACGTTAACTGGCTTATCGTCAGCGTGATCTAGCGCATTGGATAAAAGATTTCGCATAATGCGCTCCACGCGCCTGATATCTGCCTTAATCATCACATGTTCGCTCTCATGGTCGATATTTATAGAAATTACATGGTCGTGAGAGTTGGCTCTTACATCTTGGATACATCTTTCAATCAAAGTAACTAAGTCAAAGTCGGCAGGCTCTAAGACAGCTACTTCAGCATCGAAACGGCTTACCTCTAGAAGATCCTCTAGCAAGCGTTCAAATCGATCCAACTGTGCGACTAGAAGTTCTGAACTTCTTGCAATTGTTGCTTCAAAACTTTCTCTATGGCTATAAATGACCTCTGATGCCATACGCAACGTAGTTAGTGGAGTACGAAGCTCGTGGGATACATCTGATACAAATCTTTGCTGCACACGCGATAGATTCTCTAAGCGAGAGATTTGTGACTCCAATGAGAGAGCCATATCGTTAAAGGCGGTACCAAGAGTTGCAATTTCGTCAGAACTTTCTACCTTCATACGTTGCGAGAAATCACCTTGGGTAAATTGCTGTGCAATCCTTGCTGCCTCACGAACCGGTCTTACTACTTGGCGCACAACCAACCATGTAATTAGAGCAATTAGAAAGAGAAGGGCAAGGCCAGTTAAAAGTAGTGAGCTTTTGATTAGCGAAAGAGTTTTACTTTGATTAGTCAGAGAGTAAACCAAATACATCTCGTAGTTTCCGGAGTCTGGAATCGCAATTCTGCGTCCGGCAATAAGCACATTGGCATCGGCCCGGTTCTGATAACCAACCTTGGCATACTGATATTCGACAAGATCACTAGAGCGGACTCGTTTACGTAGTTCGGTTGGGAAAGAAGAAACATCTAACCCATCTGTTGCGGTGCTGTAATCAGGAGCGGGCGTTTTGCCGACTGATTTAGCTGGTGTTCCGAATCTACTTACGAAGATTGATTTTCTATCTTGGTTAAGACTCACTTCAGTACTAGAAATTATTACATCTTGCACGGCCTTACTAATGATCGAAGATTGTGCGCCATTGATTAGCAAGAATTGATATTGAGCATTAAAGAATGAGGAGCGAGCTTCCGCAAGTGAAGTCTCGAGATTTACTTGCTTGACACCATCAGATAGCTGCGAATAAAGGGCTGAGCCGGTCAGCCAGACAACGCCGAGTGATAATAGAACGGTAGAGACAATTACCTTTGAGGCAAGTGAGGTACGGACCTTTATCGCGATTCGGTTCATTCTAGGAACCGCCCAATACTCCAGCTTTATATCCGACCCCACGTACCGTCATGACAATTTCAGGGCGCTCTGGATCGTTTTCGACTTTTGAGCGCAAACGTTGCACGTGCACATTTACCAGACGGGTATCTGTTGAATGGCGATAGCCCCAGACTTCACCAAGCAGAGCATCGCGCGTGAAAACTCGACCTGGCTCCTTAGCTAGTGCAACCAAGAGATCAAATTCCAGGCGAGTAAGTGCAATCTTCTTCGCTCCCCTGCTTACTTCATGGGCAGTTACATCAATTAAAAGATCACCAATTGTTAGAAGTCCAGAGACATCGGCATTGGTGCGACGCAGGCGGGTGCGAATTCGAGCGATTAATTCCGATGGGTGGCGAAATGGTTTAACCATGTAATCATCGGCGCCTGCTTCTAGGCCACGAACGACATCGTGGGTATCGCCCTTGGCGCTGAGCATGACTATCGGCACCATAGATTCGGCGCGAATTAATTTGCAGACTTCAATTCCATCTAAACCTGGAAGCATTACATCTAGCAGGACGAGATCCGGAGGGTTATTTCTAAAGACCTCCAGCACCTCATCGCCGCGACTTACTAGATCTACGTCGATGCCGGCACCGGTTAAAACGATGCCGAGCATCTCCGCAAGATCCTGGTCGTCATCGACGACCATAACTAAGGTCATTAGCTACCGTGCTCCCAAGAGTTCAGGTACATATCTTGTGCAGGAGTTAACGTATCGATACGGCCACCCATTGAAATTAATTTCAGGCTAGCAACTTCCTTATCGATATATGTTGGAACGTTATGAACACCAGCTGGAAGATTCTTGGCTTCCTTAACTAGATATTCTGCAGTTAGAGCTTGATCTGAGAATGACATATCCATAACAGATGCAGGGTGGCCTTCTGCGGCTCCGAGGTTAACCAAACGACCTTCGGCAAGAAGCAGTAAGCGACGCCCATCTGCAAGTACATATTCATCTGTCTGGTGGCGCATCTTGGCATTCTTCTTCTTAGCATTTTGCTCAAGCCAAGCGACATCGATTTCAATATCGAAGTGGCCAGAGTTAGCCATGATTGCGCCATCCTTCATTACGGCAAAGTGTTCATCGCGCAATACATCGCGGTTACCTGTCACGGTAATGAAGACATCGCCGACCTTTGCAGCATCCAGCATCGGCATCACACGGAAGCCTTGCATCATCGCATCGAGCGCCTTGGTTGGGTCGATTTCAGTAACGATTACATCTGCGCCCATACCTTTAGCGCGTTCTGCAACGCCTTTACCGCAGTAACCAAATCCTGCTACAACGACGATGCGTCCAGCAAGAAGGAAGTTTGTTGCACGGAAGACAGCGTCGAGCGTTGATTGACCTGTTCCGTAACGGTTGTCGAACATGTGCTTGGTATCGGTGTCATTGACAGCGATCATTGGGAATGTAAGCGCGCCATCTTTAGCCATTTGGTTAAGACGAATTACGCCAGTTGTGGTCTCTTCGCAGCCACCTGCGATATTTGGAAGAAGTTCTTTACGAGTTGTGTGAAGAGTATTAACGAGGTCGCAGCCATCATCAAATACTTGATGAGGTTCGATATCGAGCGCGGCGTTAATGTGTGAGTAATACCCATCACGATCTACAGAGTTGCGAGCAAATACTGAAATTCCGTATTCGTGAACTAGCGCAGCTGCTGTGTCATCTTGAGTAGATAGTGGGTTTGATGCACAGAGTGAGATATCTGCTCCACCGGCCTTTAGAACGCGCATCAAGTTTGCTGTCTCGGTTGTGACGTGCATACATGCGGCAATTCTTACGCCTACAAATGGTTGGGACTTTTCAAAGCGTTCCCGAATTTGAGCGAGGACAGGCATATTGCGCTCTGCCCATTCAATCTTCTTGCGACCTTCTGCAGCAAGTGATGCATCTGCAATGTCGTGGCGAGGAAGAGTTGATGTAACTGGTGAATTCACGTTGTTCTCCTTAAATGGTAATTAAAAAACAGTTGATTGGACTGTGCTTACCTAAGGCGTAGGGCTCTACTTTGCTAGGCGGCTCTGTGCATAGGTTAGCGCCCGCTGACCCTTACTGGCTATTTAGACGCTAGCCACGGATTGTGGCGAGAACCTCATCGCGAATCTTCTCCATGCGCGCTTGTGTCTTGGCTTCCACATTTAATCGCAATAGCGGCTCGGTATTAGATGCGCGCACGTTAAACCACCAGGTATCACCGTTAACCGTTAGACCATCAAGGTGATCCACCTCGACTCCAGCGGCTGCTCCATATTTGGCTTCTATCTCTGCCATTGAGCTTTGCGCATCTGCAACTTCTGAGTTTATTTCACCACTTGCGATATAGCGACTAAATGGTTTTAGTAATTTAGAAAGGTTGGTATCTACTTCACCAAGTGCGGCGATGGCATGCAGCGCTGCCAACATTCCAGAATCAGCGCGCCAAAAGTCGCGGAAGTAGAAATGGCCAGAATGTTCGCCGCCAAAGACTGCGCCAGTATCTGCCATTAACTTCTTAATGTATGAGTGTCCGACTCTGGAACGAATTGCTTTCCCACCTGCTTCTTCTACTATTTCAACAACGGCTCTAGATGAAATCAAATTATAAATAATGTTTGCTCCAGGGCTCTTCTTTAACTCTCGTGAAGCAATAAGCGCTGTCAGTGTTGATGGATTAACTAACTCACCATTTTCATCAACTAAGAAACATCGGTCGGCATCGCCATCAAATGCCAAGCCGATGTCGGCTTTATGTTTCTTAACCGCCTTCTGTAGATCCTTTAAATTCTTGGGATCGATTGGGTTTGCTTCGTGATTAGGAAAAGTTCCATCTAATTCAAAGAACATGGGAATTACTTCACAATTTAGCCGTGCAAAAACCGCGGGCGCGGTATGGCCAGCCATACCGTTTCCAGCATCGATTACGATTTTCAAAGGCCGAATATCAGATAAATCAACCAGTGTAATTAGATGCTCGACGTATGCTGACAACATATCTTCACTGCGTTCAGTACCGACGCTTCTAAAATCTATGGGAGAGCCTTCATTAACAAATCTTTCGATAGTCAACAGCCCTGACTCTTTACCGATTGGCCGAGCACCACTTAGGCACAATTTTATGCCGTTATATTCAGCCGGGTTATGGCTTGCGGTAAACATCGCACCTGGAAAGTTCAACTTGCCAGCTGCGAAATAGAGCAGATCTGTCGATGCCAAACCGATGCGGATTACATCTAAACCTTGTGAAGTTACTCCTGCTGAAAAGGCATCCGCGAAAACTGGAGATGACGGGCGCATATCTTCGCCAATAACAACTGTTCCGGGTTCGCGCTCTTGTTGCAGAAATCGTGCAAATGCGACGCCAGTTGCAAAGGTGAAATCGGCGGTAATTTCAACATCCACTAATCCGCGGATGTCATAAGCTTTAAATATTGAAATGGTTAACTTCTCTCTTTAACTAGGCAATTTCTTAAGAAAAGATTTTAGGAGGGGACGGCGCGCAAATGGCCGCGTCGGCCAAGTTGAGTATCTTGGCTATTTAAATTGTTATTTGAATTTTCATTAGATAGTCCAGCAGATGGCAATATTGCAGTTGCGACTTCTCGAACTGCATCTGCAATAGCCATCAAATCATCTTCGCTCGGACCTGCTCCGCTTTGAGAGCTATCTTCTTTAATTACATTCCAACCATTGGGAACTGTGAGGCGTTTGCCGTGGACTTCGCAAAGATCGTATGAATGTGGTTCAGAGAAAGTTGCCAAGGGACCGAGTACTGCAGTTGAGTCTGCATAAATATAAGTCAGGGTCATAGAAGCCAGGCTTCTGCAACTAACGCGTGAACAGCTACGACCTGTTCTAGCCAACTTACTCATGGCTATAAGGCTAGTGGTGAACGGTGCGAAAAACTGGGATTGCTAAGGAGTTAAGACGCGAATATTTGAAAGCGGTACGGAAGATTTTGTAAGAACGCTGCCCGGTGCCAATGGGAAATATCCGTATCCGCTCTTGGTCGCAATCAAGCCCGCGCCGTAGGTGCCTTTAGAAACCTTTATAAATTTAAATGATCGCACCCCATCCGGAATTTGTGCGGTTGCAATTTCATCGCCCTTTATGGAAATTACCTTTCGCTTTCCATTACCGAAGAAGAGCTCTAGATCTATATCTATCGCTGCGCCGATGAAGACGAGCTGGGGGCTAAGGCCTGCGGTCGCGAAAGTAACCTCTGCTAATTCAGGGGCGGATGTACTCCAAATGAAATCGGTTTTATTCTCGGCAATGGTGGGCGATAAGACTGAGGCCACAATTGGCTCATCTGAAGCGATATGCAAACCAAATTTGCTCGCCGGAAGGTTGGGGTTCAACTCTAAAGTTACGACCGAGCCCGCCTTAACTATCTTATTTTCTAATCCAGATGGGATAAAACTTCCATCCGTTGATAGAACTTTTACAGTGATATGAGCATCTAATTCACCGGGCGCAAGTATGCGCAGCGAATGTGGAAGTTCTACTGATTTGGAACCGACTTTTCTTACGGTATGCGGAATAGCTGGAATGTAAATATCTTTTTGCGCATGTGGGGCGAAGTTGATGATATCTCCGCCTAAGGCCTTCAGTCCCCGACCGCGTTCATCGATCATGTAACTAGTGACTCGACCAGATCGAGTTAGGGCTTGCACTACGACTTCCCGCGAACCAGGCGATAGAGATACCAGGCTAACTTCGATTGAAGAGTTTGCCTTTAAGGTAACGGGCTTTGTGGGTTGCGCACCGATCTCATTCCAGACTAATAAATCAACGACTGCCGAGCTAAGCCCACTATTTACCAAAAGAATTCTGCTCTTACTTGTTACATCAGCGGCCCCACCCACAAACCATTGTTCGCTTTGAAGAGAGGAACAGATCGTTGCTCCCGCCCATACCCCTTTACGGATTTGCCAGACGATTGGTGTTGCACCTTGAGATTCGACAATCGCTGGCGCTTTCGCCTGTAGATAGCGAAGAGTTTGTGATGGAATAAACGAGAGCGATTTCGTTCCCGCTAGCCGTAACTGCGTCTTGTTAGAGGGAAGAGAAATAGCGGTTGTTAAATTGGCAGGAGTAGGCGGGCAGACCACCGCTGGATAATTCGTTGAAAACTGGCTACTGGAAAGTCCAACATTTAATCCATTTGCCACGATAACTGCTGCGATAGCTGCGATAGCTATAAAAGTTGGCCTCTGAACTCTCATGCTAGTTCCGCATCTTCGATTTCACGACGACGTCGGCCAGCAGGCAATGCCAGAACCAAAACGGTAATAAAGAAGATAACTTGTAGAGAAATCCAAGCTCGTCGCGAAGTGCCGTCATAAATCACATTTACCAATCCAGATTTATTGACGGTAAATACAGGCGCCCCATCGACGCTGCGTGTTCTTTCCAGACGTACACCATCTTGAATGGCGCGCCACCCGCGACTGTAATTCTGGGTCACCGTTAACTCACCTGGAGAATTAACTGTAATTCCTAAGATTCCCTGGGACAGCACCGACTTCTTTCCATCTAAGTCGGTAAAGATAAACTGTCCGGTATTTACTGAAATCTTCCAAACGATACCCACATTTGTAGAAGAGGCTCTGGTAAATCCTCCGAGGCCATCTACGACGCGCACAAAATTCTGATCTACTGGGCTCTTGAGAAATAGATATTTGATTCCATTAACTGCAAATGTTGAACTAGCTGTAAGTCCGCTACCGTCGGCGAGTTCTCGCACTGCATTAGAGATTTGTACGTTTTCACTAGGCGCCATATCTGGCTGCGCAATTGCGGCATCACCACCGCGCGCTAAATAATAATTGAGCGAAATTTCTTCACCCACTGTGCGGGGACGGATCACCAAAGTTTTCGCATCGCTCTCAATTGCCAGGAATGGTGGCAGCACAATCTCTTTCCCAGTTTGAAGTGGTGAATTTGCGCCGCTAGTTACGATCCAAGAAATGGAAGAGAGGGAGTAAAGGGTCGTAACAACTAAAAGGATTCCAGCAGAAATATGTCGGTAATTAATATTTGTAGTCACTAACCGTTCGCGCAATTTATCCAACATAATCACAGATGCGCTAACTGCCGCCAAGGTGGCCAGAGCTAATAGCGTTCCTGCATAAATTGGAGTTGGTACAGATGTACCGTTACCTGTAATCGATACTGCACTTAATAAAATAGCGGAAAGAAGGGCAATGAAGCCAAGTTCGGCGACGAAGCGAGCACGTGTAGAAGAAAATAGTGATATCGCCAGAACAATTGTCAGCGGACTTAAAAGATAAGTCGGAAGTGAACCTGGCCCACCAGGATTTCCAGCTAGCGCTAAGTTCGGGCCTCCACCTGGAATCAAAAAGCCAGAATCAATTAATAGCCGCTTTGGGTTTACTAGAAGTTCAAAACTCCAAGGAGCGCAGATAAGAAAGGGCGCCGATAGGAGCGCAATCCTTCGATAAAGCCGTTGGTTGAAGAGCTCTAGGTTTACGCCCTGTTCGGCTGCGGCGTAATCGCGAAATATAGCCAAGCCAGTAAATAGAAACCCAAAAATAAATAAGATCGGTGAGAACGCAATTAGCACCGTGCAAAGGAGCGAGATTCCAAAGACGCGGCGCCAGGTGAATTCGTTCAACTCAAAGATCCCGCGGGCGGCAATTACCAAAAGTGGGAGCAGAATTAATATCACGATTGTGCTCAATCGCCCGGAATTAATCGCAGAGATTGCCACCGGAGAAATCGCGTAAAGCAGAGCTGACCCAGCTGTTAGCCAGCGATTATTGGAGAGTCTGCGTAATAACAAATAACCGCTTCCGGCAATTGCTAATGGAGCGGTAAAGAAAAAGAGTGTGGTGAATAACTGCACATTACCCAAAAATGGAGTTGCAGCTAGCGCAAAGAAGGCTAGCCAAGTAGGTGCAGCCGCGGATGTGCCCATTCCAATTGAGTGCCATCCACTGGAATATATATTCCAGAGTTCACTTACTCCAGCAGGTTGTTCGGGTAGCGCTCCCCCAGATAGAGCACCGAAGCGGTTACGAGACCAGAGAAGAGTTAAGAGAAAGAGAAAGGTTGGTAGCGCCACCAATGGGCGCTTGATGAGTGAGAGCCAATTACGATTCGTGGCCGGAGTTAGTAAATCTTCTTCATCTAAATTTTCATCTAGACTCGATACATCACGAACTTCAGTGATTTCATCTGGAAAAATCTGAGTACGAATATATTCGGCAGATCTGGAAATCGAGAGACGAATCTGCGACCAACGTGAAGGAATGAACTTTAAGGCGATTCCGGATGGAACCAAGCGTTGTGATCGCCGCACCTTTCGCGCGGTAAGCAATTCTCCAGGATGTAGCAAAAGCGCACCGACTGCCAAGAGCTCATCACTGGCGTAACCAGGTAACTTCGCAAATAAGAATCCAATTGAGCGAAAGAGCGCTCCGATTAAAAGTTGCAACGTTAACAACGGCAGGCGCCACCACGAAGAATTTGCTAATAGAACATATGCGGCATTGCGCCGATCCAGTAAGAGTGGACGATGCAAGAAAGCTTCGGCCACATCAACGGTACGGCGTTCATTTGCCGATGCTTCGGCGTGAAATGCAACAGCGCTAGAGACGGCAATCGCGGCAAATCCAGCAGAATATAAACGCCAGCCAAAATCTACATCGTCGCGGAATAGATCTAGATTTGGATCAAAGCCGCCGAGTTGTTCAAAAACATCTCGCCGGATAAGTGCTCCTGCTGTGCTGACTGCAAGCACTTCGTGAACCCCATCGCGTTGGCCTTGATCGTATTCGTCATCTTCAAGGCCAGTCCAACGGTTTCCATTTGCTGCGATGCTGATGCCAATTTCCAATAGATGTGTCCGGTTGTGCCAACCTAAAATCTTTGGACCAGCCATCGCAACGCTCGGTCTAGTTTCAACTTCTGCAAGTAAATTATCTAACGCATCAGGTTGTAGCGAAATATCGTCGTGAATAATCCAAAGCCATTCATTTTCTGGGGCAACGATTGCAGGAAGTGTTGCTACTGCATGAGAAACAGCTTCGCCAAAACCAGTATCGCGATCCATAGTTAATACTGGAATTCGCGCGCCTTTGACTAACTTTGCCGATGAATCAAGCGATCCTGTATCAACTGCAATTACTTGATCAATCTGTCGAGTTTGCGAAGTTAGGGAAGCGACGACTTCCGGCAACCAAGTTGCGCCGTCGTGAAGTACAAGAATCGCAGTGACGCGATGTGAACTCATGAGAGTTACGCTGGGCGGCGCTTCAAACGGCGACGCTCACGTTCGGAGAGTCCACCCCAGATGCCAAAGCGCTCATCATGAGCGAGCGCATACTCCAAACACTCTTGGCGAACATCGCAAGAAAGGCAGACGCGCTTTGCCTCACGAGTTGAGCCACCCTTTTCAGGGAAGAATGCTTCTGGATCTGTCTGTGCGCAAAGTGCGCGTTCCTGCCAAGAGAGTTCAACGTTCTCTCCATTTGCTAATTTGATTGAGGGTCCAGCAGTAGGGGCTGATGGGTGGCCAGTCGGTGTGGCTTCTGGACGAATCGGCATTGACTAATCTCCTATAGACCTTTGGGCCACATCCTCAAATGAATGGGGCTTCGCCATAACGAATTACACGCTTGTAATCCGTTTAAGTCAAGCCCACTACCCCCTCAAAATCAGGAAGTCACGCTCAATTTCGCAGATTTATCGACTTATTGGAGCGAAATTGGCAGATTTTCCGCCGGTGAAATGTATTTTTTAATAATTTCAGAACCATCGGCAACTTGTGAGCCATGCAGAATAAATGAGTCAGAGATCGTGCAGTTATCGCCAATGGCTACCCCATCGCCGATAATCGAATTGGTGACCGTGCAATTGGCGCCAATGGCGCAACCCTGGCCTATTGAAGAACCCCCAGTTATGAGCGTTCCCTCGCCAATATTGCATCCTGCGCCAGCTAGAAAACCGGCACCGACAATATCGCGTGAGCCTTTAAAGAGCGCAGCTGGAGTACCGATATCTAGCCAATACGACTGCTCGCTGTAGCCAAAGACTGGTCGTCCGCTTTTAACTAATTGCGGGAAAGTTTCGCGTTCGATGCTGACAACTTTGCCAGCTGGAATCTCTGAGATAACTGATGAGTTGAAGATATAGCAACCAGCATTTATTGCCTTTGTTATAGGGTTTTCCATCTTCTCCAGAAAATCTAAAACTCGCCCAGTCGCATCAGTTGGGACGCAACCGAATGCCCGCGCATCTGCAACTTCAATTAAATGAAGGGTTACATCTGCTTTATTAGAGCGGTGAAAATCGAGTTGAGCTGCAATATCGTGACCGCTTAAAACATCTCCATTAAAAATGACAAATTCTTCCTTTGAATCTGCAAAGTCAACTAGCGCAGCCGCATTGCGAATTGCACCGCCTGTGCCAAGCGGGACTTCTTCTACCGCATAAAGTAACTTCATCCCCCATTTAGATCCATCACCAAAATATGGGGTAAAGATTTCCGAGAGATAAGAAGTAGCTAAAATTACAGTGTTGATTCCCGCTTTCTTGGCAGCCAACAGTTGGCGCTCTGTAACTGGTAAGCCACCAACGGGCAGCATCGGCTTTGGAGTTTGATTGGTAAGTGGTTTTAAGCGCGTTCCCATTCCGCCAACCAGCAAGATGCCGATAGCCATTTACTTAATTCCCTGCCGAATACGTGCTGCGGCATCTGCAATTTGCTGATCAGTTGCCGTCATCGCTACTCGAATATGTGATGCGCCTTTTTCTCCATAGAAAGTACCTGGGGTTGCCAATATTCCGAGGCTAGCTAGCCAATCAACTGATTGCCAGGAATCTTCTGATCGCGTGCACCAGATATATAAACCAGCAACTGAGTCATCGATTTGAAAACCTGCCTCTTGCAGCACTGGTGCCAGAGTTGCGCGACGCGCGTTATAGCGCGCACGCTGTTCTGCAACATGTGTCTCATCACTTAACGCAGCAACCATTGCGTTTTGAATCGGCAGCGGCACCATCATCCCAGCATGTTTGCGCACTTCCCGAATTTGCGCGATTAACTTTGCATCTCCAATTAAGAAGGCACCGCGATAGCCGGCCATTGATGAGCGCTTGGAGAGTGAATGCACAACCAAAATATTTGAGTTATCGCTATCGGTAAATTTCAGAAGCGATGTTGGGGTGGTCTTATCTCCGAAATCGATGTAACACTCATCGCAGACCAGTACTGAATCGTTAGCTCTGGCCCATTTGATGGCCCCACGAAGTTCTGCTTCGGAATGAACGCGCCCTGTTGGATTACCTGGCGTATTTATCCAAGCAAAATCAGCACTTGGCCAAGTATCTGCATCTATTCCTACTGCGATTGGTTGTGATTGGGCAAGAAGTGCGCCAACTAAATAGGTTGGATAAGCAACGTCTGGATATATAACGCTCTTACTTTCTAAGATCGTTGGCAGCCATGCAACTAGCTCTTTCGATCCGATGACTGGCAATACATCAAAGTCGCCAGATGCGCCCAGATGGGTAATTGCCCAATTGCGAATCGCTTCTTGCAAATCCTTCGTTCCAGCGGTTACTGGATAGCGCGGTGAATTTGAACTGGCACGGAGCGCGCTTTGAATAATTTCTGGGGTTGCATCAACGGGAGTACCTTGTGAGAGATCGATAATTCCAGCTGCATGTGCGCGCGCCTTTGTCGCATAAGGAGCCAGCGCATCCCACGGAAAATCCGGTAATGGTTGGCGCATGATCCGAGGCGGGATAAGGCTTTGCTTAAATTATTCTTTAGGTGGAAGTGCTGCGATTGTTGGATGATCGCTATTTGTTAGACCTACTTTAGCTGCGCCGCCAGGTGAACCGAGTTCAACGAAGAATTCAGTATTTACCTTTGTGGCATCCTTCCATTGCGAAGGAATGTCATCCTCGTAATAAATCGCTTCCACTGGGCAGACTGGTTCGCAAGCGCCACAATCCACGCATTCATCAGGTTGGATATAGAGCGAACGCGCTCCTTCATAGATGCAATCAACTGGGCACTCTTCAATGCAGGATTTATCCTTGACATCAACGCACGGTTGGGCAATTACATAGGTCACGAGCTAACCTCCAGATTTGATAGCGCTTTATCAGCGTTTAGTACGATGGAACGTATTCTAACCATGCGCTGGCGGCGTTGCCCGATTAAAGTAAGGACATGACCGAGGCAGCCCCGCTATCTGCTCCACAACTTGTAGCGGCGATCGGCAAACGCGTAACAATTCGGCTCCACGAACCAGGTGGTGGCTACCGAGATATCGTCGGCTTGCTGCAGAACGAGCGGCAATTGATCAACTCAAAATCTGAAACGATCTCTTTTTCACCTGATCAGATCGCAATCTGGCGTGAGATAAAGCCGCTACCTGATTTAGCTGGGAAAGGTGCGCCACTTTCGCAAAGGATTATCGAGTTAGAGAAAATTTCAGATGCAACTTGGCCGGCTGAACGAATTATCGAATATGGAAAATGGCGACTGCGTATCTCCGATGGTTTTACGATGCGGGCAAATTCTGCCCTTCCACTCGGTACCAGTCCTGTTGGAGAACCAGCAGCTCCCTTAAGCGATGCGGTGCAATATGTAATCGACACCTACCGGGCAAATAACTTAACCCCGACCTTCACAATACCAATGCCGATTTATGAAGAGTTAGATAATTACCTTGCACGTACGGGGTGGCGAATCAAAGTTGGCGCAGATTTCTTAATCAGAGATATTGGCGAGCTCGATCTAGCCAATGACACAGCCTTAACTGTTGAAATTTTGGATCACCCATCACAACAGTGGTTGCAAGTGCAATCCGATCAGGCCCTTGATAAGTTAATGCGCAGATACCCAGCTCGATATGGCGCAATAAAATCGGGTGGCGAAATTATTGCGGTTGGAAGAATTGCCTCATCTGGCACTTGGTCAATTGCCACCAGGCTATTTGCGGCACCGGGCCACCGCGGTAAAGGGGTTGCAAAAATGCTAATGAACCATCTCATGGCCGCAGCCACCAACGATGGAGCGACGAAAATTGGTCTGCAAGTAGATGTTGAAAATGGCGCAGCGCTAGCCCTCTACCAATCTATGAACTTTAGATCACATCACAAGTATATTTATCGCATCTTGGATACACTGGAATAATAGAAAGTGGCAGCAAATTGATTTCGATCTATGACACTCTGACTCGTGCGCTCATGCCGGTGCCCGATGAAGAGCAAACTGTCAATATCTATTGCTGCGGACCTACAGTTTATCGCGATGCGCATGTCGGAAATTTGCGAACCTTTCTCTTAGCCGATCTAATTACTCGCGCACTAAAGATAGATGGACGCAAAGTCAGGTTGATACAAAATATTACCGATGTCGGCCATATGTCGGAGGATTTCCAAGGCGAAGATAAATTGCTACAACAGGCGCAATTGGAAAAGCGTGATCCCTTCGAGATAGCTCGTAAATACGAAGCTGGCTTTCACCAGGATTTGCAGCAAATTAATATCCTTCCCGCAGATTCCTATCCCCGAGCCAGCGAAACCATAGATTTGATGTTGCAAACTATTGCAACGCTTATTGCAAGTGGCCACGCTTATGCAACTGATCAAGGTTCGGTCTATTTTGATGCAAGATCTTTCCCAAGTTACGGCGCAATTAGCGGCAATAAATTAGATGCGCTAAAGCCCGGCCATCGCTTTGAATCTAGTGACGAGGGAGATAAGAGATTCCATGCTGATTGGGGGCTCTGGAAATCTGCCGGCAATCGCACCGAAATGGTCTGGGATTCACCATGGGGCAAAGGCTTTCCGGGTTGGCACATCGAATGCACCGCGATGTCGCTTAAATTATTAAATGAGCGGATAGATCTGCACGTAGGTGGAATCGATCTACGTTTTCCGCATCATGAAAATGAACGTGCCCAGTCAAATGCGGTAATTGGCCATGAAGCAGTTGCCATGTGGGTACATGGAGAACATCTCTTATTCGAAGGGCGCAAGATGTCTAAGAGCGCTGGCAATGTAGTTCTGGTGCAAGATTTAATAGATCGTGGCTTGGATCCGCTGGCACTTCGCTTTGCACTTCTTGAAAATCGCTATCGATCTCAGATGGATCTAACTTGGGCCGCACTCGAAGCTGCAAACATAACCTTGCGCCGCTGGCGTACTTCTATGGCTGCTTGGGGAGATAGCAATGAAGCTATTGCAGATGAAGAAATCAGCACCGCCATCGCCAAAGATTTAGATACTCCACGAGTAATGCTGAGATTGCGTGCGATTGAAAAGAGTGCCGCCCACACAGATGCCACTAAGCGCGCGATATTTCTTTCGACCGATGCTCTGCTAGGACTTGATCTAACTCGCCCCGTCGAGGTTGCTCCCTTATCTCCTGAGCTAAGTGAACTTCTAACTGCTCGCGCAGCTGCTCGCGCAGCAAAGAACTGGATTGAGAGCGATCGGTTACGTGATTTATTGGCGCTGGCTGGAATTGCTATTAACGATGGATCAGATGGACAGAGTTGGAGCTGGATCTAATTTGCCGGTAGCGCGATAGCTGCTATTAAAGCGATAAATGAGAAAAGTAGGAAAGTGTTTCCAAGTGAATTACCCTGAATAAAAATCTCTTTGCCAACTCCAAATGATGCGCCTTTCCAGAAAATGACTACCCAGCCCAGAGCAGCTATCGCCTTATAGGCGCGTTTTCCATAAGTGCGACCGAGCGACCAAATCGCCAGAAAAGTTCCAATAATTGAAAGTGCGATTCCAAACGGTGGCACAAATAGATGTAGAAATATCGCAGCTACACCTGTGGCAACTCCAACTATGAGAGCACCAAGTAATTTCATTTAGAGGGTTACTCCAGAAAATAAATCAGATTCACGTCCGCTGGTATCAAAGGGTGCGCTCTTGTCGCCTTTAACTAGCGTGTAGTACTCATGGCCCCAGACCTGTAAACCTAAATTATTAGAAAGGGCGAAGAAGGGGCCATCTAAAGCAATCTGAGTGTGATGCGCTTTCATCGCCGCCAACTTGGCTTCCACATAAGCGTTTCCATCAATCAGAGTTGTTACAAAGGAATCATCTTTAGCAAACGGCAGATCATCAACGCTTTCTGCACCAAAGAAATCAGAGCCAAGCTCTTTCATCTTCGCCATGCTCTCAGCTAGTACAGATTTTGGCATTGTGTTCCAGTAAATCTTTTGAATTTTCCAGACTGATTTCTCGCTTGCACGCATTGCAACGCGGTGAGCTTGAATGTGGTCAGGGTGTCCATATCCCCCAATTTCATCGTAGGTGATCAAAATATGTGGTTTAACTTCTTCGATTACCTTGACCAAATAATCTGAGGCAACTTCCAGATTTGCCTGCCAGAAGACATCTGGGCGATTATTTTGTTCAGTACCCATCATTCCACTATCGCGAAATTTACTTTCGCCTTGAGCTAGAAATCGAAAATCTTTAATACCTAGCGCATGCATTGCATTGGCAAGTTCGGTTTCGCGGTGCTCTCCTAATTTATCTGTGGCTGAACTCGCTAGATGAATTAATTCTGGTGTTAGAACTTCTCCTTCTTCACCACGCGTACAAGTTACTAACGTTACTTGCGCACCGAGAGTGGCATATAACGCCATAGTGGCGCCGTTATTGATGGTCTCGTCATCTGGGTGGGCGTGTACGAGAAGTGCCCGATAGCCTGCGTAAGAGTTAAGCATCAATAAACCGGTAACGACTTATCTATCTGCTTGGCCCAAGCGATGACGCCACCGGCAACGTGCGTTGCATCAGCAAAACCTGCGCTCTTTAAGATTGCCAGACATTCAGCAGAGCGAACTCCGCTCTTGCAGTGCAGAATGATTGGTTTATCTTGGGGCAAGGTTGCCAAAACTGTTCCATCTAAAAATCCTTGCTTAGGAATTAAATGAGAACCCGGAATACGTACAATTTCAAATTCGCTTGGCTCACGGACATCAACTAGATAGAAATCTGCTTTCGCATCTATCTTGGCAGCAAGTTCTGTGACTGAGATCGTCGACTCTTTGACGGCTACTTCGGCAGCATCAGAGAGAACGCCGCAGAAGGCCTCGTAATCTGGAAGAAGGTCAGTTTGGGTTGGGTTGTCACTACATAGCGGACAGTTAGGATCTTTACGAACTTTAATCTTTCTAAATGTCATATCTAGCGCGTCATAAATCATGAGCAAGCCGATAATTGGTTCTCCAATACCGGTGATCACCTTTATAGCTTCAGTTGTTTGGATTGATCCGATAGTTGCGCAGAGGACTCCGAGTACTCCGCCTTCTGCACAACTTGGGACCATTCCGGGTGGTGGCGGTTCCGGATAGAGACAGCGGTAACAAGGTCCATATTCGGCCCAGAAAACGCTAGCTTGTCCATCGAAGCGATAGATAGATCCCCATACGTATGGTTTTTTGAGAATTACGCAGGCATCATTTACAAGGTAGCGGGTTGCGAAGTTATCGGTACCATCAACGATGATGTCATATTGTGAAAATATCTCTTTTGCATTGGAATTATCAAGACGAGTTTCGTGGGTAATTACATTTACATTGGGGTTAATTTCAGAGATTTTCGCCTTTGCAGATTGCGCTTTACTTTTGCCGATATCACTCTGGCCATGAATGATCTGGCGCTGTAAATTTGATTCATCAACTGTATCGAACTCAACAATTCCGATAGTTCCAACACCTGCTGCGGCCAGATACATCAAGGCCGGTGAACCTAGCCCACCAGCACCCACACATAAAACTTTTGCGTTCATAAGCCGCTGCTGTCCGGCCATTGCGACATCAGGAATAATCAAATGGCGGCTATAGCGACGCACCTCATCGACTGTCAACGCAGGTCCCGGTGAGACGAGCGCTGGCGGTTTAATCGGTAGGTTGGTCATAGCGCCATTCTGCCGTAGCCGATGAATGTGCGCCAATTCGCTGAGTTAGTTGCATTACCTGAATTAGATAGGCTGCAAATCGTTCTCATCTGCAATTGATCTTTCTTTATTACAACTAATACCTCTACGATATGCGCAATGACTACTGTAGATACCAATGCTAAAGGCGATAAGGCGCGTCTACCTCGTGATGAACGCCGCGCAATTTTACTAACTGCCGCTCTTGAAGTCTTTACCGCGGCCGGATATCACTCGGCCGCAATGGATGAGATCGCAGATCGCGCCAATGTCAGTAAGCCGGTTCTCTACCAACATTTCCCATCGAAGCTAGATCTATATCTGGCCGTCTTAGATTTGCATATCGATTCGCTGGTCTTTGAACTTCAGAAAGCGATTTCTTCAACTCCAGATAACTCAAAGCGCGTGCATGCCACAGTCGTTGCATATTTTGCATTTATTGAAAATGAAGGAGAAGCATTCCGCTTACTATTTGAAAGCGATATGAGTGTTGAACCACAAGTGCGCGAGCGTTTAAATCGTATGACTTACGACTGCGCAGCTGCAGTAAGTGCCATCATTTCTAATGACACTGGTTTACCTCAAGAAGTTGCAATGTTGCTCGGTGTGGGATTAATTGGCTATACGCAAGTAACTGCGCGCCATTGGTTAGATCGTGATAGCAAACTCACTCGCCAGCAAGCCGTTGAATTAGTTGAAAACTTGATGTGGCGAGGTATTTCTGGCTTCCCACTCTCCAATACCGAATAACCACAAGTAATAGGCGGATAATTTCGAGAATCAGCCTGTGCATTTTGGCGATAGGATAGCGATATGAGCACAAAGAAATCAGATGCTGCACAAAGTACCCACGTCCGCATCGCAATCGCCAATATCTCTGGCGAACTATTTTTCGAGACAAATTCCTCAGTTGCCGATGTAAAGGCTGCCGTCGCTGCTGCTATCGCAGCTAATGGAACGCTCTCGCTTCAAGATCTACGTGGCCACGAAATTGTGGTTGCCGCTAGCAAGATCGGCTTCGTCGATATCGGTATCGCTGCCGATCGCCGCGTCGGTTTCGGCGCACTCTAAGGTGTCAATAACTTTTGCTGATCTACCGCTACGCCCAGAAACTCAAGCGGCCTTAGCAGAACATGGTTTTATCGCTCCCTTTCCAATTCAAGAGATGGTTCTTCCCATCGCACTTGGCGATGGAGATGTAATTGGTCAAGCCAAGACCGGTACAGGTAAGACGCTGGCCTTTGGTATTCCGCTAATTGAACGAGTAATTGCACCCCTTGATAAAGAATGGGCAGATTTGGTAGCGAAAGGGCTTCCGCAAGTTCTAGTAGTAGTTCCAACGCGCGAATTATGTGTGCAAGTTACAAAAGATATTGATGAATTAACTGGTAACCGCGGAATTCGTACGCTAGCAGTTTATGGTGGTCGCGCCTTTGAACCACAGATTGAAGCCCTCGATAACGGAATCGAAATTGTGGTTGGAACTCCTGGTCGTCTCTTAGATTTATATCGCCAAGGTCAATTGAAGCTAAAAGAAGTATCGCGCGTTGTATTAGATGAAGCCGATGAGATGCTCGATCTCGGTTTTCTACCAGATGTAGAAAAGATTTTTACCAGCACCCCTAATCGTGCCCAAACTATGCTTTTCTCTGCGACCATGCCCGGAGATATCATCGCTCTGGCTCGTCGCTTTATGAATCAACCAATTCATATCCGCACACAAGATAATGAAGATGAAGGTGCGGTTGTATCTCGCATCAAGCAACATGTATTGCGCGCACATGCCTTAGATAAGATTGAAATGCTCGCCCGTATCCTGCAAGCAGATGGGCGCGGACCAACTATCGTCTTCTGCCGCACCAAGCGCACATGCCAGAAGACATCTGATGATCTGCTCGAACGCGGATTCCGTGCCGCATCGATTCATGGCGATCTTGGACAAGGTGCGCGCGAGAAAGCGCTAAATGATTTTAAAGCTGGTAAATCAGATGTTCTGGTCGCAACTGATGTTGCCGCACGCGGAATCGACATCGATGGAATTACTCACGTAATCAACTATCAATGTCCAGAAGATGAGAAGACCTATGTTCACCGTATTGGGCGCACAGCGCGCGCTGGTGCAGATGGCATCTCAGTAACCTTCGTTGATTGGGATGACCTAGCTCGCTGGAAGATGATTGATACCGCGCTGGTCTTAGGTTTGGGTGAACCAGAGGAAACCTACTCTTCCTCAGAACATCTCTATGAAACGTTAAATATTCCAGTAGGTTCAACTGGGCGATTAACAAAACAGAAGCCTGCTGCCCAACCTGCTAAGTCTGAGTCTGCTGCAAAGGTAAGTAAACCCACTGCAGAGCGCACCGCACGTAACAGAACTCGCACTAAAAAGTTCTCTTCTTAATTTATCTTTATTCCAGCCCTAAAATCTCTAATATTGAGTAAGTAGCGCTGCGATAACTTTCAGCAACTTCCCCATCTTTGGCTGCAGTCAAAACTGAGATGTTCAATTGTGTGAGTCCATCTATTTCCGTTGAGCGAACCAGCGAAATATCTAGGACCGGAGCTGCTGCACTATCTACCTCGCCGGTTGCAACTGCCGTAACTTGAATATCAGTCATGGCGCGCAGCTGTAATAAAGCGCGAAGTGAATGTAGGGATTTATCAATCGGAGTAAATATGTGATCGGCCGCGGCCAATGCGAGTTTTAAGGGCTGAGTAAGTGATGGCGCTACATCTAGGACAACTAAGTCGTAGCTCTTTGGAAGATTATCGAGAAGTGAACCCAGTGAACCTTCATCTAAATTGGTAGTCAGCCGCGAATCTGCGGCGATAAAATCAAATCTTTCACTTGTCATCGTTAAATTCTCGGCACCTATCTTTGTGCCAGTTAAGTAATCAGTAATGGTGAGGCGAGGATTTTCCAGACCCAATCTAAAGGTAAGGGCGCTGCCTGGATCTAAATCAATAAGTAGAGTTTTCTTTCCGAATTCGGATGCGGCAACTGCAATTGCATGTGCCAATGTGGTCTTTCCTACGCCGCCGGCTGGACTAGCTATCGCGATTATCTTCATTTAACGCTCGCTAGTTTCCAGCGCTCTAGCGCAGCTTTATAAACCGGTGGCGCCAAGATAGCGTCGGGAATAACTCCAATAGTTTTACGAAGCGCTCTTAGCGAAAAGTCTGTCGCAAAGTTCTGGCCCGGAAGTTGTGGAGTTCCATAAAGGGCGCGCGCCCAAGCGGGTAGCGAACTTCCTGCCAATAAAGTTAGGGAAGCCCACGCAGGTGCTGCTGGAGTTGCAAAGCGAACTGCTGTTGGCAAAGGTGGAATTGTTAGAAAGAGCGCTGCGCGCTTGGCATCTTCTGATGCGATAAGTTCTGGTGAAATATCCTTAAAGTAAGTCTGCATCTCGTTGCGATTAGTTGGAACATTCTCTAAGTCGACTCCGACTAGCTGGGCAAAGAGCGCCATTTCAGATACATATTGATCTGCTTGGGCTACAGAAAGTGTTAGCCCTGATCGAATTGCTACATCTAAAAAGGAGTCAACCATCGACATATGAACCCAGAGCAATAGATGTGGATCATCTAAGCCAAGTGAGGTATGAATCTTTCTAACTCGCGCCGCAAGCGCTAGCGCTTCATCTCTAGTACCGAAAGTAATTGTTGTTACATAGTCACCGGTTCGTTGTAGTCGGCCCCAAGCATCTTCGCGGAAATTTGAGTTCTTAGCGACTCCATCCATCGCATTGGGATGCAGGGCTTGCTGCAATAGCGCACGGATTCCACCAACTGCCATCGCAGGATCAGAGTGAATCC
This sequence comes from Candidatus Nanopelagicaceae bacterium, assembly GCA_965267995.1. GTDB lineage: Bacteria > Actinomycetota > Actinomycetes > Nanopelagicales > Nanopelagicaceae > Planktophila. The sequence goes on from OZ254143.1 coordinate 1,092,734, forward strand.
GCCAAGCTATTGAGTCAGGTGCGAATAGACCGCGCTCATCAAAAGATGTAGAAAGTAGCTCCATATCGATTCCTTCTATTGCGCCGTGAAAGCTTTGATCGCATCAACTAACATTTGTACCGCAATTGCAGCAAGCAACAATCCTGCAATACGTGCCAAGAGAGTGACTCCGGCATCTTTGATAATACTTAAAATTGTGGTTGAGGCCATTAAAGAAACTGCAATAACGATGTGTACAGCGACAACGGCTGCGATCAAGCCGAAACTTTGCGCAGGAGTCTTGATCTGCTGCACAAAAATCATCGTGGCCACGATTGCTCCTGGGCCAGCTAATAAAGGTGTACCGAGTGGAACTAAGGCGATGTTCTTATCTTTAGCGTTTTCTCCACCCATATCGCGCCCCGTTAATAGTTCCAGCGATACATAGAGAAGCAGTAAGCCACCAGCAGCTCGTAGCGCCTCAATTGAAACATTCATGTAATCAAGGATGAATCTTCCAAAAAGTGAGAAGAAGGTAATTACTACAATTGAAACAAGGGCTGCCTGCCAAGCAAGTTGCACCCGTTCTTTCTTTGATTTATCGGCGACTAGACCTAAAAAGATAGGAGTTGCACCCGGTGGATCAAGAATTACCAAGAGAGTAACGAAGGCTTGGATTGAAAAAGTTAGAGTGCTGACTTCAATTACATTCACTTTCGTACCACCCTTCGCGCGTTAGCTAGCGATTCTAGAATCTCCCACTGTGCGGGATCTGTGAGATTTTCCCCTAGCGCATTGAGTTTACCGTTTCCGTGGTAATCACTCGACCCGGTTTTAACTAACGCCAATTGATCAGCAATTTCACTTAACTGCTCACGCTCAATCTGCGAATGATCACGATGATTTACTTCAATTCCATTTAAACCTGCTGCAACCAGTGAGGTAAAGGTTGAAACAGAAATGACTTCCCCGCGCCGCGACGCAAAAGGATGAGCGATAACTGCAACCCCGCCGGCCTTTCTGATCTGGGAAATTGCATCCTCGGGCGTGGGTGCAGCGTGAGTTACATAATATTTAGATGCGTTATGAAGTAAATCAAGAAATGCTTCATCCCGTGTTGCAACTACCTTGTTTTTAACTAGCGCATCGGCCAAATGGGGGCGCCCCACAGTTGCTCCAGGTGGAGTAGCAGCCATTACATCTTCCATAGTGATTGCAATTCCATCGGCCGCCATTAACTCAACCATCTTGCGCATTCTGGGAATGCGGGTATCTCGCGAATCAGCCAACATCGCTTGTAGATCACTATCTTGGCCATCAAAGAGAAGTCCCAAGATATGAACGCTAATTCCGCTTAAAGTTAAGGTAGAAATTTCTGCACCGAGTACTAGCGACATTGGAGTGCGCAGCGCTGCAATCGCCTCAGCCCAACCAGAAGTACTGTCGTGATCAGTGATAGCCAGAGTTTGAATTCCAGCAGAGAGCGCTTTATTTACTAACTCAGCCGGTGAATCAGTACCGTCGCTGGCCGTTGTGTGGGTATGTAAGTCAATCATCTTTACTCATCCACCATTACCCGAGTAGGTCTGGTGCGCAGCACAACCAGTGCGCAACCAAAGAGGATCAACACAATTCCAGGAATTACACCAACCGGTGGACGCTGGTTCATCCACCAAATTGCCAGGATAGAACTTACTGGAACTTCAAAGAAGACTATTAGAGAAACAACTGCTGGCGATACGCGCTTAAGTACAGAGTTAAACATGGTGTGGCCTAGAAATTGCGCACCAAAGATTAGGCCCAGCAAAATCCACCATTCGCGCGCACTGAAATGTAGGATCTCATTTCCGGCGATAATCGCCATTGGTAGAGCTGTTATCGCACAAAAGAAATAGCAGATTGAAGTATAAGTTGCAGTTTCTAACGTTCGTTGCGCGCGCGCACCTATTAACATATACATTCCCGCAAGTGCCGCTGAAATAATTGCCGCTAAATCCCCAAGAAATGCCCGCATTGAGATTTGTAAATCAATTCCCGAAATTAATAAGACTCCCCCAAAACTTACAAACATTCCAAGCCATGCTCGCGATGGAATTTCACCACCAGTTAGTTTTACAAATAGCGCGGCAAAGATCGGTTGCAGCGCAACAAGTGCGGTGCCTGCGGCAACAGTTGTCATGCGCATGGCTAGAAAGAATCCATAGAAATGAAGCGCCAAGATAAAGCCAGCCAATATCGCCCACTTCACGCCGGTTCGATCTGCGCGATGGCGAAGTGCAAATGGGGCAGTCATAAGCGATCCACCAAGATTTCGCCAGAAAATGAGAGATAAGACAGGCATCGAACTCATTGCAATCAGTGGCCCGGATGTTCCAATTCCGATTATGCCTATCCCTAAGCGAATTAAATCGGGGCGGGCCGGAATCTGAGTGTGGTTATCTCGAGATAAAGGCTGCGACATAGATGTAACCGTAGCCGATACCCTTAGCCAATGAAGGGAGGCCAAAAATGAGTAGCAATGTATTAAATCGAGTCTTTATCGCTCGCCTTGCAGGAACAGCTGTATTCGACCCAAATGGAGATCCAGTTGGCAAGGTACGTGATGCTGTTGCGACGCTGCGTTCTAATAGCCAACCCGCACGCATCCTTGGCCTCGTCGTCGAAGTTCCACTACGCCGCCGCGTCTTCGTTCCGATTACACGAGTTACTTCTATCGAATCTGGAGCAGTCGTAATTACCGGTTTGGTAAATATGCGGCGCTTTGAATCCCGTGCTGGAGAATTACTTGTCCTCGGAGATTTGTTGGACCGTTCAATTTCATTGGTAGATAGCGCTGAACCGGTCGTCGTTGAGGATATGGGTATGGAACAGACCCGCACCGGTGATTGGTTTATTAACCGGGTTCACATTATGCGAAAAGGCAGTGGGCTTCGCCGTAAAGGTGCGACATCAACTGTCGCTTGGGAAGAAGTAACCGGCTTTACGCTTCCTGAACACAACCAAGGTGTCACTAATTTACTCTCAACGATTAGTAATTTACGTGCCGCCGACTTAGCTGCAGTAATTCAAGATCTAGCACCTAAGCGTCGTGTGGAAGTTGCCCGCGCGTTAGATGATGAACGCCTGGCAGATGTTTTGCAAGAAATGGATGAAGCAGAACGCGTGGCTTTGCTTGCTGAATTGGAAGGCGAACGCGCGGCAGATGTGCTTGGTGAGATGGATCCAGATGACGCAGCTGACTTGCTGCGCGAAATTGGTGAAGAACGAGCGCAAGCGTTGATCGAACTTATGGAACCTGAAGATGCTGAAGATGTTCTGCGTCTGATGACTTATGAGGATTACTCCGCTGGTGGAATGATGACGACCGAACCGATTGTGATGAGCGCTGACTATTCAGTCGCTGATGCTCTCGCTAGCGTTCGCTCGCGTGAAGTTTCCCCCGCACTTGCGTCCCAAGTCTTTGTCTGCCGCCAGCCACTGGAAACACCAACCGGTCGCTATATCGGTATGGTCCATTACCAACGTTTATTGCGTGAGCCACCGGCAACTCTGCTTGGTTCGATCGTTGATACTGATACGCAAGGGTTAAATCCCAACGCATCGCTACATGAAGTTTCGTCATACTTGGCTAGTTACAACCTGCTTTCAGTACCGGTTGTAGATGCCAATGAACGTCTGCTGGGCGCAGTAACTGTCGATGACGTGCTCGACCATTTGCTCCCAGAGAATTGGCGTTTAGAACATCGTGATTCAACAAGAGGCGCTGGACCAAAAGTTGATCTTGCAGATGTTGCAGGAAATGCAGTTGATATTGAATTAGATAAGTCGATGGAAGAGGAGGCGCGCTAATGGCCCGTTCCCTAACTACACGCCCTAGCGGACTAGATACTCCTCGTGAGTCCCGTCGCTCGCTTCGCCCTAACTATGATCCAGAAGTTTTTGGTCGCCTATCTGAACGCTTTGCACGTTTCTTAGGTACAGCGCGCTTCTTGGTTTATATGACTGTCTTTGTGCTCTCTTGGGTGCTTTGGAATTCTCTTGCGCCACGCGATCTACGTTTTGATGACTATCCATTTATCTTCTTAACTTTGATCTTGTCGCTGCAAGCTTCTTACGCCGCACCTCTTATCTTGCTTGCCCAAAATCGCCAAGCAGACCGTGATCGTATTTCGCTCAATGAAGATCGCGCCCAAAACTCGCGTTCTATTGCAGATACCGAGTACTTAACTCGTGAACTAGCGAGCTTGCGTATTGCACTAGGTGATGTTGCAACTCGCGACTTTATGCGCAGTGAGCTAGAAGATCTGCTAAAAGATTTACGTGCTAAGCCCGAGTCTGACTCCAAGTAAAGAGCTGCTTCGCACGATTAGCTTTTCAGATATCGCAGATATCGCTTTGGCACTTGGCGAATCTGGATCTGCTACAACAATCGGCTTGCCATCATCTCCACCGGTGCGCAGCTGCGTGCTAAAAGGAACTTTGCCCAATAACGGAACATCTGTACCCACCAAAGTAGACAGTCGTGCTGCCGTTTCTTCGCCGCCACCTGCGCCAAAGAGGGCAATCTCGTCATCGCAATGTGGGCAAGGGAAAGCGGACATATTTTCAATAACGCCAATAACTCTCTGGTGAATCTGGTGGGCAATGCGGCCAGCGCGTTCTGCAACTTCGGCGGCAGCAATTTGTGGCGTTGTTACAACCAATATTTCAGAGGTTGGAATCAACTGTCCTAAGGAGATGGCTAAATCGCCCGTGCCCGGTGGTAGGTCAATCAGCAGTAAATCAAGATCGCCCCAATATGCATCAGATAAGAGTTGCTCAAGGACGCGGTGTAATAGCGGTCCACGATAGGCAACAGCATCGGCGCGTTCGGGTTTAAACATCTCCATCGAAACAACTTTTACGCCATAAGACACAAGAGGAATAAACATCTGATCGATTGCAGTTGGACGTTGTCCCATCAGCCCCATTAGCCGCGGAATCGAGTGGCCATAGACATCGGCATCTAAAATTCCAACACGTAAGCCGCGCGCGGCAGCAGATATTGCAAGGTTTGTAGTCAGCGATGACTTTCCAACTCCACCTTTTCCGGATGCGATTCCGATTACCCGAGTTAACGAATCGGGTTGGGCAAAGGGAATGAACTTTTCGCGTCCACCACGAAGTAACTTCTTTACATTGTTGCGTTGCTCCTCTGACATCACACCGAAGATGATTTGAACTTCATTTATCTCTGGTACTTGTGTAACTGCGGCAGTGATATCTGATCTAAGGCGATCTTGCATGGGACAGCCAGATATTGTTAATAAAATCTTTAGTTCAGCAACAGCGCCATTTACTGCAACTGATTCCACCATTCCGAGATCTGGCAGCGGACGGTGCAGCTCAGGGTCAGAAACCGTAGCTAAGGCTTGATTAATTAACTCGATCGTTGTCATAGTAAATCTGGATCGATCTTGGCTTTAAATTTCGTAGATTGCGGTTCATCTTCTTCGAGGGCATTTGAGATATGTTTTTGGATAAACTTCTTTGGATGTAGATCAGATGGTTGTAAGTCTTCAAAACCGGGGCCGAGATTCTGACGAAGCTCTGCAGTTGCGCTCTGCGATAGCGCTTTGATCTTCTTAACTAGCTTTGCCGCATCAACTGCCAGATTAGGTAAACGATCTGGACCCACTAAAATAATGGCTAGAAGTGCTAGCCCTAGTAACTCACCTGCTCCAAAGTCAAAGAACATCTAAATTATTTTCCTGCATCTAACGTGACAGTAGCAGTGGCGCTAACACCATTACGCAGATAAGTAACTTCAATTTTATCGCCCACGCTCTTGGCACGAATGGCAACGATTAACTCTTCAGCAGAATTAACTGCTCGCCCATCAAATTTAGTGATGATATCTCCGGCTTTAAGTCCGGCTTTAGCTGCTGGACCTCCGGGAAGTATCGCCTTGTCATTCTTAGAGATTAACGCGCCATCTCCTGAAAATTTCATATCAATTGAGATACCAATGACTGGGTAAGTTGCTTTTCCGTTCTTAATCAATTGATCAGCAGTCTTGCGTGCTTGATTAATCGGTATTGCAAATCCCAATCCGATTGATCCACTTTGGGAACCAAAGGACGAACCCAGTGTTGCTATTGCAGAGTTAATTCCGATAACCGCACCTGTTGCATCGACCAAAGGACCACCGGAATTACCAGGATTGATAGCTGCATCAGTTTGAAGAGCATTTATAAAAGAGTTATCGCTACCGGTTTCACCGGCGGTAACGGCGCGATCTTTTGCGCTGATAATTCCTAGAGTTACCGTGCCAGAAAGTCCAAGCGGCGAACCGATGGCGATAACAGAGTCACCAACTGCAACTTTATCGCTATCGCCAAATTGCAAAGCGGTCAGCCCAGTTGTAGCAATTTTTAATACTGCTAAATCATATGCAGAATCTCGTCCAACAACCTTGGCGGTGTATTTCTGTCCGTTATTAAGCGTCACATCTATCGTGCCGCTACCAGATACCGCTTCAGCGATCACGTGATTATTTGTGATTATGTAACCATTGCTCTCAATTACAAAGCCCGTGCCAGTTGCTCCACCTTTTTTAGTGGAAGCTTCAATTGATACGACGGAAGGTATAACTCGTTTTGCAATATCTGCAACAGAGCCAGGGGCGCGTTCGATGGCATTTGAAGTACGTGAAATATTTATCGAATGGCCAAAGAGTGAACCGGATGATGATGCACCAAAAATTGAACCTACTAAGCCGGCTACGAAAGCTAAGAGGATCGCATTTGAGCGAGTAATTAAATTGGCTTTGCCGCCTTTATTGGCAGCTATCCACCATGGTCCGCCGGGACCACCAGATGGTTGTGAATTACTCATAAGCGCATCTTCCTACAGTTTTGTAGCAAGTAACAAACCATCACCGACCGGTATGAGTGAAGTCACCCAAAGGTCTACCTGACTTTTCAGTGATTTCCCAGCCTCGCGTAGCGCAACGGTCTTGGGGTCACGCTGTGCGGGATCTGAAACTTTCTCGCCACCGAAGAAGTTATCGATCACAAAGACGCCACCGCTACGCAAGATGCGATGGGCTTCAGTAATGGCAAAAGGTAGATCTTCTGGATCGTGACGAAAAATAACTAAGTCATAGGCGCGATCAGCCAACTTTGTTACGACATCCATAGCGGGATTGGTAATAAGGCGAAAGCGCGCCGCAGCAATATCTGCATCTAGAAATGCAAGCTTAGCTGCATTGCTATGTTCCATTTCATTATCGATTGAGGTTAGCGTGCCACTTGCCAACATTCCTTCTAGAACCCAGAGTGCACCAACGCCAGAGCCGGTGCCGATTTCTACAACTGATTGTGCAGATAAAATATGTGCCAAATGTTTTAGATAGGCGCCAGTGCCGGTAGTTGCATCAGTGGCCCCCATTTCTTCACCGACCGCGCGCGCATTTCGCTTATTCTCATCTTCCGCGAGGAATGTTTCGGCATAAGTGTGTGGGTCGATCATCATTAGAGTGTGGTTAACCATTCGATTAGAAGTCGGACACCGAAACCGGTGCCGCCTTTAGGATTTTCGCCAGCATCTACTTCGCTACGAGCAACTCCTGCAATATCAAAATGAACCCAATTACGTTCACCCACAAACTGTTCCAGAAATAGCGCCGCGGTAATTGAGCCAGCGCTAAATTTCTTCTTGGCTGTAACGTGGCTTAAATCTGCAATCGGACTTTCTAGCGCCTCGTGATAATCATCTACTAATGGCATATGCCAAACTCGATCACCAGAACGTTGACCTGCCTCATAAAAACTCTCCGCTGTTTTCTTATCACGGGTATACATCGCAGCATGTTGTCTGCCTAAACCTAAAGTTGCAGAACCGGTTAGCGTTGCGATATCAATTAAATAATCTGGGCGTAAATTCTTATCGGCATATGCCAGACCATCTGCTAAAACCAGCCTACCTTCGGCATCGGTATCTAAGACTTCAACCGTTTTTCCACCATATTGCGTAATTACATCGCTAGGGCGTTGCGAGGTTCCGGACAGAGCATTTTCGGCGAGCATCATCAAAACCGTTACCTGTATCTGCGGTTGAAAATGTGTGAGCGCACTTATGGCACCAAGCGCCGCAGCAGAACCTGCCATATCGGTCTTCATCGCCATCATCGTGTCGTAAGGACGTTTTAAAGAAACGCCACCGGTATCAAAGGTGATTCCTTTTCCGACAATCACAATGTGTGGCAGGGCACCTGAATTCTTTTTCATTCCCTTTGGGTGATAGGTAACTTCCACAAATCGTGGGCCAGGTTTCGGCGATGAATTACCTACCGCTCGTAGCCCACCAAATTCGGCTAACTCTTTACCTGCCAGAACTCGAATTTCTAACCCATTCTCGGCCGCTATCTTCTCTGCTTCATTGGCTACCCAAAGTGGGCTCTTGATATTGGAGGGTGTGTGCACCAAATCGCGAGTACGTGAAATAGCACTGGCGATTACACCGGCATCAACTATCGTTTCAGCTCGCTCAGTTGCAAATAAAAATTGTGGCAGCTCTTGCGTTGCTCCAGTTTTCTGAGTCCAGATATATGCACCTAGCTGTACCGAAATGGCAAATGCTTTTAACTGGTCGTGATTTGCCACGCAAATAGAAGAGATAACGGTGGCCTTGCCGCGACCTTTGCGTCCCAAGGCAGCGCCAGCAAGGCGAAGCGAAGGAGTCGTCCCGTCGCCCAACCCAATTAAAAGTATGCGGTCTGCCTGCATCTGATCTGATGCAACTGGAATTTCAAATATTTCGCCGGGTTTTCCAGCTGCAGAGAAAAACTCAAGTTCATCACTGAGATTTAAATCAAATAACTTCTCTAACTTTTTAACTAGTGCGCTATGAGCTGGAAAATCGTAAGTGGTTGCATCGCCTTCTGCAGTTGCCTTAAATCCGATTGCAATCGCCTGAGAATCGGCGAGCGCCTCAACCGTCACCTCAATCGCGCTAAGTAGCGATGCGGAAAATTTCGGCAGATTTTTCGCCGCAGTTTTAGTGGTCATGATTGCCAAAGGCTATCCAGTGCTGGGCCAGAATGCGCCGCAGGCGGGAAGGAAAACGAGTTGAGTTGAGTTACTTTTTGATTAAAGCGACCGCGGCTTCGAGAGCTGCGCTGAGGTTGTTGGCTTCCTGTGCATTTAATTCGACAACTAGGCGTCCCCCGCCTTCGAGTGGAATACGCATAACTAGCGAGCGCGCTTCCTTGGTTACTTCCATCGGTCCATCGCCAGTACGAGGTTTCATGGCTGCCATTGGGAAGTCTCCTTTAATGCCTATTTACTGCCTAGGGCCCGTGATCCTTGATGGATCAGACGATTTTTTACAGAGGATAAGTATCTCGCATTTGGGGCTAGGTATGAAATCGGCCGAGGCGGTGGCCCTAGTTGGGTCTAGATAAGTCCAAGGAGCGCGGTAATTCGCGCCTTTCCAGATGCCATTACCGCAACAACTGATTTTTCGGGTACGCCGAGCATTTGAGCAATCTCGCTACTTGGAAGCGAGCGCAGATAATGAAGCGACAAGATGATCCGCTCTTCCTCTGGCAACTGCGCCAAGGCATCCGTGAGGGATAGGGGCGCGGTCATGGGTGCAAGGTTACTCGGGTGGGCGTAGTGATGTGGAGAGGCGAGCCAGCGATATACGCACACCGATCCAGAGAAATGGATAGATCGCTATGAATTGTAGGCGCGAGCACTCGATATCTTCTGACCAATTAAATCTTGTAGCACTCTGTGAAATCTCAATTAGCTCGAAGGTTCCGGTGCCTTTTAGAACTTTACCGGTATGCAAAACATCGCAACGAATAGGTGGTTGCCAGTTAGTTACAACCATCGTATCTAGCAAACCAAGTGCTGCAAATTTTGGATAGCTCTTATAGAACGGGCCAGTAAATGCCGCGATCGATGTACCAACGCCTTCTCGGATTTGTGAGGTCACCCAGACTTTACTTTGCAACATCCAATTACCTTGGCCTTCCCAATCGGCGATCGCCTGCCAGGCGCGCTCTTGGTTACAAGGCAGTGTTAAGGAGATTCGAATACTGTGGCTCATAGTTATCTCTTATTATTTATTTACGAGCTGCGATATCAAGTGCTTCGTCAACGCTTCTAGCCCAATGCAGAAGTTCGCGTTGTCCTGGTTTAACAAATCCATGTTCCTCGAGGTGATCTATCAATGTTGCAAGAGGTGCATATAAATCATAGGGATCAAGGATGATCACCGGCTTTGCGTGAAACTTAAGAAAACGGCCCACCCAAATTTCAAATAGCTCCTCTAGAGTTCCGATGCCGCCGGGCAGTGCAATGAAGGCATCTGATAAATCTTCAATCATCGCTTTGCGGCTGCGCATTGAATCAACAACATGGAGCTCATCGCATTCTTTATCGGCAAATTCAATATCTACCAAGCGCTGCGGAATAACACCGATAGTGCGTCCGCCAGATTCTCGAGCGCCGCGTGAAACCGCACCCATTGCAGATATATGCCCGCCGCCAGTGACCAATTCCCAGGATCGCGCAGCGATACCCGCGCCGAGATCATGTGCCAAATCAATATATTTTGGATCGATGGTCTGAGATGAAGAGCAATAAACGGCGATATGCATGAGCCAAAGGATAGGGGTTAGGCTTATCGCATGTCTTCATCAAATCTGGCACCTACCGGGCGGGCATCTGGCCACGGAATTGCCACCATTTCTGGCACAACTGTGCTCGATATCTGGTTTCCCAATCCAACTCTAGGAACGCTAAGTGCAGAGCCAGATAAAAATCTGGAATCACTTGTTGGCGTAGATGAAATACGTAAAGTCAAGCGCGAAATAATCTCAATCGAGATTGATTTGGCACTCGCCCCACAATCTGCCGCGGATGCATATCTGCGTCTGCACTTGCTTTCACATCGCTTAATAAAGCCACACGGCGCAGTGATGGATGGAATATTTGGTTTATTGGCAAATGTCGTTTGGACATCAGCGGGACCTTGCGCAGTAGATGGATTTGAAGAAGTTCGAGCTGGACTGCGCGCTAAATATGGACATGTCACGGTATTTAGCGTTGATAAATTCCCGCGGATGGTTGATTACATAATTCCAACAGGTGTGCGAATCGCAGATGCCGACCGAGTTCGCCTAGGTGCACATTTAGCAACAGGTACAACAGTTATGCATGAAGGCTTCGTTAACTTTAACGCCGGCACGCTAGGTACATCAATGGTCGAAGGTCGAATCTCATCGGGTGTGGTAGTTGGAGACGGCAGCGATGTTGGCGGTGGTGCATCCATTATGGGAACGCTCAGTGGTGGTGGAAAAGAAGTTATCTCTGTTGGTGAGAAATGTTTACTTGGAGCAAATTCCGGACTTGGAATCTCACTAGGCAATAACTGTGTAATTGAAGCGGGAACCTACATAACTGCTGCGGCAAAGGTGCGTCTGCCAGATGGTGAAATCGTAAAAGCGGGAGCGCTATCTGGCGCTAACGATTTACTCTTTAGACGCAATTCGCTAGATGGTTCACTTGAAGTAGTAGTTCGCACAGGTACCTGGGGCGGACTTAACTCAATACTTCACGCTAACTAAGCGGTGATTGAAAACCAAGCCGAAGGTAACTTACTTCGACTTCTGAAAGTCTCTCCCGTAAGCGTTGCGATTGCGCCAGAAGATGACGTGGCTTGAATCTGATCAACCGTCCCTGCCGGATTGACTGAAAGTACTTGCAGTGAAAGAACGTCCGGCAGCAGAAAAGCTGCAGCAATTACTGATTGTGGAACTTGTCTGGACCAGGTTGCAAATTTGGGGTTGAGCTTTATATCGGCACTTGCCGTATCTGGCACGCTCTGCGTATACGAAGTTGCAGTCCCCCAGGCATGTTCTGAAGTTTCAGTTGCACCGCCAGTAGATGAAGTGAAATAGGCAGTAATTGGTAAACCTTGATAGGAAATGATTTGGCCTTGGGTGTTATCCACCGCGCTCTTCCACAATTGACCATACTTTGGTTCACCTTCTTTGGCGTAGCCAACAAATGATTGATCGCTAATTGATCCGTATAGATGACAATCACAGGCGCTACGAACTTTGGTCGATTTCGCTAAAGCATATGTTCGTGAGGCGATCGCTTGTGCCTGTAGCGCTGCAGTTGGCCACAACGAGGGAACTTCACTAATCCCCCATAAATACTCATCTTGAAGTCTTACTGAATTAATAATCTCTAAGCGCTTGCCTAGCACTTTATCTCTTATAACTTTAAATTGAATCTGCCCGTGGCGATATCTATTTACCGTCGCGTTTGTCGTGACCGAAAGAATGGTTGGCGCACCTTCCAGATAACGAGTGCCACTCCAACGTAAGGTAAATACTGAACCAGATGAGATTTGAGTAATCTTCGATCCCCGCGTGGTTGAGAGGTTTAATTGTCCGTTTATCAAAATTACGTTGAGCGTAGTTTTACTTGGGATATTCAGTGATACTGGAGCAGTTTGCGTCTCTGCTAGATCTGCTGCAAATAGCTGTAGCGATGCACCGGTCGAATCGCTACGGACTTTAGTTGAAGTTAATAAGTGGCCAATATTTATACGCAAGACCTGGGAATCAGTTGCAGTTTCAATCGTGGTCCCGGTGTAATAATAATTTAAGATCGCAGTTGCAGATTCGCCGGCAAGAGCTTTAGCACGGGCACCTATCTGGCTCATCCCAACCCCGTGGCCATAGCCGCTACCCGTAAATGCGAAAGTTGCAGGTACTTCAGCTGCATCTGCGGTAACTGTTGTACCTGCTAATAAAAGAAGAGCAGATAAAGCAGTCGCTACTTTTCTAAACATCCTCATTTGCTGCCGCGCTCTTTCCAGCATTGGTGAATTCTTGATACTGCTTAATCACATCAGCCGGGTTGCCGCGGGCCATTAGCTTTCCTTTATGTAACCAGGCAACTTCATTGCAAACATCTTCAATTGTCGCCATCGCATGGCTAACTAAAATTAGGGCACGGTCAGCTGAGCGAAGTTCTTTAATGCGATTTAAACTCTTCTCTTTAAAGTGCGCATCACCAGTACTAAGCGCCTCATCGACAATTAAAATATCGGGTTGAACTGTGGCCGCTACTGAAAAAGCCAGCCGTGCATACATTCCCGATGAGTACGTACGCATTGGCGCATCTATGGCATCTCCTAATTCAGAGAAATCAGCAATTGCGGCAAATTGACGGTCGATCTCAGCGCGCGACATTCCGGCAGCAAGGCCACCTAAGTAAACATTGGCGCGGCCCGTCATCGAAGGGTTAAACCCAACTCCAAGGGCAAGTAACGTGCTTACTGATCCATGTACTTCTACGCGACCTTGTGATGGAGCAACGATGCCGGAGATAACGCGCATTAAAGAGGATTTACCAGCGCCATTTGAGCCAATAACCCCCAAAACAGTTCCGTAATTAACATCTAAATTTACTTGATTGAGCGCTTGCACAACTCTGGAGTGTTTCTTACCGCGGCCAAGTGATTTCAGGCGCGCTCTCAACGTCGGGCGCTTATCGATTGAAGTTGTGTAAGTAAGCCCAACGTTCTGAATTGAAACTGCCAATCCATGTTTGGCATGAGTTGAGTTAAGTGAATTAGAGGCGGACAGCGAAATCACGCTCCCTAGATAGGAAGAAATATGTACCAATTAAAAATATAAAAGTAGCCCAGATAAAGCTATGGGCAAGTGAAAATAAGTCTGGCGCTTTTGCATAAACCATCACTTGTGACCAGGCATCTAGCAAGTAAAAAATAGGGTTGGCTATTTCAATACTCTTTAATTTTGGTGATAGATCTGCTGCTTGATAGAGAATTGGAGATAAGTACAACAAGCTGCGCGTTAGATATGGTAGAAAGCTTGCAATATCTCGGAAATAGACATTTATACAAGAAATTAAAATCGCCATACCTAGGCCCATCAAGAGCGCAATCGCGATTACAGGAATAGTCCAGAACATCTGCCATGAGAAAGGCAGGCCAAGCAAAGAGCGCATGATAAGAAAGACAGCCAAAGTTGGAATAAATTTAAAGAGTGCAATTACGCTGGCGGAGATTGGCAACATAATTCGCGGGAAAGCGGTATTTAGAATTAAACGTTGACCGGCGGTTATTGATTTAACTCCGCCGCTGAGGCTATTGCTAACTAAATAAAATAAGAAAAGGCTGGCAGTTAGGTGGCCATAACGAGTTGAGTCACTGTGGCCGCCGATGATGTAAATCAATAGAAAATAGACACCAGAGAGCAACAATGGATTGAGAATCAACCAGAGCTGGCCAAAAACCGAACCATAATTCTGTTCGCGTAGTTCAGAGCGAGAAAATTCGGCAATAAATGAGCGGCGTGACCAGAGCGCACGCAAGTATGCGCCAAGTGGCGGCAGCCCGGCACGGAAGGGTTCGTAAATTACAACTGGTGCGCTCATATAGGTAAAGGCTACCGCAGCGCTTTAGTTGAGGTGATAAAGCCGGCGCCCCACGCGAAGTGCATCGTCGGAATTATCGCCAGTAGTGAAATGAATTCACGCACAGATTTCGCGATTAATACTGAGGAGATTAGTAGAAAGAACCCATATATTGCCGCTGGCAGATAAAACATTGGATTAATTAAGAGGCCAGTAATTAGGGATGTAACTATTCCGATCAGGGTAAATGGTGGCGCTAGGTAACGTAAATTTATTGTCCCGGAATGGCTACGAGAGACAACGCGGCGCCAACGTCCATATTGAAAATATTGTTTGGCAAGTTTTCTTAAATTAGGCCTTGGTCTATAGGTTACTTGTAGCCGTGGATCAAAGTAAATCTTTCCGCCATTTTTACGAAGGCGATGATTTAGCTCCCAATCTTGGGCGCGGGTATACCGCTCATCAAATCCACCAATTGCATTGATCGCTTCCCGGCGAAATGCACCGAGATAGACGGTATCTACTTCGCCCGCAGAGCCGCCAGTATGGAAACGTGAAGCGCCTACACCGAGCGGGCTGCGCATGGCGCGAGCGACTGCGATTTCAAAATTTGTAACGCCAGCAGCTGCCATCACTCCACCAACATTTACTGCACCAGTTTTTCTGAGAATCTCAACTGCTAAAGATAGATAATTACTTGGAATTTTT
The DNA here is from genome assembly GCA_965267995.1 of Candidatus Nanopelagicaceae bacterium. GTDB lineage: Bacteria > Actinomycetota > Actinomycetes > Nanopelagicales > Nanopelagicaceae > Planktophila. The sequence continues at coordinate 1,107,871 of OZ254143.1, forward strand.
GCATGTCCATCAACTCGCACAATAATTGGGCTAATCGATGTTGCAATTGCCAGATTTAGCCCTGCTGCAGTTTTTCCAGTTGGATTCACAACCAATTTAACGCGGTTATCACTGGCCGCCAATGCACGCGCAATTTCATCGGTGCGATCGCGCGATGGACCCAGCGCCAGTATTACCTCAAAAATTCCTAAGTAATCCTGAGCAAGAATCGCAGCAACAGATTCTTCTAAGTGTGGCTCTTCATTAAGGACTGGGAGAATGACGCTTACCGCCGGTGAGGCAGATAACTCGCCTAATGATGTCGACATAACCCCTCCACGCTATCGCCCAAGTAGAGTTCGTATGTGAAATCGACTCGCGCGATACGGATAATTACATCACTCTCTCTAGGGGTTGTCGTTCTCGCATCGGTGTCCTGGCTTGGACTCGGCCAGGTCAGCGCAAAGATTGCGCGCATTAGCGTTTTTGCAGGGCTAGATAACAGACCAGAAAAAACTTCTCAAGCCGTTAACTATCTATTAGTTGGTTCAGATACCCGCGAGGGGCTGACTAAGGCACAGATGAAATTGCTGCGTGTGGGTAGCACAGTAACCGCTGCCGGCGGTCGTTCCGACACGATGCTTTTAGTACACATAAGTAAGAAGCGTGACAAAGCTTATTTAGTATCTCTGCCACGTGACACATTGGTGACTATTCCAGCACACACAAGCAGTGATGGAAAATCTGAGATTCCTGCCCGACAGAATAAATTAAATGCTGCTTTCTCATTTGGCGGTGCACCTTTGTTGATCCGCACAGTCGAAGGTGCAACAAATTTAAAGATTGATCATTACATCGAAGTCAGTTTTGCTGGCTTTGCTGGAATTGTCGATGCCCTAGGAGGAGTTGATGTCTGTACCAAGGTCGACATTGATGATCCTAAGAGCCATCTAATTCTCGCTGCCGGTACCCACACCTTAGGTGGAATCGAAGCGCTTAAATATGTTCGCACTCGTGACTTCGATGGCCGCGGAGATATTGGGCGCATGCAACGTCAACAACAATTTATGAGTTCGGTATTAAAGAAGGCCACAAGTACTGGCGTGTTATTAAATCCAATCAAAATTGTAAACTTTATGAACGCTGCGCTTTCGACGATAAAGATGGATGAGAATTTAAATGAGAGCGATCTGCTAAACCTGGCCAAACAGATGCGTGGGCTTTCCTCTGGAAATGTACGTACTTTGACCGTTCCGCTATCAAATGCCAATGGGAACGTTCCGGGAATTGGCTCTGTTGTTATTTGGGATCAGACTTTAGGTACTGAACTTTGGACCCGTATTCGTGATGATTCAGCTTTAGTTGATGAAGTAACACCTTCACCTTCTGCCAGCAGTACCGCAAAGGCCACGCCTGTAATAGTCGATAAATTTAAGACTCGCACCGCCGCAGAAAATCCGTGCGGTGAGATTAAATAGAAAGTGCCTTAGACTCTGAACCTATGAAACTTTCGGTAATTGGTTGTGGCTATTTAGGCGCAACTCATGCAGCTTGTATGTCATCTCTCGGTTTTGAAGTTATTGGGATAGATACAGATCAGAGCAAAGTCGATCTACTCTCGCGCGGTGAACTGCCCTTTTACGAACCAGGTTTAGATACCTTGTTAGCGGCTGAGATGAAGACTGGCCGACTCTCTTTTACAACTGATTTCTCAGCGGTTGCAGATGCAGATGTTCACTTCATCTGCGTTGGGACTCCACAAAGTAAGGATGGATTAGCTGCTGATTTAACTTATGTGAAGGCATCGGTAGCTGCGATCGCGCCTTATCTAAAAGATGGTTCGCTAGTTGTTGGAAAATCAACAGTTCCAGTCGGAACTGCCCAAGCCCTGCGCGAAATCCTGGCAGTATCTGCGCCACATGCAGATTTGGCTTGGAACCCAGAATTCTTGCGAGAAGGTTTTGCAGTAGAAGATACCTTGACCCCAAATCGTTTAGTTGTCGGAGTCGTAAATGACCGTGCCGAAAATATTTTAAAAGCGGTTTACAAACCAATTATTGATCTCGGAACTCCATGGATTCGTGCCGACCTGCCAACTGCAGAGCTGGTAAAAGTTGCCGCAAACTCATTCCTTGCTACAAAAATTTCATTCATAAACGCTATGGCTGAAGTCTGCGAAGCAGCCGGTGGCGATGTCACAGTTCTAGCAAAAGCGATTGGTTATGACCCACGTATCGGAAGCCGCTTTCTGCAGGCAGGTATTGGGTTTGGTGGGGGTTGCCTGCCGAAAGATATCCGCGCCTTTATGGCACGTGCGCAAGAGCTCGGCGCAGATCAAGCGTTGGAATTCCTACGCGAAATTGATGCCATTAACTTACGTGCCCGACAGCGCGTAATCGATGTTGTTCGCGCAGATCTATCTGAAGATTTAACTCAATATAAAATTGCAGTTCTTGGCGCAACCTTTAAACCTGATAGCGATGATGTGCGCGACTCCCCTGCGCTCGATATTGCAGCCCAACTGCAAGCAGCCGGTGCAACAGTTGTAGTCCACGATCCAAAGGGAATAGAACCAGCTCGTAAGCGATTTCCAAACTTGGATTTTGCGGAGAAAGTTTCAGATTGCGTTAAGGGAGCAGATGCAATTCTGCATTTAACCGAATGGAAGGAATATCGTGAGCTAGATCCTTCTGTGATTGGTCAATTAGTAAAATCTAAATTCCTAATAGATGGCCGTAATGCACTTGACCGTGACAAATGGCGTGCCGCTGGCTGGCGCGTACACGCCCTTGGCCGCAGCGATTAATTAAAAACCAGTTTTTTGGTTACGCCGGGCGGTTAAATTTGCGCCCTTCTCTTTCGCCTCAACGTTTATTGCTTTAAGTGCTTCTGCTACCTTGGTTGAGATTGCGCTATCGGATAAGGCAAGAATTCGTGCCGCTAAGATTCCGGCGTTCTTGGCGTTATCAACACCAACTGTTGCAACTGGAATTCCAGCAGGCATCTGAACAATTGAAAGTAAAGAATCCATTCCATCAAGGTTCTTTAGCGAAATTGGAACTCCGATAACAGGCAGAGTTGTAAGAGATGCAACCATTCCGGGTAGATGTGCTGCTCCTCCGGCGCCGGCGATAATTACTTTAAAACCCTCGCTTTGAGCTTTCTGCGAGAACTCCACCATCTCAAGGGGCATGCGATGAGCAGATAAGACTTCAGCGGTATAGGTGATTCCAAATGAATCTAAAGTTTTGGCGGCGTGCTCCATAACTGGCCAGTCAGAATCAGATCCCATGATGATCGCTACATCACTCATCAATTTCTCCACTCATATAGTCGCGCGCATGTTCTACCACTTCGGTTAATTCTAGAAGGTTTTCCCCGATCACGGTAACGTGGCCAATCTTGCGCCCTTTTCGCACTTCTTTCTTATATTGATGGAACTTTAACTCTGGATTTCGTGCCATTAAATGTAGATATGGGCGATACATATCAGTCTTGTCGCCACCCAAGATATTTCCCATCACCGCATAAGGCGCGGTCATAGTTGGATCACCCAGCGGCAAATCTAAGATCGCGCGTAAGTGTTGCTCAAATTGACTGGTACGTGAGCCTTCAATGGTCCAGTGTCCCGAATTATGGGGGCGCATCGCTAACTCATTTATAAATATCTCATCACCCTTGATAAACATTTCTACCGCCATGACTCCAATTAGTGAAATATCGCTGGCGATCGAGAGCGCTAGATGCTGAGCTTTTTCAGCTATCTCGGTTGAGATGGTTGGTGCTGGAGTGATGGTTAAGGTGCAGATTCCGTCTTCCTGCACAGTTTGGGTAGGAGCCCATGATGTTGCCTGGCCGTGTTCTGATCGCGCAACCATCACTGCTATTTCGATATCGAATTCAATTAACTCTTCAATTAGAAGCTGTGGATGTTCCAAGAGCAACTCTTCTAAGTCGTCGAGATTTTTTACTTTCCAAACACCTCGGCCGTCGTAGCCGCCTGAAATCTTCTTTGCCATAAAGGGAAAGCTAAAGGCTTGTCCTTCATCCTCAATTACTCTCCACTTAGGCGAGGGGTAGGTAGCTAATTTGGCGCGCATAGCGGCCTTATCTTGCGAATATTGGAAGGAGTTTGAAGTTGGAAATACTTTTATACCAGCTGCCTCTAAACCTTTAATGACAGAGAGCGGTACTAGCTCGTGCTCAAAGGTAACGAGGTCACATTGCTTGGCAAATTCCAGCAGTTGCGCCAAGTCGCGGTAATCACCGACAACATGTGGTGCGATTTGCGCGGCGCAATCTTGCTCATCTTGGGCAAAGAGCAAGAGATTGATTCCAAGAGCAGTTGCTGGCGCCACACTCATGCGCGCTAATTGCCCAGCACCGATAATGCCAACGGTTGGAAATCGCTCTTTCACCTCGCTATCGTAGATGAACAACATCCCCAACGTTAACTTCAAAGCCATCTGCGAGCAGGAGCGCTCCAAACTTATTTATAGATTGTGCGATTCCGGTGCGATTTTCTCGCCCACTAACCTCGATCTGTACTTCGCGTCCCAAGGTCGCACAGACTTGGCTGTAGCTATCCACAAAATCTATGCCAGTATCCCATTCTTCAAATTTACTTTGGAATGCATTTAAAAATTTAGCCAGGATTACATTTCTATCTAACTCTTTTGATCCAGAGATTGCCAGCGATGTTGCAGTTTCAACAGGTGACTCTTTGGCAGACATCGCTACATTGATTCCGATGCCAACGATTACTCCATCGTCAGTTGCTTGGGCTAATAAGCCAGCCACTTTCTTCTCACCAATTAAAATATCATTTGGCCATTTAAGGCTAGCTTTTATTGGTAAACCTGCAGATATAACTTCAAAGATCGTTAGTGCGGCAAGGTGTGCAATAAATCCCCAATCACTTCTTGAGCGCTTTGGTGAAATATAAAAAGAAAATAGCAGGGCGCTATTGGGCGCAGCATCGAAGGTGCGTTCTAATCTGCCGCGTCCTGCGCTTTGGAATTCTGCAACTATTACTTCGCCACTTTCTACCGATTTAGATTTAACTAATTCCGCCAGATCGCTTTGTGTAGAGGCAGTGAGATCAACCACGCTTACTCGCCAGTATTGCGAAGCAAGCGATGCGATCGCCGCTTTATCTAGTGGCGCTCTTGGCGCTTCTGTACCCACGCCTAGTACCGTAGAGCCATGAGCCCAGATCTGCATACAACTGCTGGAAAAATTGAAGATCTCCGTCTACGTGTTGAAGAAGCTGTCCATGGTGGTTCGGCCCGCGCAGTTGAGAAACAACATGCCAAAGGGAAGTTAACCGCCCGCGAACGCATCGACTTGCTTGTAGATGCTGACTCCTTTACTGAAATTGATGAGTTCGCTCGCCACCGATCCACCCAATTTGGGATGGAGAAGAACCGTCCTTACGGCGATGGCGTAGTTATTGGAACTGCAACAGTAGATGGACGACCAATTGCACTTTACTCACAAGATTTCACAGTCATGGGTGGAAGTCTCGGTGAAGTCCACGCTGAAAAAATTGTAAAGATCGCAGAATTCGCACTTAAGAGCGGAATTCCACTAATTGGAATAAATGATTCCGGTGGTGCACGTATTCAAGAAGGTGTTGCTTCCTTAAATGGTTACGGCAAGATCTTCCGGCTTAACACACGCTCATCAGGTGTGATTCCGCAGATTTCGCTGATTTTGGGGCCATGTGCTGGTGGTTCAGCATATTCACCAGCGTTAACTGACTTCACCGTGATGGTGAATGAGACATCACATATGTTTATTACCGGTCCAGATGTAATCAAAACTGTAACTGGCGAAGATGTTGAAATGGAAGAACTCGGTGGAGCGCTTACCCATAACACTCGTTCTGGAAATGCGCACTATCTAGCCGATAGCGAAGCTGATGCAATTGATTACGTTAAGGCGCTTCTTTCATATCTTCCATCAAATAATATGGACGCCGCACCAAATCTGCCGCCAACTCAAACTTTAGATGAGAGCGCCGAAGATGTTGCGCTAAATAATTTAATTCCAGATAGCCCTAACCAGCCATACGATATGAAGACTCTGATTACCACATTGGTTGATGAAGGCGAATTTCTTGAGGTGCATGCTCTCTATGCCCCAAATATTGTTGTGGGCTTTGCGCGTATCGAGGGTGAATCAATCGGAATTATTGCTAACCAGCCTTCCCAATTAGCAGGAACGCTGGATATAAATTCCAGTGAAAAAGCAGCGCGTTTTCTGCGCTTCTGTGATGCTTTTAATATTCCAATCCTTACCTTGGTAGATGTTCCAGGTTTCCTACCTGGAACAGAACAAGAATGGAATGGCATCATCCGCCGCGGCGCTAAGTTGCTATATGCCTATGCTGAAGCATCGGTGCCGCTTGTAACACTAATTACGCGCAAAGCCTATGGTGGTGCTTTTATCGTTATGGGATCTAAATACTTGGGTAGTGATATCAACTTCGCATGGCCGAGCGCTGAGATTGCAGTCATGGGCGCACAAGGTGCGGTAAATATTTTATATCGCAAGGAAATTGCCGAAGCGAAAGATCCTGAGAAAGTGCGCGCTGAATTAGTTTCTGATTACACCGAGACGCTATCTAACCCATATGCAGCGGCAGAACGTGGCACCATTGATAGCGTTATCGAACCGCATCAGTCTCGCGCTTACATCACCAAGGCATTTCGCACCTTAAAGACTAAGCGCGACGTGTTGCCTGCTCGCAAGCACGGAAATATTCCGCTGTAATGAAATTTACTGTTACTTCTGGAAACCCTACCGATGAAGAGCTTCTGGCGCTGAAAGTGGCGCTAGACCAACATAAATTGCAGAGCTTAACTCCTGTGATTAAGCGCAGCATCTTTGGCTTACCGCAATTACGTCAGCCGCTGCCGCATCAGATCACTTTTGGGGCGCGGAGAAAATTTAAATAATGCCGCAAATTGTTCTTGCTTCACAATCAACTTCACGTCGCCGTTTACTAGAAGGCGCTGGTATCACGCCCCTTGTAATGGTCAGCCATGTCGATGAGGAGACCGATTTCTTCAACGCCATGTCTCCTGCAGATATGGTGATCGCGCTGGCAGTTACCAAGGCTCATACCGTTCGTGAACAAGTAGATTTTCCCGCAATAATTATCGGTTGTGATTCCACCTTTGATGTCGATGGAGTCTCCTTTGGTAAACCAGGCACACCGGAAATTGCTAAGGAACGTGCGTTAGCAATCAGCGGAAGAAGCGGGCTGCTACACACAGGTCACTGCATTATCGATACTGTGCAAGGTCGAGAAATTGCCGATCGCGTTACAACCAAAGTTACATTTTCCAAGATGAGTGGCGATGAGATTGATGACTACATCGCATCAGAAGAACCGTTGCATGTTGCAGGTGGTTTCACGCTAGATGGTTATGGATCACCATTTATTCCAATCATCGAAGGCGATTACACCAATGTGGTAGGAATCTCGATGCCATTCTTTAGATCGGCGATGTCACAACTTGGCTATTCTTGGCCACAAGTTAAGGAGATGCGATGAAACGTGTTTTGATCGCTAATCGTGGAGAAATTGCAGTCCGCGTTATTCGCGCCTGCCGTGACCATGGAATTGAAAGCGTCGCGGTTTACTCTGATGAAGATCGCGATGCGATCCATACCAAGAGCGCTGATTTTGCCTTCTCACTCAACGGCACAACAGCCACCCAAACCTATTTAGATATCTCAAAGATTATTTCGGCTGCAAAAGCATCGGGCGCCGATGCCGTGCATCCTGGTTATGGTTTTCTCTCAGAGCGCGCAGATTTTGCACAAGCGGTAATTGATGCCGGGCTTATTTGGATCGGACCTCCGCCTGCGGCGATCAGCGCGCTGGGGGATAAAGTTTCTGCTCGTCGCATCGCCGCTAAAGCTGGTGCGCCACTTGTTGCTGGAACTAAAGATCCAGTTGCGGGACATGAAGAAGTTATGGCATTTGCTAAAGAACATGGGCTACCGGTTGCTATCAAGGCAGCATTTGGTGGTGGTGGCCGCGGATTAAAAGTTGCCCACACTATGGAGGAGATTCCAGAGTTATTTGCATCCGCTGTTCGGGAAGCGATCTCTGGATTTGGGCGCGGAGAATGTTTTGTCGAACGCTATCTTGATAAACCACGCCACGTGGAGACACAAGTTCTAGTTGATAAAGATGGCCATGCGGTCGTTGTAAGTACGCGCGATTGCTCATTGCAACGTCGCCACCAGAAATTAGTAGAAGAAGCGCCAGCGCCTTTCTTAACAGATGCCCAAAATGAAGAGCTATACCGCTCAAGTAAGGCGATTATGAAAGAGGCAGGTTACGTTGGAGCTGGGACTTGTGAATTCTTAGTTGGTAATGACGGAACAATTTCTTTCCTTGAAGTAAATACTCGCTTGCAAGTAGAGCACCCAGTCAGCGAAGAAGTTACTGGAATAGATTTAGTGCGCGAACAATTCCGCATCGCCATGGGCGAGAGCTTAGGCTTTGATGATCCAGTAATTCGCGGTCACTCACTTGAATTTCGTATCAATGGCGAAGATCCGGGTCGTTCATTTCTGCCGGCGCCAGGGCGGATTACCAAGTGGAACCTTCCAACCGGACCCGGTGTGCGAATTGATGCCGGATTTAAAAATGGTGACACAATTGGTGGAAACTTTGATTCTCTCCTTGCCAAATTAATTGTTACTGGCGCAACTCGTAAAGAGGCAATCGAGCGCGCGCGTCGTGCTTTAGCTGAATTCGAAGTAGATGGTTTAGCTACGGCAATACCTTTCCATCGCGCGATTTTGCAAGATCCTGCATATACCGAAAATTTCCGCGTCTACACCAGCTACATAGAAAATGAATTTAAGAATGAGATCCCTGCTTACATTCCAGCAGTACTACCTGTTACAACCCGCGTCGCAGTTGAGCATCTAGTTGCTGAGGTAAATGGCAAGCGCTTTGAGGTAAAACTTCATACTCCAGAACCCGTTGTAAAACGCCACCGCGCCAAAGAATCAAAGATCGGTGGATCAAGTGGAACAGGCCTAACCAGCCCGATGCAAGGAACTGTTGTAAAAGTTGCAGTTGAAGTTGGCCAGCAAGTTGAAGTAGGCGACTTGATAATCGTCTTAGAAGCGATGAAGATGGAGCAACCTTTAATTGCACATAAGGCCGGAACGATTGCAAATCTCACAGCAGTGATTGGTGAGACGGTATCTAGTGGCACCGTTCTCTGTGACATTATTGATGCATGACATCAACTGAACTTCTCTATTCCGACCCACTAAAAGCAGCCACACAGGCAGCTTCTGAAATCGCAGAGCGCACCGGATTTGCAACGCACGATATTGCGCTGGTCATGGGTTCTGGTTGGGTAACTGCGATCGATGCCTTAGGTGAACCAGTTTATGAATGTAACGCTGAAGAGTTAACTGGATTTCTGCCTCCCGCAGTCGAAGGCCATTCTGGAAAAGTGCGCAGTTACGAAGTTAAAGATGGTAATAAAACTGTGCGCGCTCTTGTCTTCTTAGGGCGCACCCACCTTTATGAGGGTAAAGGTATGGAGCCAGTTGTGCACGGCGTACGAACTGCCGTAAAGGCCGGATGCAAGGTAATTCTTCTGACCAATGCTTGTGGTGGGATAAATACCAATTACAAAGTGGGCCAGCCAGTTTTGATTCGAGACCACATCTCACTTACGGCTGCAACGCCTTTAGTTGGAGCAACTTTCATTGATCTAACTGATCTCTATAGCAAACGTTTACGTGCGATTGTGAAGAGTGAGGATTCATCACTCGAAGAAGGCGTATATGTTCACTGGCGTGGACCTACATATGAAACGCCGGCAGAAATTCTCATGATGCGCGGCATGGGCGCTGACTTAGTCGGGATGTCTACTGTTCCAGAGGCGATTGCCGCACATGCACTTGGCGCCGAAGTCTTGGCGATCTCACTCGTTACCAATGCTGCTGCAGGTGTAACTGGCGAAAAGTTAAATCACGAGGAAGTTATTGCTGCAGGAAAGGCAGCGGCAACTCGTATGGGCGCGCTTATTAAATCTGTAATTCCCAATCTGATTTAATCTCATTAGGCTGTACTGATGAACGCCGAGTTAGTTGCCGAAGTTCAGGCATGGATCGCAGATGATCCAGATCCGAAGACGGCTGCCGAATTAAGCGTGCTGCTGGCAGCAGGCTCAGAAGAAGTTCTTAAGAAATACTTTGCCGGATTTCTCCAATTTGGAACGGCTGGTTTAAGAGGTCCGGTGGGACCGGGGCCAGCTTGCATGAATCGCGCGGTTGTAGGTCGTACCGCCGCTGGTATTTCAGCTTATATGAAAGAACGCGGCATGAAGCGCGTAGTTATTGGACGTGATGCGCGTTATGGATCAGAAGATTTCACAGCAGAAAGTGCAGAAATATTTGCAGGTGCAGGTTTTGAAGTCTTTGTCTTACCTCGACCACTTCCCACACCGGTTCTGGCCTTTGCCACCCAAGAACTCAAATGTGATGTTGGTGTAATGGTTACAGCTAGCCATAATCCCCCACAAGATAATGGCTACAAGGTTTATATCGGACCGCGCGCAGATGGAATTGCATATGCCGCATCACAAATCATTAGCCCTACTGATCACCTAATTGCTACGGAAATAGATGCAATAAAATCTCTGGCACAGATTCCACGTGCAAAGACTTGGACCGTACTCGGTGAAGAAGTGATTTCCGAATATGTGCGACGTACTGCACTGATCGCACCCAAACCTGGTGATTTAAAGATTGTTTACACTGCCATGCATGGCGTCGGTACCGAAACTGCGCAACGCGTCTTTAATCACGCCGGCTTTGCAACTCTAATTTTAGTCGATGAACAATGCACGCCAGATCCTGATTTTCCAACTGTGGCCTTCCCTAATCCCGAAGAGCCAGGTGCCATTGATCTAGCGCTGAAGAAAGCGCGCAACTTTGGCGCTGATTTAGTAATTGCCAATGATCCAGATGCCGATCGTTGCGCCGCAGCCGTTAATGATCCTAATACTGGTTGGCGGATGTTGCGCGGTGATGAACTTGGAATCATCTTTGGCGAATGGATCGCGCGCTCACATACTCATGGCAGCTTTGCTAATTCGATCGTTTCCTCATCTGCCTTAAGTAAGGTTGCGGCGCATTATGCCCTTCATTTCAAAGAGGTTTTAACGGGCTTTAAGTGGATATCTAAGATTGAAGATCTTGCCTTTGGCTATGAAGAAGCCATTGGCTATGCCGTAGATTCAAATACAGTAAACGATAAAGATGGTATTTCTGCGGCGCTACTGCTGGCACAAATTGCTAGCGATTTAAAATCTAAGGGCCTTACCTTGCTGGATTTACTTGATGAAGTTTGGGCACGTCATGGATTCCATGGAACGGAACAGATTTCTATCCGCGTGGCTGATATGTCGCAAATTACCCAATTGCTTAAGCGGATTCGCCAAAACCCTCCGACCCATATTGCAGGCCGGGCAGTTAGATCAATTGACGATCTAGCCAACCCGCAGGATGGGCTGCCGCCAACGGATGGCTTGCGTATCTGGTTGGCCGATGGAATCCGTATCATTGTGCGTCCGAGCGGAACGGAGGCGAAGATGAAGTGCTACATCGAGGTAATCACTAAGGACTCTGCCGCTGCCCAATTATTGTTAGATGAACTTCGCACACCGCTTAAGGAATTTCTCGCATGAGTTTTTATGGAATCGTTGATGGTTCAGAGAGTTCACTTAAACACTTTCTGGCACAACTGCCTGGTGTAGATCAAGTCGGCGCCGAAGCTCGTGCAGCAATGTTGGCAACTCGCAGTATTAAGACAACCAGTAAGCGTTGGGCAATTGATACCGCAATTTCCATGGTTGATCTAACAACTCTGGAAGGCGCCGATACTGCAGGAAAGGTACGTGCGCTCTGTTCCAAAGCGGTCCGACCTGATCCAACAGATCCAACTGTGCCAAGTGTTGGCGCAATCTGTGTCTACAACGATATGGTCGCAATTGCTCGCACGCATTTAGATGCCATTGGCGGCAAGCACGTTCCAGTTGCTGCCGTCTCAACTGCCTTTCCATCTGGTCGCGCTTCGATGGAGGTAAAGATTCAAGATACTCAGGATGCGATAGATGCCGGTGCTGCTGAAATTGATATGGTCATTGATCGTGGCGCATTTCTCTCTGGTCAATACGGATTAGTCTTTGATGAAATAGTAAAGATTCGTGAAGTATGTGGCGAACGCGCTCATCTTAAAGTTATCTTTGAAACTGGCGAGTTAGTTACTTATGACAATGTCCGCAAAGCCTCATATCTGGCGATGTTGGCTGGCGCAGATTTCATTAAGACTTCCACTGGCAAGGTGGTACCTGCTGCTACTCCCCCAGTTGTTCTGGTCATGTTGGAAGCGGTACGAGATTTCTATCAGATAACCCAGCGCCGCATCGGCGTAAAACCAGCTGGTGGTATTCGCAATACCAAAGATGCGATCAAGCAATTAGTTCTGGTAAATGAAACTGCCGGGCCAGAATGGCTTACACCAGAGTTCTTCCGCATCGGAGCTAGCGCTCTACTGAATGATTTACTGATGCAGCGCATGAAAATGGACGATGGCTACTACGCTAGCCCTAACTACGTAACGATCGATTAGACGAGAAGAAACTGGAAAAGGTAATGACATTCGAATATGCACCAGCTCCTGAATCTCGCGCAATCGTAGATATCAAAGCCAAATACGGCCACTTTATTGATGGCAAGTTTGTGCCAGGTAAGAAACACTTCGCCACGATAAATCCAGCAACTGAAGAAGTTCTAAGTCAGATTTCACTCGGCGGGCAGAGCGATGTCGATAAAGCAGTTCAAGCGGCGCAAAAGGCCTACACCAAGACCTGGTCAAAGCTATCTGGCAAAGAACGTGGAAAATATCTCTATCGCATTGCCCGTATCTTGCAAGAGCGCGCCCGCGAATTTGCAGTTCTTGAAACTTTAGATAACGGTAAGCCGATCCGCGAGACGCGCGATATCGATATTCCACTAGTTGCCGCACACTTTTTCTACCATGCAGGTTGGGCAGATAAATTAGATTACGCAGGTCTTGGTAAATCCCCACAGCCGCATGGAGTCGCTGGCCAAATTATTCCTTGGAACTTCCCGCTATTAATGCTGGCTTGGAAAGTTGCCCCAGCGCTAGCAACTGGCAACACAGTGGTGCTAAAGCCAGCCGAAACAACTTCACTCACCGCACTGCTATTTGCTGAAGTCTGCCAGCAAGCTGAACTTCCAGATGGCGTTGTAAATATTGTCACCGGTGATGGATCAACGGGCGCGGCAATTGTTAACCACCCGGGTATTCATAAGATCGCATTTACGGGATCAACCGATGTTGGCAAGAAGATCGCCCGCGCGATTGCGGGAACAAGTAAGAAAGCTACGCTCGAACTAGGCGGCAAGGGAGCAAATGTTGTCTTTGATGATGCTCCACTAGATGAGACAGTCGAAGGCATTGTTAACGGCATATTTTTCAACCAAGGCCATGTTTGCTGCGCTGGTTCGCGCTTAATTCTACAAGAAGGAATCGCAGATAAGTTCATTGAAAAGCTAAAGGTGCGAATGGCCAAGATCCGCGTTGGTGATCCGCTTGATAAAAATACCGACCTAGGTGCGATAAATTCTAAAGAGCAGTTACTAAAGATTCAAGAGTTAGCAAGTGCCGGAGATGCCGAAGGTGCCCAACGTTGGAGCCCTGCTTGCACCTTATCTGCCAAAGGATTCTGGTTTGCACCAACGATATTTACCGGTGTCACTCAAGCCCATCGCATCGCCCGCGAAGAGATCTTTGGACCAGTTCTATCAGTCTTAACTTTCCGCACACCACAGGAAGCGATCGAGAAAGCCAATAACACTCCATTTGGTTTATCTGCTGGTGTTTGGAGCGAGAAAGGCTCACGTATCTTGTGGGCAACTCAACAGCTACGCGCCGGAGTTGTATGGGCAAATACCTTTAATAAATTTGATCCAACCTCGCCATTTGGCGGATATAAAGAATCTGGTTGGGGCCGCGAGGGCGGCAAGCATGGCCTCGCTGCATATTTGAAGGAGGGAAAGTAAATGGCTTCTTCTAAGAAAGCGACCAACAAAGTGACACCACGTCTAGAAGTTAAGAAGACTTACAAGTTATATATCAATGGCGCTTTCCCCCGTAGCGAATCTGGACGCGTCTATGAAGTTAGTAATTCCAAAGGCGGTTTCATTGCAAATCCCTCACTGGCATCGCGCAAAGATTTACGTGATGCCGTAGTTGCAGCTCGTGCCGCCCAAAGCGGTTGGGCCAAAGCAACTGCTTATAACCGTGGCCAAATTCTCTATCGCATCGCCGAAATGATGGAAGGTCGCGCTGATCAATTTGCAGCTGAGATTGCACTTGCCAGCGGTGTGACTTTAAAGAAGGCGCAAGATGAAGTTGCCGCCGCAATTGATCGTTGGGTTTGGTATGCCGGCTGGAGCGATAAATTATCAGCAGCTTTTGGGGCCACAAACCCAGTTGCTGGCCCTTATTACAATTTCACCATCCCTGAAGCCCAAGGTGTGATCGCTGTTGCCCCAGCAGAGAATTTCCTCGCCTTTATTGATTCGATTGCACCTGCAATTGTCTCGGGCAATACCGTGATCGCACTTGTTCCTGGCTCTGCCGCAATTGCCGCAATGACCTTTGCCGAAGTATTAGCAACAAGTGATCTACCGGCAGGTGTCATTAATATCCTTACCGGTTCACATGATGAACTCGCCCCATGGGCTGCCTCCCACATGGATATTGATGGTTTTGATATCTCTGGAATCGATAAGAAGAAGTGGACCGACCTTAAAGTTGCAGGAGCTGAGAATTTAAAACGGATTCATCACTTTGATGGCGCGATTTCACCAACTCGAATTTACGCCTTTATGGAAGCAAAGACGGTCTGGCACCCAATCGGGGTTTAAATCTATTTAGCTGATATCGCTAAATAACCTGGCTTAACAACGTTATCAATAATTGCGAGACGTTCTTCAAATGGAATAAATGAGCTCTTTAGCGCATTAATTGTTACGCGTTGCAGATCTAGGAAAGTCCAATTAAAGGCGTTAACAAGTTCAGTCATCTCGCGCGTCATCGATGTTGCCGACATTAAGCGATTGTCGGTATTTACAGTTACGCGAAAACGCAGCCTTGCCAGATCACCAATAGGGTGATCTGCAAAGTTGGCAGCTGCACCGGTTTGAATATTTGAAGATGGACACATCTCAAGTGGAATACGGCGATCACGAACGTATGCAGCAAGTCGACCAAGTCGTGGCGGCGTGTGGTTTAAATCGATATCGTCGATTATGCGAACACCGTGACCTAAACGTTCGGCGCCACAAAGTTGGATTGCTTCCCAGATAGATGGGAGTCCATATGCTTCACCGGCGTGAATTGTGAAATGGGCATTTTCGCGGCGCAGATATTCAAAGGTATCTAACTGATCACTTGGCGGGAAGCCATCTTCGGGACCTGCGATATCAAAGCCAACTACCCCACGATCGCGGTATTTAACAGCTAGTTCAGCGACCTCTTGCGAAAGTTGATTCTGGCGCATTCCGCAGAGAAGCAAGGTAACGCGAATGATGTTTCCTTCACCCTTTGCATCTACTTCTCCGGCGCCAAGCCCCTCAAGGATTGCTTCAATCGCAGCCGATAAGGTCAGACCTTTCTCAGTGAGAAGTTCTGGCGCCATACGGACTTCGGCATACACAACGCCATCGCGGGCTAAATCGATAGCGCACTCACGCGAGACACGAATAATATCTTCGGTGCGTTGCATAACAGCAACGGTATGGGCAAAGGTTTCTAGATAGCGAACTAAGGAACCAGAATCACAAGATGCGCGAAACCATTCAGCTAGCTCTGCTGCATCATACGTTGGAAGTTCGTGGCCAATTTCTTTGGCGATATCGATAATCGTTTGTGGGCGCAATCCGCCATCTAAGTGATCATGAAGTAAAGCCTTTGGTAGCAGTTTAATTTGCTCAGGAGTTGGCACCTTATTTAAATTGCTCATCCGATAATCCGTTCAACAACTAACGGCAGGCGATTTACCTTGCCATTTTCGATAATTTCAATTGCGCCATCTAATATCTCGATAGCTCGTTCAAATCTAGCTGGTTCATCGGTATGCAACGTAAGCAGCGGCGAACCCTTAGCTACGTATTCACCAGGTTTAGCATGCATTTCAATACCAGCACCGGCTTGTACCTTTTCACCTTGTTTAGAACGACCTGCACCCAATCGCCAAGCTGATACTCCGACTTTCATCGCATCCAGCTTGGTCATAATTCCTGATTCAGTTGCAGTAATTACATATTGTTCGCGCGCAACGGGCAGCTTTGCATCTGGATCTCCGCCTTGCGCGGCAATCATGCGCTTCCAGTGATCCATCGCGGATCCATCTTGCAAAGCATCTGCTGGATCTTTACCGATAATTCCAGCGGCATCGATCATCTCGCGCGCCAAAAGAATAGTTAACTCAACTACATCGGCTGGGCCACCACCGGCTAGAACCTCAATAGATTCACGTACTTCCAGGGCGTTTCCAGCGGTTAAGCCAAGTGGTACATCCATCGCAGTAACAAGTGCGCGCGTTTTAACTCCGGCATCTAAGCCAAGTTGCACCATAGTGCGGGCAAGTTCTGCAGCCTTTGCGGGATCGCTCATAAAAGCACCGCTTCCAGTTTTAACATCCAAGATAAGCGCCGAAGTTCCTTCGGCGATCTTCTTCGACATAATGGAAGATGCAATCAGTGGAATTGCTTCAACAGTGGCCGTAACATCACGTAGCGCATATAACTTCTTATCGGCCGGCGCTAAACCAGCACCTGCTGCACAAATTACCGCACCTGTATCTTGCAAAACTTTTAACATCTCTTCATTAGATAGCGATGCGCGCCAACCCGGAATTGATTCGAGTTTATCTAAGGTGCCACCGGTATGTCCGAGGCCGCGACCCGAAAGTTGTGGAACTGCTCCACCGCAGGCTGCAACGAGTGGGGCAAGAGGCAGAGTTATCTTGTCACCCACGCCGCCGGTGGAATGTTTATCTGCAGTTGGTCGATCTAGCGCTGACCAATTCATTCGCTCACCTGAATTAATCATCGCATTGGTCCAACGCGAAATTTCTCGTGAGTTCATACCATTTAAAAGAATTGCCATAAGCAGTGCTGACATCTGTTCATCAGCAATGACACCACGCGTGTAGGCATCGACCGTCCAGTCAATTTGCTTATCAGTTAATTCGTTACGATCGCGCTTTGCCGCAATTATCTCAACTGCCGCGAAAGGTTCGATGCCACCAATATTTTGGTTAGTCAAGACGCTTATCTATCTCTTCAGGACCAAAAGCCCAGGGCAGAAGTTCAGAAAGTGGTTTAACTCCAGTATCTGTCATTAACTGCAAATTCGAACCACCATGTTCTTGTAGCAATTGGCGACAGCGTCCACATGGCATTAGATAATTCTCGGCAATATCGACACAAGTAAATGCAATTAGTCGACCGCCACCGCTATTGATTAGCGATGAAACCAGACCACATTCAGCGCATAAAGTGAGGCCATAACTGGCATTTTCTACGTTGCAGCCAGAGATTATTCGTCCATCATCTACTAGGGCTGCTACTCCAACGGGAAACTTTGAATAAGGCGCATAGGCTTGCTTCATCGCAGTTACTGCATGCGTCTTGAGGAGCTCCCAATCAACGTGCATATGCTGCACTCGCTGCCGCATTGATTGCGGCAGATTGCGCCGCTAACGTCTTTGATTTAATTACGATTTCGATTCCTTTATCAGCAATGTTGTAGCGATGTCCGTAGATACCGGCCTTGGCATCTAGAACATCTGAGAGTTGGCTCTTATTTACCGCACGGCCTATTACATCTGTAACGGCTATATCTACGCGCTTAACAACGGAGGCTAATAAATACTTTGAAGTCGCTGGAGTAACGGTGAGATAAAGATCTGGTTCGGTGAGAATTAAATTAACTTCAGGAGCGTTCTTCTTGCGGGTCTTAGAGGTATTGGCCTTTACGATCGCATCAAATACTCCATCTGCCGAGCCGGTATTTGCGGTGTAGATGACATCTATACCCAACATAATTAGCGCTTTGGCGGCGAAATCTAGGTCAGTTGCGGCAAATTTAACGAATGATCGAACGTTCTTCTTGCTTGCAACTACGCCTGCTAAAAAGCCATTTTCATAATTATCTGCAGATGATGGGGTAGTAATCATTGCAACCTTGCCGCTCTTGGTAGAAAGTGCTGCGCTATAGCCAGCTAAGAATGCACCTTGTACATCAGCAAAGGTAATTGAGGTGACGTTAAGCGCTGCGATTGAAGCATCTCCGATAATCGCAAATTGGCTATTAGGAAATTCTATAGCTAGCGGCGCAATAGCTTTTGCATATTCTGCTCCAACTGCAATTATCGTTGCGCAATTTTTAGCAGTTAACGCGCGCAGGCGTTTGGTGCGATCAGCTGTAGTGCCATCAGTTACTACACCTTCAATTGTAAAAGTAAATTGGTTCTGCGCTTTTTTAACCCCCGCCAAGGTAGCGTCATTAAAGGCTCGATCACCCAGGCCACCTGTGTCGTATGCGATACAAATATTTGTGGCGGCACTTGCTGGGGCAGAAGTTGCGATTGCAGATGCGACTACCAAGGTAGCGATGGAGAAGCTGGTACGAATCTTCATTAGAGGACCAAGCCTAAATTCTTATAGGTGTCGGCAACTGTTGCGCTAGCAACGGTACGAGCCTTATCCGCACCTGTATGAAGAATTTTAATTAAATGGCTCTCATCTTCGAGAAGTTCCAGGGCGCGGGTGCGAATAGGGCGCAGGTACTCAACGACTACTTCCGCCACTGCGCCCTTAAAGTCGCCATAACCTTTACCCACAAATTCATTCTCTAGCTCTGAAATTTTCTTTCCAGAAAGCGCTGCATGGATTGTAAGTAAGTTACTTATCCCCGGCTTTTCCTTCTCATCAAATTTAACTTCTCGCCCCGCATCAGTAGTGGCGCTCTTGATCTTTTTAGCATTGGCTTCTGGGGTATCCATGATTTCTAGAACACCTGCGGCTGATCCAGATGATTTGCTCATCTTATTTGTTGGCTCTTGTAGATCATAAATCTTGGCGCCAGATTTAAGGATATGGCCTTCGGGAATTCGGAAGGTATCTCCGAAGCGCGTATTAAATCGTGTAGCTAAATCGCGAGTTAACTCGATATGTTGGCGCTGATCTTCACCGACCGGAACATAATGGGCTTGATACAAGAGAATGTCAGCGGCTTGCAGCATTGGATACGTAAATAGACCAACGCGCGCAGAGTCTGCTCCACCTTTAGCTGATTTATCTTTAAATTGTGTCATTCGGTTGGCTTCACCAAAACCGGCGATACATTCCATAATCCATCCGAGTTGGTTATGTTCGGCTACATGTGATTGCACAAAGAGCGTTGATTTCTCTGGAGAAATACCGAGAGCAATTAACTGAGCCGCTGAAGTAAGGATTCGTTTACGCAAAAGCGCCGGATCGATTTCACCGGTAAGGGCATGTAAATCAACGATGCAGTAAAAGGCATCATTTCCTTCTTGTAGCTCGACCCATTGCTTTAGCGCGCCTAGGTAATTTCCCAGGTGGAAAGAGTCGCTAGTCGGCTGGATGCCGGAGAGGATGCGCTTGGCCATGTTGTTATTCTCGCATGGATCGCTAATTACGCGATATTGCTAACTGCCCTGCGCGCTTACCTTCCATAGTTAAAACGGTGATCCGAATGCCGTTAACACCAACGACATCATTGGCAACAGGAATACGCCCTAAAAAGTGCATTACAAAACCGCTCGCAGTTTCATATGGGCCATCTGGAATATCTATCCCGGTTTGATCGCGCAGATCATCGAGTGAAATCAGCCCATCTACCTCAAAGTCACCCGTGCGGGCTTCTAGCGATACTTCAGCTTCATCAACATCATATTCATCCTTGATATCGCCGATTAGGCACTCCACCAAGTCTTCTAAAGTGACGATTCCATCGGTGCCGCCATATTCATCGAGCACGATCGCTAAATGCTGGCGTTGATTGCGCATCTCAGTTAATGCAGGCAAAACTCCCTTAGTGCCGGGCAAGAACATAATGTTACGAACGAGTTCTTGAATCTTTCCGCCTGCACTTACTAAAGAGGTATCTAATAAATCGCGGACGTGAATGAATCCAATTACTTCATCAGATGATCCCCGAACAACCGGATAGCGTGAATGCGCGCGATCGACAGCGAGCGCAATCGCTTTTCCAACTGTCAGTGAGGCATCCATGAAATCGACTTCAGTGCGTGGCACCATTACTTCATGCACCTGTCGTTCAGATGCGTTAAAGACTTCTTCAACGATGTCACGTTCTTCGGCGGTCAGCGCTGCGTGTCCTGTTACGAGATCGAGCAATTCTTCTTCCGACATCTGACTGCGTTGTTCTTTAGGATCGATACCAAAGGCGCGAACGACAAAATCGGTAGAACGAGATAACAACCAGATAATGGGACGAAACAGCTTGGCGATAATATCGATGGCGCCGGCGCTCCATAAAGATATTTCTTCTGTGCGATAGAGCGCTAAACGCTTTGGGACAAGTTCGCCAAAGACAAGTGAGAAGTATGCAATTACTAGCGTTACGCCAATTAGCGAAGTTACATTTGCGGCATCATCAGATAGCCCTAATTCAATGAGCTGCGGAATTACATAAACACCAAGTTTTTCTGCACCTAGCGCTGCAGATAAGAAACCGCAGACAGTTACGCCAACTTGAGCCGCTGCTAGAAAACGATTGGGATTGGTCGCAAGATGAGCAACCTTGGCTCCACGTTTACCTCTAGTTGAGAGTTGGCGAACTTGGCTCTCGCGCAGAGAGATAAGTGCAATTTCAGCTGCCACGAAGAGCGAGCCGAGCAAGATAAGGCCGGCTACGGTGGCTAGATCGCCCAGTAAGGCACCAATCGGGTAAGGGTCCATGATGCGACCAATTCTACTTCCTCCCCCTGCTGGCGTGCGATTTCTTGCGCCCCTTCCTTATTTCTACGCTTGTGCCCTATTCTTACCCAGCCTAGCCAACCGGCTAGCACCTTCATCCTCGGACCGTCGGGCACGTACCTGCCCGGAGAAGGAGATACCTTAAATGGCATCTGTTGTATTCGAAAACGCAACACGTATTTACCCAGGCACAACCAAACCTGCAGTCGACAAGTTAAACCTAACCGTTAAAGACGGTGAATTTCTGGTTCTTGTTGGTCCATCAGGTTGCGGTAAGTCAACATCACTTCGTATGTTGGCAGGACTTGAAGAGATCGACGAAGGTCGCATCCTTATCGGTGACCGCGATGTAACAAACGTTGCTCCAAAAGATCGCGATATCGCAATGGTCTTCCAGTCATATGCGCTCTACCCACATATGACTGTTGCAGAGAACATGGGATTTGCTCTTAAGATCGCTGGAGTTGCTAAGGAAGAGCGCGATAAGCGCGTTAATGAAGCAGCTAAGTTGCTTGACCTTGAACCATATCTAGAGCGCAAGCCAAAGGCTCTTTCAGGTGGACAACGTCAGCGCGTTGCGATGGGTCGCGCAATTGTTCGCGAACCACAGGTCTTCCTTATGGATGAGCCACTTTCAAACCTTGATGCGAAGTTGCGCGTTGCAACTCGCACACAGATCGCAGCGCTACAGCGCCGCCTCGGAATCACAACTGTTTACGTAACACACGACCAAGTTGAAGCTATGACTATGGGCGATCGCGTAGCAGTTCTTAAGGATGGTCTACTTCAGCAAGTAGATACACCCCGTAATCTCTACGATTCACCAGCTAATGCATTCGTTGCCGGCTTTATCGGATCTCCTGCAATGAACCTGCTCTCTGCTCCTGTCAGCGGTGGTAAGGCGATGCTCGGTGATTTAGCGATCGATGTTCCAGCATCTGCCGGCACATCTGTCACAGTCGGTATCCGCCCTGAAGGTTTTACACCTGCTTCCAAGGGCTTTAACGTCCTTGTAGAAGTAGTTGAAGAACTCGGCGCAGATGCATTTGTCTATGGCAAGCCTGCTGATTCTTCAGTTAAATTTGCTAACGCTGGCGATGAAGGTGCACAAGTAATTGTTCGCTGGGATCCAAAGAACCCACCTAAGCCAGGAGACACAATTACCGTTTCTGCTCCAGCAAATGTAGTTCACCTATTTAGCTCATCAACTGGGGAACGCATTTAATAATAGTTATAGAAATAACCCCCGCCGTGAAAGCGGCGGGGTTTATTTTTTTCACCTATAACTACTGGCTAAAGGGCTTTGAAAATTCGGTATCTTCAGTTGCTTCTAGTTCAAGTAAGCGATTCCATTTAGCGGTGCGCTCTGCGCCATGTGTAGAGCCAACTTTAATTTGACCTGCACGCCAACCCGTTGCTAGATCTGCCAGCCAAGAATCTTCGGTCTCACCACTGCGCGCAGAGACAACGGTTGCAAAGTTATTGGTATGTGCGTGTGCAAGTACGCGCTGGGTAGAAGTCACTAGACCATTTTGATTAGCTTTAATCAAGATCGCGTTGGCACTGCCTTCGGCAATTCCTTTCTCCAGGCGGTGCAAGTTAGTTGTAAATAGATCATCGCCCAGAATTTGCAGGTTAGCAGGAGCTTGCGCACTAAATGCGCTCCAGGCTGACCAATCATCTTCGGCAAAGGGATCTTCAATTGAAGTAATGGGATAGGTATTTACCAAATTGAGCATCTCATCGACAAATGCATCGGATGAATAAGATGTACCGGATGTGGTTAGTGAATACTTATTATCAGCAAAGAATTGGGTTGATGCGATATCCAGCGCAAGTGAGACCTTGCCAGATAGACCAAGTAGTTCAATTTGGGCAAGAACAAATTCGCAGGCATCATCAGTTGAAGCGAAAGAAAGTCCAAGACCGCCTTCATCGGCAACTAGATGAGTTACGCCATAAGATTTTCCATCACTGGCAGCGCGTTCGCGAATTGCAACTATCCACGAAAGCGCTTCGGCAAAGTTGGTTGCCGCATGCGGAATTACTAAGACATCTTGAATATCTAAGCTGCGGTTGGCGTGGGCTCCCCCAGATAAAATATTTACCATCGGCATCGGAATCAATAATTTACCTTCTGGCTGAAAATACCTAGCCAATGATTTTCCTGAAGCATGTGCTGCTGCCTTTGCGACCGCAAGTGAAGTTGCCAGCGTTGCATTAGCGCCAATTACTTGGTGGCCAGGTGTGGGATCGACTTCAACTAATAAACCATCGATAGCGGCCAGATTTAAACTGTGGCCCAATAATTTAGGAGCAATCTTCGTATTTACATTTTCAACGGCCCGGTAAACAGATTTACCTGCATAGAACTCTTCTGCCTTGGGTGTGCCGGCATCGCGCAGTTCGTGCGCTTCATGTGCGCCGGTTGAGGCACCAGATGGCACGCGCGCAGTCTGAGTAGAACCATCACTAAGAGTTAGCGTTACGGCAACTGTGGGACGACCGCGGGAATCTAGAACCTGATATCCCAAGACGCGTTTGATATTCACTTTGCCGCACTTCCAAATAGCTCAGTAGATGTCATATCTGAATCTAACAGCGCCGACTTAGTCAGCGCTACTAGCCGTTGTTGGGCAGCACCATCCAAGTAATTTACAGGTGAGACCCCTTCAACCCTAGCCAGTGCTATCAAAGCAATGTGATGCGGCAGGCTAGCGGCAATGCTTAGGTGAGTGTTTTGGTGATAGCTAGTTAAAAATTCTGTTGCAGTTCCAACCAACAATTGTTTCTGATCTGCTTGTGGTGCGTAAATAACTTTACAGAGTAGGTGTGCCAGTAAAAAGGCGAGATCAAAGACAGGATTGCCGATATGAGCCACCTCAAAATCAAGGACGATGGGGCGATGATCTTTGGTTGCCATAATATTTTTAGGTGAAAAATCCCCATGTACTAAAGTACTTTTCACAGTAGTTACCTCATCTATCAGATCGGAAATAACTGGCTGCAGATCTGGATTTTTATCTAATACCGCGCGATAGAACGGGGCAACTCGCAACTGTTCAAAGAGCGAGTCCTCCATAAACTTAGCCTTTATCTCATCCGACACCGCAGCTTTGTTATGCCAGGCGGCCAATACCTTGCCAAGCTTGGCTCCCATCTCTGGATAAATACGTCCTTCCAACATATCTATCTTCCAATTTGTGCAACTGCGCGGCAGACGTGACATCGTTAAGGTAAATTCTTTCTCATCACAATCAATAAGTTCAGGAACGCTATCTGGGGTTATTGAGTGATAGACCTGCATCGCATCGGCTTCCACGATTGCGCGACGTTGGTCGGCTACCCATTTCGCCTTCGTCTTAAGCTCGGGCAGGGCTTGTTTAACAACTAGATCTACATCAGCGTTAGAGACTGCTAATACAACGCAAGAGACGCCACCGGTAAGTGTTTCCACGGTGGCGTCGCCTGTTAATAATCCGCGCTGTGAAAGGTAAGTAACTACCGAACCTTCATCTAGCACGAGGTTTTTGTACTTATCCCTTTAATGAACCTGACAAGAGGCCACGCAAGAAGTAACGACCTAAGAATAGGTAGACCAGCAACGTTGGGATCGAGACGATTAGCGATGCGGTCATGTTATTTCCGTAGTAAACCTGGTTGCCAGAGCCGGTAATAAAGTTAAGAGCAGTTGTCGCAACCGATAATTTCGGTGATCCGCCAGTTAAGAAGATCGCAAAGAGGAAGTCATTCCAAGCTGATGTGAACTGCCAGATCAGAACGACTACGAAGCCAGGGATAGAAAGTGGCAAGAAGATAGTACGGAAGATACGCACCATTCCGGCGCCATCTACACGTGCTGCCTCAATTAACTCATTTGGAATTGCCGCGTAGTAATTACGGAAGATCAAGGTACAGATCGGAATACCGTAGATAACGTGGGCAAAGACTAAGACATAAATAGATCCACCGATGCCAGCCCAAGCGTTGAACTTAGTTAGCGGGATCATGATCGCTTGGTAAGGGATAAACATTCCGAAGAGGAAAGTTGTGAATACAACTGTTGATCCCTTGAAGCGCCACTTAGCGAAGACGAAGCCATTTATAGATCCGATAATCGCTGAGATCACAGATGATTGCACCACGAAGAACAATGTGCGCAACATTGGAGTCTTCAAGATCTCCCAAGTTGGGCCCCAGGCGCTGAAATCTAACTTAGTTGGAGGCAAGAAGGCTGCTGATTGAGATACGCCAGTAATTCCCTTTACAGAGTTAATTACCATAATGTAAATCGGCAGGGCTGCAATAACAAAGAGAATACTTAGCGCGAAGTAGCGGAAGACAAGCCAGAACTGGCCCTTGCCATCTAGCTTTCGCTTATTGCGGACATCTACTTTGCGCGTGACGCGGGATGCGA
Source organism: Candidatus Nanopelagicaceae bacterium (assembly GCA_965267995.1). Lineage (GTDB taxonomy): Bacteria > Actinomycetota > Actinomycetes > Nanopelagicales > Nanopelagicaceae > Planktophila. Next base: position 1,133,387 of record OZ254143.1, read on the forward strand.
GATCTGAACTCATTTATTCGCCTCCTCTGTCTTATTTACATAGATTAGATATGGGATAACCGCTACTGCGATCATCAACAAGATCAAGATCGCGATCGCTGCGCCCTTGGCATAATTCTGGAAGTCGAAGATAACTTGCCACATATAGATGGCCAGCACCTTTGTGACATAGCTCTTGCTGGCGATACCGAAGATTAAGTCGAAGACCTTCATCGATATATGGCCCAAGATAATTAAGACGGTAAGGAAAGTTGGAGAAAGCTGTGGGAACAAGATGTGACGATAAATCTTGTATTCAGTTGCACCATCCACGCGAGCTGCTTCACGTAAGTCATCTGGAATACCGCGAAAACCCGCCAAGAAGAGCGCCATTACATAGCCAGACATCTGCCAGATAGCCGGCAGCGCCATTGCGTACATAGTGCCCTTCTCTGATGTGTACCAGTCGTTCTGCAAGAAACCGAGATGGGCTTTGATGAGCAACATATTTAAACCAGTTGCATCGCCATCGCGCGCTGAGTCCATCAACCAACGCCAAGAAGTTCCCATTGCGATAAATGAGATAGCCATTGGATACAAATATGTGGAGCGGAAGAAACCTTCGCCCTTAATACCTTTTTCGAGAAGCAAAGACATAATCAAGCCGGAGAGTAAACATCCGATCATAAATACGCCGGTAAATTTGAGGAGGTTGCCGAGGGCGTGAGTGAATTCTGGATCTTGCCAGAGTTCGCGGTAATTAGTTAGCCCAACAAATTTAACATCTGTAGCCCAAGCATTGGTGCGGTTCTGCAGTGATTCGCGGAGGGTGTAACCGATCATTCCGTATACGAAGACTGCCATCGCAATAATAGATGGGAGTACGAAAAAGAATCCGCCCCATGGGCTATGGACTCGATTTTTCTTTACTTTCACTTAAGTTGCGCCTCTCAAAATATTTCAAATCCAAAACTTCTAAATTTAATTTTCTTTAGTGTAATGCAGATCAAACTTGGGAAATACCTTTGTAAAGTCTAAGTTCTGGCGGAGCCTTGCGGCCCCGCCAGAACTTAGAACTGACTTACATTTCCTACTTAACGGTTAAAAATTAACCGTTCATGTTTGCGGTGTAAGCAGCAACGAGAGACTTAGCGAATCCCTTTGCATCCTTTGCTCCGCCTGTGTAGAAACGACCAACAGCAGCATCGTATGCAGCCATTCCAGCGTTTCCGTAGTTAACGCCGTGAACTGTTGAACCGACTAGGCGGTCAACCTTCCATGACTTCATTGCAGCCTGTAGGTAGCTGTCGTATAGCGCAGCATTTGAATCCTTGCGGACTGCGATAGAACCCTTCTTAGGGTTGAATGCATCTTGACCAGCTAGAGATCCGCAGACCTTCAACCAGGCGATACCTGCATCGCGGTTTACAGCGCCCTTAGGCAATGTGAATGAGTCTGAGAGCCACTGGTAAACACCCTTGGTTCCTGGACCTGGAGCCCATGTGTAGTCAACGCCTAGCTTTAGGCCTTCTGACTGCCACTGTGATGAAGCCCAGTCACCCATGATGAAGAATCCGGCTTTGCCTGTTGTTACAAGCTTGCCCGCATCTGGCCAGTCAAGTGACTTACTTGAGTTACCGAATGCAAGGATCTTTCCTAGGTATGTAATTGCCTTAGCAACTTCTGGACCATCCCACTTTGTCTTTCCGTTCCATAGGCCATTGAACTTATCTGGACCCATTGAAGCAAGCAGTACGTAGTCGAATAGGTGAGCAATCGCCCAGTCGCCGTTACCAGCTAGTGCGATTCCGTCAATTCCAACCTTCTTGAACTTTGCCATGTCAACAAGCATTGCATCAAGTGATTCTGGAGCCTTAGTGATTCCAGCCTTCTTTGCAGCTGCTGGGTTCCACCAAAGTACGTTTGCACGGTGAATGTTTACAGGAACTGAGTAAATCTTTCCTGCTGTTGTAAGAGTCTTAATTAAGTCAGCTGGGAAAATCTTGTCCCATCCTTCTGACTTGTAAAGGAATGAAAGGTCTTCAACCTGTCCAGCCTTTACATAAGAAGATAGTTCTGCGCCAGCATGTGCCTGGAATGTGTCAGGTGGATTGCCAGCTTGCATACGTGATACAAGAACACCCTTTGCGTTAACGCCAGCTGCACCTGCAACTGTTGCGTTGATGAAAGGAGTCTTTGGATTCTTTGCATTGAACTCAGTTGTCATTCCTGCGAGACCTGCAGCTTCTCCGCCTGATGCCCACCAGGTAAAGATTTCGAGTTGCTTATCAGTTGCAGCAGATGATGCTGGAGCTGTTGTCACAACAAGTGCAAGTGCAGCGAAGACAGCTGCTACTTTGGACTTCTTTAACATGTATTGCCTTTCTCGATGTTGAGGGATTTCTTAACTACGTAGTTATGCATCCCCCCAGGCCCATTTGGGACCAGGGTTTTACATATGGCTATCCTTCTTTGAGCCTCTGGGCGCGTCAACCTACATAGCCCCTTTGGCGATAACGATTAGGTTACGAAGCGATCTGCCTAAAGGGCGATCCCAAGGCTTGAGATCTAAGGCTAAAAAAGTTGGTTCAGCGGCCTCAGGTAAGGGATGAGAGCTTGTAAAAGGCGCCATTCCACTTGATCTCCTTGTGGAAATCTTCGCTGGTGGTTGTTGCGCAGATGCGCAGAAGTTCAACTTGGGCGATATTGGCAAAGTCTGTTAAGACTTCTTGATCAAGTGCGGTACTTAAAACTGTGTGATGGGATCCGCCGGCATAGATCCAAGATTCTGCCGAGACAGAAAGGGAAGGAGCTGGTTTCCAGACTGCACATGCAACTGGCAACTTCTTCAAATCTTTATCTGGCTTAACAACTTCGATGTCATTGGAAACAATTCGGAAGCGATCACCTAAATCCATCAAACCAACCACGCGACCTTGGGCAGGTGTTGCGTTGAAAACTAAACGAACTGGATCTTCTTTTCCGCCAATACCGAGCGGATGAATTTCACACTTTGGTTTCTGGTTTGTAATCGATGGACATACTTCGAGCATGTGCGCACCAAGAACTTTTGGTTCACCTGGACCGAAGTGATAGGTGTAATCCTCCATAAAGGAGGTTCCACCCGGCAAACCTTCGGTCATGCTTTTAATAATTCGCAGTAGCGCTGAAGTCTTCCAGTCACCTTCTCCGCCGAAGCCATAACCTTTTGACATCATCCGCTGTACGGCAAGACCAGGCAGTTGCTTAAGCGCACCTAAATCTTCAAAGTTAGTTGTAAAGGCGCTGAAATTACCGGCGGTTAAGAATCGTTCTAAAGCGATTTCAAGTGATGCCTGATAGCGCAAGGATTCGTGGCGCGCTCCACCTTTTTGAAGTTCAGGTGAGACTTCAAAGATCTTTTCGTATTCAGCCACCAAGGAATCTATTGCTGCAGGTTCAACTGCGGCAACGGCATCAACAAGTGCATTTACACCATAGGCCTCGATAGACATTCCCAAAGTAATTTGTGCGCTTGTCTTATCGCCATCGGTTACAGCTACAAAGCGCATATTGTCACCAAAGCGAGCCAGCTTTAAATTCTGCGCAGTATTCCAGCCAATTGCTGCGCGCATCCAATGTGCGATTCGGGTTGAGACGCTCTTTTCAGAGACGTGACCGGCCACAACTTTGCGCGGCAAATGTAAACGAGCTTGCACGTGGCCGTGTTCACGATCGCCGTGGGCCGCTTGATTTAGATTCATAAAATCCATATCAATTGTTTCCCAAGGAAGCTCAGAATTTGCTTGGGTGTTTAAATGCAGAATTGGTACTTGTAGGGCGTTAAGGCCGCCAATCCACATCTTCGCCGGCGAAAAGGTGTGCATCCAAGTTATGACACCGATGCAATTTGGATTAGCCGATGCTTCGTGACAGAGAGCTTTAATTCCTTCCGGCGTTGTTAAAACCGGTTTCCATGTGGCTTTAATCGGTAGATCACTTGCCGCATTTAGCGTTGCAACAACTTGCTTTGATTGTTCTGCGACTTGCGCCAAAATCTCTTCCCCATAAAGTGGTTGGCTACCTGTTAAGAACCAGATTTCTAGACCTTGCTCTTTAAGAGATTTCACGCGCGTTACCTCAAATTCTTGGTTAGTTCAGTAAATTTCAACTTCTGCTGAAATCGTACATTAGCGTCAATTATTCGGAAATGGCTGATCTGATATCTCTAAATCTCCGCGCAGTAAATGGACTCGGCCCGATCCGTATTTGCGCCATTTATCGGTAAGAACTAGCGCTGTATCTTCATCAATTCCTATTAGAGCCGTATCGGCATCGCCACGAATCACCGCCGCCGCCACGCGCTCGGGCAGCCAACCTAAAAATTTGTCATAGTGCGGGATGACTTCAATATCCGGGAGCAAATTAAGGCCCGGACTGATTTGAGATCTGCGAATTCCAATAATCTTGCCGCCAAAGGCCATTGCACCTGCAGAACATCCGGCAAGAGATGATCCAGTTTTCCAAGCGGTAACTATCGCCGACCACAACGGGGTATCGCGAAATATCTCCGCTAAAAATCCGGGATCACCGCCGGAGAAATAAATCAATCCTGCTTTTTCTATTCTGTCTATAAATTCCTGATTACTTGCATCATCGCGATTTAAAATCGGTAGATAAATAACTTCGCAACCAATTCGCGCCGCTTGTTCTGCACCACGTGCTCGCCAAAAATCTAAACGATCCTGGCCTTCCTGACCGGCGGCAGTTGGAATCTGGATATAGGTATTGGACTTGCCACGCGAAATAGCCAAGCGCAAGAGCTCACCTTCGAGCACTTGCGCTTGCGGTAAATATTCACCAGAACCAACAAGGGCGATTGCACCGGGCTGGTTATCAACCATTGTTAGGCCATCGCTACTTTCAGATTTTCATCTATCGAATTGAGGAAATCTTGGGTTGTTTGATAAGGCGCAGTCTTTGAAATCAAGAGGGCAAGATCTTTTGTCATCTTGCCTGATTCAACAGTTTCAATACAGACGCGTTCCAAAGTTGCACAGAACTTAGCAAGTTCAGCGTTGTCATCTAACTTGGCGCGGTGGGCTAAGCCTTGTGTCCAAGCAAAGATAGATGCGATTGGATTTGTGGAAGTTGCTTTGCCGGCTTGGTGATCGCGATAGTGGCGAGTCACAGTTCCGTGAGCTGCCTCTGATTCGCAGATCTTTCCATCTGGAGTCATAAGTACTGATGTCATTAAACCAAGTGAGCCATAGCCTTGTGCGACGGTATCTGATTGCACATCTCCGTCGTAGTTCTTACAGGCCCAGACATAGCCGCCATCCATACGAAGTGACATAGCAACCATGTCATCGATTAAGCGGTGCTCATACCAAATACCCGCAGCATCAAATTGGCTCTTAAATTCTGCCTGGAAGATCTCTTCAAAGATATCTTTAAAGCGACCGTCATAGGCTTTAAGAATTGTGTTCTTGGTAGATAGGTAGACCGGAAACTTGCGAAGCAGCCCATAGTTCAGAGATGCGCGGGCAAAGTCGCGAATTGAATCATCAACGTTGTACATAGCCATGGCAATGCCAGAAGATTCGAAGTTAAATACTTCGGTATTGATTGGGGCAGATCCATCTTCTGGAACGAAGGAGATAGTTAACTTGCCCGGACCCGGAACTTTGAAATCGGTGGCACGGTATTGATCACCGAATGCGTGGCGGCCGATAACAATTGGCTTGGTCCAGTGTGGAACTAAACGTGGCACATTCGAAATAATGATTGGTTCGCGAAAGATAACTCCGCCCAAGATATTGCGGATGGTTCCGTTAGGAGATTTCCACATCTTCTTTAGGCCAAATTCTGCAACGCGCGCTTCATCAGGAGTAATAGTTGCGCACTTAATACCAACGCCATGCTTTTGGATAGCGAGGGCAGAATCAATTGTTACCTGATCATCTGTTGCATCGCGATGTTCCATACCCAGGTCGTAATACTCAAGGTTTACATCGAGGTAAGGCAGGATGAGTGAATCCTTGATGAACTGCCACATAATGCGGGTCATCTCATCGCCATCTAGTTCAACAACAGTGCCAGTTACCTTGATTTTGCTCATATCTGCATCCCTTTACTTCTCTATTTTATTTAACTCTTAGATAAATTCTTAAAGCGTTTGGACATCTGCTTGCTTAGCGCGAACCGCTTCTGCAGCCTCTTTTAAGCCAGCTAACTCTGAATCGGTAAGTTTGGTTTCCACTACTTTCTTTACACCTGAGCGACCAATTTCGGCTTCAACGCCGAGATAAACGCCCGAAATTCCGAATTCACCATCGACCCATGCGCACACTGGCATGACTGCGCCAGAATCTTCGATAACTGCCTTTGCCATGCGAGCAGCGGCGGCAGATGGTGCGTAGTAGGCAGAACCAGTTTTCAAAAGCGCAACTACTTCAGCACCGCCATTGCGAGTGCGATCTACTAAATCTGCAATTTCTTCTTGTGAAAGTAGATCAGCAAGTGGCTTGCCATCTACTGTGCAACGACTTGGAACCGGAACCATGGTGTCACCATGTGAGCCAAGAGTTAGCGTTTTAACTGATGAGACCTTTACGCCAAGTTTTTCTGCAACAAAGTTGGTGAAGCGAGCGGTATCTAACATGCCAGCTTGGCCGATAACGCGGTGCTTTGGAAAATTAGTTGCCAATTGAGTCAACGCAGTCATTTCATCGAGTGGATTTGAGACCACGATGATTACTGCATTTGGAGAGTGCTTTGCAATATTTTCTGCGACGCCGCGAACAATGCCCGCATTTACACCGATGAGATCCATGCGGCTCATCCCTGGCTTGCGCGGCAGACCTGCAGTAATTACAACGACATCAGAATTTGCAGTTGCTTCATAACCTGCACCATCAGCGGTTGTAGTTGCGCCGATGATCTTGGTTTCAAAACCTTCGATAGAACGTGATTGGTTCATATCAAGGGCTAAACCTTCGGGCTTTCCTTCGAGAATATCTGTAAGGACCACAGTGTCGAAGATGTTGTATTCGGCTAAACGAAGTGCGGTAGTTGATCCATAAAAACCGGCACCGACTACGGTTACTTTCTTAGACATGGCAAACTCTTTCTCTTGACGTCAAGATAAACTCTACAACCCACGCGGAAGTGAGATTGCCACCGCCAGTAGGGCAAGGGCAATTGCCAGCGCTAAATAGCGCTCAACTTTGCCACTCTTTCCCGCCTCCCAATATGCGATGGTGATCACACCCATACCGAGGGCGATCGCAATCGATCCCAAGCGAACGAATGAAAATACGCCGGCGATAAATCCTGCCGCAATTGCTATGTAAGCCAGGCGCAGGCCGAGTGAACTTACCTTTCGCAAGCTTCAACCACATTCGTCAATAACATCGCACGAGTCATTGGACCAACACCGCCAGGCATCGGTGCCATAAATGCTGCGACCTTCATGACGCCAGGGTCTACATCACCTAATAAACCAGCGCTGGTGCGAGAGATACCAACATCTATAACTGTGGCGCCATTCTTTATCGCATCAGCCTTGAGGAAATGTGCGCTGCCGATAGCGGCGATGATTATGTCAGCGCGCTTGGTATGTGCGGTTAAATCTTTTGTTCCGGTATGGGTCGAGGTAACTGTAGCATTTTCTTGCTTGCGATTTAGCAATAGCCCAAGTGGTCGACCAACGGTCAGACCGCGACCAATAACAACTACTTCTGCACCAGCTAATGGAATTTTATAGTGGTTAATTAGCTCAACAATTGCACGTGGAGTGCAAGGCAGTGGCGCTGCATAACCTGCAACTAAGCGACCTAAGTTAATTGGATGCAATCCATCAGCATCTTTAGCTGGATCGATCGCTTCTAAAACTTTCTGAGTATTTATTCCATTAGGCAACGGCAGTTGCACGATATAACCAGTGCACTCTTTAGCTGAATTTAAATCTTTGATCGCGGCGAAGACATCAGATTCCGTTGCGCTAGCTTTTAAATCTACGCGAATCGAATTAATACCAACTTGCTCGCAGTCGCGATGTTTACCTGCCACATAGGAAAGTGATCCGGGATCATCTCCAACTAACACTGTTCCCAAACCTGGTGTAACGCCTATGCTTTTTAATTGGCTAACGCGAGTGGCAAGGTTCTCTTTTATGGTGGCTGCTAGTGCTTTGCCATCGAGAATCGTCGCGCTCATGAGTGTGATCCTATTAGAAGGGCTCTGCAGGAGCGAAGTTACGCATGCGAGAAGTGCCTGGTTCCGGTGAAGAACATCGCTATTCCAGCAGCCTTTGCTGCTGCGATTACTTCCTCATCGCGCACACTGCCACCAGGTTGCACAACTGCAGTTACGCCACCATCGATCAAGATCTGTAAACCATCTGCAAATGGGAAGAAGGCATCACTGGCGGCAACGCTACCTTTTGCACGATCGCCGGCGCGTGCAATAGAGAGTTTGGCCGAATCAACGCGATTTACTTGACCCATTCCGATTCCGACAGCGGCGCCGTGCTTTGCCAATAAAATTGCGTTGCTCTTAACTGCCCGTACCGCGCGCCAAGCAAATTGCAGATCGGCTAAAACTTCGTTTGAAACTTTATCTCCAGTTACTTGCTGCCAATTGGCGCAGTTATCGCCTGGTGCATCGATCTTGTCAGTGTTTTGTACAAGTACTCCACCTGATACGGGGCGAATCTCCAGTGGCACGATGGCAGTATTTGGACAAGTTAAAATTCGAATCGAAGGCTTCTTCATCAAAATCTCTAGCGCTGCACCTTCGTACTCTGGCGCAATTATTACCTCAGTAAATACTTGTGATAATTCTTCGGCCATAGCCACGGTAACTTTACGATTTGCGGCAACGACTCCCCCAAATGCAGATACCGGATCACAAGCATGAGCGGCTAGATATGCAGCTCTTATATCTTTACCGGTTGCGATTCCACATGGATTGGCATGTTTGATGATCGCAACGCAAGGTTCGGAGTGATCTAGCGCTGCGCGCCAAGCAGCATCGGCATCGGTGTAATTATTAAATGACATCTCTTTGCCATGGCTTTGAACTGCGTCAACAATTCCGGGAGGACCACCACGATAGATGGATGCGTTCTGGTGGGGATTTTCTCCGTAACGCAGCGAGCTCTCGCGCTTCCAAATTAGCCCGAACCAATCTGGAATATCCGCACCTATCTGAGTGCCGAGCCAACTGGCGATCGCTAAATCGTATTCAGCGGTAGTCCGGAAAACTTCTAGCGCAAAACCTCGTCGCTCTTCCAAGGTAGTTCCACCTGCTGCGATCGCTGTAAAAAGCTGGTCATATTGCGCAGGGCTAGCAATTACTGCAACAGAACCATGGTTCTTAGCTGCACCACGCAGCATCGATGGACCGCCGATATCTATCTGCTCAATGCATTCGGCATAGGCCGCACCTGATGCGATCGTTGCTGCAAATGGATAGAGATTTATAACTACCAAATCAAAGGGTGCGATATCTAAATCGGAAATAGCTTTTAGATGTTCTGGGTTACTTTGATCGGCCAGAATCCCAGAATGAATCTTGGGATGTAACGTCTTTACCCGCCCTCCCATAATTTCAGGAAAGCCGGTGTATTCACTTACTTCTGTAACTGCAATCCCAGCGCCCTGCAAAGTCTTGGCCGTTGATCCAGTTGAGATAATTTCAACGCCAGCTTTACTTAATACTGCACCGAGTTCGAGTAAGCGATCCTTATCGTAAACGCTAACTAGCGCCCGGCGGATAACTTTGCGATCTGTCATCAAGACCTCACAAGATCATTTAAAAGGAGCTGCAGCGTTGCAACATAGAGTCGTCGTTCCACAATCTTAATGCGCTCGTGGAGTAAATCTTCGGTATCTGTCGGTGCGATCTCGATCGCTTCCTGTGCAATTATCTCTCCCGTATCAACGCCGCTATCGACCCAGTGAATTGTTGTGCCGGTCTGTGTTGCACCGGCTGCTAAAGCATCGCGAACAGCATGTGCGCCAGGAAAGAGCGGCAATAGCGCCGGGTGGCTATTTACGATGCGAAAACGCGAAACAGTGTCGCTCGATAAAATTCTCATAAATCCGGCGCTAACTACTAAATCTGGCTGTAGCGATTCCAATTTTTTAAATACTTCTGCATCCCACAACTTGCGATCTTGCTGCATAGGAAGTAAAAAACTTTCAATATTGAAATCTGAAGCGCGCGTTATAACTTGAGCGCCTGGCTGGTCACAAATTAACCCAACAATTTCGGCCGGCAATGCGCCGCTAGATGAGGCTTCAAATATGGATTGCGCGATTGAACCTGCGCCAGATGCCAGTATGACTATGCGGGCTTTACTCACTAGCGAGAGCGCAATCTAATTTGAGGAATAAAGACCATCGCCGCAATTCCGATTCCGAGTTCTACCGTTAAGGAAAGCGCCATTTTCCAGATGGATACGCCGACCGCGCTCATCGCATCTGTCATCAGTGATCCACTTGCAAGATAGGAAAGTACCGAGATGGAAATTGTGAGAAGTGCTAGGGCTTGAATCAGCGCTTGTGTACTAGAAGATAAGGCCCAGGCGGCCATTAGCGCACCGAGTGCGATCACAAGTGCAACGGCGATCAGCGCCAATTTAGATGATGAAGTCGGTAATACAGCCAGAATTGGCAGCGCTGGAATTTCCCCAAGGCGATGAGTAAATGGAGAAAGTAAAGTTCCGGTGCCAACTGCAAAACCAGTACCGGTGAAATAGGCGAGAGTTGAAACTGCAAGATTTGGCAGGTAGAAAAGGTTTAACGCAAATAAAAGTATGCCGCCGAAGAATCCAGGTTGCAGCACAATCGAGATATTTTTAAAGGTTGAGGTATTCATAAAAATTGAGATTGCAAGCAAGATAAATGAAGCGCCCATAAGAATCGCCAATACCCGCGAGGCATAGCTAACCGCCTGCGACATCCGCAAACGAGATCCGGCGGTTAGTGAAGCTAAGTAAGCGATCACAAATCCAAAGACTGGTGCCAAATACCATTGTGAACTAACGCTAGGTGATCTGCTGGCAAGTGCAAGCAGAGTTGCAACAAGTGCATATTGGGATGCAAATATAGAACGAACACTTGAAATGTTATGAAAATCGCCATGTAATTTAGATAGCGCGCGGCCAAAGCCACTGCGCAGTGCAAAGAATGGCAACAACATTGCACCGATAGGTAAGTAAGAGAGATATCCAGCTGCGGTGCCATTTAAAAAGAATGGAATGTGGTGCGCGCCCAGCCATAGCCAGATAGCCGCGCGCATTGGATCTGAGGTATTTCCAGTTGCGCTACCTGCTGTAGCCCAAGCAATTAGTGAGATAAAGGCAAGGGGCAGTGAGAGAATTGCAACGGTACGCAAGACTTGTGCAAACGAGACCGCTAGGACACGTTGCAACATGGTCTTGGTTAGCGGCCGAGTATGGCGCGCATTAAGCGCGCTGTTTCACTTGGAGTTTGGCCAACCTTTACACCAGCAGCTTCTAGCGCATCTTTCTTAGCTTGCGCAGTACCTGAAGAACCAGAGACGATCGCACCTGCGTGGCCCATCGTCTTTCCTTCTGGTGCGGTAAATCCGGCAACGTAACCAACAACTGGCTTAGTTACATATTCAGCGATAAAGGCTGCGGCGCGTTCTTCCGCATCGCCACCGATTTCACCGATCATCACGATCGCTGTTGTATCTGGATCATCTTGGAATGCTTTTAAGCAATCAATGTGTGTTGTGCCGATGACAGGGTCACCACCGATGCCAACTGCAGTTGAGAATCCAATATCGCGAAGTTCATACATCATCTGATAAGTAAGCGTTCCAGATTTTGAAACTAAACCAATTGGTCCGCGCTTTGTAATATCGGCAGGAATGATTCCAACGTTTGATTGATCTGGGCTAATCAAACCTGGACAGTTAGGTCCAATGATTTGGGTTGTGCCCTTTTGCACAGAATAGGCATAGAAGTAAGCGGAATCATGAACCGGAATACCTTCGGTAATTACAACAACAAGTGGCATTTTTGCGTCGATCGCATCGATGACTGCAGCCTTAGCAAATTTAGGTGGCACAAAGACAACGGAAACATTGGCGCTAGTTGCAGCAATAGCTTCAGCAACGGTATTAAAGACCGGCAGTTGGTGGCCATCTATATCTACGGTCTGTCCACCTTTGCCAGGTGTAACGCCACCGACAACTTTGGTACCTGATGCCAACATGCGACGGGTGTGCTTGGTTCCTTCAGAACCAGTCATGCCTTGCACAATTACTTTGCTATTTGAATTAATAAAGATCGACATTACTTTGCCGCCAATTCTGCAGCGCGGGAAGCTGCTCCATCCATAGTTTCGGCTTGTTCAACCAACGGGTGGTTTGCTGCAGTAAGAATTGCGCGACCTTCCAAGACGTTATTGCCATCTAAGCGCACGATAATTGGCTTTGTAGCCTTGGCGCCAAGTAGTTCAAGTGCTTGAACAATGCCATTGGCAACAGCGTCACAAGCGGTAATTCCGCCAAATACATTTACAAATACGCTTTTGACATCTGGGTCGCCCAAGATAATCGAAAGTCCATCTGCCATAACTTGGGCAGATGCTCCGCCGCCAATATCTAGGAAGTTTGCTGGGCGCATTCCGCCAAATTTTTCACCAGCGTATGCCACAACATCGAGCGTAGACATCACAAGACCTGCACCATTGCCGATAATTCCGACTTGGCCATTTTCCAGCTTTACGTAGTTCAGGCCTTTCTCTTTTGCAGCCGCTTCTAAAGCATTAGCTGCGGCGTGATCTACAAGGGCTGCGTGTCCAGGCTGGCGAAATTCTGCGTTCTCATCAAGTGACACTTTTCCATCAAGGGCGATGATGCGACCATCTTCAGTTTTAACGAGTGGGTTTACCTCAACCAGGGTTGCATCTTCAGATTGGAAAACCTCCCAAAGTTTTACAAGAACATCAGCGACCTGATCTGCAATATCTGCTGGGAACTTGGCTTGCGTAATAATCTCTTTCGCTTTCGCTTGTGAAATTCCATCAACTGCTGTGACCGGAACTTTTGCTAGCTTCTCTGGCGCAGTGCGTGCGACTTCTTCAATATCCATACCGCCGGCAACCGATGCCATAACCAAGAAGGTGCGATTTGAGCGATCTAATAAAATCGAAATGTAATATTCATCAACGATAGGCGCTGCTTGCGCGATCATTACCTGGTGAACAATGTGGCCTTTAATATCCATTCCAAGAATTGCGCCAGCTTTTTCTTTAGCATCATTAGCATCAACGGCTAACTTCACACCGCCGGCTTTTCCGCGTCCGCCAACTTTTACTTGGGCTTTAACGACAACTTTTCCGCCCATCTTGCTGGCTGCTTGAAAAGCTTCTTCATCGGTGGTTGCTACTGCGCCAGCGAGGACAGGCACGCCATGCTTTTCAAATAAGTCACGTGCTTGGTATTCAAAGAGATCCACTTAATTATTACCATTTCGACGATTACTAGCTCTTCTTTGCGCTAGCGGATAGGGGTAATCCTAATCGCTGCAGCGGGCTACAGAACCACCACAGGCGCATAGCGCAGCAGCAGTCGTTTATCGCCATATTGGCCAAAATTGATAGTCGCCTCAGATTTATCGCCTTCACCAGCAAGTGCTACTACCGTGCCAAGTCCAAATGTGTCATGTGACACACGCTGGCCAACGGCTAGAACTATTGCCGAAGATTTCTTACCTGTTGCGCGCGGTGGCGCAGTTGTTGCAACGCGTGATCTGCGAATACCAGAACTGCCGGATGAAGATTTAGAACGGGTTTCATCTTTCCATTCAATTAACTCAGATGGAATCTCATCCAGGAAACGTGAACCTGGATTGTATTTCGGTGTGCCAAAAGTTAAGCGGTATTCGGCGCGCGAAATATATAAACGTTTTTCGGCTCGAGTTAAACCGACATATGCCAGGCGGCGTTCTTCTTCAATCTCTTTTGGATCATCTAAGGTGCGCGCATGCGGAAAGATTCCATCTTCCATGCCAGTTAGAAATACTGTGGGAAATTCGAGTCCCTTTGCGGTGTGCAGGGTCATTAAGGTAACAACTCCCCCGTGATCTTCACCGTCTGGAATCTCATCAGCATCGGCAACTAGCGAAACTTTTTCTAGGAATCCCGATAGTGAAATCTCTTCATCTTCACCGAGTTCTTCAAAGGGGCGTTCTTCATATTCCATAGATGCAGAAACGAGTTCTTTTAAGTTCTCAACCCGGACCTCATCTTGTGGATCGGTGCTGGCTTCAAGTTCGGTTAAGAGCCCTGATTGTTCAAGGACTGCTTCGATAATTACTGATGGCTTTGTCTTAGCCTCAACTAAGACAGCCAGTGCGGTAAGCATCGAAGTAAATTGCCCAATCGATTGGGCAGCTTTATTGGGCACAGTTGTTGCTTGAGAGACGCGACGCAGCGCGTGCCAGAAAGATATGCCTTGTGCTTGCGAGAAGATCTCAACTTCTTCTAGCGCGCGATCGCCAATGCCTCGTTTAGGAAAGTTGATGACGCGCCGCAACGAGACTTCATCATTTGGGTTTGCAAGTACGCGCAGATAAGCCAGTAGATCTTTAACTTCTTTCCGCTCGTAGAAGCGCAGCCCACCAACGACTTTATAAGGAATTGCTGCGTGCATAAAGATTTCTTCAAAGATACGAGATTGGGCATTTGTGCGATAGAAGACTGCGGTATCGCCGGGGTTGGAATGGCCCATATCTTGCAGCGAGCGAATCTCACCTTTCACAAACTCAGCTTCGTCATATTCGGATTCGGCGACATAACCAATTAAGGGTGCACCTGATCCGGCATCTGACCAAAGGTTCTTTTCTTTGCGAGATTCATTTTGAGTAATAACTGCGTTAGCAGCATTGAGAATATTTTGAGTAGAACGGTAATTTTGTTCTAGCAGAACAGTTGCGGCATTGGGATAATCAACTTCAAATTGCAAGATATTGCGGATCGTTGCCCCGCGGAAGCCATAAATTGATTGATCGGCATCGCCTACCACGCAGAGTTCAGCCAGTGGATAGCCATCGCCTTCAGTACCTGTTAACTCTTTAACTAACATGTATTGGGCATGGTTTGTATCTTGGTACTCATCTACCAAGATATGGCGAAAGCGAGATCTAAAGCGCGCCTTGGTTTCCGGAAATTGTTGTAAGACCTGAACGGTCTTCATAATCAGATCATCGAAATCTAAGGCATTTGCTTGCTGCAAGCGCTTTTCATACATCGTATAAACATCGGCGACGATCGTTTCGAATTGATTTTGGGCGGCCGATAAATATTGATAAGGAGTCTGTAATTCATTCTTAGCGTTAGAGATCAAGGTTTGAAATTGGCGCGGTGGGTAACGTTTGGCATCTAGGTTTAGCGTCTCCATTACCCGCGAAATTAACTTCTGGGAATCTGCTGAATCGTAGATACTGAAGGTGCTGCTGTAACCCAAGCGTTCGATCTCCTGGCGCAAGAGGCGAACACAGGCCGAGTGAAAAGTTGAGACCCACATAGATTTTGCAATCGGCCCAACCAGATCTGTGACGCGATCTTTCATCTCACCAGCTGCTTTATTGGTAAAGGTGATCGCCAAAATTTCATATGGGCGCACGCCGCGAGCGGCCATTAGATAAGAGATGCGGCGCGTTAAAACACGGGTTTTGCCAGATCCGGCACCTGCCACAACTAATAGCGGTGCACCTTCATGGATGACAGCTTTCTGTTGCTGCGGATTGAGTCCGCCCAGCAGCGCATCTGTATCGACCATGGCGCGGAGTCTATTAGGCTTAACTGTCATGGAGCCGCTACCAAATTCTGAAATTAAACGTGTACTCGTAATCAACGCCCATCCCGATGATTCTGACTTTGGCGCATCCGGAACGATCGCCCAATGGGTAAAAGCGGGCATCGAAGTCGCTTATGTCTTCTGCACAAATGGTGATCAAGGCGGAGAAGAATCAGGCTTTACAAAAGAGGAGATGCCAGCAATCCGCCAACGCGAACAACGCGCAGCCGGTGCGGCAGTCGGCGTAACTGATATTACATTTTTAAATTATGTAGATGGACATTTAGAACCAACTCTTGGATTGCGCAAGGATCTAGTTCGCCAAATTCGTATCAGCAAACCAGATCGTATGGTTTGCCAATCTCCAGAACGTAATTGGGATCGTATTGGGGCAAGCCACCCCGATCACCTAGCAGCAGGCGAAGCTGCGATCCAAGCGGTATATCCAGATGCACGAAATCCATTTGCCTTTACCGATTTATTAAATGATGAAGGTCTACAACCACATCGCGTAAAAGAAGTTTGGGTAATGGGCTTTGCCAATCCTGATCACTGGGTAGATATCACTGACACCTTTGATCTAAAGATGAAAGCGCTCCACGCACATGCATCGCAGACTTCTCACAATAAAGAGTTAGAGAATATGGTTCGCGAGTGGGGCCAGCGCAATGCCGGTATGGCAGGGTTACCTGAAGGTCGAATCGCTGAAGCTTTTAAGATCGTTAATACAAACTAAACTTTAACGAACGCTCACCGATTTAATCTCGATTGGCTGAACTGGAAAACCATCGCCTGCGTAATAAGCGTTATTTGAACTTTGATCGACTTTATAAGCGCCTACCTTTTCAATCCGCAACAACAGCGGCAGGCCAGTCTTGATCTTGCCCCAAATTGTGTAGCTGGCCGGAAGCGTTGTGTCTTTATAAACTAAAAAGAATTGGCTGCCATTGGTATTTGGGCCAGAGTTAGCCATAGCAACTGTTCCTGCTGGATAGGTAAGGATCCTATTTGCTGGAAGATTTTCATCCTTGTAACCCTTCCATGATCCAGGAGAACCATTACCTTGCGCTGAAGGATCACCACATTGCAGAACGTAAAGTCCTTCAGTTGTTAAGCGATGGCAGAACGATCCATCAAAATATTTAGCGCGTGCAAGAGCTGACATATTGGTAACAGTTTGTGGGGCAGCTGGGTCCAAGGCAATTGTGATTACACCGCAATTGGTTGTAATTGTCATTGTCTTTGCCAACTTCTTATCTGGTGAAGTCGGTTGCTTAAGCGTTGCAGGTGCGTGGGCTTTAGAGGTTGGCTTAGCGCAACCCGCAACAGAGGTTGGGCGTTCGGCAGCAGATGCCTTAACAAAAGTTAATGGAGTCACGGCGATTGCCAAGGCACAGAGCGCAGTAATTCTTTTCATAATCGAGTTCCTACTCCCATTCGATTGTCCCTGGCGGCTTTGAAGTCACATCCAACACAACTCGATTTACTTCGCGCACTTCATTTGTAATTCTAGTTGAGATTTTCTCTAAGGTCTCATATGGAATACGTGACCAATCAGCGGTCATCGCATCTTCGCTAGATACCGGGCGCAGAACTATTGGGTGGCCGTAAGTTCTGCCATCGCCTTGCACGCCGACGCTGCGCACATCTGCCAACAAGACAACTGGACATTGCCAAATCTGGCGATCAAGCCCGGCCGCCTTAAGTTCTTCGCGCGCAATTAAATCTGCATGGCGCAATAGATCTAAGCGCTCTTTTGTTACTTCACCGATGATGCGGATACCAAGGCCGGGCCCTGGGAAGGGTTGGCGCCAAACTATTTCTTCTGGTAGTCCAAGCTCTAAACCAACTTGGCGTACCTCATCTTTAAAGAGCGTGCGCAATGGTTCTATTAAAGTAAATTTCAAATCATCAGGCAGACCGCCCACATTGTGATGTGACTTGATATTGGCGGTACCGGTTCCGCCGCCTGATTCCACAACATCTGGATATAAGGTGCCCTGTACTAAGAATTCAACATCGCCGCCGGCTGCGATATCGCGCGCCGCCTTTTCAAAGGAGCGGATGAATTCGCGACCAATGATCTTTCGCTTGGTTTCAGGATCGGTAACGCCAGCTAGTGCGTTTAAGAATTGATCAACGGCATCAACCACAACTAGATCAATGCCGGTGGCTGCTACGAAATCTCGTTGTACTTGCTCTGATTCTCCGCTGCGCAATAGGCCGTGATCAACAAAGACGCAAGTTAATTGCGAACCAACGGCGCGTTGAATGATCGCTGCGGCAACCGCTGAATCAACGCCGCCAGATAGCCCACAGATCACGCGCTTGCTACCGATTAACGCCTTAGCTTTAGCGATCTCATTTTCAGCGATATTTCCCGTAGTCCAATCTGGCTGACAACCCGCAATGTTAATTAACCAGTTTTTAAAGATCGTTTGGCCATGTTCGGAATGTAGAACTTCAGGGTGAAATTGCACGCCCGCGATTTTTCCGGTCGCATCTTCAAATGCTGCGATCGGAGTATCGGCAGTGACTGCACAGATTGAAAAACCAGCAGGTGCTTGTGTCACCGCATCGCCATGTGACATCCAAACACTTTGCACTGCAGGAAGGGATGAGAAGATCTTGGAAGTCGATTCAGTCTTTATCTCGGTACGACCGAATTCTGATTTACCAGTTTGGCTAACTACGCCACCTAAGGCAGCTGCCATGACTTGGAATCCATAACAAATACCGAAGACTGGAATACCAAGTTTTAATATTTCGCCATCGAATTTAGGGGCGCGGTCTGCATAAACGCTAGATGGGCCACCCGATAAGACAATTGCAGCTGGGTTCTTGGCGGTGACTTCCGCTGAGGTGATATGTGATGGAACTATTTCAGAATAAACGTTTGCTTCGCGCACGCGACGAGCGATCAGCTGCGCATATTGCGCCCCGAAATCGACTACTAGAACACCGCTCTTAGAGTTCAACAGATTAAGCCCCGTGAATAATGACTTCTACGCGCTGGAACGATTTCACATCTGAGTATCCAGATGTTGCCATCGCGCGGCGAAGTGCGCCGAATAAGTTCATGGAACCATCTGATGTGTGTGATGGGCCGAGCAGAATTTCTTCGATTGAACCAACTGTGCCAACGTTTACACGTTCGCCACGAGGCAGCTCTTGGTGATGGGCTTCCGATCCCCAGTGCCAACCAAGACCTGGTGCTTCAACAGCTTTAGCAAGTGGAGATCCCATCATTACTGCATCGGCACCGCAAGCAATTGCTTTAGCGATATCACCTGAGCGACCAACGGAACCATCTGCAATAACGTGAACATAGCGTCCGCCAGATTCATCTAAATATTCGCGGCGTGCGGCTGCAACTTCGGCAACTGCCGATGCCATTGGGACTTCAATTCCCAAAACTTTACGAGTTGTGTGAGCGGCTCCCCCACCAAAACCAACCAATACACCAGCAGCGCCTGCGCGCATTAAGTGCAGTGCGCCAGTTGATGTGGCAACGCCACCGACGATTACCGGGACATCTAGCTCGTAGATAAATTTCTTTAAGTTAAGCGCTGAATCATCATTGCCAACATGTTCTGCCGAAACTGTTGTGCCACGAATTACGAAGATATCAACGCCGGCATCAATAACCGCTTTATGTAGTTCGGCGGTACGTTGTGGTGAAAGAGATGCGGCAACAGTGACACCGGCATCACGAATAGTTTTGATACGTTCTTTGATTAATTCGGGGCGGATTGGTGCGGCATAAATTTCCTGCATACGGCGCGTGGCGTGCTTATCTGGCATAGATGCAATTTCACCTAGTGGAATGCGGGGATCGTCATAACGAGTCCATAAACCTTCGAGGTTTAATACGCCAAGTCCACCGAGTTTGCCGATTGCAATTGCAGTATCTGGTGAGACAACTGAATCCATAGGCGCTGCCATCATAGGAATATCAAATTTATAAGCATCGATCTGCCAAGCAGTTGAAACATCTTCTGGGTTACGGGTACGACGGCTTGGGACAATGGCGATATCGTCGAAAGAGAAAGCTTGGCGGGCGCGTTTTCCTGGTGCAATTTCGATATCCATGACGGCCTTCCTTAGCTCTTCTTGCTGTAGTTAGGGGCATCGGCCACATGCAGCACATCATGGGGATGGCTCTCTTGTAGACCTGCTGCGGTAATTTGAATTAAACGTCCTTCACGGCGCAGAGTTTCGATATCAGGTGCTCCGGCATAACCCATTCCGCTGCGCAGCCCACCGACTAATTGGTGAACTACTTCTGCAACTGGACCGCGATAGCCGACTTTTCCTTCAATACCTTCGGGAACAAGTTTATCTTCAGATAAAACATCGTCTTGCATGTAGCGATCTTTGGAATATGACTTCTGTTCTCCGCGCGATTGCATCGCACCGAGGGAACCCATGCCGCGGTAAGCCTTGTATTTAACACCATCAATTTCAATAAGTTGACCAGGGGACTCTTCACAACCGGCTAAGAGTGAACCGAGCATTACTGAATTTGCACCAGCGACAATGGCTTTAACAATGTCACCTGAATATTGCAGACCGCCGTCGGCAATTAAAGGAATCCCTGCCTTGTTGCAAGCTTTACTTGCCTCCATAATTGCAGTGATCTGCGGAACGCCAACGCCGGCAACAACACGGGTTGTGCAAATGGATCCGGGACCAACGCCAACTTTTACAGCGTCCGCTCCTGCGTTAATTAAAGCTTGCGCACCTGCACGAGTTGCGACATTGCCACCGATAACTTCGGTCGTTGGTGAAAATTTCTTGATTCGCTCAATCGCATCTAAGACTGCGCGGTGGTGTCCGTGTGCGGTATCGACAACAACAACATTAACGCCAGCTTCAATTAAAGCTTTAGCGCGGGCAAAGCCATCATCACCAACACCAACAGCAGCACCGGCAAGCCCAACATTTTTAACTAATTTAACATGCGTTACCTGTTCATCAATTGGCAGGTTGCGGTGGATGATTCCGATGCCGCCAGCTTTCGCCATTGCGATCGCCATCGTTGATTCGGTGACGGTATCCATCGCAGATGAAATAACTGGAACAGCGAGAGAAATATTGCGCGTTAACCAAGTCGTAGTACTTACTTCACTGGGAACGACTTCGGAGGCATCTGGCAACAACAACACATCGTCGTAGGTCAGCCCGAGCATCGCGACTTTGTCGTTATCGCCGCTCATGAGCCCTCCGTACTGTGGTTGAGCGCCCTAGTCTAACTTGAGAATTAGGCCCCGATTGCCTGCTTGATTTGCTCACAGGCCAGCGTTAAATCGTCAGCAAATGGCATATCTGAGCATTCACTTCGATCCCAGCCAGGTCCACCCAAGATAACGCGCGGTGATGGGCGCACTGCCGGGATATCACGGAAATACTTTGGATCTGCATTCTTTGATAACTGCGCCCAGAGAAATACTGCAGGTGGGGCGCTACGAGAGATCATGCTTGCTAAAGCTTCAAGTGGAGTGCGCGCACCTAAGAAGTTGCATTCAACTTTTGCTTCAGCGAGCGCGGCATGCAGCGCATGAATTGCCAAGCTATGAAACTCTTCACCAACTGAGGCGATTAAAACTGGGCGGGCATTGATTGGGCTCTTTAATTGCTTGGTTCGGTCGCGGAGAATTCCAATTATTGTTTCAGAGAGCAGATGCTCGACTTCAATCCCAGTTCCGGTCGCCGCCCAAGCATCTCCCACAATTACAAGGACTGGAACCATAACCGCTTGCCAGCTATCAATAACTCCATATTTTTCAATATCTTTTCGCAGTATCTCTTCTACAAAGCTTCGATCTAAGGAGTTTGCAGCGTTAACAATTGAAGTAACAATCTCTTCGCGAGATTCACAGTGCTTTAATATCTTTTCTGCTTTTACTTCGCCTTTATGAGATATCGCTTGCGCTGCAGCATCGGCTGGGGCAACTCCTGCAGAAATTAAGCGGCGCATCAGAATTAGCTTGGCAAGATCGCTAGGACAGTACTTGCGATGTTCGCCCGCCTCATGGCTAGATGGCCCGAGACCATAGCGGCGAGCCCAGGTACGCAGGGTGGCTGGGGCTACTCCTATTTGGCGGGCGACCGCTGCGACCGTCAGTAGCTCGTCCATAGGGTAATCGTGGCGGTATCTGCGAGATCCCACCACTTGAAACACGCTTGCGGCGTGATGAAACGAACACCCTTTGGCGCGTTAGGTACTTGAACAACCTATGGCGCGGTTGTAGGCTTCCCTTACAACAAGGCAAGGAGAACCCAATGGCTGAAACTTCACGTCTACCGCTTCCAATCGCAGATCATTGGGAATGGCAGTATGAGGGCGCTTGTAGAAGCCTGCCTGCGGAGATGTTCTTTCATCCAGATGGCGAACGTGGTCCACGACGTCGCAATCGCGAGAATGCCGCAAAGGCAGTCTGCGCATCATGTCCTGTAATTGCAGCTTGCCGCGCACATGCTTTGGCAGTGCAAGAGCCTTACGGAATTTGGGGCGGTCTATCAGAAGATGATCGCGCGCTAATCATTAGCCCAGAATTACCGACTGCATATGAAGCTTCTTAACTTTTACTAATCCTAGTAATAAAAATCCCCTGCAAACCGAACTGGTTGGCAGGGGATTTTTTTATCTTAATTAATTACTAAGTGGCTAGTGGCTGTGCCCACCCGGACCATGGCTATGTCCATGTCCACCGGCAGCATCGGCAACTTCATCTGCTGGACGCTCATATACAACTGCTTCAGTTGTAATAAACATCGCGGCGATTGAAGCTGCGTTAGCAAGTGCCGAACGAGTTACCTTAACTGGATCGATGACACCATCTTTTGCAAGATCGCCATAAACATCAGTCGCTGCATTAAAGCCTTCATGTGATTTCAGAGCACGGACCTTTGCTACTACGACGTAGCCTTCAAGTCCTGCATTTTCTGCAATCCAGCGAAGCGGTTCATCGCATGCCTTGCGAACTAAGCGAACGCCAACTGCTTTATCTCCAGTAAAACCTAGGTCTCCTTCTAGAGCATCTGCTGCATGAACAAGCGCTGCGCCTCCGCCGATTACGATGCCTTCTTCAACTGCGGCACGAGTAGCTGAAATTGCATCTTCTAGGCGGTGCTTCTTCTCTTTAAGTTCTACTTCGGTGTGTGCGCCAACTTTGATTACGCAAACTCCGCCAGCTAGCTTGGCAACGCGCTCTTGTAGCTTTTCGCGATCCCAATCTGAGTCAGTATTTGCAATCTCGTTGCGGATCTCTGAAACACGGGCGGCAACAGTTGCCTTATCCCCTGCGCCATCGACAATAGTTGTTGCATCCTTAGTAATAACGATGCGACGGGCCTTACCGAGATCTTCAATATTTACCTGATCAAGTTTCATACCAACTTCAGCAGAGATCACTGTGGCGCCGGTCAAGATTGCAATATCTTGCAACATCGCCTTGCGACGATCGCCAAAGCCGGGCGCCTTAACTGCAGCTGAGGTAAATACTCCGCGCATGCGGTTTACGACCAAAGTAGAAAGGGCTTCACCATCGACATCTTCAGCGATGATTAAAAGCGGCTTATTTGCTTGGGCAACTTTTTCAAGAACTGGTAGCAACTCTGCGAGCGCAGAGATCTTATTACCTGAGATAAGTACGAAGGCATCTTCAAGGATTGCCTCCATGCGATCTTGATCGGTTACGAAATATGGTGAGATGTAACCCTTATCGAATTGCATACCTTCAGTGAACTCAAGTTCAAGTGCGGTAGTTGATGCTTCCTCAACGGTGATTACGCCATCTTTGCCGACCTTGTCCATTGCTTCAGCAATGAGTTCGCCGATTGCGCGATCTTGGGCTGAAATCGTTGCAACGTCAGCAATCTGTGCCTTATCTTTTACGACAGTTGCATTTTCGGCCAAACGCGCAGAGATAGCGATAACGGCTGCTTCAATACCCTGCTTTAGATCCATTGGCTGTGCGCCAGCAGCAAGGTTACGTAAACCTTCTTTAACCATTGCTTGGGCAAGAACGGTTGCAGTTGTTGTTCCATCCCCTGCAACATCGTTGGTCTTAGTCGCAACTTCCTTTACGAGCTGTGCGCCCATATTTTCAGCTGGATCAGAAAGTTCGATCTCTTTCGCAATTGTCACGCCATCGTTTGTGATAGTTGGCGCGCCAAATGACTTTGAGATAACCACGTTACGTCCCTTAGGACCAAGGGTTACCTTTACTGTGTCAGCGAGGATATTTACTCCACGCTCCATTGCGCGACGAGCTTGCTCGTCGAATTCAAGAATTTTTCCCATTACTACTTCTCGATTACAGCGAGAATGTCACGGGCTGAAAGTACGAGGTACTCCTCGTTGTTGTACTTAACTTCAGTTCCGCCGTACTTGCTGTAGAGAACAACATCGCCGACCTTGACATCCATAGGAACGCGAACGCCGTCATCGAAACGACCAGGACCAACGGCTACAACTGTGCCTTCCTGTGGCTTCTCTTTTGCAGTGTCAGGAATAACGAGTCCTGATGCTGTGGTGGTCTCGGCTTCTGAAGCTTTAACAACGATGCGATCTTCAAGTGGCTTAATGGCTACTGCCATGATTTTTTCTCCTTCAATTAGCAGTGTGGGGCTTAGAGTGCTAACTGTAGTTCTACAGGCCAACCCGCTCAACTTGGAGGGCAGAATCAGCGTCAAAGGCCTGTGGGCCAGGGGCGCGGCCAGCAGCAACCATCAGCGAGCCCAGGGCCGCCACCATCGCTCCGTTATCAGTACAAAGCGCCGAACTTGGAATACGCAAGCGCACACCCGCCTTTTCACAACGTTCTTCAGCTACTGCGCGCAGCCGTGAATTAGCGGCCACACCCCCGGCAATCACCAACGAATCAATCCCCGTTGCTTTACAAGCTGCCAATGATTTTAGAAGCAGCACATCAACAATTGATTCTTGGAACGACGCTGCCACATCCGCCTTTGCATAATTTGGAGTACTTTCTAAATATCTAGCGACGGCAGTCTTTAAACCAGAGAATGAAAAATCATAAGGACGAGTTGCCCAATCATTGGAGGTTGTTAAGCCACGTGGAAAATCAATTGCCGTTGGTGAACCTGAAAGAGCTGTCTTATCAATTGCGGGGCCCCCCGGAAAACCAAGTCCCATAACGCGGGCAATTTTATCGAAGGCCTCACCTGCGGCATCATCCATCGTCGCCCCAAGTTTAGTAATCGTTGAAGTGATGTCATCTACTTGCAGCAGCGATGAGTGTCCGCCGCTAACTAGCAGAGCAATCGTTGGATCAGTTGGCAGATCATGTGTTAAATAATCAACGCTGATGTGGGCGGCTAAATGGTTAACACCATATAAAGGTTTGCCCAGTCCAAGTGCCAAACCACTGGCTGATGCCACTCCAACTAACAATGCGCCGACTAAACCAGGGCCTGCAGTAACTGCCACCGCATCAATATCTTTAAGTGAAATACCGGCATCGCGCACCGCTTTTTCAATACTTGGCAACATCGCTTCTAGATGTGCTCGGCTAGCGATTTCCGGGACGACTCCCCCGAAGCGCGCATGTTCTTCAACACTCGATGCGATCACATTGGCCAGCAACTTGCGCCCGCGCACAATTCCAATTGCGGTCTCATCGCATGAAGTTTCAAGTCCTAAAACAATTGGCTCGCTCATGCGCCCAGCTCCTTACGCATTACAAAGGCATCTAAACCTGGGCCGTAATAGCCTCGTCTCGTTGAGATATTTTCATAACCCAACTTTTCATACAGCGCGATCGCACTGGCATTTTCAGTACCGACTTCTAACATCATCGCTGGAGCGCCCTTAGAAATAGACCATCTCTCAAGCTCGGCCATAAAGTGTGATGCGATGCCCTGGCGCGTGTAATCAGGTAAAACAGCCACCGTTAAAACATCTGCTTCAACGCCAGGTGCCACAACCAATACCGCGGCATAGCCAACTACCTGATCTTGCTCATTTGTGGCGACTAAGAAATATCGCGAATTAGGAACGCCTTTAAACTCTTCTTTAAATTGCCCCATCGACCATGGCGAATCAGCAAATAAAACTCGCTCCATAGAAACTAAAACTGGCAGATCCAGTTGCATCGCTGTGCGGTAGGCGATCATGTGCGTTCCGCAGTTGGCACCGCATCAGGGCGGCGCAGATACATGGGCTCAGAAATATTTTGAGTTTTACTTAGGCTTACTAGTTTTTGCATATTGGGGAATTGATCAATTATAAAGTTATCAACCTCTGCTGGTTTGCTAACTTCAGGCCCTGCAACGCGCACGCCATCTTTATATCTAGCCCAGTAAATCTCTTTGCGGCGGGCATCAATTGCAACGGAGTATTCATCTTTATCAACGATGATTGCATCCAGCGAACAAACGCCGATTACTGGAATCTCGCGCGCTAACGCGAAGGTGTGGGCAAAGGTAATTCCAACGCGTAATCCCGTAAATGGCCCTGGCCCCATACCAACAACTACTTGATCAGGCTTTGGGCAAACTTCAAGCGCTTTAGCAACTAACTCAGTAATTGCAAAGCCATGTTCAGTTGCGCCCTCGTGAAAACCTTCAAACAAGACTTTGCCATCTTCAATAATCGCAACGATTGTGCGGTTAGTTGCAGTATCTATCGCAAGTGAAATAGTCATAGTTTTAACTCTGTCCATCTTGGGCCGATGGCGCGCCACGTAACAACTCGCTCATCATCAGTGCGATCAATATCTATTTCTAGGCGTTCATCAGATAGACGCACAGATTCAGCCCCGCCCCATTCGATAACGGTGACCGCGCTTTCGCGCGCGGTATCTAGATCCAAATCATCTAGATAAAGAGCTGCTTTGCCAGTTTCAAGTAAGCGATAAGTATCAACATGGATCAAAGGCAGCGCACCTTTATGGATACGTGAGATAACAAAGGTTGGTGAGGTGACTTCACTAAATCCCAGTGCTGCACCGATGCCTTGCACTAAGACTGTCTTACCGGCGCCAAGTGGGCCATTTAAAAGGATGAGATCGCCGGCGCGAAGTTGAGCACCGATTTTTTCGCCAAGGCCAAACATTTCCTGCGCCGTTGCGATCTTCATAAGGGTTAAGGGTACTCGTGAAAAAGAGATAGGGGCCGCGCTCTCGCGCGACCCCTATCTCGTAGGATCTTTTCTACAACTTAAACTTTACTTGTTGTAGTACTTCATCCATGGATAGAGAGTGTCACGATCGATTACTAGGTACTTCGCTTGACGTACCTTCGATAGCTGACTACCAGTCCAAGGAAGCTCACCATTTGATGCTGCTGAGAGCATCGTGTCGATAAACACCTTGTAGTGAGATGAGGAGAAGTTGGTGTGGCCTGTGCCTGGAGTTCCAGAAATCGAAATTGGAGTTCCGTCAGCATTGAACTTCGACCATGTCTTTGGGGTTACGCTCCAAAGAACCTGCAACTTACGGACTGGCGCGTTGTATACACCAGTCTTCTGTGCAGCTTTCTTGGCAGCAGCTTTTGCAGCAGCATATTCTTCTTCGTACATGTCAGAGATTCGCTGAACAATTCCGGCAGGTTCTACTGGATCGTTTTGCGCAATCATCATCACTGTTGGGACCTTGATCTTGCCAGTGTTCTGATACATAGTTGAAGCAGATTTAGCAACCGCCGCAGCATCACCCTTGATGCGTGGTGCATCTGGGTTTAGTGGGCTAAGCGTTTGCAACATACCGGCAATAGCAGTGTTGCCGCTAAGACCTGCGTTGTAAACAGTGCGATCTTCATCGCTTAACTGCTTTGCATAATCTGTTGCTGAGTTATCGAAGCTGATGCCACCCATCTTGGTCTGCATATCGCGAGCGCCAAGAAGCGCGTAGCCAAGAACTCCAGCAATGTTCTCAAGAGTTCCGAGAGCTGGTGCATAAGCAAGCGGCCAAGCGGTAGCTGCAGCTCCTGCTGGACCAGCTACACCATCGAATGATGAGCTAGTTGAGCTGATGCCTGAAAGGCGACCAACCATCAATAGCGCGCTACGTGATGGAATTCCACCAGCTTGAAGTGCTTTACCTGACGCACTTGAAGTTGTTGGCCATGCACCAGTTGCAACTCCAGCTTGGAGTGATTGCAAGATGAGTAGGTATTTACCTAGGTCTTGAATCATCTGCATATCACCGGCCACACCTGCGGCATAACCGGTTAACTTAATTGATGGATCGAACCATGTCTTCATGAGCCAGAGCATGTCAACTAGGTACTTGCTCTGTGCATTCCATGAATCAACTGGGTTCATAACTCCTGCAGCTGCAAGCATTTCTGGATGTTGCTCAGCAAAAGCCTGAGTAATTCCGCCACCCATTGAGTATCCCCATGCCACAACTTTCTTAGTTGTTGTGAACTTCGCTTTAAAGATTCCAACAAGTTCTGTGTTGGTCTTTACTGCTTCATCAAGGTTCCATGCTTGTGTGCTAAATCCTGAACCGATAACAGCAACGCCCTTATCAGTTAGATAATTAACAAGCAAAGCATCATTTCCTGGAGCAATCTGTGGACGTGGATCGATTGGATTTCCCAATGGGAAGATTGGCAAAAGTCCTGCAGGGATATTGGTGTTAGTTCCAAATCCATGTGACCAGATTGTCATGGTGCCATCGAAATTCGCAGGAACGCGCATCTCGTACATAGCGCCATCAGAAGTCTTACCAGTGCATGTCTGTACTGGAGTTTTTCCATCACAGACTGGATCAGTTGCTGCAGCGTGAGCTGGTGATGCAACTACGAGCGTTGCAAGCAACGCAGTTGTTGAAACTAGCGCAAATGCGCGTGATTTAAACGATGTGATTCTCATTAGTTTGGCAATCCCTTCGCTGGCATTGCTGGACGAACATAGGTTGATTTCACAACATCACCTGTACCTGAATCTGTGGTGTAAGGGGTGTATGTGAATGTGTCATTAGGGACAAGGTCACCGGTCTTGTTGAAAGTACCGAACCAGTAACCATTGAAGCCAACGTTGCTTGTCTTTGAGTAGTTCAGTGGAACCAAGCCTGCGTTTGCAAACTTTGAACCGCTGTTATCAATTGCGGCAAGTAGCGAAGCGCGAGTCAAATCTTTGCCAGCTGCCTTAAGGGCTTGAACAGCAACAAATGCTGTGTTCATCCCGATAAGCGCCCAGCTATTGAACTTAGCTCCTGCGTTAAAAGTTGTGTTGATCTCTTTAAACTTGGCAACGTATTCATCCTTTGGGTCAACAACTGATGGCATAAATGACATCGATGTTGCGCCAATGATGTAAGGAACTGTTGCTGGGTTGATTGATCCGATATCTGCACCGACTGAACCAAGGATCCACTTAGGTGCGTACTGAGCCTTTGCGGCAGCCAAAATTGTGTAAAGAGTTGCACTTGCAACACCGAAGACAATTTGAACTTCACATCCGCCGGCCTTGAACTTGGTGATCCATGAATCTGGAACTCCAGCTACACCTTGAGATAGTGATGGGTAGGCAACCTTGACTGCGAAGTCTAGGTTTCCGTGTGACTTATCGAAGCCGACAAGTGCATCATCACCGAAGTCATCATCCTGATACAACATACAAACTTTCTTGCCTGCGTAAGTTTCCTTTACGAACTTACTCATCAACTTCGCTTCCATGATGTATGAAGGCAAGATGGTTGATGATGTTGGGTATGCCTTGCGATCGTTAAATCCGCTAAAGCCGGTGTTGATGAAGAGGCTAGGGATTCCGCGACGGCCAAGGTTTACCGCAGATGCAACAGCCTTATTGTTTGCTGTTCCAAGTGCACCGATAACTGCAAGGACTTTATCCTTGGCAATTAAATCTTGAGTATTTTGAATAGCCTGCTTTGGAAGATAGCCATCATTTTTTACAACGAGGCTGATCTTGCGGCCATTTACTCCACCATTTGCGTTGACATAATCAAAATATGCCTTCATCGCTCCAGGGAGTTGGTTGTAGCCGAAACTGGCTGAACCTGTCATTGGCAAAGTAATGCCGAGTTTGATTGCGGTTGAAGTTACGCCTACTTCTGAACGCGGCGACATTGCTTGTGCCGGCATCACAGAGAGTGAGAGCGCAGTTGCAGCCATCACCGCGGAAGCTACGAGAAACTTCCGACGAGTCGTTCTGATCATATTTTTCCTTCCATCGAGGGGGTAGATCTGGGTAGATCTGGGTCGTGCGGTACTTCTTGTGCGAGACATCTTACGAGCGCCTTGCGTTTACTTACAGTGACGCGACCGAAGCTTTTCGATCGGACCTTTCGGGGCTAAAAAGACCGTCAAGATCAGAAGCGCGCTCACAATGAACTCAGGCAAGATCGTGGCTAGATTCTCAGAACCGCTCCATCGATCAGAGATCAATGAGGCGATTTCGGGGATCGCAACCAGTGCTACTGAGCCAATCATGACGCCTCCGAGGGTATTTACGCCAGAGAGAACGGCCCCGGTTGCGATAGAAAATGACAGGGCAAGCGGAAATGCGCTCGGGGAGACGTTATTCATGGTCATCGCCAGCAGGGCGCCGGCTAAGCCCGCGATACCGGCGCTGACGGTAAAGGCCAGGACTTTTGAGCGGCCGATGTTGATGCCGGCGATCTCAGCGGCGACTTCATTGGTCTTAACCGCCCGCCAAGTGCGGCCATAGCGAGAGCGCAGAATGTTTTGCACCCACCACATCGCAATTAAGGCTGCAAGGGATGCGATCCAGAAGAACCATTTGTATTGCGTGAAAGATTCACCAAATGAAAGTGGAGGCCAACCGGCATCGAATGAAATTCCTTGCTCGCCACCCAAGATTGAGAATTGATTTGCAATCGAAGGCAGACCAACTGCAAGTGCCAGAGTTGTTCCAGCTAAATATGGTCCAGATAATCTCGCCGCTGCTGCACCAAGAATTGCACCAAAGAGCGCAGTGACTAACACTGCTGCTGCAAAGCAAACCCAGATCGGGGCATGGAAATAAATTTGAGTAAGGGCTGCGGTGTATGCACCCACTGCAAGCAGTGCACCGTGTCCGAGTGAAATTTGTCCTGAGTAGCCAGTTAATAAAATTACCGAAGCAATCGCAACTACGTATACCGCGATTGTTGCGCCCTGGAAAGAACGCCATTCATCAACGACGTTGCTCAAGATATAAACAACTAAACCAATCAGGGCAAAGCCGACGAAGCGATGTTTATTAGTGATCTGACGTTTATGCACGGCGACCACCTTTCGCGCCGATAATTCCTTGAGGTCGTAAGAGCAAAACGAGAATCAAAATTAAAAATGCGGCGAAGAAGACAAGTGATCCACCGGCATAGAGCAAGATGATTGCCAAAATGACGCCCAGAGTCAGTCCTCCAACAACAGCTCCAATTAAACTTTCGATTCCACCCATAACGGCGGCAACAAATCCAAATACCAATAGCAAACTAAATTCAAATGATTCTGGGGAGATTGATCCTGAACCATTTGTAGTCTGCAAGATTCCGGCGGTAGCACCGGCTGCGCCGGAAATTGCCCAACCAACGGTGCGAATTAAATCAACGCGAATACCTGCAAGGCGCGAGATTTCAGGAGCAAATGAAGACGCGCGCAGTGATAAACCTAAGTTGGTGCGTTGGAAAATTAGCGTTAGAGAGACCATCAAAATTAGAACGATCGCCAGGATAAGTAAGCGCATTGGCGATAGCGCGATGCTTTGGCCAGAGAATATAAAACCTTTATCGGATAACGGTGGCGGCAGTGAACCGACACGATCGCCGTAAATGTAATTAAGAATCGCCTTAATTATTCCCAACAAACCGAGCGTTGCGATGATCGGCAAGAAAATTTCTTCACCTTTTCCACCAGAACGTTTCAGAAGTGGCCGTAAGAAGAAGTATTCAATAAAGGCCGAAAATACTGCGCCAGCGATCATCGCCAGAGGAAGGGCGATCCAAAACGAACCGGTCTTCTCTAATACAGCTGCCCCGACAAAAGAGGAAGCCAGCGCTAATCCACCTGCAGCAAAGTTAACTACCCGAGTACTGCGCCAGACTAAAACGATGGCGATCGCCATTAGCGAATAAATGGATCCGGCAGTAATGCCGATCAGCAAGGTATTTATAAAATCAAACATAATCAGAACCCCAAATAAGCAGCGCGAACTGCGGGGTCATCTTTGAGCGCAGCTGCGCTACCGGTCGCGGCGATTGAACCAAGATTTAAAACGATTCCGATATCTGCGATCTTAAGTGCGCCCATGGCATTTTGTTCAACTAATAGAACTGTTAAACCCATCGCAGTCGTTAGATCGCGGATGGCTTGAAAAATTTGTTCGATCACGAGTGGGGCCAGTCCAAGTGATGGCTCATCAAGCAGAAGTAACTCGGGCTTAGACATAATTGAGCGACCGATAGCTAACATCTGACGTTCGCCGCCCGAAAGTGAATCAGCACGTTGCGAAAGACGCTCGCCTAAACGCGGAAATAGTTCTACAACTTCTTGCTTAGATTTAGCTGCTTCTTTTCGATTACGGCGCCACAGCGCGCCGAGATCAAGATTTTCAGCGACAGTTAATTCAGGGATTACCGATTTGCCTTCAGATACATGTGAGATTCCGTGGCGAACCAGCGCTTCAGGTTTGGCGTGCAAAATATTGTGATCGTTCCAGTGCGCAGTACCGTGGCTAGCTTTATTTAAACCAGAAAGCGTGCGCAGTAGCGTTGTCTTTCCAGCACCATTTGCACCGATTACTGCAGCTAGCTGGCCTTTTTCTACGTTAAATGAAATCTCATGCAGTGCGCGAATGGCGCCGTGTGAAACGCTTAAATTTTCGATCTTTAACATTAGGCCACCCCGGTTCCGAGGTAAGCGGCGATCACTGCTGGATCACGGCGGACTTTTTCGGCATCTCCGCTAGAAATTACTTCACCGAAGTTAAGTACATAAAGGCGATCGCAGACGCTCATGACAACATCCATATGGTGTTCCACAATTAAGACCGACATAGTGGCCGTTAGGTTACGGATTAAATTATTCATCCATTCAATATCTTGTGGACCTAAACCACCGGCTGGTTCATCGAGCATCAGAATCTTTGGTTCTGAAACTAGCGCGCGGGCAATGGCAACGCGCTTGGTGTCGGGATAAGCCAATGTATCTGCGCGGCGATTAGCCAAAGTGCCTGCATAAACGCGATCTAGCGCGCGCATCGCTTTATCGCGCAGAATTTCTTCATCTCGCTTATTCGTGCCCAGGGCTGCTGAAATTAATCCGGTCTTGGCTAACTTCTGGGCGCCAACCATTACATTTTCTATAACAGTTAACTCAGGAAATAGCCCAACGCCTTGCAAGGTGCGTGCGATGCCTAGATCTACAAGTTCATCGGTGCTCGGCCAATCGCGATCTTTTCCTTCAAATTCAAAAGAACCGGAATCTGGTTTAACTAATCCGCAGATAGCGTTAAATAATGTTGTCTTACCGGCGCCATTGGGGCCGATCACACCAACGACTTCGTTGGGGCGAAGTTCGAGATGAACATCATTGAGCGCTTTAAGGCCGCCGAAGGAGATGCTGACACCCTTGGCGTACAAAAGTGCATCGCTCATAGTTCGTAGATTCTAGGCACTCGCGGCCCGATTCGTGTAACTATCTCGTAATTTATCGAGCCAGATGCGCTGCCCCAATCATCTGCAGTGTATTCGCCGTTATCACCCGGTCCGAAAACAGTCACCCAATCCCCAGATTGCGCAGTTGATGCAGCGCCAAGATCAACTACAAATTGATCCATCGAGATGCGACCAATAATCGGCGCTCGTTTTCCATCAAAGAATATTCCGGCGTTCTGGGCGATGCGTGGTATTCCATCGGCGTAACCCATCGCAACTAAACCTAATTTAGTATCTGATTTTGTTACTGCAGTTGCGCCATAGCCAACTGGAGAACCAGCAGGGACATCTTTAACTAAATGTAGCTTTGCGCGTAGCGTCATCGCAGGCTTTAGTCCAAGTGATTTAGATGTACCCATTGAGTTCAAATCAGGAGTTAGCCCATACATAGCAATTCCAGTTCGCACCATCTCAAAAGCTGATGCCTGATCAGCCAAAGTGGCTGCGGAATTTGATAAGTGGCGAATTAAATTATTAAACCCAGCAGATTCAAGGTTAGCGACAAACTTTTTGAAACGATTTAGCTGCGCCAGATTTTGTGGTTGCCCTGGTTCATCGGCGCGAGCAAAGTGCGAGAAGATCCCAACAAGTTCCACGCCTTGCATATGTTGCAGATCAATCTGATCCCATTCGGCTAAGAATCCACCGCGCGTCATTCCGGTATCAACTTCGAAATGAATACGGGGCCGCTTGGAGCTTTTAACTTTTGAAATTTCAGCAAGGGTTTTTATAGATGCAATTGCGATATCAATATCTTGATCGACTGCGCTTTTAAAATCAGATCCTGGTGGCACAAGCCAGGCCAAGATCGGTGCGGTGATACCGGCTTTACGCAACGTAATCGCTTCTTCAAGTAAGGCAACGCCTAACCAAGTTGCTCCGCCATCTAGCGCCGCAATTGCAACTGGAACTAGGCCATGGCCGTAAGCATCTGCCTTTACGACGGCCATTAAATCAACGCCGGATTTGGCTTTTAGTAAAGCCACATTTGCTTTTATAGCCGATAGATCAACGACTGCTTCTGCGCGATTGGTCATCGCTCAACCACAACCATCGCAGATGCGATTCCGGCATCATGTGAAAGGGATAAGTGAACCTTTGCACCATCAATTAGTTCTGCAATTTCGCCACGGAAGAGAAAATCGGGTTTACCGCTTTCATGGTTTATAACTTCGGCATCATGCCAAGGCAGGCCGTGACCGGCGTTAAGCGCCTTAGCTAGAGCCTCTTTTGCGGCAAAACGTGCGGCAAGTGAGGCAATTGGTTTTACAGCTTCAGCCGGAGTAAAAAGTTTTTCGCGTAAGGATGGGGTGCGCTCTAACGATTCGGCAAAGCGCGCGATATCTACGACATCGATACCGATCCCATCAATCATGGGCTTTAGTGTAATTGGGGTTAAGAGAGTTGGCTATTAGAGGGCCAGTACCGATCAATTGCAATGATCAAAACCAGTAATGAGCTACCAATAAAGAGCCCGCCGAGTAAATCTGAGAACCAATGAGTATCGCGAATTAACGAGACGGTGCATACCGTCAAACTAATTGTGGCAACGCCAGCGCTGGCTAAGCGGCCGCGATAGCGATCAACATGTGCGTAGCGGTAGATCAAATAAGCAAGCACACCCCAAGTAAGCAAGGCATTTGAGGCATGGCCACTTGGATAAGACATTCCTCCAAAGTGCAATAAATCAATTCCCACTTTTGGTTTAGTTCGTCCCAGCCAGAATTTAAAGATACCTACAACTAAATTCAATGCAACTAGCGAAAGCACCGCCAGGTTAAGTGGGCGCCAAGTTTTAAAACGGCGGGCGATATAGAAGGCGGCCAATAAAAGTGCAACTGCAGTAACGCCGCGAAGTCCCAGATCATCTAGGCGACGAATAAAAAATCCACTGATCCCCCGAAACTTTGGGCGATCTAAATCGTGGATCCACTTATCAATTTCGATAAGCGGGCCATTAGTTACAACTTGTTGAGTAATTAGAAGAAAGCCTGCAAAAAGTATCGCTGACCAGCGAAAGGCCCGCACCATTTGGGCACGGCGCACATCTTGAGCTACTGACACCGTTATTCGACCGTAACTGATTTAGCCAAGTTACGTGGCTGATCAACATCATTGCCGCGCGCAATAGCCATTTCGTAAGCAAATACTTGTAGTGGAACAGTTGCCAATATTGGTTGAAACAGCGGCGAGCAAGCTGGGATACGAATGATGTGATCGGCTCCAATAACTTCGGCGCCTTCGTGGGCGATAACAATTACCCGTGCCCCGCGCGCTTTAACTTCTTGGATATTGCTAAGCATCTTCTCATCAAGGCTGTGATCGCTACCTGATGGCAGGATTGCAATAACCGGGGTGCCTTTTGCTTCATCAATTAGCGCGATAGAGCCGTGCTTTAACTCGCCACCGGCGAAACCTTCAGCATGGATATAAGCCAACTCTTTTAACTTAAGTGCACCCTCTAATACAACTGGATATCCGATATTGCGACCGATAAATAGAACTGTTTCCGCCTTGGCAAAGTTACGGGTAAGTGCGCGTAGTGGTTCTACCGTTTCAAGTATTTGTTCGATCTTGCCCGGTAGCTCGAGCATCTCGTTATAGAGCTCGTGTACCTGGGAATCATTTAGTTCGCCACGAACCTGGGCTAAGTGCAGGCCAATTAAATCAACTGCAACGATCTGAGTAAGAAGTGCTTTTGTAGAAGCAACTGCAATTTCTGGGCCGGCATGGGTGTAAAGCACGGCATCTGATTCGCGCGGAATAGTTGAGCTATTGGTGTTGCAGATTGCTAGCACGCGCGCGCCAGCGGCCTTGGCATGGCGGATCGCCATCAAGGTATCCATAGTTTCGCCAGATTGTGAGATCGCAATTACCAAAGTGTTGGCATCAATAATTGGATCGCGATAGCGGTACTCGCTGGCGATTTCTACTTCTACAGAAATCTTTGCCCACTTTTCAATTACATACTTTGCAATCATTCCTGCGTGATAAGCGGTGCCACAGGCGATTACGACAATCTTCTTGAGCGCTTTGATTTCTTTATCTGACATATGCAATTCATCGAGTTCGATCTTGCCATTGTCAGATAGTCGTCCGATCAAAGTATCGGCAACTGCCTTAGGTTGTTCAAAGATCTCTTTGAGCATGAAGTGGGTGTAGCCACCCTTTTGCGCAGCAGCTGAATCCCAAGTGATTGTGTACTCCTTTGGAGTAACTGCCTTGCCATCTAAATCAATAATATTTATGCCAGCAGGCGTCATGGTTACGATCTCATCTTGCCCAAGTTCAACTGCGTGCTTGGTGTAATCGATAAAGGCTGCAACATCGGATGCCATAAAGTTTTCGCCATCGCCTAAACCAACAACTAGCGGTGAGTTACGGCGAACTCCAACAATAACTTCGGGGGCATCGGCGTGGACTGCCACCAAGGTAAAGGAACCGCGCAAACGAGATACCGCCTCACGCATCGCCTGCGTTAAATCTCCGTTATGTGATTTACGAAGATCAGAGAGTAAGTGAGCCACAGATTCAGTATCTGTGTCAGATGAGAAAGAATGGCCCCGCGCCTGTAGCTCAGCTTTTAGTTCAGAGTAATTTTCAATAATTCCATTATGGATAACGGCGAGCTTGCCTTCGTTATCTGTATGAGGATGCGCATTACGATCAGTTGGTCCGCCGTGTGTGGCCCAACGAGTATGGCCAATTCCAGAATGAACAACTGGCATATTTGCAGGAAGTGCACCTTCTAGATTTGTTAACTTGCCAGCGCGCTTTTCAATGAAGAGTTGGCCAGGTGTACCGAGTGCAATACCTGCAGAGTCATAACCACGATATTCGAGGCGACGTAGACCTTCAATGAGCGGTGAGATTGCAGACTGTGGCCCTGTGTAACCCACAATTCCGCACACTTTTATTTACCCCAGCTCTGCTTGGACGACCTTTGCCAGGTCATTTGCTATCTCGCTCGCTAGGTTATCACTCTGCGCCTCAACCATCACGCGGACAAGCGGTTCGGTGCCAGATGCGCGCAATAAAACGCGACCATGTTCGCCAAGTTTTGCTTGCGCCGCTAGCACTGCAGCCTTGATTGGTGCTGATGCATCTAACTTCTCTTTCGCAACATTTTTAACATTTACAAGCACTTGTGGGAAGTGAACCATTTCAGAAGCGAGCTCTTGCAAGGTCTTGCCAGATTTAACAACTTCTTGCGCCAGCGCTAGCGCAGTTAAGGTGCCATCACCGGTTGTTGCAAATTCGCGCATAATTAAATGGCCAGATTGTTCTCCGCCTAGTGAAAAGTCTTTTTCGATCATCTTCTCTAATACGTAGCGATCGCCAACTGCCGTTGTTTCTACTGTAATACCGGCATCTTTCATTGCGTGGAAGAAACCTAAATTGCTCATAACAGTTGCAACGATTGTGTTGGCTTTTAAGGATCCTGATGCTTTAAAGCCACGGGCCAGAATTGTCATGATTACATCGCCATCGACATCATTGCCTTGGGCATCGATCGCCAAAACGCGGTCGGCATCGCCATCGTGGGCCAAGCCAAAGTCAGCGCCTTCGCGTAATACCGCAGTGCGCAGTTGTTCTAAGTGAGTTGAACCGCAACCATCGTTGATATTCCAACCATCGGGTGCATCAAATATGGAAATTACTTCAGCGCCAGCACGACGGTAGGCCTCTGGTGAAACAGTAGATGCCGCACCGTTTGCGCAGTCAACGACAATCTTTAAACCTTTAAGTGGTGTTGAAACCGATGAAAGTAAATGCCTTAAATATCTTTCGCGAGCGCTATCGTCAATGATTGCTCGTCCTACGCCGCGACCGGTTGGGCGCTGCCATGGTTCACCGATGCGGGCTTCAATGGCTGCTTCGATTGCATCATCTAACTTTCCGCCACCGCGAGAAAATAACTTGATGCCATTATCGGGAGCTGGGTTATGCGAGGCCGAAATCATTACACCTAAATCAGCGCCAGATTCAGCAACTAAATGTGCGACCGCCGGAGTTGGCAGAACACCAACGCGATAGACGTTAACGCCGGCGCTAGTTAAACCTGCAACAACTGCTGCTTCTAGAAATTCACCGGACGCACGTGAATCTTGGCCGACGATTGCAATCGGTTGGTGGTCTTTGTTAGAGGAACTTTCAACGAGAATATGGGCAGCAGCGACAGCAACGTCGAGTGCTAATTCAGCGGTGAGATCACGATTGGCTAAGCCACGTATTCCATCGGTTCCAAAGAGTGCCACTTCTGTTCTGCGGCCCTTGAGAATTAACGCTTGCTGTATTGCGAACGCTTACGGGCTTTTTTGAGACCGTACTTCTTGCGCTCGATAACACGTGCATCACGTGAGAGGAATCCAGCCTTCTTAAGCGCTGGACGGTGTGCTTCAACATCGATTTCGTTAAGTGAGCGAGCAACGCCTAAGCGAAGTGCGCCAGCTTGACCAGATACTCCGCCACCGTTGATACGTGCGAAAACATCGTATTGGTTTTCTGCAGCAACAGTGCGGAAAGGCTCTGAAACTAATTGTTGGTGAACTTTATTTGGGAAGTAAGCCTCAAGTGGCTTACCGTTAACAACCCAACGACCTGTACCAGGTACTAGGCGAACGCGAGCAACTGCTTCTTTACGTCGACCGGTTCCTGCGCCAGGTGCCTTGATTGCTGGGCGGTTGGTTGCAGGTGCTGGTGATGATGAAGAGTAAGAAGTAGGAACTTCGTTCTCATCCAATTCTGTTACTTCGTTATAAGTTGTATCTGACATTTGTTATAGGTCCCTTACTTTGCGATCTGTGAAACTTGGGTGAATACATATGGTGTTGGTGCTTGCGCGCCGTGAGGATGCTCAGGGCCTGCATAAACTTTTAGCTTTGATGCAACTTGCTGACCGAGACGGTTCTTAGGAAGCATTCCTTTGATCGCCTTTTCAACAGCGCGGGTTGGGTGCTTCTCAATTAGCTCACCGTAAACAGTTGAGCGAAGACCACCTGGGAAACCTGAGTGGCGGTGTTCAAACTTTGATAACGCCTTGTTGCCAGAGAGAGCAATCTTTTCAGCGTTGATGATTACGACGAAGTCGCCCATATCCATGTGTGGTGCAAATGTTGCTTTGTGCTTACCGCGAAGAAGAACAGCAGCATGTGTTGCAAGGCGGCCAAGAACTACATCTTGTGCATCGATGACGTGCCATTTACGGACGACATCTCCGGCCTTAGGACTATATGTACGCATGCTTTATTACCTTCTTCTTCATAGTTTTCTCTGGATTGCCTTCGGCACCAATAGCGGCGCAGGGGATGAACTTTACCTTTCATGCGGGAGCGGGTCAAAATGGCCTAAATCCACGCATGAGCCAATGCGATCAATGGTCGAATATCGCCTCTGGGCTTTCATATACCTGGCCGTTTGCCCCGAATACCAAGAATCGGGTAAATCCACGAGTAAACCAGCGATCGTGGGTCACAGATAGAACTGTTCCTTCGTAGCGATCTAGCGCATGTTCCAAACTTTCGGCGCTCGCCAAATCTAAGTTATCGGTTGGCTCATCAAGTAATAGCAACGTTGAGCCAGAGAGTTCAAGTAATAAGACTTGAAAACGCGCTTGTTGTCCGCCAGAAAGGGAAGAGAATTTCTGTTCTGCTTGTTGATCAATTTCATATTTACGTAGCACGCTCTTGGCAGGGCCTAGTTGCAGAGAATATGACTCCCACAAAATTTCAAGCAAAGTCTTAGCTTCAAATTCGGGGTGGGCATGAGTTTGTGCGAAGTAACCGATTTCAACGCGGGCACCGACTTTAAAGGTGCCCGAATATTTAACGTTTTCATCTCCTGCAATCATGCGCAAGAAGTGAGATTTACCAGTGCCGTTCTTACCTAAGACCGCAATTCGATCGCCGAAGAAGACTTCGAAGTTAAAGGGTTCAGTTAAGTTAGCCAGGGATAAGTTCTCAAAGGTGAGCGCACGTAAACCAGTGCGTCCACCACGCAAGCCAACCTTTACATCTTGCTCAATCGGTGGCACTTCCGGTGCACCAGCTTCTTCAAATTTACGCAGACGCGTCTGCATCGCATGATATTTATTAGCCATATCAGGTGAGATCGCAGCCTGCGTTTGAAGAGTACGAACCAAGTCTTTTAGGCGTTGATGTTCTTGCTCCCAACGCAGCAACATTTCAGCAAATCGCTCGTTACGAGCCTTTCGCGCATCGTGCCAAGTTGAGAACTTTCCACCGTGGACCCACGTTGTATTTCCATTAATACCTTGCTCTAAAGTCACGATTCGGTTTGCGGTATTTTCCAAGAGTTCGCGATCGTGGCTAACAAAGAGCACAGTCTTTTTGGTCGAGCGAATTACCTCTTCCAACCAGCGCTTTGATGGCACATCTAAATAGTTATCTGGTTCATCCAGCAATAAGACTTCTTCCGGACCTTCCAATAACGCGCGAAGTACCAGCTTCTTCTGTTCTCCCCCAGATAAAGTATTTACCTTTCGTGCTGCTACTTCTTCAAAAGTCTTATTTAACATTTCGGTGCAGCAGACATCCCAGATAAGTTCGAAGTCATATCCCCCGGCATCGCCCCAGTCGATAATCGCTTGGGCATAGGCCATCTGATCTTTCTCAGTATTTGTGGTGTTTATTAAATTTTCGGTTTCAATCAACTTTGCCGCAGCATCACGAATGCGCTTTGGGGCAACAGAGATCAATAGTTCTCGCACATTGGTTTCATCGCGAACGGATCCGATGAACTGGCGCATCACGCCCAGGCCGCCAGTAATTGCAACGGCGCCTTCATCGGGTTTTAAATCACCGCAGATCATGCGAATTAAAGTTGTTTTACCGGATCCATTCGGGCCAATTAGCGCGACCTTGGCGCCATCGCCGACGCGAAAAGAAACATCATTTAGTAAAACGCGACCGTCAGATAACGAGTATTCAACGGCGCTAACGTCGATATGGCCCATTAGTTAAGTTCTTCTTCGCGGCGGGCAACCGTCTTTTTGGCGCGTTCTAATAGTTCTGCTGCATCCGGATAATCCACTTTATAAAGGGTCAAACCGCGACCTGGAAAGACCAGTGAATCACTGACTCGTTCTTTATCTTCCAGCAAAGTTGTAATCCAGCTGGCGTCTTTCCGACCATCTGCAACACAGACAATTGCGCCAACTAGATTACGCACCATTGAGTAACAGAAGGCATCGGCAACAACATCGCCGACTAAATAACCTTCGCGATCGCGGCGCCATTGGAATGTTTCTAACGTGCGAATAGTGGTTGCACCTTCGCGAAATTTACAGAAAGCAGCGAAATTATGGGTGCCAAGCAACAAAGCGCTGGCGTTATTCATGACATCAACATCTAGCGGGCGATACCAGCTTTCGGTATTAAAGCGGGCTAGCGGTGGTACTGCTTTATTCTCATCCAGGATGCGGTATTCGTAATAGCGGCGCAGCGCCGAAAAGCGGGCATGGAATGCCGCTGGTGCAATCTCAATATTATTGATCCGGATATCTTCATCGAGAATTCGATTTAACTTATAAGCCAGATCGGTTAGCTCCAGGGATTCAGGTAGATCAATGTGTATTACTTGGCCAGTTGCATGAACTCCGGCATCGGTACGCCCGGCAACAATTGTTTCGGCCTTTGCTTGCGCCACGGTTGCGATCGCTTCTTCGACTGTTTGTTGCACGGTGCGGCGATCTGGTTGTCTTCCCCAGCCTGAAAAGTTGGTGCCATCGTAGGAAAGATCAAGGCGTAAACGACGAAACCCACTCTCGGGATAGAGAGTGGGTTCGGTCATTTAATTATTTGCTTAACTAGTTAAAACTTAAGAGTTAGTTATCTTTCTCAGTTAGAACTTCGATTACCGCCATTGGAGCGTTATCGCCCTTGCGAGGACCGATCTTGGTGATACGTGTGTATCCACCTTGACGAGTTGCAAAGCGTGGACCGATTTCAGTAAAGAGTGTGTGAACAACGCTCTTATTTGCAATACGTGCCATTACTTCACGACGAGCTGGAAGATCGCCCTTCTTTGCAAAGGTGATTAACTTTTCAGCCAATGGACGCAGGCGCTTAGCCTTTGCCTCGGTTGTTGTGATCTTGCCGTGTTCGAACAATTGCTCAGCAAGTGTGCGAAGGATTAGACGCTCGTGTGATGGGCCTGAGCCCAAGCGAGGACCTTTAGTTGGTTTTGGCATTGTCGTATCTCCTAGGCCTGATCTGCTTCAGCGAAATCATCATCTGATGCATTGAAGTTCTGGTGCTTGGTTGGATCAAATCCTGCTGGGCTGTCCTTAAGAGACATTCCCATTGAGACAAGCTTTGCCTTGATCTCATCGATTGATTTTGAACCAAAGTTACGGATATCAAGCAAGTCAGCCTCTGAACGGTTAACTAGCTCGCCAACTGTGTGAATGCCTTCGCGCTTCAAGCAGTTGTATGAACGAACTGTGAGATCCAAGTCTTCGATTGGAAGAGCAAGATCTGCAGCAAGAGCAGCATCCATAACAGATGGCCCCATCTCGATACCTTCTGCATCGACATTGAGTTCGCGTGCAAGACCGAAGAGTTCAACAAGTGTCTTACCAGCTGATGCAACTGCATCGCGTGGCTTCATTGATGGCTTTGTTTCAACATCAACAACAAGACGATCGAAGTCTGTGCGCTGTTCAACGCGAGTTGCTTCTACCTTGTATGTAACCTTCAAAACTGGTGAATAGATTGAGTCAACAGGAATGCGACCAATTTCTGCGCCCGCTTGCTTGTTCTGTACAGCAGTTACATAACCACGACCGCGCTCAACTGTGAGTTCGATTTCGAGGTTTGCCTTGCCATTAAGTGTTGCGATGTGGAGTTCAGGGTTGTGAACTTCAACGCCACTTGGAACAGCGATGTCAGCACCTGTTACAGCACCGGCACCTGACTTGCGGATGTAGATGACGCTTGGCTCGTCGTTATCTGATGAGAGCACCAAGTTCTTGATGTTCAAAACGATATCGGTGAGATCTTCCTTAACGCCTTCAAGAGTAGTGAACTCGTGGAGCGCACCTGCAACGCGAATGCTGGTAACTGCTGCACCTGGAATAGATGAAAGCAGAGTACGGCGCATTGAGTTGCCTAGTGTGTAACCGAAACCTGGTTCCAAAGGTTCAATGATGAACCGAGAACGGTTTTCGGAGATTACTTCTTCACTGAGGGTTGGACGTTGTGCAATTAGCACTGCTGAACCTCTTTCTTTTCGCGGAAATCCACTATTTGATTTCCTCCTGGTTTAAGACCTTTGGGCTGTAAACCCAAAAATCTAGGGGATTAAAAAATTACTTGCTGTAGAGCTCGACGATGAGCTGTTCTTGAACTTGGGTATCGATTACTGAACGAGCAGGGACGCCGTGGATGATGATGCGCATCTGCGAACCAACAACCTCCATCCAAGCTGGTACAGCTTTTTCACCAAGTTCTGCGCTTGCAACGATAAATGGTGTGAGATCGAGTGACTTTGGAAGAACATCAATGATG
This sequence comes from Candidatus Nanopelagicaceae bacterium, assembly GCA_965267995.1. GTDB lineage: Bacteria > Actinomycetota > Actinomycetes > Nanopelagicales > Nanopelagicaceae > Planktophila. Next base: position 1,177,371 of record OZ254143.1, read on the forward strand.
TCCATTGGAGAGACGCGATATGAAGGAATGTTTACCTTCTTGCCATTTACAAGGAAGTGATTGTGGCGAACCAACTGGCGCGCCATGTCACGACTCTTTGCAAAGCCTGCACGGAATACAACGTTATCGAGACGTGTCTCAAGAAGAACGAGAAGGTTTTCACCAGTCTTGCCCTGCTTGCGGTTTGCCTCTTCGTAGTAACCACGGAACTGCTTTTCGAGAACACCGTAGATACGTGCGCATTTCTGCTTTTCACGCATCTGCAATAGATATTCAGATTCCTTGGAACGTCCACGACCGTGTTGGCCTGGTGGATATGGACGTGATTCGATCGGACACTTTGGTCCATCGCACTTTGCGCCCTTAAGGAAGAGCTTTACTTTTTCGCGACGGCAACGCTTGCAGTCTGCTCCGGTATAACGAGCCATTTATTCTCTTCCTTCCTTAAACTCGACGTGGTTTCGGTGGGCGGCAGCCATTGTGTGGAGCTGGAGTTACATCAGAGATGGCTCCAACTTCTAGGCCTGCTGCTTGCAATGAACGAATTGCAGTTTCGCGTCCGGAACCTGGTCCCTTTACGAAAACATCTACTTTCTTTAGGCCGTGCTCCTGTGCGCGACGAGCTGCGGCTTCTGCTGCAAGCTGTGCTGCGAATGGAGTCGACTTACGTGAGCCCTTGTAACCAACTTGGCCAGATGAAGCCCAAGAAATTACAGCGCCGGTTGGGTCGGTAATAGAGATGATGGTGTTGTTAAAAGTGCTCTTAATGAACGCCTTACCAACAGCAATGTTCTTCTTCTCTTTTTTACGAGTCTTGACTTTGCCCTTTGCAGGAGCAGCAGTCTTAGTCTTAGGAGCGGCCATTACTTAGTCACCTTCTTCTTACCTGCAATTGCTTTACGTGGACCCTTACGAGTACGAGCGTTTGTATGTGTGCGCTGACCACGTACAGGAAGTCCCTTACGGTGACGAATACCTTGGTAGCTCTGAATTTCAACTTTACGACGAATGTCGCCAGCGATTTCGCGGCGGAGATCGCCCTCAATCTTGTAGTTAGCTTCGATGTATTCACGAAGCTGTGCGAGTTCTGATTCTTGCAAATCTTTAACGCGTGTATCTGGAGAAATCCCAGTTGCCGCGAGAGTTGCATGAGAACGAGTAAGACCCATTCCGAAGATATAGGTGAGTGCGATTTCCACACGCTTTTCGCGCGGTAGATCGACACCAACAAGACGTGCCATTTATTCAACCGATCTGTATCCGGAAGGTCCTTCGCAGTGCTTCTCATACCTAGTTAATTAAAACTAGCGTATCAAGTCTCGGCCTACCGGTCCGAGAGTCCTAAGTAATTACTTACTTAGTTGCACCACGCGTACTTTTTTATTTACCCTTGACGTTGCTTGTGACGAAGGTTTTCGCAAATGACCATGACGCGACCCTTGCGGCGAATGACTTTGCACTTATCGCAAATCTTCTTAACGCTTGGATTAACCTTCATGTTCTTGCTCCAGTCTTCGTTACTTGTAACGGTAAATAATGCGACCTCGGGTGAGGTCATATGGACTTAGTTCTACGATCACACGATCACCAGGAAGGATGCGAATGTAGTTCTTTCGCATCTTGCCGCTGATGTGCGCAAGAATTTTGTGCCCATTTGTTAGTTCAACGCGAAACATTGCGTTAGGTAAAGCTTCAGCAACGGAACCTTCGATCTCGATGGCACCATCTTTGCTAGCCACTAACACCCACTTCTGTTTCAATTGAACCCGCACCCGTTTGCGAGCGCGATTGCACCCACCAAAAACCCTCAGGATTTTCGCTAGGCGCGAAGGTGCAGTCTAAAGCCACCCCCCTTATAAAGGGAAATTGGCTAATTTGGCCCTATTGGACCCCCTAGACACACCCAATATTTCGGGTGAAAAGCCCCTTTTAGCTCTGGAAATCCTCGCGGCGGACCCAAGTAACCAAGACCCAGAGAGAACAGACCAGGGTCACGATTAGCGCCGGGAAGTAGAAGATCTTGTCCACGAAGATGCCAATTGGTGGTCCGCCTGGCATTAGGCCGCGAAGTGAGATCAAAGAATAAGTAAGCGCTGCAGCCCAAGTAAGAGATGAAAGAGTTGGTGGGCGGCTGCCGGTAACCACCATGTAAGTCATGATCGTTACAGAAATCATCGCTGTAATCATCAACAATAAAATAATTGTTACAAGTAATTTAGTCGAATTAGAACGTACAGCCTCAAAGACTGATGATGATTGGCCGTTGTTAAATTCTTCAACTGCGGCATCAAATGATTTTGCTTCATCCATCTTCACAGTTGTAAAAGCATCACTCCAAAGACCATGAATCATATGGACATCAAAGGTGTCGATCTTCTTGGTGTAATCCAGTGGCAAGATATTTAGAGTTGCCTGATCGCCACTTTCCAAAGTACCGATTGCGCTAATTGGAATCTCAAAGTCATATTTATCAAGCGGGTACCAACCCACATCCGAACGAGCACCGGCACCTGGTTGTTCATCTATCTGAACATCAAAACCGCCAGTTGGAACATCTTTCTTAAAGCTATAAGTATTGCTGCCACCATTACTTGCACCAATTACCGAGTCCACAACTAAATCAACATCCTGGCTTGGCACCCAACCGCTCTTTAAGCGATATCCAATGTCATCGCTATTTGGCCAAGGCAAGACACGAGCGTTAGCTGTGCCCTCAAGAGGATTAACTCCAGTGATCTGCACCAAGAGCTCAAGACGGTTATCCGAGCTCATGGAAATCAACTTGTCATCAATTGCCGTCGCATCATCTGCCGGGCTCTGCGAGATCATCACAACAATCCCGAGGTAGGCAACAGCGATAACCATAAAGGTTTGGAAGAACCGAGTACGTAAAACTTTCACAAATTCCTCTACTTCTTCTTGTAGCCAGCAGGACACTTCGGATTTACCGCTGTGACCTTCTTGCTGGTCTTACCTTTGATGCAGGTAATTGTGACAGCCTTTATAACTGGTTTGGCTGAGGCGCTCGGAGTTGGAGTTGGGGTTGCAACAACAACTTCCGCTTCTTGGCTCAGTTTTATCTTTACAGTCGGTGAAGAATAAGAAAACCCATTTGCACTCATGTATAGCCAACCATTTTTTTCATTTATAACGGTCGTTGCAACGTTATTTTGGCCGGACTCGCTAACGATCGAAATCGAGCCAGAAATTGGCGCTTTTGAAAAACCATAAATACAACGAGCGACTTCTGATTTCAAAAGTAAATCGTATGTTCCAACTGCCAAATCACCCTTTGAGGTGAAATGAGGTGCCAATACCTTGTAATCCAAGGATCCTTCGTTCTTGTTGTATGCAGGAGGTCCTGCGCTGTAAGTCAGAGCATTGGTGGTAACGATTCCGGAAATATCGGAAGAACCGTTAGAACACCTTTGAACGTCTTGGCCCTCGCCACCCATATTTAATGTGCGGAAGCTCCAGTATTGAAGGGATTTAGAAGCAGTATCTTTGATTAGCGGCAACCACAACGCTGCTTGATCGATTGCATCCTTACCAGAATTTCCCGGCATCAAATAGCCACCGCCTTCGCTGTACTGGCGATCCTGAGACAGATAAGTTCTAAGTTCTTGAGAGATTTCTGAAGTTGGTATTTTCTTTAGGACTGAAGGAACTACCACAGGTAGTGCATCGACTTGAATAAGTTGGCCACTAGAAACAGAGTTCATTGAAATCACTGGTCGATAGATTCGGCCGTGGAACCAACCTGATAACTTCTTTCCCGTTTTAATGGTTAGCCCAAAGCGATAATTGCTTGGAAAATCTTGGCGTTGTAAACACTTTCCAGTTTCGAGCATCACGCAGTTATCTCGTTCTGATATGTCCAGAGCATAGCTTGCTCCAACTCCACCAGACTTTGAACCATCTGATGACTTATTACTGGAATCTGAAGCAACAGAGGATGTGTATGGACCTGAAATTTCCTTAATAGGGGATATTCCAGATTCAAAATCCGATACCGAGAATTGTTCTGCTGAAATTTCTGCTCCGACGGTTTTCTCTACCTGCATATTGGCATAAGTCGATACGTAGTAAAGATCGGTCGTTGCGCCAGCTAATCCAGAGAGCCTCCATACCCCACCCATTCCCTTGGTTTTAGGGAAGTTGTTGGAAGCGCTTTCATCAAATGACCACTTACTGTCTTCGTTCGCATAACGAACAAACTCACCTTGAATTCTCTTTCCTGATTCATCCTCTGCATAAAAACTATCAATGCAGTTTGTTGCTGCACCGAGAGAACAAGGTGAGAGGTGACTCCACAACATCAGAGCTTTGGCTTCTAAACACGGCTTATCCTTTAAAGATTTGCAAAAAGTAAAGTACGGATCAGGCACTCCACCCTCAAATCCAAAAAGCGCCGGAGGTTGATGCCCAAAGGTATCGCCCTCAGAGATATTGATTCCTTGCTCTGGATTATTTAAGTTTGCGCGAACCGCTGCATCAACTACAGAAGAACTTCCGAATATAAAAGACAATGCAACGAGGGCTGTGAAAATTTTTTTCATAGTCATTTCTTTTTATAACCTTTCGGACATGATGGATTTACGGCAGTTACCTTCTTAGAAGTCTTTCCCTTAACGCAAGTGATAGACGTTTTCTTGGCGGCCACAGGAGCAGCGATTGGAGAAGCGGATGGTTCTGGAGTCGGTGTCGCAGTTGTAGCTGGTGCGACGGCTTCCTGTGAAAGCTTCACTTTGATGTTAGGAGTAGAGAAAGTGAATCCAGCCGCGGTCATCTTCAACCAGCCATTGCTCTCGTTAATTACAGTGGTAGCGACAGAAGGTGTTCCATCAGAACTAGATACTTCAATCTTCGCTTGGATTGGAGAGGATCCAAAACCGTAAAGACAGCGCGCCACATCGGACCGCAGGTTCAACTGATAGTAGCCCTTAAAGAGTTCTCCCTTTGAATCAAAGTGAGAAGCACCAACTGTGTAGTTAAGCGATTGTTCTGCTTTATCAAACTTGGGTGGGCCATCGCTATAAACAACTGCATTGGTACCGATTACTCCCGTGAAGCCTTTTCCACGTACGCAGTTATTTGAATCAAATGGAAGTTCTCCACGAATTGTTTGAGCCACCCAGAAAGTGCGCATTGCAGCGGCTTTATCGTTTAACAGAGGTAACCAAAGATTCATTTCATTAATTGGTCTCTCACCAGCAACATCTGATTTAGTTAGTAAGGTGCGTGTAAATAGATCAGTTGTAGTGAAATCACTAAGACCACGCGTTGTCCCACCAGCTCCGACTGGATAAAGATCTTTTACTTTTTGGGGTAAATCAGTCCACTTTACCCATCCATAGACCGATGGGATGCTGAGTGGTTTTGCAGAGATTTCGATAACCTGAGAATTATCAGCGGCAGTGGACATGATGATATTGGCATCTTTCATTCGTCCGTGGAGCCAACCTTGAACGGGCTGACTTAGACGAACTTTTAAAACTACTGTTTTTTCCAGATCAAAAGGGAGTCGGTAACCGCACAACCCCTTCTCTGCGATTTGGCATCCTTTTTCTACAAAATTAGTGTTATGACCTTGAGAAAAACCACTTCCGCGTTTAACTACAGTAGCAACGGGGACCTCGTATTCAGATCCAGTAACTTCTTTAATGGGTTGAATCGCAGCCAGGAAAGTTTCAAAATTTGTTTTATTCGGACTCCTGCGAAGGTCTAAAAACCCTGAAACTCCAATGCTTAAAGCATAAGTTTCAGTAACACCTTTGCTATTGGTGAGAGTCCAGGTATTTGGGCCATATCCAGTCGGAAGAAACTTTGACTTCTCTCCCTTGAAAACAGGTCCTGGAACCCAGTTTCGTTGAAAAGTAGCTGGAATGACTGAACCGTCTTCATTTTTTATGCTAAAAGAGTCGATGCAATCGGTATCGATATCGCTTTGGCATTCTGTAAATATTGCATTAAATGTGTATCCATTAATCTCTGAAGTTGAACAATCTTTCGCGTCAAGAGAGTCACATGAATACATTTGCTTTATGAACTCAGATTGCACTAATTCAGATTGTGCATAAAGAGAGCTTGGCTGAGAATATGCAATCGAGTTATCTGAGTTGTAACCCATCCAACCAGCTTCTTGTTTCAACGATGGATAGAAATTCTCTTCTGGTACGTCTCCGCTAGCTAATGGAGAGAAGCTGACCAATAATGCAAATATTGTTGAGGTAATTAAGGATTTCTTCACTTCTTTTTATAGCCCTTCGGACATGATGGATTTACTGCTGTTATTTTCTTGGAGGTCTTGCCTTTCACACATGTAATAGAAGTCTTCTTGGCTGCCACAGGTGCAGCTGATGCGCTGGCAGTTGGTGAAGGAGTTGGCATAGGGGCGGTGGCTTCTGCATCTTGGGTAAGTTTTACACGAACCGTTGGTGTTGAGAATGTGAAGCCGTATGCCCCAAGCTTGAGCCAGCCATTCTTCTCATTGATAACGGTGGTTGCCGCATTGGCTTCGCCGTTTTCAGAGGTGATAGAAACGGTTGCGCTAATAGGTGCTGAGCTGAATTTATAGATACAGCGAGCGACCGCTGAAGACATGATTAACTCGTAAGAACCCTTAAAGACTGTGGTGCCATCTGCTTCGTAGTGAGTAGATGCAACTTTGTAATCTAAGGTGCCATCTTGATAAGTTGGCGGGCCATCTATATACATTGTTGAGTTAGTTGTAACCACGCCTGCTAAAGCCTTTTCTTTATCCAGACATTCTTTAACAGGACCAGAACCGTTATCGGTCATAGTGCCCAAGCGCCATTGGGTCGGCATAGCCGCGGCCTTGTCCTTTGCGATAGGCAACCAAAGTAAGAAGTTATCCATTGCTGACTTTGAGAAGCTTGTGTTGACGTGCTTAAAGGAAATGTTCTTCATGCCAGCGCGAGTCTTTTCAGCATCGGTTATCGGTTGGCCAAGATTCTCATTTGTAATTGGGTAGTGCATCGCTTCACCGGCCCAGAATTGTGATTGGTATGCAGCGACGTGAGCATCAGAGAGATCATCGCTCTTGCTCCAAACATCGACCATAGGAACGGCGATTGGGTTAGCGTTAACTGTCAGATTCGTAATTCCATTTGTGGTCTTGTAATCAATAACCGCGTTCTTCATGCGGCCATGTAGCCAACCTGAAAGGTTTGTATTTAGGCGAAGTGAAAATCCAAAAGAGATTTCCTTTGGCATTGAATAAGGAAGCGCACATTGAGTAGTTGAAACTGCAACGCAAAGCTTGGAAGCCTTGGGGTCTGCGACCTGCTTTGTTTGTGTAGTGCCAACTTGGATACGGCCAACGCGATCGTATTTTGCTGTATTTGTCTCAGTTACAAGATCGAAGAAATCCCCATCAATGATCTTTACGGCTGAAATGGACGCTGCTAAACGTGGGGTTTCAAAGTTTGATTGTTCGTTAACTCGACTGGCGGAAAGCGTTGTCTTTACTAGGTACTTATCTCCCCCGGCATGTGGTGCACCTGGAATTGAGACAAGGGCTGCACCAGATCCACGTGGAACGTTTAACGCTTTATTGCCAGCGAAAGCTTGAGGGTTATTTGCTGGAAAGACAGTTGCCGAACCGACTGTTAGTTTTTTACCGCTGGCATCGGTTGCAAAGATCTCGGAGATGCAGTTGATATCTGCTGCATCCGTGCAAACTGGCAATACCGCACGATAGAAAGAGTAAACAGAGTAATTACAACCATCTTCTGAGCCGGTATTGCAGATAGCAACTTTTGTAACTTTGCCATCATATTTTCCGTTATCTGAAGTGAAGTTAATCCAAGTTGATGCTTCGGTATTTGCAAAGGCTGCTTCATTTGCTTCGTAGCCGACATAGCCGGCACCTGGTGCTGAAAGTGAGGCCCATTGTTCGGGAATTGAATCGGCGCTATGCGCAAACGTTGGAGATACAAGAGCTACTGCAATTAGAAGTATTGAAAACTTACTTATGCGGTTCAAAGTATCCCCAGTCTAAAAATTTTAGGTCTTGCTGAGAATTGAGGAGACCGCCCCCGCCTCGCTAATTTCTTAGCAAGGCGGGGAACGGTTTGCCCTCTATCGTCTATAAGGAAGAAGTAGTGGAGCTACTTCTTTACGTAACCTGCTGGACATGCTGGCTGAACTGCAGTGATCTTCTTTACTGCCTTGCCCTTAACGCATGTGATGGTTGTCTTGTTCAAGATCTTGGCTGCAGGCTTGTAGCCCTTCTTGATACCGATCTTGAGCTTTGGACGTGAGTATTCAAAGCCAGATACATCGATGATGATCTTGCCGTTCTTCACGCTGATGCTCTTGAGGAATGCAGCTGTGCCGCCGGCCTCAGTAGTAAGTGATACTTCAAGAGCTGTTGCAGCATCGTTTGGATTAGTTAATCCCCAAAGAAGTGCAGCATCTGCTACTGGAATTACCGCTTTGTAGAAGCCCTTGTTCACAGTTACACCATCTGGTGCAAAGTGAGGAGCTGCTGCACGCCATGTGAATGCCTTATCGGTATCACTCCATACTGGAGTTGAAAGACCGCAGACACCGTTGGAGCCTACGTACATTCCACCAGAAGTACCTTCGACACCGAATCCTGAAGTGTCGTCGTTAGCTGCCATTGCGATCATCTGGAATTGACGAACGTTAGCCTTAGAAATACCGGCTTCGCCTTCGCAATCCTTTACTGATTTCGCTAATGGAACTGTTACTGGTGTTCCAGTGATTGAAATTGCGTTGTACTCGCCACCAGGTTGTGGTGTAACGACTATGTCGGTTCCGACAGCAACGGTCACGCCAGTCTGCATTTCGCCGATGCGAACCTTGACTGTAATGACGATATCTGAATCAAGGCTTACTGCATATGCCTTGTTACCGACCTGGCCTGCGAGGCTGGTCTTCTTATCAGCACCTGTAAGTGTTGGAAGAACGTCAACGAACAACATGCTTGAAACAAACTCGTTAGGAGTCTTTGCTTCGACATAAAGTCCGTCATAACCAAGAGAACCAAGGTTTAGACCTTGCCAATCAGGGTGAGTCCAACGACCGACGAGTGCGCGGCCAGCTTCTGCTGGTGTTCCGACTGCAACGCCTGGAGCTGGTGCAAGTGGAGCAGTTGCAGCAAGTTCTGCTGCTTCTGCTGTTGCACTCTCAGTTGTTGGAGCAACAGTTGTTGCCGCTGCTGCTGGATCAGCTGGAGCTGCAGCAGGAGTACCCGCTACTGCCCAACCGTTAACCAATGCATTTTGGGTAACCCAGATAGGAATGATGATTCCTTCAGTTGCCTTAAATGTCTTTGTAGCAGCATCGTAAGTTGTTCCCCATACTGGGCGCTGTTGAGTTGCTGAAAGTTCAGCAAGGTCAATAAATGTTACGCCGGTGAAGTTGGTGATCTGCTTTGCAGCATCTGCAGCTGTTGGATAGAAGAAGAAGAACTTAACTTCATTATCCTGCAAGAAAGCTACAGAGCCCTTGAAGCATTCACCAAAAGTAGTCTTGGTTGTTGCCTTAGTTGTTGGGTTCCAGCAATCCATTGGGTAGCTGTATGAATCAAGTGGCTTGTTGATGTCATAAACCTTCTTCGCTGCATCGTACTTCGCACCCTGTTCAGGGTGATTAGCTGTCCCGAGAAGTGAAGATAGATCTTGCATAACGAACTTGCCTGATGTAACAACATCACGCTGGTATTGCGACATCCACCAGTTGTTATCTACGACTTTGCCACCCTTGATCTGCGCAACTGGCGCAAAGAAATCTGAAGGTGTTTTCTTGGCTGGAACTTCTGTTCCGCTAGGTACATAGGTCAAAGGAATTTTCTGTCCTGAGCCCGTTGTTAGTGTTACTGATTCGATGCAATAAATGCCGTTTTGAACAACGCAGGCGTTCATTGCAGATTTTGGCAAGCGGATAGTTGCTGCACTTGCTGAGTTAGCAGCTGTGATCAGCCCCGCTAAAAGAGCTAGGGACGAAGCCCCGGCGATTAGTTTCTTTTTCACATTTCCCCCATAGAGATAGGCGAAGCCATAGGTATGGCTTCATGTTGTTTACCGCGCTACAGGAGCCAATTTATGCGCTTACCGGGGTTAATAAAAGGGAAAATTTGGCCTAATTACCGCAACTGAGCCAGATACCAGTTCCACTGCCATGTATCGCGCGATGAGGTATTCAGCGATTCCTTGAATTCGGGGAAGCTATAGACCAAGAGCGCCGTGCCGCCTGGCAAGACAGTAGTCGGACGAGAATCACTGACGATCGGTGTGTGGCCGGTAAAAATACCTAATGATGGCGCAGTCGAAATTAAATCTTGAGTTCTATTCTCTAAACTCAAAACCCAAGTAATCGGACACTGTCCTTGCCCACATCGTTCCCAAGAAATCTTTAACCCAACTGCAGTTAAGCCACCAAGGGTGTCACCGATTCCACCGGCGCCGCTAATTGCACCAAGATCACCAACGCTCTGTTCCCAGGTAACCGGGTAATCAGATTGCAGACCAATGATTTCAGGTTGTGATCCAGTGTTATTGCCGGTTATTCCAGAATCTGGATTAACAACAACTGTCACAGGCTTATTAAAGAAATTAAATATCCCGATACTTAGTCCGCTGATTGCTAAGACAGCGACTACTGAGAAAAATGCGCGACGTATTTTCCGACGTCGCACCTTGGCAATTATGATTGGAGCTAGATCGCGATTTTCTAGGACGCCGAGGGCCATCCATTGCATCTCGCGTTTGATTAGCGGATCTACATCACTCATTGTTATCCACCACTTCCGCGATTACCGTTTCGATTTCAATTTTCACGCTTTTCGAACTAGTTAGTTCTTTATTCGCTGACTTTTCAAGCTCTGGTACTAACTCAACATATGCCGCAACTGCCGCTTTACCGCGAGCTAAGTGCGATGCTGCTGTACCCATAGGAATCTGCAAGACATCAGCAACCTCACGTAGAACCATGCCGTGTTCATAGATTAGAACTAGAACAGCGCGCTGGGCAGCGCTCAAGGATTTAAGAGCGGCTTGCACCAATAAACGTTGTGTCACATCATCAGTCTGATCAACCAAGTCGCGGATATTTTCAGCCAAGTCCCAAGAAGTTTCCTTCTCTTGTTGGCGACGTAACCATTTGCGACGCATATCGGCATGCTTACTGACCATAACTCGCATTAAGTAAGCTTCTGGGTTTTCGTGTACGCGGATTTTGCTCCAGCGTTTAAAGACATCGGCTAGGGCTTCCTGTAGTACATCCTCTGCATTTTGTGTATCAAAACAAATTACCTTAGCCGCGCGTAGAAAAGCCTTCTGGTTCTCACGCAACCAGAGGGTGAACTCAACTTGATCTTGTTGGCTCATGCGCACTCCATATAGCGAAGGTTACCTGCTAGATGCACCAAAGAGCGAGGTCGCCAATAAAACGGCAAGTCCTATGAATACTCCCCCCGCACCAGCCGATGCGGCAATCGCACCAGCTGCTGCCGGGACTACGAATTGCCCAAATCTATTTCCCAATAGCCTTGCAGAAACGGCAAGTGCTCGCTCATTTGCAACTGTTTTCTGCGAAACCAAAGACATTGTTAACGGCTGGCCAACTCCTAGTGAAAATCCTGCAATAAAAACAATCACACCTAACGAAAATGGAGTATTTGCAAATGCCATTGCTGCGCAAGCAATGACTGAGACGGAAGTGCTAACCATCAACAATTGATAAGTTGAAAACCTCTCGCTAAGTCTTCCTAGAAATAGCCGCGAGATCATCGTAGTGCCTGCTCTAATAGACAGGATGGCTCCAATTGCATATGGAGAGAAATTATTTTCACTTCCGAATAAAGGTAAGAACACGACTAAAACATCTGCGACCGACGATATCGCTAGCGAGACATAGATAGCAGCGAATATGCCGGGTTTCTTCATTAACTCCAGGGCCGCTGAGTAAGTACCTTCGTTAGTAACTTTGGCTACAACTGAAGGTGTCTCTTTGCGCCAAGCAATTACTGGCGCCAGCGCCACGATACAAAGCAGGCCACCTAATAGAAATGCATTTGATGTTGATTTGGGCAGCGTTCCATTTGATCCCGCAACCGCTGCCGCAATCAACGGTCCGATTAAGTGACCGAGGGCTGCGCTAAAGGTGTAATAACCAAAGTAACGATCATAACTTTCCCGTGGTGCGCGTAAGGCAACCATTGATTGGCCACCGACCATACATGCCAGATGTGAGACTCCGGCAAAGGCGGTTGCGATCGCCAGGGTAAGAATTGAGTTTGAGAAGATCAGCGCAAAAGAGGTGAGGACCATCGTAAAAGTTCCTGCAATAATAAATTTGCCTTCTCCAAATTTACCGACCCAAGAACCAAATTGCAGAGCCAAGAGCACTGGAAAGAGCGCATATAGCGCTGCAACAATTCCAATTTGTATCGTGCTGGCATGTAGCTCAATGGCTCGATAGGTAATCATCGGGCGAAGCACGTAGATGCTGGCTTGGGTAAGCGTCGAGCTAATCAGTAACGGTCTAGCCCAGGGCGCTAGTTTATTTCGCGACATGGCCTTTGCGATTAGCAATCTTCTTGCGCATACTCCACAAAGACGGTCCCAAAATCACCACAATCAGAGTTAGATAAAGAACTTTAGAAAGTGGAGTTGCAGTAAGAGTTCCGTAATCTCCGGCGCTAATTTGAAGCGCACGTCTAAATTGCAACTCCAAATTTGGCCCCAGAATTAAACCTAAAATCAAAGGTGTAATTGGCATGCCATATCTGCGGAATAAGAATCCAACTATGCCAATGGCGATAGCTACCTGCACATCAAAGGTTGAAGTATTTAGCGCATAAGAACCTAAGAGCGCAAAGGTTACGATTCCAGCAAAGAGATACGGGCGCGGAACTTTAAGTAGTTGCACCCAAACGCGAACCAACGGAAGGTTCAAAACCAATAGAAGTGTGTTGCCGATAAATAGAGATGCGATCAAGGTCCAGATCAGCGCACCATTTGTGAGAAAGAGCGTTGGCCCAGGTTGAATTTGATAAGTTTGAAATGCTACGAGAATTACTGCGGCCGTTGCCGATGTTGGAAGACCAAGTGCCAAGAGAGGAACTAAAGCACCTGCAGCATTTGCATTATTTGCTGCCTCAGGACCTGCAACACCTTCAATAGCGCCATGGCCAAATTCTTCAGGGTGTTTTGTTAAATTCTTCTCAACTGCATAACTTAAAAATGTTGGCACTTCTGAACCGCCAGCAGGAATTACTCCAAGTGGAAAACCAATTGCAGTTCCACGAAGCCAGGGCATCCAAGAACGTTTCCAATCTTCGCGCGTCATTAGCGCTTTGCCCTTCATCGGCAAGATATTCCAACCAACTTCTTTAAATCTACTTGCTATATACAGCGCCTCACCCAGCGCAAAGATCGCAACAATAACTGGAACAGTTTCAATTCCTTCAACAGCGGATTGATTGCCAAAGGTTAGACGGGCAAGACCAGATTGCAGATCTGCGCCAACAAGACCAAGAACTAAACCAACGGCAAGGGCGATAAAGCCTCGTATTTGCGAGCTGCCAAGTAGTGAAGAAACAGTTGTAAATGCCAAGAGCATGAGCGCTACATAATCTGCAGCACCAACCTTGATTGCAAGATCAGCAATTGATGGTGCGGTAAAGGCCAAAATGGCAGTTGCAATTGTTCCGGCAATAAATGAGCCGATGGCCGCAGTTGCCAGAGCTGCGCCCGCTCTTCCGTTGCGCGCCATTTTGTTGCCTTCGAGGGCGGTCATGACTGAACCCGATTCACCCGGGGTATTAAGCAAAATAGAGGTGGTAGATCCGCCATACATTGCACCGTAATAAATGGCGGCAAACATAATCAGTGCTGATGCAGGGCTCACGGTGTAAGTAATTGGTAAGAGCAGAGCAATAGCTAGAGCCGGTCCAATGCCCGGCAATACACCGACTAACGTGCCAAGAAATGTTCCAAGCAGGCCAAAGCCAAGATTGCTAAGGGTCAGCGCGCTTGCAAAGCCATCGAGCAGCGAATTAAAACTACTCACAGGATGCCTTCTAAAATTCCAGCTGGTAATTGCACATTTAGGAATTTAGTAAAGGAAAGGTAGATAACAAGAATAAAGATCGAACCAAATAAAATCGCACGTTCAGGGCGCTTATTATCAAAAGCAACTGTGATTCCAAAGAAGGTGACCAAGGCTGCGATTACAAAGCCAGCTCGTTCGATCAAGAGTAGGTAAGCAAATAGCGATGCCAGAACTATTGCAAAAGTTTTATAGTCAGATTTTTCAATTGGATCCCCTGGCTCTAGCCCTTCCGGGGTTGCGATATCTCCGCGCAGGATCCTGATAAAAAGGATTGCACACAAACCCATAAGAATTAGCGCAATTGCAAAGGGAAAGACCTTTGGGCTAACCGTTAAATTAAATGCTGGAACTTCAGTTCTTGCCGTATCCCAGAAAACTAATAAACCAAGGGCAAAGAGTGAGCCCACAAATGTGAGCTCACTCTTTGCGCCTTGAGGCAATTTCATGCGATTAATAACAACTCGTCTTTTTTGACGGTTACTTAATCAACTTGAAATCAGTTAGTACCTTGATAATTGCCGTGTTCTCTGTCTTGATCCAAGATGAGAATGCGCTACCAGCACGGTATTCATCGATCCATGACTTTGCGACCAAAGTGTCTTTCCATGAATCTGATGCGTGAAGTGTGTCAATAACCTTCAATGTATTTAGAAGATCAGCTGGTGAAAGATCTTCCGGAGCAAGAATTCCGCGCCAGTTACCGAATGTGAGGTTTACACCTTGCTGAACCAAAGTCTTACCCTTGATTACCTTAAGTGGCTTAGGTGATGTAACAGCCAAGATACGCATCTTGCCAGCTGCTACGTAAGATGAGAATTCTGATGTTCCAGAAATTCCAACTGCAACGCGTCCACCGATTACATCTGGTGTGAGAGTTCCTCCACCTGAGTAAGGGATGTAATTAAGGTCAGTTGCTTTTACGCCAACTGTTGCAGCAAGGGTTGCCACGGTTACGTGGTCAACTCCGCCGTAGTTACCGCCACCAATGGCAACAGTCTTTGGGTTGGCTTTGATGTCATCTAGCAAATCATTAATCGTGCGGTACTTGGAACCTGTAGGAACAGCGAAAGCTTCTGCTTCACGCATAACTCCTGCAACTGCGTTAGCAGAAGTAATTGTTAGCTTTGAACCGTTGGTGGCAAGACCACCTGGCATAGCAAAGCCAGTGATCAACAAGATGTCATTGCGACCCTTTTGATCATAGAAGTAACCAAGACCAAGTGGTGCATTTGTCTTATAGGTAACTGTGTAATCCTTTAGCAGGCCTTCTTTTTTCATGGCATCGCCAATTGCGATTGCAGTTGTGCCGTATCCGCCACCGATTGCAGATGAAGCTACCCATTCAACAGAACCGAATGGCTTCATGTCGGCATACCACCAGCGACGAGTGCCAGCCGCTGTACCGGTAGTTACATTTGTACAAGTTAAATCTGAACCATTTACTCCACGACCCTTAGCTACGCGACCTGCGGTTACGCATTCATCGCCAACGTTTGCCGCAGTTGGTGCCTTAAGCGCTGCATTTGCTTGTGGTGAAACGGTAACCACCATGGCAACTGCGACAGATGCGATTACCGCACCAGCAATTTTCTTTCTCAACATCGAGAATCTCCTTTAAAGTTTGGCCCATGAGGGATGGGGTAAACGCTAGATTAGAGATTGCCGAGCGCTAATAACATCGTTTTACATAACGTTTCGGCTTTATTTTGTGAGGTAAGGCACCCGGTCAGGCTTAATCAAGTTGATTTGATACCAATACCCCTAAGTTGCCCAATTTCTCGCGCCCACCATCTGGTGCAGTCAATACAAAAGGCTTTCCATCAGGTAGCAAAGCAAAGGAATGCTCAAAGTGGGCACCACGAGATTTATCTTGCGAAACAACGGTCCAGTCATCACCTAAAACTTTTGTCTTATGGGTGCCGCGAGTAATCATCGGTTCAATGGCCAAGGCCATACCCACAATGAGTTCTGGGCCGTTTCCACGTTTTCCAAAGTTAAGGACATGTGGTTCTTGGTGCATCTCGGTACCGATGCCATGGCCACCATATTCTTGCAAGATTCCGTACTTTCCTTGCGAATCAATATAACTTTCAATGGCGTAGCTAATATCAGTTAAACGCGCACCAAGGTGGCCTGCAGCAATTCCGCGCCACATTGATTCTTCGCAGACATCCATCAACTTCTGATCTTGTGGATCAACTGCGCCGACACCGATTGAAAAGGCTGCATCGCCATGCCAGCCATCGATAATTGCACCGCAATCAATTGAAACTAGATCGCCATCGTTGATTATGCGATCTCCGGGAATACCGTGAACGATCTCATCATTAATAGATACGCAGATACTGGCTGGAAAGCCGTGATAATTTAAAAAGTTTGGAGTGGCACCGTTGCGCTTGATGCAAGCTGCGGCAATTGTGTCGAGTGCGCTGGTGGTCATTCCGGGTTTGATGGCGTTGCGAATCTGCTGATGAATATCGGCGACAACTAAACCCGCACGGCGCATGACCTTGAGTTGATCAAGGGTTTTTATCTGGATAGCCATGTGAATACCTTAATTAAGCAAGGCGACTAAGTGCGGTAATTGCCTGCTCGGTAATTTGCGCAACTGTTCCGAGCGCCGGGATCGTCAGCAAAATACCTTCGTTTTGATAGAAGGCGATGATTGGCGAAGTCTGTTCTTTATACACTTCTAGGCGACGAGCAATGACTTCTTCTTTATCGTCTTCACGTTGGTAGAGGTCGGCCCCGTTGCAAGAAGAACAGTTTGTTGCGCCGGCTGCAGATGAAGCCCCGCAGGCGCGACAGGTACGACGAGAAGATAAACGCTTGATAATTTCATTGGGTGCGATAGAAAGTTCCAGCGCTGCCTGCAGCGGAGTTTTATTCTCTGCCAGGAATGCACGCAAGACTTCAGCCTGTGCCACGTTACGTGGGTAACCATCAAGTAAGAATCCATTTGCAACATCGTCATGGGTCAAGCGATCTTTGACCATATCGTTTGTAACGGAATCAGGAACAAGCTCGCCACGATCCATAAATGCTTTCGCTTGGTTACCTAGGTCAGTTCCGGCCTTTAAATTGGCGCGAAAGATATCGCCAGTTGAAATATGCGGAATTGAATAATGTGCAGCTAGGAATTGCGCTTGTGTTCCCTTACCGGCACCTGGTGGTCCAACCAGGAGTAAACGCATTAGCGCAAGAACCCCTCATATGAACGCTGTTGCAACTGGCTTTCGATCTGCTTTGCAGTATCTAAACCAACGCCAACCACGATCAAGATCGCAGTTCCGCCGAATGGGAAGTTTTGAGTTGCACCGAAGATAATCAGCGCACCGATAGGAATAACTGCAACTA
This sequence comes from Candidatus Nanopelagicaceae bacterium, assembly GCA_965267995.1. GTDB lineage: Bacteria > Actinomycetota > Actinomycetes > Nanopelagicales > Nanopelagicaceae > Planktophila. The sequence continues at coordinate 1,194,834 of OZ254143.1, forward strand.
GTGCAAGATATAGAGCACCAGGGGCTGTGATGCGCGATAGCACATATTGCAAGTACTCAGATGTCGGACGACCGGCACGGATACCTGGAATAAATCCACCGTACTTCTTCATATTATCTGCGACTTCATCTGGGTTAAAGGTAATTGCTACATAGAAATAGGTGAAGAAGATAATCAAAGCTGAGTAAGCCAAGATGTAGATCGGGTGATCGCCCTTTACCAAGTTACGTGAGATCCAAACGGCCCAGGCAGCTTGGCTATTGGTGAAGTTAACGATCAAAGATGGGATGTACAAAAGTGAAGATGCGAAGATAACTGGGATAACGCCAGCTTGGTTTACCTTGATTGGAATATATGTACTTGTTCCGCCATATGCCTGACGTCCAACCATGCGCTTGGCGTATTGAACTGGAATACGGCGCTGGGCTTGCTCGACGAATACAACGGCTGCAACAACTGCGATTCCAACTGCCATAACAACTAAGAATGCAAAGAGGCCCTTTTGAACCTTGATGCTCCAGAGCTGGCTTGGGAAACCGGCTGCGATAGATGTGAAGATAAGGATCGACATACCGTTACCGATACCGCGATCTGTAATCAATTCACCTAGCCACATAATTACTGATGTTCCAGCTGTCATAACAACGATCATGGTGACGATACGTTGCCATGAAGTATCAGGAATGATCGCTTCGTTACAGCCTGAGATCAAACGACCAGGTGTGCGAGCAACGGCAACCAAACCAGTTGACTGCAAGATTGCAAGGCCAATAGTTAGGTAACGGGTGTATTGAGTTAACTTGGCAGTACCTGATTGTCCTTCAGCTTTTAGAGTTTCAAAGCGAGGAATAACCACGGTAAGAAGTTGAATAATAATTGAGCTGGTGATGTAAGGCATGATTCCAAGTGCGAAGACAGAGAGTTGAATCAACGCTCCACCTGAGAACAAGTTGATCAGACCAAATAGACCACCGCTTTGTACCTGCTTCAAGCAGCTTTGAACCGCTACATATGAAACACCTGGTGTTGGAACAACAGAACCAAAACGGAACAAGGCCATGATTGAGAGAGTGAAGAAGATCTTCTTGCGCAGATCTGGTGTCTTAAAAGCCATTCCAAATGCTGAAAGCATCAATCTTCTCCCTCTATCAAATCAACGAAAGTAAAGTGTTATAGAACCTTGGTAGAACCACCAGCGGCAGCAATCTTTTCAACTGCTGATGCTGAGAAAGCGTGCGCTGTAATTGAAACCTTGACGGCGATATCGCCATTGCCAAGGACCTTTACCGGCAAGCTATCGCGTACTGCGCCCTTTGCGATCAAATCTGCAACTGTAATTTCTCCACCCTTAGGGAAGAGATCATTAATTGTTGCAACGTTAACTGCTTGGTACTCAATACGTGCTGGGTTCTTAAAGCCGCGAAGCTTAGGCAAACGCATAACCAACGGAAGCTGGCCACCCTCAAAACCTGGGCGAACAGTGTTACGTGCATGTGTTCCCTTGCCGCCGCGACCGGCGGTCTTACCCTTTGATGCTTCACCGCGACCCTTACGAGTCTTAGCTTTCTTTGCACCTGGGGCTGGACGAAGGTGATGAAGTTTTAGCGTCATCTTTATTCGACCTCCTCAACCTTGATCAAGTGGCGTGCTGCGTACACCATGCCACGAATTTCTGGACGATCTTCTTTGACGACAACATCGTTGATGCGCTTTAGACCAAGTGAACGCAAGGTCTCGCGAATCTCAGGTTTGTTACCGACCTTAGATTTAATTTGAGTTACTTTTAAACGTGGCATTAGGCACCAACTGTCATCTGTGAAGCGCGGATAATTGCTGCAGGTGCAACATCTTCAAGTGGAAGTCCACGTCGAGCAGCAATTGCTGCTGGTGACTCGAGCATCTTCAGTGCAGCAACGGTTGCGTGAACCATGTTGATTGCATTGTTAGATCCGAGTGACTTGGTCAATACATCTGAGATGCCAGCACATTCAAGTACTGCACGGACAGGACCACCGGCGATTACTCCGGTACCTGGGCTAGCTGGACGAAGTAGAACTACGCCGGCTGCTGTTTCACCTTGTACTGGGTGAGGAACTGTTCCTTGAACGCGTGGAACTACGAAGAATGACTTCTTTGCTTCTTCGACAGCCTTTGCGATCGCTTGTGGAACTTCCTTGGACTTTCCGTAACCAATACCGACTGTGCCATTGCCGTCGCCGACAACTACTAGTGCGGTGAATGAGAAACGACGTCCACCCTTTACAACTTTAGAAACACGGTTGATAAAGACAACGCGCTCCATGTATGGAGACTTATCTTTTTCACGATCGTCGCGACGTTCACGGCGTTCGCCGCTTCCGCGGCCACGGCCTTTGTTATCTGGCACGGTACCTGGTGCAGTTGCGGTTGTTGGATTTTCAGCCATTAGAACTCCAATCCGTTCTCTCGTGCACTGTCTGCAAGTGCTGCAATACGACCTGTGTACTTATTTCCTGCGCGGTCAAATACAACTAGTGAAACACCAGCTTCTTTGCCACGCTTTGCGATCAACGCGCCAACTTCGCGAGACTTTGCAGTCTTATCGCCAGTTGCCTTACGGAGGCCTTCCTCCATTGTTGATGCATAAGCCAGTGTCTTACCTTGTGTGTCATCAATTAGTTGAACAAAGAGATGACGGGCAGAGCGAGAAACGACTAGACGTGGACGCTCAGGAGTTCCGGAGACCTTCTTGCGTACGCGGAAGTGACGACGGGCGCGAGCATTAGTTGCTGACCCCTTGCGGACTTTTACACCGATTGCCATTACTTCTTACCTGTCTTTCCTTGCTTACGGCGAACAACTTCGCCTGCCAAACGTAGGCCCTTGCCCTTATAAGGATCTGCCTTACGGAGCTTCTTAATCTTGGCTGCTACTTCGCCAACTAGTTGCTTATCAATACCTGTGATGTGCAACTTGGTTGGTGATTCAACCTTGAAAGAGATTCCTTCGGGAGCTGGGAATGAAATTGGGTGGCTATATCCGAGCAAGAATTCAAGATCCTTGCCCTTTTCTGCAACACGGTAACCAACACCGACGATGTCGATAGTTAGTGTGTAACCAGTTGTTACGCCTGTAACCATGTTGGCAACAAGTGTGCGAGATAGGCCATGAAGTGAGCGAGTTACGCGCTCTTCATTTGGACGAGCAACGGTGATAACACCTGCTGCTTGTGAAACTTGAATTGGTTCAGCAACGTTAAGAGTTAGTGAACCCTTTGGTCCCTTAACTGCAACGTTCTGACCTGCGATAGTTACTTCAACGCCAGCAGGAAGCGCAATTGGCATACGACCGATACGTGACATATTCGATCACCATACGTAGGCGAGAACTTCTCCGCCTACACCCTGTTTGTTGGCTTGCTTATCAGTAAGCAATCCAGATGAAGTTGAGATAATGGCAACGCCAAGACCTCCCAGAACTTTAGGAAGCGCAGTTGACTTTGCGTAAACGCGAAGTCCTGGCTTGCTAACGCGACGTAAACCGGCGATTGAACGCTCACGGTTTGTGCCGAATTTAAGGTCAAGAACTAAGTCTTTACCAACGCCATTTGTTGCAGCTTCCACGCGGAAACCTGCAATGAAACCCTCCTTTTGAAGGATCTCTGCAATACGAGTCTTAACCGACGATGATGGCATTGAAACCGAATCATGGTAGGCAGAGTTCGCGTTGCGCAGACGTGTCAACATGTCTGCGATCGGATCTGTCATTGTCATACGTGGCCTATGGCCTTTCTCGAAACAGTATCCAAGCGATCTGCTTGGACTTCTTTCGTTGTAGATTTACCAGCTTGCTTTTGTAATACCTGGAAGTTCACCACGGTGCGCCATTTCACGGAAACAGACGCGGCAAATTCCAAACTTTTGATAGACAGAGTGAGGACGGCCGCAACGCTGACAGCGTGTATAGCCACGGACTTTGAACTTTGGCTTGCGAGCAGCTTTAACCTTGAGTGATGTTTTAGCCATTCTTATGCCTCCTTGAAAGGAAAACCGAGCATCTTCAAGAGTGCGCGACCTTCTTCATCGTTCTTTGCTGTGGTTACAACAGTGATATCCATGCCACGTGGGCGATCGACCTTATCTTGTTCGATTTCTGGGAATACAACTTGTTCGGTTAGACCGAATGTGTAGTTTCCGTTTCCGTCGAATTGCTTAGGTGAGAGTCCACGGAAGTCGCGGATACGTGGAAGAGAGATTGAAAGTAGGCGATCTGCGAACTCCCACATACGATCTCCACGCATTGTGACGTGTGCACCAATTGGCATATTTTCGCGAAGCTTAAATTGCGCAATTGATTTACGAGACTTGGTTACTTGTGGCTTCTGGCCAGTGATGATTGCTAGATCGCGGACTGCGCCTTCGATCAACTTTGAATCACGAGCTGCTTCGCCAACACCCATATTTACAACGATCTTTACGAGCGTTGGAATCTGCATTGGATTCTTATATCCAAATTGGGTCTTGAGCGCGCCAGCGATTTCGCTACGGTAGCGGGCCTTTAAGCGAACATCAGTTGTTGTTGACATTAGATGTCCTTTCCGGTGCGACGAGAGATGCGAACGTTCTTGCCTTCGTCATCTTTGCGAACACCAAGGCGAGTTCCCTTGCCATCAGCATCAACGATCATGACATTTGAGATGTGGATCGTTGCTTCTGCAGTAACGATTCCGCCAACCTTGACGCCGCGCTCGGTTGTTGACTCTTTGGTGTGGCGCTGTACGCGGTTAACACCTTCAACAAGGATGCGGTTCTTATCAACATCGAGGACCTTGCCTGTAACGCCTTTGTTCTTGCCAGCGATTACGAGCACAGTGTCATCTTTCTTAATCTTCGCCATGGTTATAGCACCTCCGGAGCGAGTGAAATTATCTTCATAAACTTCTTGTCGCGGAGTTCACGAGCAACTGGTCCGAAGATACGAGTTCCGCGAGGTTCGCCATCTGCTTTAAGGATGACTGCTGCGTTCTCATCAAATTTAATGTAAGAACCATCTGGACGACGACGTTCCTTAACTGTACGAACGATGACAGCCTTTACGACTTCACCCTTCTTAACTTGTCCACCAGGGATTGCATCCTTGACTGAACAGACGATGATGTCTCCGATACCGGCGTAGCGACGGGAGGAGCCACCGAGAACACGAATACAGAGAAGCTCTTTAGCTCCTGTGTTATCCGCGACGCGTAGGCGCGATTCTTGTTGAATCATTTTTTATCCTGCCCCTTACTTAGCTTTCTCGATAATTGAAACTAGACGCCAGCGCTTTGATGCTGAAATTGGTCGGGTCTCCATGATGAGGACGCGATCTCCAGTACCTGCGCTATTGGTCTCGTCGTGAGCCTTTAGCTTTGTTGAACGAGAGAGAACCTTTGAGTACATACCGTGCTTTACGCGGTTTGAAACTTCAACGGTAATCGTCTTATCCATCTTGTCGGAAATGACAATGCCTTCACGTGTCTTGCGATCTGCGCGATCTACGGTAGTCATTAGGCAGCGCCTCCGATTCCTAGTTCGCGTTCGCGGATAATTGTGTAAAGACGTGCGATCTCCTTGCGGACTGCTCCGAGGCGACCGTGTGTTTCGAGTTGACCTGTAGCTGCTTGGAAGCGCAAGTTAAAGAGTTCTTCTTTACCTTCACGCAACTTTGACGCTATCTCGTCATCTGATAACTGGCGTAGCTCTTCATTTATATTTGCCACTTTATGCCTCCTCACGCTTTACAACACGACACTTCATTGGAAGCTTATGAATTGCAAGACGCATAGCTTCATTTGCAATCGCTTCTGTTACACCTGAGATTTCAAACATGATGCGACCTGGCTTCACGTTTGCAATCCACCATTCTGGAGAACCCTTACCGGAACCCATACGAGTTTCAGCAGGCTTCTTTGTAATTGGACGATCTGGATAAATATTGATCCAAACCTTTCCACCACGCTTGATATAACGAGTCATCGCAATACGAGCGGCTTCAATCTGACGGTTGGTTACGTATGCAGGCTCGAGAGCTTGGATACCGAAGTCACCGAATGCAACAGCTGTTCCACCTTTTGAGGCACCTGATCTAGATGGGTGGTGCTGCTTACGGTGCTTGACCTTACGAGGAATTAACATTTACGCCTCGCCTCCTTCAGTTGCTACTGGTGTTGCTTCAACGACTGGTGCTTGTGTAGTCGTAACTTCTGCACGAGGTGCGCGAGGTGTACGAGGTCCGCGACGTTCTGGCTTTGGTGCGCGCGCTTCAGCAAGTGCCTTCTCTGCGCGTTCTGCACGTGAACCGATAACTTCGCCCTTGTAGATCCAAACCTTTACACCCAAGCGACCGAATGTGGTTGCGGCTTCGTAGAAACCGTAATCAATATCAGCGCGAAGTGTGTGTAGCGGAACGCGACCTTCACGGTAGAACTCAGAACGTGACATTTCTGCGCCACCTAGACGACCACCGCACTGAACACGAATGCCCTGTGCGCCAGCCTTCATCGCTGACTGCATTGACTTCTTCATTGCGCGACGGAATGAAACACGCGCAGCAAGTTGTTCTGCAATTCCTTGTGCAACAAGTTGCGCATCAATCTCTGGGTTCTTAACTTCGAGAATGTTGAGCTGTACTTGCTTGCCGGTTAACTTCTCAAGCTTCTGACGCAATACGTCAGCTTCTTGTCCGCGACGACCGATAACGATGCCAGGACGTGCAGTATGTAGATCGATACGGACGCGATCGCGAGTACGTTCGATCTCAATGCGAGATACGCCTGCGCGCTCCATACCTTTCTGCATCATGCGACGGATTTCGACATCTTCCTTGACGTAATCCTTGTAAAGCTTGTCTGCATACCAACGTGATTTGAATTCAGTTGTGATGCCGAGGCGGAACCCGTGTGGGTTAACTTTTTGACCCATTACTTGGTCGCTCCCTTCGCTGAAACTTCAGCACGCTTTGGATTACGTGTTTGAACCTTGGTTGATGTACGTGAAATGTCTTTGCTTGTCGCCTTAACATCACTTACTGCTAGTGAGATGTGGCTTGAGCGCTTCAAGATACGGAAACCGCGACCTTGAGCACGTGGGCGAAAACGCTTCATTGTGCGGCCCTCGTCAACAAGAGCTTCAACAACCCAGAGCTCAGAAGCATCGCGAATTGCTGGGTTCTTAGCCTTGGCATTTGCGATTGCAGAGTTAAGGAGTGTGTAAACATCAGAGCCTGCAGCCTGTGGCGCAAACTTCAGAACGTTAAGTGCTTCATCAGCGCGCATTCCACGAACCAAGTCGACGATACGACGAGCCTTCTGTGGAGTGTGGCGGATGTCGCGCAAGATTGCGCGAGCGATCAGTGCATCTTCTGTATTAGGCACGAGTTGCTCTCCGATCATCTTTAACGTGTCCGCGGAATGTACGAGTTGGTGAGAACTCACCAAGCTTGTGTCCGATCATTGCGTCAGTAACGAAAACCGGAACGTGCTTGCGGCCATCGTGTACTGCAATTGTGTGTCCGATCATTGAAGGAATGATCATTGAGCGGCGTGACCAGGTCTTGATCACGTTTTTAGTGTTGGCTTCGTTCTGTGCATCCACCTTCTTGGTGAGATGTCCATCAACGAATGGACCCTTCTTGAGACTTCTTGGCATAAGGGTTCTCTCCTACCGCTTCTTGTTCGACTTGCGACGACGGACGATCATGGAATCAGATGCTTTCTTCTTACGGGTACGTGCTTCAGGCTTACCCCATGGAGTCACTGGGTGACGTCCACCAGAGGTCTTACCTTCACCACCACCGTGTGGGTGATCTACTGGGTTCATAACAACACCACGAACAGATGGGCGAATACCCAACCAACGCTTGCGGCCTGCTTTTCCGTAGTTGATATTTGATTGTTCTGCGTTTCCAACTTCACCAACAGTTGCGCGGCAACGAACGTCTACGTTACGGATTTCACCGGAAGGCATACGAAGTTGTGCATACGCACCTTCTTTAGCAACTAGCTGAACTGATGCTCCTGCAGAGCGACCAATCTTTGCTCCTCCGCCTGGGCGAAGTTCAATTGCGTGGATGGTTGTACCAACTGGGATGTTGCGAAGAGGCAAGTTGTTTCCAGGTTTGATATCGGCCTTTGGACCGTTCTCAACTGTTGCGCCTTGCTCAAGTTTATTTGGAGCGATGATGTAACGCTTTTCTCCATCTGCATAGTGAAGAAGTGCGATACGCGCTGTGCGGTTTGGGTCGTATTCGATATGAGCGACCTTTGCTGGAACGCCATCTTTATCGTTACGAACGAAATCGATTAGACGGTAAGCGCGCTTGTGACCGCCACCTTGGTGACGAACAGTGATGCGACCTTGGTTGTTACGTCCACCCTTTGAGTGAATTGGACGAACCAATGACTTTTCAGGAGTTGTGCGTGTGATTTCAGCGAAATCAGGAACGCTTGCGCCGCGTTGACCAGGGGTCGTTGGCTTGAGTTTGCGAAGTGCCATGATGATCCTTTTCTAGAAATCCCTATTCGTAAGGTTGCCCTTAGGAAACGGGACCTCCGAAGATGTCGATACGGTCGCCAGCGGCCACATGAACGATTGCTCGCTTTGTGTCTTTGCGCTTTCCATCACCAAATCGTGTGCGCTTATTCTTTCCAACTCGGTTCATAGTGTTAACACTGATGACCTTGACTCCGAAGACCTTCTCGACTGCGATCTTGATCTCAGTCTTGTTGGCATCTGGAGCAACAATGAATGTGTACTTGTTCTCATCTAGCAACCCGTAGCTCTTTTCAGAAACAACTGGCGCTACCAAGACGTCGCGGTGATCTTTCATGCTGTTACCTCACTCTCGCGTGCAACAGACTTAACAGACTTACCGGCTGCCTTTGCCGCAAGGAAATCGTTGATCGCAGCTTCTGAGAAGACCACGTCATCGCTCTTGAGGATGTCATATGCATTTAGCTGATCTGAAACTAATAGGTGTAGATCATCAGCGTTGCGAAGTGAACGCCATGCAGCGTCTTCTCTACGTGAGACAACAACTAAGAGATTCTTACGTGTTGAGAATTGACGAACTGCGGCGAGAGCTGCCTTGGTTGAAGGAGCTGCTGATACAGAATCAATCACGTGAATACGTTCATTACGTTGGCGATCAGAGAGGACGCCGCGAAGTGCTTGTGCGATCATCTTCTTTGGGGTGCGCTGGAAGTAAGAACGTGGACGAACAGCGTGTGCTGCACCGCCACCGCGTTGCAAAGGAGCGCGTATCGAACCCTGACGGGCGCGGCCGGTTCCTTTTTGCTTAAACGGTTTCTTACCTGAACCAGAAGTTTCACCACGGTTCTTCGCCTTTTGAGTACCTTGACGTGCAGCTGCAAGTTGAGCTGTTACGACTTGGTGGATCAAAGGAATATTTGTCTGCGCATCAAAGATTTCAGATGGAAGATCAACGCTTCCAACTTTCTGCCCCGATGCGTTTTTAACTTCAACGGTAAGCGCCATGGTTATGCACCAACCTTTCCTGTTACTGTCTCGAAGATTGCCTTCTTGGCAGCAGAGCGGATGAACACCAATGCACCATCAGGACCAGGAACTGATCCCTTGATTAGTAGCAAGTTGTTCTCAGCATCAACAGATTGCACGAGAAGATTCTGTGTTGTGACTTTCTCAGCACCCATACGGCCCATCATGCGCATTCCCTTGAATACGCGACCTGGTGTAGAGCAAGCACCGATTGAACCTGGCATACGGTGCTTACGATCAACACCGTGAGATGAACCAAGACCACCGAAACCGTGGCGCTTCATAACACCAGCAGTTCCTTTACCTGTGCTTGTGCCAGTTGCATCAACGATGTCTCCGGCTGCAAAAGTAGTTGCGCCAATTTCTTGGCCAACTGTGTATTCAGCTGCTGACAATGTGCGCAGTTCTGCAACGGAGCGACGAGGAGTGACGCCTGCCTTTGCATAGTGGCCAGTTAGCGGCTTTGAAATTTTCTTTGGATCGATTGCACCGTAGGCAAGTTGCACGGCTGAGTAGCCATCCTTTTCAGGTGTGCGAATTTGCGTAACAACACATGATTCAACTGAAACTACAGTCACAGGAATCATCTTGTTGTTGGCATCGAAAACTTGTGTCATTCCAAGCTTCTTACCGAGTACGCCCTTAATGGACGAGCCGGCAGATTGAGTTGTATATGTCATGTTTCTCGTCCTTTCCTTAGAGCTTAATCTCGATGTCGACGCCAGCTGGCAAGTCAAGACGCATCAATGAATCAACAGTTTTAGGTGTTGGGTCGATGATGTCGATTAGGCGCTTATGTGTGCGCATCTCGAAGTGCTCGCGGCTGTCCTTATATTTGTGAGGAGAGCGAATCACGCAATACGTATTCTTCTCTGTTGGTAGCGGCACTGGACCCGCAACCGTTGCACCAGTGCGCTCGACTGTCTCAACGATTTTCTTCGCTGATGAGTCAATCACCTCATGGTCGTAGGCCTTGAGTCGAATGCGGATCTTTTGTCCCGCCATGTCGTTCTCCTCTTTCGTTTTTAGTGCTTCGTTAATTTTTAATTTTCAAGCTTTTACTACTTTGCTGTTTTTGCGCCGGCGGGTTTAACGCCGCCGGCGCATCAACAACGGATTTGTTTACTTCTTGATCTTTGTAACGCGACCTGCACCTACTGTGCGGCCACCTTCGCGGATCGCAAAGCGAAGTCCTTCTTCCATAGCGATTGGTTGAATTAGCTGTACAGCCATTTCAGTGTTATCGCCAGGCATAACCATTTCGGTGCCTTCTGGAAGAGTTACTACGCCAGTAACGTCAGTTGTACGGAAGTAGAACTGTGGACGGTAGTTATTGAAGAATGGAGTGTGACGACCGCCTTCATCCTTTGAAAGGATGTATGCAGATGCATCGAACTCTGTGTGAGGTGTGATTGAGCCAGGCTTGCAAACAACCTGACCGCGTTCTACATCTTCACGCTTTAGTCCACGAAGAAGAAGACCGACGTTCTCGCCAGCCTGACCTTCATCGAGCAACTTACGGAACATTTCAACGCCTGTAACAGTTGTCTTCTGAGCTTCAGTGCGGATACCAACGATTTCAACTTCTTCGTTGACCTTTACGACGCCGCGCTCGATACGACCGGTGATAACAGTTCCACGACCTGTGATTGTGAAAACGTCTTCAACTGGCATAAGGAATGGCTTGTCGATTTCGCGCTCTGGCTGTGGAATAAATGCATCTACTGCATCCATAAGTTCCACGATCTTCTCTGCCCATTTAGCGTCTCCTTCGAGAGCCTTTAGTGCTGAGATGCGAACGATTGGTGTGTCATCGCCTGGGAACTCGTACTTAGATAGAAGTTCGCGAACTTCCATTTCAACGAGTTCAAGAATTTCTTCGTCATCGACCATATCTGACTTGTTAAGAGCAACAACGATTGATGGAACGCCAACTTGACGAGCAAGTAGTACGTGCTCCTTAGTCTGTGGCATTGGACCATCTGTTGCAGCTACTACGAGAATTGCGCCGTCCATCTGTGCAGCACCAGTGATCATGTTCTTGATGTAGTCAGCGTGGCCTGGGCAGTCAACGTGTGCGTAGTGACGCTTTTCAGTTTGGTATTCGATGTGAGCAATAGAAATCGTGATACCGCGTTGACGCTCTTCTGGCGCCTTATCGATATCAGAGAATGCTGTTGCTGCGTTAAGGGTTGGGTACTTGTCATGCAACACCTTGGAGATCGCAGCAGTAAGAGTTGTCTTACCGTGATCGATGTGGCCAATGGTGCCGATGTTTACGTGCGGCTTAGTGCGCTCGAACTTGGCTTTTGCCATTTTGTTTCCTCTTTCGTTTCCTAGTGCTAGTTATTAGGGGTTGTGCTTTTTGATTTGTTTAGGGTTATTCGCCACGAACTTTTGCGATGATTTCTTTCATCACATTGCCTGGAACTTCGGCATAAGAATCGAATTCCATGCTGTAGCTCGCGCGACCTTGTGTTCTGGAGCGGAGATCTCCGACATAGCCGAACATCTCTGACAACGGAACTAGCGCCCTAACAACGCGGGCACCTGACCGCTCATCCATGGCCTGAATTTGGCCACGACGACTGTTGATGTCGCCGATGACATCACCCATGAAGTCTTCAGGGGTAACAACTTCGACGCGCATCACTGGTTCGAGAATTGCAGGATCAGCAAGTTTTGCTGCTTCCTTAAACGCTGCGAGACCAGCCACCTTGAAAGCGAGCTCCGATGAGTCAACATCGTGATACGCGCCGTCAAGAAGAGTTACTCGTACATCTGTAAGTGGGTAGCCAGCAAGAGGACCTGCGGTCATTGCTTCACGGCAACCAGCATCAACTGACGGGATGTACTCGCGTGGAACGCGACCACCAGTGATCTTGTTTACGAATTCGTATCCGCCTTCGATTGCGCCAGTTGGAAGTGGCTCGATTGCGATCTGAATCTTTGCGAACTGACCTGAACCACCGGTCTGCTTCTTGTGTGTGTAATCGTGACGAGCAACTGCTTTACGAAGTGTTTCGCGGTAAGCAACTTGTGGCTTACCAACGTTTGCCTCAACCTTAAATTCGCGACGCATACGGTCAACGAGAATTTCAAGGTGGAGCTCGCCCATACCAGCGATGATGGTCTGGCCAGTTTCTTCATCAGTATTTACGTGGAAAGTTGGATCTTCTTCAGATAGACGCTGAATCGCAACGCCAAGTTTTTCTTGATCGCCCTTGGTCTTTGGCTCGATAGCAACAGAGATAACTGGAGCTGGGAAATCCATTGATTCCAGGATTACTGGCTTCGCTGGATCACAGAGAGTCTCACCTGTTGTGGTGTCCTTAAGACCCATAACTGCAACGATCATTCCGGCGCCAACGTTGTCGCGTTCTTCGCGCTTGTTAGCGTGCATTTGGTAGATCTTGCCGATGCGCTCTTTGCGATCCTTTGTTGAGTTAAGAATTGTTGAACCGGTCTCAAGTACACCTGAGTAAACGCGGATGAATGTGAGCTTTCCAAGGTGTGGATCGGTCATGATCTTGAATGCAAGAGCCGAGAATGGTTCGTCATTCTTTGGATAGCGCTTCATTTCAACTTCTTTATCGTTCATATCCATACCAACGATGGCATCGATATCAAGAGGTGAAGGAAGGTAGCGATTTACTGCATCGAGCATTGGCTGTACGCCCTTGTTCTTAAATGCAGAACCAGTTAGAACTGGTGAAAGCTTGGCTGAGATTGTTGCGCGGCGGATACCGGCGATGATCTCTTCTTCGGAAAGTTCTTCTCCAGCAAGGTACTTCTCCATGATGGTGTCATCATTTTCGGCGAGAGTTTCGATCATCTCGTAGCGAGCTTGCTTTGCCTTCTCCAACATATCTGCTGGAATTTCTTCGATTGTGTAATCTTCGCCCTTTTTAGTTTCGCCGCGCCATACAAGAGCGTTCATTGCGATTAGGTCGACGACACCGATGAAATCAGATTCGTTACCAATTGGAAGTTGTAGAACGAGAGCTACTGCATTTAGGCGATCCTTGATCATGCCTACGCACTTGTCGAATGAAGCACCTGTGCGGTCTAGCTTGTTGATAAAACAAATACGTGGAACTGAGTAACGATCTGCTTGGCGCCATACTGTTTCAGATTGTGGTTCAACGCCGGCTACGCCATCGAATACTGCGACTGCGCCATCGAGAACACGTAGTGAACGCTCGACCTCGACTGTGAAGTCAACGTGGCCTGGTGTATCGATAATGTTAATGAGATGGTCTTTCCACATACATGTGGTTGCAGCGGATGTAATTGTGATTCCGCGCTCTTGCTCTTGTTCCATCCAGTCCATGGTTGCGGCACCTTCGTGCACTTCACCAATCTTGTATGAAATACCTGTGTAGAAAAGGATGCGCTCAGTAGTAGTGGTTTTGCCCGCGTCGATGTGAGCCATGATTCCAATGTTGCGAACCGTAGCTAGATCGATCTTCTCTACTGTTGACGTTGCCAATTAATTATCCTCTTCTCGACTTTTGAATTCTTTAGTTTCTTAATTACCAGCGGTAGTGAGCAAACGCCTTGTTTGCTTCTGCCATTTTGTGGGTATCTTCGCGGCGCTTTACAGCTGCTCCAAGACCATTTGATGCGTCAATTAGTTCGTTCATTAGACGCTCTGCCATTGACTTTTCACGACGTGAACGTGAGTAATCAATTAACCAGCGAAGTGCCAAAGTTGTTGAACGACCAGCTTTTACTTCAACTGGTACCTGGTATGTAGCTCCACCAACGCGGCGTGAACGTACTTCAACAGCAGGCTTAATGTTGTCGAGTGCGCGCTTCAAAGTGATTAGTGGATCAACCTGAGTCTTTGTACGAGTGCCTTCAAGTGCATGGTAAACAATGCTTTCAGCGGTTGAACGCTTGCCGTGAAGAAGTACGCGGTTGATAAGCGCAGTTACAACTGGTGAGTTATAAACCGGATCAGCAACAACAGGGCTCTTTACTACAGGACCTTTACGTGGCATTAGCTAGCCTTCTTCTCTCTCTTAGCACCGTAACGTGAACGTGATTGCTTACGGTTTTTTACGCCTTGTGTATCGAGTGATCCACGAATAATTTTGTAACGAACACCAGGAAGATCTTTTACGCGACCACCGCGAACAAGAACAATGGAGTGCTCTTGTAGGTTGTGACCTTCGCCTGGAATGTACGCAGTAACTTCCATGCCACTTGTTAGACGAACACGTGCAACTTTACGAAGCGCAGAGTTAGGCTTCTTAGGTGTTGTTGTGTAAACACGTGTACATACACCGCGACGCTGAGGTGAACCCTTTAGCGCAGGTGTATTTGTCTTCGTAGTCTTTTCTGCACGACCACGACGAACTAGTTGTTGAATCGTTGGCACTTCGTCTCCATTTCAGTTACTGCTTTTTTACGCTCGTTGTCCGACCCACGCGGTCGGGTGTGTTGCACCCAATGCGCAGTTGCAACTGATAATTTCTTAACAGGGGCAAGGCAAAAAGCTCTTAAAAGAGCAGACGCGAAGGGTATCGGGGTTCAGGCTCAAAGGTCAAAACGGCCCTTTTACTCCTCGGGGCCGCCCTACCCCTAAAAATGGCCTTTTTTACCGCCTCGGCGTGTCGCTTTTTGGGTCGCGATTCAGGCCATAATCAACCCATGAGCCTTCACATTGGCGCCCAAAAGGGCGAAATTTCCGAGAAAATCCTCCTCCCAGGCGACCCTTTGCGGGCGAAATGGGTGGCCGAGAACTACCTCGATGGGGCCAAGCAGTACAACTCGATCCGAAACATGTTCGGCTACACCGGCACCTACCGCGGTGAGCGGATTTCGGTCCAAGGCACCGGCATGGGACTTCCATCGCTATCGATTTATGTCACTGAACTCTTTAATGAACACGGAGTTGAAGCAGCAATTCGCATCGGCACATGTGGCGCAATTCAAGAGAAGACAAAAGTCGGAGATTTAATTCTTGCAATGACCGCATCAACTGATTCCAATATCAATCGTCGCTTTACAAATGGTTTAGATTTCGCACCGCATGCTGATTTTGGATTGTTGCAAGCAGCGCATGAAGCGTCAAAGAAATTTGATCGGGTACATGTAGGTGGTGTTTCATCAATGGATTATTTCTATGATGAAACCGATGCCAATGAAAAATTAATTAAGCACGGTGTGTTGGCACTTGAGATGGAAGCAAGTCAGTTGTATTCAATTGCGGCACGTAAAGGAAAGAAAGCACTTGCTGTACTAACTGTTTCTGATCATGTCATCACACATGAAGCAATGGATGCCGATGCCAGAGAACGCACCTTAAACGATATGGTGGAAGTCGCGCTAAGTGCGCTAACTAGCGCTTAATTAAGCGATATGTGGCGGCACAGGTATTGCAGCTGCATTTGCCGCAGTTACTGCCTTACCAACTTTTGTATCAATTGGAAGTAAACCTGCCCAAATGGGTAGCGCTAGATCTTCATCTTCATCTAACGGATCGCCGGTTCGTGACTTGGCAGAGATTTTATCTAGCGAAAGTTCCACAATCATGGTCGCTGCCATCTCTTTGGCAACAAGCGGACGCCCATAATTCCAAAGCCCGGGCACTAACTTTTCAGTAATACGTTCTAAGGCAATATCTTTTTCGGTATCTTCTAGTACGCGTGCCACACCGAAGATCATTACTGATTCGTAGTTCATAGATGAATTAAAGGCAGACCTGGCAACGACAATTGCATTTAGCTGAGTAACCGTTACACAAAGGTCAATCCCTTGGGCTATCTGGCGCATCATGCGCGAACCGGTTGAGCCATGGAGCAAGATGCGATCGTTATCGCGGGCAACTCCCATTGGAATAACAAATGGCAGGCCATTATCTTGATCGATAAAGCCAACGTGTGCGACATATTGGTTATCTAATAAGCGATTGATCGCATCGCGATCGAATACTTCTCGTTCGTCATGACGTGCCACGTGGAATTTCTTATCTTGGCTCATTGCATGAGTGTAATAAGAATGGCCCGCCACTAAAAGTGACGGGCCATTCTTAATTTAATAACTATCTTGGAATCTCGACTTCATCCAAGCGAACTGCTTCGCCTGATCCACCTTGATCAAATGGAGTGAAGTCATACCCATCGTAAGCAGCGTAAACAGCAGCCTTTGCAGCTTCCGTTGGCTCAACTCGGATATTGCGGTAACGAGCAAGGCCGGTACCAGCAGGGATCAACTTACCGATGATGACGTTCTCTTTTAGACCGAGCAATGGATCGCTCTTCTCTGAAAGTGCAGCATCAGTTAGTACGCGAGTTGTTTCCTGGAATGAAGCCGCAGATAACCATGACTCAGTTGCAAGAGATGCCTTAGTGATACCCATAAGTTCTGGGCGACCTGAAGCAGCTTTGCCACCAGTTGTGACTACGCGACGGTTCTCAGTCTCAAAGCGACCGCGTTCTACGAGTTCACCTGGGAGTAGATCTGCATCTCCTGCTTCAAGCACTGTGATGCGCTTTAGCATTTGACGAACGATTACTTCGATGTGCTTATCGTGAATGCCTACGCCCTGTGAGCGATAAACAGATTGGATCTCGTTAACCAAGTGAACTTGAGTTGCACGTGGTCCGAGGATACGAAGTACCTGCTTTGGATCTATTGCGCCGACAACCATCTTCTGGCCGACTTCAACGCGTGAACCTTCTTCTACAAGTAGCTTCTGACGACGAGTGATTGGGTAAGCAACTTCTTCGCCACCATCATCTGGTGTAACGACGATCTTCTTACCCTTTGCATCTTCGCGGAATGAGACAACGCCTGCGGTCTCTGCGATTGGCGCAACACCCTTAGGTGTACGTGCCTCGAAGAGCTCCACGATACGTGGAAGACCGTGAGTAATGTCATCACCTGCAACGCCACCAGTGTGGAAGGTACGCATTGTTAGCTGTGTACCAGGCTCACCGATTGACTGTGCCGCGATAATTCCGACTGCTTCACCGACTGCAACTAACTGACCTGCTGCAAGTGAGCGACCGTAGCAAGCTGCGCACTGTCCGACCTTGCTATCGCAAGTTAGAACTGAGCGGATCTTAACTTCGTCGACACCGGCTGCAACGAGTGCATCGATAACGCGGTCACCAAGATCAGAACCTGCCTTAGCAAGAACTTCGCCGTTGACTTCAATGTCATCAGCCAAGGTGCGGCCGTAGACAGAAGTTTCGACGTGATCATGCTTTACAAGGTTTCCAGCTTGTTGACGTAGTGCGATTGGAAGTACGAGACCACGATCGGTTCCACAATCCTCTTCGCGAATGATTACATCCTGTGCAACGTCGCAGAGACGACGAGTTAGGTAACCAGAGTCAGCGGTACGAAGCGCTGTATCTGCAAGACCCTTACGTGCACCATGTGTAGAGATGAAGTACTCGAGTACTGAGAGGCCTTCACGGAAGTTTGACTTAATTGGGCGAGGAATAATTTCACCCTTTGGGTTAGCTACAAGTCCACGCATACCAGCGATCTGACGGATCTGCATCATATTTCCGCGTGCACCTGAGTAGACCATCATCCAAACTGGGTTGACGCGAGGGAAGTTTTCTTCCATCTCTTTACCAACTTCAGCAGTTGCCTTGGTCCAAATTTCGATGAGCTCTTGGCGACGCTCGTCATCTGTGATGAGTCCCTTTTCGTATTGAGATTGAACCTTGTCAGCCTGTGTTTCGTAGCTTTCGAGGATCTCTTTCTTACGAGGAGGTGTAACAACATCTTCGATACCGATTGTTGCGCCGGCGCGAGTTGCCCAGTGGAATCCAAGAGATTTCAGCGCATCAAGAGTTTGAGCAACTGTGACCTTTGGATAGAACTCAGCCAACTTGTCGACGATCGAACCAAGTTGCTTCTTGGTTACATCGAGATCAACGTATGGGAAGTCTGCAGGAAGAGCTTCGTTAAATAGCGCGCGACCAATTGTTGTTTCAATTGTTTCGCCATTTGGTGTTAAACGAATCTTGATCTTTGCCTGCAATGAAACTGAGTGCTGATCATGAGCCATGATCGCTTCAGGAATAGAACCGAATGCGCGGCCTTCGCCGAGTTCACCGATGCGTTCCATGGTGAGGTAGTACAAACCAAGAACCATGTCCTGTGTAGGAGATGTAATTGGTCGGCCGTTAGCAGGAGACAAGATGTTATTTGAAGATAACATCAAGATACGAGCTTCAGCTTGCGCTTCAGCAGATAGCGGCAAGTGAACTGCCATCTGGTCACCGTCGAAGTCAGCGTTAAATGCTGTACATACGAGTGGGTGGATCTGAATTGCTTTACCTTCAACCAGTTGTGGTTCGAAAGCTTGGATACCCAAACGGTGCAGGGTAGGTGCGCGGTTAAGCAGCACTGGGTGTTCTGCAATTACTTCTTCGAGAACATCCCAAACCACTGGACGAGCACGCTCGACCATACGCTTTGCAGATTTAATGTTCTGCGCGTGGTTTAGATCTACCAAGCGCTTCATTACGAATGGCTTGAAGAGTTCAAGTGCCATCTGCTTTGGAAGACCGCACTGGTGCAACTTAAGTTGCGGACCAACAACGATTACAGAACGGCCTGAGTAATCAACGCGCTTTCCGAGCAAGTTCTGACGGAAACGTCCTTGCTTACCCTTAAGCATGTCTGAAAGTGATTTAAGCGCACGGTTGCCGGGACCAGTTACTGGACGACCACGACGACCGTTGTCGAACAAAGCATCAACTGCTTCTTGCAACATACGCTTTTCGTTATTAACGATAATTTCTGGAGCGCCAAGATCAGCTAGGCGCTTCAAACGGTTATTACGGTTGATGACGCGGCGATATAGATCGTTTAGATCTGAAGTCGCAAAGCGTCCACCATCGAGTTGAACCATTGGGCGTAGATCAGGTGGGATAACCGGAACGCAATCAAGCACCATAGATGCTGGATGGTTGCTGGTTGTCATAAATGCATTTACGACCTTGAGGCGCTTGATAGCACGAGTCTTCTTTGCACCTTTGCCATTTTCAGAAAGATCGGTCAAGATCGCATATTCGGCTTCGAGATCAAAAGTTTCTAGGCGACGCTTAATTGCAGCAGCGCCCATATCTCCCTTGAAATAGATTCCGTAACGATCGCGCATTTCGCGGTAGAGGTTCTCATCGCCTTCTAGATCTTGAACCTTTAGGTTCTTAAAGCGAGTCCAGACATCTTCCAAACGAGTTAGCTCGCGCTCTGAGCGATCGCGAATTGTCTTGAGCTCACGCTCTGCAGATTCACGGACCTTGCGCTTTACATCTGACTTGGCATCTTCGGCTTCGAGTTCTGCAAGATCTGCTTCGAGCTTCTTCTGGCGAGTGTCGAGATCGTTGTCGCGACGTGTTTCGATCTTCTTGCGATCGTTAGCCAGCTTCTTCTCAAGCTGTGGCATATCTTCTTCGCGACCTTCAGCATCAACTTCTGTGATCATGTAAGCAGCAAAGTAAATAACCTTTTCTAGATCCTTTGGAGCAAGATCAAGTAGGTATCCAAGGCGTGATGGAACACCCTTGAAGTACCAGATGTGGGTTACAGGAGCTGCAAGCTCGATGTGTCCCATGCGTTCGCGACGAACCTTGGCGCGTGTTACTTCAACACCGCAACGCTCGCAGATGATTCCCTTGAATCGAACGCGCTTGTACTTACCGCAATAACATTCCCAGTCACGAGTTGGTCCGAAGATCTTCTCGTCGAAGAGTCCGTCCTTCTCTGGCTTGAGTGTGCGGTAGTTGATTGTCTCTGGCTTCTTTACTTCACCAAATGACCAATCACGAATATTTTGAGCCGATGCGAGACCGATTCTTAATTCATCAAAGAAGTTGACATCTAACATAGTTATTTATCCCTCTCTCAAACTTCTTCTACAGAGCTTGGCTCAACTCGTGACAAGTTGATACCTAACTCTTCGGCGGCACGGAAAATTTCTTCATCGTTATCGCGCATTTCAATTGCGACACCTTCTGAAGAGAGAACTTCAACGTTCAAGCAGAGTGATTGCATTTCCTTGATAAGTACCTTGAATGATTCAGGGATACCTGGTTCAGGGATGTTCTCGCCCTTAACGATCGCTTCGTAAACCTTTACGCGACCGAGCACGTCATCAGATTTAATGGTGAGAAGTTCTTGGAGTGTGTAAGCAGCTCCGTAGGCTTCAAGTGCCCAAACTTCCATTTCACCAAAGCGCTGACCACCGAATTGCGCCTTACCACCGAGTGGTTGCTGGGTGATCATTGAGTATGGACCAGTTGAACGTGCGTGGATCTTGTCATCAACCAAGTGGTGGAGTTTCAAGATGTACATGTATCCAACTGAAATTGGAGTTGGGTATGGCTCACCGGAGCGACCATCAAATAACTTCGCCTTTCCGCTCTTGCCAATTAACTGCAGGCCATCGCGGTTTGGAAGAGTGCTTGCAAGAAGACCAGAAATTTCATCTTCAAGTGCACCGTCGAAGACAGGTGTTGCAAAACGAGTTCCGGGAACTCCCTTTTCGGCACCGATTGCGCGCATGTGCTTCTGCCATGCCTCATCAACGCCGGAGAGATCCCAACCAGTCTTTGCAACCCAGCCGAGGTGCATTTCCAAAACCTGACCGACGTTCATACGACCTGGAACACCGAGCGGGTTAAGAACTACATCTACTGGAGTTCCATCTTCAAGGAATGGCATATCTTCAACTGGAAGAATCTTGGAGATAACACCCTTGTTACCGTGGCGACCAGCGAGCTTGTCACCATCTTGAATCTTGCGCTTCTGTGCAACATAAACGCGAACCAATTGGTTAACGCCAGCTGCAAGCTCGAAGCCTTCTTCTGATTCGAAGATCTTTACGCCGATAACTTTGCCTGATTCGCCGTGTGGAACCTTAAGAGATGTATCGCGAACTTCGCGAGCCTTTTCTCCGAAGATTGCGCGGAGCAAACGTTCTTCAGGTGTTAGTTCAGTTTCGCCCTTAGGAGTTACTTTTCCAACCAAGATATCGCCAGGGACGACATCTGCGCCGACGCGAATGATGCCGCGCTCGTCGAGGTCTGCAAGTACTTCTTCAGAAACGTTAGGAATATCGCGCGTGATCTCTTCGGCACCTAGCTTGGTGTCGCGAGCATCGACTTCGTATTCCTCGATGTGGATTGATGTAAGAACATCATCTTGTACGAGGCGCTGCGAAAGAATGATCGCATCTTCGTAGTTGTGGCCTTCCCATGACATAAATGCCACGAGCAAGTTCTTACCGAGAGCCATTTCACCGTTTTCGGTACATGGACCATCTGCAATTACTGAGCCAACTTCTAGCTTCTGACCTTCAGAGACAACAACCTTCTGGTTGTAAGAAGTTCCTTGGTTAGAGCGTGAGAACTTAGATAGTGAGTATGTCTGGTAAGTACCGTCATCGCCCATGACCTTTACTTCATCGGCAGATACTTCAGTTACTACACCAGGCTTTGATGCAGTGACAACGTCACCAGCATCGACAGCTGCGCGGAATTCCATACCAGTACCAATCAGTGGCGCTTCTGCTCGCATCAAAGGAACTGACTGACGCATCATGTTTGAGCCCATCAACGCGCGGTTAGCATCGTCGTGCTCAAGGAATGGAATCATCGCTGTTGCAACAGAAACCATCTGACGTGGAGATACATCCATGTAATCGACTTCATCACCGATGATGTATTCAACTTCGCCACCGCGACGACGTACGAGTACGCGCGCTTCAGCGAAGTGGCTATCTTCGGTCAATGGTGCATTTGCCTGCGCGATGATGTGTTCATCTTCTTCATCTGCAGTTAGGTAATCAACCTGATCTGTAACGCGGCCCTTAACAACCTTGCGGTATGGAGTCTCGATAAAACCAAATGCGGTTACGCGACCATATGTTGCAAGCGAACCGATAAGACCAATGTTTGGACCTTCAGGAGTTTCGATTGGGCACATACGTCCGTAGTGAGATGGGTGAACGTCACGGACTTCAAAGCCCGCACGGTCACGAGATAAACCACCAGGTCCAAGCGCTGAGAGACGGCGCTTATGTGTAAGACCTGAAAGTGGGTTTGTCTGATCCATGAACTGTGACAACTGAGATGTTCCGAAGAACTCCTTGATTGATGCAACAACCGGACGGATGTTGATCAATGTCTGTGGGGTAATCGCTTCTACATCTTGTGTTGTCATACGTTCGCGAACTACACGTTCCATACGAGATAGACCGATGCGAACTTGGTTCTGGATTAGCTCACCAACTGTGCGAAGACGACGGTTACCGAAGTGATCAATATCGTCCTTTTCAACACGGACTTCACGGCCGTATTCCATGGTGAGATCGCCGCGGTGTAGCGCTACTAGGTAGCGCAGTGTTGCAACGATGTCAGAGATTGTAAGAATGCTCTGTGAAAGTTCTAGATCAAGACCTAGCTTCTTATTAACCTTAAAGCGACCGACCTTGGCCAAGTCATAGCGCTTAACGTTGAAGTAAAGGTTCTCGAGCAAGTTCTGTGCAGCTTCCTTAGTTGGAGGCTCACCTGGACGTAGCTTGCGATAAATATCGAGCAAAGCTTCATCCTGTGTTTTAACAGTATCTTTTTCAAGAGTTGCGCGCATTGATTCGAAGTCACCAAACTCTTCAAGAATTTGTTCTTCAGTCCAACCAAGTGCCTTCAAGAAAACTGTTACTGATTGCTTACGCTTGCGGTCGATGCGAACACCAACGAGGTCTTTCTTATCAACTTCAAATTCCAACCAAGCGCCGCGGCTTGGGATGATCTTTGAAGAGAAAACATCTTTATCTGAAGTCTTTTCGATTGTGCGTTCGAAATAAACACCAGGTGAACGTACGAGCTGTGAAACAACAACGCGCTCTGTTCCGTTAATGACAAATGTTCCGCGAGTTGTCATTACAGGGAAGTCGCCCATGAAAACTGTCTGAGACTTGATTTCACCGGTTTCGTTATTTGTAAATTCTGCAGTCACAAAGAGTGGCTGCGAATAAGTCATATCGCGCTCTTTGCAATCTTCAATTGAATACTTAGGTGGCTCGAAACGGTGATCGCGGAATGAGAGTGACATCGTTCCTTGGAAATCTTCGATTGGTGAAATCTCTTCGAAGATTTCTTCCAAACCTGATTTTGATGGAAGTTCTCCACGATTTGTATTTGTTGATTGCGCCAGACGCGCGCGCCACAAGTCGTTACCCAACAACCAGTCAACGCTTTCAACTTGCAGCGCGAGTAGGTTAGGAACTTCAAGAGGTTCGCGGATCTTGGCGAATGAGACACGGTGCGGAGCTACAGAATTCTTTTTCGCGGCCAAGAGATGTCCTTCCAGACAATGTTCACTTACATAATGTTCATTAACAAAATGCGAGAACGCACAACTATTAGGTCTCGGCCGCTATATGCCCTGACCATAGAAAATTTATGCGAGGGGAAAGAGTAACGCTCACCCCCTCGGCCTGTCCAACCGGCCGCTTATACCCCCAAGATGACCCCTTTGTCAGCGAAATCTCAAACTTTGTGTTCAAAAAGGAAATCCCTCGGCTGGGCCGGGGACTTGCTCGTTAAAGTCCCCTTTTCCCCAGCCAAAGGGATTTCCTTACATCAAGCTCACAAAATGAAGATTCCCCCTTGATTGGAGCGCAGGGACTTTAACGAACAAGTCCCAAGCCCGACCAAGGGGGAATCTCTAACTAATTTATTTGAGTGTGACCTTTGCGCCAGCTGCTTCTAGAGCTGCCTTTGCCTTCTCTGCTGTCTCCTTGTTTACCTTCTCAAGAAGAGTTGCTGGAGTTGCATCAACTAGGTCCTTTGCCTCCTTCAAGCCAAGGCTTGAATTGAGGTTACGAACTTCCTTGATCACTGCAATCTTCTGTGAACCGGCTTCTTCGAGGATAACTGTGAATTCATCTTGTCCAGCATCTGCTGCGCCGCCTGCTGCTGCACCGCCTGCTGCTGCAGCTGCGACTGGAGCCGCTGCTGTTACATCGAATTCAGTTTCAAATGCCTTAACGAACTCTGAAAGTTCGACAAGTGTCATTTCCTTGAACTGAGACATTAAATCTGCTGATGATAGCTTTGCCATTTTTTATTTTCCTTTTCTTTATTCCGCTGGAGTTTCTGCTGCATCTGTTGCAGGAGCAACTTCAGCGACAACTTCTTCTGTTACTTCTACTACTGGAGCTGGGGTTTCGGTTTCAACCACAACTTCTGCGGTCACAGCCTGAGCTGGAACCTCGGACTTAGCATTGTCTGCTGTCGGTCCGGACACCTCCATCTTGATACGAAGTGCATCGAAGATACGCGCTGCCTTAGCAAGCGATCCCTTCATTGCACCAGCAAGCTTTGCCAAGAGAACCTCACGGGACTCAAGATCAGCTAGCTGCATGATTTCTGCAGTTGTAACGAACTTGCCTTCATAGATTCCACCCTTAACAACAAGAAGTGGATTCTCTTTCTGGAAGTTCTTTAAGTTACGTGCTGCATCAATTGGATCGCCCTTGATGAATGCAAGTGCTGAAGGACCAACTAGTAGATCATCAGAGATGTCTACGCCGGCGTTCTTAGCTGCAATCTTTGTAAGGGTGTTCTTAACGACGCTGTACTTGGTATCTGAACCAAGGCTGCGGCGCAATTCCTTCATCGAAGTCACGGTTAGACCGCGATATTCGGTTAGGTATGTTGCATTAGCTGACTTGAAATCTTCAGTCAGTTCAGCAACTGCTGCTTCTTTTACTGGGCGAGCCATTCGGTTCACCTTTCGCTAGTTTGATTGGCTATGGACGCTTTCGCTCTATAGCCACATTATTTCCGGTGACCTCAGGCAATAAAAAAATCCGTGACGCGTAAATGCGCACGGATTAATGTGAACACCTACGCGGGCTGAGATTCCTCAATTATCTTCACTCTTGCGAGTTCAGACCTGCGGTCTTTGGTTATGCCCGAACTTTAAGGGTTTGCGTAAAGCATGGTCAAATCCGAGCGTAAAAAATCCGGCTCTCGGTGGAGCGCAGGGACTTTAACGAACCAAGTCCCAAGCCCGCCGAGAGCCGGATTTATTTAAAACTAGTTGGCTGCTGGTTCGCGAACGAGGTTTGGATCTACCTGGATTCCAGGTCCCATCGTTGTTGAAACAACTGCCTTTTGAATGAAGCGACCCTTTGATGAGTTTGGCTTTGCGCGGTGTACTTCATCAAGTGCTGCTGCATAGTTCTCTGCAAGTTGAGTTGCAGTAAATGATGCCTTACCGATGATGAAGTGAAGGTTTGAGTTCTTATCAATACGGAATTCAATCTTTCCGCCCTTGATGTCGTTCACTGCCTTTGTTACATCGTTAGTAACTGTTCCGGTCTTTGGGTTAGGCATAAGTCCGCGAGTTCCAAGAACTTTTCCGAGGCGACCGACCTTACCCATCAAATCTGGTGTTGCAACAACTGCATCGAAATCTAGGCGACCCTTTGATACTTCATCAATTAGATCATCGCCGCCGACAATGTCGGCACCGGCTGCGCGCGCTTCTTCAGCACGTTCTCCGTTTGCGAATACAAGTACGCGAGCTGTCTTTCCTGTGCCGTGTGGCAAGTTAACAGTTGAGCGAATTGCTTGATCGGCTTTCTTTGGGTCAACGCCAAGAACGAGCGCAACTTCAATAGTTGAGTCGTACTTAGTTGTTGTTGTCTCTTTAGCAAGTGTTACTGCTTCAAGCGGTGTGTAAAGGTGATCTTTCTTAACCTTTGCTGCTGCTTCTGTGTACTTCTTTGAGCGCTTCATATCTTCCTCATTCCTCAATATTTCTATCGAGCTAGTGGTTGTGGTTAACGAACCAGCGAGGTTCTCCCACATCTACTTCTCACGGTGAGAAGTAGAAATTTAATTAACCGACAGTGATACCCATTGAGCGAGCAGTACCGGCGATGATCTTGCTTGCTGCATCAATGTCATTTGCATTGAGGTCAGCCATCTTTACCTTAGCGATCTCCTGAACCTGAGCCATGGTGATATTTGCAACCTTGGTCTTGTGAGGAACTGGTGATCCCTTATCGACGCCAGCAGCTTTCAAGATAAGACGTGATGCTGGTGGAGTCTTGGTGATAAATGTAAATGAGCGATCTTCGTAGACAGTGATCTCTACTGGAATGATCTGACCCTTTTGAGATTCAGTGGCAGCGTTGTAAGCCTTCACGAACTCCATGATATTTACACCATGCTGACCAAGGGCAGGACCTACTGGTGGTGCAGGTGTAGCTGCGCCAGCTTGGATCTGCAACTTGATGAATCCGGTTGCCTTCTTCTTTGGTGCCATTTTTTTATTCCTTTTCTAGTTTCTTTTAGTTAAATCTTCTTTAGATCTTCTGCACTTGAGCAAATGAAAGTTCTACTGGAGTTTCGCGTCCGAAGATAGAGACAAGAACCTTGAGCTTTGCCTGCTCAGGCATAATCTCGGAGATTGATGCAGGAAGCGTGGCAAATGGGCCATCCATAACGGTGACAGATTCGCCAACTTCGAAATCAATAACGCGGATATCAGCCTTGTCAGATTTCTTAACTGGACGTGGCGCAAGAATCTTTTCAACTTCATCCATGCTCAATGGGCTTGGGTGATGTGCATTTCCGACGAAGCCGGTTACTCCTGGAGTATTGCGAACTGCAGACCAAGATTCATCTGTTAACTCCATGCGAACTAAAACGTAGCCTGGGTAGATATTGCGCTTAACTTGCTTGCGCTGGCCGTTCTTGATTTCCATAACTTCTTCTTCAGGTACTTCGATCTGGAAAATGTAATCTTCCATGTGAAGAGAAGTGATGCGGTTATGGAGGTTATCGCGAACCTTCTTCTCGTAACCGGCGTAAGAGTGGACTACGTACCAGTCGCCGATCGCAGCGCGAAGGGTGCGACGGAATTCTGCATTTGGATCGTTCTCATCTGATTCGAGATCGCCATCTTCATCGCTAGCGAGCGCAAGATCATCTGCTGGTGCATCGGTTGAGATAACTTCTGCGACTAGTTCTTCGCTAGGTGCGGCAACGTCTGCAGTTAACTCATCCGCATTGGCGGCGAGCGCTGCTTCGAAAGCGTCTGGGGTCTGGTTCTCAGTCATCTTTATCCCTTACCCAAATACCCAGAAAACGATCTTGGTGATTACCAAGTCAAAGAGTGAAACAACGGCGATGATAAAAGTTACGAAGACCATGACGACAGCGGTATATGTGCTCAGCTGCTTACGTGAAGGCCAGACAACCTTGGAAAGTTCAGAGACAACTTGGCGATAGAAAAGGCCAACGCGTGCGAACAGGCCGAGTTTTTCGGCAACTTGTTCTGTTGACTCTGTCATCGTCATTCCTTCCAATCATTCAATCGTTTAATACTTCTTATATCTGTAAAACTTTTTAAACTTCTTGCAGGGCAGGAGGGACTCGAACCCCCAACCGGCCGCTTTGGAGACGGCAACTCTAGCCAATTGAGCTACTGCCCTTCGCGAGGGCATGACAAAACCCTAGGGAATTGCAAATCCTCGTGAGCGTCGAAGTGTAGAGGGTGAATGGGGGGTAGGTAAAACTCGCGCTCATTTTCGCCTGCGCATAGGGCAGACTTCGCCTATGAGCAGAGTTTCCGCACGAATCGCAGCAATCGCAGAATCAGCCACTTTGGCAGTAGATGCAAAGGCAAAGGCGTTAAAGGCAGCAGGCCGTCCCGTTATTGGTTTTGGTGCGGGAGAACCTGATTTTCCAACGCCTGATTACATCGTTGAAGCAGCTGCTGCGGCAACAAAGGTTGTTGCAAATCATCGCTACACACCAGCTGCTGGTCTGCCGGAAATGCGTGAAGCAATCGTTGCTAAAACAAAGCGTGATTCAAATTATGAAATTACTGCAGATCAAGTACTAGTTACAAATGGTGGCAAGCAAGCGGTCTATCAAGCATTTGCCACCATCATTGATCCGGGTGATGAAGTACTTCTGCCATCACCGTATTGGACGACTTATCCAGAGTGCGTGCAGCTAGCTGGCGGAAAATCAGTTGAAGTCTTTGCCAATGAATCACAGAATTATCTTGTAACTGTTGAACAACTAGAAGCTGCCCGCACACCAAAGACCAAGGCGCTTTTATTCTGTTCACCATCTAACCCGACTGGTTCGGTCTATTCGGTTGAACAAGTCAAAGCGATTGGCGAATGGGCGCTAAAAAATAATATCTGGGTTATCTCAGATGAAATCTATGAGCACTTACTTTATGACGGCGTTACCGCTCCATCGATGCCAGTTGTTGTCCCAGGATTAGCCGATACCTGCATCATCATCAACGGCGTTGCTAAGACATATGCAATGACTGGTTGGCGCGTGGGCTGGATGATCGGGCCCAAGGATGCGATCAAGGCAGCCACAAACTTGCAATCACATCTTTCTTCAAATGTATCTAACGTTTCACAACGTGCGGCAATTGCCGCCCTAACCGGTGATCTATCTGCAGTACACAAGATGGGCGAAGCCTTTGATCGTCGCCGTAAGTTAATCGTTGGGCTACTAAATGAGATTCCTGGATTTGTCTGCCCAACTCCAACTGGTGCTTTTTATGTTTATCCATCAGTTAAGGGCGTACTCGGAAAAACTATTCGCGGCAAAACCCCAAAGACTTCTGCTGAACTTGCCACGTTAATTTTGGAAGAAGTTGAAGTCGCTGCGGTTCCAGGTGAAGCCTTTGGGCCTTCTGGTTACTTACGTTTCTCATATGCAACAAGCGATGCAGATATTGTTGAAGGCATCGGTCGAATTAAGAAGCTACTTACTGAAGGTTAAGCCCAATCAGATTCACTTCAGGTTCTAAGGTAATTCCAAAAGCATCTTGAACATGCTGCTGTGCGCTCTTGGCCAGGCTGGCAATATCTTGCGCAGTCGCATTGGCCGCATTTGTTAGCGCCAATACATGCTTAGTTGATACGCGCGCTCCCCCAAAGGCATCGCCTTTTTTGATTCCAGAATTTTCAATAAGCCATGCAGCGCTAGTTTTAATTCGACCATCTGCTTGTGGCCAACGAGGTGCAGCAGCGGGAAGTTTGGCAGCAGTTGCGGCATCAATAATTGGATTGGTAAAGAAAGAACCAGCAGACCAAGAATCGCGATCGCTGGGATTTAACAACATTCCCTTAGCGGCACGTAGTTCTAGAACTGCCTTACGAGTTGCAACGACTGGCGCTTTTTCGCCAACACCAATTTCTAACTTATTAGCAAGCTCGGCATAGGTAATTGGATTTGATTCAATTCCCATACGTAATTGGAATTGAACTTCGATTACAACATAGCGTCCGGGGTGGGCTTTGAAGTAAGAGTTGCGATATGAGAATTGACATTCTTCATTCGTGAAAGTTTTGATCTCTTTCTTCTGGCGATCGTAGGTGCGCACGCGCGTAATAAATTCACTTACTTCGTGGCCATATGCGCCGATATTTTGAATCGGTGACGCACCGACTGTGCCGGGGATTCCGCTAAGTGTTTCTAGTCCAGCAAAGCCACGCGCGACGGTTGATTTAACAAAGTCATCCCAGTTTTCGCCCGCACCGATAGAAAGAGTTGCACCACTGCAAGCATCAATTTCCGCTTCTAGTGATTTATTTGTAATTCGGATTACCGTGCCATCAAAACCATTGTCGGCAACCAAGATATTTGTGCCGCCACCGATGATGAGAATTGGTGTGTCACCGGCTGCTTCTATTGCAGCAACGATCTCTTTTTCGTTGTGGGCATCTACAAATTTTTTAGCAGGCCCGCCCACGCGCAAGCTGGTGTAGTGACGAAGTTCGGCCATGAGTACAGGTTACCTGCGCGGGCTTAATATTGCGCTTTTGCCTCTGAAGCGCTCGAGGATGCGGTCGTAATTTTTCTTGGATTGAACTTCGCGAAAACTCTCTTCAGTATCGTAATAACCGTGGTGGCGCGCTTGTTCTAGGGGAAGGTCTATCTGTAATAGTCGACCATTTGCTTGGCGCAATCGCAGCGAGAATTCCATATCAGCATTACGGTAATAAATAGCACGGTTATTAAACCCACCGGCGTTTGTCGCATCAGCACAATTAAGCGCAAGGAAATAGCTAAAGAGCACATCTACTTCGCCAGCGCCTTTATCGTCAACGCTGCGCCATTCATCCTCGGTATTTACCAACCCACCGCGCCAACCAACGGCGCTGAATTCACCCTTATTGAGCTCAGCAAGAACTGGCGTCATAGCATCGCCCAGGAATCTGGTGGAAGGATCCATTACAACCATATATTTCGTATTTAAATTCTTTAACAAAGCATTTGTATTTTCGCCCCAGCCGAAGTTTTCGGTGATTGCAATTAGCTGAAATTGCAGATCGATCTCATCAACTAATTCGGCCGGCTCACCAATCACCAAAGCAATGATGGGGATATCCGTATGCGCCTTTACGGTGCGAACTGTTTCAACAGCATCAGCGATAAAGCCATCAACAATTATTGTGATCGCAATATCACCATTGACCTTGATCGCTTTGATGTCACGCGTTGACCCATAGCGGGGATAACGTTCTTTGACGCGGAATTCAAAACCACCTGCAACATCGATTAATTCAAATCCCAGTGCTGCAATTTGATCGCGTAATTGATCAGCTTTGGCAAAGTCCTTGGCAGCGCGCGCATCAAGGCGTTCTTGCGCCAGCACTTCTTTACTCTTTGATTCATCCATTTTTAATTACAACCGCTTTCGCCATCCCGAGTACTTTCACGCCTGCCGAAGTGGCCACGAGATCTAACTTGATTTCAACACCATTTACTTCAACGATGGTTGCGTTAATAGTGAGATCTACTTTTTCACCTACTGGAACGATGACCGGCTTGATGAAGCGAGCGCCAAACTCTTTAACGCTGGCTGCACCGCCTGACCAATCAGTTACATACTTACCAACCAGAGCCATTGTCAGCATCCCGTGGGCAATAACATTTGGAAGACCAACAGACAGCGCGAATTCTTCGTTCTGGTGAATTGGATTCTGATCACCGCTGGCATCGGCATAAGCCTTGAGCATGGCGCGATCTAGATAAACAACTTTTGGCGCAAGTGCTGTTCCGACGCTAATCATGCGCGCACCACCAAGGTTGACCACGAGGAGATAACTAGCTCAGCACCACGATGTAGATCAGAGCGCACGTTAACGATTTCATTGCCGGCGGCCACGCGATAGCTTTCGATTGTTGCTGAACAGCTAAGTGAATCTCCAGCTTTTACGGCAGAAAAGATTTCAAATTTTTGATCGCCATGAACCAGGCGCGACCAATCCAAACCAATTTCTGGCTTAGTTAAGATATTTTGGAATTGATCTAGAGATATTCGGATAGTAAAAGTTGGTGGAGCAATAGCTGTATCGGTCTCGCCAATTACGGCAGCAAAAGCATCGATTTCAGATTGGGTAATAGATATGGAATCAGCACCTGCGAAGGTGCGCCCGACAGAATCGGGTGCGAGCATTAGCGAGTTTCGCGGTGAAGAGTTGAAGACTTGCAACGTGGACAGAACTTCTTGAGTTCCATGCGGTCTGGATCGTTGCGGCGGTTCTTCTTGGTGATGTAGTTACGCTCTTTGCAGTCGACGCAGGCCATGGTGATCTTTGGACGAACGTCCGCGCTCTTACTTGCCATGGTCTTGCTCCTTCTATCGGATTGTTACGAGGCGCTTAGGTTACCTGAGCGATCACGTTGCGCGAAATTCGCGCTTGTCGAACTAGTAGCGGAGGCGGGATTTGAACCCACGACACAGCGATTATGAGCCGCTTGCTCTACCAAGCTGAGCTACCCCGCCAAGGGTTGTGCATTTTCGAGCCCCCCACCGGAATCGAACCGGTGACCTTTTCCTTACCATGGAAACGCTCTACCGTCTGAGCTAGGGGGGCAATAGGTAGAGGTGTGAGTGTACGACAGTTGCAAGGAAAGTTAAAAATTAACGCCCTGGATCAAGCGTGACTTTGCCCGTTGTCTGACGAGCCAGCATCGCCTGGTGAGCAATTTTTGCCTCAGATAATCCATAAGTTGCACCGATAACTGGCTTTAGCGCACCTGATGAAATTAAAGCAAATAGCTCAGTTAAGACATCGCCCATTAACTCTTTCTCTCCAAAGCAATGCGAAAGCCAAAAACCAGCAACAGTCTTGGTTCCGCCCATTAAAACACCAGGATGAATCGGAGTTGGCGCAGTACGAGATGCCATTCCGAAAGTAATTAAACGACCAAATGGCACAAGTACTTCAAGACTGGCATCAAATGTTTTACCGCCGACCATTTCCAAAACGATATCGATGCGCTTTCCACCATTTGCGGCGATCATCGCACCAGCTAAATCATCAGAGTTAGCATCGACAACAGCATCTGCACCGAGTGATTTAGCTAATTCATTTTTAGCAGCAGATGATGTAACAGCAATTACCTTTGCACCCCACATCTTGGCTAACTGAATTGCCAGCGTTCCGACTCCACCGGCGCCCGCCTGAACAACCACGCTTTCACCCGGTTTTACATGGGCCATAGTTTTCAAGATATGCCAAGCAGTTGTGCCTTGCACCAACATGGCAACTGCTTGTTCGTCACTTACACCATCAGGAATGTCCACACACATAGCTTTTGGAGCAAGTGCTTTTTGTGCATAACCGCCCGTGGTTGCGCCAGCTAAAACTCGTCTTCCGCTTTGCGTCTTTCCAACAACTTCTAAACCAGGAACCAGCGGCAAAGTCTGCTTCGACAAGTATGAGTTCTCGGTTTGATGGGTATCGGCGTAGTTGATACCAATACAAGTGACTTCAATTAACTCTTCACTATCGTTTGGAATTGGATCTGACAGATCCACTAAGGTCATCACATCGGGGCCGCCAAATTGCGTTATTTGGATGGCTTTCATTGGCTATCGCACACACAGTGATCGTTTTCCGCAACCCCATGTAGGGCTTCTTCAATATGTTCCCCGCAGCCAGACCAAGTAAATTTCTGGCACTTCTTACAAACTACGCGTGAACACATCTGAGCCTCCTATTAATTGTGAATTCAGTCTATTACTAGAAATACTTACGGAAGATCTTTCTAAAGCGCTTAGTTACACGCTTATTTAACTTAAGCGTTTGATCTAACGGTGAAACCGCCATAACCCGGACGTGTGCTGGCTCATCGGGGGTAATTACATCCTTTAGCGCTGGCGAATTTTGATCGAGTGAATCTGCAATACGTTCGATATTAGCAACCATCGAAAGTCCACGGACTATCTGTTCCTGATCAGCATCTTTGGCATCTTCAATTAACGATTCGGCTAAAGCTGATCCGGCCTCGCGCGCATCATCTGTTGCGGTGGTTAAAGTCTCGAAATCTTCTTCATCTTCAAATTTGGCAGAGATCGCATAGCTGGCAGCAGATAGGGCAACGGCAATTTGTTTATTGGTTGAATCTGCAATACCACCGCTTACTGCTGAATCAAAAAGAGTGCGGGCAATCATGCGAACTTGCAACAAGGTATGTTCAATAGCGATTCCTTGAATATAGACATCTTCTGCTTCATCTTTTTCAGCCGTTGGAAACCAGCGCGCATGTCCGCGAGCTTCAACAGATTGTGCGCGGATAGATGGAATTGCCTCCATTAATAAGCGCGCCTTTGCCAACCAATTTCCAGCTTCCTTCTGGGTATAACCAGCTGCAACGCCTTCTGACATTTTTGCAAGTAACTCGGCTGCCTTTGTGCTGACATCAGTGATCTGATCTATTGCGCGCCCAACTGGAGTCTTTGCGTGTGAAAAGTATGAGAAGAAGATGGCAATTGCTGCGCCTATTAAAGTTGAACCTAAACGATGAGTAGCGGTTGCCCCACTAATGCCCGGGCCAATGACAATGAGCGCAGTAACTGGAACATTTACTGAAGCCACTTCACCTAAGTGAAGGGCGCGGGCCACAACAGCACAGAAAATAACTGTCAGGCCAACGGCTATAAATCCAACGTCGAAGATTGAAACATTTAAGAGAGCAACGGATGCGCCTATGGCGGTACCTACGATTTGCCCAAAGCCTTCGCGTACTGATTTATGGAGTGAGATACGGATAGATAAAGTACAAACAATTGCGGCGACAACGCCACCATCTTTGATTAATAAATCGCCTACTTGCCAGGAGACAGCCCCAGCTAAGCCAGCCACAATAATTTGGCGTACCCAGACTTGGCGGTCAGCGAATAACTTCTTTATCTTCTTCCACATAATGTGGCTAAGTTTAGTAGGAGCGCACCATTTCGCACATGCGGGCAGCGTTATCTGCCAAGTGTCCGCGAGAGAGAGCACCACCTATCAATAGAGCAGCATCTTTGCCATACATTTCGATCATTTCTGGGATTCGCTCTAAAGTCATTCCGCCTGCTGGTGCGACCATTAATGGATTTAGACTTCCGAGACCTTCACGTGATCGATCTGCAATCTCTAAACATTGCGCTGATGTAAATGAGAAACGTCCCCCAATATTTGGGAAGATTGAAATATCAGCTCCCGCTAAACGCATGAATGTGCCCAGCGCAATTCCATGTGAAATTCCTTCATCTTTAGAGATAACTAAAGATCCCAACATCGCAGGATGGCCCAAAATTGGTAGAGCAAGAGATTCATCTGATGCAATCTTGCGCAGCGAATCAAAGCCCGTGATTCCTGGAAGAACAAGTAGAGCACCAGCACCTAGCTCTTTAGCAGTGTGTGCGGCATCGTTTATTTGATCAAAAGGTAGATTTAAACTCGGGGCATAAACAGAGCTGCCACCAGTAATAACATTTGCTTCTTTAACCGCTTGGGAAATTAGAGTCACTCGTTCGGTCCAAGTTGCCCAAGGTTGATTAGCCAAACTGTGATCATCTTTTATTAGATCAAAACCCGCCAGCGCTAAGGTGCGAGCCATTGCTGCCAACGTTTTGGCATCTGATCCCATAGGTTTAAGCGCTGTTGCAACTAGCGGACGAGTCGGTGCGTTAAATAATTTACGTAATCCACTAATTCCAAAACGTGGCCCGACAAATTTCTGTAAAAGATGCGTAGGCAGTTTGAGGTCAACCATCCTGACCCCAGGAAATAGTGAGACATTGCCCCAAAGTACGTTCAATAATTGATTTAGCTCTCCCCCAGTAACATCTGGGTTATAGGAGATATTAATTAAATGGTTGGACTTATCTTTTGATGAGATCTCTTCAACTTTTCCAACTACTTCTTCTTGAATCCAAGTTGGTGCAAGCTCGTATGGAAATTCAATCGTTTGTTCTACCCGAATTACATCGGCGATAGCAGCCGGGTTTTCACCTACAAATGCGTAAGTTACGTAAATACGATCCATTAAAGCGCTGCCACCTTTGTTATAGGACTGTCTCTACCTTGGGAATGCGGCTGCAACGCCGCCATCTACTGCGATGACGCTACCAGTAGTACGCGATGATTCATCGCTTAAGAAGAAGGCAGCAGCTCGGGCTACATCAAGGCTTCTAACTCGTGCGTTAAGTAGATTGCGAGAGGCATAGAAATCTTCAAGCTCTTCTGGTTTCACGCCATGTGCAGCTGCACGTTGTTCGCGAATACCGCCTTCCCACAATTTGCTGTTATCAAATACGGCATCGGGATTAATTCCATTGCAGCGAATTCCAGCACTTCCACCTTCAAGGGATGCAATTCGCATCAACTGCAGCATTCCCGCCTTGCTAACTGAATAACCGCCGAAGCCAGCACCGGGAGAAAAGGCATTTTTACTAGCTATGTAAACCAAAGAACCACCCATCTTCTGCTTGCGCATAACCTTCATTGCTTCTTTAGTCAACATAAAAGCGCTAGATAAGTTGATATCTAAACCGCGGCGCCATTTCTCAACATCAAGATCTTCTAGCTTGTCACTAATTCCAATGCCAGCGTTGATAACTACACCATCTAGCCCACCGAAGTGTTTGATAGTTTTCGTAACAGTTGCCTGAACATCTGCTTCCTTAGATTGGTCTCCCAAAATTAACAATGGAGGATTGCACTTATTTTCAGCAAATTCCTTTTCAACCTCAATTAGTCCGGCTTCTTCAATATCTGCAAGTGCTAAGTGAGCACCGCGTTTAGCAAGTTCTAGCGCAACTCCACGACCGATGCCGCTGCCGGCGCCAGTAACGATAATGATGTGGCCATCTAATTGCGCAGGTGCCGGCTTATTCTTTAACTTAAATAACTCCATCGGCCAGTAATCAAAACCAAAGATTTCCGCATCCGAAATAGTGTCACCATCGCCAAAGACATCTACAACCCGTGCGGCAACGCTGTGAGTGTGGGATGCGATATCAGCCAACATCGTGTTCTCTTTAATTGTGGTTGCAGCTGTTACTGCGCCGACTCCAGGCACGATGATGACTTTAGGATCATTGCCATGGCTGACATAACCGGCCGGAAGTAATGATTTATTGGCTTCAAAGTAAGCGGCGTAATTCTCACGAAATTCTTTGATGCCGGTCTCGGTATCTTCCAAAGTAACGGTTGCTGACTTGGGACGAATCCGCAGCATGTGATCGGCACTTGATGCGCCAAGGGCGAGAATTTTCTTTAGATCTGGGCGAGATGCAATCTCTGCCAAACGGGTATCGGTGCGCAGTAACTGCTTCTTGCCAATTGTTCCGCGCAACTTTAGGAGTAAATCTTTTAGCTCTTCATCAGGTAGATCCTGGTGCTGGAAGTTTGCCGCAGGGCGCTTATTTAGCGAATCTAAATAATTATCGGCAAGAGCAACCGTATCTAGCGTCTTTTGATAACAACGATCTGAATCTTCATCCCAAACGACAAGACCATGATGCGCAAGGACAACACCGGCATAATCTCCGAGGCCGCCAACGATCTTTGAAAGATTAAATCCAGGGCGAAGCCAATCAACATATGCAAAATTTTCACCGAGGGCTTCACGCACAGCCTTTTCGCCTTGCGGATGATTAGTCAGCGCACAAATAGCATCTGCGTGCACGTGGTCAATGTGTTTAGCAGGCAAGAAGCCGTGTAAAAGAGTTTCGATAGAAGGTCTGCGTGAAGTTGGATCAACCAATGCACGTGTCACATAATCAACCATCGTGTCATCATCTAACGCATCAAAATCCCGTAGCGCTAATAAATCTTCTAGGTATAGCGCTGGGTAATCGCGATCGATGGCATATTGCATATCTGCGCCTGAGCCCTTAACCCATAAAACTTTCTTCAGGCGACCGAGGTGATCTTTAATCTCGCCTTTACTTGAGGTGTTACCGCCACCGTAAACAACCATTGACTGGTCAGCGCCGATCTTCTGAGAACGTGCGACTAGATCATGTAACGGCTTTAATTCACTCATAGCGTTTGGCCCTCTGCTATTTCATAGGATTGTTTTTCAGTGATAACTGCGCTTATGTACTTTGCTGGCGTTACATCAAATGCTGGGTTAAAAGTCTTTGCACCAAGTGGCGCCACTTGAATACCTTTAAATTGCGTCAGCTCTTCATCTCCACGAATCTCGATATGAATATCGCCGCCAGTTGCAATTGACCGATCAACCGTTGATTCAGGCGCAACTACCAAGAAAGGAATTCCTGCGGCGTGACAAGCCAGAGCCACACTGAGTGAACCAATCTTATTTGCTGAATCACCGTTCTTTGCGATTCGATCCGCGCCAATCAGAGCAGCATCAATTCGTCCGCTTAATATCGCCATCGCAGCAGCGCCATCTGGTTCGATTCGATAAGGGATCTCAGATTTCATAAGTTCCCAAGCTGTAAGTCTTGAACCTTGCAGCAACGGACGAGTCTCATCTGCATAAACTTCTTTTACATTTCCGCGCTTATGCAACTCTTTGATTACGCCTAATGCAGTACCTGTGCCGGTGGTTGCTAACGAACCAGTATTGCAATGTGTCAAAAGCGTTAAAGGTTTTGAACCTAATTTATTAATTAACCAATCAGCGCCAATATTTCCCATATCGGTGCTCGATTGCTTATCTTCTCTCGCCAATTGGTGCGCCGCAGCAAGGACAGCGTCACGGCCTTCCGGTAAATGTTTGCGTATTTTCTCAACCGCCCATGCCAAGTTAACGGCAGTTGGGCGAGCATCACGAAGCAAATCAATTTGGTGTTCTAACTCGTTCGAACTTTGTCCTTTTCGCGCTGCCTCATCGATTGCAAGGACTACTCCGTAAGCACCTGCAACACCGAGAGCGGGAGCTCCTCTAACGACCAAGCGTTGAATGGCATCGATATATGGGGCTAGCTCTTCATATGAAATGTAATTTTCAGAGATGGGAATTTGGGTTTGATCAAGTAAGACAATCCTGTTGTCTTTCCAGACAATTGCCTCGATCACGCTAGACATCCAAATACTCCCTAGTTAAGGCCTTGAACTTATCACCTTAAAAATTAAATCTAAAGCCGGCCTGC
This sequence comes from Candidatus Nanopelagicaceae bacterium, assembly GCA_965267995.1. GTDB lineage: Bacteria > Actinomycetota > Actinomycetes > Nanopelagicales > Nanopelagicaceae > Planktophila. The sequence goes on from OZ254143.1 coordinate 1,233,806, forward strand.
TTGGTGTACTCGCTTTAGGAATTCTTGAGTTTTTGGATCTGTCGGGTTTTTAAGTACTTGCTCAGCACTTCCTCGTTCCAGAATATTTCCAGATTCCAAGAAACAGACTTCATCGGCTACTTGTGTGGCAAATCCCATCTCATGGGTAGCCAGAACCATCGTCATACCATCCAGTTTAAGATCACGCACAATACTTAAGACTTCATTTACAAGAACTGGATCAAGGGCTGAAGTAATTTCATCTAATAAAAGTAGTCGCGGATTAACCGCTAGCGATCTAATAATTGCAACGCGTTGTTGCTGTCCCCCGCTTAAACGATCTGGGTATTGATCTGCCTTATCTGCCAGATCAAACCGGGATAGGAGTTTTGTCGCAATCTCATGCGCTTCATCTTCGCTCTTGTCTTGGACTTTAACTGGAGCGAGAGTGATATTTTCCAGAACGGTTTTATGAGGAAAGAGATTAAAAGATTGAAAGACCATTCCCAATTTACGGCGAACATCGTCAACTTTAATTGAAGGGTCGGTGATTTCCTGACCATCCAAAAAAATCTGCCCATCATCGATCGTTTCTAGCAAATTAATGCATCGCAGCAGCGTGGACTTTCCAGATCCAGATGCTCCAATTAGAACAGTGGCGGTGTGCTCAGGAACTTGTAATGAGAGATTATTCAAGACAACTTCAGATCCAAATGCTTTACGGACGTTCTGTAGCTCAAGGACGTTAGCCATCAAATCGCCCCTTCTGAGTTTTGTGCTTGTGTCCGATGGCGGATGGCACGATCGGTATAGCGCGTCATTGGAATAGTTATAAGTAAAAAGAGGATTGCGGCAACTACATAAGGTGTGTAGTTAAAGGTTCGACTGGCATTTATCTGTGCTGCACGTACTGCATCTGTAACTCCAAGAATTGAAACTAGGCCGGTATCTTTTAATAGAGATACAAAGTCATTTAGCAGCGGCGGTACAACTCGGCGTAGCGCCTGAGGTAATACAACAAAGCGCATTGTTTGGCCAGAAGTTAAGCCAAGTGATCTAGCAGCAGCTCTCTGGCTGGGATGAATGGATAGAATTCCCGAGCGAATAACTTCTGCCACATATGCAGAATAGGTAAGTACAACCGCAATTGTTCCGAGAACAATCACATTGCTGGATACCCCTTGCAGGCGAAGGGCTGGAACTCCGAAGCCAACTAACAAGATGATCAAGATCAGCGGTGCGCCTCGGAAGATATCAACGTAAGCCGTAGCTAAAAATCTAAATGGCGTAAGCGCCGGAGACTTGGTAGTTCGCATGAGCGCAAGCCCCATAGCGATAATTCCAATTGCTACTCCGCCAAAGAAAGTTAACTGCAGATTTATCCAGAGACCTTTAAGGACGGTAGGAAATACTTCTTTTCCGTATTGAATGTCAAAGAATGTTGCCTTTACGACTTCCCACCCTGGGGATGTAACCAAAATTGTCGTGAGCGTGCCTAAAACCAGTATTGATGAAACAGCAGCAATTAAAGCTTGCTTGCGACTCAATTTACGACGAAGTGCGCGACGTTGTAATTCGCGTGAGCTTGGCGACCAAGCAGAGTGATTTCGCTCTGACATGGTCGCCAAACTACCGCGTTTATCTAACTTTTACAGCAAGTTGCTTATGGCTTTAAAACTGGTGCGCCTGCATCAGTGGCTAACCACTTATCAGTAATTGCAGCCAGAGTGCCATCGGCAGTAATTGCATCAACTGCGCCAGTAACGCATGTTGTTAGCTTGCTTCCCTTTGACAGCAAGAGACCAAATTGATCGCCAGCACCAGTTGATGGAAGCTGACCAACAATTAGACCATCTTTTACTTCAACTCCTGAGAGATAGAAGGCAGTTGGAAGGTCTACTACTAGACCATCGATCTGACCATTCTTAAGTGCGGTAACTCCAGCAGCGTTGTCATTAAATACCTGTGGCTTGATACCGATTTGTTTTTCGATTGCATCAAGTGAAGTTGTGCCAACTGCGGCGCCAAGCTTGGCACTCTTCAGATCTGCAATAGAAGTCTTGCCGGCAATCTTGCTGCCCTTGTAAGAGACGATTGCTTGTGGAGCGGTGTAATAAGGTGATGAGAAATCAACTACCTTTGAACGATCCGCAGTGATTGAGAATTGCTGCAAATTGAAGTCAAAATTCTTCTCACCTGGCGTGACTGCGCCATCAAATGTGGTGCGAACCCAGACAACTTCATCATTTGTGTAGCCCAGTTGTTTGGCAACTGCGTATGCAACAGCTCCTTCAAAACCTTCACCGGTCTCTGGCTTGTCATCGATTACCCAAGGATAGTAAGCAGGCTCCCCCGTTGCGATTGTAAGTTTGCCAGAAGTAACAGTCGCAAGATCAGCTTTTGCGCAAGATGCTGAAGCAACGTCGGTCGACTCTGACTTTGAGCAAGCAGTTAAACCAAATGCAAGAGCAATTGTTACTGCGAAAATTAGCGATTTAGGTTTTTGCACGTTGTCTCCCTTTCGTGGAGTTAGCAATACTCGCAAAGGCTATTAAAAGAGTTCGGCACTGTCTAATTGCAAGCATTTTGCGCTTAGGCGTAGGAATCCCAGTCGCCACCACTTAAAATTCCACCATCAATTACAACAGATTGCCCGGTTATATAAGAAGAAGCATCGGTTGCCAAGAATATGACTGTTCCGATAATTTCATCTGGATTTGAAAGACGTCCGATCGGGGTTGTCTCATCAAACCACTTAGATCGGTGCGGCTCGCCCCAAAGGGTTTTAGTGAAGTCCGTCTTTATCACTGAAGGTTCGATGCAATTTACACGAATTTTATCTTTAGCCCATTCACGCGCGGTGCTACGAGTAATTGAGGAAACGGCAGCTTTCGTGGCAGCGTAAACAGAAATAGTGTTGTAACTATATCGAGCACTTAGCGAGCTCATGTTAACAATTGTTCCACCCCCAGCAGCCTTCATGATCGGGTGTGCTGCTTGCGAAATAAAGTAAATGGCTTTCATGTTTACTGAAACTATTGCGTCAAAATCTTCAGGGGTTACTTCAGTTATTGGTTTACGCCTGTTGATGCCCGCTGTGTTTAAAACGATATCTAGACCACCCATGAGTTGGTTCGCCTTATCTACAACTGACTTGCACTCTTGCGCACTTGATAAGTCGGCAGCGATCATAAATACTTTTTCATTATTGGTAGTAATCGAAGTTTTAACCGCATCGACGCGGGCTTGGTCTAAATCTTGAATGGTAACTATCGCACCACGTTCAGCGAATGACTTAGCAATCAAAGTTCCAATTGAACCTGCACCACCCGTTATCAAGGTGCGTTTACCCTTTAGCGAAAATAATGGGTCAAACATTGGGGCTCCTTAAATATCCAAATAAGTCGTACAAGATGGAGGTAGTTCAACTGATGTTAAGTCTAAACCTTTGAAGTGAACTTGCTGCTCTTCGCTGCTGAAATTGACCAGGATGAGACGAGTGGTCTGAGAATTCCTAATAACCAAGGCATCGACCAATTCTGGCTTATTGGAATTTGAAGGGAGGCACTTTGCGAATCCCTTTAGCGAAGCGAATAAATTCCATACTGGAAAGCGCTCTGCGGGTTTACTTGGAAAATTAATTGAATCTTCACTTCCCTGGTTTCGCTCTTTTACTCCTTGCCATCCAACTGTTTCAAAGTATGTTGCTGAATTGACGGATCCTGACTGGGCTAAGTACTTGATTGATATAGCAGTCCAGGCTTGCGCAAACCATGTCATCTGCCGAATATCAACCGATGAAGGTAGGGCGGTATTGCTAACATCTTTTTCTGGCGCAGTTGCATTGGGATTAAATCTTGGTCGAAGTGATATTGGTCCAACGCCAATTTTTAAGCCACGGGCGATACGTGACACATTGCGAGCTATCACATCTTGCGTTGCAAGATTCTGTATAACTGTTCGGTCATCAAAAGAGTGGACTTGGGGATTTAGCGAAAAGTTAATTTGATCTATTCCAGGTACGACAGGGTTTTGGCGATTAATCTCGGTGAAATAAAGGTCGGTGCCTCCAGAGATTAAAACTGCGCCACCTAAGACTTTACGGGCCGTACTAATAAATTCTGCAGGTGTAACTTTCCTGGACTTAGAGAAAATTAGAAATTTGCTTACCGAGCCAAGTAAATCCAGATTGGCAGTTAGAAAATTGCTTAATTGATCGTTTGTCGTGGCTTTGATAGCAAGCTCTAACTTAAGACTTAATTTCTTCGTTACTTCTAACGCCTGAGCAAGGCTATTTTCTTCGATCTTATCTAGATCCAGATTAAGTCTGAGATGTTTTATGCCTAAGTCACTGAAATCCTGATGATCTGAGTCTGAGTAATCATTGGCAAGGCAAAGCCCAATATCAGGCAGATCAATTTCCGAAGGTGAAATATCAATAGAAATTTCTACTTTGGATGGCTCAGGTTCTTTTCTAGCAATTCCTTGTAGAGATATTCGAATCTCTTGTTCAATTTTCTCTCCCTTTGAAACTTTTGTTGGAAAGGGCAGTTCAATAGGTGTGCAATATGTCTTATATGAAGCATCGCTCCAATTTCGGTGATCTTCAGTTTCAAATATCTCACCGCTAAAGTCCACTTTAACGCTCTCACCAGTCGCCGCGGGATGCGAGATTCCGGAGAGATCTTTAAATGGTTGATTGGGTGAAATTTCTAATGGGAAGAGCGAAGCAACTTGCGAACCATTAGAGAGGGTTAAGGTGCAGGGCTTTCCTGCTAAGTCTGCAATTGGATGCAATAGACAAAGCCCTAGGCGATTGCGCAGGAAGTCTGTAGATGATGCACCAGAGAATCCGTATGTGATTACTCCTTCAGGACTCCCGCTTATATGCAATTTACCTTGGAAGTTTGCAGCATCTTTTGTTCCAGCTAATTCTAATTCTGCGGTAAAACTATCTTCTTGGATATCCCACCTTTCACTTTGAATTACAAAAGGTCGCGACGTCCAATTAATATCTTGAAATACCAGGTAAGCCCTGCGAATCAGCTCTTCTCCACCCAAGCAAATATTCCAAATGCTTCCATCGGCATACTGAAGTGTTAGACGACCTGCGCGAAGATTTTGCATCGAATTACTTAAGTAACGATCCCACGTTAAATACTTGTCCCGAATCGATAGATTCGTAGGCACCGAGAGTAATGTCCAGCAACTTTAAAGTATCGAAGCCGCTGGTTTCTGGAACCTTGCCAGTTTTTAAACACTCAATCCAATGGCGATTTACATTTACAACGCTATCTTGAATTCCGTTCCAAGGTTCAGTCGTCCATCCGTGATCGGGAATTGCAACAACTTCATTTGTTACAGAGTCACCTGAAACAACTTGCAAGTGATAATCGGCTGAAAGCGTGATTGCACCTTTCGTTCCTTCGATGATTACAAAGGTTTGAGGGTAGGTATTGTGATCAGATTTAGTTTCATAGCTTGCATCGACAATGCATGTGGCATCTTCCATGTGCATGAGGATCGTTGCTGAATCTTCACCTTTAATGATGGGGTTAACTCGATGCGCTGAAGTAAAAATAGTCTTTGGTTCACCTATGAAATAGCGTGCTAGATCAAAGAGGTGAACCGCTACATCAACGATAATCATGCGTTCACTTTCCACCAACCAAGACTGAGCTGAATAAACATCATGAGCGGTGCGGAAACAGATCCGTCCAAAGAATGGCCGGCCGATTGCTCCACTATCGATGATCTCTTTAATCTTTCGCATTGGAGTTTGGAAACGAAAGTTCTCGTGAACCATAAAAGGTAGGTTCTTATCAGCCATAGCCTTCACCATTGCTTTGGCATCAGAGATTTGCCAGGCAAGTGGTTTCTGGCAAATTGCAGCAACGTTATGTGCGGCAGCTAGTTCAACCATCATCTTATGAGTTGGTGGAGTTGTAGCAATATCTACAAAATCTAATTCTTCATTAGCAAATAGTTCTTCCGCGCTGTTATATGCCCGGCCACCGAATGTCGCTGCCGCCGCTTTAGCTTTTTCAAAATCGACATCACATGTAGCAACGAGTTCTACATCAGAGTTTTGGCTCCACGCATGTAAATGATTTTGTGCAAAAAATCCACACCCAATGAGCGCATAGCGATACTTTTTCTGGGTCACAGTGCAATCTCCCGGTTTGGATCAGTAATCCACTCGCTCCATGAACCGATATACATCTTGCAGTCATCAAATCCGGCATGCTTCATGGCCAATACATTTTGTGCTGCAGTGATGCCAGATCCACAATAAAAGATGGTATTTGCGGGCGTTACCTTTCCGATCAAATTTGCATAATGGCTTTGTAACTCCGCCTTGGAACGGAATTGACCATCTCTATTAAGAGTTTCTGCCCGGTCTGCTAATCCAGCACCTGCAATGTGTCCACGTACCGGATCGTAATATTTTCCGCCACCGTGATATCCCTCGGCCCCGCGTGAATCAAATACACAATGGTTTGGATCATTGCGCACTGCATCTACTTCATCGACTGAGGCAAATAGCTCTTGGCGAATTTTCGGTATGAAATTTGTTGGAGCTATTGAGCGCACTTCTTGGTTAATTTCAAGTCCTTCGTTTATCCAACTCTTTATTCCACCATCTAGTACCGCCACTTGATCATGTCCCATCCAACGAAACATTAGCCAGAGTCGAGATGCCGCCATAAGACCAGATTCTGCGTCATAACAAATCACTTGTGTTGTAGGTGTAATTCCCCACTTTGAAAGCAATTTCGCAAAATCTTCTGACTTAGGAAATGGTCTGCGACCTGTCTTTCCCGGAATTATCTCTCCAGACAGATGCTCTGAGACATCGGCGTGAATTGCGCCAGGAATATGTGCTTCTTCATAAACTCTTTTTCCCCAAGATTCATCATCTAAAGTAAATCGCACATCAAAGATTACAAATTCAGGATTATTCAAATTGCGTGCCAGATCAACTGTTGAGATAAGTGTTGTATAAGTCATTACATCTCACTCTTCACAAGGCTTTGGGGTGCAGTTAGAGTACTACAGTGAGTATGACACCGCGTAGTTCGCTAGTAACACAAGGACGAGACCGAAGTCCCAACCGCGCAATGCTTCGCGCACTCGGTATGCAAGGCGATGATTTTAAAAAGCCACAAATTGGAATTGCGTCTTCATATAACACGATTACCCCTTGCAACATGTCGTTACGAACAGTTGCAGAAAATGTTGCATTCGGCGTTAAGGCCAACGGCGGCTTCCCAATGGAATTCGGCACCATCACCGTCTCAGATGTAATTTCAATGGGGCACGAAGGAATGCACTTTTCACTTGTTAGTCGCGAAGTAATTGCAGATTCAGTTGAAACTGTTATGCAAGCAGAACGCTTAGATGCGATGGTTACCTTGGCTGGCTGCGACAAAAGCATCCCGGCTATGTTGATGGCAGCCGCTCGCATTGATGTTCCGAGCGTTCTTATGTATGCGGGTTCACTTCTTCCGGGAAAAACAAAGCTGGAAGATGGAAGTGAAATTAAAGTAAATATCGTCACATCTTTCGAAGCAGTCGGTGCCAATGCGCGCGGGCTTATGTCCGATGAAGATTTAGACCGAATTGAAAAAGCTGCTTGCCCAAGCGCTGGAACATGTGGCGGTATGTACACCGCCAACACAATGGCTAGTGCATCAGAGGCGATGGGAATGTCGCTGCCAGGATCATCTTCTCCATCAGCTGTTGATCAGCGACGCACACCACTTGCTGAGCAAGCAGGTGCATCGGTAATAAATCTCTTGAAGCAAGGCATTACAACTAGCAACATCATCACTAAAAAGTCGTTGGAGAATGCCATAACAGTTGTTATGGCGCTCGGTGGTTCTACAAATGCAGTACTGCACTTGCCAGCTATCGCTCATGAGCTCGGTATTGATTTAACTTTAGAAGATTTCAAGCGTATCGGTGCACGAGTTCCGCTTTTGGCAGATCTAAAGCCCTTCGGTGAATATGTGATGTTCGATATGGACAAAGTTGGTGGCGTTCCAGTTGTTATGAAGATATTGCTGGATGAGGGCTTAATTCATGGCGATTGCATGACCGTAACGGGTAAAACCGTTGCTGAAAACTTAAGAGATATAGCACCTGCAGCCGCTGATGGAAAAGTAATCCACCCAGCTAGCAAACCCTTTGGTAAAAATGGTGGAATAACAATCCTCACAGGTTCTTTAGCTCCAGATGGCGCCGTTGTGAAAAATGCTGGCGTTGATGTGGATATTTTCCAAGGAGCTGCTCGAGTATATAATCGTGAAGAGTCAGCAATGGAAGCGCTTTCCAACGGAACGATTCAAAAAGGTGATGTTGTTGTAATTGCTTATGAAGGTCCAAAGGGTGGACCCGGTATGCGCGAAATGTTAATGATTACCTCAGCAATTAAGGGCGCTGGATTAGGTAAAGATGTTTTGTTGATAACCGATGGCAGATTCTCTGGCGGAACAACTGGCTTATGTGTTGGACATGTCTCCCCTGAGGCAACCGATGGCGGTCCTATTGGTTTGGTTAAAGATGGCGATCAGATTCGTATTGATATTCCAGCTGGAAAATTAGAGTTGCTGGTTGAAGAAAGTGAATTAGCAAAGCGAAGAAAAGAGTTTGTAAGTCTGCCGCCTCGTTATACAAAAGGTGTATTAGCTAAATATGCAAAACTGGTTGGTTCTGCGACTTACGGAGCGGTTTGTTCCTAAAGTCCAGTTATCTGAACTGCGGCTAAAGCCACTCCCGCAACAATTAGCCAGGCGATCATTCCCATTACCAAAGGTCTTGGTCCAATTGCACGGATTGATCTCCACCGAACGCTTGACCCTAGCGCTACAAGGCCGGCACCTAAGAGTATTTTACTGATTAGAACAATCGCATCATGGATGCCTATTGGGATATCCAGTGTATTTTGAATTATCGCTACGGCAATAAAACCGATTACAAAAAATGGAATTAGTGGCACTTTACTATTTTTTGCACTTTTTTTATTTGCTACATCCGCGTTCTTATCAGCAATTGAAGTTAGGTAGCGGCGGTGGCGTATAGAAAGAATCAAAACTATTGGGGCCAATAAGCAGACGCGAGCTAATTTAATTACTACTGCAGATTTGACTGCATCGTCACTCCAGACAGATGCGGTCGCAATTACTTGACCAACATCGTGTACTGCAGCACCGGCCCAGGAGCCGAAGGTTTGATCTGTCAATCCAAATAGATGACCAAGAAATGGCAGAATAAAAATTGATAAAGTGCCGCAGAGAGATATCAAAGCGATTGCATAAGAAGTTTCTTCTTCTGTCGCCCGAGTTTGTGGACGGATTGCGGCAACGGCGGTTGCTCCACAAACACCAAATCCCACTCCAATAAGCAGGCCAAGTTCACCACTCATCTTAAATATTTTGGAGAGCGTCAATATTCCAAAGATCGTAAAAGTAACAACGAGAATTACGGTAATAACTCCCTTGACGCCAATTGCTTTAAGAGAAAGTACGCTCACTTGTGCTCCAAGTAGCGCTACACCGATCCGCATCAATTTCTTACTCGCAAGGGTTGTCCCTGCAGTTGCAAAAGTTGGCCACGAAGCGAAGTTTGCAATTGCGAATCCAAAGGCAACGCAGAGAGCCAACGGACTAATTGCAGGTTGGAAATTGTGGATTTGAAAAGCGACCGCTACAACTGCAGCAATCAGCCCAAGTCCTGGTGCGGTCTTAATCACTTACACTCCCAAATTTTTTGACCATTGTGATAGCTGATCTGCCACCTGGTCAGTGATTGTGATGCTTTCTGCCATATCTAGATTCTCCGGATTAACACGATTTGATCCAGGTAGACGTCCTCCAGCATCAGTGATTGCAGTTACAAAATCAGAAGTTCTTGAATTTTCACCATCTACCGATAACTTTGCAGCATCTATTGCAATTATAAAATGTGAAATCTCCTGTGGCTTTGCATCTTGATCCGCCGAGAACATATCTGGGATATTTTTTGCCAAGGATGGACCAATCAACATTCCTGTTAGCGATTCGACTAATACCGCAATCGCGTAACCTTTTACTCCGCCAAGCGGTGCCAACATTCCTGCCAGCGCCTCTTTTGCATCAATTGTTGGCGCACCTTCTTTGGTAAATGCCCAACCTGGTTCAAGTTCAGCTCCAGATTGCGCCTTTGCTTGAATTTTCCCTCTTGCTACCGCACTTGTTGCAAGATCTATAACCGTTGGAGGATTTGTAGGAATTCCGGCGGCAATAGGTGAAGTTGAGAGTAGTGGTGAACTTCCACCCCAAGGTGGCATTACTGCGGGGCCGGTACTGAATGCAATACCGACTAAACCTTTATTGATCATCGGCCAAACGTAAATTCCCAAAGCGCCACAGTGGTTAGAGCGACCAATACCAACGGCTGCTATTCCATTTTTTTGAGCACGTTCTGCAGCAGTTTCAGCAGCTTTCTGTAACTGCCAATGTCCGAGCCCATCCTCACCATCAAAGACCACCAAGCTTGGTAGATCGGTAACTATTTTCAACTTTGCGTCTGGCTTAATGCCCCCAGCTTGTAAACGTGCCAGATAGAAAGGAAGCCGCATTAACCCATGGCTTCCTATTCCCCAACGATCACTTGCAACGATGCAACGTGCTGTGGTTTCAGCCTCTTGCACAGGAACTCCACTAGAAATCAGTAAGGATTTTGCTTGGTCGATTGCTGAACCAATGGTGAGTTGCGCCATTAGTTGCTGCTTACCTTCAGGGCGCCAACAGCATGGGTAGCAGATTCATCCTTTAAAACTTTCCAGATGTTAGAGGCAAGGATTTCATTTATTCGCAGTTGGCTTTCTTTGGTTATACCAGCGACATGCGGTGTCAAAATTAGGTTTGGAATAGTTTCCATTTCGCCTTTTACCGAAGGTTCCTGCGCACGGACATCTAGGGCAGCACCAGCAATTACCTTTGCCTGCAAAGCGCTCATTAAATCTGCTTCATTTATAACTTCGCCACGTCCAACATTTACTATCACTGCATCTGGTTTCATTAACTTTAGAGTCTCGGAATTTATGGAACCGTTTGTTTCAGTAGTCGATGGCATATGAATACTTACAACATCGCTCTGCTTTAAAACTTCTTCAAAAGTAGTTAGCTCGATTCCCTGCAAATCCTTGGCGTATGGGTCATATCCAATAATTGTGCATCCAAATCCCTGAAGTAACTTCGCGGTCGCTAAACCAGTTGCGCCGCAACCAAGTAGCCCCCAGGTTAGGCCTGACAATTCGCGACCCGGTGTGCGGATCCAGTTTCCGTCACGAGTAACTAAATCATGTCCTGGAATATTTCTTAGAAGAGATAGCGCCAAACCTAAAGTTAACTCACCAACACTTACAGCGTTTGCACCCAGGCCGGCAACGACTACAACGCCTGCTGCATCAGCGGCTTTGATATCAATATTGTCTAGACCAACTCCGGCGCGAGCGATCACCTTTAAATTTGGAGCGGCCGCAATAAGATCTGCAGTTACTTTGGTTCTATTTCGCACAACCAAGGCGGTTGCATCCTTTATTAAATTCTTTAATTCATCTGGGTTCTTCCACAAGTCATCGCTTCTGACAATGGGAAAACTCCCCTCCAGTTTTTGGAAGGGAGTTCCCCAGACATCCTCAGAGATGAGAATCATTATGCGGAGATATACAACTTTGTGAAGGTGAATTCACGATGGCCCATAACTTCCGCCTTGCAGAGGCGTCCGTTAACAGTTTGATTAATGACATCCATCATCATGTCGCCAGCCTTGGTTAAGTCATATTCATAACGCAATAGTCCAGAAACATCGAGATCGATGTGTTCAGTCATTGAGTTAGCAGTCTTGATATTCGCTGTTAACTTCAGGACGGGAATAATTGGATTACCAATCACATTGCCTTGTCCCGTTGGGAATAAGTGAATAACTGCGCCACCTGCTGCCATCAGAGTTACGCACTCTGCTGCTGCCGAAGAAGAATCCATAAAGTAAAGGCCTTTTTTCTTTGGGTCTGGCGCTTCTGCTGGCTTTAGAACTCCAACAACTGGAACCGAACCGGTCTTAGCGATATTTCCAAGGGCCTTCTCTTCAATAGTCGTAAGCCCGCCAGCAATATTTCCTTGTGTTGGCTGTGAACCTAGAAGATTTGCACCCGTTGCTTCAATTACCTTTATGTAATTGTCGTAAGTGAGTTGGAATAGATCGCGGCAAGCATCGTCGATGCAACGGTCAGCGATTAAGTGTTCGCCACCAGTTAGCTCAGATGTTTCGCCAAAGAAGACCGTTCCACCGGCGGCTACCCAGCGATCGACTGCTTGTGACGTAGTCGGGCAAGAACCAAGTCCTGAAGTTGTATCTGACTCGCCACATTTGATCGACATAATCATGTCGCCCATTTCGGCTGCTTCACGTTCCAGGCCAGATGCATCTTGTAGGAACATCGCTGCTACGCGACTTGCTTCTTGAATTACTTGAAGGTCGCCTTTGCCTTCGATTGAAAATGCTGCAACAGGTTTGCCTGTCTTTGCAATTCCATCAGCAACGCGTTGTGTCCATTTTGGTTCAATGCCGATCACAACGACGGCGGCGACGTTGGCGTTTACGCCAGTACCAATTAAAGTATTGAAAGTCAGCTCTAGATCTTCACCAAATTGCAGGCGTCCGAATGCATGCGGCAATGCGAGAGTGCCTGGAATGACTTTTGCTACAGCTTCTGCGGCAGCATTTGATAGGTCATCAAGGGGCAGAATAATTACGTGATTGCGGATACCCATAGCGCCGTTTTCGCGGCGGTATCCCATTAAGCGCGGCTTGCTTCCCATCGATAACTCCTCATATTGTGTGTGTGAATGTAATCGCCTTTTTTGATCGCAGCTGAAGCAAGTCCAACCTTGATACCGTATTTAATAATCGCTTCGCCATTTGCAATATCTGTTAGGGCAAATTTGTGGCCCAGCGGAATCGCGTGATTTAAAACCGCGGTGCTCTCTGTTCCTTCTTTCACGGATCGACCGTGAAGAGTTCCTGGCTGCATATCCATCATCGCAACGGCCACGTTATCGCCATCATGATGAAGCAGATACTGCGGTGGGGTAATTGCCATATCTGACGTTCCTCTCTCGCATAATTAGGGGTAGTGGTCTGACCTCTTGCAGGAGTCTAGGATAGGTGAGCGTGTTTCGTCTAGGGCTCTGCCCAAATAATCCTCAGTGGTCTAACCTGTGGCTATGAAGAGCGAGCTTCGTTACGGCGTGATCGGCGTTGGAAGCATGGGGCGCGAGCATATTTCCAATATCAAGGTGATGGGGGGCGCAACCGTCACGGCGATCAGTGACTCGCACAGCCCATCGATTGCGGCGGCTCTTGAAATGGCGCCGGGGGCTAAGGCCTTTAGCGACCATCGCGATCTTTTAGATTCGGGGTTAATCGATGCCGTAATCATTGCTACCCCAAATGACACACATGCGGCCATCTTGAAAGATGCTCTCGCTACCAATTTGGCTGTCTTTGTTGAAAAGCCGCTGGCAACAACTATCGCAGATTTAAAATCTATCCTCGGTTGGGATGCCAAGCGAAGTGCAATTACGTGGATGGGTTTGGAATATAGATTTATGCCACCAGTCACTGAAGCAATTGCAAGAGCTAAAGAAGGCGACGCCGGCAAGATTCATCAAATATCGATTCGCGAACATCGAGAACCTTTTTATCCGAAAGTTGATAACTGGAATCGATTTACCGAACGCACGGGTGGCACTTTAGTTGAGAAGTGTTGTCACTATTTTAATTTGATGGATTTAGTTTTGGGCGAACAGCCAATCCGAGTCTTCGCATCTGGCGGTCAGAGCGTTAATCATATAAATGAAAAATATGATGAGCGTCAAGCAAATATGCTTGATAACGCCTATGTAATTCTGGAATACGCTAGCGGTGCGCGTGGCATGCTCGATCTCTGCATGTTTGGCGAGGGATCTTTTGATAAGGAAATCCTGACGATAGTTGGCGATAAGGGAAAGATAGAGTCATTCTTGCCATCTCAAACAGTGAAGGCATCACGGCGCGATTCAATCGGCGATCTTTCCAACTGGTCTCAAGGTGCCAGCCGCGCGCGGGGAAGCGAAGTAAAAATTGTCCATAATTACGATGTTAAGTACATGGGGCATCACTATGGCGCTTCATATATTGAACATGTGAAATTCCGTGATGCCATTCTTAATTCAACTCCAGCAGAAGTAACTTTGCTAGATGGAGTAACTAGCGTTGTTACCGGCCTTGCTGCTCATAAGAGCATCAACGAAGGTCGCGTTGTTGAAATCAAAGAGCTTTGGGGTTAATTACCAACTGCTCCATGGCTTGGCATAGGCATCAACAGTTTCAGCTAATTTTTCTAGCCGTGGAATAGAAGTTTCGCGTAAGGCTTTCGGAATATCAGCAGCTCCGACAATGTCGGCCCACACTGCACGCCCAGCAAGGAATCCACTAGCGCCGCCAATTGCACAGGCCTTAACTGCATCGTTAAAGAATGGCTGCTTCACTCCATTCGATAAAACAACCCAAGGAGAACCGATCGCTTCTGAAATTCGTTCCGCATTCTTGGTAATTAAGGATTGGTCGCCTTCTCCATGGAATGGCACTTCAGCCTTATACAAATCCGGCTTCCAAGTAGCGGCTTCACGTGCGGCAATAATCAGCTCTTCCTCGCGATCAAAACTTCTTGATGTATCAGTTGGCGGCTTCACAATAATTTCAATAATTGAAGGCAATCCAGATATCTGACATAACTTGTTAAATTCAGCGACTAGTTTCGCACGCTCATCGGGCGACTCATCATTTCTCCACAAAACTAAGAATTTAAGACCGACGCTATTAATATCGCGCATTCTGATTGGATCAACATCTGGATCAACTGCAGTATCTGTGGCAGCACCCCCTGGTGGACCGACTAATAGATCAGCTGCGGCGATCAAACCACAATTTCCTTTTAGCGCACCTTGATCGATGATCGCATCAATTCCAAACTCTTGATCTACTAGTAAAGCAGATGCATATGGTGATAACTCTCGTGCGACATCAACCTTAAACTGAGTTAACTGCGAATCTGGTACGGGCGTACTTTGATGTGAGGCGAACATGCCGCGTAGCGCTTCCCGTTGATCTACTGCGACCATTGCTAGAGCACCAGATGGGCGTGCTAATTTCGTAAGAGGTGCTCTCATGACTTCTCCTTTAGGAATGCATTCAACTCGGATGTATTTGGAATCATCGACTGTCCGTCTAGACCGCGACAAGAAAGTGCTGCAACTGCATTTGCTCTTACAAGCGAATCTGCCAAGTTGTAACCTTGAATCACTTGAGCCAGAAGTGCACCATGAAAAACGTCACCAGCTCCTAGAGTGCTGACAACATCAACTTTAAAACTATCTGCATGCACCAGTCCGGATTCTTTGGAATATCCAGTACTTCCAGAAGAACCTTGCGTGGCAACGGTCACGTTCTTTGAATTAAGAGCGTCACGTTCGGCTGCAGCAGCTAGCTCTAAGCCTGGAAAGCGCAGTTCCATTTGCTTATCCGTTGGAACAAATAGGTCGACTTGTGAGGAATCAAATTCCGCAACGTTATAACCTGCATCAAAAGAAATCTTCGGACCGCTACCGCGCGTTATCTTTTCAGACTGTAATTGAGTGATTCCAACATGATCTACATGCAACCATTTCGCCTCGCCAATTAACTTTTTAGCTGCAGGATTTAACGCTACTTGTTGCATGGGTTGGCGTGTACTAATTGCTCTTGAGTTATTTTCTAAAGATGCGACTATTACGCTTCCTGACGTCGCACTTGATCCAATAGATACACCTGAAGTATCGACTCCTTCGCTGGCAAAAATCTTTAAAACTTCAGCACCATCTTGGTCATCTCCGATAGTTCCCGCGATAGCCGTAGATACTCCTAGGCGACTGAGGGTTACGGCGGCGACCGCAGCGGGTCCACCTCCGGCGCGGATAATTTGCTTAGCAAGAACACGTTCGTCCTCACCAGGATATTTATCAACCAGGGAAATTGTGTCAATTGTAATTATTCCAAGACAAACAACTTCAAAACTACTCAACGATCATTCTTTTCTTTGGCATCGGCTAAAGCAACTGCGCGGGCTCCTGAAATATGCTGAAGTGTCAATTTTGAAACTAATTCTCCGTCTCCGGCCTCTATAGCATCTAATATTAAATTGTGTTCAAATTTCGAAACTTCTGATCTTCCTGGCAATCGCAAAGTTGTTTCCATCGACATTTTCATCACATCTTGTAGGACGTGCAAAGTCTGATTTATAAATCTATTGCCCGCTATTCCCACTATAGTTAAATGGAATTTAGCATCTAGGATCTGCAATTGGTCATAATCAATTGGAGTTACTGAGGTAACCGTTTCAATTTGATTAAGAGTGGCTCGCAATAAACGTATATCTTCTTTGGAAGCCTTTGCAGCTGCCCACTTTCCAGCGGGTACTTCTAGGACCTCGCGGGCATCGAAGAGTTCGTTTAAGCCATGAGTCGTAGCCATCATGGATGCGCGCAGTTCCTGGGCGACTATCGGTTCTTGAACAAAAGTTCCTTGACCATGCTTTATCTGAACATAACCCTGTGCTTGCAAAATATGTAGCGCCTCACGCAAAGAGGGCCGGCTGACCGCGAGGAGTTCGGCCAGTGCTCGCTCCGAAGGCAGGCGATCATTTGGTCTTAGTTTCTGAATTTCAATAAGTTCAACTAATTGAGTCGCAATACGTGCTGCACGCTGCGGGGCAATAGGTGTGACTGCGCTCATTTTTCAACCTTTCACCGCTCCGGCTGTTAAGCCAGCAATAAAAGAGCGCTGCATAAATAGGTACATAATCACCATTGGAAGTGAGGCTACCATCACGGCAGTGAATAACATTGAGAAACTAACGAAATATTCTCCTCGATATGCCAACATCGCGAGTGGCAGTGTTTTCTTCTCAGGCTGTTGAATAAGAAGTAGTGGCCACAGAAGATCATTCCAGTTGATAACAAATAAGAAGATTGAAGTTGCTCCCATCGCAGGACGCGACAAAGGTACTGCGATAGAACGATAGATTCTTAGCGGTGAAGCACCATCAACTTCTGACGCTTCATACATATCCTTAGAAATTTCGCGGAAGAACGCTGTCAAAATAAATATAGAAATTGGCAAAGTCGTAGTGACATTTATAATTATAAGGCCTATAAAAGAGTTCGTCAGCCCTAATTTTTGAAACATATAGTAAACAGGAACTAAATTAATCTGAGCTGGTATGGCAAGTCCGAAAGCGAAGAGTGTGGCCAGAACTTTTCCGGAGATTGTGATCATTCGCGCAATCGCAAAAGAAGCCATACTGGCAAATAGCAGTGTTAGAACTACCGAAGTGACTGTCACCATGATGCTATTGCGGAAGGCAATATCAAGATCACTTTCACTCAGTAACCGGCGGTAATTATCGAAATTCCAATTTTTCGGTAAAGAAAGTGGTTTGTTGTAAACCTCGGCATCAGTCTTAAATGATCCCAAAACTACAATTAGAGATGGAACTAGGATTAACGCAGCGAAAGTCAAAAGTGCAAAAATTCGAGTGCTCTTAAATATCATTTAATGGCCTCACTTCTCATATCGCTTGCCAAAAGCGCGACGTTGCAGCCAAGTAATCGCAATCAAAGTTAAGACCATAAATATTGTTTGAGCTGCCGCATATCCCAGACGCAGCTCATTAAATAGCGTGAAATAGACCAAAGTACTGAAGATGCTTGTTGAGTTATTTGGTCCCGCAGTTGAGTTGGTCATAACCATGATTAAGTCAAAGGCGCGGAAAGATTGAATTGTTGTATATGCCATTACCACCAAGGTTGTAGGCATAGCCATCGGCCATGTTATTTTTGTAAACTGCTTCCAGCGAGAAGCACCATCTACCTCAGCAGCCTCGTAAAGCTCTTTAGGAATTTGCTGCAAGCCTGCGATGTAGACAACCATCATCTGTCCGGTATGGAACCAAACTTGTGTAAAGGCAATTGCATAGAGCGCACTGGTCTCGCTTCCCAGCCAATTAAGCGCAAAAGACGGAAGGCCAATACTCTTAAAGAAGAGGTTTATCGCTCCAAAATTAGGGTCATATAAGAAGAGCCAGATCATTCCAACAGATACAGAAGAGAGAATAGTTGGAAAGAAATAGAGGGTGCGAAGCGCGATAGTCGTTTTTGTATTTTTCACTAGATATACCGCGAATAACAGGGCTAGCGCCGTTTGAAATATAACAACTAAGAAAGTGAATTCAATATTGTTGCCAAGAGTTTTGTAAAAGAGATCATCGTTCGTGAGCAAGTTGGTGAAGTTTCTAAAGCCCACGTTTTCAGGCTCTGTAATTCCATCCCAGCGACGAGTTGCAAACTGTAAGTTCTGTAAAGCAGGGTAGAGATAGAAAGCGAGAAAGAGGATTAGCGCAGGTGCGCCCATTACATAGTAAACAAGCGAATCTTTCTTTCGCTTTTTTTGGGTAGCCCGAGAACCGCTCCCACCAAAGGTGGGAGCGGTTCCGGTTGCTACTTTGCTTTTAATCAGCCTGCTAGTTTCTGCTTGATCTGCTTGGAGAAGTCAGGCAGAACATCGTCTGGGCTCTTGCCACCAACGATTTGAATGAGAGCATCCTGCGTTAGGTCTGAAACTGAAGTGTTCAGAATCAAGAAACGAGGAGCAAGCATTGTGTTCTTGCCCTGGAAGGAAGATGTATTCAGCAAATCAACGTTTGTTGAATAATCAATATCCAGCACATTTAAGTGTTGTGTTGTTGCTACTGAATAAATCGCTGCCACTGGTCCAGTTGAAAGATAGGACAAGAATGACTTAGCAATTCTCTGGTCTGATGGATTCGCCTTAGCGTTAACGCTGAGGTTGAAGGTGTTATTCATGATTCCTTCAGCAACAACTTTGCCGTCTGTTAGAACCATGCTCATCAACTGCATCTTTCCGGTTAGCGCTGGGCTCAGATTCTTGATAGATCCCATTGAGAATGTACCGGTAGGAAGAATTGGTGATTTACCTGTGGCAAACAAGTTGTATGCAGCAGCTTCTGTTACACCTGTTGGGTTTTCTGGGAAGCACCCGGCGTTACGAAGCTTGACGTAGATATCTGCAACACCCTTAAACCAGGTAGATGTGAGATCAATCTTTCCTGAGTTTAGATCGGCAAGATTATCAGCAAGTGTGTTGTAGTCAGCAGCTGAGTTCATCAATGCAGAGTTTGAAATCTGCGCTGCTTGTCCACGAGTTGCACCTGGCCAAGCTAGAGGTACATAACCCTTAGCTCTAGCATCTTTACACCATGAAACCCAACCAGTTAAGTTCTTAGGAATTGTCCACTTCTCTTTTGCCCAAAGTTCAGTGTTATAAACCGGGTTGTTAAAGAGGTAGTGATATGGAACGCCAAAAACTTTACCGCCTTCGATACCAGCGGTTAGGCCCTTTGCTACCAAGTTACGCTTTACAAAGCGCTCATTTGTTAGATCTGCTGTTAGTCCGCTCTTTACGAAGTCGTTAAAGATTGAACCACGAGCTGAAGCAAATAGAGCTGCCTCTGGATTTGCCAGGATCTGCACACGTGCAGTTGCGTTGTAATCAGTTGTAGTTTTAACAACCTGTGTGATCTTTGTTCCCGGATATTTTGCTTCGTAATTTGCGATTATTTTTTCGAAGGTTGCTTTATCTTCTGGACGATAGTGCCAGAATTCAATGCTTCCTTGTGGTGGAGTGATCTCCGCGATTGGCGCTCCAATACTTGAACCAAGGCGAACCTTTTGCCAGGTGAGCTTTCCGCTTGAGCTTGCTACGCAAACTAATGATTTTGAACTTGTGCCTGTTGAAACTCCTTCGAGTGTGCAAGCCTTTCCTAATACTTCTCCAGCAGCGAAAGCCGACGGTAGCGTTGTTGCAACTATTGCGAAAGCAACCGCTGCTACTGCACCAAGGCGACGCACACTGAAGGATTCATTTCCTTGAGTTTTCATCATTTATAGTCCTTTATCCATGGGGGATTTAGTTGAGGTTTTTACCATTCCGTGAGGGGTATCCCTAACATCTTTGCCATTTGACGAATACCTGGTCGCACATCTATCCACGAGATGACTAGATGATGCGGATATCCGCCAGTGACTATTCCATTCACTAACGCAGCGGCATCAGGTTCAGTGATAACCGTTGCGGTATTTCCTTGGAAGTGATTGGGGGCAGGGATTGATTCCCCTCGGCTCACAACCATGCGTAAACCCGTGCGGTTGCTCGGATCTACATCCCGATCAATCCGGAACAGAGTTACTGGTCCGGTTTTGAGCGGAAAATTGCCTGCAACGCCTAATTTGCGATTGCAGTGGGTTGATTGAGTAGCGTTCGCTGGATCGGCTGCCAATTTTGTTGCCGCAGAACCGCAGTGCCAAAGACGTACCAAACCTTTTTCGGCATCTAGATCAACAATATCTACTAAGTAATTTAGATCTGATCCCAGTGATTCACATACCATCATCGTGACTGCTCCAAGTACGTCGCGTTCGCAAGTAGTAACTGTTCCGCGGTCTGAAAGCCGGCCAAGAGAAGAGCAGATACATGCTCCCAAATCCGTTGGAAATTCTGGCCAACAACGAATAGCAATGGCATCTAGTGACTCTTCTGCCCGCCACTCATCAAGGGCAACTTCTACTCCATAAACTTTCTTCGCTTCATTTACATTTACGGCCGCAAGCGATGGTTGAGCTGCTAGCGCTCCAGCATAAGCAAGTTCGCGTTGCTCCTCTTTTACTTCTGCGATTCTGCCGAACGCGTTGTCAATTGTTATCGCCCGAATATCTAATCCAAAGTATTTACGTAGCTGCTCGCCATCAAATACACATGGCGTAAATCCCACGGGCGCATCGCCCACGGCGCCGATTTTCTTACCTTTTAACCATGCTAGTGATTTTGCAACTTCGCTTTCGGAGCCTAGTTCGCCAACTTTAGATTTTGGCATAATTGCCTCAGGGAGTTTTCCAGCGAGCGCATCTTTAATCGCACTTCTCACCTTTGCTTCATCAGCGTTGCCATGGATGTGGCGAATCGATTGCCCAGCATCCATCAGCGCGTGCGCAGCTAAATTAACGCCACACATGGAATTTAATTTCAATCTCTCCCCAACTTCGCCCGGTTCGCGCATAGACCAACCCAGGACAGGACCCTTTACTTTTCCAAAGAGCTCAACTGCTGGTGACGCATCAGAAAATGAGGCCATAAATAAAATATGTAGATCAGCGCTCGGTAGTTTCACCGCAGCAACATCATCTACAGTCATAACAAGTTGATCTGGTCCGACCACTGTCGCACCGAGTTCTATTAATAAAGAGCGAGCGCTATCAAAATTGGCTTGAGCGCAGGTGAGGTCGAAGGTGGGACGCGCTAACGCGACGAGAGCAACAGTGCTCATAATGCCTCCAGTGGTAAGACCTCTTGGCAGAGCGTGCCACTGGGCAGGCCCTAGAGTCAATGATAAAAGGGCGTTTTATGCGTTGTTATAAGAGCGTTATGAGGTGGTACTGGGGTTATCTTTGGAGCAAGAAAGGTCTGGTCCGACCATTGACCTGAAATGTTGGCCAACCTGGGTCATTTGTCAGGATATTTATCCCAGATGTTGTAGCCAGGATCGTATCTTCAGCCTTCCAGCCTGCACCCGTTGGGTTCCAAGCGATCGGTTGATTATCTGCAATCGCACGTGTTGTTCCCTGGTTGGCAGGCCAATCGCGAGGTAGATAGCCAGTTGGCCCACCTTGGTGATGCTTCTGCCATTCATCCTTTTCAAAACCATTCTCCGGATAGGCCGCGATAGCTGCGTTAATTGGATCAGAAAAGGCGTTGCCGACAACAGTTGCATCAAACATCGCTGCTTCAACCTTATAAATTCCTTCGTACCTTGCGAGAGATTCCTGCGCCATCGGACCAAAGGTCACAATTCGGGTTACAGATGCAATTAGCCCTTTACGTTTTGCGCAAATAGATGCAGATACTCGATTTCCTACCAGAGAAATTGTTGGAAGCGGATGCCGAAATTTCTCAATGCGATCTTGTCCAGCGATCCCCAGAAAAGCGATTTCTAGATTTGCTCGCCACAATGCTCTCGTTATGAGGCCAGCGACATCAATCTCACGATCACCCTGGCTTACTTCTTTCATCGCATAACCAAGGGCAATTGCTGCATCCGAGCAAATCTCTTTAAAGCGAGCTACATCTTCGGCGATTAATGAGCCGCGAATTGCTTCAATTTCAACACCCAGATCTACCCGGTCACCGCCAGGCTGATCAGAACCAATCTTGGCTCCCGCGGGCAGCAGCGGATCACGGCCTTGCGACCATGGAACTGTCTTAACGGTGATTTCAGATGGGAGTTCTTCTGCAATTAATCGTGGCGCTTCAACCACATTTGTTATTGCCGTCGCAGAATCCTGCGTGATGATTAAATCAAAACAGGCAGCATCAATTGTTGTTGGTACGTGAGATCTTCCGGCAATCGCCCAAGCTAAATTAGGGTTGCGGCGAAGAACCAGCGCATCCAGCCCTTTTTCTTTCATCAAATCTCGGATGGGTTGCATACGGGTATTGAAGGCGCTCATAGTCGGGATGGTACAACTTAGTAAGGCGAAAAAACGAGTCAATGGGGTAAAACCGCTCGCCGGCTATCTTGGCGCTCGTAGTTGCAGCTACTAATCTCCTAAATCTTGCGAGAGTTAAAGACCCCATTTACCATTAGGAATTGCTAACAAGGGTGGTTAAAATGAAATACAAGTCAGTAAAAGGTTTGCTATCCAGCGATGAGTCGCTAATCCCTACGACTTTTATCGACAAGCTTGAAGATATCTTGCACGGCTTTTTGGGAATTATTTTATTTGTAATTTCTGTCTTAGCCGCTGGTTACACCTTGGTGCGCCTAGTTGAAACTCGGCCATTTTTCCCTCTGGGTATGATTCAAGGAATCAATGACATTCTCTTTGTGATAATTATTCTCGAAATCATGCGCACTGTGATCGTGCGATTTACCGATGGAATCTTCCAATTAGATAACTTCCTAATCATTGGTGTTATCGCTGCTGTCCGACATATTTTGACCGTTGGCGCTTCGCTTACTATGGAGCAACAGAAGACAACTGAGTATTTCAATAGAGCGCTAACTGAAATGGGCGTTAACACTGGAATCGTTTTAGCTCTGGTCTTTGCGCTATTTTTATCTCGCGCTGCACGAAAGAGTAAAGTAATTAACTAGTACTGCTGGTGGCGGGTGAAGGATTTGAACCTTCGAAGGCAGAGCCGGGGGATTTACAGAACCCTCAAAGCGTGGGTTCAGGCTCCGGGTCAGATTGCTCTGACCTGCGGAAAGGAACGCAGGAGCATGAATGTTCTCCCTCAAAATCAAATCTGTACCACGCCCGTACCACTATCAGTGGCTAGCATCGTCAAAATCTGTATGTCGCAAAGTGGGTACCTATCCACCATCACAAGCGATGACAACAAAAATCATTTCACCAGCGAACCTCCGCTGGCTCAAGACTTCAGAGGTATGTGATCTTCTAGGCGTTACCGAGGCGACTCTTTCCAAGTGGCGCGCTCGTGGGTGCGCACCCGAGCACATTCGACTACCTAATGGCGACTTAAGATTTAGCCAGACATCGATGAGTGACTTCATCGCTCTGTGCGCTAAACGTCGCGCAAAGAATGCGCGATAAGCTCATGGCAAACATTCTAATTTTCAATGTAAAGAAAAAAGTGCGCAACGGAACTGTGCGCTACCACGTTCGCTCTCGTGTTTACGGTTATGACTTCACTCGCTCATTTAAGGAAAAGGGTGAAGCGCACCGTTACTACGAGGACATGATTTCGGCAAAAGTTGCGGGGAAAGAATTCGATCGTCGTACTGGTCGGCCCGTTACAAGCGGTGCCGACGACACATCCTTCGCAAAATTCGCAAGCGACTTTTTTAACCTTAAACGACAATCACTTCAAGGGTCTTCCATCGAATCTCTACAGAAAGCGCTCATCCCATCAGTCGTATTTTTACTGGGTAAGCCCCTCCCAAAAGAACTATTACCTTACGCAGCTGAGGCGGTTAGAAATTACATTCTTATTCCTTCTCCAAAAAGCACAGTTGGGGAAGTTGAAGAAGCGCGTGAATGGATCATGAAGAACAGTCTTTGTCTTTCTGAAATCAACGCAACAATCGCGACGATGCTTCTGGGGCATTTGAATATGAAGCAAGATGGGAAATCACAAGTAACCGCAAAGGTTTTTACTCGACGTCGCCAAGCAGTTTCAGCAACTCTTTCTCACGCGGTCGCTCTCGACATCCTAAAGAAGAATCCGATACATAGCTCACTTTTCACTCTTCCAAAAAGTGAGGCACGGATTGATGTTGAAGCCTTGCCTGCTATTCAAGAAGTTCGTCAACTTTGCGATTCACTAGATAACGGAACCAAGACAGGCAAAACAGCCAAAGTTTTCGCATCAGTTCTTTGGCTAACTGGCTTACGCCCCGGAGAGGCTTTAGCACTCCGCACTCGAAACTTCCGAATGAATCGAAATGGAAATTACGAACTAGCCCTTTCTGAAAACATCGTTCAGGTAGCAAAAGCGTTTTCAAATACTGGGAAATCTCAAACAACCAAGCAACTCAAAGCACGGGCGCAACGTCACGTGCGACGAGTTCCAGTGCCAGACGAACTGGTGGAAATTCTCACTTCCTATCTTGCGAACAAAGAGCCTGATGAACTTCTCTTTCCCTCGCACCGCCATGATGGTGCTCTTAGCCTTTCTGTCTTTGAAGACCGTTGGAATAAAGCCTGTAACGCGAGATGGCGCCTTTACGATCTACGACACCTCAACGCTTCTATTCTGATTTATTCGGGTCTGAACATCATCGAAGTCGCCCAGCGACTTGGCCACAGTGTCCAGGTTTGTTCTTCTGTTTACCTTCATGCTCTTGAGTCACTAAATGCTTCTCCAACAACAAAACTAAATGAATTTCTAAATCAGAACTAAATCTCAACAGAAACACAATTCGGAAACTACGGATTAGATGATGCTAAATCTGACCGTCGTAGGTGTACTCACGTACACCTACGAAAGGAAATACATGTCAGAAAATAAGAATGAAAAGGAATGGATTGAAGTAAAGAAGGAGGAAAAGCCGGACACTGTTTCTCGCAGAATTAGCGAGATGTCCATGCTCTACCGAAACATGAAGAATGCTTTGTACTCACCAAGAACCATGAGAACAATGCTGAAGGAGTTTGCTGAAGTAATCGAACTCGTTCAACCAATGACAGATGAGGAACGAAATAGCGCAAACAACGCACTCCAGCACCCAGAACAAAATGGTTCTCTTGTGGAGATCCTTCGAATCGTTACATACGCAAGAAGAATGAAAGAAGGAAAAAAGTAGCAAATGCTAAATCTACAAGCCGGCGGCTCCCTCCTCTGCGAGGGAGTTGCCGTTACCTCCTTCCCCACCAAATCGTTGGTGGGTACACATCTCGCAAAACACTGTGGAGTTTTGACTATACGCGACGGGGGTAACGGCAACTCCCTCGCACATAGTTTCATTTGGTTGTCACCAATGAATCTTTGCTCGGTCGCCGCCGGCGTGACTGACGTTGTGCTTGCCCCCAAGTACGCGGAACATCGCGAACTTGGATCCTGCTCACACAACGTGTCACTTCACAAGCGAGCTAACTCTTTACTCGCCCCCAAGTACGCGGAACATCGCGAACTTGGATCCTGCTCGTCATGGAGTCAACTCATGAAAAACGAAAAGAAAGAAAATAGAAATGAGTGAAGCGAGAGATTTGGAAACTCTTCTTGCCATAGCAAGACAACAAGAAGCAGGTCGCAACGGAAGCGAATCCGCGCAAATCTCTGCCATAAGAATTCTGGCGAATGCGGGTGGAGCACTTCCAATTTCAGATTTAATTTCTCGATACGGGGTCTCATCGCAAACTATTGCGCTTATGTGCGACGAGGAACAACACACAGATAAGCGAAGAAAGGTACGTGCGCGTCTTGGTGAAGTTGATGGCATCCCAGTTGTTTGGCTAACTTCATCAGGTCATCAGGCTTCAGGGAAGACTCGTGGATTCGAAGTGAGACCGACTTCCGATTCACTTGGACATGCTCTCGGTCCTTCTAGATTAGCCAAGTGGATTGAACCTTTAACGCCAACCCTTGCTCCACACGGTGTCGAGTTGTCAATTACTTGGGGGCCTTCTTGCCACGCGTTTAGTCGCAGAACTGAAGCACTTGCTTGGGCGCGATTAAAAACACAGGCAGACCAGACAGGTGATGTTGGAGTACTCACTGGTGGATTGATCCCAGATGCTCTTCTTATAGAGAGGCGTCCCGTTACCGAGCAAGGTTCGCAAATGTTCGAATCCGCATGGAAAAGAAAACCTTATGATCGAGATGAAATTGCGGAAACTGTTGTAGCCGTGGAAGTACAAAACGCAACAAGACAAGCATCGGATCCACTTCGATCTAAAGTAGATGCGTGGTCATCAGCGGTCGAGAATCTAAAGGTTGCGAGTGTTGTCCTATGGATAGTCGAACCAGCAGCTTGTAAGGTGCTTGCGAGTCTGGGTGTTGGCGATCCGATAAGACGGCCAGGCCAAATCTTTATCTCATCTGGAGCGGCTGGCTTGGGAGGAGAAGTATTCGCAGTGCCGGGTCCACGTTGGTGGGCCCTAGATGTTCCGCGACAAATGAGCTAATTCCTCACTTTTGACACTTCAACAGGGCCTCGAGAGAGAAGTTGGGCAGTTATTCTTAAGTTCTTGTCAGTGGTCACTGATTGAGTACGGGTTGGAGGTGTTATGACGAAGGAACTTAAAACAGTTATTGACTCTTGCTGGAACCGAATTTGGAGCGACGGAGTCTCAAATCCAATTCATGCCATAGAGATAATTTCCATCGCGTTACTTGCCATCAAAGTTTCGGCCAAGTCAGACACTCCTCCAACAGATTTCACTAATTGGACTCCCAAGAGTGCGGCTCTTCTTCTTAAGAATGAACTAGGAGTCGACTTCATTCACGTTTCGGAATCTATCTCTTCCGAAACATTCAGATTTGTACTAAATGAAATTTCTAAATCAAATATCTCGTTACGTAAAGATGGCGCGGGTGATGCTCTTGAGTATGCCTTGGGGCACTTGAGCACAGCCGGGCGGTTCGGACAATTTAGAACACCCGGCCACATTGCGTCTTTTATGGCCCAATGCTTACCTATCTCAAATTCTTCCGTGATTCTGGATCCATCGATGGGAACAGCGGGGTTTTTAATTGCCGCTTTTGAAGAGTTCTCTGACCGTAACTTAAAACTGCTCGGGGATGAGATAGATCCTTCAATGGCGCAAATTGGGAATGCTAACTTGGCAGTTCATGGAACAAATTATGAAGTTCGGCGAACCAATGCTCTTGAAAACTTAACTGAAGAGGCCGATTTTATTCTTGCCAATCCTCCTTTCGCAGGAAAAGTTACTGATAAAAATTCGATTGCTCTAAACTCAAAGTCTTCAAAAACAGAAGTCCTTTTCCTTGAGTTAATTTCTCACCGATTAAGAAAAAATGGTTGGGCAGCTGTAATTCTTCCAATCAGCGTTCTAAGTAATGAGGACAAGCACACTTCCTTAATGCGACAGCACTTAATGAGATTAGGCAAGGTCGCTGCTGTATTGGAGTTACCTTCAGGCGTATTCCGCCCATACACGGATGTCCGCACAGCAATCTTATTTTGGCAAAAGGGTTCTCCCACAAATGACGTAATCATGTGGAAAGTTGGATCTGACGGATTCACACTTGATGACAGGCGTAAACCAATCGCAGAAAATGAACTGGTCGCCATTCAATCGGAAGTTCAAGGAGTTCTACTCGGACTCGATTTGTTGGAAAAAGGCCTGAAGGTAAACATTGAAACGATTGAAGATCAAGATTTTTGTCTTTTACCATCTAGATATTTAAGTCACCAGCCCACTGTTCGCAAAACTGGAGACTACGACGAGCTGATGAATAGTGCGGAAACTTCACTTTTGGAAATTATCAGCGAATTGAGGAGTCTCCGATGAGAAGCATCTCTTTAGGCGAAGCAGTGGAACGAGTGGCATCGTCCGTTACTCCAGATCGCATTCCATTGAATTCATTGGTTCTTGGGTTGGAAGACATCGTTCCTCATCTCGGTATTTTGAATCTTCCCAATGGAATCACTGAGCCTGTCGGTTCGAACAAGAATGTTTTTTCTGCTGGTGATATTTTGTTTGGAAAACTTCGACCTACACAAAGAAAAGTCGTTGTGCCAGACCTTGATGGCTACTGCACATCTGAACTGATTGTATTAAGACCTTTCGAATCTCATGACACTTGGTTTCTGTGGAGTGTTCTGAGAAGCGACTCAATCAGTAATCAAATACATGGAAAAATCGTAGGTGCGTCTCTCCCGCGAATTAGTCCTAAACAACTTCTCTCATTAGACATACCTTGGCCTAGCCAAGATGAGCGTTTAGAAATCGGGCGAAAGTCAAAGGGACTACTTTCCTTACGAGCAAAGATGGATCTTGTAATCGCAGACATCAACGAAGCGGATCATGCGCTTCAGGCTTCACTTATTCAGATACGCGAAGGCGTTGAATAAAGTCCAAATAAAGGGCGGCATCTTCTGATTCGCTTCTTGCTAGCTTGAGGGAACTTAAAGCATCCGAACCGCGAGTCTTTACCATTCTTACAAGCCCACCAAAATTCTGAGCATGCGAAACTTTTTGAGAAACTCGTGTGGCTTCTGGGCCAAAAACTCTTTCACGTTTTCCACTGGCGTTTAATGGCTCGCCATCGTGTTGGCATTTTGATGGAGAACAACCGTCAGGGCACTTTTTGCCATCAACAAATGTGCCTCCTCTGGCTTGATGCATCACATCTCTAAGACGCGCAACAGATCGAGCATTACCAATGTATAAGTCAACGACTTTTGGCCAGACACGTTCTCCATCTTCTTCCCAACGCCAAGCAAGAACAACTAATTGATCTTCTTCCCCTATGTTCTTCCAGAGTTCATCAAAGTGTGCTTTTGATTCTTCAGCACCAACATTCATAGATTTAATCTCGACGCGGAAATACTCACCTTCTTTAGTTGAAGGGTTCCATTTACTATTCACATCAACAACAGCAAAATCGTTGTACTCGTGATCTACCAACCAAGCGACTTCAATTTGGGCATCGACTAAGATTCGATTTGTTTCGTAGCCCCAGAGACCTTCAAGCAAAAGACCCATTCCACTACCGAGGCGACCACCTCGTGTTCTAAAAACCTTTTGATTAAAATCATTGACTTGAGCGATTGCGCTGGTGCTTGCTGTGCGCAACAGAGTGACCATGTTCGACATGTCTTCTCCCGTACCACTCTCGTACCACTGACACTGGAAATCAGTGACAGTTAGTGACTACTATCAGTGTCGTAGATCCAGTGTTCTAAACTGAATCCACGTCACTTTTTTGGTGGCGGGTGAAGGATTTGAACCTTCGAAGGCAGAGCCGGGGGATTTACAGTCCCCTCCCATTGGCCGCTCGGGCAACCCGCCAGGGTCATTCTTTTACGGCGGGCGCTAGATTACCTCAATTTATTTAGCATTGGTAATCGGCTAATTTGACTGCCTTTTCCAGATAAAGAAGAGCAGTAAGCCTCCCCCAACAACCAAAGTTGCGCTAATAATTAAATATATTGAAAGTTTATTTTCAGATCCACTATCTCGCGCAAAGAGTGTTGGCGCGTTCTCATCTGTCGCTGCAACAGCCTTTGGCGAAACGCTAAATTGATATTCACCGGTAATGACATGTCCATCTGCGGCTACTGCTCGATAACTTACTTTAATTAATCCATTTACTTCACTTGAGGATAAGTTTATAGAAAGCAGTGCGCCAGATACTTCGGGCTTCCCAGAGGCTAATTCCGCTCCTGATTCGTCTATTACAGATATTGAGTTTGAATTTCCGATACTGACTAAATCCTCTGCGAAGGTAAGCGAGATAGTAGAAGGCAAAACATCGACGCTGGAGTCTGCCGCAGGATCTGCGCTGATTAATGAAGTGTGGGCAGAGGCGGGTAGTGCGATTAAGGAGATAGCTAAAATCCCTGTAGCAAATAGGAATTTAGATATCTTCATGCTTGCAGTCTATCTGCGATTAACTTCTTTATTGAGGGTGGGCGCGATAACCTTGCCTCATAGCGGGTTGTTAAAACTCGTTCGTTTAAGGAGGGCCACCATGGCTGATAGCAGTTTTGACGTTGTATCCAAGATCGATCGCATGGAGCTAGATAACGCAATCAATCAAGCGATCCGCGAAATTGATACTCGCTTTGACTTTAAAAACACTGGCGCCAAGATTGAGATGGCTGGCGAAAAGATTGCGATTGAAGCCGATACGGAAGAGCGTGCAAAAGCTACTCTAGAAGTTGTAAAAGATAAGATGATTAAACGCGGAGTTTCGCTCAAACACATCGATCCTGCTGAGCCACAACTTTCTGGAAAGATTTACAAAATTTCTTGTCCGCTTAAAGAAGGTATCTCTACCGAGAATGCCAAGAAAATTGCTAAATTCTTGCGCGATGAAGGCCCAAAGTCAGTTAAATCACAGATCCAAGGTGATGAGCTCCGCGTAACAAGCAAGAGCCGTGATGACTTACAGGCAACTATGGCGATGATTAAAGAAGGTAAATGGGATTTTGCTGTTCAATTCGTGAATTTTCGTTAATTGAATAAACAAAAGCTCGGCCTTATTTATGGGGTTAGCGCCTATGTTCTATGGGGCATGTTTCCGCTCTATTGGCCCTTGCTCAAACCAGCGAATTCACTCGAAATAGTTTCACATCGTGCCGTATGGACGATGGTCTTCTGCATCATTGTTCTAACGGCAACCCATGCACTTAAATCAACTCTAGCTACATTTAAGCGACCTAAGGTTGCAGCAAAGCTATTTGCCACAACGTTCCTAATTTCAATTAACTGGCTGGTTTATATCTGGGCGACAAATAACGGCCATGTAGTTGAAGCAGCACTTGGTTATTACATCAATCCGCTGATGGTGATTGCTTTTGGAGTAATTCTTCTTAAGGAACGTATGCGCCCGCTGCAATGGACCGCTGTTTCCATAGCCGCAATTGGAGTTCTGGTTCTGACTATTGATTATGGACGTTTGCCATGGGTTGCACTTGCCTTAGCGCTTTCTTGGGGTAGCTATGGCCTTATGAAGAAGCAACTTGGCATCGGAGCTCTTGAGGGCTTAACTATCGAAACTTTAATTGCTTTCATTCCGTATTGTGGTTATTTAATATTTATAGGTGCCAAAGGTGAGGGACACTTTGGCCACGGAGCGGGAATAACAGCGCTTCTGATTAGCGCTGGCGCGGTGACCGCAATCCCATTGTTGTTATTTAATGGTGCCACAACTCGATTGCCACTTACTTCTATTGGTCTACTTCAATATATAACTCCAACACTCACTTTTATTGTTGGAGTTTGGATCAATCACGAAGTAATGCCAGCAGCGCGTTGGGCAGGTTTTATATTAATTTGGATAGCGCTAATAACTTTAGCCTTTGATTTAGTTCGCTCAGGCAGAGCGGTCAATAACAGCATCGCATAGCGAAAATAACGCTGCCGTTGCTGGAGTTACCGACAGTGGACCCAGCGCAGCTCTTGCTTGTTTAGCGACCTGACTGAGCTGCTCACGCGCCTGGTTTAAACCATCGTGGGTGCGAAGTGCGCGTAATACTTGTGCGACGGTCTCTTCATCATGAATTGGTGCGCTCAATAGCCTTTGCAGTTCAGCATCTTCGCTCTTACCTGAGGCCATCACATTTAACGTCACAAGCGTTGGAACGCCTTCACGCAAATCTGTTCCCGGAGTCTTACCCGATTCATTTGATTTGCTAGCAATATCGATTACATCATCTGCTAATTGGAAGGCGATTCCGATCTGTTCACCGAATTTAGTTAAGGTTTCAGTTACTTCACGTGGTGCACCAGATAACATCGCACCAAAGCGTGCGCTAGTTGCAATCAAAGAACCAGTCTTATCCCCCACTACGCGCAAGTAATGAGCAAGTGGATCTTCACCATTTTGCGGACCTTGCGTCTCCATAATCTGACCAATAACTAAACGTTCAAATGTGCGCGCCTGTAAGCGAACGGCTTCTGGACCAAGGTCTGCCAATAAATCTGATGCTTTAGAGAAGAGGTAATCACCTGTAAGAATTGCGATGGTATTACCCCAACGGTTGTTGGCACTTTCTACCCCGCGACGAAGTGGTGCTTCATCCATAACGTCATCGTGATAGAGCGTTGCTAAATGCGTTAGCTCGCAAACAACCGCTGCTGGAATTATCTCTTTGCGGGTGCTATCGCCAAAGTGGGATGAGATTAAAGTCAGCAGTGGGCGCAGACGCTTGCCACCGGCAGCAACTAGATGTCTAGAAGTCTCTTCAACAAGTGGGTAGTCACCTTTTATATGCTCGCGAAGTAACTCTTCCACGCCCTGCATGCCAAGGGCCAGATCAGCCTCTAACGAGGGATCTAGATCAGGTATACCGAAAGATGGCATTAGCGCAGGAAGCTGGCGGTGCTCTGGATGAAGTTAATCAAAGGGGTTGGATAGATACCAAGTGCGAAAGTTACAACCGCTGAAACAATGATTGCAATCTGTGTGTTGATAGATGGAATGACAACGCTAGTGCCATCTTCAATTGGATCGTTGAAGAACATCAAAACAATTACGCGAATATAGAAGAAGGCGGCAATCGCAGATGAAAGTACGCCAGTAATCAAAATTGCAGTCGATCCACTTTCGTATGCGGCTGAGAAGATCGAGAACTTTCCAATAAATCCGCTAGTAAGCGGAATACCTGCAAAGGCAAGCAAGAATCCGGCAAAGGCAGTTGCTACCCAAGGAGAGCGCTTACCAAGTCCGCTCCAGCGATTTAGATCAGTTACTTCACCGGCTGAATCGCGAACCAGCGTTACAACGCCGAAGGCACCAACTGTTGCAACACCGTAGGCAAAGAGGTAGAAGATAGATGCATCTAAACCTGATTTATTTAGCGCAATTACGCCAGAGAGCAAGAAGCCAGCGTGAGCTATGGATGAGTAAGCGAGCATGCGCTTAACATCGCGTTGGGCAATTGCAACAAGTGAACCAAAGACCATTGTCACCAGTGCGATTGCAATTAACGCCGGACGCCATTGCCAGAAAGCTTCAGCGAAGGAAATGTAGAAGATACGTAGCATCGCACCAAAGGCAGCGACCTTGGTTGCAGCAGCCATAAATGCAGTCACTGCAGTTGGAGCGCCTTGGTAAACATCTGGTGACCAAGCATGGAATGGAACTGCGCCAACTTTAAAGAGCAGACCAACTGAGAGGAATGCGATACCGAGCAAGATATAGACATCGTTGCCAGTGCTACCAATAACTGCTGCATGAATTCCTGCAAAGGAAGTCGAAGCGGAATATCCGTAGAGATATGCGACTCCCATCAGGAAGAAGGCAGATGCAAATGCACCAAGCAAGAAATACTTAAGCGCTGCTTCTTGGGACATCAAGCGACGGCGACGCGATAAGCCAGCCAATAAGTAAAGAGGAAGTGAAAGCATTTCAAGTGCTACAAAAAGTGTGATCAAGTCTGTAGCTAATGGGAAGAGCAACATTCCAGCTACCGCAAAGAGGGTAAGCGGATAGATCTCGGTAACTTTTAGATCTTGTTGTAGCGAATTGCGCTCTTCATCTGAACCAGGAAGCGCTGCAGCAAGGGCTGTGAAGTTCTCTTGATCTGCAAGTAGGAAGACGGCGATTATTGCGATGATCAGAATGGATGCCTGTAACAACATACCTGCGCCATCAAAGGAGACTGAGCCCATTGCAGCGGCGGTAGATGATTTTCCACGGACTCTAATTAGTGATGCAAGCGAGAGAACTAAGGTCGCTAGCGTTATAAAGAGCTGGGCTGCCGCACGCGAGTTACGAGGTGCAAAGGCTTCAACTAACACGCCGACTAGCGCGCCAGCTAAAACGATCAGAATTGGCGCAAGAAGTGCGTAATCAAGAGTCGGTGTTACAAAATTAATCATTACTTGCCCTCACTAATGGTTGGTGCAGGATCAGTAAACCCTTGTTGCGAAATTACAGTTGCAGCGGCTGGATTGATAATTTTCAGCAACGGTGAAGGATAGAAACCTAATGCCACGATTACTGCAATAACAGGTGCAATTGCAATCTTCTCGCGCAGCGTTAGATCCGTTAAGTGCTCATTACCTGGAGTCGTTGGTCCATGCAGAGCGCGCTGGACCGGAATCAAGATATATAACGCAGCTAGAACAATGCCGAAGGTGGCAATTACTGCAGCCACTGGATAGCGCGTAAATGTTCCAACCAGAACTAAGAATTCGCTGACGAAACTAGATAGACCAGGGAGAGCCAAGCTCGACATTCCTGCGATAAAGAATGTCCAGGCCATAATTGGAGTCACTCGTTGCAAGCCACCAAAATCGGAAATTGTTGAAGATTTGCGGCGCGAGATCATAAAGCCAGCAACTAAGAACAGTGTGGCTGTTGAGAAGCCGTGGTTGAACATATACAGGATCGCACCAGAATGACCCTGAGTTGTCATCGCAAAGATTCCCATGGTGATAAAGCCAAAGTGTGAGATAGATGTGTAAGCGATCAGACGTTTAATATCTTTAGCGCCGATCGCAAGGAATGCCCCGTAGAGAATTGAAATAACTGCAAGAGTGATGATTAGCGGGGTGAATGTTTTGCTGGCATTTGGAAATAGCGTTAAGCAGTAACGGATCATTCCAAAGGTTCCGACCTTATCGAGCACGCCTAATAACAGGACAGATGTGCCGGGAGTTGCTGATTTAGCAGCATCTGGCAGCCAGGTATGCAAAGGCCAAAGCGGGGCTTTAATAGCAAATGCAATGAAGAAGCCAAGGAATAAGACGTTCTCCATCATCGGTGTAAGCACCGTGTGTAATTGCGAAAGTGTAGTGATGTCGAAGGTGCGGTTTCCATAACGAGTAGCCATTACGAAGATACCGATGATTGAAGCCAACATTAGAAGTCCACCGAAGAGGCTGTAGAGCAAGAATTTAACGGCAGCTGCGGCGCGTTCACCCGAACCAAATCCTCCGATGAGGAAGTAGACCGGAACTAACATTGCTTCAAAGAAGACGTAGAACAAGAAGACGTCAGTTGATGCAAAGACACCAATCATCATTGTTTCTAAAACAAGTAGGAGCATATAGAAAGTCTTAGCGCTCCAGCGTCCACCTTCAGATTCGTTCCACCCTGCAATTACAACGATTGGCGTTAGAAGTACCGACATAAGAATCAGAACTAGCGCAATGCCATCTACGCCAAGTGCATATTTGATACCAAAGGCAGGAATCCATTCGTGTGATTCAACGAATTGGAAGCCGGTGGTATTGAAATCAAATCTAATGGTCATCAAAATACCAACGAGGGCAACCAAGATGGTTGTGGCAAGTGCAATCTGTTTGGTCAATAAGACGTTGGCCTTTGGTGTCAAAGCCAGCGCTGCAGTACCAAGTAAAGGCAGCAACATAGAAAGCGTTAATAAATTCATATTCGTTAAGCTCATTTTGTGACCACCCAAATTGCCGCTATCAAAACAGCAGCACCGACCAGAATTAACATCGCGTAGCTTCGCACAAAACCGGTTTGCGTCTTACGAAGCGTTGCGCCGGATCCCATCGCCATCTGACCGATACCACGAACTGCGCCATCGACTACGTTTTGGTCAACCTTCACCAACGCTGCCGTGAGCATCTGGCCAGGGCGCATAAAGAGAGTTTCGTTGATGTCATCTTGCAATAAATCACGACGGGCGATGCGAGTAAAGATAGAAACTTCTTCTGGGGCAACTGCCTCAACATCGGAAAGTTGGTACTTCATAAAGGCAATTGCCACCCCAAGAGCCACCATTACTAGGGCTAAACCAGAGACAACTATTGGTGAGAGAAGTTCTGTGTGCTCACCATGGCTTTCAAATAGCGGCTCTAACCAATTCTTTAGCGCATTGCCATTAGATAACAAGAATCCTGAAGCGACGGAGCCGATAGCAAGCAACGCCATTGGCAACCACATCAATATCGGTGACTCGTGAGGATGTTGGTTATCGTCCCAACGCTTTTTACTTGTGAAAGTTAAGATCATTACGCGCGTCATATAGAAAGCGGTGATTGCTGCACCTAGCAAAGCAGTCGAACCAAGCAAAATTCCCTTTGTGCCACCGGCGTTAAATGCGGTTTCAATCAACATATCTTTGGAGTAGAAACCAGCAAATGGTGGAACTCCGATAATTGCTAAGTAGCCGAGCCCAAAGGTAATAAAGGTAATTGGCATAAATTTACGTAGCGCTCCATATTTGCGCATATTTACTTCATCGTTCATGCCGTGCATTACAGAGCCAGCGCCAAGGAACATGCCGGCTTTAAAGAATCCATGTGTCAGCAAATGCATAATTGCAAATGCATAACCAGCAGGACCGAGGCCCGCACCTAAGATCATGTAACCGATCTGGGACATAGTCGATGCCGCAAGTGCTTTCTTGATGTCATCTTTTGCGGTACCAACTAGTGCACCAAACATCAAAGTAATTGCTCCAACGATTACGACTAATAGCTGGGCGGTAGGAGCGGCATCAAAGACAAAGTTAGAGCGAACAATTAGATAAACACCGGCAGTAACCATCGTCGCTGCGTGGATAAGTGCAGATACTGGAGTTGGTCCTGCCATCGCATCGCCAAGCCAGGCCTGCAATGGGAATTGCGCAGATTTACCCACTGCCGCAACTAATAACATAATTCCGAGCGCAGTCATCGTGCCTTGTGATGCATGATGCGCTTGCTCTTTTACACCAGCAAATGAAACAGTGCCAAGACTTGCAAAGGCGATCATGATCGCAAAGGAGAGACCCATGTCGCCGATACGGTTCATAACAAAGGCTTTTTTAGAGGCTGTGGCATAGGCCGGCTTCTGATTCCAGAAGCCAATTAATAGGTATGAAGCAAGGCCCACGCCTTCCCAACCAACGTAAAGATTTAGGTACGAGTCACCGAGCACAAGTAGCAACATCGCAGCAATAAAGAGGTTTAAGTAGGCAAAGAAGCGGCGGCGATCGTGATCGTGTGACATATAAGAAATTGAATAGATATGAATCAGTGTGCCGACACCGGTGATCAATAGGACGAAGCAAATAGATAACTGATCCAGCAATAGGGAAGCATCGACATTAAATGAGCCGACGCTGATCCAAGAAAATAACTTCTGGGTTACAGGGCGATTTTCAGTTGCACGCCCCAACATTTGCGAGAGCTGAAGCAAACCAACGCCAAAAGAACTTGCAGAAAGTGCGGTAGCCAGTAAGTGGCCCCACTTATCTGCCCGGCGACCCAACAGTAATAGTGAGAGCGCGCCAAAGAGAGGAAGTGCAATTAAGTACACGAGTCCGTTATTAGTAACCATCTTTATCGCTTCAACAAACTAGCATCATCGATAGATGCTGAACGGCGCGAACGATAAATTGTCACGATAATGGCTAGGCCTACTACTACTTCGCAAGCGGCAACAACCATCGTAAAGAAGGCGACTACTTGGCCATCTAGGGTGCCGTGAATGCGCGAGAAGGTAACCAAAGTTAAATTGGCGGCATTGAGCATAAGTTCAACACACATAAAGACAACGATTGCGTTGCGACGAACCACAACTCCAACTGCACCGATCGTAAATAAGATCGCAGATAAGAAGAGGTAATTATTTATATCCATTACTGCTCCTCAATAACTGATGTATCCACGTTATCGAGCTGGAATGGACTGGAATCAATTACATCACCACGCGCTTTGAGAGTTGCAGAAATTGATGAAGGTGCAGCAGTTCCATCTGGCAATAAGGCCGGAACATCAACTGCGTTATGTCGTGCAAAAACTCCTGGGCCAGGCAAGCCGGCAGCTGCTGCGAGTGATCCGGTGCGGAAGCGATTAACTGCTTGTTCACGCTGAGATGGGCGTGGATTAGAACGTTGATGATGGGCTAGAACCATCGCTCCCAGGGCCGCTGTAATCAAGAGCGCTGAAACAACTTCAAAGGGCCAGACATATTTCGAGAATAAAAGTTCTGCTAAACCTTGCACGTTGCCAGATTGGTTTGCGATCTCAAGTCCGATTGGTTGATTACCAAGAGTTGCGCGGCCAAGGAGTGAGACCAACAATCCACCAAAACCAACAGCTGCAGTGATTGCGATCGGGCGAAGCCCAGTAATAGTTTCGCTGAGTGAATCTGATGAATCAACACCAACCAACATAAGAATAAAGAGGAAGAGCATCATTACCGCACCGGTATAAACAACAACTTGAACAATTCCTAAGAAGAGAGCATCTTGGGCGATATAGAAGATGGCTTCGGTGATCATTACCCAAGCCAGCAACAAAGCAGAGTGAACTGCTTTCTTAACTAGTAACATTCCAATTGCAGCCAGTACTGAAAGCGGCGCTAAAATCCAGAACAATGCCGTTTCTGGTCCTTGGATTGTAAAGAACGGTTGCATTACTTAACTTCCTGTGAAGAATGCGATTCTGTGACATCACCGTTGTAATAATTGGTATCTGTCATACCTGGATACATTGGGTGCGGTGGGGGCAACATTCCTGCACGCAGCGGCCCAAGGAGATCATCTTTCTCAAAGATCAATTTTGCACGAGTTGAATCAGCGAGTTCATACTCGTTAGTCATGGTTAGCGCGCGAGTTGGGCAGGCTTCAATACAAAGGCCACAGAAGACACAACGTAAGTAATTGATTTGATAAACCTTGCCGTAGCGCTCACCAGGTGAGACCTGATTATCTGGAGTGTTATCAGCACCTTCTACATAAATCGCATCTGCCGGGCACGCCCACGCACAAAGTTCGCAGCCGATACATTTTTCTAGTCCATCTGGGTGACGATTTAATTGATGGCGTCCATGGAAACGCTCGGCTGTAGGTTCTTTAACTTCCGGGTACTGAACAGTGTTTACCTTTTTAAACATAGTGATCAAGGTGACCCAGAAGCCTTGCAGCTGCGCCCAAAAGCTCTTCACACCCGGTTGGTCGACCTTTTCATATGCAACTGAAGTGATATCTACATCATTCGAGATATGTGGTTGCACGCTATTTGATTCGTTCTGATCAGCCACGATCGCCTCCTTGTTTAGAAACGTTGATGGTTGTTATTGCAGATGGAAGTGATGGAACTGCAAAATTTGGTTCGGCAGGCGTTGGATGCACCACAGAATCTCGTTTCTTTTTAGAGCTATCAAAGGCGGTTGAAATTCCAAGAACAATCAACACAACAACGCCTGCGAACCCAAAAGTAACGGGGCGCGAATGGCTAGTTGTAGAAATTATGCGCAGAGTCGCAACTACCAAAATCCAAAGCAATGAGACTGGAATCAAAATTTTCCAACCAAATTGCATGAATTGGTCATAGCGCAGACGCGGCAAGGTGCCACGTAGCCAAACAAAGATAAAGAAGAAGAAGAGAACTTTAAAGAAGAACCAGATCAATGTGAACCAGCCACCGAGCCATTGTTCAGTAAAGCCAAGTCCTGGGAAGGCGTGATATCCACCAAGGAATAGCGTTGTGGCAAGGGCTGATACTGCAATGATATTTATATATTCAGCTAAGAAAAATAGTGCAAACTTAAGTGATGAGTATTCAGTGTGGAATCCACCGACTAGTTCACCTTCAGCTTCAGCGAGGTCAAATGGAGCGCGGTTAGTTTCACCAACCATTGAGATTGCATAGATAACAAATGACGGGAAGAGAACGAACCCATACCACCAGGTATCTTGCTGTGCCTGCACGATACTTGAAGTCGACATTGAACCTGAGTAAATAAAGACAGAAACGAGGGAAAGCCCCATAGCAATTTCATAGGAAATAACTTGTGCACTAGAACGTAATCCACCAAGTAGTGGGTAAGTAGATCCTGATGACCAACCAGCTAAAACAATTCCGTAAACGCCAACTGATGCTGTTGCCAATACATATAGAACACCGACTGGAATATCAGTTAACTGCATAACGGTTTTCTCACCAAAGAAGGTAACTGGGCCAGTCAGCGGCATAACGGCAAAGGCCATAAATGCAGTAGTTGCGCTGATAATTGGGGCGATAACGAATACGACTTTATCTGCCGCAGCCGGAATCAAATCTTCTTTTAGCGCCAGCTTTACGCCATCAGCCAAAGCTTGGATAAGACCAAACTTGCCAACGCGGTTCGGGCCAACGCGCATCTGCATGCGGGCCACGATTCGCCGTTCGGCCCAGACAGACATGATCGTTAATACAACGCAGACCGCGAAAACAATTACCGCTTTAAGGGTAATGATCCAACCTGGATCATCTAGTAATAACTGCGCATTAGTCATGCCTTCACCACCATTACTACATCGCCATGAACTGCATTTAGCGAAAGCAAGGTTTGTGTACCGAATGAGTTACGTGGCACCCAGACTGCATCATCATGAATATCTTCAACAAGTGCTGGCAATGAGATCGCACCATGTGCATTTGAAACTCGCAAAATGTCGCCATCTTTAACGCCTAAAGTTTCAGCACGCTTTGGAGAAATAACTGCCACGGCCTTACGAGCTGTGCCAGCTAAATTCGCTTCACCTTTTTGCATCGTGCCAAGATCTAGCAAGCGGCGCCAAGAGTTAAGGAGCGCTTCGTTTCCAGAAATTTTATTTGCACCTGTTGCAGCAACTGTTGCAAAGTTAGCGCGCGCACCATCCCATTTACCAAGGGATGCAATTTCGCGCGCAGCTTGGGTGACTGTGCCAAGCATGATGGATTCACCCATCTGATCTGCAACTGCAGAAAGGATGCGTAGGTCAGAGCGATTTAGTGAATCAGAAACTGCGGCATCAAAGGCACGAGGGCGACCTTCCCAATTAAGGAAGGATCCAGATTTTTCAGTAATCGCCGCAACTGGAAGAACTACATCTGCCACATCTGTAACTGCAGATGGAGCGATTTCAAGTGAGACAACAAAAGATTTCTTTAGGCCAGCAAGTACTTCTGCGCTATTTGCCATATCAAATGGATCAACGCCACCGACTAGAACAGCATCTAGATCACCCGAATTAAGAGCAGAGATAATTTCAGCAGTCGTGCGACCTGGGTTGGCCGGAAGTGTTGAAACTCCCCAAACAGCTGCGATATCTACGCGGGCTGCCGCATCCACAACTGGGCGGCCACCTGGAAGAAGGTTTCCGATTGCACCTGCTTCAAGTGCGCCACGTTCGCCGGCGCGACGAGGAATCCACGCAAGTTTTGCACCAGACTTTTCGCTAAGTTGTGAAACTGCAGATAACAAACCAGTTGATTCAGATGCGCGTTCGCCCACCAGAATTATTGATTTAGCTGTAAGTGTCAAAGCGGCAACTGCTGGACTTTCGGCACCTGGTGCCACCTTAATAAATTCGCCTTTCAGCTTTTCCACGCCAATCGAAAGCTTGGTTGCAACTGCGCTGACTTTCAGAGCACGCTTGCGAACCTGCTTATTAATACGCAGGAAGACAATTGGTGATTCTTCTTCTGGTTCAAAGCCAATTAGAACAACATGATCGGCGATATCGATATCGCGATAGGTAGTTGTTGATCCAACTACTTTGGCAGCAAGGAAATCTCGTTCTTCGTCCGTTGTAACACGCGCGCGGAAATCAATATCGTTTGTGCCAAGTGCAATACGTGCAAACTTGTTGTAACCGTAAGCATCTTCAGTTGTTGCGCGGCCACCGACTAGAACAGCGGCACGCTTTCCCTTGAGCCCACTTGCTGCAGCTGCAATCGCTTCTGGCCAAGATGCTGGTGCAAGAACACCATCTGCACCACGAACTAGTGGCGTAGTTAAACGATCGATTGCTGTTACATATTTAAATGCCCAACGACCTTTATCGCAGTTCCATTCTTCGTTAACCGCCGCGTCATCTCCTGCGAGGCGACGTAGAGTCTTGCCGCGACGAACATCGGTGCGCATATCGCAACCTGATGCACAGTGCTCGCAAGCAGATGGAGTTGAAACTAAATCAAAAGGGCGTGCGCGGAAGCGATAAGTCGCACCAGTTAAAGCACCGACTGGGCAGATCTGAACAGTATTGCCTGAGAAATAAGATTCAAATGGTTGGTTCTCATAGATACCAACTTGCTGCAGCGCACCACGCTCGTTCAAGGTAATAAATGGATCGCCCGCGATCTGATCAGAGAAACGTGTACAACGTGCACAAAGCACGCAGCGTTCACGATCTAGCAATACTTGAGATGAGATAGCAATTGGCTTCTCAAAGGTGCGCTTTACGCCTTCAAAACGAGTTTCTCCATTGCCGGTACTCATCGCTTGGTTCTGCAATGGACATTCGCCGCCCTTGTCACAAACTGGACAATCAAGTGGGTGATTAACGAGCAGCAGTTCTATAACACCGCGTTGTGCTTTTTCAGCTACTGCAGATGTCAACTGTGTTTTAACGATCATATTTGGTTCTACCGGAATAGTGCAGGAAGCCTGTGGTTTTGGAAAGGCACGACCATTGATTTCAATATCAACTAAACATTGGCGGCAAGCACCGACTGGATCAAGCAGCGGGTGATCGCAGAAACGTGGAATCTGAATTCCGAGTTTTTCTGCCGCACGAATTACAAGAGTTCCCTTTGGAACACTAACTTCAAAACCGTCAATAACAACGGTGATGAGTTCTACTGCTTGTGCAGTCGGGTTCTCTTGAGTTGTTGTCATTAGGCGTTGGCACCGGTGAAGAGGGTTGATTTAACTGGATCAAATGGGCAAGCACCATTGGTGAGGTGAGCGATGTATTCATCGCGGAAATATTTAATGGAAGATGTGATCGGGCTGGTGGCGCCATCGCCGAGTGCGCAGAAAGAACGACCCATGATGTTGTCACAGAGATCGAGCAACTTAGCTAGATCAGCTTCAGTACCAACACCGTTTTCGAGATCGCGCAGAATCTGTACCAACCACCAAGTGCCTTCGCGACATGGTGTGCACTTGCCACAAGATTCGTGCTTGTAAAATTCCGTCCAACGCAATACTGCGCGAACAACGCAAGTTGTTTCATCAAAGATTTGTAGCGCTTTTGTACCGAGCATTGAGCCAGCAGCAGATACGCCCTCGTAATCAAGTGGCACATCTAAATGTTCATCAGTAAATAGCGGCGTTGATGATCCGCCTGGTGTCCAGAACTTTAATTTGTGGCCGGCGCGAACTCCGCCAGATAGTTCAAGAATTTCGCGCAATGTAATACCAAGCGGTGCTTCAAATTGACCAGGGTTTGTTACGTGGCCCGATAGCGAATAAAGGGTGGTTCCCTTTGATTTTTCAGTACCCATTGCTTGGTACCACTCGGCGCCATTAGCAACGATCGCCGGAACAGAAGCAATTGATTCGACGTTATTTACAACGGTTGGACGGGCATATAAACCGGCGATGGCAGGAAATGGTGGACGCAGTCGTGGTTGGCCACGGAAGCCTTCAAGTGAATCCAGCAGAGCAGTTTCTTCACCGCAGATATATGCGCCGGCAC
The DNA here is from genome assembly GCA_965267995.1 of Candidatus Nanopelagicaceae bacterium. Classification (GTDB taxonomy): domain Bacteria; phylum Actinomycetota; class Actinomycetes; order Nanopelagicales; family Nanopelagicaceae; genus Planktophila. Next base: position 1,277,553 of record OZ254143.1, read on the forward strand.
CAACGTGCAAGACAACATCAATTCCTTTACCAAGGTGGCCAGCTTTATAAGCATCTTCAATGGCTTGATTTAAACGACGTACAACGTGGGTTACTTCGCCGCGAATATAAATGAAGGCGTGCTTGGCGCGAATAGCGTGGCAAGCGATGATGCAACCTTCGATTAAAACATGTGGATTGGCCATCAGCAGCGGCGTATCTTTACATGTACCTGGCTCTGATTCATCAGCGTTAACGACTAGGTAATGATCTTTCTCATCACCCTGTGGGATAAAGCCCCACTTCATTCCGGTTGGGAAACCTGCGCCACCGCGACCGCGAAGACCTGAGTCTTTAACAAGTTGAATGACCGCATCAGGATCCATCGCAAGTGCTTTAGCCGATGCCTGGTATCCACCATGACGTGTATATGCCGCGATTGTGAATGAATCTTTCTCATCCCAATGTGCAGAAAGTACCGGAGCTAGCTTTGTCATTACTTACCCTCTTTCGAAAGTTTTAGGCCAAGCAAGGTTGAATGGCCGGCTTGTACGCCTTCGTTAGCTTTTCCATCATTGATTCCGGCCAATACTGATGAAGCTTCTTTCCAAGTAACCAGTGAATCTGGTCCGCGAGTTGGTGGCTTTGGAGTTCCACTGCGCATGGAATCAACTAACTCTTTGGCAGATGAGACATCTTGGTTATCGTAAAATTCCCAGTTAGCCATAACAACCGGTGCGTAATCACAAGCAGCGTTACATTCGATATGTTCTAGTGAAACTTTGCCATCAGCGGTTACGCCATCGTTTTCTACGCCAAGGTGGTCTTTAAGCGCTGCAAATATCGCATCTCCGCCCATGACCGCGCACAAAGTATTTGTACATACGCCAACGTGATATTCACCGACTGGCTTGCGCTTGTATTGGGTGTAGAAAGTTGCCACGGCAGATACTTCTGCGGTTTCTAGCGTAAGTAGCTTGGCAATTAATTCAATGCCTTCATTAGTTACATATCCCGCAATTGATTGCACGTAATGCAGTAAAGGCATGATCGCAGAACGGCTGCGGGGGTAGCGTTTGATAATTGAATCCATAACTTGTAATTGATCAGGTGTGTAAGCCATTAGCGGTCAACGCCTCCCATCACAGGATCAATTGAGGCAACTGCGCCGATAATGTCGGCAACCATTGAGCCTTCAGACATTGCAGAAACAGATTGCAAGTTATTAAATGATGGTTCACGGAAGTGCACGCGATATGGACGAGTGCCGCCATCAGAGACAACGTGTGCACCGAGTTCACCACGTGGTGATTCAATCGCTGAATAAACCTGACCCGCTGGAACGCGGAAGCCTTCAGTGACTAACTTGAAGTGGTGGATCAAAGATTCCATTGAGGTGCCCATGATTTCGCGGATATGGTTTAGCGAGTTACCCATTCCATCTGCACCAATTGCAAGCTGTGCCGGCCAGGCGATCTTCTTATCAGCGACCATGACAGGTGCGCCTTCAAGTGATTTAAGTTTTTCAGCACATTGTTCGATGATGCGAAGTGATTGTTCTAGTTCGTTAATGCGAATTAAGAAGCGACCATAAACATCACAAGTATCGGCGGTTACAACATCAAACTTGTAATTTTCATATCCGGAATACGGCTGAATCTTACGAAGATCAAGAGGCAGACCAGTTGCACGAATAACTGGACCGGTAACACCAAGTGTTGTGGCTCCTGCTAAATCTAAATAACCAATTCCCTCAGTGCGCTTCATCCAGATGCTATTTCCAACGAGCAACTTCTCATTATCTTTAAAGCTATGACGAAGATCTTTTACCGTTGCCAAAACCTTGTCGACGGTGCCGGCAGGAAGATCCTGAGCAACTCCGCCTGGACGTATATAGGCCATATTCATACGTAGGCCTGAGATAAATTCAAATACATCTAGAACTTTTTCACGTTCGCGGAAACAGAAGATCATCGGTGAAAGCGCGCCTAATTCAAGTGCGCCAGTGCCAAGGGCAACCATGTGCGATGAAATGCGGTTGAACTCCATCATCATTACGCGGATAACGTTGGCTTTTTCAGGAACATCATTGGTGATGCCAAGTAATTTCTCTACGCCTAAGCAGTAAGCGGCTTCGTTAAATAACGGAGCCAAGTAATCCATACGAGTTACAAATGTTGTTCCTTGGGTCCAGTTACGAAATTCAATGTTCTTCTCAATTCCTGTGTGCAGGTAACCGATTCCGCAGCGAACTTCAGTAACAGTTTCGCCTTCGAGTTCTAGAACTAAGCGAAGCACGCCGTGTGTTGATGGGTGCTGTGGCCCCATATTTACAACAACACGTTCTTCTTTAGCTTGTCCGATTTCAGTTACAAGTGAATCCCAATCGCCACCGGTTACTGAAAAGACAGTGCCTTCTGTGGTCTCGCGCGATGATGCATATGGGTCTGCATAAGTACTCACTTGTAAGACCTCCGATCTGATGGAGGTGGGGTAACAGCGCCTTTATATTCCACGCCGATTCCGCCCAGTGCGTAATCCTTACGTTGTGGATGGCCTTGCCAATCATCTGGCATCAAGATGCGAGTTAAACCAGGATGGCCATCAAAGATAATTCCGAACATGTCAAAAGTTTCGCGCTCGTTCCAGTTTGATCCGCCCCAGACTTCAACAAGTGATGGAATATGTGGATCGATATCTGGAACAGAGACTTCAAGGCGAATACGTTGGTTATTTGTAATTGATAACAGGTGATAAACCGCATGTAATTCACGGTCCTTATCATCTGGATAGTGCACACCTGATACACCCATCGACATTTCAAATTTCAATTTATCGCGCAAGATAAGCGCAACTTCAACTAAACGCTCGCGCTTAATGTGCAGCGTTAGCTCACCGCGATCAACAACAACGCGTTCGATGGCATCGGCAAAATCGGGATAAGCGCGCTCTAGATCATCAGCTACCTGATCAAAGTAACCACCGAATGGGCGTTGAGCCGATCCTGCGCTGGCTGCAGTCGGAACAAGCCCGCCGTAACCCGAGGTATCCCCCGTGCCGGCAGCGCCAAACATGCCTTGCTTATCTTCAGACATTTAAGCCAGCAACCCCTTTAGCTGATGAGTTGGGGTCGCGTTCATCGCAGCGAGTTCTACTTCTTTAATTACTTTTTCGCGGTTAGGTCCAAGTTTTTCATCGTAAATTTGATCGTGTAATTTAAGAATTGCATCCATCAACATTTCTGGACGCGGTGGACAGCCTGGCAGGTAAATATCAACTGGAACTACGTGGTCAACGCCTTGCACGATTGCGTAGTTATTAAACATTCCGCCAGATGAGGCGCATGCGCCCATTGCAATAACCCACTTTGGCGCTGCCATTTGATCATAAATCTGGCGAAGTACTGGCGCCATTTTATTTGAAACGCGACCGGCGACGATCATTAAATCTGCTTGACGTGGGGATGCGCGGAAGACTTCCATTCCAAAACGTGCCAAGTCATAACGACCAGCACCGGCTGCCATCATCTCAATTGCACAACATGCCAAACCAAAAGTTGCTGGCCACAGCGAGTTTTTACGCATGTAACCTGCAAGTTTTTCAACTGAAGTTAAAACAATTCCGCTAGGTAACTTCTCTTCTAATCCCATTCGAGACCTCCACGGCGCCAGACATATGCATAAGCAACGAAGACCGTTGCGATGAAGATCGCCATTTCGATCAGACCAAAGAGTCCTAGTTGATCAAAGGTGACGGCCCATGGGTAAAGGAAAACGATTTCAATATCAAAGATAATAAAGAGCATTGCAGTTAAGAAATATTTAACTGGGAAGCGTCCACCTTGTGCTGCTTGCGGTGAAGGTTCGATTCCGCATTCGTAGGCTTCCATCTTGGCGCGGTTGTAGCGAGCTGGACCAGTAACGGCTGCGGCTACGATTGAAATAACGGCGAAGCCAAAGCCGACTGCGGCTATTGCCAGGATCGGAACATATGGATTTGCGCTCACAGGCGAAATCTTAAGGCGGGCAGCGGGGTGGCGCTGACCGTTACGCCTTGACGGCCATGTGAACTGCAACAACCCCAAAGGTCAGGTTGCGCCAGCCGATTTGGGTCCAGCCGGCATCTGCGATCCGGGCGGCGAGCGCCTTTTGATCTGGCCAAGCCCTAATCGATTCGGCCAAGTAAATATAGGCATCTGGGTTGGAAGAAGTCTTTTTGGCGATCGCCGGCAGAGCGCGCATCAAGTAATTGGTATAAACGATCCGAAATGGGCGCCAAACTGGGCTAGAAAACTCGGCTATGACGATCCGGCCGCCCTTTTTGGTCACGCGTAGGGCTTCCCTGAGGGCCTTTTCAGTATCTGAGGTATTGCGCAGGCCGAAAGAAATGGTCACAACGTCGAATTCACCATTTAAAAAGGGCAGATTTAAGGCATCGGCGAAGGTAAAGGGCAAATGCGGACGGGCCTTGCGCCCTGCGGCCAACATGCCTTCTGAAAAATCAGCTGGGATCACATCGGCACCGGCGGCAGCCAGTGGTGCCGAGCTAGCGCCAGTTCCGGCGGCTAGATCCAGGATCTTCATCCCAGGCTTTGGGGCAATAATCGCGGTGGTCGCCCGGCGCCAGGCTTTGGTCTGACCTAGGCTCAACAGATCGTTGACCAGGTCATAACGCTTTGCGACCCCATCGAACATTGCCGCGACTTCATCGGGGTTCTTATCCATATTTGCGCGCGACATTGGGCAAGTCTCTCGCAAGAGTAGGCTCATCCACAACTTAGCGTTGATTAAAGGGAGTAAATGATGTCGATCTCAACTGGCTCACTTCGCGCAACTGTATTTCCGCGCAGCAGCGCCCTTACCCATGCCGGCTTCATCGTCGGTGGCACCTTATTCATCGCAGCCCTAGCCCAAATCGCTATCCCAGTTCCGGGATCTCCTGTCCCAGTAACCGGACAAACGCTGGCAGTTTATTTAATCGGTACTACTTACGGTGCACGACTTGGTTTTGCCACCTTTGCTACATATCTATTAGCCGGAATCGCCGGCGCACCAGTCTTTGCACCAGCAACTGGCGCAACTGCCCATGGAATTGCGCGATTAACTGGTGCAACTGGCGGATATCTAATTGGAATGTTGGTTGCCACATTTATCTTGGGTGCGCTCGCTGATCGCAAAGCAGATCAGAAATTTAAAACATCTTTTCCTGCGCTAATTTTAGGCAGTGCGATTGTCTTCGCCTTTGGTCTAACTTGGTTGCACTCTTCCCTTGGTTTATCTTGGGAGCAAACACTTAGCGCAGGTTTAACGCCATTTATTTTTGGCGAAGTAATTAAAATTGCAATTACCGCAACTTCACTTCCATTAATCTGGCGGAAGATTTCTCAGAAGCTAACTCGCTGACGTAATTTCTATGCCTTCCCTTATTCCTGTTACTTCTGCACGCCTGGGCGAACATCTTCCTTTGTTAGAGCTATTGCCAGATGCCGCGCCTTTTTCTTGGGTACGTGGTGGTGATGGTTTAGTTGGTTGGGGCACGTATGCGACTACCGTTGTAAAAGGCGCAAACCGCTTTACCGATGCCCGCACTTGGTGGCACAAACAGCTAGAAAAATTTGCAATCGCCGATTCAGTCCATGCCAGTGGCACCGGCCCAATTCTCTTTACCTCTTTCTCTTTTGATCCTGAAGAAGAATCTGTATTGGTAATCCCCCAAATCGTTGTTGGCATGCGCAATGGCAGCTCATGGATTACTTGGATGGGCGATCAGGCACAGCCTTCACTTTTGGAAGAAGTTCCAACGTTGTCAGATGCCGAATTTAATTGGGGTGACGGATCGTTAAGTCCCGCTGAATGGCAAGTACGCGTTGCCCAAGCGATTAAAGAGATTGAAAATACCAAGCTTGAAAAAGTTGTCCTGGCGCGTGATTTAAGAATTAATTCACATAGACCAATAGATGCTCGGAAAATTCTGCGTAACTTAAGCGCTGAATACCCGTCTACTTGGATCTTTGCTGTCGATGGTTTGGTCGGTGCCACTCCAGAGCTACTTCTGCGCCTATCTCGCGGCATGGTTACCTCACGCGTTTTAGCAGGAACAATCAGCAAGACCGGTGATGATGAAAAAGACTTGGCGCTAGCGGCATCTCTTGCACGATCTTCTAAGGATCTGGAAGAACACGAATACGCAGTTCGTTCAGTTGCCGATGCCCTGGAACCATTCTGCACATCAACAAACGTTCCAGATTCTCCCTTTGTTTTGCACTTAGCCAACGTGATGCATCTTGCTACCGATGTAACTGGTGCGCTGATTGAAAGCAAGAAGAGCGTTGATGCCTTTACTATTTTAGAAAAATTACATCCATCTGCCGCGGTTTGTGGAACACCTACTGATATTGCAGCTAAGTTGATTAAAGATATTGAAGGTATGTCACGCGGACGTTATGCCGGTCCAGTTGGCTGGCTTGATGCCCGCGGCGATGGCGAGTTAGGTATCGCCTTGCGTTGCGGCCAGATAACTGAAAATGAGATTCAAATCTATGCCGGCTGTGGAATTGTGGCCGGTTCTAACCCGGAGAAAGAGCTAACCGAGAGCAGCGCGAAATTTGCACCAATGCGCAGTGCTTTAAATTAAATAGAGTTCATCTTGTCGTAAAGACCTTTAATTAAATCAGCGTTACTTTCTCGGTTCGGAACATCGCAGACAACCACGCTAATTCCTGACACAGGTTTCTTAATTTCTTCCCGGAGTTGCTCAGCTGATGCGATCGTCTTGGCGGCAATACCCATTGCAGTAGCGATCGCTGCAGGATCTAAACCATGTGGAGTACCAAATACTTGTTCAAAACCTTTGGCTCCCCGTTGTGGCAAAGTAGAGAAGATTCCACCGCCATCGTTATTGATAACGAAGATTCGCAGGTTAATTGCTTCGCGATGGATTAATCCGGTGATGTCATGCAGAAAAGCGAGATCGCCCACGACTGCATATGTTGAGCTGTGGGCAGTTGCAATTCCAAGTGCGGTAGAAATATTTCCATCAATACCTGCCAGGCCGCGATTAGCAAAAGTTTTTATTCCGCTACGAGCAGCGCCAAAGGCTTCGATATCGCGGATAGGGCGAGAGGAAGCAATAAATAGCGCGGCGCCCTCTGGCAAGTGTTCTGAAATTTCCCGAGCAATTAAAGGTTCAGACCATCCAGAAATCTCTTTAACAACTTTAGAGGTGCGCTCAGAATACTTAGCCCACTTGGCCAACCATTCTGGATCAGCAGGTGCGGTATATAGCTCAGGTATATCTGTAAATTTCTTCTCTGCCATTCGATCGGAATCAACGGTTGCAATTCTTGGATCGATTACAAAAGTGGCACGCGCCTGCTTTATTAGCGCATTTACAGAACGACTTAAGGTGGTACGCCCAATTACGATCACAGTATCGGGCGCTAAATCTTTAGCAATAGTTGTTGAAGTTAAAAATAGGCTGGCGTGAGCGCTAGCGTCAGAAAAAGTTAAAGGATCTTCACTTAAAATTGGCCATCCCAGTTCCTTTGCAAACTTTGCTACATCTGCCACTGCTAACCCACCGCGATCATGTCCGATTACCAATAAGCCACGAGTCGATTTGCTTGCTAAAGTGCCAGCTTTCTTGCGATCAAATTTGCGAGGTGGATTTACTTTTAGCCCATCTAACCAAGAAGAATCTGCGTTACCCAGTAACGGTTCTTCAAATTGCACATTTAAATGAACTGGCCCGGTCTGCAGAGCATTTAAGGGAAGTTCTAGCGGATAAGCAGCACCTGAAATGTCAGCAAAGTAGCGGACTGCTTTTCCAAAGATTCTGGCTTGTTCCGTTGTTTGATTCGCACCCGTACGACGAAGCTCAGCAGGGCGGTCTGCGGTGATAACAAATAGCGGAATATTTGAGTGGGATGCCTCAAGAACTGCTGGATGATAATTCGCAACCGCAGTTCCACTTGTGCATATAACCGGCACTGGACGTTCTGTCGCTTTAGCCAAGCCAAGGGCATAAAAAGCAGCGGTACGTTCATCAATACGGATATGTAATTTAATCAAACCAAGATCTTGGGCAGTTACCAAGGCTAGAGATAGCGGTGCATTACGTGATCCTGGTGAAATAACTGCATCTGTGATGCCTGCTTCAAGAATCTGGCGCACAATGACGCGAGCAAGTTTGGTGGCTTGGTTCATGCGATTAGCTCCCAAGTCTTCATAAGGCGATCTTGCCACCATTTATATCTTTCTGGCGAAACTTCCAAGCCATCAAATTTTGGCTCAATCCGTTTTACTTCAATTTCTCCGTTAGTGATCGGCAAGGAGCCGAGATTGGCTGAAAGCAGTGAACCCGTGGCAAGTCCACAATCAAAATCCATTTCTTTAAATGATGCTGCTAAAGCTAATCCGTGGGAAATTCCCACAACGCTTTCTAAGGCGCTTGAAACAACGATTGGTAATTTGTGGTGCTGTGCCAATTTATGAGCACGAGCAATTCCACCTAGTGGTTGAACTTTAAGCGCCAAGATATCGATCGCACCGCTGAGATCAACTGCAAAGGGATCTTTTACTTTGCGCAGGACTTCATCTCCTGCAATCGGGATATCTATGTGTAATTTCTCTTTTAGTTCGCGTAGTTCCTCAACCGTTGCACAAGGTTGTTCTACATATTCGAGCGCACCAACATTTTCGTAGATCGCGCGCAAGTTGGTAATTGCAGTTGCAACGCTCCAACTTCCATTTACATCGATACGCAACTTCGCTTTGGGGTGAAGTGATCGGACCTTGGCAAGACGGGCGATATCTTCGCTTAGATTGTTACCGACCTTAACTTTAAAGGTATTTACACCAGGAAAAGATTCGACGATTCTTTCGAGATCACCTGGCGCATTTAACGCAGGAATAGTTCCATTTACCTTTACTTTGCTGCGATGTAGTTCTGGCCAAGGCTTGGTCGCCGCCTCAATTGCCGAAAGTAACCAAGGCACGCATTCACTTGGTTGATATTCAACGAAGGGTGAAAATTCTCCCCAACTATATTCACCTTTAAATAGAGCCACTTCACGAAGGTTTATTCCTCGAAAATTAGTCTTAGTTGGCAGCGCAACTACGCGCATGGTGGAGAAGAGTTCAAGCGACATATTTACGGACGCTTTGGAAATTTACCAAAATCAGGTTCGCGCTTTTCTTTATAAGCATCACGACCTTCTTGGCCTTCTTCGCTTAAGTAAAAGAGCAAGGTGGCATCACCAGCAAGTTGTTGAATTCCGGCTAACCCATCATCTGCCGCATTCATTGAAGATTTCAGTAACCGTAGCGCAAGAGGAGAATTGCGCAACATCTCGCGGCACCAAGAAACTGTTTCGGCCTCTAGCTCTTTAAGTGGAACAACAGTGTTAACAAGGCCCATAGCGAGCGCTTCTTGCGCATCGTATTGACGGGTCATAAACCAAATCTCGCGAGCTTTCTTCTGGCCAACACTTGCGGCAAGTAAACCTGAACCGTAGCCGCCATCGAATGAACCAACCATCGGACCGGTCTGACCAAACTTGGCGTTATCTGCTGCGATAGTTAAATCGCAGACAACGTGCAGAACATGTCCGCCGCCGATTGCCCAACCGGCAACCATCGCAACAACTGGCTTAGGTGTGCGACGAATTTGAATTTGTAGATCTAAAACATTTAAGCGGCCAATTCCTTTTTGCGCCAATGGATCTTCACCGAGATATCCATCATCTCCGCGCACGCTGATATCTCCGCCAGAACAGAAAGCTTCATCGCCAGTGCCGGTAAAGATGATTACGCCGACATCTGAGTTATCGCGCGCTAGAGAGAATGCTTCTTGTAATTCAATAATTGTTTGCGGGCGAAATGCGTTACGCACTTCTGGGCGGTTAATTGCAATCTTGGCCATGCCATCGCCAACTTGGTAGGTGATATCGGTAAATTTCTCGCCACCTGCGCCTGTGGTCCAGGCAGGGATGGCACGGTTGCCAAATTCACGCTTGATCGGCTTGCTCACGATTCCTCCATCGACGACTACGAGCGATAGCCTACGCGTGCAATGGAGATGTCGTCACAACGAGAGATTCGCGCGATCGATCCCACATGGACCCTCGCGCAATTGCGCGCGCACCTGGATAAGGCAATCAAAGGTGAAGGCCCAGCGCTGACCTTGGCTCCAATTTCTGCCAAATCCGTACCTGCCGAAATATCACTTGTTGTTTCCACTAGCGGATCTACAGGGGATGCAAAAGAGGTAGGGATTTCCGCTGCGGCTCTACTAGCCAGTGCACACGCAACAAACGAATTCTTCGGCGCTGAAGCGGGCCAAACCTGGTCGCTCTTATTGCCGCTTACTCATATCGCCGGTATCAATGTATTAATGCGTAGCTTGGAACTTGGAACAACTGCGATTGATGCCCGACAAATAAATGGCGCATATCCATATGCAGATTTTACAGCGATTGTTCCGACCCAACTCTTCCGTGCGTTAAATGGTGATAAACATTTACTAGAACACTTAAAAGCAGCGAAAGCAGTTCTAGTCGGTGGAGCAGCGCTCGATAGCAAATTAGCCGATCAAGCGCGTGCCGCTGGCATAAATATCGTCGAAAGTTATGGAATGACTGAAACTTGCGGTGGTGTGATCTATGACGGTGTGCCAATCGGAGGCACCTCGTTTGCAATCGATGAGAATGGCTTGATAAAGATTTCTAGCGCAATGCTTGCCACCTCATATTTAAATGATCAAGCTGGGTGGAACTCGAAATTTACAAACGGCTACTTCTTGACATCAGATCTTGGCGAAATTAAAGATGGAAAGTTAAAAGTGCTTGGTCGCGCCGATGATGTCATCGTCACCGGTGGAGAAAACATCTCACTAATTCAGGTTGAAAGCGTACTTTCCCAAAGTTTTTCAGAGATTGAATGTGCTGCCTTTGCCATCGCAGATCCGCAATGGGGCCAAGCGTTGCACTTAGCGATCGCAGGAAATACCAAACCGGATTCGGCAGCGATCAACGAGGTTCTATCTACCCAAATTTCAGATGCTGCAAAGGTAAAAGGTTTTATCTACCTTGATAAACTTCCTCGGACTGCCTTAGATAAAATTGATCGCCAAGAGTTGGCTAAGCTTGCTAAAAGAGAGAGCGAGTAAAAGCCATGAATAAATGGATTATTGGTGCTCGCCCACGTACCTTGCCAGCCGCAGTTGCACCTGTCCTAGTTGCAACTGCTTATGCGGGAAGCAACTGGTCGCCTAGTCGCGCACTGGCCGCTCTTTTAGTCAGCCTCTCGCTACAAATTGGCGTTAACTACGCCAACGATTACTCCGATGGAATTCGCGGCACAGATGATTCGCGCATTGGCCCGGTGCGCTTAACTGCGTCGGGTTTGGCTTCACCTAAATCGGTTTGTACTGCAGCGCTGATTTCATTTTTATTTGCAGCACTTGTTGGGCTGACGCTGGCAGCTGCAACATCTTGGTGGGTGATTTTAGTTGGCGCTGGAGCAATTAACGCTGCTTGGGGTTACACCGGTGGGGCTAAGCCTTATGGGTATGTGGGGCTGGGAGAAATTTCGGTCTTCTTATTCTTTGGAATTGTTGCAACCGTTGGCAGTTACTACGTGCAGGTTGAAGAGTTAAATGTAGATATCTTCATTATTGCGATACCAATGGGATCTCTCGCATGTGCAATTCTGGCAATCAATAATTTACGTGACCGAGCTCAAGATGAAATAGTTGGTAAAAAGACCCTGGCGGTTCGTCTAGGAGATAAAGGTGCGCGCCGCCTTTACATCGCGCTCTTGCTATCTGCTCATCTCTTTGCACTACTAACTTTTAAGCCATTAGTTGCCTTGACTTTGATTGCAGCTCCCCTAACCTGGAAATTAGCCCGAGGGGTGGCCAGTGGCGTTTCCGGCAGAGATCTCATCCCACTCTTGGCTCAAACTGGAAAGTTACAGTTGGTATTTGCTCTGCTATTTGCACTGGGCTTAGTTATCTAATTTTTGCTAGACTTAATTTATGATTAAGTTAGAAGCCTTCCTCCTCTTAGCTTCACTTGCCTTAACCTTGTACACCTTTATCGATTGCGCGATGCGCGATGAAACTCAGATTCAGAAACTTCCGAAATGGGGTTGGCTGCTAGTAATTCTCTTTATCTCAACTTTTGGAGCCATTGCTTACTTGGTTATCGGACGCTCCCGCGGACCGAAGGGGCCACGTGGCCCAAAGCGTCGCGTATTGCCGCCTGATGATGACCCAGATTTTCTGCGTAAACTTTAAATAAACTTTAAAAAGTCTTTAGAGACCGCTATATGTGTGCTTGCCGGTTCCCCAGACATTTACATATACGTAATTAAATAAGAATGTAGATCCAGCAAATAAACATAACCATGCCGCGCGCTTTCCGCGCCATCCAATTGTTACGCGGGCATGTAGATAAGCGGCATAGGCAACCCAGGTAATAAATGCCCAAGTCTCTTTTGGATCCCAGCCCCAATATCGACCCCATGCGCTCTCGGCCCAAATTGCACCGGCAATTACGGCAAAGGTCCATAGTGGAAATACAAATGCGACTAGTCGATAAGAAAGTTGATCAAGCGTTTCTAGATTGGGCAGACGCTTAGCCCAAGGCTTGCGTTCACCTTTAGATTCCATTGAATCTAAATAAAGGTAGGAAGCAGCAATAACATTTGCGAGCAAGAAGACTCCGCCAGAGATAATTGCAGCGATAACGTGAATAACTAGCCAAGTTGATTTAAGTGCCGGCACCAATGGTGAGCTGTTGCGATAGAGCAAGGTAACCGCGGTACCAAGTGTTAGTAAAACTGAGATAGATACAAATAAACCTAGCCAACGTAGATCATGTTTGCGCAGCGCACCTAGATAAGCACCTGTGAATGCAAGAGCTCCAGTAATTGAGAATTCATACATATTGCCCCAAGGCACATGTTTTGCCGATATCCCGCGTGCAATTACTCCACCTAGCAAAAGTAAAAAGCCTAAGACCATCATTGCCGTTGCAATTCGCGCTGCACGTTCGGTTCGGGTGTAATCCAGGGTCTTAGTTAAAACGCTTCCGGATGCGCTATCGCTCTGTTCCGGTGCTCTTACCGCCCAAGCAGTTTCAAAGGCGTGAGCAAAGAAAGATAGAGCGAAGACGCCCATCGCTGAATAAACAAAGTAGTTAGAGATATAAGCCCATGTAGTCTGCATTTATATCCCCTTTCTTAAGTGTTTAACAAAGTTTGCGATCTCTGCTTCAAGCCCAGGTGCACCATTCTTCGCCAGCCCCGCAACTTCTACAACTCCAGATGATGTGATCCGTATCCAGATGCGGCGCCTTCTGCCAAAGAGTGAGGCAAGTAACCCAAGGATTGCAGCGATCGCACCATATAAGGCATAACTTTTACCGGGATCATCAACGATCTGCAGGTTTACCCATGGCACAAAAGTTTCAAAAGTTATTGAACCTTGTTGGTATGAAAATGTCTCACCTGGCTTTAGTGAGCTAAGCCCAATTCGCTTCATCTTTGATGTATCGATGCGATAAACAGATTGTGGCGCACCAGAATCTAAACCAAGGTCGCCTTCCCAGATAGAGAACAGTAATTTGGGATCGAGCGCTTCTGGAAAGACTGAGATACCTCCTTGCTTGGCATCTCTAGCAAAAGTTGGCAAGAAGCTAGCTACAAAACCAATTTGTGGGTTTGCATCTGGAACCTTTATCGAACCGATGGAACGTAAATTCCCATCCTGTGGCAAGAATGGAACTGGTCCTTGTAGCGCTACTTGCCCAGTTGAATCGCGCACGGTGACGATCGGTGAATATCCATTGGCTTGTAGATAAACGCGGGTATTGCTGAAAGTCAGCGGGCTATTAACTTTAAGAGTTTTAATCGTAGAATTTTTCTCACCAGGATTTGTGACTCTAACGGTTGCGGTGTAATCCTGCGGAGCATTGGTTAGCGCATCATATTTGGCAACAAAATCAAGTACCTCAATGGTAAAAGGCTGTAGCGAATCTTCGTGGACTAGCTTTCCAAAAGATAAGGTGTCAAATGAAGTTGGAACGCTGATAAAGCGTTCTCCTTTACTGATGATCGCCTCACCACGCATACCAAATAATGAGCCAACGCTGACTCCAACTAAAATTAAAATAAGTGATAGGTGAAAGAGTAAGTTTCCAGTCTCACGTAAATAACCTTTTTCCGCAGAGATGCTGTTCTCTTCGCTACGTACTCGGAATCTGGCTTTTTTAAACCAAACTGCGGCATCTTTTAACTCTTGCCCGGTACCAGTAAATTCTTGGAAGGATTCCATACGAGATAAATTGCGTGGTGTCAGTGGAGGCAAGGCGCGCGCTGCCTTGAAGTGTTCAAAAGTGCGCGGCAGAACACAACCAATTAGCGAGACAAAGAGCAAGATGTAGATGGCGCTAAACCAAGGAGATGAGTAAACGGCAAAACCAGAAAGGCGCTCGATCCAGCGCGCAAGCTCTGGGCTATCAATAAAGTATTGGCGCACCGCCATCGGATTCTGAGTGCGTTGTGGAATAAGCGATCCTGGAACAGCGGCAACGCCCAACATCATTAAGAGAATTAGCGCAGTACGCATGCTGGTTAATTGGCGCCAGATAAAACGCGCTAAGCCAGTGGCATCTAATTCCGGAAGTACTGGTTCTGTACTCATCAGATCACCGACGCAAAGTCAGAGATAAAAGAACGCATAGAGGCCATTAAGTCAGTCCAAATTCCCAGCAACTGTGCGATGCCAATAAGAATTAAAAGTCCACCACCGAGCTTGGTAATTAAATCTCCGCGCTTCGTTAGAAATTTACGTAACCGGGCAGATTTATCTAAGTAAAGACCTGATGCAATAAATGGCGCACCTAAACCCATACAGTAACCAAAGGATAAAATTGCTCCGCGTGCAGCGCTGGATTCTTGAAAGGCGAGCGTTTGTACAGTTGCTAAAGCTGGCCCAATGCATGGTGTCCAGCCAATACCAAAGAGAAAACCTAATAAAGGCGCGCCAATTAACCCACCGTTTGTGGACATTTTCAAAGAGAAGGTCGGCGCCATTGGAAAACGTCCCATAAAAATTAGCCCTAAGAAAATAGTTACTACGCCAAGTACTCTGGTGATTAGCTCTTCGTGCGCCGTGATCCGTGAACCAATTCCACCGAAGAGCGCACCATATGAAATAAAGAGAACGCTAAATCCCAGAACAAAGAGCAGTGAACCTAGAAAGACGCGACCTTTTGCCTTTGAGTAACCAGCTGCAAAAGATAGGTAACCCGGAACTAGCGGCAGCACACATGGAGATAGAAATGAAATTAACCCTGCCAATATTGCAATCGAAAAGGCGGCTAAAAGAATTCCGCTAAAGAGCTGATCGACGATAAAACTAGTCATTCTGCCTCCAGCTTTCGAATTAATTTACTAAGTGAAGCAAGAGTTACAGCGCCAGATATACGAGCTGCTACCTTGCCACGCTTATCTATGAGTACCGTTGAAGGAATCGCGTTGGCGGGAAGGGTTCCTTTAAAGCCAATCAACAGTGAATCATCGATAAAAGTTGGGTATGGCATTGATAGCCGGCGCGAGAAAGCCTCGGCAGTTGCCGGATTGTCACGAGTTAATATCCCCATAAATTGCACACCTGAATATTGCTTTGATAGCTCTATCAGAGTTGGAATTTCAGCGCGACATGGAGAACACCAAGATGCCCAGACATTTACAACAGCTACTTGACCTTGGTTAAAGGTGAAGCTCTTTCCACTTAAGGTCATTCCAGAAAGTGCGGGAGCAGCTTTGCGATCTGCGGCTTTAATAGATGTAACTGCGCCGCTACCTTCGATAAAACTTTCTTCCGGCGTGGAACTTCCGCCACCGCATCCAGTTAGTGCGATTGCTGAAACTAGAGCTAGCGTTATAAACGAAATTGGCTTACGCATTTATATAGCTATTTCTTGGGCGGAAGTAAATGAGCAGCTGGCTCAGAGTAAGAGAGTCCAGAGATAACGCCTTCGTCATCAAAGTGAATGCTTGTAACAGATGCCAAAGTACATTCGCGCTTGCGGGGATCGTGCAGCATGGAACGACCTTCAATTGCACTACGTGTAATCCAAATTGGAAGTTGATGTGAGACCACAATCGCATCTTTTCCATTAGCTGCCTTATGGGCTGCAAAAATTGCGGCGAACATACGATTAATTTGCTCTTCATATGGTTCGCCCCATGATGGCTTCCACGGATTATATAAATGGCGCCATGCAGTTGGGTGTTTCAAAATACCACTGCCTGGTTCAAAACTCTTACCTTCAAAGATATTTCCAGCTTCAATCAATCGTTCATCTGTCGTGATTTCAATTCCATGTGCTTTTGCAATTGGCGCTGCTGTCTCTTGCGCACGTTGCAATGGTGAAACATGCAGCGCACCTAAATCAATTGACTTCGACCATTGGCCCAATACTTGCGCCATCTCTTGCCCGCGGCTAGATAAACGCCAACCGGGTTGGCGGCCATAGAGAATCTTCTGCGGATTCTCGACTTCACCGTGGCGCGCGACGTGGACTGTTGAACTCATAGAGATAAGCATAAAGCGTCTTACGGCAGGGCAATATCGCGCTTAATCGCTAGGGTAGTGACATGTCACTCACACCGCGGCGTGCGGCTTTCTTCGACGTCGATAACACCTTGGTGCGGGGTTCAACGATCTACTTCCTCGGCCGGGGCATGTACCAGCGCGGTTTCTTTACCAAATCTGATATCTCCCGATTTGTTTTGGCGAATCTGCGCTTTCGCTTAACGGGTACCGAAAAGCAAGATGAGATAAATCGTTTTCAGAAATCTGCGCAAGATTTTATTGGTGGACATAACGTCACTGATATTAAAGAAGTAGCCCAGGAAATTTATGACGAATATGTATCTCCCGCATTGTGGGAAGGCACGATTGAAATTGCGCAACGCCATTTAAATGATGGAGTTGAAGTTTGGTTGGTCACTGCCGCGCCCGAAGATATGGCAACTTTGATCGCCGAACGTTTGGGTTTTACAGGTGCACTTGGCAGTAAGGCTGCTATTGAAGACGGTCACTACACCGGAGCAATGAATGGTCCACTCTTACATGGTCGCGAGAAAGCAACTGCGATTTTCGAACTTGCCAAAGAACATGGCTTTGATTTAGAAAATTGCTTTGGCTACTCTGATAGCCACAATGATTTGCCGTTATTGCTCACCGTGGGAAATCCTTCTGCGATAAATCCAGATGCAAAGCTACGCCTTCGTGCCCTAAAAGAGCGTTGGCCAATTCACGATTTTCGCAGGATGCGATTTGTTAATCGCTTGCTTGGGCCGCTGGTATCGCGCGTTGCTTGGATCGGCACCCGGCTTACTCCGCGCCGAAAGTCGCGCTGAGTTAAAAAGCCAATTCGCGCCAAGACCTCACTTGCCAGTAATGTAGGCAAGTTATGGAAACGCGCTCCTTTGCAGATTACTTACGTACCTTGGATGACGCTGCCCTAATTTCGCTCTTTTCACATCGCCCAGATCTAATAACGCCAGTACCGCCTGATATTGCATCTCTTGCCGTTCGCGCGACATCAGCCCCCAGCCTGGCACGTGCTGTTGATGCCTTAACTGCATGGCAATATCAAGTTCTCGAAGCTTGTGCGGTATCTACCGAACCATTTACTGAGAAGAACATTGCAGCTCTTACAGATAAGGCAGCCCTCTTTGTAATTCCTGGACTTGTCGAACGCGGGCTTATTTACTCAGGAAAAGATGGACTTTACCTTCCGACCACAGTGCGCGAAGTACTTGGAAATGATTGCGCCGGCCTTGGTCCACAATCGATGGCAAAGTTAAATTTGAAGATGTTAGATGAAGCGCCACCAGCTGCCAAGAAAGCGTTGGATGCCATGGTTTGGGGCCCACCACGTGGAACTATCGCCGATGTTAAGAAACCCGGCGCCGGCGTTGCTTGGTTATTAGAAAATGACTTTGTAGTTGTGGCAAATTCGCATACCGTTTTAATGCCACGTGAAGTTGCCATTTACTTACGTGGGGGAAAGATCCATAAAGAGTTATTTACAAAAGTGCCGATACTTGTCGGCGATAAGCGAGATAGCAAAAGCGTTCATTTAGCAGCAATTGCTAACATCTCAACTTTCTTACGTTGGACTGAAGAGATTTTAAATTTCTGGGCGCAAGAACCAGCTGATGCACTGCGCTCTGGTGGTTTAGGAGTGCGTGATTTAAAGATTATTTCTAACCATTTGGGCATCGATACTAATTGCGCGGCATTTGTTGCAGAGCTTAGCTACATGGCAGGGCTCTTAACTATCGATCCCGATGATCGAATTCTTCCAACTAGCCAATTCGATATCTGGTTAACCCAGACCCCATCAGCGCGTTGGCAATCACTTGTTGCGCCTTGGCTCATTACATCCCGTGTGAGCGGGTTAGTTGGCAAAGAGGAGTCAAAGAACGTTGCTCCGCTTGGACCTGAACTAGATCGCGTAGCTGCCGCTCCGCTTCGTAAATTAACGCTGCGCTTGCTGCAAGAAAGTGAAGGAACTGCGCCGCAATTTACCTCGCTGATCGCACTTGCCCAATGGAGTACACCAGCAAGACGTAGCGGTGGAATACCAAGTGATTACATTCAGTGGACGTTGCGCGAAGCAGAATGGCTCGGCCTTACCGGCCAAGGCGCAATTTCAAAGTATGCAACTGCGTTATTGGCTGGAGAAGATTTAGAGGTAATTGATCTAGATCTACCAAAGCCAGTTGATCACATACTTATTCAGAGCGATCACACTGCAATTGCACCCGGCCCGCTAGAACATGAGATTGCCCAAGAGTTAGCAATTCTGGCTGAGATCGAAAGCCGTGGTGGTGCAACGGTTTATCGCTTTAGCGAAGCAACTATTCGCCGCGGGTTAGATCATGGCCGCACCGGAGATGAGATCAAAGCCTTCTTAAAGAAGACTTCTAAAACTCCAATGCCACAACCACTGGAATATTTAATTGCCGATGTTGCTAAGAAGCATGGCAAGTTACGTGTTGGGAATACATCTGCCTTTATCCGTTGTGAGGATTCAGTTCTTATTGCACAGATCATTAGCGACAAACGTTTAGATATTTTATCGCTGCGCCAGATCGCACCTGAAGTTCTGATCTGCCAACATGATGCTGCAGATGCGATGGCGATATTACGTAGCTTTGGTTACTTACCTGCCGGAGAAGATTCACAAGGTGCCCTCCTTAGCGGTCCTCGAATCCAGCGTGCAAAATCAAAGGCGCGTCCACCGCGAATAATTGGTGAATTCGATCGTCCTGACGAATTGCAATTAGAAGGTGCACTACGCGCACTTCGCACCGGTGAAAAATCTAGCCATCGCCAAAGCACGCTGCGCAATATTGCAGCTAGCGCACTTGGTTCACTGCCACGGACAACAGCCAATGAAACTTTAGATATCTTGGTTGATTATCTACAGAACCAACCTGCGACATCACTTTCGATTGGATATGCCGATAACAATGGCCTGGTTTCACATCGCATTATCGATCCCTTAAAACTCTCCGCTGGTTCGCTAATTGCGCGTGATCATGCGACCGGTGAGGTACAAACCTTTAGAATCGCCCGCATAACTGGAGTGGCGGCGATATGACAAGCGCGAATGAGACCAAGTACGGCAGACTTGACCCTATGTTGGCTGCGATTGAAGCTTTGGTGCGATGTGAATCGCCAAGTGAAGATCTTGCCGCCTGCCAGAACGTAGTTCGCTTAGCTAGCGATATCGCAACGCGTGTTCTCGGCACACCTGCACAAATAAAAGAGATTGAAGGCCGCCCCGTGTTTTGGTGGGGCGCAAGCCAACCAGAAATTCTCTTACTTGCTCATCTAGATACCGTTTGGCCACATGGTTCATATCAACCATTGTGGGAAGTAAATGGTGATGTAGTTCGTGGCCCTGGGGTTTTCGATATGAAGGCTGGCTTTGTGCAGGCGCTCTTTTCACTAAAAGATATTGAAGGCGTTGCCGATCGCGTTGCACTAGTTGCCACAACTGATGAAGAGACTGGTTCTTTTGCATCACGTAAATTAATTATGGATCTATCTTCTGCTGCCAAAGCGGTATTGGTTTTAGAGGCTTCCCTTGATGGCAAGGTTAAGACCGGTCGCAAGGGAACGGCTATGTACAAGATTTCGGTACACGGGCTAGCAGCCCATGCAGGCCTAGAACCAGAAAAAGGCGTTAACGCAACTGTTGAAATTGCACATATTATTTTGCAGCTGGCTGCACTTGAAAATAAGGAACACGGCACAACCGTCGTTCCAACTTTGTTGAAATCAGGCAATAGCGCAAATACTGTGCCAGATCTGGCGGTACTTGAAATTGATGCGCGATCTTTTGCACAAGCTGAACTCGAACGCATTGATTCTGCGATCAAAACTTTAAAGGCAACAATTCCTGGTGCGCGCTTAGAAGTAACTGGTGGGTTAAACCGTCCACCGCTGCAGCTATCTTCTACCAAGGCGCTCTATGAAAAGATTGAAATTGTTGCAAAATCTATTGGTATGGCACCCCTTGGTTGCGCCGAAGTCGGTGGCGCAAGCGATGGTAACTTTGCTGCGGCAGCTGGTGCACAAGTTCTCGATGGCCTAGGTGCAATTGGTGGTGGTGCGCATGCGCCAAGTGAATGGTTAAGTTTGAAATCAATAGAAGAACGCAGCTCCCTGCTACATGCATTTATTAAGGAATTACTTAAATGAGTGAAGGCCCACTAATTGTTCAGAGCGATAAGACTCTGCTGCTAGATATTGATCACCCAATGTCGACGGAATGTCGCCGCGCAATCGCACCCTTTGCTGAACTAGAACGTTCTCCTGAACATATTCACACCTATCGCTTAACCAACCTTGGTTTATGGAATGCCCGCGCGGCCGGTCATGATGCCGAATTAGTAATCGATACTTTAATTAAATATTCGCGTTATGCCGTTCCTCATTCACTTCTTGTCGATGTTGCCGAAACTATGTCGCGCTATGGCCGTCTGCGCTTAGAAGCAGATCCCGTTCACGGTCTGATCTTGATCACAACCGATGTCGGTGTCTTGGAAGAAGTAATTCGCGCTAAGAAGATTGCTCCACTACTGGGTGTGCGTATTGATCCAGAAACTATTGCCGTGCATGCCAGCCAACGTGGTGCGATTAAGCAATCGCTATTGCGCCTGGGTTGGCCGGCTGAAGATTTTGCAGGTTATGTAGATGGGCAAGCCCACGAAATTAGCCTTAAGCAAAATGATTGGAAGATCCGTCCCTATCAAGAGTTAGCAGCAGAAGGTTTCTGGCACGGTGGCTCTGGTGTTGTTGTTCTGCCTTGTGGCGCCGGAAAGACAATTGTTGGCGCAGCTGCAATGGCACACGCTAAGGCAACGACTTTGATCTTGGTAACTAACACTGTGGCCGCACGTCAATGGCGCGATGAGCTGCTGCGCCGCACAACTTTAAATGAAGATGAGATCGGTGAATATTCAGGTGCTAAGAAAGAGATTCGCCCAGTAACGATTGCAACTTATCAAGTGATGACCAAGAAGAAGAATGGCGTTTATTCTCACCTAGATCTATTTGATACCCACGACTGGGGCTTGATTATTTATGATGAAGTCCATCTATTACCCGCGCCGATCTTCCGCTTTACTGCCGATATTCAATCGCGCCGGCGCTTGGGGCTTACTGCAACGCTAGTTCGCGAAGATGGAATGGAAGGTGAAGTATTTTCCCTGATCGGTCCCAAGCGCTTTGATGTTCCTTGGAAAGAGATTGAAGCCCAGGGCTATATCGCCCCTGCCGAATGTATTGAAGTTCGCGTAAATCTAACTGAAGCAGAACGTCTTTCATATGCCACCGCAGAACCAGAAGAGCGTTATCGCTACTGCGCTACCACCAGAACTAAACGCGATGTTGTTGAAGAGCTAGTAGGTCTGCACGCTGGTGAACAAATCTTGGTTATTGGGCAATATATCGATCAGTTAGATGACTTATCTGAGACTTTAGGTGTGCCAGTAATTAAAGGTGAAACGCCGATTAAAGAACGCGAAAGGTTATTTGCCGCTTTCCGCACCGGTAAAATTACCTGTTTAGTTGTTTCAAAGGTAGCGAACTTCTCCATTGACTTGCCGGAAGCTACGATCGCAATTCAAGTATCTGGGGCCTTTGGTTCACGCCAAGAAGAAGCCCAGCGCCTGGGCCGTATTGTTCGCCCAAAGGCAGATGGCCGTGGAGCTAAGTTCTACTCAGTAGTCTCGCGTGACACTATCGATCAAGATTTTGCACAGAATCGCCAACGCTTCCTTGCCGAACAAGGTTATTCATATCGAATTATCGACGCTGACGATGTCTTTCAAGGGAAGATCTAAATCTGACTGGATCGACTTTAAAAAAGTCATGGTGAATTCCATCGATATGAATTACCGGGACTTGATATCCGTATAACTTTTCGAGCGCATCATTACCATCGATAAAGGTGACTGCGATTTCAAAGTCTAACTCCGCTTTTAATTCGGTAAGGGTTGCTTCCGCTACTTCACAGAGATGACAATTCTGGCGGGAATAAATAGTTATTAGGTTACTCATTTTTTCTTAGGCGGCTTTGAGGTAAATGCGCGATCTACTAACTCTTGAATAATTAGTGTGGCATCACCCTTGGCGCGATATAAATTCTCTTCGCCGTTCTTCAACAGAGTCTCAGCCGTTGTCTTCGTAACGGTGCCGACTAATGGACCATACTTCTTTGAGAAAATCGTGTGAGCTAATTGTCCGATTGCATCTGCTAACTCGACACGGGCCTCCTCTAACGTTGGTTCAGGGCGAGCAGATACCGATGAGAAGTTAAGAACAGCAGGTCGCTCAGATTTCATTCGAGCAATTACCTGACTTAGATCAGAACTATCGCGAATTGAGGACATGGAGACATTCTCGCACCCTGATAGCATCGGGCGCTATGGCGAGGAAAAATCTGAGATCTCTGGCGCGAATTAGCGCCATATCTGCGATCTTGGCGATCTTTCTCACAGGGTTGGTCGCTCCAGCTTCTGCGCAATCAGTTCTTTTGGTTCGCCCCGCTACACAATGGGGAAGCGTTTACGCAGGACCTGCAACCACAGCAAAGCAGACCGCAACACCGAAAGTTGCCCATCTGGAGAAGAAGGCAAAATTTATTGTTAAATATAATAATTTTCCAGAATGGACAAAGGTTCAGGTTCAAGCTGCGATCGATACATGGGCCGAAAACTTTGATTCTAAAGTCCCAATTTATATAGATGCCACATGGGGTAGATCTTCCTCCTTTAGTGTTTTAGGAAGTGCGCGCCCCGGAAGTTACTTCGCTAATTTTTCAGGTGCACCCGATCCCGGCCTTTGGTATCCATCAGCTTTGGCAAATGCGCTAGCCGGTAAAGATTTAGATGGTGACAACCCAGAAATGGTTATCACTGTAAATTCACTTGCTAGCTGGTATCGCGGTGGCAGTAGCGGTCCAAGTAAATCTGAATACGATCTGCAATCAGTAATCCTCCACGAGATGGCTCACGGGCTAGGTTTTCTATCAACCGATAGCTACGACAATTTCTTTGGCTATGGATCAATTGATCAACCAACTCCATATGATGCCTATGTTCAAACTGGCGACGGGCGCAGGCTTTCGGACTTGCCTTCACCATCACTTGAACTGGGTGAAGCACTTACATCTAAGTTGGTTTGGTCAGGCGCACAAGGAATTGCTGCAAACGGTGGCGTCAAACCACTTCTATATACGCCTAAGGTTTATGAAGATGGCTCATCTGTTAGCCACTTAGATGAGGCAACTTTCTCAAGTGCAGGACGTGATGCTGTTATGTCCCCAAACTTATATCCGGGTGAAATTTTTCACGAGCCCGGGCCGCTACTGCTTGCGATGATGCAGGATCTGCGCACCAAGCCACCTGCTGGAATCGCAGTTGGTATCCCACAAACAGTGCGCAATGTCGAAGCGCTCCTTTCGGATACTGCTGCCATTATAAAGTTTGATGCGCCCGCAAATGCGCGCGCTGCCCAAATCACCAGTTATACGGTGAAAAACGTTAAAACTGGGGCAGAGAAGAGTTTCACCAATAGCCCAGCGCTTATGTCTGGCTTAAAGAACGGTACTTCTTACACCTTTACAGTTACCGCATCTAATTCGTTAGGAACATCTGATGCGATAACTACAAATGCAATAACTCCACAAGCGGCATGGAAGAAGAGTGTTATCGATCCGGCAGCTGATGCCAAGAATTTAACTACCGTAACATTTAATACAAATCCAGCAGTCATTTATCAAGATGCCAATAATGGAGCGCTAAAAGTTGCGCTTTGGAGCGGCAAGATTTGGAACAAGTTAACTGTTGATGGACGAGGTGGCTCTG
This sequence comes from Candidatus Nanopelagicaceae bacterium, assembly GCA_965267995.1. Classification (GTDB taxonomy): domain Bacteria; phylum Actinomycetota; class Actinomycetes; order Nanopelagicales; family Nanopelagicaceae; genus Planktophila. The sequence goes on from OZ254143.1 coordinate 1,301,998, forward strand.
CCGGACGGACCCGAAATGCGATCACCGGCGAAGTCTCTGCCTGCGTCAGTGGATATGGCAAAGCTCAGGTGTTACATATCTTCTATGCCGATTCAGTTGATAAAGATCTGCGTTATGCCACATACGATGGCAAAACCTTTAAATATGAAGTTGTGGATGGAAATGGCGCAGCAGTAAATGGCTACGAAGATCCGATTCGTGTTCGCTCTGCTAGCGATGTGAGTATCTCTAACGCATGCTCTGTAAGCGCAGCAGGTGTTCAAGTCTTCTACCGTGATGAATCACAAGGCATTTTGCTGGGCGCTGTAAAGGCAAAGGGTGCAACAGATTGGAGCTATGAACTAGTCGATGGCGATCGCAAGACCGATGATCGAACAACTGGCGATGTTGCTTTTCATCTAGATGCGCTCTTCGATGGTAAAGATACGATCTTGCTTTACGACTCAGTCCTCACAATCAATACGCGTAAAGAAGCAACATCGGGTGCGATCCGAGTTGCTCAAAGAAATGGTTTAAGTGCTACTGCCTGGCGTTATTCAACGCTTGATTCATCAGGTGGCCCAATTGCAGTTGTTGGATATGACGTTGCTTTGCAAAAAGGTGCGCGGGGAATTTTAGCTACCTGGTTAACCTCATCAACTTTAACTCTGCCAAAAGCAGAACAGATCAGATGGACATATTTATCTGCACCAACGGTAATTAAAACCCTGCCAACCACTGGTTATGGAACTCCAAGTAAATTTTTAAGTAGTGATGGGCAGACCACCATTTTCAACTGCCAGGAAAGGCTCTGCGCGATAGATATAGCAAAGAACGCGCTTTCGCTAGTCACCAAAGAACAGAACCCCGATGGCTTTGATTCAGCATGGATTGTTTTAAATAAAATTCGTTACCTAGTCTCTGGGATTGATAACCAACTTCTGTTACTACGCGCTGCCTAAATTAACGAGCTGGCGTTCTCAGAATTGTTCCGGTAGAAGTTAAAACGATTAACCCTCCATCGCTGGAATAACCTGTAGATATTGGCGAGTTCAGTACCGGGCTAGTAAAGGCACCGCTGATCGCACCTTTGCTATCAAATTGCAGAGCAACTGATTGCCCTTTGACCACCTTGAAACCAGAAACACCTTTTAGCAAAGCGGTCGGTTCAAATATCGCAAATACCGAACCGCTCGCACCGGGAGTAGCCAAGCTAAACCCGGTTGATGCAAATCTCGATGTCCAAGTTGGTACAAACACAGAAGTAAATTTTGTAACAGCAGTCTCTGTTGTTGCTCCGATTTTAACCACGCCAGTAAGAAATAGCGATGCGGTTGCGCTCTGCCAATCACGAATTGCTTTTGGAGCAGAGCTTCTCACAACGCTGGCAATTGTCCCAATCTTAGAAACTTTCATCAGAATACCATCAACTCTGCCAACTAATTTCTTACCACCAAGGGTTTCGCTACTTGATCCAAATATATAGGTAGAACCATCTGATCCGCGTAGCGCAGTTTTAAACTTACTCCTCGCTGTTCCTAAAGTTAACTCTTTGCTAAATGAACCTGCCTTAACTGAGACCAATGATTGGCCACTATCTCTAGTCATGAGTACTGAAGCCCCGGTGGTATTTGCAGATATCGCATCCACGATCGCTGGTTGCAACGTTGTTGAATTTGTTTGCGATAAGAGATCACCGGTACTTGATAATTGCCAAAGCGCAATATTTTTCATATCTGGACGTAAGGCAGTTGTGCTTTCGATGACAATTAAATCGGGGTTTAGTGCGCCAGTTGCTGCAGTTGTTGTTTCAGCGTTTGGTGCGGCTGCGCTATTTCCAGCTAGCCAGATTGATCCTTGGGTATCAACGGTTATAGCGGTAGCAACCTCATCCCAGCCAGAATCGATAGTTTTTGCCCATATTTCAGTACCAGCAAAATCAATTGCACGTACCTTTATATCTGCGCTTTGACCCACGATATTGGCATAAGTAAGAATGTATTTACTTGTGACAACCATTGCCTCAGCGGTCGCATCTTGCGTTATCTGCACCATTTGCTTAATTGCAACTGCTTTAGGTGACGCACCAGCCGATGGCGCTAACGCAACTGCAAAGACAGCTGCGGTAAATAAAGTCTTATTAAGCCAGTTCTTGCGAGCGATCACGGGCTGCCTTCATCGCTTTGGCGACAACGCTTGAGATGTCAGAGTCGTTAAAAGAGTTTAAGGCGGCAAAGGTAGTTCCATTTGGGCTAGTTACCTTCTCGCGCAAAGTAGTTGGTGTATCACCAGATTGATCAAGCAACTTGGCAGCGCCAACAATGGTTTGAATCGTCAGAGTTGTGGCATCTTTTTTGGAAAGCCCCAGCGCAATTGCGCCATCGACCATCGCTTCCACAAATCTGAAGAAGTAAGCCGGTCCTGATCCGCTAGTTGCCGTAACAGCATCTTGTAAATCTTCATCTACTTCAATTACCTTGCCGACTGCACCGAGGAAGCCGAGTGTAAATGCGCGTTGTTCAGCAGTTACAAGGCCGCAACAGGAGATCGCGGACATGCCAGCTCCAACAAGTGCTGGGGTATTTGGCATAACGCGAATGACTGGATTGGCGCTGGTACCAATGAGGTCAGCGATATATCGAATCTGCTTGCCAGCAACGAAAGAGATGATCAGGCATCCAATACGGATATCATCCTTTATCTCCTCTAATACACCAGCCATATCTTGCGGCTTTACTACTAATAAAATTAGATCAGATTTGGCAACGTTTTCACTTAATGGTGCGTTTGCTACTTTGTAATTAGCCGCTAACTCCGCTGCTCGTTCGGCACGCTTTTCAGAGATAGTGATCGCACTAGGTGAAATTCCATAAGTAATCAGGGCAGAGATGAGGGCTTCGCCCATTACCCCGGCACCAATGACGGCGACCTGTTTTTCTGAATTAGCCATAGCGAAAGAGTACGCGTAGGCTCTGCGACTATGTCAGAAATAAAGCCAGGTTTCGCACGTGATTGGGTGGAATTTACCGACCCCAATGATGAAGAAGAAATCTTTAAATGCGACCTCACTTGGCTGACTTCATATTGGACCTGTATTTATGGCGATGGCTGCAAAGGCGTCTTTGAAAATCGACCAAGCGCCGGCTGTTGCACAGAAGGTGCGATGTATTCAGATGAAGATGATGAAGAACGCGTCCGTAAAGCAGCGGCTGATTTAACTCCTGAGATGTGGCAATTCTTTGAACAAGCCCGTCCTAAGAAGCCAAATGGTCAACTACGTATTTCAGATTTAGATGAAGATAAAGAACGTAAGACACGCACGATAGATGATGGATGTATCTTTTTAAATCGTAAAGGTTATGAAGCGCCAGGATTTACCGGTTCATTTGGTTGCGTACTCCATCACTTGGCACAGAAAGAAAATCGCCACTTTGTTGATACTAAGCCAGATGTTTGCTGGCAGCTTCCGCTACGTCGCAGTTTTGAAACTCGTGAGGTCGGCGAGCGCGAATATTCCGTAACTGTAATTGGCGAATACGAACGCCTTGCCTGGGGCGATGGCGGCGATGATTTTGATTGGTACTGCACCAGCAACACAGATGCGCACGTTGGTAGCGAACCGGTTTACATCTCTAACCGAACTGAACTACAGGCTTTGATGGGTGAGGCGGCATACGCAGTTCTAGCTGAGCATTGCGATGTGCGCGTTAAGGGAATTAACGATGCCAAAGCTCGTTCGTTGCCGTTATTTGTTATTCAACACCCAGCATCAGTTGCCGCTGGGAAGTAGTCAGCACCTTCCTCTAGGCTAAGGCTCATGGCTAAGGTCGAGAAGGATCCATTCCGTTGCGCTGAATGCGGCTGGACCTCACAAAAATGGGTTGGTCGCTGCGGCGAATGCCAAGCCTGGGGTAGCGTTGAAGAAATTGCTGCTCCTAAGAAACTCTCACTCGTTCCCGGAAAAGTTACCCACGCTGCAACACCTATCGGAGATGTTGATCTATCTTCGGCACGTGCTCGCGCAACAGGTGTATCCGAACTAGATCGCGTACTTGGTGGAGGGTTAGTACCAGGAGCTGCAATATTGCTCGCGGGCGAACCTGGTGTTGGAAAATCAACCCTACTCTTATCTGTTGCCGCGCAAACTGCCGCTAAAGGAATTCCTGCTCTGTACATCAGCGGTGAAGAATCTGCATCCCAAGTTCGGCTACGTGCCGAGCGCATTAACGCAGTAGATCCCAAATTATTTTTAGCATCGGAAACTGATCTCGGAGCTGTAATCGCTCACATTGATTCCGTTAAACCAGATCTTTTGATTATCGATAGCGTGCAGACCATTGGTTCATCTGCCGCAGATGGTGCACCTGGTGGCGTTACCCAAGTTCGCGAAGTTGCAGGTGCGCTAATTCGAATCTGTAAAGATCGCGATATCACTTTGTTACTTGTCGGCCACGTCACTAAAGATGGCTCGATTGCCGGTCCACGTTTGCTCGAACATATCGTCGACGTGGTTCTGCAATTTGAAGGCGAACGCCATTCCCGTCTGCGCTTAATCCGTGCCATAAAAAATCGCTTTGGTGCATCCGATGAAGTTGGTTGCTTTGATCTAAGTGATACCGGAATCGAAAGCGTCCTAGATCCAACTGGTTTATTTACCTCGCGCCATGCCGAACCAGTTCCGGGTACATGCGTAACTGTGACGCTGGAAGGTCGTCGTCCGTTACTTGCCGAAATTCAAGCTCTGGTTAGCCAAGGTCGTGAAAATGATTTTGGAAATGCTCGTCGCGTTACCAGCGGACTAGATTCTGCACGTACTTCAATGACGCTTGCAGTTCTTGAACTTCGGGCAAATGTGCGCGTTGGCGGTCGCGATGTTTATGCGGCAACTGTCGGTGGTATGAAGATGTCAGAACCTGCTGCAGATTTAGCACTGGCACTTGCTGTGGCATCTGCCGCAAAGGCGTTAGCGCTTCCGGCAGATTTAGTTGCAATCGGTGAAGTTGGTTTAGCTGGTGAGATCCGAAAGGTAAGCGGGGTATCGCGTCGCTTAGCTGAGGCCTATCGCTTAGGTTTTAAGCGGGCGCTTGTGCCAGCGGGCAGTGATGTAAAGATCGAGGGCATGGAGATCTTCGAAGTCTCGCGCCTCGATCAGGCGCTACAAAGAGTCAAAATCTCTGGAGAATAACTCTCTTTTGAAAAGGCGATAAAGTTGTGCGCATGAGCCATCTCGCAGCGCTTTCTAAACTGCTTGGCCCAGATTGCTCGTTAATCTCTGATTTAGATATCACCACTTCTTATTCACGCGATCAAGCACCCTTTGCAACAAGTGCTCCCCCTTTTGCTGTCTTACTGGCGCGCAGCGCAAGTGAAATTTCCATTGCTCTGAAATATGCCAATGAAAATAAGATTCCGGTTGTAACCCGTGGGGCTGGCAGCGGTTTATCTGGTGGTGCCAATGCCACATCAGATTCGCTAGTTATCACTCTTGAAAAGATGAATCAGATTTTAGAGATAGATACCGCAAATCAAATCGCTCGGGTTCAGGCTGGTGTAATAAACCTTGATCTAGATTCTGCGGCTAAGGAAGTTGGAATGGCTTATCTGCCAGATCCAGCCAGCCGAGATTGGTCATCCCTTGGTGGCAATGCGGCAACTAATGCGGGCGGTATGTGTTGTGTTAAATATGGCGTTACTGCAGCACATGTGCGTGCGATGCAGGTTGTACTGGCAAGCGGTGAAATTATTGAACTCGGTAGCGCCACTAAGAAATCAGTTACTACCTATGACTTACTTCATCTATTTGTTGGCTCCGAAGGAACTTTAGGCATTATCACCGAGCTAACTTTAAATTTAGTAATTCGCCCGGCATCCCCTGCGACCCTGATTGCAACCTTTCCAAATATCACAAAGGCTGCCGCAGCTGCTGCTGCCTTATTGCAATATCGCCCATCAATGTTAGAAATTGTTGATCAAACAACTTTGAAAGCAGTTGAAGCTTGGCATCCCCTGGGCTTTGAAGTTGCCGGCAGCGTTCTATTGATGCAATTAGATGAGAACCATTCACAGTGTGAAGCAGCGTTAAATACCTGCAAGGGTTTTGATTTAATTGATGGTGTTTATTCAGATGATCCAGCAGATGCCGCAGATTTAATTCGAGTTCGTAAGATGGCATATCCCGCACTGGAACGTATGGGCGCAACTTTGCTCGATGATGTGGCGCTGCCGATTACAAAGATCGCCGAATTCGTGGAGAAAGTAGAGGCGTTAAGTAAAGAAGCCAATCTGGTAATTGGCATCTTTGGCCATGCTGGTGATGGAAATATGCACCCAACCATCGTTCACGACCACGGTGATTTGGCTGCAGCAGAACGCGCCCAGAAAGCATTTAGCGACATCGTCGAAATCGCGCAATCACTCGGTGGTACCGCAAGCGGTGAACACGGAATTGGTTCGATTAAGGCTGGCTTTGTGGCCAGGGAAATTTCCACAACTGTGATTGAACTACAGCGCGCAGTTAAGAAGGTATTTGACCCGAATTCAATTTTGAATCCAGGAAAGAAGATTCCTTAGCTAGCAGTTTCGGCTAGATCTTCTGGTGAATCCGGCATAGTTGCCTTAGTAGCACCAGTAAATGTGAACTTAGCTTCTGCTGCTTCACCTTCGACATCTACGACGATAATTTCGCCAGCTTTGAGCTCACCGAAGAGGATGCGCTCAGAAAGTGAATCTTCGATCTCGCGTTGAATTGTGCGTCGCAGCGGACGAGCGCCAAGAAGTGGATCGTAACCACGAGCTGCCAATAGATCTTTAGCAGCTTGAGTAAGTTCGATTCCCATATCTTTTGCCTTCAGACGATCATCCAAATTAGCGATCATGAGATCAACAATTTGAATAATCTGATCCTTCGTCAATTGATGGAAGACGATTACATCATCGATACGGTTAAGGAACTCGGGGCGGAAATGGTTCTTGAGTTCATCTTGAACCTTGCCCTTCATGCGATCGTAATTAGTTAGATCATCATCGACGTTGGCAAAGCCAAGTCCAAGGCTCTTTGAAATATCGCGCGTACCGAGGTTGGTAGTCATGATGATTACCGTGTTCTTAAAGTCAACGGTGCGGCCTTGTGCATCTGTGAGGCGGCCATCTTCTAGAACCTGGAGAAGTGAGTTGAAGATATCTGGGTGAGCCTTTTCGATCTCATCGAATAAGACAACTGAGAAGGGACGGCGGCGAACCTTTTCAGTTAGCTGTCCACCTTCGTCGTAACCGACATATCCGGGAGGTGCACCGAATAAACGAGATGCTGTGTGGCGCTCTGAGTATTCCGACATATCTAATTGGATAAGTGCAGTCTCATCACCGAATAGGAATGAGGCAAGGGTGCGTGAAAGTTCTGTCTTACCAACACCTGAAGGACCGGCGAAGATAAATGAACCACCAGGACGCTTTGGATCTTTTAACCCTGCGCGAGTACGGCGAATTGCTTGTGATAACGCCTTGATCGCTTGATCTTGGCCAATCACACGGCGGTGGAGTTCATCTTCCATACGCAGCAGACGTGCGGTCTCTTCCTCAGTTAACTTAAATACTGGGATACCAGTTGAAGCAGAGAGAACTTGAGCGATTAACTCTTCATCTACTTCGGTGACCTTATCGAGATCAGTTGCCTTCCAATGCTTCTCAGCTTCCACTTTTTCTGCGATAAGAGTCTTCTCTTTATCGCGCAGCGCCGCAGCGCCTTCAAAGTCTTGGCCATCAATTGCAGATTCTTTCGCCTTGCGAGCTTCAGCGATCTTTTCATCGAATTCACGGAGTTCAGCAGGTGCAGTCATACGCTTAATGCGCAGACGTGATCCAGCTTCATCAATTAGGTCAATTGCCTTATCTGGCAAGAAACGATCAGATACATAACGATCTGCCATATTTGCAGCAGCTGCAAGTGCACCATCAGTGATTGATACGCGGTGGTGGGTTTCATAACGATCACGAAGACCCTTGAGAATTTCAATGGTGTGAGCAACTGATGGCTCTTTAACTTGAATTGGTTGGAAGCGACGTTCTAGCGCAGCATCTTTTTCTACATGCTTGCGGTATTCATCCAAGGTAGTTGCACCGATTGTCTGTAGTTCACCACGAGCAAGCATTGGCTTAAGAATGCTGGCGGCATCGATCGCACCTTCAGCAGCTCCGGCACCTACAAGGGTGTGGATTTCATCGATAAACAAAATAATGTCGCCGCGAGTTTTAATCTCTTTTAAGACTTTCTTGAGGCGTTCTTCAAAATCACCGCGGTAGCGACTACCGGCAACGAGTGCACCAAGATCAAGTGAGTACAGCTGCTTATCTTTGAGAGTCTCTGGCACATCGTTCTTATAGATGGCTTGGGCAAGGCCTTCAACAACGGCGGTCTTACCAACGCCTGGTTCACCGATTAATACTGGGTTATTTTTGGTACGACGTGAGAGAACTTGCATAACGCGTTCGATTTCAGTTTCGCGACCGATTACTGGATCAAGTTTTCCTTCGCGTGCTGCTTGGGTTAAGTTGCGGCCGAATTGATCTAAGACAAGTGAGGTAGATGGTGTGCCTTCGGCAGGTCCTGATGTTGCAGCTTCTTTGCCTTGGTAACCAGATAAAAGTTGAATTACTTGTTGGCGGACGCGATTTAAATCAGCGCCGAGTTTTACAAGTACCTGTGCGGCAACGCCTTCGCCTTCACGAATTAGTCCGAGCAAGATATGTTCGGTGCCAATGTAGTTGTGCCCTAATTGCAGAGCTTCGCGGAGAGATAGTTCAAGAACTTTCTTGGCGCGTGGAGTAAATGGAATATGTCCGCTCGGTGCTTGTTGTCCTTGACCAATAATTTCTTCTACCTGGGCGCGCACGCCTTCAAGTGAAATGCCGAGCGCTTCTAGACCTTTAGCGGCAACGCCTTCACCTTCGTGGATCAAGCCGAGCAGAATATGTTCGGTGCCGATGTAATTGTGATTGAGCATGCGTGCTTCTTCTTGAGCCAAGACAACTACTCGTCGGGCTCGATCGGTAAAGCGCTCAAACATCGGCAGGGCTCCTTCTATTGGTTACTTCCGCAAGCCTATAACCCAGCGTAGGGAAGGCGCGAGGTGGATTGCTTGTACCCCTTAGAACCCCAGATTTGGGGGCAATATTCCCTTAAAAATCTAGGGCTAGGGGCTTAGAGGGTTAGCAGCATCCGTGTATTGCCCAAGGTATTGGGCTTAGCTGCTTCCAGATCCAAGAACTCAGCGACACCGGCATCGTAGGAACGAAGGAGCTCTTTATAAACATCTGGTGCAACCGGGGTTCCTTCAATCTCAATAAATCCATGGCTGCCAAAGAATTGCGTTTGAAATGTCAGGCAGAAAATTCTATCGACGCCAACTTCGCGCGCTCTTTCAATAATTTTTTCTAGAATTTGATGGCCAATGCCTTGTTTATGAAAAGATTTTTCAACGGCAACGGTACGAACTTCGGCTAAATCATCCCAAAGTACGTGCAGCGCGCCACAGCCAACTACTTTTCCATCTACTTCTGCAACTGTAAATTCTTGCACGCTTTCATAAAGCGTTACCGTCTCTTTAGTTAACATCTGACCAGGTGCAGCGTATGAGTCAACTAGTTGGCGGATGGCTTTAACGTCAGTTGTGCGAGCTGGACGAATAACGATCATAATTATTCGGTTTCAGGTTTTACCAAGGGGAACAAGATTGTTTCGCGAATTCCTAGCCCAGTTAGCGCCATAAGCAAACGATCGACGCCCATTCCCATTCCACCAGTAGGTGGCATCGCAAATTCCATAGCGCGCAAGAAATCTTCATCTACCTGCATCGCTTCTAAATCACCTTTTGCGCCAAGCGTTGCTTGTTCAACTAAGCGTTCGCGCTGGATTACCGGATCAATTAATTCGGAGTATCCGGTAGCAAGTTCAAAGCCATCCACGTATAAATCCCATTTTTCAGCAATGCCCGGAAGTTCGCGATGAGCGCGAACTAGCGGAGAGGTATCAACCGGAAAGCCCATCACAAAAGTTGGAGCAATCAATTGATCCTTAGCCACCTGTTCAAAGATCTCTTCTGCCAGCTTGCCAGTAATCCACTTAGGATCGATCTTCATGCCTAATTTACTTGCGATCTTCTTTAAATCTTCGAGCGAAGTAAGCGCAGTTACCTTCTCGCCGACGCCTTCCGAGATTGCGTCGTAGAGTGAAATCTCGCGCCACTTGCCACCGAGATCTGCTTGACGACCATCGTGATGTGTAACAACATGTGAACCAGCAATTGCCATCGCTGCATTTTGCACAAGTGTGCAGGTTAAATCTGCAATCGAGCGCCAATCACCATATGCCTGGTAGCTCTCGATCATCGCAAACTCTGGTGAGTGAGAAGAGTCAGCACCTTCATTACGGAAGTTTCGGTTTATTTCAAATACTCGTTCGATTCCACCGACGACACATCTCTTTAAAAATAGTTCAGGTGCAATACGTAGATAGAGATCCATATCGTAGGCATTACTGAAAGATTTAAATGGGCGAGCTGCCGCGCCTCCGTGCATGACCTGCAGCATTGGAGTTTCGACTTCAACAAAGTTTTCCTTTTGGAATGTCTCGCGTAGCGAACGCATTACCGCTGGACGCAGGCGCGCATTAGAGCGCGCTTCTTCCCGGACAATCAAATCTACATAACGCATGCGTACGCGTGTTTCCTCAGACATTGGCTTATGATCATTTGGCAGCGGGCGAAGTGATTTAGCAGCCATGGCATAGCTACTAGCAAGGATAGAAAGTTCTCCGCGCTTGGAGGTAATAATTTCTCCAGTAACACTGACGATATCGCCGAGGTCGATATCGCTCTTCCAAGAATTTAAAGTTTCTTCGCCAACTTTATCTAGCGACAGCATCGCTTGTAGTTCAGTGCCATCGCCTTCACGTAGCGTTGCAAAGCAGAGTTTTCCAGTATCGCGCTTAAATATTACGCGCCCAGTTAAGCTTTGAATATCACCAGTTGTTGAATCAGTTTCCAGAGTTGCATATTTGGCGCGAATTTCTGCCAGCGTTGATGTGCGCGCAACCGAAACCGGATATGGCTCAACTCCGCGATCGATCAACCCAGCGCGCTTTTCGCGGCGGATACGTAACTGTTCAGGTAGATCATCTTCTACCGAGGTTACGGGTTGCTCTTCTTTCCTCATAATGCCGTGAGTCTACCTATTAGATATTTCTCTCGTGGATAAGGCGCAGGCCAATCAAGGTGAGATCAGGCTCATGCTCATCAATTGTTTCGGCAACGCCAATTATTAGCGGTGCCAGTCCACCAGTTGCAATCACTGTTGGGGCGCCGTCATAGCTAAGTGCCAATTCCGCAACAATGCGATCAACCAATCCATCTACTTGTCCAGCAAATCCAAAGATGGTTCCAGATTGCAGAGCTTCAACAGTGTTCTTACCGATTACATTCTTGGGGCGGATAAGTTCAACTTTACGCAATTGTGCAGCGCGCGCTGCAAGGGCATCGACTGAAATCTCGATACCAGGTGCAAGTGCGCCACCTAGAAATTCACCTTTCGGTGAGACCACATCTAAATTTGTAGAAGTTCCAAAATCGACAACAATCGCTGGGCCGCCATAGAGAGTATGTGCGGCCAGGGTATTAACAATTCGATCGGCGCCAATTTCCTTAGGGTTATCAACTAAGAGTGGCACACCAGTTTTAGTTCCTGGTTCTACGATTGTGGTTGGAATATCTGCAAAGTAAGTTGCGATCATAGTGCGCAGTTCGCGCAAAGTAGCTGGAACTGTCGAGCAGATAGATAGCCCAGTGATTTCGAAGCCAGTTACTAACGCGTGATACTGCAACCATAACTCATCAGCGGTTGTACGTGGATCAGTCTTTACGCGCCATGAGCGAACTAACTCTTCTCCTTGGAAAATACCTAAAACGGTATTTGTATTTCCCACATCAACTGTTAACAGCATGACTACTCCGCTCTCAGATCTAGGCCAATATCAAAGACTGGCGCCGAATGTGTTAGCGCCCCAATTGCGATGTAATCCACGCCCGACTGCGCGAAAGCGTGTGCGTTAGTGATTGAAATTCCACCTGATGCCTCTAATTTGCAAATACCGTTTGCTATAGCCACCGCTTGTGCACATAGTTCTGGAGACATGTTGTCTAAGAGAACTAAGTCAGGTTGCTGCGGTAACACCTCTTTTAACTGCGCCAAATTATCTACTTCGATCTCAATTTCAGCTGCTGGATAAGCAGCTCGTACTTGCGCAAAAGCTGCAACAACTCCACCAGCGGCTGCAATGTGATTATCTTTAATCAAAGCGGCATCGCTTAAATTCATACGGTGATTAGTGCCACCTCCCATACGAACTGCATATTTTTCAATGGTTCGCATACCTGGTGTTGTTTTGCGGGTATCGCGTACCTGACACTTTGTGCCACTTACTTCAGCGACCCATTTGCTGGTCAAGGTAGCGACTCCACTCAAGTGTCCAAAGAAGTTAAGCGCAGTACGTTCAGCTAACAAGATGGCGCGCGTATTACCGCGCACCGTCATTAGTACATCGCCAGCTTTTACCTGATCTCCATCTTTCTTAAAGAGCGTCACATCGGTCAGACCAACTTCAGCCAAGACCGCATGTGCGATATTAATTCCGGCAATCACGCCATCCATGCGGGCGACAAAGTCGGCAACTGCAGTTGCATCAGCTGCGATCGTTGCTTGAGAAGTTATATCTACTCCCCCAGCAAGATCTTCTGCTAGCGCAGCTTTAATTAACTCTTGATCAGTCACTCTGCGCCTACCTCTTGATAACTAGTAGCCCAGTTTCCATTGCGATCTAACTCTTGAACAATTCTTTTACGCCAATTACTTTCAGTATTTGGAAAATCTTCACGCCAATGTGATCCGCGGGTCTCTTGTCTGATCAGCGCAGCTTTTAGGATAGCTTCGGCTAATTGAAATAGGTTGGTTGTCTCCCAGGCTTCAACGCATGGGTTTTTGCTGGTTCGATCTTGGATGCGCGTTAAATCCGCACTAGTTTGCAAGAGCGAATCAGAAGAACGTAAAACACCAGCGCCGCGACTCATGCTTAATTGCAGTTCGCGTCGTGTTTCGGGGTCTAAGAGAATTGCTTTAGAGGTATCTGCAACTGGTTCTGATTGCGCAGGTAAATTTGAGGCGATATTTGCTGCGATACGGGCGCTAAAAACTAGCCCTTCCAGTAGCGAATTAGAAGCTAATCGATTGGCGCCATGCACGCCAGAACAAGCAGTTTCACCACATGCATATAAGCCTTTTACGCTGGTGCGACCATTTAAATCAACGCGAACTCCGCCAGATGCGTAATGCGATGCGGGTGCGACTGGGATTAAATCTTTACTTGGATTAATTCCATGTGCGATGCAAGAGGCGTAGATGGTTGGAAAGCGAGCTTCAAATCCAGATAGGTGGCGCACATCTAGCCAAACGTGGTGCGCACCAGTCTTATTCATTCGTCGCATTGATGCAATTGCAACGACATCGCGTGGTGCCAATTCAGCCAATTCGTGTTCTGCGACCATAAAGCGATCACCGGCGCTATCTAATAAATAAGCGCCTTCACCACGAACTGCTTCGCTAATTAGTGGCTGTTGACCTTGGGTGTTATCACCAAGCCATAGAACTGTGGGATGGAATTGAATAAATTCCACATCCGCAACTTTGGCACCTGCACGCAGTGCAAGTGCTACACCATCACCAGTTGAAACAGAAGGGTTTGTGGTCTGTGCAAATACCTGTCCCAGTCCACCGGTTGCTAACACAACAGCTTTTCCTAAAGCACGGCCAACGCCATCGCGGCTTCCTGCACCGATTACGTGCAGAGTTACACCGCACACAGCTCCATTGGCATCTTTAATTGCATCTAATACAAGTGCATCTTCTACTACTTCGATCTCCGGGTCATCGTGGACTGCAGCTAATAACGCGCGCGATACTTCAGCACCCGTTGCATCGCCTCCTGCATGCAAGATGCGATTACGTAAGTGGCCACCTTCACGAGTCAGCGCGATTTCACCAGAATCTTCGGTATCAAAGATTGCTCCGCGTTCAATTAACTTACGCACTGCTTCAGGGCCTTCGGTAACTAGAACGCGCACTGCTTCGACATCACATAGATCAGCACCAGCAACCAAAGTATCTTTCAAATGTTGATCAGGTGTATCACCTGGACCAAGGGCTGCAGCTATTCCGCCTTGCGCCCATTTAGTAGAGCCTTCATCGACCTTTGATTTAGTAACTATTAAGACTGAAAGGCCATAGGTGCGCGCTTGCAGAGCGGTGGTAAGTCCGGCAATTCCTGAGCCGACAACAATCACATCAGCAGTCGCGGTCCATCCAGGTTCTGGTGCAAGTAACTTCATCGCGCACCTGCGCTAATAAGGGCTGGACTCATCTGCATATTGTCGATCAAACGCACCCCATTAAGCCAGCCAGCGATGATCGCACGCTGGTTTGGGGTGGAATCTGTCGCAATTGCAAAGTTATCTTCATCGACAATTTGCGCATAATCTAATTTGAAGGCTGGCACTTCGTTAAATACCTGGTGCATGGCAGCACGAGCTGAAGCAATATTTTTACTCTCTTTTGCTGCCAGCAAAGCTTTATAAATAGCGGCGGCCGCCGCACGATCGCCGTGATCTAATCTGATATTTCTAGAAGAGAGCGCTAACCCATCGCTCTCTCTAATCGTTGGAGCAGCCAGAATCTCAATCTCTTTAAAGCTGCGCCGTGCAAGTTCTTTAATTAGAGTTAATTGCTGGAAATCTTTCTCTCCGAAAATTGCGCAGGCGGGACGTACCAATTGAAAGAGGCGCGATACAACAGTGACTACGCCATCGAAATGTCCGATGCGATTTGCACCTTCAAAGTTTTCTCCGATTGGGCCAGCGCTTACTTTAGGAAAGTTCTCTGGATAGATCTCACTCTGGGTCGGTAGCCACAAGTGCGTAACGCCGGCTGCGGCAGCTAATTCAATATCTTGATCTGGTGTACGGGGATAGAGATCTAAGTCAGTCGAATTCTCAAATTGCAGAGGGTTTACAAAGATACTTGTAACTACAAAATCACTCTTGGTCTTTGCTAATTGAAATAGCGAAGTATGGCCGGCATGAAGTGCCCCCATGGTGGGAATAAAAGTGCAGCCGTCATCTAATTCAGATGCGCTAGTAACTATCTTCATATCGGGCTCCAGTCCTTTCAGGTACCGGGCGGTGATAACTATAAGTTTAGAGCCTTACGGCAATTGCTCCAAAATCTCGGAAATCTTGCCGTGGGTAAGCAAGATCGCATCAGGTTCGATGGAGTACCAAGGTTCGATAACAAAACGGCGCTCATGTGCGAGTGGATGAGGAAGCTGCAATTCATCAGCTGAGCTAAGTAACGAGCCATACTGAATTAGGTCTAGATCGATTGTCCGCGGGCCCCATCTTTCATTTCTTTCTCTACCCAGCGTCTTCTCTATTCCGTGCAATAGCGCCAATAAATCTGTGGCAGGTAGCTCACTTTCAACTATGCACACCGCATTTAAGTAATCAGGTTGGGCGATTTCGCTAACTGGTTTAGTAGAAAAGTAATCTGAAAGTAACTTGAAATCAGTAGCCTCACGCAGCATTGCCACAGCTAGATCCATCTGCTCTTTTGGGTTACCGATATTGGCACCCAGCGCGATTACCGCTTTCATCGCTTAATTGTTACTGAGATATCTTCTACTTGCGCGTTAACTGGTGCCTGTGGCTTATGGACCGTTATCGATACTGCGGCAACTTGTGGATACGCGCTTTTAATTCGGTCGGCGATTCGACACGCTAACTTTTCAATCAGCGTTACACGTTCGCCAGTTATCTCTTCCACTACTAGATCTGTGATTTCTGCATAATTAACTGTGTCGGTTACATCATCACTGACACTGGCACGAGTTAGATCTAATTCAAGCAAAATATCGACAAAGAAATCTTGTCCAGCAATATTTTCAGATTCGAATACTCCGTGATAGCCAAAGGATTTAATACCTTTTATTTCAATTAGATCAGCCATTAGCTAATACCAATTTCTTATGCGCGCTCACGCTATGAACTCTAACCGCCCATATCTTTTTCGCAAGCAGGGTCTCGGTTAGCGCAATAGTCGCTGCTTCACGTTCATCCGGAGTGTCACCACCGAGGAAGCGCTTGCGCGATCCCCCGATTAATACTGGAAAACCTAGATCGATAATTTCATCGATTCGATTTAAGATCTCCCAATTTTGTGGGGCGTCTTTTGAAAAACCTAGACCAGGATCAATTATTAGATTGTTCTTGGCAATTCCACTGCCTAGCGCAGCATCTATCTGGGTGCTTATTTCAGCGATAACATCTTTTACAACATCGCCATAAATAGCTTGGCTATTCATATCTTTAGAGTGCCCGCGCCAGTGCATCAAAATATAAGGGCAGCCCATTTCGGCAACGACCTCGTGCATAAGTCCATCGGCTAGCCCACCGCTTACATCGTTAACAATGCTGGCACCTGCGGTAATGGCTAGTTCGGCAGTCTGTGCATGCATTGTGTCGATGCTGATTGGAATTCCAGTTTGTGCCAATTTTTCTATTACTGGGATGACGCGCCTTTGTTCTTCTAGCGCTGATACGCGATCAGCACCTGGGCGGGTGGATTCTCCACCGATATCAATGATGTCAACGCCTTCGGCGATCATTTCTAATCCGCGGGCGACTGCTTTTTCGTATGTATCGTGCTTTCCACCATCGGCAAAGGAATCTGGCGTTACATTTAAAATTCCCATTATCTTCATAGAGTTACCGACTATCAGAATTTAGCTCTTGGTAATCAAGCTGATTGCTTCTGCACGAGTGGCGGGATCACGCAATACACCGCGAACGGCGCTAGTTGTTGTGCGAGCCTGTGACTTACGCACACCGCGCATCGACATACATAAGTGTTCACAATCAATAATCACAATAACGCCCATTGGATCGAGAATCTTTACCATCGCATCAGCGATTTGAGTTGTTAGGCGTTCCTGTACTTGCGGACGTCGCGCAAATAAATCTACTAAGCGAGCAACTTTAGAGAGCCCAGTTATCTTGCCGCGTGGGATATAACCAACGTGCGCAACTCCGTGGAAAGGAGTTAGGTGATGTTCGCAATGTGAAAAGACTTCGATATCACGGATGATTACTAACTCTTCGTGGCCGATATCAAAGGTAGTTGTAAGAACATCTTCTGGTGATTTCCAAAGTCCTTCAAAGTTCTCTTTAAAGGCGCGCGCTACACGGGCGGGAGTCTCTTGCAACCCTTCACGATCTGGATCTTCACCGAGTGCCAGCAATAGCTCGCGAACTGCCGCTGCAGCGCGCGCTTCATCGAAAGGGTGCTGTGCGCGTCCGCCTTCTGGTCCCATAGAAACCGGCGTTACATCGCTCACGTTTAAGTATTTTCTTTCTTCACGCTCTTCTTAACGCGTGATGGTTTCTTATCTGTTGCAGACTCAGTAATTACTCTCTCCGGAACTGCAACTGGTGGTTGCGAAGATGGAATACGAGTTGCTGAACCCGTCCATGCCGGACGACGTGGCCAAGAGTTAACTTTGGTAAATATCGCGGCAATCTCTTCTTTATTAAGCGTCTCTTTATCAAGTAACTTCAAGACCATCGCATCTAAAGTCACACGATTTTCTACCAAGATATCAAAGGCTTCTTGATGAGCATTCTCAATTAGTTTACGGATTTCAGCATCAACTTTTGCAGCAACGCTTTCAGAGTAATCACGCTGATGACCATAATCGCGACCCATAAATGGTTCGGATCCATCTGTGCCTAATTTAATTGCACCGATTGCTTCAGTCATTCCATATTGGGTAACCATTGAACGTGCCAGAGCGGTTGCCTTTTCAATGTCGTTAGATGCGCCAGTTGATGGATCATGAAAGATAAGTTCTTCAGCGGCACGGCCACCAAGTGAATATGCCAGCTGATCTAAGAGTTGATTGCGAGTTGTCGAGTACTTTTCTTCATCCGGCAGAACCATGGTGTAACCAAGTGCGCGACCGCGCGGCATGATCGTGATCTTGTGAACTGGATCTGTGTGTGGCAGAGCATGCGCAACCAGTGCATGGCCAGCTTCGTGATAAGCAGTTACGCGACGTTCATCATCAGACATAATCCGTGATTTACGTTGTGGGCCAGCCATAACGCGATCAATTGCTTCATCAATTTGTAAGTTTGAGATAGCTTTCTTACCTTCGCGCGCAGCCAGTAACGCTGCTTCATTTAATACATTTGCTAAATCAGCGCCAGTAAATCCAGGAGTGCGACGCGCATAGTTCAGCAGTTCAACTTCATCAGCGAGTGGCTTGGTCTTTGCGTGCACTTTAAGAATCTCTTCCCGGCCCTTTAGATCAGGGCGATCAACAGCAATCTGACGATCAAATCGTCCTGGGCGCAAAAGTGCTGGATCTAATACATCTGGACGGTTGGTTGCTGCAATCAGAATTACTTGTCCACCAGTTTCGAAGCCATCCATTTCAACTAGCAGTTGATTTAAAGTCTGTTCGCGCTCGTCGTGACCGCCACCCATACCTGTACCGCGTTGGCGACCAACCGCATCGATTTCATCGACAAAGATAATCGCTGGAGCATTTGCCTTGGCTTGCGCAAATAGATCGCGCACACGTGCTGCGCCAACACCAACAAACATTTCTACAAAGTCAGAACCTGAGATGGAATAGAAAGGAACTTTTGCCTCCCCCGCAACCGCGCGGGCTAATAAAGTTTTACCTGTTCCGGGAGGGCCGTATAACAAAACTCCCTTAGGAATCTTGGCACCAAGCAGCGCGTACTTAGCAGAATTTGCTAAGAAATCCTTTATCTCTTCTAGCTCAGCAATTGCCTCATCGGCACCTGCCACATCAGCAAAGGTATTTTGTGGAACATCGTTATCTTGCAGTTTGGCTCGGGATTTTCCGAAGGAGAAGACTTTATTTCCGCCTTGGGCATTACTCATTAAGAAGAAGAATAAGAAGCCAATTAAAAGGATCGGTGCGATAGAAAATAAGAATGAGATAAGTAGCGATTGCGATGGAACGCTGACATTCCAACCTTTTGCTGGAGGATTGCCAGTTAGAGCATCGATAATGGTTGGCTCTTGGCGGATTACATATGAGGCCTCAACTTTGCTTGACCCATTAATTAAATTGCCAGGCTTAAGAATTAATTGCAGTCGCTGAGATTTATCAATAACTAGAGCTGATTCAACTTTCGATTGTGCAATTGCATCTAACGCCTGAGAAGTACCGATCTCGGTATAGCGATTTCCTACGCTTGAAACCTGTCCGAAAATTGATACGCCAAGAATTGCGACAACTATCCAGAAGAGTGGCCCGCGCAAGATACGTCCGGCGCGAGTGGCGGGAACTTTCTTAACTGACTTCTTATCGGAAAGTTTCTTCTTAACCGGTTTTTTCAGCAAATTCTTCTTCTCCATAATATTTGGTTTACCCTTATGAATACATGTGCTTGGCAAGCACGCCGACGAATGCAAGGTTGCGGTACTTCTCGTTGAAATCTAGCCCATAGCCAACAACAAAGTCAGGTGGAATATCAAAGCCAACGTATTTACATTCAACTTCGACTTTTGCCGCCTCAGGCTTGCGAAGGATCGCCAAAATTTCAACAGATGCGGCCCCACGTGACATTAAGTTTGCACGCAACCAAGACAGGGTTAATCCGGAGTCGACGATATCTTCGACGATCAAGATATTGCGTCCGGTGATATCGCGATCTAGATCTTTCAAAATACGAACAACGCCACTTGATTTAGTTCCAGAACCATAAGATGAAACGGCCATCCAATCCATATCGATATGGCGTTGCATGGCGCGAGTTAAATCTGCCATCGCCATGATCGCACCTTTAAGAACTCCGACTAGAAGTAAGTCTTGATCTTTGTAATCTGCATCAACGCGCGCTGCAAGTTCGGCAACCTTAGACTTTATTTGCTCTTCAGTAACGATTACGCGTTCTACATCAGTGCCGACAGCAGCTAGATCCACTTAGTGACTCCTTCAATTTCAAATCTCGAGGGGAGATTTAGGGACGGGCTAAGAGCGAAAGTCTGCCCGAAATCCGGGCAACCTTCACACCACCTGGCAGGCTCACCTCTCCTTGGCCGTGCCAAGAAGTGACCAGTGCCTCAATGCCAGCGAGGTGATCTGCGCTCAACGAGCCGCTGGGGGCTCCTGCGGCGTAGATAGCGGCGCGAAGTATGCGAGATCGGATCGCTCGCGGCAGCTCGGCTAAGGCGGCACAATCCAAATCGCTCAAATCAACGCGAGAGATAACTGCCTGCGCCATCTCATCTAAGGCATCAGCATCATCGCGCAATATTGCGGCGCTGCGTGCCAGAGCAGCTGCGATGCCTGGACCAATCTCTTCTTCCATCACCGGCATAACTTTGTTGCGAACTCGCACACGTGAAAATTTTAAATTTAAATTGTGGGGATCGTTCCAGGGTTGTAAATCTGCTTCCTCGCAAGCAGAAATAGTTTGCTCGCGAGTTAATTGTAAGAAGGGGCGCGCATACTTTCCATTAATCGTTGCCATGCCTGATAGTGAACGAGTACCGGAGCCACGCGCTAAACCAAGTAGCACAGTTTCGGCTTGGTCATCTCGCGTATGTCCTAAGAAAATTTGTGTGGCACCGTATGCATTAGCAATTGAATCTAGCGCTGTGTATCTAGCTTTACGCGCATCTGCTTCCACTCCAGATTGTTCAATGACTGAAACTTTTTCAATTATTACTTCTTGGTATCCCAGAGCTTTTAATTGCACTTGCACTTTCTTAGCTTGCTCGCCGGATCCAGATTGCAATTGGTGATCAACTGTTACCGCAATTAATGTGATGGCAAGTTCAGGTGCTTCTTTCATTAGAGCAAATGCCAGAGCAAGCGAATCGGCGCCTCCGGAAACAGCAACTAAGGCGCAATCTCCAGCAGTTAAGTTCTCTAAAAATGGACGGACCGCATTACGAAGTTCTAGCAGCGCCGAAGCCATGGGCTAACTCTAGACCCGACCGCCAAATGGCATAAGCCCGTCGATGCTGTAGATATTTGAATATAAGAGTCCCTTAGGCGTTGAATTTGCCTCCCACATCATCCCGTTACCTGCATAAATGGTGATGTGGTGAATAGAAGAGATGGTTCCCTTGTATGAATAAAAGAGTAAATCGCCCGGAACGAGTTCATTTAGCGAAACATGTTTGGTGTAACCGGCATAGAGCGCAGAGTTAAGGCGATCCCAGTTTGGCCAATCTAATCCAGCTGATTTATAGGCAGCGTAAACAAGACCAGAACAATCGAATGAGTTTGGACCTTGAGCGCCCCAGATATATGGCTTGCGCGCCAACACTTGTTTCTTCGCAAAGGCTACGGCTACCGCACGTTGCGCCTCTGTAGTCCGAATTGTTGATCGACCTTTGAAACCAATATCTGGCCAAACTTTTTTCTGGCCACCAGTATTGGCTGCGGTATTTGCCAAACTCTCTTCAAGTAAAGCAAGTGCGCGTTGTTGCTCCAGCGTAATGCGCACTTTCTTAGCGCTAGCTAATTCACGAGCCAATTTATCTTGGATCGCTTGCAATTTATCAACTTCTTTTTGTTGCAGCGCCCTGGCATCATCGGCCGTCTTCTTGGCCGCAGCGACTTTGGCGGTGGCTGTTTCTTGCACAATCTTTGCTTCATCGGCTTTGGCTTTTGCAGCACGCGCAATTACTTCAGCTGCTTTGTAGCGCTCTAAGGCCAAGGTATTTTGTGTACCTAATTTATCTAAAGTTGTAATTTGATCGATTAAATCTTGTGGTCCATTGGCGCTAAGTAAAGGTTCTATTTCTGTAAGAGAACCCCCCATTATGTAAGCACTCGCGGCCATCTTTCCAATAACTCGGTGGGCTGCTTCTACTGCAAGTTGAGTTTCGCGGGCATGCGCTGCAGCAGCGATAGCGGCAGCAGTTGCAACCACTAACTCTTGCTTGGCTTTTACAAATAACGCCTGTGCGGAATTTGCCTTTGCAGTCAGTGTTCGTAGAGTCTGATTGGCTGCTGCCAACTGCTTGGCTGCCGCATCTGCTATAGCTTTCTTTGCTGCCTCAGCTTTTTTAGCCGCCTCTATCTGCGCCAGCGTTGGCTTTGGCGTCGCTGCGATTGCAGGAGTAGTCGCAAGCGTTAGCCCAAAAATTATGGCTAGCGCTACAGCCTTACTGCGATACGACACAAAACCTCCAACAGGTGAGCCCTCAGAATAAATGAGTTGGCTGAGTAACTTCGGAGATTGTGGCAAGTGTCGCTAGTTGGATACATCTCGCTTTGTAAATAGAACCGTTGCAATGACTAGCGCAACGCTTACATAAATGGCTGATAGAGATAGCGCATGGGAATACGAAACGCTTGGGCTGCCACCGCTTGCAATAGTCGTTAGTTGATTTCCGGGCAACCAATTTAAGGTGCTGGATTTAAGCGCCCCCACGATATTCTCAACGATTAATAGCCACAGCACGCCAAGTGAGATAGAGCTAATTGGTGAGCGAAGGACAATTCCTAGAACCATTCCAACTATGCCAAATCCTAAAATTGATAGGTATACATTCAAGAGAGTCTTTGCAATCTCCAGGCGCCCATCGCTGTTAAACCAGAGCTCTGTGCTCACATTCTTGCCACCGGCTAAAGCATAGGAAACTGCGATAGTAATAACTGCGCTAACTAAGGTCATCACAAGTGCGAAGACTTTCATCGAAGCTAGCTTGCCTACCAAGATTCGGATACGGCCCGGTTGACGCACCAAAAGGTTGCGCAAGGTGCCAAGTGAATATTCTTGGGCAGTTTGCGCAGCAAATACGCAGAGCGCGACAATACCGAGAAGACCACCAATACTTGAAAATGATTGCGTTGCGCCACTAGATAGCGAGAGCATCTCGCGTGTAATGCGAACGCCACGATCACCATTTCCTTGCGGTGAGTCGATCATTAAGAAAAGCACTGACGAAACGAGAATACTAAAAAATGAAACTGCTCCAAGGGTGCCAAGTAGCAAGGTAGGCCGGCGCAATTTACGCCACTCGGCGAAGAAAATTCTAACGATGCTGCCAATCATTTCTGATCTCCTGTCAGCTCAAAGAAGGTTTCTTCTAGGTTCGGCAACTGCGGTGATAATTGAGTGATCAAAATTCCGCTATCAAAGGCTAATTTATTTAAAGTTCCGGCCCATTCGGCTGGGCCTTCGATATGCGCAGTGCCATCGCGCAGATGCGCTTTATGACCAGCACTTTGCGCAATCGAAATGATCTTCTCTAGATCTTGATCGTTCTGCGTCTTTACAATCATAAATGGTTGTTGTTGATCAAAAAGATCTTGAATCGGTCCAGCAAATACAACTTCACCTTTTCGCAACATAACCAAGTACTCGCTAATTAGTTCTAGCTCAGATAACAAGTGTGAAGAGACGAAAACTGTGGTTCCGCTATCTGCAAGCGAGCGAAGCAGTTGGCGAATTTCTTGAATGCCTTCAGGATCAAGGCCATTAGTAGGTTCATCTAAAATTAATAATTTAGGATTTGGCAGCAGAGCCGCGGCAATTCCTAAACGTTGCTTCATGCCCAGCGAATAAGTCTTGTACTTCGAACCTCCACGATCGGCTAACCCAACTTGTTCAAGTAATTGATCAACGCGTTCTTGTGGAAATCCGCCAAGGGTTGCTAAGACTCTTAGATTCTCGGCTCCAGATAGTGCGGGATAGAAAGCCGGTCCTTCAATCATTGCGCCAACGCTTGCTAGGTACTTATCTGGAGATGTAATTGCTTCTCCAAGTATCTGGGCGCTGCCGCCAGTTGGTGAGATAAGCCCAAGCAGCATGCGGATCGTTGTTGTCTTGCCAGCACCATTTGGACCGACGAAACCACAGATCGTGCCGAGCGGAACTTCAAAGTTAGTGTGCGAGACAGCAAGGCTGGTTCCGTATTTCTTGCTCAAATCTTTAACTGAGATAGCTAAATTGGACATGTGTTGAATATAGCAATTACACCTTAGAATTATCGGTGTGAGTAAAGAGACCTGGGGCTATCAACCGCGCAATCAGAGGCCAGCGCCAGATTGGGACGTTAATCCCCAAACTGATGCGGTGCGTGCAGGTTTAGCGCGCTCAGGATTCGGCGAAACTTCTGAGGCGCTCTATTTAAATAGTGGATTCACATATTCATCGGCGCAAGAAGCTTTTGATTCATTTGCAGACGAAACTGACCATTACTTATATAGCCGTTTTCATAATCCAACCGTTGCGATGTTTGAAAAGCGATTAGCTGCAATTGAAGGTGCCGAATATTGCGTGGCAACCGGTTCTGGAATGTCAGCGATGTTTGCCTCCGTTGCCTGCCTAGTTAAAACTGGCGATCACATCGTTGCATCTGCTGCAATGTTCAGCTCGTGCCATGTTGTACTAACTGAGATCCTGCCAAAATGGGGCGTAAGCATTGAGTTAGTTAAGGGAAATGATCCAGCGACTTGGGCAACGGCTTTAAGTAAGCCAACTAAGGTCGTCTTTATCGAATCACCAAGTAATCCACTGATGGAGATCGTTGATATCCGTATGGTCAGCGACTTGGCCCATAAAGTTGGCGCAACAGTAATTGTCGATAACGTAATGGCATCGCCAGTGTTACAAAAACCGCTTGAACTCGGCGCAGATGTGGTTATGTACTCTGCAACTAAACATATTGACGGACAGGGACGAGTGCTAGCTGGCGCAGTCTTGGGATCTTTCTCTTATATCCATGAACATTTAATTCCTTTTAACCGCCACACTGGTCCCTCCCTTAGTCCATTTAACGCTTGGGTACTTTTAAAGTCTCTTGAAACTATGGAGATGCGAGTACAGCGCATGTGCCAGAACGCGCAAGCCATCGCTGAATTCTTAGAAACACAGAAAGAGATTAAATCTGTGAAATATCCAGGCCTTAAATCTCATCCAGATTATGCGATTGTGCAGAAACAGATGAGCGGTGGCGGAAGCACTATCGGAATTGAATTCGCGGGCAGCCAGAAAGATGCCTTTAGATTTATGGATTCACTTCGGATAATTGATATATCCAATAACTTGGGTGATAGTAAATCTCTTATTACCCACCCAGCTTCAACAACACATCGCCGTTTATCACCTGAAGTTCAGCTGGAAATGGGAATTACACCTTCAGTGCTGCGCTTATCTGTGGGTCTAGAACATGTAGATGATCTAATCAAGGATTTAAATCAAGCCTTTAAAAGTTGAGCCACAACCAGCAACACTGACAATAAGCTCAAATAAGTAATAGACCATTGAAAGATTCTGACGGCAACTTTTTCATAATTTTCAGATTTCTCATCTAACCCACGCAGCTGAACGGCAAAGACCAAACCTAAGGCAACAGTTATCGCCATTGCCCAATTTTGTAGGTTGGCATTAAAAATTAGCGCGATAGAAGATGCCACCATAGCAATTGTGTAAACCCACATTTGTTGCAGTAAATGCCCCTTTGTTACAACTACTGGCAGCATCGGAATATTTGCCGCCGCATAATCATCTTTATATTTAATTGCTAGGGCCCAAAAATGAGGTGGAGTCCAAAAGAATATGACTAGGAAGAATGACCAAGCAGTTACTGAAAGTGAGTTTGTTACTGCAGCCCAACCTATTAGCGCCGGCATGCAACCTGCAGCGCCGCCCCAAACGATATTCTGGGCAGTTCGCTTCTTTAGCGCGATGGTATAAATAATTACATAAAAAGCGATTGCTATTGCCGAAAGTAAAGTTGCTAGCGAGGTGGTGAAAATTTGGAATACCGTTAATGAAAGAAACCCAATAACCGTTGCAAAGATAGTTGCCTCGGTCTTACTTATAACTCCCATAGCAAGAGGGCGTTTTTCAGTTCGCTTCATTAACTTATCTGAGTCAGCTTCAATCACCATATTAAATGCATTGGCACTTCCAGCTGCGAGAGTTCCACCAATCAAAGTTGCGATTGTTAATTTAAGTGAAGGCAATCCTTTTTGCGCTAAAACCATTGCCGGCAAGGTAGTTACGAGAAGTAGTTCGACAACCCTTAATTTCATCAATTCCAGATAAGAAGTCACTCTGACTTTGAGGGATACGCTCAATTGATCTTGCACTAGACCAGATTACTCAGCATTGTCGCTTGATGTTCTCAGGGTCTTCTAAGCCTGATGCCTTATTTTTTGATTTAACGAAAGGGGCCAAAATGACACCTCCACAAAAGCCTGAATGGATGGAACTTACAGATGCAGATTCCGTTCCGACGATAAAGAAGAAGACTCGACTGCTTCCAGCGATGATTGCTTCTGTCGCCCTTGCAATCGTGGGCGTAGGAGCTATTGCTGCTCAGATAAGTGATGAAGCACACGCTAGCGCGATTGAAAAATTAACTCCACAAGCCACAACAGCGGCCGCCTTGCCTGTAACTTCAAAAGCTATCCCAGTTTCACCAAAGCAGCCAAGCATCGCATCGCTACCAAAGAGTGGCGGTGGCGAGAATGAAGGTCGCGGCGAGGGTGATGACTACGAAGGTGAAGACGACTAAATTTATTGGAGAACTGAAACTGCAGTAGCAGATTCAACAATCCTTGACGCAAGTGGTGCAGCGATCTTCGCTAGGTAACGATCTATAGACTTTCGTGCTCGGTCGCTAGCGGCGGGATTCGGATTGATCTCGTCGGCTATAACTATAAATGCATATTCACGATCACCTGATTGCACATATCCAGCCAGGCTAACTACGCCCGTTAAAGTTCCAGTCTTTGCTTTGATGAGTCCAACTGCTTTTGGTGCAGTTTGCAGATAACGATGACGTAGCGTTCCTGTTTTACCGCCGACTGGTAATCCATAAATTATTTGAGTTAGCACCGGATCTAAATAGATTTTATATAAGAGTTGCGACATAACGCTTGCGGTTACCTTATTTTCTCTTGAAAGACCACTGGCATCTTTCACGATGACCCCTGAAGGGTCAATTCCCATTTCAATCAGCAAGGTTGCAAAGGTTATTGCTACCCCGTTATCGCTGAACTCATTTCCAGCTGCCTTAGCCGCTATTCGCCCCATTCGTTCAGCTATTAAATTATCGCTCCAAAGTAAAAACCAATCCACAATCTCTTTAACGGGTGGAGACGTTGAGTAAACAACTTCCTCCCCAGCAATAGCCAGTGCCTTTTCGTCGGTAACTTTCAAAAAAGTGGTTGCGATTCCACGTTTGCGATAGAGAGACTTTAGCGTCGCCACATCGCTAGAAAATAGGTCGTTGTAATAAATCTTCAGCTTCTTTACTGATCCACCTGACTTCTTCTTAGCTGCGCTTAAGCCATTTAGCGCCAAGCGCGGATATGAGGTGCGATGCATCTTGACGGCAACTTCATTATTTATCGACATCCAAGGATCAAATTCACCATTAATTACTAGAGAATCTGGAACCGGTCCAAGGGAGACCGATGTTGCAAATGCCTTTTGCGAATCCAAATACTTTAGCGTTGCAACGGCAGATAGTAATTTCATAGTTGAAGCTGGCATCCGTTGCGAGGAAGCGTTTGACTCAAAGACGACTGATCCTGTGCTCATATCAATTATCGATACTGATGGATTGCTAAGTTCTGGTGCCGCTGACATACGTGCAAAAACTCCAGCTGCCGAAAGCGGATCGAATGCAGATGCGCTGGGGGCATGTAAAAGGCTTGCCGCAACTATGGCAGCACAAAAGCTTAAAAATTTTTTCATCTGATTAATTTGCTCCCTTGAGCCCTTTCTAGCGTTTAATCCACATTAAGTTTAGAGTGCGCATATGGAAATGAATACACCTGCCACGATCGGTCCAGGAGAATTCTTCCCAGTCGTCGGAGTCGGTCCACACGAGAAACCTTGGCCAACTGGATCACAATACGATCCAGAATTACTCGAAAACGGTGATCGCCGCAATGTCCTCGATCATTACAGATTTTGGTCAGTAGAAGCGATCGTTGCTGATTTAAATACCAAACGCCACAAATTGCAGATTGCAATTGAAAACTGGCAGCATGATTTAAATATTGGCTCGGTGGTACGCACTGCAAATGCCTTCAATGTTTCGGCGGTCCATATCGTAGGAAAGCGCGATTGGAATAAACGCGGGGCTATGGTTACAGATAAATATCTAACTGTCATACACCATCCAACAATTGCTGATTTTGCAACATGGTGCCAAGAAAATGACTTACCAATAATTGGCATTGATAATGTTCCGTCATCAAAACAGCTCGAAGGTTCGCAGCTACCTGAATCTTGCGTTCTTTTATTTGGCCAAGAAGGCGCTGGAATGTCTGATGAAGGTATTGCGGCTTGCGAAGTTCTATATGCAATTCAGCAGTATGGCTCAACTCGTTCGATGAACGCATCAGCTGCTGGTGCGATTGCGATGTATCACTGGGCGCTGCAACACCTACCTAAATGATTAAGCGTTGGTTAACTCGTAACCTAATAATCCTCACCTTGGTTTCTTTAGCTCAGGACGCGGCAAGTGAACTTCTCTATCCATTACTTCCAATTCTTTTAACTGGCGTGATTGGCGCTGCGCCGGTTGCCCTTGGCCTGATTGAAGGATGCGCCGAGGCTGCTGCCGGGCTTACTAAATTACTTACTGGTGGCGCCAGTGATCGCTTTGGCAGAAAAAGATTTGTAGTTGGTGGTTACTCACTTGCTGGCATCGGTAAAGCATTTATTGTTGTTGCAACTGCATGGCCATTGGTATTCCTAGGGCGAATTACAGATCGTATCGGTAAGGGAATGCGAAGTGCACCCCGCGATGCACTTATTACAGATTCAGTCGAAAGCAAAGATTTAGGTAAGGCTTTTGGTTTTCATCGCACCGGCGACAACATTGGAGCGGTAATTGGACCTGGGCTAGCGTTAATTGGGCTGGCTCTACTTAATGGAGATGTTCGCGCCGTGGCAGCATGGGCACTTATTCCAGCAATTATCTCTGCGATTTTGACGCTCTTTATCCGTGAAACTTTCATCAAACCTACTAAGGAAGTTCGCAAAGTTGTTCGAGCAGAACGGCAGCCATTATCGCTTCCATTAAAGCGCACTATTGCTCTATTGACTCTAATCCAATTAACAAATATTCCAGATGCTCTTTTATTACTACGATTACACGACATTGGATTTTCTACACAGGGTGTCGTTCTTGCCTATATGTTGTTTAGCGCAGTTACTGTCTTTGCGGCTTATCCTGCTGGATACGTAGCAGATAAATTTTCTCCTAAAATTGTTTACGCCTTTGGGTTAACTGCTTTTGCTATTGCCTATTACTTGCTGGGATCTAGCCAAAACCATAGCGTCGCAATCTCGGCCATTGCAATATATGGGCTCTTTCCAGCGCTGACCGATGGAGTTGGTAAAGCATGGGTCGCAAAAATTAGCGAGGTAAATAGCCGCGGACGTGCACAAGGAATTTATCAAGCGTGTATGAGTTTTGCACTTTTAGGTGCTGGGTTATGGGGCGGGTTAGCTTGGAGTAAGGGCGCTGTGCAGTTGCCGTTGGTAATTGCCGCAATCGGTGCGATTACAGGTGCGGTAATTCTGGCAGCGATGCATTTGAAAAATAGAACTTAATCACCGAGATCAGTCGGCGCTGGAACATCTTCCATAGCCTCGCGTACTGCAATTAGCCGTCGATCAATTTCGTTGGCTTCATCCATGCGCCCCAGGCTGCGTAAAACCGCTGACATGCGAGTTTCGATATCGAGGATTAACTCAAAGTCTTTTGGTTCATCTTCAGAGATGATCTGCAGAACTCCATCTAAAGTAGCTAAACCATCATCTAATTTGCCTATTAAGACTTCAGCTTTGCCGTATTCAAATAGTGCAAAGGTTTCACGGCGATGGTCATGGCCGGTTTCAAATACATCGATTGCTTTACGTGCAGCTTCCAGCGCTTTCTCGCCTTCCCCAATTTCTACGTAGCAAGAGGCAATTTTCTGATCACATCGTGCGACTTGAATAACTTCCTTCTCTGTTTTAAAGATCAGGCGTGCTTCTTTAAATGTGGTTATCGCTAAATCGTAATTTTTGAGCTCGCGATATGCGCAACCTAAAAGGTGGAGATCATTTGCAGCACCAATTTGATTTCCATCGACAAGATGTTCTTGTGCACACTCATCCATGATTTCAACAACTTTTTCAAAGTTCTTTGAGGCATACCACCACTCACCTAGGGTGCAGGCAAGTTCGAGTGAAAGAGGTGATTTACTTTCGCGCAAAATTTCTACAGCTTTACTCATAGCAGTTGCTGCTTCATCCATCCGCTTTAATTGATTTAAGTTATAACCAATTGCAGAGTAAGCCTGGGCTAAACCTTCGCTAGATTCGGTTGCACCGAGTTCAGAGAAGATATCGCGCGCAGTTTCGGCAAGTGCTAACGCTTCGTCATATTGACCGCGAGCAAAGATTCGAGCGGAGAGTTCGTAATAAGTATTTGCACGATCGGCACCGTGAACTTCTGGTATTCGATCCCAGAGCATTTCCTCTGATACGAGCTCGTCTTGGCCTTCATCTTCGCTCATCGATACCCCCGTTGTTTTTTCTCGGACTGGTGAACCTTACGGTGAATTACGGTGACACTACTCCCAAATTTTTAGGAAGGTGCGTTATTTTGTGTAAACGCCGTGCGCCATTTTCCAAGTGGCCCACGTGAGGTTGCCCGTAAAACATTGTCGCTGACGCGAGTTATTTGCAGCTGAGTCGCAAGGTCGAAGCGATGGCCCCAAGGGCACTTGTTCCCCATCGCACAAACCCAGCCATTGGTAGCCATATTGAGGATCCCGGCCCCTGATGGGCGGGTGTAATAGGTCGCCATGGCTGGAACTGTCTTTTCATTTGGTGCAATTGAGGAACGAGCAATGGTCTCAACAGGTGGGCCTTTGAAAGTAATAGGTGAATCGGCTTCATACCCAACAACGCCCTTTATTACTGAATCTTTAGCAAGCACATCAAAGGGCCACATCTGAGTTTCAATCACCATGTCACGATGAAATCCGAGTGCCAAATACTGCGAACCAAGTAAATCTATTTCGGGGCGACCGAGAGTGCGCCACTCTTTTATATTCGAAATCTCAGAGCCATTTATATCTATCCGGTTATATGCAGTGTTTCCGCCAAGGACAATTAAGTTAACTCCGCGGTCAACGGCTGCTTCCACAGCATCGCGCATATTTGTTGTCCAGTATTCGCTATGGCCGCCTAAGAGAATCGAACCTGTATTTTGTAACAAGTTGGGATCTTTATCTAAATCAAGATCAGTTGCATAGTTAATACTTAAACCAAGTTTTTCTGCCCTCTTCACAAGTGGCATCTCCATATATTGATATTGCCCCGAACCATCACCATCGTATGGTCGTAAAAAGGAGACTGAGTCGGCACGCGTTTCGCGCTTTCCATTTGGACCTTTATAGAGTGAGTAACCACCCCACTGGTTATACGACTGCCAAGTCAAGACTGATGAAATCAACGTAAGGTCACTCTTTGAATTTGGGGCGCTAATAGTTATTGGTACAAAACTTGATAACCGTTGTGGGGCTGAGAGCTTTATTAAATAAATCCCCGGAAAGTATTTACTTGTCGCTGTAAAATTCCAACCACTGGAAATCGAAAATTTCCCAACTTGGCGAGCGCCGATTCCTTGGTAGTAACCAGTTCGGTAGATAGTTGCCGTTGCCTTTGGCGCGCCTATTAAGGTAAGCATTGCTGCTTGACCACAACGCAGTGAAGTTGCGTTGAAATACCCTTCGATTCGATTTGCGCTTTTGCGACGTGAGAAATCTGCACTCAGGCGAAATGGCACATCCTGATTCCATTGCTGACTTCCTGCCTTGCTATTTTCGCGCTCCACCCAACCACTAGTTAAGACCGAACAGCTATCGGCCTTTGCTGCAGGAGCGGTAATGACACCTAAACCGAGCAAGAGTGAGAGCAGGATGCGAATCATTAGGAAGTAAAGGATAGGTGGCCGATTTCAAGTGGACAGGCTCAACTAGCCTGGCTTACCCTTGTCTTCTTGCAAGTCATTTGCATCTAGGCCTACCCCCATCAGGAGCCCAATGAACACGATCGTCAAGGACGCACCTCGCATTCCCCTGCGCGAGCGCCTAACACGGGATGAGTGGCGCCGGATGGCTGCCATGTTCGGCTTCATCGCCTTCTTACATATCGCTGGCGCCTTGTTGATGTGGCAAGCAACTAACGGAAATTACGAGCTAGCCGATGGAACTTTATTTGGTTGGGGAACAGCTGCGCTGGCATACACCTTGGGTATGCGCCATGCCTTCGATGCCGATCACATTAGCGCCATCGATAACACTACGCGAAAGTTAATGTCTGAAGGACAGCGACCATTGGCAGTTGGCTTCTTCTTCTCACTAGGACATTCATCAGTTGTTGCCGCTTTAGCAATTCTCTTGAACTTTGGAATTAAAGCCCTTGGCTCGCAACTAAAAGATGAAGATTCAACCCTGCACCATTACACCGGGTTAGTTGGTACCACGGTATCTGGCACTTTCTTGATGTTAATTGCAATCCTGAACTTAGTAATCCTGATTTCTATAGTTGGCGTATTTCTAAAAATGCGCAAAGGTTTATATAACGAAGAAGAGTTAGAAAAACATTTAAACTCTCGTGGATTATTGATGCGTTTCTTCGGTCCAATCGCTCGTCGTATCGATAAGAGCTGGAAGATGTACCCGCTTGGAATTCTCTTTGGACTTGGCTTTGATACCGCAACCGAAATTGGTTTATTGGTTTTGGCTGGTTCATCAGTAATTGCAGGACTTCCGTGGTGGGCAATTATTTCACTACCGCTCTTCTTCGCCGGCGGAATGAGTTTGCTAGACACAATCGATGGTTCATTTATGAACTTTGCCTATGGTTGGGCATTTTCTAAACCAGTCCGTAAGGTTTACTACAACATCATTATTACTGGATTATCAGTTGCAGTGGCGCTCTATGTTGGTGGCCTGGAAATCTGCCAAGTACTAGCCAATCAGTTAAATCTTTCAGGTGGTTTCTGGGATTTTGCACTTGCATTTAATCTAAATAGCGCCGGTTACTTCATTGTTGGGGCATTCGCCGTAGTTTGGAGCGTAGCTTTATTGCTCTGGCGCTTTGGCAAGATCGAAGAGCGTTGGCATAACACCGCTCATGCGGCTCAGCTAGAACGTGGTGAAGTTAGCAATCATGCTGCGGCGGGAGTTGATTTAGGTCCTATTAACGAAGGTTGGAAGATCGATTAGTTCTTACTTAGCTTTATTCGATTTTGTCCAATTGCAGCACCTAATAAAACGATTAAAGCACCAGTAGGTTCATACCAATAAATATTCTCTTTTAAGAAAATGACTCCCACAATTACCGCAACTACCGGCGTTAGATATGTAACGCTGCTAGCAATTGCACTTCCTGCAAGTGCCATAATCTTAAAGTTCCAGATATAGGCAAAGCCGCTACCGAAAACGCCAAGTGCCAACATTGCTAAGACCGGGCCGGGCTTATAAACATCCTGTGCGATTCCATCAACTAAGTAAAAGGGGAGCAAAGTAATTGCACCAGCGGTTACTTGGGTGGCTGCAATGGACTCGGATGGCAACTTATGTGGGATAACAAAGCGGCGAGAATATGGAAATGAGAAACCGTAACAAGTAACCGCCGCGAGCAAAACCAAGACAGCCCACAGCGGGTTATCGCCAAGTCCTTGCCATGCGCCAAGCACGGTTAATACGCCCATGAAACCGATTCCAATACCAAGAACCTGGTAAAACTTTGGCTTCTCATTACGCGTAACAAACATAATTGCAATCAGAGTCATTAGGGGTGTTACCGCGTTAATGATTCCAGCCAAAATTGAAGTTACTTCGGTTTCCGCAAGTGCAAAAAGTACGCCCGGAATTACGTTGAGCATGAGTGATACCACCCAGAGATGGGCCCATAACTTTCCTGATTTTGGAAGTGAAATTTTCTTATATTTTGCCCAAGCCAATAGCGTCAATGCACCTAGGGCACATCGACCGAAGGCGACTCCAAATGGTGTTAAAAATTCGAGGCCAAGCTTGATAAAGATAAAGGAGCATCCCCAAACAACGCCCAGGGCTAGATAAAGAGCTAACCAGGAAGTGCTTGTCTTGGCTTGCAATTTAGACACGTGGGCCCAGACGGGCTCGAACCGTCGACCCACGGATTAAAAGTCTGTTATAGCAAATCTACGATGCGAGCCATCTGGGAGAGCCCCTGACAAGTGGCTCGAAGGATGGGAAGAGCGAGTAAAGCACCGGTACCTTCACCGAGCCTTAACTCCAAATTAAGGATTGGATCTAAATCAAGATACTCGAGTGCAATGCGCGATCCTGGCTCAGAGGATGCATGTCCGGCGATTAGAAATTGTGTGATCTGCGGGTTAATCACTTTCGCAACAGCTGCTGCAGCCAGAGTGATTACTCCATCTAATATCACTGGAATCTGCAGTGAGGCTGCCCGCAATATGTAACCTACCAATGCCGCAATCTCTATCCCGCCTATCTGGGCCAGCAAAAGAATGGGATCCTTCTCATCTTTTGTCCTCTCAATTAACTGCTGAACAATTGTTACCTTTCTTGCAAAAGTTTCGTCATCAATTCCAGATCCACGACCTGTGACCTGCGCAGCAGTCGAATCAGTAAGGCGGGCTATCAGCGCTGCTGACGGTGTCGTGTTACCTATTCCAACTTCACCAGTCAAAAGTGCGCGTGATCCGCCCGCGATTAACCGTTCGGCGGTATTGGCGCCCACTTCTAAGGCCGCAATCGCAACTGCCTGAGACATTGCATCATGTGTTCGAATGTCATTGGTGCCACTTGCTACCCTGACGTTGCGCACCTGTGGAGATTGTGAATCAGTCACCGCACCGACATTAATAATCTGCAGATATACATCTGCCACCTCAGCAAAAACAGAGACTGCCGCCTTATTTTCTCCCATAACTTCCAGCATCATGCCGGTGATTGCCTGCGGCCAAGGAGTTACTGAGTCATCAGCTGCTATTCCGTGATCTGCACCGAAAAGTGCAAGGGCGGCAGGATCAACGGTGGGGGTGTGAGTATGCGTGATGCCGGCAATTTTGGCGGTGACCTTTTCTAACTTGCCGAGCGCACCAACTGGTTTTGCTAATCCGTCAAATGCTTTTTGTACAGCCTCGTAATGTTGCGTTGAAAAGATTGGTTGCGTGTATCTGGCGCGATCTAATGCGCTCTCACTATGCAACAGGTACTGGTGTACGCAGGCATATGCATCTGGCCCAGTGTAGGTAAAGTGTGCACCAGCGGCCAAAGCTGCTTGCTTATCGGTTTCAACATCTCCTATATAAAGTGTGCGCTGGGCACTTACCTCAAGTTCTTCGATAGCGGCGGTAATGGGTGCGGGATCTGGTTTATGTTTGCCAAATTCGGCAGTTGCGATGATGAGATCAAAGTATTTTTCTAGTCCAACGGTTTCAAGTTTTCGCTCGATATCGGCTTCCGTAATTGTCTGGGTATTTGAGACAATGCCAATCTTCACCTGACCACGGAGAGTATCAAGCAAGTTCTGCACTCCCGGCAAAATCTGGACGGATAAGGCTTCATAGGGAGTTCCCGGATTTTCCTGCTTAATTAGCGTGTTACCTAGATCAAAAAGTACACAATCGAAACGTGCAGTAATTAAATCAACCATGACAACCAAAGTTTGTGTGTCGAGATAATTAGAAAATAGAGAAGGACGAGACTTTCAGCAATCTGCTCGGATGCACCCAGAACGTCTCCAACGACGCCACCGATTTTTCTTCGTACATAAAACAAAAAAAGAAGGGAAACAATTGCAACAATTGCGCCCAGCAGCAAGAAGTGAAGTCCTATTAAAGGTATCAGCAAAGCGACTGTGAGCATTGTTGCGAGAAGCACATGGGTGCCTTTAACGGTGCGCGCATAGGTGGCACCCATACCTTCATGGGAAGGCGCAGCAGGTGAGAGCATAAAATAAATCGGAACGAGCCGCCCCAATGTGTGGGCCGAGATAAGTGCGAGCAGAGCAGTCCGAGGGCTGAGTGCGGATAAAAGTGCGAATTGAATGATTAACTGCAAAACAATAGCTAGCACGCCATATGTTCCGTGGCGCGAATCCTTCAAGATTCGAAGACGATCTTCGGGGTTCCAGCCTCCAACTAAACCGTCAAAGGTATCGGCCAACCCGTCGTGATGAAATCCCCCGGTGACAAGGATGGAGAAAAGAAGGGTAAGTGCCGCAGCCGGTGAAGCTGGGATTAATTCATTGAGTCCGACAAATACCAACCCCGAGAAAAGTCCTATTACGGAGCCGACAAAGGGGAACCAAATTGCACTTCTTTGAATCGAAACTTCGTCCTTGTGAGTTATCGGAATTCGAGTTAAAAAAGCAAAAGCGACTTTCACATCATTGATCATTTTAGTTCCTGGGCAATTCCAAACTTCATGAAGTAAACCTTGTCCGCAGCTTGCGCAAACTCTTGATTCATGATGCCAGAAAGATCTCGGAACTGACGTGACACCGGATGCATCGGCACAATACCTTCACCCACCTCATTACTGATAAATATTGTATTTCCCACTCGAGCACGGGCGGCAGATATAACGGATTGATTGGTATCTATTTCTTCACTCATCATATTATTTGATAACCAAAGCGTTAGACAATCCACCAGAACAGTTGCCCCAGGATTGATTTGCGTTAATACCTTGGTTAAATCCCTCGCCTCTTCAATCAACTCAAATGCAGTTCCTCGATCTAATTGATGTTTTTCAATTCGCGATTTCATCTCATCATCGACAGCCTCAGCAGTGGCGATAAAGATCGGTTTTCCCACACCGGCTAACGCAATTGCCAACTCCTCACCTTTTCGGCTTTTTCCACTCCGCGCACCACCGGCGATGAATATCAGAGTCATAGGCTGGCCGTGGCCTTGTTCGCAACAATGACTGGGCGACCATTTTCTAAGGTGTGAATTGTGATGCCATCATCAAAGGCCAGCTTTAGCTCTTGGGAATGGATTACTTCGTGTGCCTGGCCATCTAGTAATACTCTTCCTTGTTGCATAATTATGATTCGCTCTGCATACATGGCACCCAAGGTGATGTCATGCATTGTCGAAACAATGGTAGTCCCATTCTTTTGTGCTCTTTCGATGTGATTAAGAGTAGAAATTTGATGGTGCAAATCCAGGGCTGAGGTCGGCTCATCTAAAATCATAAGTTCAGCCTCCTGGACTAAGGCGCGAGCAATCAGGACCCGCTGCATTTCTCCACCCGATAGTTGTGTTACTAATTGTTGACGCATTGCAGCTAGCTGCATCTCTTCCAGAATCTCCATCGCATATTTACGACTTGTGTTCGATTCGCGTCCCCAACCGTCTAGGCGGGCACGTCCAAGCATCACATATTCAGCGACATTCATCCCTGCTGGAACTTCAGGGCGTTGCGGAACAAATGCCACGTTTCGTAAGTTCTTATAGACCTCAACCCCGTCAATAGTGATAGATCCGTCGTATGGTTTATTACCTAGCAGTGTTTTTAAAAAGGTTGTCTTACCCGCGCCATTTGGTCCCACCAGGCAACTCCAGCTGCCGCGTGGAATATCCAAGGTGATCTGGTTGAGTGCGTAGAAATCACCATAGCGAAGGGAGAGGTTTTTAATTGTAATCATTTGAGAACTCTTTTGGCCCGCAACACAAATAAAAGAAATGGCGCACCTACAAAGGCGGTGATTACTCCAATAGGTAATTCGGCGGGAGATAACAAGGTGCGGGCACCAAGGTCGGCCAGAACAAGAAAAGCGGCACCAAATAGCGCCACTGTGAAGAGTGCGCGATTCGTTGCCCGCTTAGTTATTCCCCGAACTAAGTGCGGCACGACAATTCCGACAAAGCCAATCAAGCCGCTAGCTGAAACTGCCGTTGCAGTAGCCAAAGTGGCCGCGCCAATTGCAATTATTCGAACTTTATTCGGTGAGATGCCCAGTGAAAAAGCTTCCTCATCGCTGAGCAGTAACCCATCTAATAGTCGGGACATTCGAATTAAAACGGCTAGCGCCAGCACAATATAGAAGCTTGCCCATTTAACTACCTGCCAATCAGCTACGGTCAACTGTCCTAAAATCCACGAATACACGGGGCGAAGAACTTCACTATTACGTTGTTGCAAATAGGTTTGAACGGCGGTTGCAAAAGAGCCTATGGCAATTCCAGAGAGTAACAACATCGCAGGATCGGCATAGGATCTACCTGAGATTAAAAATGTTGCGGCCACGGCAAGTGCTGCGCCGATAAATGCAAAGAGCGGTAGCGCTGCATAAAAGCTTGAACTTCCACCAGTTAATGCAAGTGTCGCACCCAACCCAGCACCAGCGGCTGCGCCCAGCAAGTAAGGGTCGGCGAGTGGATTGCGAAAGACCGTTTGGTAAACCGCACCACTGGTTGCTAGTGCGGCACCAACGAGTGCGGCTAATAACACGCGTGGCAGGCGCAGTTGCAAGAAGAGGGCCTTCTCCTCATCTTGCAACCCGCCACTTAAACCAAACAAGGTGCGTAGAATTTTTACAAAATCTAGTGAGATTGGACCAAAACTGACAGCTAGCAGCAATACGGCAAAGAGGACTGCTCCAACTACCGCTGTAATCTGCCAGTGCCAGATTCGGTCAATCTCACCTGTTTTCAATTCTTCACTGCCTCCAGAGAGTTGCCGATTAACTTATAGAAATCAACAAGACGTGGTCCCCAGCGTGATGGGATATCTGCAGGTAGCGCAATAATTTTCTTATTTACAACTGCGCTCATCTGTGACCATCCAGCGCGTTGAGATACTGAATCTACCGTTGTGCCATATTGCGCATCGGCCAAGAAAACTACCTGGGGATCACTCTTGAGCAAGTATTCAGCAGATAACTGCGGATATCCCGATGAGTCAGCACCTAAGGCCGCATCGGCAATATTTACAGTTCCAAAATCCTGATAGACCTTGCCGATAAAGGTATTAGATGTAGCTGAGTAATAGGTCTCATCCAACTCGTGGAATATGCGAACTTTTGAATTCTTCTTGGCTTTTGCAAGAATATTTTTGATTGATTTCGCCATTGATTCGTTTAGTTTCGTGGCACCGCCGGCACGATCAGTTACCTTGCCTAAGGCGGTATTTTCAGCATACACATCAGTCAGAGTCGCCGGCGCTTTTTCCATCAAAACAGCAACACCTAACTTAATTAAAGCGTTTCTAATCTGTGGTGCTTTGACAGAATCTGAAGCAAGTAAAACAAGATCTGGCTTCAATTCAAGAATTGCCTCGACATTTGGTTCGTAGGCACTGATCTTGCTGATAGGCGCACCAGTTGGATAATTTGAAAGATTATCAACTGCCAAGATTTGTGACTTTGCACCGATTGCATAAAATATTTCGGTAGCACTTGGTGATAACGAGATAATTTTTGTTGGTTTCTTTACCAATTTGGTGGTGTAGCCACCAAACTTGATTGTGAGCGGATACTTCGTCCCCACTGCTTGCGCGGGGCTAGCTAAGATAGAGGCGAACACAATTGCAACGATTGCAACTGTAAGAGCGCGTAGGCGTGCATTGAACATAAAAAACTCCCTCTAGATTACAAGGGAGGAAAATGGGGCAAAAAGCAGTAACGCTTTAAGACCCGACCCTCCTCCGGGATCGGATACATCGGCGTTCTGCCAGGCGACCTGGCTTAGATCTTTCGATCATTTACAGTTGCGGGACAGCGCCGGGATTAAACCGGACTTCGCTAGACACAACGCCACTCATTACTTGTAGTTTCCTACGGTACTAAGTGGAGGAAAGTTAACAGAAAGCAACTGTTAACTCAATCTATGAGCACGTG
The DNA here is from genome assembly GCA_965267995.1 of Candidatus Nanopelagicaceae bacterium. Lineage (GTDB taxonomy): Bacteria > Actinomycetota > Actinomycetes > Nanopelagicales > Nanopelagicaceae > Planktophila. The sequence goes on from OZ254143.1 coordinate 1,342,020, forward strand.
TCGAAAAGATGAGTGGGCCCAGACAGGCTCGAACTGTCGACCCACGGATTAAAAGTCCGTTGCTCTACCGACTGAGCTATAGGCCCCACTGTAATTCAGCTAATTATGCGCCGAACACCTGCCGTATCTTAGCGGAGATTCATCGCCCTTTTGACGCTCGCATTAAGCGGTCACGGATTGCCAGAGCCAAGCCATCGCCAATTGGTTCGATCACCACAACGGATTTAACTCCTTTGGCATCTGCATCACGAAGTGCCGAGTACATCAATCGTGCAAACTCTTCAACTGAATTTGGTGAAGCTAAACGAATCACGCCGTTCGGCGTTTGCTCTTCTGAAAGAGCGATAAAGCCTTCACCTGATTCAGGTATCCGATTTAAGGAGACGGTTGCTGCAGGAGAATAATGATTTTCCAGTGAACCGCTTACTCGAATATCGGTTACAGCAGTAGAAACTTTTAGCCCCGTACTTGCTTCAATCATTTCAATCGTTATAGCGCCCGGGCGTAAGATTCTTGGTGCATGTGATGTGCAATCGATAATTGTTGATTCAACGCCAACACTTGATGGCCCGCCGTCGAGAATTAAATCCGTTGAGTCCAAGTATTCGCCGAGTTCTTCTTGCACCGCTTGCGCAGTCGTTGGCGAGACATGTCCAAAGCGATTGGCACTTGGTGCCGCAATTCCTTTGCCACCAATTTTTTCAAATGCCGATAATAAGGCGAGCGATACAACGTGATCAGGCACCCGCAGTCCTACCGTTGGCTGGCCTCCAGTTACAAAGTCTTCTGCGAGCATCGATCTCTTTAAAACCAAAGTCATCGGTCCGGGCCAAAAATCACGAGCGAGAGAAATTGCATAACTAGGGATTTCATCAGCCCATTCGCCTAGTGATTGCATGGAATGGATATGCACGATTAGCGGATGATCTGCTGGGCGCCCTTTAACTTTATAAATTCGCGAGACTGCATCTTTATTGGTGGCATCGGCGCCAAGGCCATAAACAGTCTCGGTTGGGAGTGCGACTAAACCACCAGCCTTGAGTAATTGGGCGGCGGATGAGATCGCATCAGCGGTGCAATTAGAGACGAATTCACCACTGGTCATGTGCACAATTATCGCGCCTTTTTGCGAGAAGATAACCACATGGCCACGCAGGTAAAGGTAATGCAGATCATCGCCCGCATGAATGTGGGCGGTCCTGCTGTGATTGTGGCCGAATTAATGCGCGGGCTAGATAAGTCAGCATTTGAGCAGATTTTAGTTACTGGTTTCTGCGATGAGAATGAAGCAGATTATTTAGATATCGTTGCAAAAGATATTAAGGCCACTCGTATTGCAGGATTGGGTCGTTCCGTATCTTTGATCGCAGATTTAAAAGCTTTCTTTGGTTTGGTTTTGCTCATCCGTAAATATAAACCTGATGTAATTCATACTCACACTGCTAAAGCTGGCGTCTTAGGTCGCTTGGCTTCTCTATTGGCTGGGCGCGGTGCGGTGCGAGTTCACACTTTCCATGGGCACTTACTACACGGTTACTTCAACAGCTTTACTACAAAAATTGTAATTTTAATTGAGAAGATATTGGCAGCTCGCACCAGCGTATTGATCGCAATTGGTAGCAAGGTCAGAGATGACTTGATTGCTTCAGGTATCGGCAGTAAAGATAAGTATCGCGTCTTCTTTCCGGGGTTGCCCGCACCAAAGTTAATTGCCAAAGCGGCAGCACAGAGCGCGCTGGGGATTAGCTCACAGACTCTCTATATAACTTTTGTGGGACGCCTAACCCAGATAAAGCGCCCTGATCGTTTATTGGATGTGGCGAAGGAATGTAAAGAACGTGGGCTAGATGTGCGTTTCTTGGTCGCTGGCGAAGGCGAGCTCTTTGAAAGCTCAAAGCAGCGCGCGTTAAAAGAGCAATTGAATATAACTTTCTTTGGTTGGCGCAGTGATATCGATCAGATATTTGCCGCGAGCGATATTGCAGTCCTTACCTCGGATAATGAAGGTATTCCACTTACTTTGATTCAGGCAGCACAAGCTAGTTTGCCGATTGTTGCTACAAATGTGGGATCTATTTCAGATATCGTCATAAATGAAAGTACTGGGTATCTAACCCCAACCAACCCTGCTGATATGGCCGATGCTATTGAGAAATTGGTACGCGATCCGCAGTTGCGCCAGATGATGGGTGAAGCAGGTAAAGCGCGCGCAGGGCAATATTTCTCATTGGATCGCATGCTTAAAGATCACTCTGATTTATATCGCACGCTATAAATCACATACTTTTCTAAGGCCCTCCACAGCCACCCATAAATAAATAGGAGATACTTAAACCATGACTACAACTCGTATCCGTAAAATCGCTGCCTTAGCCACCGCAATAACGCTGATTACAGGCGCAGCGCTTTCTCTACCTGCTAACGCAGCTACAACCGCGTCGCGGTATGTGACAGTTAACTCCGAGGGTTCAGTGAAGGTGACCCCGGATGCGGTTCGACTCAATGCCAATGTTTCAGTAGTGGCTGGATCAAATAAAGATGCACTTGCCAAGACATCAACTGTCGCTGCTGCAGTTCGTGCCGCGCTGACAAAGAGCGGAATTCTTAAAGGCGATATTGCAACTGCCAGCATCACTGTTTATCCAGAATATAACTACACCCAAGATAAGGGCTCTGTTCTAGTTGGCTACCGCGGTTCCCAAAGTTTTGTCGTAACAATAAAGAACGCCGAAAATGCTGGCGCAGTTGTCGATGCAGTTGTTGCAGCCGGTGGCGATGATTTACAGATCCAAGGAGTTACTCCTTTTGTTCTTGATTCATCCAATGCAACTGAATCTGCGCGTGCCAATGCAGTTAAAAACGCAAAGGCAAAGGCGACTTCTTATGCAAAGCTGCTCGGAACAAAGTTGGGCCGAGTTAACTACTTAGTTGAAAACTCATCTCCTGTTAGCTATCCGCCAATTATGGCGATGGCAAAATCTGCAGATTCTTCCGCAACTGTTATTGATCTTGGACAGCAAGATGTGACAGTCTCAATCACAATTCAGTGGGCACTTCTGTAAAATCTCGTTAATTCCTGCGATATCTGGGCAGACATTTAACCGATTTTGGTCTGCACCCCTATAACGGGTACGATTTGCGAGCCTCAAACGTCCCCATCGTCTAGGGGCCTAGGACATCGCCCTTTCACGGCGGTAACACGGGTTCGAATCCCGTTGGGGGCACGCAAGGCCAGATTTATCTGGCACATCGGCTTTAAGGTGACATAAGAGCCACTTATGTTTTCATTCTTTAAGGCCCGGTAGCGCAGTTGGTTAGCGCGCCGCCCTGTCACGGCGGAGGTCGCGGGTTCAAGTCCCGTCCGGGTCGCGTGTTCAATGTCGTAAGACATTTGAACTCATTGGACGAGAAGAGAGTGTCCACACACTCTCTTCTTTTTTAATGATCAATTAACAATTTAATATTGGCTCGGTAGCTCAGTTGGTACGAGCGCGCGACTGAAAATCGTGAGGTCGACAGTTCGATCCTGTCCCGAGCCACAAGCTGAAATTAAATTAAGTTAAGTTAAAAATTAACCGGCAGAGCCTGAACCTGATGGACCTGCTTTGCGCTGTACCTGTGGTGCGCCACCACTGCGTTGGCCACCACGAATCTTGGAACCACCTTCGGCATGTGTCTGTGTTCCAGGTGCGCCCTTTTTACCTTTTTTCGCTTCAAGCGCTGCGAGCATTCTCGCTTTTACTTCATCGTTATTAGCCATGTGAGTAGTCTACCCCTCAGATGGAATTCGTAAGAAGTAAATCAATTTGAAGAGCCATGCAGCAGCGCCAATCGCCATTAATTGATATCCGGCACTATCTGGCCAGATATATATAGCCAGCGCCAGCCCACCATAAAAGGCGGCTAAACCCCACAAAGTAAATGCAGTTAAACGTCTAGTTAATCCAACGCGCATTAAGCGATGCGATAAATGGTCAGTACCGCCCTGAAAAGGTGAAACACCGCGATAAATACGTGATGTAACGGCAACGGTTGTATCAAGAATCGGGACCGCCATCAAAGCTAGAGGAATGGCCAAGGATTTTATTTGGGGCACAACGCCTGGACTTAAGCGGATTGTTAATACAGAGATGATGATCCCAAGAAAGAGTGCGCCGGCATCTCCCATATATATCTTGGCTGGGGCACGATTCCACATTAGAAAGCCTGCAGTGGCTCCTGCGGTGACTATAGCGAGAGCGCTAACTAAGACTTGCTGGCGATCATAAGCAATAAAGAAGAGGAAGGTTGAGATAACTGCGATAGTCCCAGCAGCTCCGCCGTCTAAATTATCAAAGAAGTTAATCGAGTTACAGACGCCAACTATCCATAAGACTGAAACCGCGTAATTAAGAAAAGTATTATTGAACGCAACACCCATTGTGTCAGTCGCGGTCAGGATTACTGCAACGATTACTCCGGTTACAGTTTGTGCAATTAATCTTGGCCAAGGTTCAAGGCCACGTAAATCATCGACTAAGCCCATCGCTGAAATTGCAATTGCCGGAACCAATACAAAGCTAGCTAAGCGAAATGTCTCCATTGTGAAATCGGTTGCAAGAAGAGAACCATACGAAGCAGCAACCACACCGATTGCAATTGCTACGCCACCTAAATACGGGACTGGTTCTTTCTGAACTTTGCGCGCCAGATTGGGCGCATCAACTGCGCCGATCTTCAAAGCAAGTTTGCGCATAAGCGGTGTAAGCGCTCCTACAAAGATAAATGTGAGCGCGCCAAGTAAAATGAATTGCAGAACTGAAAATTCCATAAATTATTTACTTGGTCTCGCTCTTAAAATAGTTATTGCGCAGATCTTCTACTTCAGATTTACGAAAACGACGGTGTCCACCAAGTGTGCGAATTGAAGTTAACTTGCCGGCTTTAGCCCAACGAGTAACAGTCTTTGGATCGACACCAAATAGCTCAGCGACTTCGCGAGGAGTAAGCAAGATTTCTGCATCTGGCAGCCGGTTCATAGCGCTTCTCCTATTGCTTTCTTGAGATGTCCGATTTGTAACGAGTGTCGGAAGTATCCGCCAAAGTGAGCGCAAATAGCAATACCTACAAAGAATTAATCAACGCTAAATGGCAGATTCAAAGCCTTGAACGATGCGCCAACGCGAAACTAGGCGCTCGTAGCCTTTACCAGCCATCTCGCCATCGCCTGCGGCAAGTCCAGATAGCGAAAGCAAGACATCTTCTACTGAAGTATCTGCCTCCAGGCCTTCTTCACCGGCTAAACGCAGCCCGTGGTCTAAGTAATTAGCTAAACCACCGTAATCGAGTTCAACGAGTGATTTATTGTGAAACATATCGAGCCATTCAAGTAAGTGTTCGATTTCGGCTTCAACAGAACCTTCACCGAATGCGCTGCGGACTGTTTGGTGTGCAACTTCAGTACGCGCCTTCGCATCAGCAATTGTGGTTCGCAGAATACAGAAGAGCCCATCTTCATCTTCGCCGCGCACTCGATCTTCAGCCATAAATAGCGAGAACCACCGTGGCGGAATAACCCAATTTTCAGTCAAGATATGTGGAACACGATCTTCCATTAAATCAACGCCTGCAGTAATTACATCTTCTAAAGATTGCGGAATAAAAAACGGGGTAACTGATGATGGCAGAGTCTCTTTGAAATCATCAAGGGCTGCCCAACAACGAGTTGCCGTTGACCAAGGTGAGATATAACGAACTCCATCTAAATCTAAAATGTGCACGCCATCAGGGCGGCCAGCCGGTGGTTCAGGGAAAACTAAACGGCGCAGCGCTAACTCTTGTTCCGTGCGCTTTGATCCTTCATCTGCAGTTAATCCCTGCCAACGCAAACGATCTGCGGGTTCGAAAGCAGAAAGTGGCTCGTAGATACGAAGAGATGCTACGTAAGGAGTTGGTCTCACAGCAATTAACTTACACGTGAGAAATTAAGCACGCGGGATGTAATTACCCTCAGCGAATGGATCTTCATCATCGCGAGATTTATTTGAAGAATCTTCGCCGTGGAGTTCTTTGGCAAGGCGATCTAGATCCATCTCCTGAGAGTTGTACTTGAGATCTCTTGCGACTTTTGTCTGCTTAGCTTTTGCACGGCCGCGACCCATTGGGCGACCTCCTTACCAACGTTATTTTCTTCAAGACGCGTAGGTTATCGCGTCAGGTAGTTACCTTCCAAAGCAGCCGCTCCTGGGCCACTTTGAGCGTGAATTGAGCCTGCTACCCATGCCTTCATCCCCCGCGCCGCCAGCGATCTGATCACCAAGTCTGCAATTTCAGGATCGACGATGGCGACCATGCCGATTCCACAATTCCAGGTCCGCTCCATATCGCCTTGTGGAACCCCTGCAATTTCAGCCATAAATATCATCTCTAGAGGAAGCGCCCAACTGGTGCGGTCATATTTTGCAATTAAGCCATCTGGAATAACGCGAGCGGTGTTATCGGCTAATCCGCCACCGGTGATGTGTGAAAAGGTGCGGATATTTTCTGCTTGTGACTTAATCAAAGCCAAACAATCCAAGGTGTAAATCTCAGTTGGGGTCAAAAGAATTTCGCCAAGTGAGTTATTAAATCCCTGGTACTGCTTCTGAAGATCTAGCTTTTGCGTAGCCAAAATGTGGCGGACTAATGAATATCCATTGGCATGGAATCCACTTGCTGGCATTGCGATGATTGCATCGCCAGCTTTGACGCGATGAGAACCTAATTGTTTATCGGCATCTACTGCACCGGTTGCAGCTCCTGCAATATCAAATTCATCTTCTTTTAGTAAACCGGGGTGTTCTGCAGTTTCTCCACCAATTAAAGCGGTGTTAGCTTTTTCGCAACCGCGCGCAATTCCCTTGACGATCTCAGCGATACGTTCAGGGATTACTTTTCCAACTGCAATGTAATCAGTCATAAATAAAGGTTCGGCACCACAAACGACTAGATCATCGACGACCATGGCAACTAAATCTTCACCAATCGTGTCATAGATTCCCATCTGCCGAGCAATCTCGGTTTTGGTACCAACGCCATCAGTTGATGTAGCAAGTAGCGGTTTATTAAATTTCTTCAGCGCGCTGGCATCAAATAGTCCGGCAAAACCACCGATGCCACCCATTACTTCTGGGCGAGTTGCCTTTGCAATTGATGCCTTCATCAATTCAACGGCGCGATCTCCAGCATCGATATCGACGCCTGAATCTTTATATGTGCTCATGGTCTTTAACTGTTTCGGTGATCTCAAGGCGCATCTTTCCTTCAGACATATCGGTTGGAACCGAGATGGGATATTTACCAGTAAAACAAGCGGTGCAGAGCTTATCTTCGGCAATAGTTGTAGCGGCGATTAAACCTTCAAGGGATACGTAACTTAAAGAATCTGCACCAATGGAGCGGCGAATTTCTTCAACTTCTAAACCACTAGCAATAAGTTCTGCGCGAGATGCAAAGTCAATACCGTAAAAACATGGCCATTCAACTGGTGGGCTGGAAATGCGAACGTGAATCTCGCGGGCACCTGACTCACGGAGCATCCGCACGATCGCACGCTGGGTATTGCCACGCACGATTGAGTCATCAACAACAACGATTCGTTTGCCTTCAATAATTTCACGGAGCGGATTTAACTTTAAACGAATACCGAGCTGGCGAATCGTCTGCGAAGGCTGAATAAAGGTTCGACCAACATAAGAATTTTTAACAAGCCCAAGCCCATATGGAATCCCTGATTGTTGGGCGTAACCAATTGCTGCAGGTGTGCCAGATTCAGGAACTGGAATTACCAAATCTGCTTCGACCGGTGCTTCTATCGCTAATCGCTTTCCGATACGTACGCGCGTTGCATGAACGCCTTGTCCAGCAATTGTTGTATCTGGACGTGCTAAGTAAACATATTCAAAGAGGCAGCCTTTGGGATCTGGCTTTGCCCACATCTCGGAACGAATTCCATCTTCATTGATTGCTAAAAATTCTCCGGGTTCGACTTCGCGCACAAATGCGGCTCCGACAATATCTAACGCCGCAGTCTCTGATGCAACCACCCAACCACGATCTAGCTTTCCGATCACAAGGGGACGAACACCATGGCGATCGCGCGCAGCATATAAAGTTTTCTCATCCATAAATACGAGCGAGAATGCGCCTTCTAGCTTTGGCAATACTGCGATCGCGCTAGCTTCAACGTTCTTCTCATCTTGCAGGCCAATTAGCGCAGTCATGATTTCAGTATCAGTTGTTGCGCCTCGACCGTTCTTTGCAGAATCGCCTTCAAGTTTCTGCACCATCTCAGCCAGATCGCCGGTATTAGTTAAATTTCCATTGTGAGCCAGCGCCAAAGTGCCGTATTTAGTAGGTCGCAGCGTTGGTTGGGCATTAACCCAAGTACTGGAACCGGTGGTGCTGTAGCGACAATGGCCGATCGCTAAATCACCAGTCAAGCTTGCTAGATCAGTTTCGGTAAAGACTTGCGAAACCAGACCCATATCTTTATAAATTAAAATTCGCTCACCATCGCTTGCAGCGATACCTGCAGATTCTTGGCCGCGATGTTGCAAGGCGTAGAGACCATAGAAAGTTAACTTGGCAACTTCTTCGCCAGGTGCCCAAACTCCAAAGACACCACATGCATCTTGCGGAGCTTTATCGTCATCTAAAACGTTGTGGTTGAGCAGACCATCTGGGCGGCGCGTCATGGCTTTATCCTAATCGGCAAGAGTTGTGTTAAATCAGCACGCGCACCTGATGCGTTAATTAACCCTGCTGACATCGCATCTGCCCATGTGCGATCACCGTAGGCAAGTGCCAACCAAGTATCGGCGTTCATCTCAATCACGTTTGCTGGAGTGCCGCGGGTATGTGTTGGACCATCACCACATTGGATAGCTGCATATGGCGGGATGCGAACTTCGATGGCTCGTCCAGGCGAGCGTTCTACAAGTGCAGCAAGGGTCTGCTTCACCGCTTCGAGAACTTTAGGATCGCGCATATTTATCCAAATAACTTTTCGAAGGTTTCGGTATGGGCTTTGCGAAGTTCATTTAGTGAAATATCTGTGCCATTGATTACCAGGCTATCGCCACCAGTTGTGCCGATTTTGGTAATTGTTATTTGCTGCTTAGCCGCCAAAGCCAAAAGCGCAGCAGCTTTTGTTGGCTCTACTGCAACAACTACGCGGCCTGGTGATTCTGAAATTAAAGTAGTACCCACATTTTCAATTAAGATATCAGCACCCACGTTATGGCGCAGCACCATCTCAGTTAACGTTGCACTTAATCCACCTTGGCTTAGATCATGCGCTGCCGTAAATATCTGTGAAGTTCGGCCCGCCACAAGCAGGTCAATTAAGCGCATTTCGCGCTGCAAATCAGCGATCGGCGCCTTTCCACCACGTTGGCCGTGCATATAAGCCCATTCGCTGCCGGCGAGATCATCTTCGGTATCGCCAAGTAAAAATAATTCCAAGCCAGCACGATCAAAACTCATCGGTGTTCTGGTGCGCACATCATCGATAACACCGAGCACGCCAATAACTGGAGTTGGCAAAATCGCAACTGCACCAGTTTGATTATAAAAAGAGACGTTGCCACCTGTTACCGGCAGACCCATTTCTAAACAACCATCGGCAAGGCCGCGCACAGATTCAGCAAATTGCCACATCACACCAGGATCTTCAGGAGATCCAAAGTTAAGACAGTTTGTAACGGCCAGTGGCTTTGCGCCCGCGGTTGCAATATTGCGCGCAGCCTCCGCAAGCGCAAGCTTTGCTCCTTCATAAGGATTTAAATATGACCAGTTAGCGTTGGCATCAGTTGCAATGGCCACACCTAAGTTTGTCTTCTCATCGATACGCACCATTCCAGAATCATCAGGTTGGGATTGAATGGTGTTTCCTTGAACATAACGATCGTATTGTGATGTCACCCAAGATTTATCTGCCAGATTTGGGGTAGCAGCTAATTTAAGAACGGTATCTTTAATTTGATCTGCAGTCTCAGGACGAGGCACGTTAATAATTTCGGCGTTAACGCGATCTATATATTCTGGTTTAGCCAATGGGCGGTTATATACCGGACCATCATGAGCCACGGTTCGAGGTGGAACATCGACAATGAGATCGCCGTGCCAAGTAATTTCTAAACGCTCGCCATCGGTTACTTCGCCAATTACGGTAACCGTTACATCCCATTTCTTGCAGATCTCTAAGAAGCGATCAATATGCTTGGGTTCAACGATTGCACACATACGCTCTTGCGATTCAGACATCAAAATCTCTTCAGGTGACAAGGTGGCATCGCGCAAAGGAACTCGATCTAGTTCGACCTTCATTCCCCCGCTGCCGCCAGATGCCAGCTCGCTAGTAGCGCAAGATAAGCCTGCCCCGCCAAGGTCTTGGATGCCAACGACTAGATCTTCAGCAAAAATTTCAAGTGAACATTCGATCAAAACTTTTTCTACAAAGGGATCTCCCACTTGCACAGCAGGGCGCTTAGCAGGACCGGTTGCATCAAAGGTTTCTGATGCCAAAACTGAGACACCACCAATGCCATCGCCACCAGTTTTTGCGCCATAGAGAACTACTAAATTTCCAGCGCCTGCTGCTTTAGCGAGTTTGATATCGCTATGTTTCATCACGCCCACACACAGTGCATTTACCAAGGGGTTACCGATATATGTCTCATCAAAGACAACTTCGCCGCCAATATTTGGTAGCCCTAAACAGTTTCCGTAACCACCAACACCGGCGATGATTCCGGGCAATACCCGACGAGTGTCTAGAGCATCTGCTGGACCAAAGCGAAGTGGATCCATAATCGCAATTGGGCGGGCGCCCATAGTCAAAATATCGCGAACAATGCCGCCAACACCTGTGGCTGCTCCTTGGTAAGGCTCAACAAAAGATGGGTGGTTGTGGGATTCAATTTTAAAAGTTACTGCATAGCCTTGGCCAACATCGACAACGCCAGCGTTTTCACCGATACCAACTAAGAGCGCATCAGTTTTAACTGCCTTGTCGCCAAATTGTTTTAAGTGGACTTTTGATGATTTGTAAGAACAATGTTCAGACCACATGACCGAATACATCGCTAACTCTGAAGATGTGGGGCGGCGTCCTAAAATTTCTTTGATACGCGCATACTCATCAGCCTTTAACCCAAGTTCGGCAAATGGTTGCTTTGTATCTGGATTAGTTTTAGCGATTGCGACGGTATCTAAAGCCATTACTTCACCATCGCAGTCAGCACCGATGTAAAGAAAGCTAAACCATCGGCAGTTGGGCCAGTCAAAGTATCGATCGCGTGTTCGGGGTGGGGCATCAAACCGACTACATTGCCGCGTTCATTGGTGATTCCAGCGATTTTATTACGTGAACCATTGGGGTTTTCGCCAACATAGCGTGCGATTACGCGACCTTCGTCTTCCAACATAGCCAAGGTCGAATCATCGCATTGGAAAGAGCCTTCGCCGTTTTTAAGTGGGATGACGATCTCTTGGCCAACGGTAAAAGCGCTAGTCCAAGATGTTTGATTATTTGTTATCTCAAGCTTTTGATCGCGACAGAGAAAATGTAGTTCATGATTGCGAGTTAGCGCTCCGGGCAGTAAATGAGCTTCACATAGAACTTGGAAACCGTTACAAATACCAATCAGTGGCATTCCGCCATTTGCTGCATCAATAATTTTTTCCATAATAGGTGCGAAACGGGAAATCGCGCCACAGCGCAGATAATCACCATAAGAGAATCCACCGGGCAAGATAACTGCATCGACACCTTTTAGATCGGCGTCGTTATGCCAGAGCGAGACGGCAGTTGTTCCGGCATGGGTAGCAGCGCGCGCAGCATCACGATCATCTAACGTGCCTGGAAAAGTTACTACGCCAACTTTCATTTACTTCTCAACTCTTACTGTAAAGGTTTCGATTACGGGATTGGCCAAGAGTTTTTCGGCAGCTTTTTCAACTTCAGCCAGCTGTGCCGGTGTTGCATCGCCTTCTACTTCAATCTCAAAGCGCTTTCCTTGGCGCACGCTCTTGGCAAAGTTAAAACCGAGTCGCGGCAGTGCAGATGAGACAGCTACGCCTTGTGGGTCGAGAATTTCGGGCTTTAACATCACATCGACCACGATCTTTGCCATTTGCTGCTCCCTAGTCTCTTAAAACTTCATACCGGTGATACGAAAATATGCTTCTTCATATCGCGCTGCAGTCTTTTCGATTATCTCTGCAGGCAATTCTGGTGGTGGGCTCTTCTTATCCCAACCGCTTGAAGTAAGGAAATCCCTTACAAATTGTTTATCAAATGAGGCTGGCGCGCTACCTGGCTTCCACGAGGCCGCCTCCCAGAAACGTGAAGAATCAGGCGTTAGCGCCTCATCCCCCAAGGTAATAACGCCCTTGCTATCGCGTCCAAATTCAAATTTAGTATCTGCCAGGATGATGCCGCGACTGGTGGCGAATTCAGAAGCGGTGTCATAGAGCTTGATAGTTAGATCGCGTAGTTCTTCGGCATCGGTAGCACCAACAATTTTGGCTGCATCTGCGAAATCAATATTTATATCGTGATCGCCAATTTCAGCTTTGGTCGCTGGCGTGAAGAGAGTTTCGGGTAACTGTGAACCGTCAACTAAACCTGCTGGCAGCGAGTTGCCGCAGACTGCTTGGCTAGTTTTATACTCGGAAAGCCCGCTGCCGGTTAGATATCCACGAGCTACACATTCGATGGCAAACATATCTAGTGGTTTAACAATCACCGCACGGTCTGATACTTCACCTGGTACATCATCGCTAATTATGTGGTTAGGAACGATATCTTCTAAGAGTTCAAACCAGAATAGCGATAGTTGCGTAAGGATCGCGCCTTTATTTGGAATCTCAGATGGAAGTACCCAATCAAAGGCAGATATGCGATCTGAGGCGACTAATAAAATTTCATTTTCAGAATTGGTATAAAGATCACGAACTTTTCCGGTACGAAGGTGCTGCCAACCTTTTATAGCTGGTGCTGGCGGTGGGCCAGCCAAACCGAAGCCGCTCACCTTATGGAGCGTGGTTTGTACTGCGCTGCGGCAGGATGCGCGGATGTAATCGCGTCGATGCGACTAACAACTCGAGCTATTTGTTGGCGAGCATCGCCAGTAAATTCAATTGGTTGGCTAATCAACGCATCAAGTGCTGCGCGATCAAGCGGTAGGCGCGCATCTGCGGCAAGTGAATCAAGCAAAGTGTTGGCTTTGCCCTCACGCATTAATAACGCTGCTTTTACTGCATGTTCTTTAATTACTTCGTGAGCAACTTCGCGGCCAACACCGGCTTTAACAGATGCCATCAAAATCTTAGTTGTGGCAAGAAATGGTAGATAGCGATCTAATTCAGCTTGAATCACCGCAGGAAATGCACCGAATTCGTTTAATACCGTCAAGGTTGTTTCAAGCAAACCATCGATGGCATAGAAAGCATCGGGCAGAGCAACGCGTCGTACAACGCTGCAAGAAACATCGCCTTCATTCCATTGATCACCAGCAAGTTCAGAGACCATAGATGCATAACCGCGCAAAATAACGCTTAAGCCATTGATTCGCTCGCAGGATCGGGTATTCATCTTATGTGGCATGGCGGATGATCCAACTTGGCCGGCTTTAAATCCTTCAGTCACGAGTTCGGCGCCAGCCATTAAGCGAATTGAAGTTGCAAGCGATGATGGGCTAGATGCTAATTGCACCAAAGTGGTTACAACATCATAATCAAATGAACGCGGATAAATCTGGCCGGTTGAATCTAATACGCGATTAAAACCAAGATCGTTGGCAATCTCTGCTTCCAAACTTTGATGTGATTTAGATGATCCAAGTAAATCAATTGAATCTTGTGCGGTGCCGACTGGGCCTTTGATGCCGCGCATTGGATAACGATCTTGTAGCGAAACTAAGCGCTCGTAGGCAAAAAGTAACTCTTCAGCAGCTGATGCAAAGCGCTTACCTAAAGTTGTTATCTGTGCCGGAACGTTGTGGGAACGTCCAGCAATTGCTTGGTCAGAATATTGTGCGGCTTTTTCGCCAAGCTGTGCTAATACTGCAACAACTTTGCCGTGAACGATTTCTAAACCGTTTTTGATTTGTAGGGCTTCAATATTCTCTGTCAAATCACGGCTCGTCATTCCGGCGTGAATTGCTTCATGTCCGGCTAGTGCGTTGAACTCTTCGATTCGGGCTTTAACATCGTGGCGGGTAATTTTCTCGCGCGCATCGATGGATGCCAGGTCAACCTTATTTATAACCTTCTCATAATCTGCAATTACTGAATCAGCAATTGCGTGGCCCAACTTGTTTTGAGCGCGTGCTACTGCGAGCCATAAACGGCGTTCGGCAATGATTTTCTCTTCTGGTGCGAAGATGGCGCGCATTGCATTTGATGCATAACGATCAGCAAGGACGCTCACTGGTTTATTCTCCCTCATTTAATTGCCCTTCTCGGCGACCGACGCATTTAGCGCGATATCGCTGCGATAGAAAGATCCGGATAGTTCAATCTGTGAGATGGCCCGATATGCACGGTCGCGGGCTTGCGTTAAATCTGAACCGATTCCAGTAACTGTCATCACGCGACCGCCAGATGAAAGAAGCGCATCGCCACTTTGTGTAGTACCCGCGTGAAAGATTTTGGTATCTGCAATATTGGGAATTTTGGTGATCACACCATTTACTTGCGGCGAATCTGGATAACCCGATGCGGCAAGAACAACGGTAACCGCACTTTCTTCGCGCCAATCCAAGGCAACATCATCTAGCGAATCGGTTGCAGCCTTATATAAAAGCGTTGCAAGCGGCGTCTTCAAGCGGGGAATTAAAACTTGAGTTTCGGGATCGCCAAAGCGCGCATTAAATTCAATTACCCGTAGCCCGTGATCGGTAAGTGCCAGGCCTGCGTAGAGCAGACCAACAAATGGAGTTCCGCGCGCCGCCATTTCGGCGATAACTGGCGCCAATACTTTTTCATAAGTCTCATCCATAATTTCATCCGGCGCCCATGGCAGCGGTGAATAAGCGCCCATCCCACCAGTGTTTGGACCTTTATCTAAATCGAAGGCGCGCTTAAAATCCTGCGCTGGTTGCATTGGCAAAATATTTCGCCCATCTGAAATTCCAAAGAGAGAAATCTCTGGTCCATTTAGAAATTCTTCAATGACTACACACTTGCAGGCCAGGGCATGTTCCAAGGCGATCGCGCGATCTTCGGTTACAACAACGCCTTTACCAGCGGCAAGCCCATCATCTTTAACTACATATGGCGCACCGAAAACATCGAGTGCTTTCTCTATCTCTTCTTGGTTTTCGCAGGTATAACTGCGCGCTGTTGGTACACCAGCATCGCGCATAACGCCTTTGGCAAAGTGCTTTGAGCCCTCCAGTTGCGCCGCCGCTTTTGACGGGCCGAATGTGGCGATTCCGGCTGCGCGAAGTAAGTCAGCAACGCCATTTACTAATGGAGCTTCTGGGCCGATCACAACGAAATCAACTTGCAACTCTTTAGCAAGAGAAACTATTGCGGCATTATCAGTTACGGCAACTGCGTGATTAATAGCAACCTGCGCAGTACCCGGATTTCCTGGCGCACAATGCAGTTCGGTGCAAGCTGGATCTGCCTGTAGTCCTAGTGCGAGTGCGTGTTCACGACCACCGCTTCCGACTAGGAGGATTTTCATGGTTTAGATGAAATCCTTTACAACAATTGTTTGGTCGCGCCCGGGCCCGACTCCGATAGCGCTCATTGGTGCGCCCGATATCTTTTCCAAGAAGGAGATGTAATCCTGTGCGTTCTTCGGTAGATCGCTGATCTTTCGCGCGTTTGAAATATCTTCGGTCCAACCTGGCAAGTTTTCGTAAATTGGTTTTGCATGGTGGAAATCAGATTGTGATGCTGGAAGTTCTTCAACGCGCTTGCCATCAATTTCATAGGCAACACAGACGGGAATCTCTTTCCAACCAGTTAAGACATCTAGCTTGGTTAAGAAGAAATCAGTAAGTCCATTTACGCGAACTGCATATCGCGCAATCGGTGCGTCATACCAACCACAACGACGAGCGCGACCAGTTGTTACACCGATTTCACCGCCGATAGTGCGTAACTTTTCGCCATCTTCATCAAAGAGTTCTGTTGGGAATGGACCAGATCCAACGCGAGTTGTGTAAGCCTTAACGATTCCGATTACGCGATCGATCTTGGTTGGTCCGATTCCAGAACCTGTGCAAGCACCGCCGGCAGTTGGGTTTGAAGAAGTTACAAATGGATATGTGCCGTGATCAACGTCGAGCAGCGTGCCTTGGGAGCCTTCAAGTAATACTCTCTTGCCAGCTTTTAACGCCTGATCAAGTAGCAAGACAGTATCTGCAACATAGGGACGCAAGATTTCGGCATAGGCCAAGTATTCATTTAATACTTCATCAACTTCAATATTTTTGCGGTTAAAGACCTTGATAAGTACTTGGTTCTTATCGCGCAGTGCGCCTTCGATCTTTTGGCGCAGAATTGAAGGATCAAATAAATCTTGCACACGGATACCGATGCGGTTGATCTTGTCAGCGTATGCCGGACCAATACCGCGACCCGTTGTGCCGATCTTTGATTTACCAAGGAAGCGCTCTGAAACTTTATCGATGGTGCGGTGATAAGGAGTAATCAAGTGCGCATTTGTTGAGATAACCAACTTTGAACAATCAATACCGCGTTCGGTTAAGCCGCGAATTTCTTCGAGCAATACACCTGGATCAATGACAACGCCGTTACCAATTACAGGAATTACGTTGGGACTTAAAATTCCAGATGGCAGTAAGTGAAGTGCGTACTTTTGATCACCGATTACGACGGTGTGGCCCGCATTGTTACCGCCTTGATAGCGGACAACGTAATCAACGCGGTCACCGAGAATATCTGTGGCTTTACCCTTGCCTTCGTCGCCCCATTGAGCTCCAAGCAAAACTAACGCTGGCATAGCAAAACCTCTCCAGAGATTGTTATGAGATTGAAATTACTTTTTAAGTGATGTGCCGGTGGAACGTAGATCTGCGCAAGCATGGACAACACGAGCCGCCATTCCTGCTTCAGCGGCTTTGCCCCACGCACGTGGATCGTAAGCCTTCTTATTTCCGACTTCGCCATCGATCTTTAATACGCCGTCGTAGTTCTTGAACATGTGATCAACAACTGGACGAGTAAATGCGTATTGCGTATCGGTATCGATATTCATCTTTATTACGCCGTAATCAAGTGAATCGCGAATTTCTGAGAGAAGTGAGCCTGAACCACCGTGGAAAACCAAGTCCATTGGCTTACTGCCTACAGTAAGGCCCTTCTTGGCAACAACTGCATCTTGCAGAGTCTGCAAAATCTTTGGCTGCAAGACAACATTGCCTGGCTTGTAAACGCCGTGCACGTTACCGAAAGTTGCAGCAACCATATAGCGACCGCGTTCTCCGAGGCCAAGGGTTTCAATTGTCATCAAGGCATCTTCAGGAGTTGAGTAGAGCTTGGCGTCATGCTTTGCTTCAACGCCATCTTCTTCTCCACCGACAACGCCAATTTCGATTTCCAGAATTGTGCGAGCAGCAACTGACTTAGTAAGAAGTTCATCTGCAATCTTCATATTTTCATTCATATCAACTGCTGAGCCATCCCACATATGTGAGTTAAACAATGGGGCTTGGCCGTTCTTGATGCGCTGTGCGCCAATTTCAAGAAGTGGGCGCATGTAGCCATCTAGCTTTTCCGCTGGGCAGTGATCCGTGTGTATTGCAATATTTACGTTGTAGTTCTTGGCAACAACATGTGCGAACTCGGCGAGCGCAACTGCGCCATCAACCATGTTCTTAACAGTTGAGCCAGATGCGTATTCAGCACCGCCCCAAGAGAATTGGATGATTCCATCTGATTCAGCTTCGGCGAAACCACGAAGAGCTGCGATCAGGGTCGATGATGATGAAACGTTAATTGCCGGATATGCGAATGCGCCAGCTTTAGCGCGATCCAACATTTGGGCATAAATTTCTGGGGTTGCAATGGCCATGATGACTCCAAAATATCTCAGGTGTAATCCCTGACCGAGCGCTTCATTGGGCCGAATTCAGGCTTACGCCCTATCCAACCACCTTCGCAGGCGTATGAAAAATCGCCATTCCCTTCACGCGTAGGAAATGGCGATTTTTCATCCGATCTAGCCCGACTTAGGGATGAAGTGACTTCTGCAGGAAGGCGATTAGGCCGGCCAGCAAAGCGGGGCTACTGATCAATTTGAGGAAGATGGTGAGAAACGAGGTGAGCATTTTTTTCCTTTCTTTTAATCTCAGGGTTGTGTTGCAACGGCATGGATCATCTCTCTTATCTTGGCGATCACACTCGAAAAACCTTCCACCTGTTGATAATGACGGGTAATCTGACGAGTTATGAGTTCAGAAAAAGTTGGCGATTCGATAGAAAACCTCTCGCAGGAGAACCGTCTCTTCCCACCGAGCCCGGCCTTTGCCGCGCAAGCCAATGCCAAACCTGATCTCTACGCACATGCCGATAAAGATCACTTAGCTTTCTGGGAGGAACAAGCGCGCGAGCTAACTTGGAATAAGCCTTGGGACCAAGTTTTGGAATGGACTCCACCTTACGCAAAATGGTTCATCGGCGGAAAGATCAACGCCTCTGTAAATGCACTAGATCGCCATGTAGCAGCACGACGAGGAGAGCGAATCGCTTTTCACTTCGTAGGTGAACCTGGCGATAATCGCACAATTACTTATTCGCAGATGTTAGAAGATGTTTCGCAAGCAGCCCATGCTTTAACTGAACTCGGAGTGGTTGCTGGTGACCGCGTTGCAATTTATATGCCGATGATTCCAGAGGCGGCAGTTGCGATGTTGGCGTGTGCGCGTATCGGTGCCGTGCATTCTGTTGTCTTTGGTGGATTTTCAGCCGATGCACTTTTATCTCGTATCCAAGATGCCGATGCAAAGTTGGTAATTACTGCAGATGGTGGTTTCCGTAAAGGATCTGCTTTTGCGCTCAAGCCAGCGGTAGATGAAGCGTTAAAGGGTTCACACAATGTGGCCAAGGTATTAGTTGTAAAGCGCACGGGCCAGGAAACTGCATGGAACTCAGATCGTGATATCTGGTGGCATGAAATTGTCGGCCGCCAAAGTAAGTTACATACGCCAGAATTCTTTGAAAGTGAGCACCCGCTCTTTATTCTCTACACATCAGGAACAACTGCCAAGCCTAAGGGAATTTTCCATACAACTGGCGGTTATTTAACACAGGCGGCCTATACCCACCGTGTGGTCTTTGATATCAAACCCGAATCAGATGTTTATTGGTGCACCGCAGATGTGGGTTGGATTACCGGCCATTCTTATGTGGTTTATGGCCCACTCATTAATGGCTCAACTCAAATCATGTATGAAGGCACTCCAGATACTCCGCATAAGGGACGTATCTTTGAAATTATCGCTAAATATGGCGTAACTATTTTGTATACAGCGCCAACTTTGATTCGCACCTGGATGAAATGGGGCGATGAATTTCCAAAGGCTCACGATCTATCTTCACTGCGTTTACTTGGATCTGTTGGTGAGCCAATTAATCCAGAAGCCTGGATGTGGTACCGCGAAGTAATTGGAAACAACAACTGTCCGATTGTTGATACTTGGTGGCAAACTGAAACTGGTGCAATCATGATTTCACCAATGCCTGGTATTACTGCAACTAAACCAGGATCGGCTATGAGAACCATTCCTGGTATCAGCGCAAAAGTTGTTGATGACTCAGGTGCTGCAGTTTCAAACGGACACGGTGGTTTCTTAATCCTGGACCAACCATGGCCATCTATGTTGCGTGGGGTTTGGGGCGAAGATGAACGCTATAAGGAAACTTACTGGTCACGCTTTAAGGGAATTTACTTTGCTGGCGATGGCGCAAAGCTAGATAACGATGGTGCAATCTGGTTGATGGGTCGCGTTGATGATGTCATGAATGTATCTGGCCATCGTATTTCAACAACTGAAGTTGAGTCAGCTTTAGTTTCACACCCAGCAGTTGCTGAAGCAGCAGTTGTAGGTGCTGCAGATGAGATGACCGGCCAAGGAATTGTTGCCTTCGTTATCTTGCGCGGCGGAGTACCTAGCGCAGGTGGTGAAGAGTTAGTCAAAGAGCTTCGTGCTCATGTAACGAAGGAAATTGGTGCGATCGCACGCCCGCGCCAGATCATGGTTGTGGCTGAACTGCCAAAGACTCGAAGCGGCAAGATTATGCGTCGTTTATTGAAGGATGTCGCCGAAAATCGCGCGGTCGGCGATGCCACAACGCTGGCTGATCCAAATGTTATGAAGTTAATTTCAGAAGGTTTAAATAGCGCTAAAGATGAAGATTAAGGAACTCTGCCTTTACCCAGTCATTGGCCTGGGTAATTAGGTGGGGGATGAAAGGCTGTACTTTTAAAAGTATTTGGCTCTTTGCTACCTGGTTCTGTGCCGGCTCATAAGGTGACCAGAGCAGAACTGTTGCGATCAAATAAAGCACAATAACGGTGCGGATAATTTCCAGAGCAGAACCAGCAAGCGAATCCAATAGTGCCAGCGGTCCACGAACCACGGTTGCCTTCAAGCCTTTCGCTAGGACACCGCCGGCAAACGATCCGATTATTCCACCTGCAATGATCGAAATAATTACAAAACCAATCCGTTTTACATCTAGCGACCAGTCATGCGAAAACTTAAGTGAAAAGTAGATACCGAGAACACCACCTGCTACATAACCAACAAATTTAAAGATGGTTCGTAAGAAACCGTTTTTATAGCCAATTACAGCTGAAACCAAAATTGCGATTGCGATTACTGCATCTACCAACATCAGATTTTTACTCCTAGATATTTATCAGTTAATGCGATTAGCTCAGCCTCAGATTTAACTACGCCAATTTTCTTATATTTAACTTGGCCCGCAGCATCGATAAACCATGTCACCGGCACGCCCATTCCGAAATATCCACGCGTTTTATTCTCGCGATCATAAAAATTGGGCCAGGTCATACCGTGCTTCTCGATAAATCTTTGCGAATTTGCTGGCGAAGATTCCTCAACTGCAACGCCAACTAGTTGAACCTTCCCTTTCGCTTTGCTATAAAAACTGACAAATTCTGGCATCTCAGCTAAACAACTGGTGCACCATGAGCCCCAGACATTTAAAACCATTGGGCCGCGCAGCGATTGAATTACTGCCCCAGTTGAACCATCGACACATTCCACCGAGATCCCACCTGTAACAGCTTTATCCGTGGTTACGGTGTCACATGAAATAACTTCACCTTTTTCGGCCACTGGATCTGTGTTTGCACAACCTGTAAGCAATAGAGCAGTAACTAGAAGTAAGGTGCGCTTCATCGGAAATCCGCATCACTTTTAACAAGTAACAAGGCTTTGGCTTTATCCATTTCGCCAATCCCGACCGATGGGCAAAGTTTCGCGACTGGACATGCACCGCAGGCAGGTTTGCGCGAATGGCAGATCCGTCTGCCATGCCAGATCATTCGCTGTGACAAGTTGGTCCATTCCTTTTGAGGTATTAAGTCTCCCACTTCAAATTCAACTTTTGCAGGATCTTGCGAATTACTCCACTGAAATCTGCGAGAAAGCCTTCCAAAATGTGTGTCAACGGTAATTCCCGGAATATTGAAGGCGTGGCCCAGAACTACATTGGCGGTTTTGCGCCCAACACCGGGCAAGGTAATTAGCTCATCTAGTGTCTGCGGGACTTGGCCATCGAAATCTTCAATAATTTTAATTGCTAGCCCTTTAATATGGCGCGCTTTTGCGCGAAAAAATCCAGCTGTATAAATTAGATCTTCTAAATCCGCCAGTGGCGCCTTGGCATATGCTCGAACATTTTTATACTTTTTAAATAACGCTGGCGTGACTTGGTTGACCCTTTTATCTGTGCACTGAGCAGAAAGCACCGTTGCGATAGTGAGTTCAAGCGGATTAGAGAAATCTAATTCACAGCGAACATTCGGATATCTCTTGCTCAATATCCGATAAATAGCCTGAGCGTTCTTTCGAGTTTCGCGATCAGGGGCCATACGAGTAAAGTACCGATGTGCCTCAAGAAGAAGAAGTCGTACGTAGAGCCCCGCTCTTTACAGCCTTAGATGAAGCTGCCGCCGTTTCGCTGCGCGCCTCAATGGATGCGGTCAAGATCGCCAAGGGTTCCATCCTCTTCAAAGAAGGCGATGATGGCGAGCACTTGTATGTAATTGTCGATGGCAAGTTAAAGCTTGGTACCTCAAGCGGAGATGGTCGCGAAAACTTACTTTCTATCCTCGGCCCCGGCGAAATGTTCGGCGAGCTATCCCTCTTTGATCCAGGCCCACGTACCTCAACTGCAACTGCAGTAACCGATGCGAAATTGCTCTCCCTTAGCCATGAAAAAGTGATTCCATGGTTAAAGCAGAACCCAGAAGTTTCGCTACAACTTCTTACAAGATTGTCACAGCGCTTGCGTCGCACAAATGAAGCAGTTGGAGATCTAGTTTTCTCTGATGTTCCAGGTCGCGTTGCTAAAGCGCTAATCGATCTCGGTGATCGTTTCGGTAAGACAACGCCGGAAGGTCTCTTGGTAAATCATGATTTAACGCAAGAAGAGCTCGCCCAATTAGTCGGCGCATCTCGCGAAACAGTAAATAAAGCTCTGGCCGATTTCGCAGGACGCGGCTGGCTCAAGCTAGATGGCCGTTCAGTATTGATTACTGATGTAGAACGTCTAAGCAAACGTTCGCGCTAAAACCCTTTAATTAAGCAACTTCAACGGTGAGTTCGATCTCCACCGGTGAATTCAAAGGAAGATCTGCAACTCCAATGGCGCTGCGTGCCGCAATTCCAGCATCGCCCCAGATATGCATAAAGAGTTCTGATACTCCATTTGCAACAAATGGTTGGCTAATAAAACCGGGCGCACCATTTACATAGCAAACTACGCGAACAACTTTGATAATCGAATCAACTGGCGCAACAAGTTCCACGGCTGCTAAACAGTTAAGGGCACATATTTCAGCAAGTTCCTTGGCGCGCTCTTGGGTTATTTCAGCGCCAACTTTGCCGGTATCGGCCATCGCTCCATCAACTAAAGGAAGTTGTCCTGCAGTAAAAACAATTTTTCCAGTCTTTGTTGCTGGAACATAAGCAGCAACTGGCTTTGCAGCAACCGGAAGAGTTAAACCCTTTTCAGCAAGCTTTGCACGGACATCGATCGTCATTTATTTAACCTCTCGCTTCATGTAAGCAACGAGTTGTTCGCCGCCTGGCGCTGGAATAACGGTAACGAGTTCCCAACCATCAGAACCCCAAGTATCAAGAATCTGCTTTGTGGCATGTGAGAGAAGTGGAACTGTTGCATATTCGAATTTCATTAATTTCCTCCGGCTAGCGCTGCTTTAACAAGTGATGAAACAAGTGAACCATCTGCTTTGCCCGCGATCTGGCCCTTGATAGCTCCCATAACTTTGCCCATATCGGCAGGGCCTGCAGCACCGGTAGATGCGATCGCTGCGGCAATCATTTTCTTTACATCATCTTCAGATAATTGCGCAGGCAGGTATTTAGCGATTACTTCGCCTTCGGCCTTTTCTTCTGCTGATTTATCTGGACGATTGGCTTTAGCAAATTCTTCAGCTGCTTCGCGGCGCTTTTTGGCTTCGCGCGATAGAACAGTGATGATCTCGTCTTCAGTTAGTACGCGAGCTTCTTTTCCAGAAACTTCTTCATTGGTGATTGCAGTCAGCACCATACGGATAGTTCCAGATACGACCTTGTTGCTGCTACGAATCGCCTCGGTGAGGTCGCTCTTAAGTGTCTCTTTGAGTCCCACTTCTTTGTTGCTCCAATTCCCTGAACTGTTCGGGTGTATCTTCTCATGTAATGACTTATCAACTTCGCCAGGCTGAAGTACCCATTCTGCCCGCTGGCCACGCTCCGATTCGGGTGCTGCACTTTTCCGATCTACATCTGACCCCTGCCCGTAAGACAGAGATCGCAGATATTAAATCCTTTATCGACCTTGCTCCTGATTTAGTTATCTCAACCGGTGATTTCCTAGCTCATATGCAGGCGGTTCCAGTTGCCCTTGAAGCACTTGATCAATTATTAAATCTTCCTGGCTTATTTGTCTTTGGATCAAATGATTATTACGCACCAAAGCCGAAGAACCCACTTAAATATTTACTGCCTGGCCACGGAAAACGTATCCATGGCGAAGATCTACCGTGGCCAGAGTTAGATAAAGGTCTGCAAGCACGCGGCTGGAAAAATCTAAATCACTTCCGCGCCACAATTAATATCAACGACACAACTATTGAATCACGTGGCACCGATGATGCTCATCTGGAATTTGATAATTACTCACTTGTTGCAGGTAAACCTGGTCCTTGCGATATTGCAATTGGCGTAACTCACGCACCATATTTAAGAATTTTAGAAGGTATGGCGAGCGATGGTTTAGATGCCATCTTTGCTGGACATACGCACGGTGGACAAGTTCGTTTGCCACTACCTGGTGGTTCACGCGCGCTAACGACAAATTGTGATTTACCAACTTGGCGTGCGCGGGGGTTAACTAAATTTGGAGACGAGCCCTATCTACATGTTTCAGCAGGAATGGGAACAAGTCCCTTTGCAAGAATTCGCGTGGCAAGTCCACCAGAAGTTAGCTTGGTAACGCTTACTTCAAAGCCGCAATATCAGCGTCAACCATAAGTTCGGCTAACTCTTTCCAATGAGTTTTAGCCTTCCAACCTAGAGCTTTCTCTGCCTTAGATGGATCACCAATAAGCGCATCAACTTCCGTTGGGCGAATATATTTCTTATCGGTTTCAACATGGTCTTGCCAATTTAAACCTGCACGTGCAAAGGCAGCTTCGGCAAAGTCTTTAACTGTTGCTCCAACACCTGTTGCAACTACGTAATCTGAAGGCTTATCTTGCTGGAGCATTAACCACATAGATTCAACATATTCTTTGGCATAACCCCAGTCGCGCACAGCAGTGAGATTTCCAAGAAATACCTTCTCCTGCTTGCCGGCCTTGATGGCAGCTACTGCACGAGTGATCTTGCGGGTTACGAAGGTTTCGCCACGTCGTGGAGATTCGTGGTTAAACAAGATTCCATTTGTCGCATGCATTCCGTAACCATCGCGATAATTAACTGTGCACCAGTACGCCATTAACTTTGCTGCTGCATATGGTGATTGCGGGCGAAACATGGAAAGTTCATTCTGAGGTGGTGGAGTTGAACCGTAAAGCTCGGAAGTTGATGCTTGATAAAAGCGAGTATCAACATCGGCTGAGCGAATTGCTTCAAGAAGTCCGACTGCGCCAACGGCATCTACTTGCCCGGTGTATTGCGGCATAGTAAAGGAAACCTGCACATGTGATTGCGCGCCTAAGTTATAAACCTCGGTTGGTTTTATCTCACGAATTAAGTTGGTTAAGCCAACGCCATCAATTAGGTCTCCATAGTGCAAGAAAAGCTTTGGATTTTTAGCATGAGGATCTTCATAGATATGGTCGATGCGAGATGTATTAAAAGTTGAGGAACGACGAATAAGTCCGTGGACTTCGTAGCCCTTAGCCAGCAAAAATTCTGCAAGGTATGAACCATCTTGACCGGTTACACCGGTGATGAAAGCAACTTTTCTACTCATCGTCGACTTACTCCCTTTGCAGTTGCATCGATATACCACTCGATGGTTGAGGCAATTCCGTCTCGTAGTGAGATCGCAGGCTCCCAACCTAGCGATTTAACCTTTGTAACATCAAGAACCTTGCGTGGTGTTCCGTCGGGTTTTGATGAATCCCAGGCAATTTCGCCAGTAAAACCGGCAAGTTCCGCCACAAGTTCAGCAAGGGCTTTAATAGTTAGATCTTCCCCGCTGCCGATATTTAAGTGCTGCGCTGAATCATATTTTTGGCCAGCTAGAACAACTGCAGAAGCTAAATCATCTACATGTAAAAATTCGCGCATTGGAGATCCTGTGCCCCACAACGTTTCTTTAGCGCGGCCTTCGGCTTGTGCTTCAACGAAGCGACGGATAAATGCCGGCAATACATGTGAGCCCTGAAGTTCAAAGTTATCGCGCGGGCCATAAAGATTTGTTGGCATAAGTGAAATCCACTTGCGGCCATATTCTTTGCGGAAAGATTTAATTAATTCGATTCCTGCGATCTTGGCGATTGCGTAAGCCGAATTTGTCTCTTCAAGTGGTCCGGTTAGTAAATACTCTTCTTTAATTGGTTGCGCACAATCACGTGGGTAAATACAACTTGATCCAAGAAAGATAAATTTCTCAACATCAGCGGCGTGCGCAGCCTCCATCAAATTACTTTGAATTCGCACATTATCGGCTAAGAACTCAACGGGAAATGCATTGTTGGCGCCAATACCGCCAACTTTCGCCGCTGCATCTACGACTATTGCAGGTTTGGCTTTTTTAAGGAAGGCGATGGTGGCATCACGGTCTAGGAGATCGCAGACGCTGCGGTTGATACCGATTACTTCTTCGCCGGCTTTTTCATAGGCGCGAACTATCGCCGAACCAGCAAGACCTGTGGCACCTGCGACAACAACGGACATGCGATGAGTCTACAGGCGGGCAGTTACTGAATTAGCGAGTGAATTCAGCAGCAACAAGTTCTGCGATTTGTGCCGTATTTAGCGCTGCACCTTTGCGCAGATTATCGCCACAGACAAATAAATCGATTGATTTAGGGTTATCCAACGACTGACGCACGCGACCGACCCAAGTTGGATCAGTTCCTACAACATCTGCCGGAGTTGGAAATTCCTTCTTCTCTGGATTGTCATAGAGCAATACGCCTTCTGCCTTATTAAGTGCAGATTGCGCCGCCTTGCGAGTCACAACTTTAGAAAAAGTTGCATGCACGGTAAGTGAATGTGTTGTGATTACCGGAACGCGCACACATGTAACTGCGACCTTAAGTTTTGGCATGCCAAGAATCTTGCGTGATTCATTGCGAACCTTTAGCTCTTCGGATGAATAACCAGCCTCTTTCAGAGAACCAGCCCATGGGACAACGTTCATCGCAAGTGGCGCAGGAAATGGTCCGAGATCCTTTATTACGCTGCGAAGATCTTTTGCTACAGAACCAAGGTTCTTCCCGGCAACTTTTGAAATCTGATCGTGAAGTGCATCAATTCCTGGTTGGCCCGCACCTGATGCTGCTTGGTAAGAAGAAACAACAAGTTCTTTTAGACCAAATTTCTTATTAAGAGCTCCCATGGCAACGATCATAGAAAGCGTTGTGCAGTTTGGATTAGAGATAATTCCCTTAGGACGATTCTTAATCTCCTTAGGATTTACTTCCGGAACAACTAGTGGAACTTTCTTATCCATGCGGAAAGCGCCAGAGTTATCTACTACAACTGCGCCACGCTTGGCAGCGATCGGTGCCCATTCAGCAGAGATCTCATCTGGAACATCGAACATGGCAATATCAATACCATCAAAAGCTTCTGGAGAAAGTGCAACGACAGTTAGCTCTTCACCACGACAAGTTAACTTCTTACCAGCGCTGCGTGCAGAAGCAATTAAACGAATCTCACCATAAACATTTTTACGCTTACTTAAAATATCGAGCATGACTGTTCCGACTGCGCCGGTTGCACCAACAACGGCAAGTGAGGGAAGCTTCTTAGCAGTTTTTGCTTTCTTTTCGCTCTTTACTTTCTTCTTAGTCATCGTCCCGATCCTCCATAAACAACTGCTTCTACTTGATCTGCATCCAGACCGAAGGCGGTATGTGCTGCGCGAACACCCTTTTCTAGGTCACTTTCGCGACAGATGATGGAAATTCGGATTTCAGAAGTTGAAATCATTTCAATATTTAACCCAGCCTCAGCCATGGCAGCAAAAAAGTTTGCCGTTACTCCCGGATGTGAGCGCATTCCCGCACCAACTAGCGAAAGTTTGCCGATGGAATCATCGTATTGAATTGAGGCAAAGCCAACTTCGCCTTGAATACGTTGCAAAATCGCAGTGGCATTAGCACCTTCTGCTTTAGGAACTGTGAAGGAGATATCAGTTAGTCCAGTTGCAGCAGCAGATACGTTCTGAACAATCATGTCGATATTGATATCGGCATCAGCGATTGCTTGGAAGATGCGCGCTGCAATACCAGTGCGGTCGGGAACGCCAACAATCGTTATCTTCGCCTCGGTCTTATCGTGTGCGATACCCGAGATTATTGCTTGCTCCATGTTTCCTCCTTCAGGATGGTTTTCAACCACCCAGGTTCCTTCGTTTGGTGAAAATGATGAACGGACGTGAATTGGTAGGTTGTAACGTCTTGCATATTCAACGCAGCGTAAGTGCAGAACTTTTGCACCAGCTGCAGCTAGCTCTAACATCTCTTCATAAGTAACTGTCTTTAATTTGCGCGCACTTGGAACAACTCGTGGATCTGCGCTAAAGACACCATCAACATCGGTATAAATTTCACAGACATCGGCATCAAGGGCTGCAGCAAGTGCAACTGCAGTTGTGTCGGATCCACCACGACCGAGTGTTGTAATGTCTTTTGTATCTTGCGAAATTCCTTGAAAGCCAGCAACAATTGCAATCGCGCCATCATTGAGCGCCTCTTGAATACGTCCAGGTGTTACATCGATGATGCGCGCGCGACCATGTGCAGAATCTGTAATTACTCCAGCTTGTGATCCAGTGAAAGAGCGCGCTTCGTGTCCTAAATTTGAAATTGCCATGGCAAGTAGCGCCATCGAAATTCGCTCACCTGCAGTTAGCAACATATCTAGCTCGCGTCCGCCCGGGATTGGGGTAACTGCGTTGGCCAGATCGATCAATTCATCAGTGGTATCGCCCATTGCGCTAACGACGACAACTACCTGGTTGCCATCCTTTTTCGCCGCCACGATGCGGGCAGCCACGCGCTTCATGCCCTCGGCATCGGCGACGGAGGATCCGCCATATTTCTGAACGATTAAACCCATGGCTCAATAGTGAAGCAATATTTAATTTGAGGCTACCCAATATCGAGAAATCTCAATAAATGAGACAGGGATACGTTCAAATAGTGAGACGGTTAGCCTTCTACGTTACGGCGACCCTCAAATGCGCGCCCGAGCGTGACTTCATCTGCATATTCCAAGTCACCACCGACCGGTAGACCGCTCGCCAAGCGAGAGACTTTTATACCGAGCGGCTTTATCAAACGCGCAAGATAGGTCGCTGTGGCTTCACCTTCCAGGTTTGGATCGGTAGCCAAAATTACTTCGGTGATATTTGAATCAGATAGACGAACCATTAACTCGCGAATGCGTAATTGATCAGGGCCGATGCCATCGATGGGGCTGATCGCACCACCAAGCACGTGATACTTACCGCGGAATTCGCGGGTGCGTTCGATTGCGATTACATCTTTACTCTCTTCAACCACGCAGATTGCTGATGGATCGCGGCGCGGATCGCGACAGATGCGGCATTCGGTTTCTTCAGAAACGTTTCCGCATTGTTCGCAGAATCGAACGCGTTCTTTAACGGTGCGAATCGCGTCTACCAAAGCAAGTGCGGCATCCCCATCGCTCTGCAAGATATGAAAAGCAATACGTTGTGCACTCTTTGGTCCAATGCCAGGCAAGCGACCTAGCGCATCGATGAGATCTTGGATCGCTCCTTCATACATCCCAGTGCTCATTAACTCTTATTCTTTTCATTAATCACAGTTGCACCAAGTTCGGCAGCAAGAAGTGCTGCACCCGATAACAAGTTCTTATCTGATGGTGCTTCATCTTTGCGAACTGCGCGCGCTTCAGGAGTTGAAGTTGTATCAATAGAAGCATCCACAACGACTTCGATTTTGCGATCAATCCCGACGATTTCGATAAAAGCTTGGCGCAGAATTTCATCTGATTCAGAGCGAACAAATGAATCACGGGCGCCGGCGTTAACGATGCCGATGGTTATTAGCTCTTCGTCGATCGCGACTATTTGGGCGGAGGCTGAAAGTAAGGACCAGGTTAAGCGACGGCGCTTCTTCACGTTCTCGATGACATCTGGCCACAAGCGTCGAAGTCCTGCGATGTCCATAACTTTATTTTTCTCCGAAGCAGGTTGGCTCGTCGACTCGGGAAAAGCTTCTTTAGAGTCTCCTCCGCCAACTGCTTTCGGAGAAATATCTTCTGTTGCTTCCTTCTCAGCCACAACTTTTGCTGCTGGTTTTTCTGCAGCCTTTGGTGCGGGATCTGCAACCGTTTTTGCTGGTGAAGGTGCCGTGGCTTTTGTTGGGGTGGGAGAAGGTGGAATTGGTGTTGAAATATTTTCGACGCGCTCTAAGCGTTCGATGCGCGAGAGCATTCCGACTTCGGTGTTATCACCGCCGGGTAGCAACATGCGGCCGCAGATGAGTTCGAGAATTAAACGTGGCGCAGTTGCACCGCGCATTTGAGTTAAACCTTCTGCTGCAATATCTGCGCAACGAGATAAGTTTGCGGCGCCAATATTGGCTGCTTGAGTGCGCATACGTTCCAACTGATCATCAGGAAGTTCGCGCAGAATTGAATTAGCGTTTGTGGCCGCAAGTGCGTCAACAATCATTAGATCGCGCAGGCGTTCTAGGAAATCACTTGCAAAGCGACGTGGATCATGGCCTGATTCGATTACGCGATCAACGGTTTTAAATAACGTTGCGCCATCACGTGCGGCAAGTGCATCAACTGCATCATCAAGTAGCGCACCGTCAGTGAAGCCCAGTAGTTGAATGGCGATTTCGTAGCTAACCCCGTCAGGGCCGGCACCGGCCAATAGCTGGCCCAGCACGGAAAGGGCATCACGAACTGAGCCGCCGCTGGCGCGCACAACTAAAGGAATAACGCCTTTGGCAACAGTTGCACCTTCTTCTTTACAAATCTTTTCAAGGTGTTCGGCCAAGATTCCAGGTGGGACTAAGCGGAATGGATAGTGATGGGTCCGAGAGCGAATAGTTGCAATTAGCTTCTCTGGTTCGGTTGTTGCAAAGATAAAAATTACGTGGGGAGGTGGCTCTTCCACAACTTTCAATAGCGCGTTGGCAGCTCCTGGTCCAAGTTGGTGAGCTTCATCAATAATGTAAATCTTGTAGCGGCTATTTACGGGCGCAAAGAATGCCTTGTCGCGCAGATCGCGCGCATCATCGACTAAACCGTGGGTCGCTGCATCGAGTTCAATAACATCAAGTGATCCTGGCCCATTTGCAACCAAATCTTTACATGATTGACAGATGCCGCAAGGAGTTGGGGTTGGGCCTTGTTCGCAATTAAGTGAACGCGCCATGATGCGAGCGCTCGAAGTTTTTCCGCAACCACGTGGTCCGCTAAATAAATATGCGTGATGTGTCTTGCCAGAAGTGAGTGCGTTAGAAAGTGGAACAGTTACATGTTCTTGTCCGATGACATCTGCAAATACAGATGGTCGATACTTGCGATACAACGCGAGTGACATATTCACTCCTCTCTTCTGCACTTTTTATTCTTCACCATCTTAAGGGACCCCTCACGCACCCATTAGAGCGCGCCTACCCTTGCTGTATTCCTACCCTGGGGGAGTTCAGCGCGGTAATGCCGCGTGAGGGATCTGGCGTAATCATAGTTATTACCCCGTTACCCTTAGCCAGTCGGGAGCGATCTCGCCAGGAGGATTCGCATAGCGGCCGAGTGCGCACGCTTGGAAAGCGTGTAAAGGGCAACCTTTCGAGGGTTCAAATCCCTCATCCTCCGCACTTAAATTCAAGTCGATCACTCTGTGGACAACTTCCGTGGCAGAGTTTCGATTTTCGCCATCCTCAGGGATGGCAAATCACAAATTTAAAACTTTCATTCTTATCGTTACTTTGCTACTTCCGAATAAGGCCGTTGCCAGCGAAGGAAGCGTAAAAAAGGCTAAGGATCCTTGCCGACTGCAAATTGGCTTGGCTCATCTATCAACCAATCTTTTTGAAAAGTCGAAAATTCGAGCAGTAAAGGTTAATTCCTCTTCAATTTGTAATGTTCCTCAATCTAACGTATCGATTACGGTTGAAATTTGGAAAACCGGCTTGCTCGGTAACCACTTGGTTGCTAAGAAAACAATTAGTAGTCCCGGTACGACTTTTCCCGGCTCTCAAGTAGATAATTTAGATACCTACAGAATTTGTAAAGACAGGCAATCGACAGAATATTACGGAGTGTCATATTCCAAAGCTCTCATCGCCGGTAAGTGGCAATATGCACGACACACATTCTCTGGAAATATTCGAACTCTAAATTGTGGGACTTGATGTAGCCTTTAATTATGGATTCGGAAGACCAAAATATCCTCATTTCGGAGGAAGAAATTCGTGAGCGCGAATTGATATCAAAATGCTTTCAGCTCATGCGCGATGAAAGGTCTAGATACGAAGATCAAGCAATTCGCTTAATCGAGGCCGCAAAATTGGAAACAGAAATAGAAGGTTTTAAGCTTTCATATCGAGTTAAAGAAAATACTTACTTCTGTAGAATTAACAATAAGAACAAATCTGGAAAAAACTACGAAATAGAATTTCCAATTCCTGAGTTGGAGAAGGATAAAATAGAAACTCTCGTGGAGTTATTTGCCCAGAGCGAAGCGGAGCGAATCTTTTAGATCTCGACGCCGATGTATTTGGTCTCAAGGAATTCGTGAATTCCATCAAAGCCACCTTCGCGGCCTAAGCCTGATTGTTTGACTCCGCCGAATGGCGCAGCTGGATCTGAAATCATGCCGCGGTTAATTGCAACCATTCCGGATTCGAGGGCTTCAGAGATCTGAACTGCGCGCTTCAAATCTTCCGAGTAAACGTAACTAATTAAACCGAAATCAGTGCTGTTGGCTAACTTGATTCCTTCGGCATCGGTATCGAAAATAACTACTGGAGCAACTGGGCCAAAGACCTCATGGTTCAAAATTTCGGCGTGCTGATCTACTTCTAAAACTGTTGCTGGATAGAAGGCACCTGGCCCATCAGGAGTCCTGCCACCGGTTAATACCTTGGCGCCAGCCTTGATTGAGTTATCTACAAGTTCGGCAATTTTATTGCGCTCTTTAACTGAAACGCTGGCACCAAGTTGCACACCGGCATCGCGTCCGCGACCCATCACAAATGCTCCCATTGCTACAGAAAACTTTTCCATAAATTCTTTTGCCACAGGGCGTTGCACATAGATGCGATTTGCTGCGGTGCAAGCAGCGCCACCGTTGCGCATCTTGGCGAGCATTAAACCTTTAACTGCTTCATCAATATTGGCATCATCCATCACAACGAATGGGGCATTGCCACCAAGTTCCATTGAACAACGAATTACATTGTCAGCTGCTTCTTTTAAGATGATACGGCCGACTTCAGTTGAACCAGTAAATGAAAGATTCTTGACGCGCTTATCGTGCAACATCTTGGCCATCGCAGCTGCGGTTGGGTTTGGCAAAATTAAATTAACGACTCCCTTTGGCACTCCGGCGCGGTCTAAGATATCGACGATCGCGAGCGCGGTCAGTGGTGTTTCACCTGCTGGTTTTAAAATCATGGTGCAGCCTGCTGCAATAGCAGGACCGATCTTGCGAGTTGCCATACCTGCAGGGAAATTCCAAGGGGTAATTAAAAGCGATAACCCAACAGGTTGATGGGTTACGAGAATTCGCTTGTCACCACTTGGCGACATTCGGAAATCACCGGCTATGCGAACTGCTTCTTCAGAGAACCAACGGAAAAATTCGGCGGCGTATGCAACTTCACCTTTTGCATCGGTGATTGCTTTGCCGTTTTCTTTAGAAATTAACTCGGCGAGATAATCTGCTTCTTGGATCATCAACTCAAATGCTTTACGTAACATTTCAGAGCGAACTCGGGGCGCGACCTTTGCCCAGGCAGGTGCAGCGCGATCGGCAGCCGCTAGTGCGGCCTCAATCTCAGCATCCCCGGCGGTAGCAACTTTGGCGATTACCGAGCCGTCACTTGGATCAATTACATCCAAAGTCCCGTTTCCATCGACCCATTGACCATCTATATATAACTGAGTGCGCATAAGATGAGCATACTAAAAAGGTATTTAGACGCGCTAGCCGCGGTAACTGCAAGGAGTTGAAAGTGCCAAAGTCTTGGACAGATGGTGCGCCACAGCCCGTTGCACTTCAGGATCATGCACACCTAAAGGATCCGCTTAGCTACAAGATCAAGCGCGCTTTTTTGGGTGGAGCGCTAAACCGTCACTCGCTGGGCCATCAACGTTTATCAAAACGATATGCCCTCGGAATTCTTTCCTCTGACTGTATTTCATCTTCTGCTTATGGCAGCGAACAAATCTTGATTGCGCTTTTGCCGGCATTCGGACTTGCGGCATTTGCAATATTAATGCCGATGACTGCAGTGGTTTTAGCGATTTTGGTTTTGATCACTCTTTCGTACCGAAATGTTATTGACGTTTATACAAAGACTGGTGGGGCGTACATTGTCGCTCGCGATAATTTTGGGCCAGTTGTTGCACAGATTGCTGCCGTTGCTTTAATGCTCGATTACATCGTAACTGTTGCGATTCAATCTGCCGCTGGCGTTGCCGCAATTATTTCAACTTTCCCATCGATATCCTCTTGGAAGATGCCGATGATCTTTGCGGTTATCGCACTACTTACTTACGGAAACTTGCGCGGCGTGAAAGAAGCAGGAAAGGCATTTGCCTTCCCAACTTATTTCTTCGTCGGATGCATGATGATTGTCTTTGGTATGGGGCTATGGCGTTTATCGCACGGTACGCTGCCAACTCTTGCCACTGATCTACCTGGGGCAGTTCATATTGGCCAAGAGCAAGGGCTATTAACTGGCGCTGCCATATTTATCTTGCTTCGTGCATTTGCCAACGGTGGTTCATCGCTTACTGGCTTAGAAGCTATCTCCGATGGTGTCGCTCTTTTCAAGACGCCAGAGCATGTAAATGCCAAGCGCACATTGGTTGTTATGAGCTGCATCCTTGGAACTTTAGTTCTTGGTGTTTCTTACTTTGCCCATCACATACATGCAATGCCATACGAATCCGGCACGCCAACAGTTATCTCGCAGATCGCAAAAGCGGCAGTCGGTGAAGGCACATTCGGCAGCGCTATGTTTATCTTGGTGCAGCTAGCAACAATGCTTATTCTCTTTGCTGGTGCGAACACCACATATAGCGCTTTCCCACTTCTCTGTAACTTCGTTGCAACCGATGGATATTTGCCTCGTCAATTGATGAAACGTGGACACCGTTTAGCTTTTTCAAACGGCATCTTGCTCCTTGCCGGTGGCGGACTTTTATTAGTAATTATCACGGCGGGCTCTGTTGAGCACTTAGTTGCCTTCTACGCGCTCGGTGTTTTCACTGGATTTACTTTGGCTGGTTTTGGAATGACCAAACATTCATTGCGCACCAAACCAAAGGGTTGGCAACTCCGAGTGGTAATAAATTCAATCGCCGGTTCGGTTTCATTAGCAATTGTAATTATCTTCTCTATAGTGAAATTTACTGAAGGTGCTTGGTTGGTACTTGTCACCGCACCCATTCTGGTTATGTCATTCTTACGTTTGCGGCGCCAATACACTCGTGAACAAGACGCTCTCTTGGTTCGGCAAGAGCAAGAGCGTGCCACAACTATCGCTCGCCACAACGTAACTGTCTTGGTAGATAACGTTGATATCGCAACCGTTGGCGCAATTAGATATGCCCGCAGCCTTAAACCCCGTAATTTGAGTGCAGTTCACTTTGTAATCGATGACCGTCGTGCAGAAGAGATTAGGACTGCTTGGGCGGCCTCAGATGCCCTCGATGACGTGACTCTTGAACTTATTGATTGCCCTGATCGCCGCTTAGCTAACGCGGCAGTTGATTATGCAATTCGGATGACCGAGAAAAGCGATGTCGAGTTAACGCTCCTACTACCACGTCGCGCTTATTCAGGTTTCTTGGGACGCCTCTTGCATGATCAGACAGCTGAAGAAATTGCCGCTCCTATCTCGCAATTACAACGCGTTGTTGCAACGATTGTTCCTTTTGACGTAGATCGCATTACATCAGGATCACAGCTCACTATTAATCCGCAACCAGCGTTTAAAGCTTCATCGACAAGTAAGCCAGCAGAATTTAAGAAGGTTGCAGATGTAATTAAGCCAGTCGAGCCAATTAGCCATTACGCCGAAGACTTAACGCCAATCGGTGAAATCACTTGGCGAATGCGCGCCCAAGTGCAAGGACAAGTCACGGCAATCAAGAGCGCTGCTAAGGGTTCTGCCCCGCTTCTGCAGGTAGAAGTTTGGGATCAAACCGGCGGTGTAACTCTGCACTTCTTGGGCCGTCGTGAAATTGCCGGACTCGAAGTCGGTGCCCAAATTCGTGCAGAAGGCATGGTCGGCGAAGAAGAAGGTGTATTAACGATCTTAAATCCGTCGTACCAACTTCTCGTTTAAATCAGCGTTGGCCCTCAAAGAAACTAGTTAATAGCTTCGCACATTCTGCTTCACGTATTCCGGCAGTTACATTAATTTTATAAAGCGCTCGGGGATCTCTAATAACATCCCAAACTGAGCCAACTGCGCCAGCTTTTTCATCCCAAGCTCCGAAGATTAAATTTGAGATACGAGCTTGTGCGATAGCACCAGCACACATTGAACATGGTTCTAAGGTGACGACCAAGGTGCAGCCATCTAGCCGTGAGTTTTGTAGAAAACTTGCAGCGTTACGAATTGCAACGATTTCGGCGTGAGCGGTTGGATCGTTATTTGCTTCGCGTTCATTTGCACCGGTGCCGATTAGTTCACCTTCGCTATTTATAATAATTGCGCCGACTGGAACATCACCGGTGGCTATTGCGTTTTTAGCTATTGCAATCGCTTTATCCATAAGCGAGTCAGGGTTTTGATTAGAAATTCTTATAGCTCCAATAGCTCAGCAAATTGTTCAGCGAAACCTAAGCGACTTGCAATCGCTTCTAATTGCTCATCTGGAAATAGTTCGGCATCATCACAGAGAGTTGAAAGTTCCATTTGATTGATACCAAGGTCTGCCAAAATATCTAAGTGCCCTACTGGAAGTGGTTCTTCGTCTTCTTCTGGAGAATCTAAATCACAAAGCTCGAGTAAATCTGCCGCGACCGCGTAATCCATGGCGCAAGTTACATCGCTGAGAAACATACTTATGTGCGATCCTAAAACGCGAATCACCATAAAGAATTCTTCATCTATTGCTAGTAGAGCAATCGCACCACCATTGGTTTGCTGTGACTTTAGACGATCAATTATGTGTGGTAGATCATGTGCATCAGGTAAGAGCGCTAAATTCCAACGGCCATCCTCGTGCCACGCAGCAACTGCGATATCTACCTCGTTCACCATTGCATCCGTCACATCGGACATATTCCCACTCATTGGGCGAGATAGAAAGCCCTGTAAGGTAGGAACCATGAAAGTTCATGTCGCCAACCACCCGCTGATTACTCACAAATTGACCGTTCTGCGCGATAAAGAAACCGACTCCCCAACATTTCGCCACCTTGTTGAAGAACTTGTTACTTTGCTCGCCTATGAAGCAACCCGCGATGTGCGTACTGAAAAAGTTTCGATTGAGACTCCGGTTACTACGACGGTCGGGCTAAAACTCTCCGATCCTCGTCCCGTTGTTGTTCCAATCTTGCGCGCCGGACTTGGAATGTTGGAAGGTATGACCCGTTTAATCCCAACGGCTGAAGTTGGTTTCCTCGGAATGGTCCGCGATGAGAAGACACTTAAAGCAAGCACTTACGCCAATCGATTGCCAGAAAATTTAGCGGGACGTCAATGTTTCGTGCTAGACCCAATGTTGGCAACTGGCGGCACTTTAGTTGCAGCAATTAACTTTTTAATCGAACGTGGCGCCGATGACATCACCGCAATTTGCATTCTCGCAGCTCCTGAAGGAATTAAAGTTTTAGAAGATGCATTTGCAGATTCTGGTGTGCCCATCAAACTTGTGACTGGCGCACTAGATGAAAAGCTAAATGAACATGGCTATATCGTCCCTGGATTGGGCGATGCAGGCGATCGTTTATACGGTGTTGTTTAAATGGCTTCAACTTCCCCAGGATACGGAATTACTATTCGTGTTGAAGGTGCACCAGAACTTCAACCAGTTGCCTTAATTACTTCTGTAATTACAAGTGCCGGTGCGACGATAACCGCACTCGATGTCGTGGAATCTCTCTTGGAAAAAGTTGTAATTGACGTAACTTGCGACACTCTGGATGCTGATCATGCACAAGAAATCAATCTTGCGTTAACTGCACATACTGGCCTGACTGTTCGAAAGGTAAGTGATCGTACTTTCTTATTGCACCTGGGCGGAAAGTTAGAAGTTCAATCAAAAGTGCCTTTAAAGACAAGAGATGATCTCTCTCGCGCATACACCCCTGGCGTAGCTCGCATCTGTCAGGCCATTGTTGAAGATCCATCTGATGTGCGGCGCCTAACTATGAAGCGCAATACCGTTGCCGTTGTTACAGATGGCTCTGCAGTACTCGGCTTAGGAAATATTGGCCCTGCTGCGGCGCTTCCTGTCATGGAAGGAAAGGCTGCGCTCTTCAAACGTTTTGCGGATGTAGATGCTTGGCCAGTTTGTTTAGATACCCAAGATGTTGATGAAATCGTCCGTACCGTCCAACTAATTGCCCCTGTTTATGGAGGCATTAACTTAGAAGATATATCTGCACCTCGTTGCTTTGAAATTGAGGAACGTTTACGCGAATTATTAGATATCCCCATATTTCATGATGATCAACATGGCACTGCAATTGTTGTGTTGGCAGCTTTAACTAACTCGCTTAAATTAGTCAATAAAAAAATCGGCGATATAACTATCGTCATGAGCGGTGCAGGCGCTGCTGGCACCGCTATCGCAAGACTCTTAACTAAGAGTGGAGCACAAAAAATTGTCGCTTTCGATATAGATGGTTGTGTAACTCCAGGGTTTAAGGGAAATATCTCCGATGCCATGAAGGGCGCAGATGTCTTCATCGGAGTAAGTGCGCCGAATGTATTGAAGGAGAGCGATATCGCATCTATGGCAAAGGGTTCAATCGTCTTTGCGTTAGCTAACCCAGATCCAGAGATTGACCCGGTGATTGCCCGTAAATATGCCACTGTTGTTGCAACAGGACGCAGTGATCAACCAAATCAGATTAACAATGTGTTGGCCTTCCCCGGAATCTTCCGCGGTTTGTTAGATGCCAATGCTCATAAGATTACTGATGAACTTTTAATCGCTGCAGCGGAGGCGATCGCATCATGCGTCTCTTCCTCGCAGTTAAATGCCTCATTTATAGTCCCAAGCGTCTTTGACTCTCAAGTTGTTTCAAAGGTCGCTGCAGCGGTTAAAAAGAGCGTTTAAATGGAGCTCGCTGCATCTTTCGATGCTCAATTATCTTTACTCGCCCCATTTATTTTCTATCTCGTAGTCGCAGCGATCGTATTTATCGAAACTGGACTCTTATTCGGATTCTTCTTACCCGGTGATTCAATTCTATTTAGCGCGGGTTTAGTGGCAGCAGCACATGGCAATATCAATATCGTTATTTTAGTTTCGGCGATCTTCTTGGCCGCATTCTTTGGAGATCAAGTCGGATTTGTTATTGGTCGCGTCGTTGGCCGACCTTATTTAGATAAGAAAAAATCTCCACGTGTGAAACAAATGATTAAAAATGCAGAAGACTTTTATGAGAAGACCGGTTGGTGGGCAGTTGTCGCAGCTCGCTTCTTCCCATGGATTCGCACCTTTGTTCCACCAATCGCCGGTGCTGCCAAGATGAATTACTACAAATTTCTATCAGCCAACGCATTGGGTGCGCTTTTATGGGGAGTAGGAATTACTCTTGCTGGTTTCTATGCCGCAACCTTGCCTTGGGTAAAGAGCTCTTCCTACGCGATAGCTGCTTTCTTTATTACCGCTTCGCTAATTTCAGCTTTGGTAAATTTCCGACGCCACCCACGACAACCCCGAGATAAGTCATAACTATTCCGGTTACTAAGTAGGCACTTACTTGAACGCCAGCAGTTGGCGAATACAGGTCAATGAGAAGCGATCCGACGAGTTGCCCACCAACGCTAATCAGCGTAAAAGTAAGTACGCCAAGATGTTGCACGATAGTTGATGTAAAGGCGATATAGATAACTCCGATTGTTCCACCGGTATACATCCACCACGGTCCTGCCGGCAGCGCTACAACATCTGCTCGATTGATCAACATACCGATCACTAAAAATATTACTAAGAACGTTGTCCCCATAATGAAGTTAAGTAGCGAAGTGGTAAAACTCTGGTGGGTACTTTCATTTATTTGACCGTTAAGCGCACGCTGTACCCCAACAATTGCACCTGCCACACATCCAAATACGACCGCCCAAAGCGACAAGTTCCGCGCATCAATTCGGTCGATGACAGAGACCAAGACCGCTAAAACCGTTACGCCAGCTGCAGTTACCCGTTTCGCGGTTATATGTTTCTTTCCTCCGCCAGTAAGTCCGATCCGATCGACGATTAAAGATGCAGCGGTCTGTCCAGCAATTGAGGCAACCGAGTAAATTGCAACACCGATTACTGGAACGATCTGGGTTTGAACTGCAACAAAACTGCCGCCAAGCATTCCGGCGAAAAGAGTCCAGAGTGGGATCTCTTTTTTTGAAACTGCGGTACGTAAATTCTTCAACCCTTTTTTGATTGCAGGGCTAAAAAATGAAATGACAGAGATTATTAGTAAGCCAGATCCAAATGAGACAAGAGCTGCCTCAATCGGATTTCCTATGCGATGTGAGAGTTCACCATTAGCGCGCGCCTGAAAGGCGATCATTAAACCTGATATCGCAGCGAGAAAATCTAACTTTTGATTGCTCTTAAGCATTAAGAATGCGTGCCCTGGAATTCACGCTTATCAGCGATCCAATCCATGAGCGCAAAGAGAACCCCTGAGACTACGAAG
This sequence comes from Candidatus Nanopelagicaceae bacterium, assembly GCA_965267995.1. Classification (GTDB taxonomy): domain Bacteria; phylum Actinomycetota; class Actinomycetes; order Nanopelagicales; family Nanopelagicaceae; genus Planktophila. Next base: position 1,383,084 of record OZ254143.1, read on the forward strand.
GTCAGATGGATAACGATGCGCCATTTTGTGCCACCGCCAACATGATCTTCTCCAGATAGCTCAATAAAATCTTTAAGTAGTTCAATTACTGAAATCGCAACGAGTGATCCAATAAGTTTGATCTTTAGGCCGCTGAAATCGATCGTGCCCATCCAATGTGGGCGGTCTTTTGATTCAGTTGCAACATCAATACGTGAAACAAAGTTTTCATATCCGGCAAAGATCACCATCAAAATGAGATTTGCTAAGAGCGTTAGGTCTAGCAGCGCCAATAGAGAGAGCGTAAATTCGCTTGCTGTAACTTCAGCGGTCTTCTCCGCTAGGTGCCAGAACTCCACAACGAATCGATAGGCCAAGAGAATTAGCGCACCTACAAGGCCCATATATAGCGGGGCCAGTAGAAAACGACTCCGGAAAAGAATGACCTCTACGGCGTGGGTAATTTTGCTCATAGAAATATATTAACTCATGGCTCGAGCAGTAGCGTAACTTCTAGCCATTCTTCCTCGCGAGAGTTCAACTCGACCCGTTGAGATTCAAGTTCTTCGCTCACTTGCGTAAGTGCTGCCGGATCAAAGGCAGCTTCAGTCTGGGATTGCTCTAATTCAATTATCCGAATCTTCGCTTTCTCAATCTGTCTCTCAAGTCGCGCTAAATCCTTCTTTAACTGGCGTTGCTCTGATGCTGAGGAAACGCCCTTTACTTTTATATCTGAATCCGTTATCTGAATGGAATCCGCTCGTTGCTCCAGATATTGATCAACTCCGCGCGGTAAATCTCGTAGCGACTTGTCGCCGAGCAAACCAACAAATCGATCACAGACTCGTTCAAGGAAATATCTATCGTGAGAGATGACAATTAACGTTCCACCAAAGCTATCTAATAAATCTTCTAACTCAGTCAAGGTTTCAATATCAAAATCATTGGTTGGCTCATCAAGTAATAGAACATTTGGTGAATCCATTAATAGGCGCGTTAATTGCAGACGGCGTTTTTCACCACCAGATAAGTCACCCACAGGTGTCCATTGTGAATCTTTATCAAATCCTAAACGTTCACATAGTTGGGAAGCCGATAGCGACTTTCCATTTCCGAGTTCAATGTGGGCAGCTACTTTTTCAACTGCCTCCAAAACTCGCCAAGTTGGATTTAACTCATCTAAATGTTGGGTGAGAAAGGCAGCCTTTACTGTGATTCCAGTGGTTAACTTTCCAGCGAATGGTTGTATCTCCCCCACCAAGGTGCGCATAAGAGTTGTCTTGCCCGCACCATTAATTCCGACTATTCCAATGCGATCTCCTGGGCCTACATTCCAATAAAGATCATCGATTAGCTCTTTATCGCCGGCGCGAATCTGCAGATGGTGCGCTTCATAAACGGTGTTACCTAAACGATTGCGTGCAAAGCGCAATAACTCACCTTGATCACGAGGTGCTGGTTCTTCAGCGATTAAAACATTGGCCGCATCCACACGGAACTTAGGTTTAGTTGTTCGCGCAGGCGCGCCACGGCGCAACCAGGCAAGTTCTTTGCGAATCAAGTTATTACGTCTGGCATCCATGGCGTTGGCTTGTCGTGCACGTTCTGCTTTAGCTAATACAAATGCGGAATATCCGCCGTCATACTCTTCAACTTTTCCACCGACTACTTCCCATGTTCGATCTGTTACCGCATCGAGAAACCAACGATCGTGAGTGATAACCAGAACGGCGAGAGATTTACGGCTATTTAAATGGTTGGCTAGCCATGCCACACCTTCAACATCTAAATGGTTAGTAGGTTCATCTAGAAGAATTAAATCAAGTTCATCAATTAATAGCTTTGCTAAACCGACTCTGCGTTTTTCTCCACCAGATAAAGTGGCGAATTTTCGTTCAAATAGGTGATCATCAAACCCGCCAAAGAGTCCGGTAAATACTTCTCTAATTCCGGAATCGCTGGCCCATTCATGTTTTGCTTTGTCGCCGATTACAACATCACCTACAGTTGAATTCGGGTCAGCTTTATCTACTTGAGAGAGTAAGCCAATCTTTACGGAATTTGCCTTAGTAACTCTGCCTTGATCTGGACTTTCAACGGATGCAATTATCTTCATTAAAGTACTTTTGCCTGATCCATTACGGCCAACGATTCCGATGCGATCGCCTTCAGAAACACCCAGTGAAACTCTTTCGAGCAGCGCTCTAATATCAAAGGCTTTACTGACCTCTTCGATATTGACAAGATTGCGCGCCACGATGGGAGAGCGTACCTTTCAACTATGAAAGCCACTGACCGCCAATTTGCACTAGATCTAGATGCTCGCGATCCGCTGGCTCGTTTCCGTTCTCAATTTGTGATCGGTGATACGAATATCTGTTATTTAGATGGCAATTCGCTAGGACGGCTGCCACTTTCGACAATTTCTGCTGTTAACTCATTTATGACAGATGAGTGGGGTCCTGAAGTAGTGACGGGTTGGGGACATTGGGTAGATGAAGCTCAACCAACTGGGGATTTAATTGGCCGCGCCACACTCGGCGCAGCCGCGGGACAAGTATTGGCTTGCGATACAACTTCAGTTAATTTCTATCAATTAGCACTCGCTGCAATTCGCGCCCGGCCAGGTCGGAAAACCATTATTACCGATGCCGCTAATTTTCCAACAGATCGTTACATCCTCGATGGTATCGCCAAGCAATTTGGGTTAAAACTAGTTCTAATCGATAACGAATCAGCTGGTTCAGCCGAATATGAACGGATAACACCGGAAATTCTGGCACCATATTTAAACGATGATGTAGCGCTGGTTACTTTAGAGGTAATTCAATATCGCTCTGGTGCGCGCAATAATATTAAGTCACTTACTGATTTAGTTCGTAAACATGGCGCGTTTATGCTGTGGGATGCTAGCCATGCAGTTGGTGCGATCGAGATGGATTTTGATAAAAACGGTGTTGATATCGCAGTTGGCTGCACCTATAAATATGGTAATTCTGGACCTGGTGCACCTGCTTGGTTATATGTAAATAAGAGAGTGCAAGCAGAACTGCAAGTTCCAATCCAGGGTTGGTTCTCGCAAGGTGATCAATTTGCAATGGGCGCTGACTTTGAACGTGCACCAGGTATACGTGGCTTCCAAATCGCTAGCCCTTCACTTATTGGATTGCGTTGTATTAAGAGCGCATTTACGATGATCGAAGAAGCCGGCATTGGTGCAATCTCAGAAAAGGCTGCCATTGGCACAGAGATGATGATTCAACTCTACGACGCATGGCTGGCAGAACTTGGATTTACTTTACTTACCTCACGCAATCCCCAAGAACGTGGCGGACATATTTCATTGGGCCATCCGGAAGCTGCACGCATTTGCGTTGCACTGCGCGAGTTTGCCGATGTTATTCCTGACTACCGCACACCCAACTCAATTCGTCTTGCAATCGCACCGCTCCCAACTTCTTACGTGGAAGTTTGGGATGGATTTGCGCGCATACGGGATCTAGTTGCCACCCGGCAATACGAGAAAATTAAAACAACGGATTCGAGAGTAACTTGAGCGATGGCGAGTTCGATTCTGCACTTACATATAATTCATATTTAGCAATTGATAAGTTGCTTGCTCTACAAACCCCGCTATCTGATGGCCCAGAACACGATGAGATGCTTTTTATCATCATCCATCAAAGTTATGAGCTCTGGTTTAAGCAGTTAATTCACGAATTTAACGCGGTAGGTAAAGCCCTTGAATCAGGTGATACCCATCGATCTTTGGCCATACTGGGAAGAATCCGTACCATTCTTAAAGTTTGTGTCACACAGGTAGATATTTTAGAAACTATGACACCGCTGCAATTTAGCGCTTTCCGCGGATACCTCTCTTCATCCAGTGGTTTCCAATCTGCTCAATTTAGAAAAGTAGAAGCTTTATTGGGGCGACGTGATTCCAAGATGGCATCTCATCTGCCACCTGCGGTACAGGCTGAGATAAAAGAGATCTCATCTCGTAACTCGATTTGGGACTCAACGCTGGCTTACCTTGCCAAACGTGGTCATAAAATCCCTAATGAAATATTAAACCGAGATAAAGCAACTCACTATCAATCTGATCCACGCGTGATTGATGCGCTACTTGCTGTGCACCGTGATGATCCCGAATCTGCGATGGTTTGTGAACGCTTAATGGATATTGATGAAGGTCTACAAGAATGGCGCTATCGCCATGTGAAGATGGTAGAACGTACTATTGGGCAAAAAGCAGGTACCGGCGGCTCTGATGGAGTTAAATACTTAGCGGGTACCTTATTTAATCCAGTCTTTAAAGATCTTTGGGATATTCGTTCCCAGTTTTAATTAGATCTTGCCAGTTTCATATAAATACAAGATCACGAAAATAGATACAACGGCTGCGGCTGCGATAAGTGCAAGTTGTGCCCACTTTGGCATACCAACTTTGTCGGCGGCTTTTTGCGCATAAGTTCTGGTGTGAACCATCACGCGCGCAGCCCAGGCAAATTCTGAAGCCAAAATTCCAAGTCCAGCGAGAACTATCAATATGCCAGGACCGGGACCGACCAGCGCGATGGCACCTACAACAGTGACAGAACCACCAGCGATTCCGATAATCACTCGCCACAAGATGCGACCTGCTTTACTCTTCTTAATCCAAGTTCTAAATTTCATTTTCCCTTGATCACCTCTGTTAATTCACCATACGCCTCTTCCGCAATTTCTGCACGTCGAGCTTTATATTTTTCAGATGCACCTGTAATCAAATGTTCAAATCGTTGATCGCCTCTAATAAGGGTGTGTAGTTCTTTCGCGGTGTGTTGATCGCCCCAGATGGGAGATTCTTGGCGCGTAATCTGATTCACAACGTGAGGGTGAATCGCACGGTAAATTAGGACTAATCGCCGAAGCCCCATATAAATCACATGGCGCATGCCTCTATTTATATGTTCCTGCACTGTTAAACGTAAATAGGTAATTCGGGAAGGCCTAATTGGTTCTTTTGCTATCGCAAGCTCGTAGAGAATCTTTGCAATTTCTGCGCCACCTGTTGGGCTTGGCAAATCACCACATTTCTCACTTAGCTTCATACGTAATTGCGGATCCTGCAGCGCGCGCACCTTAGCGGTGATATCTGCTAGATCCGCCTGATCTGCACGCAAGGCAAATCCAAAATCGTTGCACCATTTGGCGCGTGCTTCTTGGTCATCGGTGCCGCGAATATTTGAGACAAAGACAGTTGGTACTTGCGCTGGCAGTAACTCGTGAACCCCGTTATATCCAGTTGCACAGACTCCGGCATCAAATGCGCGTAGAACTCGAGCCAGTGGGAAGTAGCGCACCACCCGAATATCTAACCCTTCTGGAGCAAGTGACTTACCGTCTTTATCTAGTGGATGCTTGGTGAGGATTACTTGCAGATCTTTCCAACCCAATAGCCCAGATAAGGCAGCTGTTACTTTCTCGTTGACATCGCTATCTCCGGTACCAAGTTGAACCAGAACTGCTGGTCGGTTTAGGTCAAGCCCCAATATCTGGCGCGCTTCATCGCGAGAATAAGCATCGCTGCTTTGAAATAGCGAAACCGGTGAAGTAATTGTTGCATCACCACGTTTTGCAGTTGGACCAAAATCGTATGCTCTAGCAATATCGCCAGGTTCAACAATGTGATCCATCATCTTTGATTGCAAACCTAAAACAAAGCGTTGTGGCTTTTTCTGCCATAAACCGCGACGTACCCAAACTAATGAAAGTTTTGGATGGCCAAACTTTGCAGCAATCACACCTGGGTAAGGAACAACTCCATCAAATGAAAGTACACGTGCGCCAGTTTCATCTACGAGCGCCAATAAACGGTCGCGCAGGTATGCATCCCATTTTTCGCGTGACATCCATAAACGATCGCGCCCTGGAATATATTCGCAACGTATCCCCATAAATTCTGGAACTTCCGCAATTCCACCGGCCATAGAAACAATAATTGGATTTGCATACTCTTTTAAGGCAAGTGCAATCGCTGATGCGCGGGCTAAATGGCCCATGCCCACGCCATTACTTGTTGCAAGAATTATTGTTGGTTTTTCCATAACAAACGGAAGTTTATGAGACACGCCCGAACTTCTCGCATAAAAAGGGGTCGGGGTTGCAACTTTTTTTAACTTCGGAGATACTTACATCACATTCGAAAGAATGAAAATGACGGGGAGAGTACTTCTCAAACGAGTTTCTAAATCAGAAACCTTTGCCGTACAGCTTTAAAATGATTACACAATCGCATCATGCGGAAAGTTTTAGATCACTACCAGCAACATCCACGCCGATATCGCCTGAGAAAGTAGCCTCTTTACTGGCCTCAGAATGGCAACTATTTACCAAAAACACTAAGGGCTCAGCCACCGAGAGCGCACGCTCTATGAAGTCGCTCCCGCTTGGCGTTACCTCTAGCTTCCAGCACTGGGATCCATATCCAATCTCGATCGTCTCCGCTAAAGGCGCGTGGATGACCGATGTTGATGGTCGCCAATTGCTAGATCTATCTATGGGCTTTGGCGCAATGCTCGCCGGCCACTTAAATCCAGTTGTCGTAGAAGAGGCGAAAGCCGCGCTCGATACTGGAATGCTCTTTGTTACCCCATCTCCAATTTCAACCGATGCTGCAGAAAGAATCTGCCGTCGCTTTGGAATTGATCAGGTGCGATTTACAAACTCAGGCACCGAATCAACAATGTACGCGGTTCGAGTTGCCCGATCTGCAAGTGGCAAGAGTGACATCGTAAAGGTCGAAGGCGGCTATCACGGCAGCTACGATCCATTTGTTGTTTCGTCAAAGCCAAAGGTTGAATCTGCCGGAGATGAAGATTTCCCAACAGCAGTAATGGATTCAAATCTAGTAACCGGAAATGTATTTGTGGTTCCTTACAACAACCCCGAATCACTAGAGGCGATCTTTGAAAAGCACTCTGCAACTATTGCCTGCTTCATTGTCGAACCAGTTCTGGAAAATATTGGAATTGTTCTGCCAGATGCTGGTTACCTAGAACGCGTTCGCGAACTTTGTGATCAATATGGAATCATTTTAATCTTTGATGAGGTTAAGACTGGTTTAACTGCCGGCCATCAAGGCGCCGCACAAAGACTTGGCGTACAGCCAGATTTAATTACCTTAGCTAAATCAATTGGTGGCGGCTTAACGTTGGCAGCATTTGGTGGCAAGCAGAAGTACATGGATTATGTAGTAAATGGAAAAATGGCCCACTTTGGTACATTTAACGGAAATCCATTAGCAATGGCTGGTATTCGTGCCGTGGATAAAATTTGTACGGCAGAAACATTGGCTACGGCGGAAGCTCTTAACCAACAAGCGCTAGAACGTATCTCAGAAATTATTGATGAGTACCAACTTCCAGCACATACCGTTGGCTTTGGCGTTAAAGGCTGTATTACTTGGTCTACAACCCCAGTTCGCAACTATCGTGATTACAAAGCAACAGACTTTGCAGTCGCAGAACTTTCTTGGCTCTGGTCGCTTAACCGTGGCATCATCACGCCTCCGGGCCTAGATGAGCAATGGCTAATTAGTTTGGCGCATGGACAGAAAGAGATCGACATCTTGGTCGAAGATTTCCGTTCACTAGCTGCAGCTCTACGTAGTTAATCAATAGCAACAACGAAATCGGCGCGGTTACGTCCGCGTTCGATTAGTTGTGCATTGGCTTCGTCAGTACCTTTCGCCCAAGCTTTTGCCGCTTCGGGCTCTTTGCCATAAGCAATATGACGCGAAATCAAGCGAGAGATTCGTTTATCGTCATCGACATCGACCATCCAGCTTTCATTCAGTAAATCATTTACTACTTCCCAACCACCTTCATCATGCAGTAAGTAATTCCCTTCAATGATTACAACCTTGGTTGCTGAGGTAACGACGCCTTGAGCGGCAATGGATTCTTCGATCGCGCGATCGAAAATTGGATAATAAATATTATGGGTCTGTTCCGAGCGGATACGTTTTACAAGCGATACAAACCCCGCCACATCAAAGGTATCTGGGGCGCCTTTACGATCGGCGCGCTTTAGCTCTTTTAATACCTTATTACTTAAGTGATATCCATCCATCGGCACCACGGTGACAAATTCTTTTGGCAGCTTGCTCATAAGATATTTCGAGAGAGTCGACTTACCCGCGCCAGGTTTGCCGATAATTCCAATTAATACACGATCGGTGGCTTTCTCCAGATGTTCTTGGATTCGGGCAAGTGCGGCTGCTTGGCTAGCTAACTCTTCAGGCATTTTTCAAGTTTAGCGCTTGTGCGAAGGCGATTACTAGGGAATTATAAATTCATGATAAAAAATGGAATTATCAATGGAGACCTAGCATCTCTCTTGGCGCGCTTTCGCCATGTAAATACGATCGCAATTGTCGACGGACCGTTTCCGACTTATCCCAACGTGGAAACTATTGATCTTGCACTCGTTATGGGAACTCCGACGGTCTGCCAGGTACTTGATGCGATCTTGCCGCACTTGGATTTAACCGGCATGTACTTAGCCGCAGAATTTGAAGCCAAGGTGGATGCGGCAACTGTTGCAGATTACAAGAAGCATCACGGCGGCTTAAAGACAACTGTTATTCCCCATGAGGATTTCAAAGTTAAAGTCGGTCAAGCTTTAGGGATTATTCATACCGGCGATGCTGTGCCATACAGCAGCGTTATTTTACGATCAGGCTGAAATCCATCTCATCTAACTTTGGGTAAGAAGATTGTGCACCTTTTCGCATAACGCTCTTGGTTGCACAATCGATTCCAAATTGCACAGCGCTATCTTCATTAGCACCTGATGCCAGAGCTGCTGCGAATGCACCAATAAAACAATCTCCGGCCCCAGTTGTATCTACTGCGTTAACTTTCTTTGCACCAAATCTCTTAACTTTGCCATCTAGCGTGACTAACGCTGCGCCCTCGCTACCTAAAGTCACAATGGTTCTACCTTTGGCGCGAAGTGAAGCAATAATTTCGCCGCTATCTGGCGCGCGATGTGCACTATCTAATTCTGCAAATTCAATCTCATTGGGGATTAACCAATCAGTTAATTCCAGTAGATCATCGGTAAGCGGTTGATAAGGCGCTGGATTTAGAATCGTTGTGATTCCTAGATCTTGCGCGGTGCGAAATGCTGCCAGGGTTACTTCTTGAGGGATCTCACATTGCGCAATCAAAACACTTACATTTTTTAACTTACCTACTTCATCGATCGCATCTTGGGGAGTTAAAGCAAAATTAGCACCGGGAACAATTGAAATGCGGTTCTGGCCTTGGCCATCTACCCAGATATGCGCAACACCGGTGTGGGTTTCAAGGCGTAGAACTGAAGTTGTATCCATCTGACAATCTTTGAAATTCTGCAAACTTTCATCACCGAATCCATCTCTTCCGATGCCAGTAATCATCGTCACCTTCGCACCAGTACGCGCTGCCATCACCGCTTGATTAGCGCCCTTGCCGCCAAAACCAGTTGTGAAGCTATCGCCAAATCTTGTCTCACCAGCTGCAGGCAAAATATCTGCGTAGACAGTTAAATCCATCATCGTGCTACCGATGACTGCGATATTTGTTCCAGCTAGATCTTTCATTTAAAGCGAAATTTCTGCGTGAGTCTCGTGAGATTTCATAGCTGCTGCAAAAGCCTTATGGGAATCAATGACTTCTGCAACAGATGCACATGCAAAACGATCTCCCAGCTTTCCTTCTCGTTCTGCAAAATATGCCGCCCACATCTGCAAGAGCGCATCTGGAAAACCAAACTCAAAGATATGTCCAGTGATTACCGGCCAATTTGTAACGTGGCCCGGTTGAATCTCTGACCAGACTTGTTCACCATTTCTTAAAGCAAAGGTGTGATAAACCGCTGGGTTCTTTGTACTGAAACGAACTCCCCCAGTCATACCAATTGCGCTAAAGAAGAAGGTGTTGCTTTCACCTGGTGCGATTCGCTTCATCTCCCAGAACATTGGAAATTCGCGATCGTTGCCAGGGTTCTTGGCACGCATCGCAAGTACTGCGTTATCGAAAGTATCGCAAGGAACTTGTTCACCGCCAGCGTTTTCACGTTGGGTGACGATGTCATCTAAAATTGCAAAAACTTTAGTTGGTTTATAACCAAGGCGCAGCGGAATATGCGCAGCATGCATTCCCAGATCTCCCAATACGCCGATTTCGCCACAAAATTTACGTTGCCGTTTCCAATTTATTTTCTTCTTGCGATCGATATCGGATGAGTGCAAGAGTCCCGAACGAACTTCTACTATTTCTCCAAGGTTTCCGGTTTGCACTTCTCGCACCGCAGCTTGTGCACCTGGATAGAAAGGTAACTCGCTAGATACGCGGACAAAGTTAGATTTACCAACTAGCGCTGCAGCAATTTTCTCAGCCGCGGCGAGATCTATTCCAAATGGCTTTTCGCCTAAGAAATCTTTACCAGCGTAGATTGTGGCGATATAAATTTCTTCGTGCAGGTTATGAGGAACGGCGATATAAACCACATCAACATTTGCACTAGCCAACAACTCTTTATAGTCGCTATATGACTCGGTTACGCCCGCGTTTGTGAAGAATTCGCGAACTGCATCCGATGTATCGGCGATTGCAGTAATTACTGGTCGAACGGGGTGTTCTAAGAGCGCATCCCATCGGCCAACCAACGCCAGTAGTTCTCGGCCCATCAGCCCACCGCCGATGATGCCGACTCTAACTAGCTTTTGCTGTGACATCTCAAGCGCTAACAATCTTTAACGCATCAGCTGCAGATGTTCCGTTGTGCAACATAGCCATCAGAGCTTGGGTCATCTTCGCTGGTTTTGGATGGGCGATGATGTTTCGGCCATAAACAATTCCGGCGGCACCTTGCTTTAAAACTTCTGCGGTGCGATTTAGTAGCTCTTCATCAGAGACGCGTCCACCACCACGAACAAGTACAGGAACAGAACCAGCGGTTTGGATTACGTGGTGATAATCAGCTGCATTATCTGTTGGATCTGCCTTAATTACATCGGCGCCCAATTCGATTGCTTGGCGAACTAATGGAACAACTTTTTCAATTTCGCCATCAGATGTATATCCACCAGCAGAAGAATCTTTCATAACTAGCGGCTCGACCATAAGTGGCATTCCATAGTGTTCGCATTGCGCCTTAAGCGTCATGATGTTGCGGATACATGCATCACGAAGTTCAGGGCGCCCTGGCAAATCTAGAAGATTTACAACAACAATCGCAGCATCAAGGCGTACTGCTTGCAAGACAGGTTCTTCCAGCAAAATACTAAAAAGGTGATCTGGAATTACCTTGCCGTAAACGTTTGCAACATCAGTGCGCATTACCAAGGCAGGTTTGTGGGGATTTGGGTTGCTCTGCAGCAACTTGGCTTGACCTAGGGTTAACTGAATAGCATCTGGGGCCGCGTCGATCAAAGTATCAACAGCCGCCTTCATATCTTCGATCCCAGCAAGGAAAGTTCCTTCGCCAAAGAAGCCATGGTCTACTGCGATATCGAAGCAGCGGCCATTATTAAAGAGGCGCTTTAAGCGAATAGATACATCAGACATTTAGGTAACTCCATTTTCGCTGGTAATTTTCATAATCCTACAAGTAGTCTAGAACCATGTCACAGAGTTCAACTACCCCCGCCAAACTTCCATCTAATCAATTCGATCACTTCTATCGCGGTGGAAATCGCATTGGTGCGCTGCGCCATGGGCCAGGTGGGCCGATGCGTCCGGAAGAGTGGATTGGTTCTATCACCACTCGCTTTGGCGAAGCCGAACAAGGTTTATCGCACTTGGCAGATGGAACGTTGTTACGTGATGCCATTAAGGCAGATGCAGATGGATGGCTTGGCGCAGATCACGTAAAGAACTTTGGACTATCTACTGAAATTTTAGTTAAGTTACTAGATCCAGATCAACGCTTACCGGTTCACTACCATCCAAATAAAGCCTTTGCGAAAACTCATTTAGGTTTAGATCACGGTAAAACTGAAGCCTGGATTATCTTGGAAGCACCTGCTGGCTCTGGTGTTGGCTTGGGTTTTGCAGCGAAGCAGAACAAGGAAGATCTTCTTAAATTAGTTCGTGCGCAAGACTCTGCAGCTTTGCTCGCATCTTTGCGCCGCAAGGAAGTACAAGTTGGCGATGCCGTACTTGTTCCTGCCGGAGTTGCGCATGCAATTGATGCTGGAATATTTGTTCTTGAGCTACAAGAGCCAACTGATTTATCAGCGCTCCTGGAATGGGAAGGTTTTGCCGTAGATGGCATAAAAGATGGCCATCTCGGGCTAGGTTTTGAAACTGTTACTGATGCCTTAAAACTTGATCCACTAACGGATGCAGAATTTAATTCGCTGATCACCAGCAACGTTTTCTCTGGTGGTGCTTTACGTTCAATTCTGCCTCTTAAATCAGATGGCTATTTCCGAGCCCATTTAGCACCTGGTTCTGGTGATCTACCTGCAGGTTTTGCGATTGTGTTAGTTCTAGATGGGGATGGAGAAATCTCCTTTGCAAATGCGCCAACTATGACGATTGCTAAAGGCGATGCAGTCGTAATTCCATTCTCCGCCGGTGCATATTCACTAACTGGAGCCAACGCAGTTATCTGCCGCCCACCACTGGCAGATTTGGCGCGAGTCGCCGAATAAATGTCGCAAGAGATATTGATCGGCGTAGATATTGGAACATCACGCCTTAAAGCGGTTGCAACTGATTTAAATTTAAAAGTTATTTCGGAATACGCCGAACCAACTCCATGGAAACATGAGAAGAATTTCAGCGAGATCGATATGTTGTTGCTTGCTAAAACCGTCATCGCAGTTGCTGCCAAGGCTGCAGAAATAGCTGGCGGAAAAGTCCGGGCGATTGGTTTTACCGGATTTAGCGAAACTGGTGTCTTGATGGATGCGGCCGGTAACCCACTATCTCCAGGTTTAGCTTGGCATGATCCGCGTGGAATAACTGAGCCAATTGTTAAAGAGTTAGGTGATTTTGAATTCCGTGCACGTGCTGGTGCTTTGTTAAATGAGATCGTAACAATTTCAAAAACGCTCTGGCTAAATAAAAATTATCCAGAATCAAAGAAGGCAAAGTACTTTCTATCAGTGCCTGAATGGGTGGCTTACTGTTTAGGTGCCGAACCAGTTAATGAACTCTCCTTAGTAAGTCGTACTGGTTTCTTTGATGTCGAAGCCCGCAAGCCATGGGATGAAGCAATCGCATTAGTCGGTGGCGGAAAAGATTTCTTAGCCCGCCTTGTAGTCGCCGGTGAACCGATTGGAGTTGTAAATAACCAAGCACCTGAAATTTTAAGAGGTGCAGTAATAACAATTGCCGGTCATGACCATTTCACCGCTGCTTATTACTGCGGTGCGATAAATGAAGGTTCACTCTTTGATTCAATGGGTACAGCAGAAGCGTTACTTCGAACATTTAAGGCTCCCTTAACACGCGATGCAATCGCCGAATTAGCGGCGGCCAATGTTGGTTTAAGTTGTTCGGTAATTGCAGATCACTACACGTTGCTTGGCGCGCTGCCAACCGGGTTAACTCTTGAGCGCGCCTGTTCGCTAGTCGGAGTATCTACACGCGAAGAGAAGATCGCACTTGGTAAGGCAGCACTTGCCATTGATCCAAACGCAAGTGCGATGCGAGTAGTAAATGATTACCACGGTTTATCGGTTACCAACTTAGATGACGCCGTTTCACCTGCTGCGCTATTTCGCGCGACTGTTGAACATTTAGTCGATGATTCAGCACAGATGATCTCGCTAATTGAAAAATACACTGGTAAAGCACAGAACGTTGTAATTGCAGGTGGCTGGATTAAAAACCCAGTTATTGCTTATGCCAAAGAGAAACAGTTTGGAAGTTACCGAGTTTCAGATGCAACAGAGGCTGGGGCGACAGGGGCGGCAGAGTTTGCGGGAATCGCAGCAGGTGCCTTTAAATTAAAGGTTACTTAACTACTACTTGTATTGCTCTAAAGTCCAAGCGCGCACGCCACCTGCAACACCAGCTGCGTTAGGGACAATTACAACTTCATCGCCCATACGATCTAAATCTGCTTGACGGATACAACGAGCATTTCCGCCACCGATATAGAGGCGATCCCACATAAATACCGGGCGAAGTTCATCAACCATGGCGCGAATTCGACGTGACCAGAAAGCATTTCCTAGACGGCGGCGTTCGTGTTCGCCAATCCAAGTGTCATAAGTTGTCGCACGACGCACTGGTGCGTGTGAAAATTCAATATGTGGTGAAAGAGAGCCACCATAAAAGATCGCAAAACCAAGTCCGGTGCCAAGCGTAATAACTACTTCGTAGCCAGAACCAGAAATGATTCCTGCGCCATGGACTTCAGCGTCATTTAATACGCGCGTTGGCATTTCTAATTTTTTAGATAACGCGTTCTGCATATCAAATCCGCTCCATAGTTCTTGGAGCTCTGGATCGATACGTGTGCGCGGACCGCTCTTAGTCATGTAATGCGGAGTTGAGATAACTACACCGTGGCGAATCATTCCGGGCATGCCGATGGTTGCGCGATATGTAGTTGGAAGTGAATCTGAGATCTCTTTGATGGTATCCATGAAACGTTGTGGTGAAAGTGGATATGGAGTTTCCACGCGACCGGGCTTTGAGTGCATCGTTCCTGACTCGTCGAGAACGCAGCTCTTTAAGAAGAGCCCGCCACAATCGACAGAGAGGGTTAAACGTTCATCGTTAGCCATTGGCAAATCTTCCCACAATCGTTACTGCAATTGAAATTGGTTAATAATTACGCCTAATTGCCACGTTGCCCGTAGATATTTTGATAGCGGTCATATAACTTATCGATGCTGGCTTGATCAAGTAATTGCAGATTACCCAGCGTCTTTGCGATCCAAGTTGTCTTTGCAACGTCTTCGCACATAACTGCAGATTTAACTGCAGCGGTGGCATCTTTACCAATTGCGAAAACTCCGTGATTCTTCATGATTACCGCTGAAGATCGGTGTCCCGTAAGGGTTTGGACAACGCCTTTACCGATTTCATCATTACCAATTAAGGCAAATGGACCAAGTGGAATTTCTCCACCGAATTCATCAGCCATCGCAGTTAGCGCACAAGGAATAGCGCTATGAATTGCGCTCCATGCAGCAGCATAATTTGAATGCGTGTGAACAACACCGCCAACTTCTGGCATGTGGCGGTATATATATGCGTGTGTGAAAGTGTCACTCGATGGCGAAAGTTCGCCTTCTAGAACTTTTCCATCAAGATCACAGATAATCATCTGTGATGGAACCAAATCTTCATAGCTAACGCCACTTGGTTTGATCATAAAACTTTTTCCATTAGCCATACGTTCAGAAACGTTGCCAGCGGTCCATGCAACTAGACCATATCGTTGTAGATCAATATTTAATTTGCAGACCTTGCTTTGTAACTCTTTCTTTTGGCCCATTATTTTGCCGATCCAGTAAGGGCGCGATCGCGGATCGCGCGCAGTGATTGCATTGCACCATTGTGCCCAAAGTTTTCATAAAGATCGTTGTAGTGCTTATAGAGATCGTTATAGACCGCAGCGTTAGCGGCATTTGGTTGGTAGCGCTCTTGCGCAACTCCGCCCATTGCCGCCGCAGCAGTTTGAACATCTTTATATGCGCCAGCTGCAACAGCTGCGTGAATCGCAGAACCAAGTGCCGGGCCTTGAGCTGATTTAATAATTGTGATCGGCATATTTAAAACATCAGCGTAGATCTGCATTACAAATCTATTTTTGATTAAACCACCGGCAGCGATGAACTCTTTTACCGGTACACCGGATTCGTTAAAGGTCTGCACGATCTTGCGCGCACCATAAGCGGTTGATTCAACGATGGCGCGGTAAATTTCCTCTGGCTTTGTGGAAAGCGTTAAGCCCATGATCAGCCCTGATAACTGGTGATCTACCAAGGTAGATCGGTTGCCGCTCTGCCAATCGAGTGCGACTAAGCCATGTGCGCCAACTGGTTGTGCGCTAGCTAAATCAGATAGATAGGTATGTATATCTACGCCTTTAGCTGCGGCAGCTGCGGTGTATTCAGCGGGTGCGTAATTATTAGCAAACCAACCGAAGATATCGCCAACGCCTGATTGGCCTGCTTCATAGCCAAGTGCGCCATCGATAATTCCACCATCTACAACTCCACACATGCCAGGTACTTCAGCAAATTTCTCCGAAACCATTACATGGCAAGTAGATGTACCCATAATCGCAACCATCTGTCCTGGGTTAACTGCATTTGCTGCAGCCGAAGTTACGTGCGCATCAACGTTTCCGACTGCAACTGCAATACCCTCTTTTAGCCCAGTCCAAGCTGCTGCTTCTGCGGTTAAGGTTCCGGCAACTGTGCCGAGCTGACCAATTTCATGTTCTAACTTTTCAGAGATGAAGTTTTCAAATTTAGGGTTAAGCGCGGCTAGGTATTCCTTGCTTGGATACTTTCCATCCTGGTAAATACCTTTATATCCTGCGGTACAAATATTGCGCACATACTTTCCGCATAACTGCCAGATAATCCAGTCAGCTGCTTCCACCCATTTATCCATCGCTTGGTAAATTTCAGGGGCATCTTCGAGAATTTGTAGCGCTTTAGCAAATTCCCATTCCGATGAAATTTTCCCACCGTAACGCGAAATCCACGGCTCTTTTCGCGAATGCGCAAGATCCGTGATTCGATCAGCATGAGGTTGAGCCGAATGGTGCTTCCATAACTTCACAAAGGCATGTGGGTTCTTAGAAAATTCTGGAAGCTCGCACAGTGGCGTGCCATCTGCTTTAACGGGCAAGACTGTGCAGGCGGTGAAATCTGTAGTTATTCCGATAACCGATGCTGGATCAATGCCAGATTCTTTTAAGACCGCAGGAACTGTAACTTTGAGAACATCAATATAATCTGCTGGAACTTGCAGCGCCCAATCGGGTGGAAGTTTGGCACCTGACGTTGGCAGCGTTTCTTCAATTACTGCGTGTGGATATTCAAAAACTGAAGTTGCGATTTCGGCGCCATCTGAGACTCGAACCAGAAGTGCGCGACCAGAAAGGGTTCCGTAATCAACGCCAATTACATATTTATTAACAAAGTCTTTAGCAGCTGAATCGGACACCCGAGGAGCCTACCGCAGAGGATATTCCTGCTGCTAGAGTTGAAAAAGTAGGTAAACGATAATTCATAGGAGATCTGATGACTGTTGTAACGATTTTGGGCGCCGGCGGCAAGATGGGTAACCGAATTACCAAACCGCTACTTGAAACTAAGAAGTACCAACTTCGTTTCGTTGAAAAATCTGAAGCCGGACAAGCGCGCATTCGCGAAGCGGGTTTAGAAGTTATGGATCTAGATGATGCCCTGAAAGGCACCGATGTTGTAATTTTCACAACTCCAGATGCCTTAGTTCGACAGATTTCAGATGAAGTAGTCCCAAAGCTAGATCCCGGAACAAAGATTCTCTTTTTAGATCCGGCTGCTATCGCAGCTAGCCGCGTAAAAAAGCGCGAAGACATCAGTTGTTTCGTCTGCCATCCAACGCATCCACCAGTATTTAGTTTGTTGGGTGAGACTGATCCTGCTGCGCGCCGCGATTATTGGGGCGGCGGACTTGCTACGCAAGCACTCGTCTTTGCTATCGCATGGGGCACTGAAGAAGAAGCAGATTTAGTTGAAACCATTGCCACTGAAATGTTTGCGCCAATTAGCGCCAGCCACCGCATCACCGTGCAACAAATGGCGCTACTTGAGCCAGCGCTGAGTGAAACGCTTATTAATGGTTGCGTAGAAGTAATTACCCAAGGCCTGCAGAAAGTTATAGACCTCGGAGTACCAGAGGCTGCTGCAAAAGATTTCTGTATGGGACATCTGCAGATCAGTATCGCGCTCTTATTTGAAGAGCTAAATTGGAAACTTTCTGATGGCGCTTTAATGGCGCTAAAGAACGCGCAGGGTTCACTCTTCCGTGATGACTGGGCTTCAATCTTTGAGCCAGAGAATGTGCTTGCTAGCGTTAAACAAATCACCGGTGGAGATAAGTAAATCCCAAGATGAAACTAGGCGTTTCTAGCTTTACCTTTCCTTGGGCAATCGGTGGAATCGAAGCTGATCACCCGGTTGCTATGGATGCATTTGAACTATTGGAGCGCGCGCGAACACTTGGCGCTGATGTGCTGCAAATCGCCGATAACTTACCTATCGGGCATTTAGCTGATGACGAGCTGCACAAATTAAAGGTCGCTGCCGATAGTTATTCGATAGCTCTAGAAGTTGGCACGCGCGGTATTAAAGCCGAAAATATTGAGCGCTTCTTAAAAATCGCACAAATATTGGGATCGCCGATATTGCGCGTAGTAATTGATAGTAAGGGCCACGAACCAGATATCGCTGAGATTTGCGATCTCTTAAAACCATTTGCCGCAAAATTTAAGGAAGCAAATATTAAATTGGCGATTGAAAATCATGACCGCTTAACTTGTGCGCAATTTAACGAGATTATCGATCGCGTTGGCGCTGATTGGGTTGGTATCTGCTTAGACACTGTTAATTCATTAGGAGCGGTAGAAGCGCCTAATACCGTTATTCCAGCTTTGGCTCCGCGAGCGATCAATGTGCATATGAAGGATTTTGAAATCGTTCGCACAAATGGGCAGATGGGTTTTACGGTGCGCGGTACCGCACTAGGGCAAGGTCACCTAGATGTTGCCGAAGTTATCGCAGCAGTCGGTGGAGCCGCGCGTGGAATAACTGCCGTTATTGAACTCTGGACCCCACGCCAAGAAAGTTACGCTGCAACGATTGCGCTGGAAGATCGTTGGGCTACAGAAAGTGTTTCCTACTTACGCAAATCGATAGGATTAAAAGTATGAAGCTAACCGGATATAACGTCGCTATTACGGGCGGTTCAGGTGGGATTGGATCTGCTTTAGCAACTGGCTTGCTAGAAGATGGAGCAACGGTCTACAACCTAGATTTTGTGAAACCTGCAGATGAAAGCTCTAAATTTATTAGTGTTGATCTAAGCGATGAGAACTCGGTCCAGGAAGCTTTTAAAAAGATTGAAAAGCTAGATGCCATAATCGTTGCAGCTGGTGTGCAATTAGTCGGCAGTGATTCAAAAATTGGCGAGGTAACATTAGATACCTGGCAGCGCACGATTGATGTCAATTTAACTGGAGCATTTCTATCCGTTAAACACGCGATGCCACTCTTGGTTAAATCCGGCCATGGTTCAGTCGTTTTAATTGGCTCACCAACTGCCGTATCAATGGAAGGCGCTGGGTACAGCGCATATGGCGCATCCAAGGCGGGAATGATGGGCCTATCTCGCATAATCGCCGCCGATTATAAAGAAGATGGTGTGCGCTCTAACGTGGTTGTTCCCGGAACTATGTCAACACCTCTTATTAAGAAGATTTGGGATGATCCTGAAAAAGGTCCAGATTTAATTCGCCGCACACCACTTGGTCGCATAGGAGACCCACGTGAATTAGTAGGAATAGTTAATTGGTTGGTTTCTACAGATTCTTCATTTGCAACTGGCGCTTCTTACGCAGTCGATGGCGGAATGACTGCCCGGTGAGCACCAATTACTGGCCCGATACAACGCGGGTGCAACACGGAGATTTCACTTTAGATTTAGCAGAAGCTGCGATCCGTAATGTCACATATAAAGGTGCGCAACTTATAGATCTGCTGTACACCGCAATCCGTCCTTGGGATTGGTCAACTCTTGTTGCAGATAGCCACACAGAAGATGTAAAAGTAAATGGTGCGGACTGCATAGTTACCATTTCAGATACTTTTGCCGGTGCGCTAGAGGCACAAATCATAATTACACTCACAACAGATAATACTTTTTCAGTTGACTATCAATTGGAAGGTTTGGCCGAATATTCAGTTAATCGTTGGGGAATTTGTTTCTGTCTCCACAGCGGAGACTGGATGGGATCAAAAGTTAACTCATCCGGAAATACTTATACGCTTTTGCAAGATATTTCACCGCAGCGCGTAGTAGATGGCGTCACCCAAGGGTTATTTCCTGCAGCAAATGAGATGCACTTTGTGGCACCCGACCAACGCTTTATTAAGGCAACTTCAACTGGAAAAGTCCTAGAAGCAGAAGATCAACGTAACTGGACTGATAACACTTATAAAATCTATAGCGGGTCGTTAAGCGAACCGCGTCCATTTGTGACAAGTTCTGGCAGCATCTGGAAACAAAGTATTAAATTTGAAGTTGGCGCGCCAAGTGGTGCTGCTACAGACCCAGCAAAGATCGTGGTGCGCGAGATTGAAGCGCTGCCAAGTATCGGTCTTCAATTTAATACCGAGCCTTTGTTATCCCCCGACGACCTGGAAAAAGCCCTGGTTTTACTCGATATAGATCATTTGCGAGTAAATGAGGAGTCACTTACTGCCCAGAAGATTGCTACGACTGCTTCTAGCGGACTTATCTTGGAGGCGGCGCTGCTCTCATCTAATGGCGGCGCTGCATTGCAATCTGAAGTAACACAGTTAAGCCAAAGAGTTCCTGCCGGTTCGCGCATTTTGATTCAACGCGAAGGCCGAGAAATTGTTGAAGCAGCTGATATACCAAAGAATGAATCACTGAGCTCTTATATTCCAGGAACAGATGCTTACCTAGTTGATCTACATCGCAATAAATATGAATTCGGAAGTTCGGTTTCATATTCGATGGTGCCAACGGTGCATTCGGCAGACACTGAAACTATCTTCAAAACTTTATACACCCAGCGCGAGTCAATTGAGTTTGCACAAAAGCACATAGCGCCACAAGTTTTTATCTCACCAATTACCTTTTCAACTCGTGGAAATCCTGAGACCGGGCATTCGCGGGATGAGCGAATTAATTTTGTAAATTTAGAGGCGGCATCTCGTATAAGAACTATAGAAGGTGCCGCTTGGACCCTGGGTTCCATCTTTGCACTTGCGAGTGCGGGAGCATTTTCGGGAAGTTGGCACGAACTATTTGGTGAATCCGGAGTTATTTATTCGGAAAGCGGAGCGACAAAATTTTCTCCAACATTTCATGCGCTCTCGTCCCTTGGCGCACATCACTCTCATCAAATAACAATTGCGACTTCACTTGATAATTCTTGGGTGGCATTTGAAAATCGAGAAACGAAAAGAATTCTTGTGGCCTCCCTCCGCCCTTGGTCGCTTGAAATCACCGCCAAGGTCTTAGCCGGCTATAAATCGATTCAGAGTTTGCGCGGCGATGAATGCGACCGGGCCAGCCAAATCATGGACTGGTGGTCATATGCTGAGACGACTCCGATTTCGGCCGATTTCCCATTGACCCTGGCCCCCTTTGAGATCGCCCTGATACGGGGCTGAACCCGTCAAATAACGCTCTTTCTGCAGCGCGTAACGGTTGGGTAACGATCCAATTTCCGCCTAAAAACCCTTTTAATGAGGGTAGACCCTATGTAGTATCGGCTTCGAATGACCCACCTATAGGAGGAAATACATATGGCAAAGCTTTTCTCACGCCGCACTGCAGCAATTGTTGCTGTAGCCGCAGCGTCAATGCTTGTGCTCTCTGCATGTTCAAAGAGCGATAGTGGAAGTGGCGACAAAGTTGCTGTTTCACTAATTACAAAAGATCAGTCAAACCCATTCTTCGTTGCAATGATCAAGGGTGCTACCGCTAAGGCTGAAGAACTTGGCGTAGAACTAACTGTTTCATCTGGTAAAGATGAGTCAGATTACGCAGGTCAGATTGCAGCAATTGAGAACGCTGTATCTGCAAAGCACGCTGGTATCTTGATCGTTCCAGTATCAACAGAAGTTAACGCAGCAATCACTAAGGCCCGCGATGCAGGTCTATTCGTAATTGCTCTCGATACACCACCAGATCCTGCTGACATCGTTGACATCACATTCGCAACAGATAACTGCGAAGCTGGTCGTCTAATCGGTCAGTGGACAGCTAAGAAGCTTGCTGGCAAGAAGGCAACAATCGCACTTCTCGACATCTTCGATGATCGTATTGTGTCTGTTGACTACTGCCGCGACAACGGCTTCCTAGATGGTATGGGAATCGATGTTAAGGATCCTAAGGTCATGGGAGACGAAGCCAAGACTGGCAAGTACTCAGGTGGCGACTACGAGATCGTTGGAAACGTAGCAACAGGAGCTAACGAAGACGGTGGACGTACCGGACTTGAGAAGCTTCTTGCTAAGAACAAGAAGATCAACGTTGTTTACACAATCAACGAACCAACTGCTATCGGAGCTTGTGCTGCTGCTAAGGCTGCAGGCGTCAAGATCGATGCAATGGTTTCTGTTGACGGTGGTGGAGCCGGTATCGGCGCTGTTAAGTCAGGTTGCATCAACGCAACTTCACAGCAGTACCCACTATTGATGGCTGACCTAGGTGTTCAGGCTATCTACGACATCGTGAAGAACGGTACAAAGCCAGCTAATTCAGAGGGCCTTGACTTCTTCAACACTGGTGTCAAGTTGATCACTGATGACCCACAAGAGGGTGTTCCATCAGAGTCAACTGAATACGGTCTAGCAAACGCTTGGGGTTAATCCCAGCTCTTTAGTTAATAACTAAAGAAGAGCGTTTAAAGAGGGCGGCTGCTTCAGCAGTCGCCCTCTTTAACACAATCTAGGTATAAAACTTCTTAAAACGAACCAATAAAAAGTAGTTAAATTAATTCTTTTAAGGCAGTAGAGTTGTTTAAAGCGTTCAATTCGGATTTTTAGCAAGAATGAAAGGACCACAAGTGAGTCAAGATACGGCCACATATGATGCAGCTGCGGAGTTTCAAGACCGC
The DNA here is from genome assembly GCA_965267995.1 of Candidatus Nanopelagicaceae bacterium. Lineage (GTDB taxonomy): Bacteria > Actinomycetota > Actinomycetes > Nanopelagicales > Nanopelagicaceae > Planktophila. The sequence continues at coordinate 1,405,938 of OZ254143.1, forward strand.
GCATCAGTTAGCCAGAAAATCCAAGCCACTCTCCATAAATACCCATGGTTGAGTTCAGCATTCGTTCTTCTCTTTGCATCAATTACCTTTAGTTTCTTCAATGAGAACTTCTTAACACCATCTAACTTCTCACTTATCTTGCAGCAAGTTGCGATCGTCGGAGCAGTTGCAGCAGGTCAAACTTTAATTATCTTAACTGCGGGTATTGATCTTTCTTGCGGCGCTATCGCAGTCTTTGCATCTATGACTATGGCCAAACTAGTCCAAGGCACTCCAGGTGAAGGTCATCCTGTTGGCTGGGCAATCTGGTTGGCATTTCCTGCCGGACTTCTTGTCGGCATGCTCGGTGGCGCAATCAATGGCTTCCTAGTTACAAAGGTAAAGCTTCCGCCATTTATCGTTACCTTGGGTACTTACAACGTATTCGTTGCGCTAACTCTTACCTTGACTAAGGGAACTGTTCCTTCAATTGAGATGGATCCATTCCTATTAACTCTTGGACATTATGTAAACCTTGGACCATTCCGAATTACAACAGGCGTTATATTTATGATTGCGATGTACTCACTCTTAGCATTCGTGCTTCGCTACACCGGTTGGGGTCGCCACGTATACGCAGTTGGTGACGATATCGATGCAGCACGTCTTGCTGGTATCTCAGTAAACCGTGTCTTGATGAGCGTTTATGTCGTTGCTGGTTTGATCTTCGCTCTATCTGCTTGGATCGTAATCGGCCGCGTAACGGTCGCTAGCCCAAATACCGGCAGCGATTTGAACCTAGATTCGATCACCGCGGTAGTTATCGGCGGCACTTCCCTCTTTGGTGGTCGCGGAACAATCTTCGGTTCACTAATCGGAGCAATCATCGTGGGTGTTTTCCGTAACGGACTAACCCTTGCTGGCGTAGATCTCTATTACCAGCTCCTTGCAATCGGTCTCCTAATCATCTTCGCAGTCTCGGTTGACCAATGGATCAGAAAGGCACGTAAATGAGTAAAGCCCCTATCCTGCAAGCAGTTGGAGTAACGAAGAACTACGGTCGCGTCGTCGCACTAGATGGCGCAGATCTAGAACTATTTCCTGGTGAAGTTCTCGCAGTAGTTGGCGATAACGGAGCTGGTAAATCAACTTTGATTAAGTGTTTATCGGGTGCTGAAATTCCTGATGAAGGAAAGATGTTTCTCGATGGCACCGAAGTTTCGTTTAAGCGTCCGCAAGATGGCCGCCATGCCGGTATTGAAACTGTGTATCAGACACTTGCTGTTGCACCAGCTTTAGATATCGCTTCAAACCTGTACTTGGGTCGCGAGATTCGCAAGAAGGGTCCACTTGGATCTGTATTGCGCATGCTTGATAGCTCTGGAATGCGCAAGGGCGCTAAAGAACATATATCGGCCCTTGGTATCGGAACTATCCAGAATATTTCACAGGCAGTAGAAACACTTTCTGGTGGACAACGCCAGGCAGTTGCCGTGGCACGTGCTGCAGCATTCGGCCAGAAGTTAATTATTCTCGATGAACCAACTGCAGCCCTTGGTGTTCGTGAATCACGTCAGGTGCTCAAGTTGATCGAGTCCCTACGCGATCGCGGTATGCCAGTGATCTTGATTTCACACAACATGCCGCAGGTCTTTGAAGTTGCAGATCGTATCCAGGTACAACGCCTCGGAAAGCGCGCTGCAGTAGTTACTCCAAAGACACACAGCATGAACGACGTTGTTGCGATCATGACTGGCGCAATGACAGTCGATAAGAAAGACCAAGCGCTTTCACCAGTTCGTTAATATCTAGTTAAATAAATAGAACTAAAGATAATGGCCACTCCGATTCGTATTGAATCGGATGTGGTCATTGTTGGTTCTGGGATAGGCGGATCTACTACCGCTTTCGCCTTAGCCCAAAAGGGCGTTAAAACCCTGGTTCTAGAGCGTGGTGAGCGAATGCCGCGTGAGCCCGAGAATTGGTCGCCTTCTGAAATCTTTATGAAGACTCGTTACAAGCCCAATGAGAAATGGCTGGATGAGAAAGATAAAGAGTTTGTTCCAGGCGTTCATTACTTCGTAGGCGGAAATAGCAAGGTCTATGGCGCATCGCTGCCCCGGTTTAGTCGCTTTGATTTCGGTGTCATAAAACACCAAGAAGGAATATCACCTGCTTGGCCATTTACCTATGATGATTTAGATCCTTATTACTACAACGCTGAAGAGTTATATCGCGTCCACGGTGATGCACAGAATATTTATGGCAACGATCGCACGAAGCCTTTCCCTTATCCTGCAATGAAGCACGAACCATACGTCGAAGCACTTGGTAAGCGACTTAGCAATGCAGGTGTTAAGCCGCATTCTAATTCGATGGGTATTGATTTAGGCCCTGGCGGAAAATGTATCCGCTGCAAAACCTGCGATGGCTTTGTCTGCAAGTTAGATGCCAAGAGTGATGCTGAAGTAAATGCGCTAAATCCAGCGATCGCAACTGGTCACGTAACGCTTATGACATCAGTGCAGGTAAACCGAATTGTTTTATCGAAAGGCGGAAAATCAGTTAGCCACCTAGAGGCAACTCGTAACGGTGAGCAGTTAGAGATTTACGGGAAGAAATTTGTTATTTCAGCAGGTTCTGTAAACACCGCAGCGCTATTGCTTAGATCAGGAGTTGCCAATTCATCTGATCAGGTTGGCCGTAACTTTATGATGCATAACAACAGCCATATTGCAGCTGTTGATATGCGGCGCAAGAACGATGTGACTTTCCAGAAGACACTCTCATTTACGGACTGGTACCTAGACGGTGGCAAGGGTTATCCACTTGGCGCAGTTCAGTTAATCGGTAAAGTGCAAGGCATCATGATGAAATCCTTTGCCAAGTTAGTTCCGCTGCCGCTACTTAATTTAATTTCAGATCACAGCGTTGAATTTGTTGTCATGAGCGAAGATCTGCCCCACCCAGAAAACCGAGTAACTATCGCTGAAAATGGCTCGATTAAGCTGGCGCGTAAGGCAGTCGGAATGAAGACTCATATGGAACTTCTGCGCCGGGCTAAGAAAGTTCTACGCAAAGCTGGCTACCAAGCAACTTTTAGACAACCCTTTGATATTTCTATGAACTCGCACCAATGTGGCACAACGGTTGCAGGTAAGGATCCCCGCACCAGCGTTGTAGATGGCTACTGTCGCAGCCACGATCATCACAATCTTTACTTAATTGATGGTGGATTCTTCCCATCATCTGCGGCGATGAACCCAGCGCTAACTATTGCAGCACAGGCGCTGCGCGTTGTTGCCGAATCTGATCTAGCTAAAGTTTAAGCAAGACCCAATACGCGCAGTAGTTCGTCATTTAGATCTTTAGCATCCACATCGACGCCAGTCCAGTACTTGATTCCGATAACTGCTTGGTTCACAACCATTCCTAAACCTTGCAAGGTGGTGGCGCCACGTTTGCCAGCTTCGGTTAAGAAGTAAGTCTGTGGCGGATTGACGATTACATCCGCTGCCAACATTCCGGGGCGAATTGAGTCAAAGTTAATATCTTGTTTTCCTTCGGTATTAACCATTCCCATAGATGTTGAGTTAATTAAAACTTCGGCATCTTGCGGGATTTCATAAGTCTTATTCCACTCCACAAATTCAGCGCTAGCTTTAGTTTTCTCATTGAGCAACGCAGTTAACTCTTCACCGCGAGCGCGCGAACGATTTACGACATAGAACTTGGCAGCTCCAGCTAGCGCTAATTCAACTGCGATGGCGCGTGCAGCACCGCCGGCGCCGAGTAGAACAATTGTCTTATCCTTTGCCGGAGTTAACTCTAGAAAAGATTTTAAAAATCCTTTGCCATCGGTATTTTCACCGATTAACTTGCCATCGCGATTGACTGCGCAATTTACGGCACCGATTAGAGCCGCTGATTCCCCTAGTCCATCTAAATATTTAATTACTTCGACCTTATGAGGGATAGAGCAGTTAAAACCCTTCCAATTCATCGCTTTTGCACCTTGTACGGCTGCTTCCAGCTGGTCTGGGTTAACTTCACAATTGACGTAGCGATAGTGCAGGTTATTGGCCTTAAAGGAGGCCTCCACCATTGCAACGGTCGGATTTGAGTCAGATCCTTGCGAGAAACTGCCAGTTAATTCGTGGCGGAAGGATCCACCTATATCCATAGTCATGTTCAGACCTTACCGTGCAAGTTATGATCAGCCAATGGCCACCGCATTTTTGCAACGTATCGCATCCGCTCCTATCTCTTGGGGAATCTGCGAAGTCCCAGGTTGGGGCGCGATGTTGCCAACTAAGCGAGTCTTATCTGAGATGACCAGTCTTGGTATTCCCGCAACTGAACTTGGTGCACCTGGTTTCTTCTCTGATGATTCTGCAGAACTTAAAGATCAATTAGCCGAATTTAAGATGTCGATGATCGGTGGTTTCACACCAGTTGTCTTGCACGATAAGTCACAGGAAAAAGCCACGATTGAGATGGCGCTGAAATCAAGTAAGAAATTTCAAGAAATTGGTGCAACTCACTTTGTCTCTTGCCCTGTACAGACATGGGATTGGGCAAATCCCGAAGAGTTAAGCAAGGATGAAGTTACCCAGTTCTTTAAGATGCTCGCCCAAGTTGATCAGATCTGTAAAGATCACGGGCTGGTTCAAGTAGTGCATCCACATTTACAGACTGTCGTTGAGACTAAAAAAGATATTAATATGGTGGTTGATAACTCGGATGTGATGTGGTGTTTAGATACCGGGCACATGACAATCGGTGGACAAGATACCGTTGAGTTTGCCAAGAAATATGCCAGCCGCGTTGGCCATGTGCACTTAAAAGATGTAAATATGAAATCTGTTCCGCCAGTACTCGCTCGAAAGCAAAGCATTATGGAGGGCGTGCAGAAAGGTTTATTTACCCCCCTTGGACAAGGCGATGTGCCAATCTTAGAAACGATTTTGGCGCTAGAAGCCGCCGGCTATCAAGGCTGGTATGTCATTGAACAAGATGTTGCCATTACGGGTGCAATGCCTGGACTTGGTGAAGGGCCGATTGCCGGTATGAAACAGTCAGTTGATTACCTGCATAACGTCGTTGCACCAGCTTTAGCAAATCTATAAACCACAAACCAACAGGGAGTAAAAGTGTCTGATCTACGCGTAGGAATCATTGGTGTCGGAATCATGGGCGCAGGACATGCGCGTTATCTAACTGAACACGTAAACGGCGCAACCGTTACCGCGCTCTTTGATCTAGATGGCCCTCGTATGGATTCTTTGGCAAAAGAGCTCAGCGCCAAATCAGGCGCAGCAATTAGCCAACATGCATCTGTTGAAGCACTCGTTAGCGATGCCAACGTTGATGCCGTCATCATCTGCTCACCCGACGGCTTGCACCCAGAACATTTAACTCTGGCAATTAACGCCGACAAGCACACGCTTTGCGAAAAGCCACTTGCACCAAAGTCTGCTGATGCTAGAAAAGTTGCAGAACTTGCCAACGCATCTGGATTAAATATCACCCTCGGCTTTATGCGCCGCTTTGATCCGAGCTACATTGAACTTAAGAAAGAGATCCAATCCGGAAAATACGGCAAGGTATTGCACCTGCGTTGTATTTCACGAAACGTTAGCTCTCCAACTGCAACTACAGCTATGTTGCTAACCAACGTCGCGGTTCACGAAGTCGATATCGCTCGCTGGTTGTTAGGCGAAGAATTTGTTTCAATGTCTACAGTTGCAATGAAGCGCAGCAAATATGCCAATGATCAATTGCAAGATCCACTTACTGTTTTAGCTCATACCGAATCAGGTGTTTTGATGACTGTAGATATCGCAGCTAATAGCACCTATGGTTATGAAGTTCGTATGGAAGCGTTAATGGAAAACGGTTCGCTAGAAATTGATAACCTCGGTGGGCTATCTATCTCTTACGATTTCAACTTGCCACCACGTACACACGGCAAGTTGTACGAGAATTGGATGGGGCGCTTTGAGCAGGCTTATATAAATGAGCTAACCGCATGGGTTGGATCAATTAAGACAGGTGTGCGACACCCAGATCTAGCAACAGCAAATGATGGACTTGCTTCATCAATTGCTTGCGAAATGGGCGTCGCTTCCCTTTAGAAAATTCGCAACGGTTATGACTGTTGCTGCATAGACCAGAGCGTCCAAATATGTGTGCGCACCGTTAGCGGTTGGCGCATGATTTGTACGATCTGGAAAGCGACATCATCTGGACGTAGGTAGCTAGCCAACTTTGGCTCACCAGCTTTACGGCCTGCTTCAATTGCAAACTGTGTATCTGTGCCTGCTGGGCAGACAAGTGCAACGCGCACACCCTTTTCGCGAAGTTCGCGATCTAGGCCCCCTGCAAAACCAACCTGCGCGTGCTTTGTACCGGCATAGATTGACTCATCTCCACCACCACGAAAGCCTGCAACAGATGAAACCATGATGATATCGCCAGCTTTTTTAGCGAGCATTGTTGGCAGGGTAGCGCGAACAATGTGAACGCTGCCTTCGTAATTTGTGCGCATCATGCGATTGACTTCGTCATCGCTGTAATCTAAGACTGATCCATACATACCGATGCCAGCATTTGGCACAACGCAATCGATTGTCCCGAAGGTATCAATGGCCTTCTTCGCTACAGCGCGAGAAACATCTGGGATAGATGAATCGCCAGCTAAATAAGTGGCGTTAGATGCGCCGAGTTGATCGACCATCTCTTTAAGTTTTGCCTCGTTGCGGGCATTTAATACAACCCTGCAACCTAATTCAACGAGTTGCTTTGCAGCGGCGGCACCGATTCCGGTGGTTGCGCCAGTGATTACTACTACAGAACCTTTGATATCTCTAAGTTGGTATGTCATGCAGGAATAGTAGGACAAGACTCCAAAATTGGCTAGGCGCTTTTACTTAAGGATATTGACCGCTCGGGCAATCACTAGACCTACCGTAACCAACGATGTTAAAGATTGCACCATCATCAATATCTTTGCCCAACGGCTAAGCGGTGCGGTATCGGTTGGGCTAAATGCGCTGGCATTTGTTACAGAAATATATAGATAATCAAAGAAAGTTGGGTGCCAACCTATTTCGCGATATTCCGGAGAACTCATCTGTGGAAAGAGAAAGTCAGGCACAGGTTTGCGAGCTTCGGCGCGCGATCCTGGTCCGCCACGGTCTAACTCCCAGAACCACAAGCTAAAGATCACAATATTTGCCATCCAAATTGAGCCGCCAGATAGCAACAACATATTGGCATCTTTAATAGTGCCTTGTACTAAGCCATCAATTAACTTAACTGCAGATGAGATATTTGAAATCGTCATGATGCTTGTAAGAGCGATACTTAAATTTCGGGTCGGGGCGTGTTGTTTCCCAATACGTCTTGGAGTTAGCGCAATTAGGAATATAAGAAGTAGAGCCTCTAGCCCGCAAATATAGTTTTGGATACCAAGCGAGAGATGCTTAGGAAGTAAGAATTGCAAGATTATTACCAACACAACAACTAGCGAAACAGCTAGGCGGTGCTCGCCTTCATGTGGCTTATGCCAATGTGTCTGCGCTGTATCTGACATTAAGTATTACAGCGCATCCATCACTGTAATCGTTTCGCCAAATACGTAATTCGGACCGATCGCCTGCCACGCTTTGCTATTTGCATTAACCATATGGGCATCCCAAGATGGGCGATCGCTCCAGATCTCCCAGACATTTACTACATCTGGTTTCTGGGTATCGCGATAGATATCAATAAATTCGCATCCAGCTTCAGTGCGAATTACTGCGATATGGCTCTTGAGCTTAGAAACAAACTCATCAAATTGGCCGGGCTTTACATTAACTTCAACGAATAAAAAGACTTTGCTCATGTGGCAACGGTATCTCGTTTTGAGGGCAATAAAAAGAAAAGCCTTCCGGTGTGAAAGGCACCGAAAGGCTCATCTCGTGCGCGCGAAGGGATTCGAACCCCTAACCTTCTGATCCGTAGTCAGATGCTCTATCCGTTGAGCTACGCACGCCTATTTACTTGTATTACAGGTTAACACCCGTCTGCGAATAGTACAGGCTTTTCAAAGGCCACCCAAACCTAGTAATTCTTCGCGCAAAACCGCCTTCTTGCGTGGTTTTCCGAGCGGTTCACCGGCTGCAACTTCTGCAGCATTAATTGCCTCCCAATGTGATTGCGAAACAAATTTTTTATCAGCAAGTAAATCACTTACATCACCGTTATTTTTCACTGACTTTAAACCGGCTACTAATAACTTCATTACATCAGAAGCATCTGATTTATTAGTACCGATCACACCCGAGGGTCCGCGTTTAGCCCAGCCAACGACATAAAGGTTCTCGCTAACATAGCCATCAGTATTTAAGACTTTGCCTCGCTCGTATGGCACGCCAGCGATGCTGGCTGCTTCGTATCCGATTGCTGTAATTACTAAACCGCACTTAATGCTGAAGGTTTCATCGCTACCGGTCTTCTTAAAGACAACTTCTTCCACCTTGCCGCTGCCTCTAATTTCAACTGGCGTGGCCAGGAACTGGAACTTCATTGTGCGATCGTGGTTTGTCGCTTCTTTCTCAGAAATTAAAAGCATCGCATCCAAATTGCTCTTGGTATCTTTCTCGATTTCTTCTCCTGCGCGCTTGATGGCTGCTGCGATATCTGCCTGGCTAATCAAAACATTGGTGTGCTCAAGCTTTGGAAGCTCGCGTAGTTCAGGAGATGTAAATGCTGCATGTTCGGGTCCGCGTCGAGCGCTGATAATTACTTCACGGATAGTAGATTTCTTAAAAGTTGCGATTGCATGATCTGCAGTATCTGTTGGATCCAGCTCGCTTGGTTCCAAAGCCAACATTCGCGCCACATCCATTGCGACATTGCCTGCACCAATCACAACAGCGGTATCGCAATCTAGTGAAACATCGATATCGTGAAAATCTGGATGTGCGTTATACCAAGGTACAAATTCAGCTGCAGATAGCGATCCCGGTAAATCTTCGCCAGGAATACCTAACTTCTTACCTAAGGCAGATCCTGTTGCTATTACAACAGCGTCATACATCTCTTTTAACTGTTCAATTGAGATATCAGTGCCCAACTCAACGCCGCCAAATAACCTGAAGTTTCCGGCGGTTGCGACCTTTTCAAAAACTTTTGAAACAGTTTTTATCTTGGGATGATCTGGTGCAACTCCGCTGCGCACCAAACCCCAAGGGGTTGGCAGACGTTCGATCATGTCGATAGAAAATTGCAGATCATCGGTCTGCAAATTCTGCAGTGCCTGCGCCGCAAAGTAGCCAGCTGGACCTGCGCCAACGATCGCTACTTTATATGTGGACATTGGATTAGTTTAACCGTGAAAAGGTCGTTCTACTTCAATCTGAGCGGAGGCAGGGATGGCAGTCAGTTAACTCCTAATCGATACCAACTATTTGCGCTCTTCCACATTACAGCCTCGCGAGTAGCCAAATCATGGCGAGCCAAGCTGGATTCAAAGTCGTTTACTAGTTTTTCTAAAGTAACGAATTGGCGATCGACTGGAAAGTTACTTCCCCACATCACACGTGCTGGAGTAAATAGTTCAAGTGCGGTATCTATCAAGGTATTCATCGCATCCCTTGGCCAATTTCGGTGATACATATAGAGACCACTTAATTTAACTGCAATGTTTTCATGCTTGGCGAGTTTTGCTAACTCGGCTTTCCAATCAGCAATTCCATCACGATCCCATTTAAGCGGCATGATGAAATGGTTAATCACCATCTTAGTTTGGGAAAACTCTGCAGCCAGCGCGGCTAGATCGCTTGCTTGATCTGGAAAGATTTGAAGATCAAAAATCATTTCTTGATCACCAAGGTGGGCAAAGTTCTTTCGCCAGGTCTTATCTAAGATAATCTCAGGGTTATCGGTAAATGTGTACTTCGGATCAACGTGATAATTAAGGATCTGCCTTACTCCAACAACGCGATCGCTAACTTGGCGATGGGTTGCTAGAAGTTCTGGAAAATCTGCTTTCAGTAGATTGCCCGCTGCGATTATTGAGTATGGTTTTTCAAAGCCGGCTAAAGTTTTTGCCAGCCACTTACTTTCGCCAAGTGGATTACTTGGATCCCAGGCAGCTTCGACATGAACCAACCCGGCAAGTTCGACTGTGGCGGTATCGTGAAGGTAATCAGATAAAAGGTAATCAACCGCCAATTTTTTTATGCTTGCAAAAGGTAGCTCTTCAACTTCTGGATCGGTAAGCCATGGGTAAGTTCCCGCCTGCAAATCCCATAAATGCATATGTGAATCGATGCATTTCAAAGGGCTAACCTCTTTGCAGATCTAGGGTGTCGCCAACTTCTGGACTTAGCGCCAAATAACCACCATCTACCGCTAAATCTGTGCCGGTAACAAAACTGGAATCAGGGCTAGATAGCCAAGCAACGGCTGCTGCGACTTCATCTGGTTCACCGCAACGATTTAACATTGAGTAGCGACCCCAAATTGGTTCCCATTTTTTACGGTCGTTATTTGCTGCTTCATCAAGAGTTTCTGTCCAAATCCATCCCGGGCTTACTGAATTAACCCGAATTCGATCTACCGAAAGATCTATCGCCTGGCACTTCGTTAATTCGATAAGGGCGCCCTTCATTGCGTTATATGTCCAACGACCTGCTTGAGCCCGATGCGAAGAGATGCTCGCAATGTTTACGATCGCCGGATTGGCGCTCTTGCGCAATTGGGGAAGTGATTGGCTCACTAAATTTGCACCAGCTAAGAGATTTACTTCAAAAGTCCGCTGCCATTGTTCGCGGGTGGCATCGATGCCAGATAATAGAAAAATCGCAGCATTGTTAACCAGAATATCTAAAGATCCACCTTTACTTACCGCTAGATCTATTGCTTTACCGCGAACGCTTTCATCGCAAACATCTCCTGCAACTATATGCAGATTCGGGTTGTTCAAGTCACTTTGCATCTTCTTGAGCAGATTTTCATTTAGGTCGAGTGCAACGACAGAAATTCCGTCTTTCAAAAACCTACGTACGCAAGCAGCACCAATTCCAGATGCTCCGCCAGTTACAATCGCAGTTCTTGCTCCGCTCATCGTAAACCTCTCTTTTAACCTTAAACTTTGGCAATAAAGCCAATATACCTAGGTATCTGCCAATAATGAACTAAAGATCTCAGATTTTTTCATAACACTGTGATGTATCCATCGATTTTTCACTCTATTGAATCCTTATACGAGCACTGCTTTAATATGCGCTATGACCTTCGATGTTGAGAAAATACGCGCTGATTTCCCTGCTTTAAAATCTGGATTAGCCTTCTTTGACGGCCCCGGTGGGAGTCAGGTTCCAACACAAGTCGGACAAGCGATAGCTACAGCGATAACTAAGCCGATTTCAAATCGCAGCACCACAACGCTTTCTGAGAAAAATGCTGAAGAGATTGTTCTTGGCTTTCGCCAAGCAGTCGCAGATTTTGTAAATGCAGATCCATTGGGCGTTGTTTATGGTCGCAGCTGGACCCAAATTACCTACGACTTCTCCAGAACTTTAGCCAAGACCTGGAAGCCAGGCGATGAAATCATCGTTACTACTCTTGATCATGATTCAAATGTTCGGCCGTGGGTGCAAGCCGCAGAAGCAGTTGGTGCGGTTGTGCGTTGGGCCAAATTTGATCCCGCAACCGGTGATTTACCTACTTCGAAGATCACCGAACTCTTAAACGATAAGACGCGATTAGTTGCCGTAACTGGCGCCGGAAATGCTTTAGGAACTAGACCAAATATTCATGAAATATCTAGAGAAGTACATAAGACAAGTGCTTTGCTTTATGTCGATGGCGTTCATTTATCTCCACATACTTCAATTGATATGAAAGCAATGGGCGCCGATTTCTTTGGCTTATCCTTCTATAAAATATTTGGGCCACACTGCGCAGCAATTGCTGCAGATCCGGCACTTCTTAAAACTTTAAATAACGACAAATTGCTGCCTGCAACAAATAATGTGCCTGAGCGCTTTGAATTTGGAACTTTGCCGTATGAATTGATGGCTGGCTGTATCGCCACAATTGATTACCTTGCGGATTTAGTCCCGGGTGGCACCGGCAGCAGACGCCAAAGACTTGTTCACTCCATGACTGAGCTAGAAAAATATGAAGATACTCTCTTTGAATATATGGAAAGTGAAATAGCAAAACTGCCTGGAATTACCCTTTATGGCCACGCTAAAAAACGAACACCTACGCTCTTCTTCAACCTTAAAGGTATTGAAGGCGCTGCGGTTTATAAGCACTTAGCGACGTTAAATGTGAATGCACCTGCTGGAAACTTCTATGCACTAGAAACTTCTCGAGCTTTAGGACTCGAAGATAAAGGTGCTGTGCGCGCAGGTCTCGCGCCTTACAGCACCATGGATGATGTAAATCGTCTAGTTGCTGGATTGCGTGAGTTAATTAAATAACTTACATACGTAGGTAAGAAGCGCCATTGAAATCTAGAACGGCGCCGCTGGCCCATTCGCTATCAGGAGAAGCTAAGAAGTAAACGGCTTTAGCTAACTCTTCTGGTTTTGCTACCCGATTAAATGGGCTTTGCGCACGGATGCCATCGCCTTCTGGGCCATCTAGCAACCTTGCCGCCATCTCTGTTTCAACAAAACCTGGAGCAAGTGTTGTAACTCCAATATGCATTGGCGCCAAAGCCTTTGCTATTGATTGACCAAATGCCACCATCGCAGCTTTTGATGCGCCATATGCCGGGCTTAAAGGTTCGCCGCGGAATGCTCCGCGCGATCCAACATTAACAATTCGAGAATTTCCATTCTTTGGCATATGTTGCAAAGCACACCAAGAAGCATTTGCAGCACCAATTAGATTTATCCCAATTGTCGAAGACCAAGCTTCTTGCCATTCTTCATAAGTTGTTCCTTCAATTGGATGATCTATGAATATGCCAGCATTGTTAATCAAGACATCGATTTTTCCAAATTCTTTTGCAACTTGATCTATCATTTTGCGAATTGCATCAGGATCACGCAGATCAGCTTGCGCAGTTATATGACCGGTGCCGGCCAAAGATTTACGCACTTCTTCAGCAACTGGCTGCGATGAGACATAGTGAATAGCTATCTGATCGCCTGCTTGTGCAAATTCGCGAGCAATTGCCGCCCCGATACCGCGGGAACCACCTGTTACAAGAACGCTGCGTCTAGTCATCTGCGTACTCTAATTGTTAAATTTGAAAAACTGAGCGGAGATGTCCAAGCCACGCAACGCCATAAAGTTGTGATTGGTTCCGCGTAAAGTTGAAACAGAGCGGAGACGAGGAGATTTGAACTCCTGAAGGCGATTAAACCTTACCTCGTTAGCAGTGAGGCGCACTCGACCGGGCTATGCGACGTCTCCAAGTACAGGTATGAGTTTACAGGTAGATGACTACCGCGTGAAACGCTTCTCCTGCATCAAGGCATCCCATATAACCGCCTGTGCGGCCAACGCATCTTGCGAGTTCTGAGCCTGATTTAGAGCGTCGATATCTACACGGTCGCAGACTTCTTCAAGGTAGGTAATAACTTCGATGCTGCGAGTAAGTGCGCGCACTGGATCTTCGCGGAATGGGAATTGATCAAGTAATACCGGATCAGTCCAAGTGATGCTGCGAAGCGCCAACATATATTCGATAGTTTCAAATAAGTGCACAGATGCAACAGGTAGATCATCATCCCAACCGCGCCAGTTATCGTTTAGCTCAGCGCTAACTAGCTTACCGTGGCGGTGGATAAGTAGAAGTGACTCAGCTGGAGTCTCTTGCGCCATAAGTGAGTGGCCAAAGTCCATCACGATTCCGACGTTATCAACTTTCATCTCGCTGATTGCAAGAAGAGTTTTTGCCGCGGTTGCAAGAGTCATGCGCACGCGAGGTTCCTTGCATTTGTATTCAATTGCAAATTGCACCTTAGGGTTTTCATTTGCTAGATCACGGATACCGTTGATGGTGTAATCCCAGATCTGTAAGTAATTTGCTTGAAGTGGGAAATCAAAACCATCTTGGCCCGGCCAGAATTTTACGTATGTAGCGCCAAGTATTTCGGCGGCAGCGATTGCTTCGCGAACGCGATCTTTAGTTTGTGAGCGAAGCTTGGTATCTGGGTTGGTAAATGAACCTTTTACATATTCACGCATATAGATATGAGGAGTTGTCGCGCGGCAGATAAGTCCGTTGTCATCAAGCATCTTCTTGATCTCAACTGCGGTGCGCTCTGGAATATCAAATGGCACATTTATGTCGAGGTGCTTTAGGCCAGGGACTTTGGCAGCATCTTCAATCATCTGCTGGCTGGTGCGCGTGGGGCCGTAACCGTCTCCGGCATAGCGATCAACAAATTGGCCAAAGGCCCAGATGCCTGCTCCGTAAGTTAGTTTTCCCATTTTCGCACCCTCTCTCTTCGTTGTTGTTGAAATCTTACGAGTTAATGCTGTTGGTGAATAGGGTTTTAAAGGCTTTTCATGCGGGATTCGGCCAAGGCTTTTCGCCATGTTTTAAGGGCTTTTTCGCGCTCTTCTTCAGAAAGGCGTGGTGAATATTCATCGTATTTGAGTTCGATCTTTTCGATATCTGAAATGGTGGCAAGTCCGGCACCGCTAGCGGCAACCATAGCTGCACCGAATGCGGATAGTTCGAGTAGTTGTGAAGATTTAATTTTCTTCCCACTTAGATCAGCGAGCAGCTGCATTAGGTATTGATTGCGTGCTCCACCACCATCGGCATAGAGCGAATCTATTTTGATTCCAGATTTAGCAAAATCTTCGAGGACATCGTTTATTTGAGCAGCAGTTGATCGAAGCGCGGCTGCTGCAAGATCTGCGCGGCTGCTGCCTCGTGTTAGCCCTGCGATGATTCCAGTTGCTTCACGATCCCACCAAGGAGCACCAAGACCGTTGAAGGCAGGAACTATTTCAACCTGCTGCGTTGATTCGGGTGCAAGTTTGGCTAGTTCATCGGGGGTTGTATCAAGAAGTTGTGCCAACCAAACCAGAGTCGATCCAGTGGAAAGAATATTTGCCTCTGCAGCTCGAGTTATCTTCTCTCCAAGTGACCAGGCAATTGTTTGTGGATTTGTATCGGTAAGCCCCATGAGTGAGGTGCCGGTGCCGAAAGTTGCTTTGAAGTTACCGGAGATCCAACCTTTATGAGCAAAGAGCGCGGCATGCGAATCCCCCATGATGCCCGAAAGCGGTACATCGTTTGTTAAGCCGAGCTCATGCATATTTGAGCAGAGGTGTTTCTCATCCGAAGCGCAAACCTTTGGCAAAGTTTTTATCTCTACCTTGAAGAGATCGAGAAGTTCTTGGCTCCACTGACCTGTTTTGATGTCTAACAACTGAGTGCGGCTGGCACTGCCTGTTTCAATGATGTGGCCGGCGCCTAATTTAAAGGCGATCCAAGAATCAATTGTTCCGATGCAGATATCCCCGGAGAAGTTTTGGTTCTCTAACAACCATTGCGCTTTCAGCGCCGAGAACATGGGATCTAGTTCAAGACCAGTTATTCCCTTCACGCGGGCAGCGTTTTTCGCTGATTTTTCCACTAATTCAGAGGCTCTGCGATCCTGCCAGGTGATTACGTTGGTTAACGCTTTGCCGGTTGTACGATCCCAGAAGAGAACTGATTCGCGTTGAATACTTAAACCAACTGCAGAAATTTTATGGACTTTCGTTATTTGAAGTGATGCTGCAACTACCGAGCGCCAAATTTCTTCGGGATCTTGTTCTACCCAACCTGGCTGCGGAAAAGTTGTCTCTATCTTTACCTCTGCTTGGGCAAGAACTTCGCCCTTTAAATTAATGGCAAGGGCCTTGGTGGAACCACTGCCTTGATCAATAGCCAGAATGATTGGCGAACTATTTTCCATGCTTTAAGAGTTCTCGAGCAGAGGCAACGATTGAATCTGCGGTAAGTCCGTAATATTCAAGAAGATAAGAAACTGAGCCAGTTGGTGCAAAAGTATCTGTGCCAAGTAACTTCATCGCAACAGGATGGTTCTGCACAACAAACTCGGCGATTGCTCCGCCGACGCCACCGCGAGTTACTGATTCTTCTGCAGTGATAATCGCTTTAGTTTCTTTCGCAGCAAGAAGGATTTCAGCGGTATCAAGCGGTGAAACGGTTGAAAGGTTAATTACGCGAGCCGAAATTCCCTCGCTCTTTAATTGCTGTGCTGCAGCAACTGCACGCGAGACCAGTGTGCCCGTTGCAATAATTGTTATGTCGTTCCCATCAATAATCCGCATCGCTTTATTCGGGACAAATGCTGGGCTCTGTCCTTGCGATACTGAAGGAACTTTAAAGCGTCCGATGCGCATAAAGACTGGGCCAACTGTATTTGCCGCCCAGATAACTGCTTCTTCTGTCTGCGCTTCATCGGCGGGTAGAACAATTGGAAGTGAATCAAGAGCGCGCATCCAGGCGATATCTTCAATTGAATGGTGAGTTGGTCCGAGTTCGCCGTAAGAAACTCCAGGGCTCATGCCGCACAGCTTTACATTTGTGCGGGTATAAACAACATCGGCTTTGATCTGCTCGAGTGCGCGACCCGTTAAAAACGGGGATGCGGCGCATACAAATGGCGTAAATCCTGCGTTTGCTAGACCTGCGGCCACTCCCACCATGTTCTGTTCTGCAATGCCGACATCGATTAAACGATCAGGGAAGAGATCGCGGAATTCGCCTAAGTTGCTTGAACCAACCGAGTCATTGCAGACAACAACGATCTTAGGGTTTTCAGTTGCCAGCGCGATTAAAGTCTTGGCAAAGATAATTCTGTTATCGAACTCTTCGAGTTTTTCGCTCATTGCTTACCTACCTGCTCGAGCGCTTGTTCATATTGTTCATCGGATGGAACTTTATGGTGCCATTCTGCTTTACCTTCCATAAAGTCCACGCCCTTACCTTTAGTGGTCTGTGCGATTATGACTCTTGGTTTGGTCTGTGGATCAGTAAATGCTTTTAGAAGTGCGTCGTAGTTATGTCCATCAACTACACAAACTTCCCAGCCAAATGCTTCAAATTTCTTATCGAGCGGATCGAGTTCGTTTGTCTTTGAAGTTGGACTTCCCTGCTGGAAACCATTGCGATCGACCACTGCAATTAGGTTTGTAAGTTTGCGATGGCCGGCAAACATCGCCGCCTCCCAGTTGCTGCCCTCTTGAAGTTCGCCATCACCCATAATTACAAAGGAACGCGAACCGCTCTTTGCGAGCTGTGCACCAATTGCAGTACCAACCGCAATGGGAAAACCGTGGCCTAATGGGCCAGTATTTGATTCAACGCCCGGAACTTTATTGCGGTTTGGGTGTCCATTTAAGTTGCTTAACGGTTTTGCAAAAGTTTTTAGATCTTCAACTGGAAAGAATCCACGTAGCGCCAGAGTTGAGTAAAGCGCAACAGCGGCATGGCCCTTACTTAAAATCAATCGATCGCGGTCGGTTTTATTTGGTTCTTTGGGATCAACGTTAAGAACTGCGCCGAAGAGAGTTGCCAAGATATCGGTAACTGAAAAATCTCCGCCGATATGGCCCATGCCTGCACCTTTAATTGTGTGCAGAATTTGTAAGCGTATTTCGCGCGCTAAATCAGCAATTTCCCGCGTAGCCATCGACATAGTGTCTTAACCCTACGGCTAATGCGGGCAAGGTCAATACCATTATCAAATAGTTACAAAGTAATTCTTCTTATGTACTCTAAGACTTATGAATGAGAAGGTTGAAGCCCCAGAAGTAAAGAATGCACGTCCTTACGATGTGGCACCTCCTGCGGCATATGCAGAATTTATGCGCACTGGTTGGGCACCTTCGGATCTTGAAGGGCTACAGCCACTTGAAGTCGTAACTTACGCATTCTCTCGTCGCCAAGTTTTATCGGCAGCGTTTCCAAATATTCGTCTAGTAATTCCTTCAGGTAATTTTAAAACCCGTTCCAACGACACTGAATACGCGTTCCGTCCCCACAGCGCATTTGCTTACTACAGCGGCGTGCAGGGATCAGATGCTGTTCCCGATTCTGTTTTGGTGATGGAACCAAATGAATCTGGCGGGCACGATTCATATCTTTACTTGCATCCACGATCAACTCGCGAAAGCGATGGTTTCTACACTGATCGTAAATATGGCGAGCTTTGGGTTGGCCGTCACTTCACACTTAAAGAAGCAAATACCGTTTATCAAATCCCTACTCGCGATGCAGAAAAAATCGAAGATTTACTTCGCTTCAGTAAAGAGACTTTGTTGGTGCGTGGTGAAGATGCGTTGATGGATAAGTTGATATCCAAGAATGTACGTGAGCCTGAATTTCTTACCTTCACATCCGAACAACGTTTGGTAAAAGACGAGTACGAAGTTGCTCAATTACAAGCAGCCGTTGCTGCTACCGGCCGTGGTTTCTCTGATGTTATCGCTGCGATGCCAGCGGCTGCAGAACATCCACGTGGAGAACGAATTGTGGAAGGTGCATTCTTTGGGCGCGCGCGCCTAGAAGGCAATGACATTGGATATACAACGATCGCTGCTGCTGGTTCGCATGCATGTGTCTTGCACTGGATTCGGAATGATGGCGCAGTTCGCAATGGTGAGCTCTTGCTGCTTGATGCTGGCGTTGAGATGGATTCTTATTACACCGCAGATATAACGCGTACTTTGCCGGTAAATGGAAAATTCTCTCCAGCACAGCGTGCTTTATATATGTTGGTTTACGAGGCGCAATTAGCTGGCTTTGCTGCAGTAAAGCCTGGAGTTCAATTCTTAGAGATTAACCGCGCCGCTCAACGTGTATTGGCTCAAGGTTTAGCTGACATGGGAGTTCTCACTGTTAGCGCCGAAGAATCTATGAAGCCTGAAGTTGGTCTGCATCGCCGCTGGACTCTGCATGGCGTAAGCCATCACTTGGGTCTAGATGTTCACGATTGCGAACATGCCCGTCAAGATATGTATCGCCAAGGTATTTTGCGTGAAGGAATGATTTTGACTGTTGAACCTGGTCTTTATATCCAACCTGACGACGAACTATTTGCACCGGAATATCGCGGAATTGGTATCCGTATCGAAGACGATGTCATCGTTACCGCAGATGGTTGCCGGAATTTAAGTGAAGATATCCCGCGCCATCCAGATGCAATCGAAGCCTGGATGGCGGCGATACTTAATTAAGCGCTAAACCTGCTGTAATCGCAGCAATTGATAACGCAAAAGTTAAAATAATATTTAGCGTTACTTGCTTACGGTTTTGTGTATTCTGATCCACATCGAGCATAAAAGCTGACCAAGTTGTAAAGGCGCCGCAGAAGCCCATTACAAAATAATTTAATTGAGTTAGCCCTAATACAAATGAGCCAACAGTATTTACAATCAGGATGCCAACTGGGAATTTATATTTAGCCCGAAAGAATTTATCTATCAAATAGCGCAGCGGGGCGCCGATTCCGGCTCCTAATATGAAGTAGATGAGTCTCATGCGCGGCTCTTACCTCTAACTAAATTCAATATAAGCAAGCTAATTAGGAGCGAAGCAAAGGCATATCCAAGGCCGCTAATTAAAGTCGCACCTTGCAGAACAAAGGCGAGTGAAGACAGGGTGGTAAAGCCACCAGCAAAGCCTGTTATCCAGAATAGTTTCTGAGATGGGGTTGCAGAGATTCGATAGGCAACAATTCCGGCGATCAAAACACCAAGTTGGTTAACGATAAATACGCCAAGTGAAAGTGATGGCATCGCTTCTATTAGTTGCCAGCGCAATAACGATCCTGCTACACCGCCGATCGCAACGAGCAGCAGCGCCTTCATCTTTAGTTGCGCTTTTCTCTCTTTAAGAGACCGGAAAACATGCGAGCTGGATCGTATTTAATATCGACGACGCGCTCTTTCATCGGGATGATCGCGTTATCGGTGATCTTGATGTGCTCTGGGCAAACCTCAGTACAGCACTTAGTGATGTTACACATTCCAAGGCCGTGCTCTTCTTGTGCTTTGCGCTTACGGTTTTTCAAAGTATCAAGTGGGTGCATATCAAGTTCTGCGATGCGGATGAAGAAACGTGGACCGGCGAAAGATTTCTTATTCTCTTCGTGGTCACGAACTACGTGGCAAACATCTTGACACAAGAAACATTCAATACATTTACGGAACTCTTGTGAACGCTCAACGTCGACTTGTTGCATACGCGCTTCACCAGGCTTTAGATCCTTAGGTGGCTCGTAAGCTGGGATCTCCATCGCTTTCTTATAGTTAAAAGAGACATCGGTAACGAGATCTTTAATAACTGGGAAGGCGCGAAGTGGCGTGACGGTAATCGTCTCATCTTCGCCAAAAGAAGCAACTTGTGTCATACATGCCAGGCGTGGCTTACCGTTGATCTCCATTGAACAAGAACCACATTTGCCGGCCTTACAGTTCCAGCGAACTGCTAAATCGCCCATTTGGGTCGCTTGCACGCGGTGAATTACATCAAGGACAACTTCGCCCTCGTTGACATCTACCTGGACATCTTTGAGGCCACCGTCAGTTGCATCTCCTCGCCAAATGCGAAGATTTAATTTGCGCGCCATTAGTTGGATCCGCCTTTCGCAATTTCTTCCGGTGTCATGTACTTCTTAAGTTCATCGACTTCAAAGAGGTCAAAGAGCTCTTTCGGCATAAATGGCAAGGTTTGCTTGCGTACAGATACTTGATTGCCATCAAAGGAAGCGATGTGGTTGCTCTGGCGCCAAGTCGAATTCATACCTGGGAAATCATCGCGCGTATGTCCGCCGCGAGATTCTTCACGGCTGATTGCTGACTTTGCGGTGCTCTCGGCAACTAACAACATATTGTCGAGGTCGAAGGCTAAGTGGAAACCAGGGTTGAATTTACGTCCGCCAGATACTGCAACATTGGCGCTGCGCTTTCTGATTTCTGCAATCTGTTCAATCGCTTCCTTTAGCTCGGTACCGGTACGAATGATTCCGACCAAGTTATGGGTAACTTCCTGCAGCTCTGCGTGTAGTGAATACGAGTTCTCGCCACCTGTACGAGCAAATGGCGCTTCGATACGTGCAGCAGCCGCAGCAATAGTCGCTTCCGATACCGATGCATCGCTGTTCTGCTTAACATATGCGGCAGCGCCCATTCCGGCACGACGGCCAAAGACCAAGAGATCAGAAAGTGAATTTCCGCCCAGACGATTTGATCCGTGCATTCCGCCAGCAACTTCACCTGCTGCATAAAGACCTGGAACGCCAACTGCAGCTGCAGTATCTGGCTCTACTTCAACGCCACCCATTACATAGTGACAAGTTGGGCCGACTTCCATCGCCTCTTTAGTGATGTCAACGCCAGCTAATTCGTAGAACTGGTGCCACATTGATGGCAGGCGCTTCTTAATAATTTCAGCAGAAATTCGCTTGGAAACGTCTAGGAATACGCCACCATGTTCGGTGCCGCGGCCTGCTTTAACTTCCGTGTTAATTGCGCGCGCAACTTCATCGCGCGGCAAAAGTTCTGGTGGGCGGCGGTTGTTATCTTGATCTTCATACCAACGATCGGCTTCGGCTTCATTATCTGCATACTTATCTTTAAATACATCTGGGATGTACTTAAACATAAAGCGCTCACCGTTGATATTGGTAAGGATTCCACCTTCACCGCGCACGGATTCGGTAACTAAAATTCCGCGAACAGATGGTGGCCAGACCATACCGGTTGGGTGGAACTGTAAAAATTCCATATCAACCAGGTTTGCTCCAGCTTTCAAAGCAAGTGCATGGCCATCGCCAGTGCCTTCCCAAGAGTTAGAAGTAATTTTAAAAGTTTTACCGACTCCACCAGTTGCGATAATTACCGCAGGTGCTTCAAAGAGAACTTCTGATCCGGATTCGCGCCAGTAACCATACGCGCCTGCGATCTTGCCGTTCTCTTTAAGAATTTCAGTAATAGTAAGTTCTGCGAAAACTTTAATGTGTGATTCGTAATCACCGTGTTCGCGGTTATCAGCCTGCTGCAGCGCAACGATCTTCTGTTGCATGGTGCGAATAAGTTCTAGACCAGTGCGGTCACCGACGTGTGCAAGTCGTGGATATTCGTGTCCACCGAAGTTACGTTGGCTGATCTTTCCTTCTTTGGTGCGATCAAAGAGCGCGCCCCAGACTTCAAGTTCCCAGATGCGATCTGGTGATTCTTTGGCGTGTAGCTCTGCCATACGGAAATGGTTTAGGAATTTTCCGCCGCGCATTGTGTCGCGAAAGTGCACCATCCAGTTATCGTTGGAATTGGCGTTACCCATTGAGGCAGCTGCGCCACCTTCAGCCATAACTGTGTGGGCCTTACCGAATAGCGATTTACAGATGATTGCTACGCGCAAACCTGATTCGCGCGCTTCAACAGCTGCACGCAAGCCCGCGCCACCGGCGCCAATAACAAGAACGTCATACTTGTGACGCTCGAGCGCTGCTTTATCTGTAGTCATATCTATTAGCATCCTTTAGAAGAAGTAGAAATTGGTCCAGGCGCCAGTTGCAACTTGGCGAACGTAGATATCGGCAAAGGCGACGCCAGCAAGTGAGTACCAAGCAAATTGCTGATGCTGATGATTAAGCGCTGAAACCCAAGTCCATAGCTTGTAGCGAATCGGGTGGGCCGAGAAATGCTTGAGACGTCCACCAACTGTGTGGCGACAGGTGTGGCAAGAAAGTGAGTAGAACCAGAGAAGTGTTGAGCTAACTAGCAAGACAAGGGAGCCAACGCTGGCATGTCCCCACTGACCCTCAGCGTTCTTAAATGAAATTACTGCGTCGTAAGTAAGGAATACGTTAAAGACTAATCCTGCGTAGAAGAACCAACGGTGTGCGTTCTGCAAAATTAAGGGCGCACGAGTTTCTCCAGTGTATGTCTTATGTGGTTCAGCAACTGCACATGCAGGTGGTGATAACCAGAATGCACGGTAGTAAGCCTTGCGGTAGTAATAACAAGTCATACGGAAACCAAGTGGAAAGATCAAAATAATAAGCGCAGGCGATAGTGCAAAGTTAAAAATTTCGGCACTTACTGGAGTCCAGCCAAAGATTGTTGAACCGACAACGCAAGCTTGTGAAAGACATGGTGAATAGAAAGGCGAGATCAGCGGCTCGGTGAAATAGTTAGCCCCTTCAAATGCGCGGAATGTTGCATAGATAACGAAGCTAAATAAAACAGCGAAGGTGATTGCTGGTTGTAGCCACCATTTATCAGTGCGAAGCGTGCGCTCTTTAATCTTGGCGCGTGTTGGAGAAAATACTCCGGACATTTCTACCCCTCTAAGCCCTCTTCAGGATTGTTGATCACTAAGGAGAAGTGTGCGCTTGATTGAGAAAAGTGGCTAGGCGTAACCCCGTACCCAGGCTATGAAGTCAGCCACAGGGTGAGATAAAAATGGCGGAGGGCGTGGGATTTGAACCCACGAAACTTTCGTTTGCCGGTTTTCAAGACCGGTGCACTCGGCCGCTATGCGAGCCCTCCGTGGGAGAGATTACCCGAAGTTGGTAGGCATTAAAAATCGCCAGAAATTACTGCGGGAGTTCGAGGAGTTTCTCAATGACGATAGCCACGCCATCTTGATTGTGAGGTGGAGCTACATCTTTCGCATTTGCTGGGCCTGCGTGATGGCCATCGATCATCGCATATGAGCGATGCGCCCATTGCAACATTGAAAAATCATTTGGGTTATCGCCAAATGCAACACAATCTTCTGCACCGATCCCAATACGTGATGCCATCATCGCTAAGGTTTCGCCTTTAGAAACACCAAGTGCGGAAATTTCTAATAGCGAATCGTTATTTGCAGAATGCGTAACATTAACAACTCCTTGCAAAGCTGGAGTTGCTAGCGCCAACATCTCATCTGCTGAAATATCTTCTTGCGAAAGGCGCGCCAATAATTTAAGTGCAGGGCGGTTTGTGACTGAATTAATTGTGTCTACGCCAACATTGTCCATTCCGATATCCCATCGCGGAATATAAGCAATTTCGCGGTGAAAGTGATCGTTAGATTCAACTGCAAAAGAGACATTTGGAATAACTTTGCGCAGAATATCTACCGCTTTTTGTAATTCAGTAGGTTGAATCATCCATTGTTCTAAAACTTTATCGTTATGCATGTCATACAGAAGCCCGCCGTTACAACAAATAGCGGTTCCGAAATCAAAAGCTTCACGTACATCACCCATCCAGCGAGGTGGGCGGCCGGTAACAAAGAAAATTTCAACGCCTAAATCGCGGGCCTTAGTAAAGGCGGCTATTGTGCGATGTGAAATACTTGCGTTATGCGGAACGATCGTGCCATCTAAATCTGTTGCAATTAATTTGGGGCGGCGATCACTCACACAAGCTCAAATCTCTTCATTCCAAGGAATGGTTGTAGTGCGGCTGGAACGTTTACGGTGCCATCTGAATTCTGGTGATTTTCCAATATCGCAACGATCATGCGAGGAATCGCAACTAAAGTGCCATTTAACGTGGCAACTGACTTGGTTCCGTAAGCATCCTTATAGCGAATATTTAAGCGGCGGGCTTGGAACTCGGTGCAATTAGAAGTACTTGTTACCTCGCGATATGCATTCTGGGTAGGAATCCAAGCTTCAATATCGAATTTACGGGTGGCACTTGATCCTAAATCACCTGATGCCACATCAATTACGCGAAATGGAATCTCCATCGCATTAAGGAAATCTTTCTCCCATTGCAATAGGCGGGCATGTTCTGATTTAGCTTCTTCAGGTTTACAGAACGAGAACATTTCAACTTTATCGAATTGATGCACACGAATAATGCCACGAGTGTCTTTGCCGTAGCTGCCGGCTTCGCGACGAAAACACGTTGAATATCCGGCGTAACGTAGCGGCAATTTATCTGCTGGTAGAACTTCATCCATGTGATAGGCCGCAAGTGGTACTTCGCTTGTGCCAACAAGATAATAATCATCTTTCTCTAAGTGATAAACATTTTCAGCGGCTTGTCCTAAAAATCCGGTGCCTTCCATCGCAGGTGGCTTAACAAGAACTGGTGGAATAACGGGAGTAAATCCAGCCTTTAGCGCACTTTGAATCGCATAGTTAACCAGGGCAAATTCCAGCAACGCACCGACGCCAGTTAAATAATATGAACGTGAACCAGAAACCTTTGCACCGCGTTCGGTATCGATTGCCCCAAGCAATTTACCAAGCTCAACGTGATCTTTTGCTTCAAATCCATCCTTGGCAAAGTCACGAGGCGTGCCAACATGTTCGATAGTTACAAAATCTGCTTCGCCACCAATTGGGGCTTCAGGATCTAAAAGATTGGAAAGTTGCATAACAAGTGCGTTAGCTTGAGTTTCCGCCTCTGCACGCTTGGCATCTGCAGCCTTAACTTTCTCCGCTAGCGCCTTGGAATTTTCTAATAAAGCAGCCTTTTCATCGCCTTTTGCGGCGCCAACTGATTTAGAGAGGGCGTTCTGTTCAGCGCGCAAAGTTTCAAAATCAGCAAGTGCGGCACGCCGAATATCATCGCTTGCTAAGACTTGATCAACTATCGCAACATCTTCGCCACGACCTTTTTGTGAAGCGCGCATAACATCAGGGTTCTCGCGCAAAAACTTGATATCGATCATCGTTATTGCACCTCTCTGGGATAAGAACCTAAGAATCTGATGTCGTCACAAATTTCTCGTAACTCTACGACGCTATCGCCGACCGCGGGATCGTTGATATGTCCCTCAACATCAATAATGAAATGGTAGTGACCTAGCTCGCGACCTGTGGGACGACTCTGAATAAATGTCAGGTTAACGCTATTTTTTGCAAAGACTTGCAGGATTTCAAGCAGGGCGCCGGCATGGTCGATATCAATGAAGATCGCCATTGATGTGCGGTCATGGCCAGTTGGCTCTGGGATCCAGCCTGGTTTTTGGGCAGAGATAAAGCGCGTAACAGCTCCTGTGTTATCGCCAATATTTTCAGCGATAATTTCTAAACCAAAGTGTGCGGCAGCAGCCGTTGATGCGATCGCCGCATCTAGTTCGCCTTTACCTACTAATTCAGCAGCAGCTGATGTGGAGTTTGTTGGAACAATTTCTGCATGCGGATAGTTCTTGGCGATATATGCGCGGCATTGTGATTCAGCATGTGGGTGGGTTCCGATTCGTACAATTTTTGTTGTGCCTGGTTTGGCCATTAGTGCAAATGAGACAGGAAGGGTAACTTCTCCGGCAATCGTTAGTGGATCTCCTGTTGCGAGTTCATCTAGCGTGCGCGCAACCACGCCTTCTACCGAATTTTCAATTGGAACAAGTGCAAATTGGGCATCGCCGGTGCGAACTGCATTTAGAGCAGCTGTCACATTTGCGTAAGGAATCAAGACATCAGAATCGCAAGTGATCTTCTTTAGCGCAGCCTCAGTGAAGGTTCCAACTGGACCTAAATAGGCAAATCTCTGGCTTTCGGATGCGCTCACTGGTTAAGGATACCTGTTTAAAAGAGTGCGCCGATCACTAATAAACCTTCATTGAATAATGGCTTTAACTATTTACGCAGGATCTCCCGCGCAAACCCGGGGCGATTGGTAATTAAATTATCAACGCCTAAGTGCTGGCATAGCAATATGTCATTTGGATCATCAACGGTCCAGACATTTAATTCGCGGCCCGTCTCTTTTATTCGCTTCGCTAGGGCCGGTTTCTTACGCAGCAGCGAAATACCGGGGCCAAGTGACCGCGCTGATGAATATCGCGCGCTGAACCAAGGTGTGTAGTCGTGGAGTAAATAAGTTGTGTCGATGTTTTTATCTAAAGCTTTTACCCGTTCGATGCCAAACCAAGAGAACGACATGATATTTATAGAGATTCCTGCTTTTTCGATTCGCTTTGCTTCTAAATGAATCTTTTCAACAACTTTATCTTCGATTGCAGTACGTGATGGCACTGGATGTTTAGTTTCAAGTAGTAGAGATTTCTTCTCAACTATTGCAAAATCAATGAATTGATCAAGGGTAAGTATCTGCGGATAGATGCCTTTTAACTGTAGATAATTACTATCTGCGACAATGGCGTCGTTATCTGCTCGGCGTTTTAATTCTGCATCGTGCCATAAGACTGCTATGCCATCTTTAGTTAGTCGAAGATCGCATTCGAAGCCATCGGCACCTTGCTTGACCGCGTTTTCATATGCCGCCATGGTCATCTCGGGATAGTCATGAGATGCCCCGCGGTGAGCGTAGATATTCATAGTTTGAGATTAACACCATTAGGCTAAGCGGTATGAGCCGGCTTTACTTTCAATGCGCTGCGCGTTCGGCTGTCGGTTTGGTGCGTAACGGTAATGAAGACTCTGCGCTTACTGGTTCACAATTAATCGCAGTTGCAGATGGCATGGGTGGGCACGCCGGTGGCGAAGTCGCATCATCAGTTGCAATCAATACCCTTTCAGAAATTGCATCAACTTTTATAAATCCAGATATCGATAGCGAATCAGCTAGTGATTTATTTTTGAATTCACTTCACACTATTGATGGCCAAATTCGTGCAGTTACTCAAGACGAACCGCAATTGGCAGGCATGGGAACCACTCTTACTTCCCTGTTTATCAGCGGTTCAGAGATCTCATTGCTCCACGTTGGTGATTCTCGGGCCTATCGCTTGCGTGGAAATGATTTAGAGCAGCTCAGCGCTGACCACACAGTTCTACAAGAACTTCTTAATAATGGTCTGATCTCTGAATCTGAAGCCCAGGTACATCCACAGAGATCGATGCTGACCCAGGCCCTGATGGGCGAAGGCAACCTTGAGCCTTCACTTCATATCTTCGAAGGAAAAATTAAGGATCGCTACCTAGTATGCAGTGACGGTTTGACTGGAGTCTTAAGCGATAAGGAAATTAAATCTTTGATTAAAGGAAAAGATGCGGCCGCCGCAGTTGATGCCTTAATCGATGCCACATATATAAATGGTGCACCTGATAACGTCACCGTGATTCTGGCAGATCTAGTCGAATCAACTGCCAGCACATTTGAAAAGTTAGGAGCGGCTAAAGCATGATGAATAAAATTTTAGGCAGCCGCTATCAACTAGGTGAAATGATTGGTACTGGCGGAATGGCCGATGTCTATATCGCCCAAGATCAACGTTTATCTCGCGAAGTTGCAGTAAAAATTCTGCGCAGTGATTTAGCTAAAGATCCAACTTTCGTTTTGCGCTTTAGAAAAGAAGCAAAGGCTGCGGCAGGACTTAACCACCCCGGCATCGTCGCCGTTTATGACTCGGGCGAAGAACCTGCGCCGTACATTGTTATGGAGTTAGTTTCTGGACATACCTTGCGCGAGCTAATTCATAATGGCGAGCGTTTACCGCTTGATCGCGCCCTCGAAATTGGCGCCGGAATTCTTGCCGCCCTGGAATATTCGCATCAACGTGGAATCGTGCATCGCGATATAAAACCTGCGAACGTAATGATCACCGATAAAGGCGATGTAAAGGTGATGGATTTTGGTATTGCCCGCGCAATGGATGATTTAGGTGCAACTTTAACTAGTACTTGGAACGTTGTCGGTACTGCGCAATATTTATCTCCTGAACAGGCACTCGGTGAAATTGCAGATGCGCCGACTGATATTTACTCAACTGGATGTTTGTTATATGAACTTTTAACTGGGCGCCCACCATTTACTGGAGAGACTCCTGTATCGATTGCATATCAACATGTTTCAGGTGCTCTGACGCCAGCACGTCAATTGCAAACTGATCTACCAGAAAGCGTGGACGTTTTATTAACGGTTGCCCTGGCTAAGAAACCAGAGGATCGTTACATCTCGGCAAGTGCGATGTTAGACGATATAAATAAAATTCGCAGTGGTCAAAATATTTCCACAAAGGTCGTTCGCCCGCCCCTTGTAACCCGTCGCACCGCTTTAATCTCTGGCTTAGCAATACTTGCTGCTGGCATTGCAGCCGTTGTCGGCCTTTCTTTAAGTGGCAGCTCAACGCCATCGCTAGGTAATGAAGTTCCCAATGTCGTTGGCCTATCAGAAGCCGATGCGCGCGCGCTCTTAACCGGTTACACCGTCACCATCCAACGCGCACATGATCCACGTATTCCACGTGATCGCGTGGCTAGCCAAATCCCACTTGCTACTACCCAAGTTAAGAAAGGCTCTGCAATTACTTTGACTATCTCTGATGGTCCAGGTGATGCCGTTGTTCCTGATGGGCTAGTTGGCATGTCACTGATTGATGCCCGCACTGCACTTGCTGCAGCAGGGCTAGTTATCTCTAAAACAGAAGCTGCGCCATCGGATGAAGCGCTAGGAACTGTCTTAAGTGTTATGCCACAACCTGGATCAACAATTACTGCGGGATCGGGCGTCGTCTTAACAATTGCCAGCGGTGAAGTGTTAGTTCCGAATTTAATTGGGGTAGAGGCAATTCAAGCGAAAACGCTATTGATCCAAGCGGGATTCTTAGTGCGTGAATTTAACGATTACGACGCTGCGCAAACAGTTGGTGTTGTAATTCGCCAAGCACCCGATGCGGGCACTACACAAACTATTGGAAAACCAGTAACGATTACTATTAATAAAGCGCCGTAATTTAAGAACTGCGTCCAACCACGGGTGATAAGCCAACGGATTTAGCGAGCGCGCTTTTATCTCCACATTGCGTTAACCAGTTTGCCAACATTAAATGTCCGTGTTCAGTTAATACTGATTCGGGATGGAACTGTACGCCTTCAATCAGTAAGTTTTTATGACGCAGCGACATTACAACGCCAGATTCTGTTGCACCAGTTATTTCAAGTTCATCACTAACCGTGTCGCGTTCGACCGCAAGTGAGTGATAGCGAGTTGCAATAAAGGGTGAAGGAAGATTTGTTAACACGCCTTTACCTTCGTGGATTACCTGCGAAGTTTTGCCATGTAATAACTCTGGTGCGCGCGAGACAGTTGCGCCAAATGCCACAGCAATTGCTTGATGCCCTAAACAAACTCCAAATAGTGGAATCTTATTTTCTGCGCAATATTTGATCATCCCAATACTTACGCCTGCTGCCTCGGGAGTTCCGGGCCCTGGAGAAATTAAAACTCCATCAAAGTTACTTGCTTCTTCCGCGGTGACTTCATCATTGCGTTTGACGGTGCACTCGGCGCCAAGTTGGCCCAAGTATTGAACCAAGTTAAAGACGAATGAGTCGTAGTTATCGACGACGAGGATGCGGGTCATGGCCTAATTCTGGCAGGTGAGCGGACTTCGCTGTTTCCAGTATTGGATTTAGCCTGTAACCTTTAGCCATGCCAAAGTCGAAATTGCGTAAAAAGGTCCAAGAACAACACACTCACGAAGCGATAATCCATGATGCAGAGCCACATGGCCCGCTCGAGAGCCCAAGCTGGTTAGCCCCTGTAATGGTGGCCAACTTCTTGATCGGCCTCTTCTGGATCGTCATCTTCTACGTAAGCCAGACTCGCTTCCCAATCCCAGGTATCGGTGCTTGGAACATGATTATCGGTTTTAGCTTCGTGGGGGTTGGATTCAGCCTCGCGACTAAATGGAGATAAGCGCAGCGTCATCGACCAAATAAATGGCGCTAACTAAATAGCGGTAATACTTACCCCATTCTCAGCGTTCTCTCAGGTGATGGGAGCATTCTCGAGCCATGGCAACTACCGAAAGTAAGAACACTCACCGCATCCTTGTAGTCGACGATGAGAAAAGTATCAGCGACCTTATTGCAACCAGTCTTCGCTTTGTTGGCTTCGATGTTCGCACCGCAGCTTCCGGATCAGAGGCTTTAACTGTGGCCGAAGGATTTAAACCACAAGCCGTTGTACTAGATGTGATGTTGCCAGATATTGATGGCTTTGAAGTCTGTCGCCAATTACGTAGTGAAGGTCTAAATATTGGCGTTCTCTTTTTAACCGCCAAAGATGGCATGGAAGATAAGGTCGCCGGCTTAACAATTGGCGGCGATGATTACATGACTAAGCCATTTAGTTTGGAAGAGTTGGTTGCACGTTTACGGGCACTGCTGCGCCGAATCGGCGTTACAGAAATTGATACCGATGACGAAAAAATTCGTTTTGCTGACCTTGAGTTAAATGAGGCAACCCACGAAGTACACCGTGCCGGAATATTACTTGAAACATCCCCTACTGAATTTCAATTACTGCGTTACTTACTTATAAACGCTGATCGAGTTGTCTCTAAATCACAAATACTCGATCATGTCTGGCAATACGACTTCCGCGGAGATGCCGGAATTGTTGAAACCTATATCTCTTACCTACGCAAAAAGATTGATTCTTTTGATCCACCGCTTATTCACACTGTGCGTGGCGTTGGTTATCGATTGAGATTGCCAGCAGCAAAGTAAATGAAGAGCCCGTTTTCCAGTTGGAGTTTACTTAATCGCTTAACTTTAGGCGTTGTGCTCCTTTCGGCAATGGGTTTTGTTGCATCTGATATCGCTGCGCAAACGCTGCTGCGTTCTTACTTAACAGAACAGATGGATGCTGAGTTAACTAGCGTTTCTGGTGGATCCTTACCGCGCGTAGATCGCGCCGGTATCGCGCACGATGAAGGCGAGCTATTACCAGATGGTGATAATCAAAGCCGGACTCTCGTTCGTGCTGCGCCGCTGCAGAGAGTGCCGACTGCAACATCGGTCACTCTTATCGGCCCAGGAGGTATCGTGCTTGGCCAGATCGGTGGAGATTTAAATGGTTCCGAGATTTCACGTTATCTCAAGGGGTTAACCGCAGCAGATATAGCCTCATACGACGGCAAACCATTTACTATCGAAGTCCCCGGCTCAGATTTTCGAGTGATAGCCCGCGAACTGCCTTCCGGGCTTGGAACCTTTGTCGTTGGGCAAACTTTTGAATCTGTTGAAAGTACTTTGCAGCGTTTGCAGGGGTTATTTATTTTGATTGGGCTGGCAATGATTTTATTAATTGCACTTGCCTCTCGCAAAGTAATAAGAGTTGGCCTTCGCCCGCTAATTTCCGTTGAAGCAACCGCAGAAAGAATTGCTGGTGGTGATTTAACTGCTCGCCTACCTGATGTAAAACCAAATACTGAGGTCGGCCGATTGGTTAATACTTTAAATACGATGTTGGCAAGAATTGAAGAATCTTTCGCAGCACGCGTTGAAAGTGAAAGTAAATTACGTCGCTTTGTTGCCGATGCTTCTCACGAATTGCGTACCCCAATTACCGCTATCCGTGGTTTTGCTGAGCTACACCGTCAAGGTGCAGTAACAGGAGATGCAAATACCAAAGAGTTAATCGGACGCATTGAGGGCGAATCAAAACGCATGGGCTCACTAGTTGAAGATTTATTGTTACTTGCCCGCCTAGATCAATCTCGTGAGATGAAATCAGATCCAGTTAATTTAAGTGGTTTGGTTGCAGATGCCGTTGCATCTGCGAGTGCAGCAGGGCCAGACCATACGGTTCGCTTTGAAAAGCCAATTGAGGAAATCTACGCACTTGGCGATAACGATCGTATTCACCAAGTTGTAGCTAACTTACTTGCCAATGCGCGAACCCATACACCATCAGGTACGACAATTGATGTATCGATTGTGCAAAGCGAAGATGGTGTGCGTATTCGCATTGCCGATAACGGACCCGGACTTTCTAAGCAAGATCAAGAGCGAATCTTTGAACGCTTCTATCGCGCCGATAGTTCACGCGTTCGCCAAGATGGTGAAGGCACAGGACTTGGTTTATCAATCGTTGATGCCGTAATGCGCGCACATGCAGGACAAGTAAGCGTTGAATCTGAACTTGGAAAAGGCGCATCTTTCACGCTCTTCTTCCCGCTGAGCACTTAATTACCCAGCGACTCCATCGCACGAAGCGTTGCGATGCGCTCTTCGATCGGCGGATGAGTAGAGAACATCTTTGATACTGCTTTCCCATCCAGTGGAGATTCGATCCAGATATGGGCAACCGCATTTGATTTCTGATGAACCACAGTTGAATCAGCGGCCAATACTTCTAGCGCTTTACGTAAACCTGCTGGATTTCGCGTAAAGGAAACCGCGGTTGCATCAGCGAGTGATTCACGGCGGCGTGAAATTGCGCTTTTTAGTAGCGTTGCTGCAATTGGTGCCAAGATTAAAACGAAGAGTGAGACGATCAGCATAATTGGATTAGCGTTGCTATTGCGATCACGGCGTCCACCACCGAACCACATCATGCGCATTAGGAAATCGCTCAAAATTGCAATTGCACCAGCCGTGGTTGCAGCAACAGCAGAAACCAAAGTGTCGCGGTTGGCTACATGGGATAGTTCGTGGGCAATTACTCCTTGCAGTTCATCGCGATCCATTATTTCCAGGATACGCGTAGTGAAAGCAATTAACGCATGTTCTGGGTCGCGCCCGGTTGCAAATGCATTTGGCGCAGTATCAACAACTATGGCAACTTTTGGCATCGGCAATCCGCTAGCGATTACTACTTCTTCAATTACATTAAATAGTTCGGGATTATCTTCACGTTGAATGACTTTGGCACCAGTCATAGTGATAACTAATTTGTCAGAGCCGTAATACGAACCCCAAACTCCGATTAATGAAATGCCTACTGCCAGTGGCACCATAAACGTTGAAGTGCCAGCGCCAAAGTAGGTAAGGGCTGCGTATGCAACGAGTCCAGTGAGTAAGCCCATGGCTGCAAGCAGAAAATAGGTCTTACCTTTATTTGCACTCTCTTGTGCGCGAAAATCGTGCGTTGCCATTAGGTGTTAGAAAGTTACCTTTGGCGCATTACGTGATTGTGGATCTTCGACTTCATAGAATTCGCGCTCTGTTACTTTGGCAAAACCTGCAAAGAAGCTGGTGGGGATGGTTTTTACAGCAGTATTTAGATTGCGCACATTATCGTTATAGAACTGGCGAGAAAAGGCAACCTTATTTTCAGTCGTTGAAAGTTCTTCCTGTAGTGAAAGAAAATTAGAAGAAGCTTTTAGGTCTGGATATGCCTCAGCAACTGCCAGCAAACCACGAAGTGCTTGCGTCAACATACCGTCAGCGGCTGCGACATCTGCAACAGTTGATGCTGTTGTTGCCTTGGCGCGGGCTGTAACAACGGCGTCAAAAGTTCCTTGTTCGTGTGCCGCATATCCTTTAACAGTTTCTACCAAATTTGGGATCAAATCAGAGCGACGCTTTAGCTGTACTTCGATCTGGGCGAAAGATTCATCGACGCTGATATTCAAGCGGATCAAACGGTTGTATTGCGCAACAAAGAAGAGAACTGCTAAGCCGACTACGGCGAGCGCGATTATGATTTCCATAGTTATTCCAACCCCTTAAGCCAGGAATGTATTCCCTTGCTGGTTACTTGATCTTACTCTGGTGAAAATTCATGAAGGAGCGGCTTGGCGTAGGCCCACGCTGTCCTTGATAACGGGATGCGTAAATTGCTGAACCGTAAGGGTGCTCGGCAGGTGATGAAAGTTTAATTAGGCAGAGCTGACCAATTTTCATGCCTGGAAATAATTTAACTGGCAGATTGGCTACGTTAGAAAGTTCCAAAGTGATGTGTCCGGAAAAACCTGGATCGATAAATCCGGCAGTTGAGTGGGTAAGTAAACCCAAGCGACCAAGTGAAGATTTTCCTTCCAGGCGGCCTGCGATGTCATCTGGCAAAGTGATAATTTCGTAGGTGCTGGCCAGAACAAATTCGCCTGGGTGCAAGATAAATGCTTCACCGTCTTCGGCAACGACTTCGCGGGTTAGCTCTGACTGTTCGATCGATGGATCGATTACTGAATATTTATGGTTTTCAAAGACGCGGAAAAACTTATCAAGGCGGACATCAACTGAAGACGGTTGGATCATCGATTCTTCATATGGCTCAACTGATACGCGGCCGGCCGTAATTTCTGCGCGGATATCGCGATCACTTAGAAGCACGGCGTGAGCCTATCTGACCCTAAGGAAAAGTCAGGCGAGGTGCGAGCCTGGGCTTGCGTAAGTTACTGGTGGGTAGCATTATTTGCCCATGAGCCATTACACCGCCAATCTGCGCGATATCGAATTCTGCCTCTTTGACCTACTTGGAACTGAAAAAGTTCTGGGGACTTCCATATTTAGTGAGCTCGATCGCGAAACTGCGATGGGGATGTTGGAGGAGATGAAGCGCTTAACCGAGAACGACCTTGCTGCTTCATTCGTGGAAGGCGATCGCGTTGGTGCAATTCTTGATAAATCAACTGGCAATGTAACTTTGCCGGAAAGTTTTAAGAAATCTTATAAGGCATACGTTGATGGCGAATGGTGGCGCCTTGATGCACCTGTTGATTTAGGTGGTACGAAAGTTCCAGCAGCGGTTCGTTGGGCAATTGCCGAGATGGTCCTTGGTTCAAATCCTGCAATTCATATCTACGCATCGGGTTATGCCTTTGCCCAAGTTGCATATGTTTTAGGAACTCCAGAACAGCAGCACATGGCTAAGTTAATGGTAGATCGCCATTGGGGCGCAACTATGCAATTGACTGAACCAGATGCAGGTTCAGATGTTGGCGCAGGGCGCTCAAAGGCTGTGCAGCAAGCAGATGGCACTTGGCATATCACTGGTACAAAACGCTACATCACATCAGGTGATGCTGATTTTTATGAAAATGTAATGCACTTTGTTCTGGCTCGGCGCGAAGGTGGCGGACCTGGAACAAAGGGACTTTCGCTATTTTTAATTCCAAAGTTTATGTTTGATCAAAAGACTGGTGATCTTGGAAAGCGTAACGGCGTTTACGTTACCTCGTTGGAAAGCAAGATGGGGCTTAACGTTTCAGCCACTTGCGAAGTAAACCTTGGTGAGAAAGAGCCAGCTGTTGGTTACTTACTTGGCGATGTGCACGAAGGTATTGCGCAGATGTTTAAAGTTATTGAATTTGCCCGCATGATGGTTGGCACAAAAGCGATCGCAACTTTATCTGCTGGTTACCAGCAAGCACTTTCCTATGCCAAGGTGCGCGTCCAAGGTGGGGATATAAAGGTAATGAACGATAAAGCCAGCCCGCGCGTAACGATCATTCACCATCCAGATGTGCGCCGTTCGCTGATGGTACAAAAGTCTTATTCAGAAGGTATGCGCGCGCTAGTTCTCTACACCGCATCAATTCAAGATCAAATTGAATTAGCTAAAGCTGCGGGCGATGAAGATAAAGCCAAGGCTATGGAAGCACTCAATGATTTATTGCTGCCGGTTGTTAAAGGTTATGGTTCTGAAAAATCTTGGACCTTGCTTGGTACAGAATCGCTACAAACTTTTGGTGGCGCAGGCTTTACCCAAGATTGGCCAATCGAACAATATGTTCGCGATGCCAAGATCGATACTTTGTATGAAGGTACAACTGCAATTCAAGGACTTGATTTCTTCTTCCGTAAAGTTGTTAAAGATGGCGGCAAGGCACTTGGTTTACTTGGCAAAGAGATTCAAACATTTGCTGAATCAGGTGGAGCGCATAAGGAAGAGAAAGATGCTCTGCTTAAAGCCCTCGGTGATCTAAATGGCATGGTTGGAGTACTAGTTGGCCATGCGATGGCATCACAAGAAGATGCACCTGAGATTTATAAGGTTGGTTTAAATACATCGCGCGTATTGATGGCCGTTGGTGACATCATCACAACTTGGTTATTGCTACGCCAGGCAGATATTGCAGTAAGCCTCCTTGATACAGCTTCTGCAAAAGATAAAGATTTCTATCTCGGCAAGATCGCAGCCGCTAAGTTCTTTGTGACAAATTACCTGCCACATCTAACTGCTGATCGCAAGATCATCGAAGGCACTGATAATTCAATTATGGATATCTCAGAGAGCGCTTTCTAACAGTAGTTTTCTTTTATTCAGATAGGCTCATCCAATGCTAAATAAGCACCGCGGTGAGTTCTACCTAGTTATTGGTGCGATCTTCTTCTCGTTAAACGGCGTGATCGTTACCTTGGTACTTGACCATATGACGACTTTCCGCCTGGCTCAGGTCCGTGCCATTGGTACCTTCTTCTTACTTTTTATTATGACCTTTATCCAAGACCGGAAATCGCTAAAGGCCGAACGTCGTGAGATTCCGACTTTGATTTTCTATGGCGTTTTTGGCTACGCCATGGTGCAGTTGGGATATTTCATCGGTATCGCCCAAGGCGTTCCCCTTAGCTTGGTATTAATCATCGAATTTACCGCTCCGATTTGGATAGTTCTCTGGATTAAATTTGTACGTAAAGGTGCAGTTGCCAACGATATGTGGGTCGCAATCGCTCTCTCACTTCTTGGCTTAATTTTTGTTGCCAAAGTTTGGGAGGGTTTCACCTTCGATTTATTTGGAACCTTGGGCGCACTTGGTGCAGCGCTGGCGCTGGCGGTTTACTTCCTTATGAGTCAATCACAAGGTACAAAACGCTCAGCACAAGCGATGGTGGTTTGGGGCATGGGAGTCGCAGGGCTTTTCTGGTCGATAGTGCTACCGATCTGGAATTTTCCAACTCAGATTTTTACTACTCAAATTAATTTGCAGGGCCGTTTCTCTGATTACAACGCACCTGGTTGGTTATTGATCGCATACATAATTGTCTTTGGAACGATGGTTCCGTATCTCTTAGTTGTTGGCGGCATTCGTCGGTTAAGTGCTTCAACTTCTAGCGTTATCGGGATGTTAGAGCCGGTATTAGCCGGTGCATTTGCCTGGATCTGGTTATCACAATCTTGGAGTGCGATCCAGTTAGTCGGTGGTGTAATTGTTTTGATCGGTATCTATATTGCAGATCGCGCAAAGACAAACGCGAAATAGTTTTTAACTGGCTCTCTTATAACCTTTTGGACAAGTAGGATTAGATCCAAGCACTTTGATAGTTCTCTTTCCATTCTTACAGGCGATTGTTTT
The DNA here is from genome assembly GCA_965267995.1 of Candidatus Nanopelagicaceae bacterium. Classification (GTDB taxonomy): domain Bacteria; phylum Actinomycetota; class Actinomycetes; order Nanopelagicales; family Nanopelagicaceae; genus Planktophila. The sequence continues at coordinate 1,443,850 of OZ254143.1, forward strand.
AAAGGTTTTTGGAGCAACCGTCACAGTTGAGGTTGGTGTCGCGGTTGGCGTAGGCATCATGGTTGGCTTATTTAATTTGATTTTTACGCTTGGTGAAGAAAAATGAAAACCTTTAGCATTGAAATATACGAAACCGTTTCTGGAGCTTAAAGCTACGGCTGCCACCTCTGCCACTCCATCAGAATAATTGATGCGAAGCTCAGCACTTTCTGGAAGTGATGATAGATTCCAAAAGCACTTAGCAACACTTTCACTTAGGGTGAGATCGTAGTTTCCTCTTGTTTCTTCACCAGAAGCATTTTTATGCGGTGAGGCTATTCTAAAATTAATTGTTTGAGCTACCGAATCCCACTCGGGAATGCCTGAAGTATACATATTCGCATTTGTCGTTGCCATCCCAGAAGTCTTACCTGGAGTGAAGCATTTGTTTAAACTGGGGGTCCATGCTGATCCAAAATTTGAAATGCTCCAGACATATGAGTCCTTAGTTAATTTTTCATTGAAGTATTTCTCAAAGAAATCAAAGGCTGGGAAATCTCGATTTTGCACGTTTCCAAATCCATAGCCAAATGGAGTGGTGCTGGTCTTCCACGAAGTCGGACTTGGCACACCAATCCACGTCTGTGGCGTGTAGTAATGCTTCACAAAAAAGTCGATAACCTCGTCTGGAATTTGAGAGTTTCCCCAGCTCGCAGTGCCAGAAGTTACAATTACAGGCTTTCCCTCAACTATAAATTCGTTCTTTGGGGTAATTTCTAAATGGCTTTCAGATAAGCGCCCGTCGAAAAATCCGGCTACTGCTTCATCTCTATCTTTTATATTGAAGGTGATTTTGAACGAAGCGTTTATAAGTTTTGATATTTGGCCAGAACTTATTTTTACAGTCATCCCATGAATATCAAATTTTGTATTTTTGCTTTCCCAGTTAGGCTGGTTTAGTTCTTTCCCTTCCGAGAAAGAGCCTGCAATTCCTGCCTGCACCAAGACGGTGTATTCATTTTTACTCCAGCGCGAAGGTAGGTCACCTGAAGGCAATCCGCGATTATCTCGTTTCCAGACTGCTTGCGTATACCCAAGACTGCAAGCATCACAATAAAGTTCATTAAAGTTTGTGCGCTTTGATGTCATTTCTTGCCAGGGTTCTAAATCATTTATTTTAATTTCTACTTTAGAAACACACATATCATCCAAGATTTCGGCGCATGTCCCTACTACTGCGACAAATGTATTATTACTATGTGTGCTGGTTGATCCAATATCTCCCTCAAAGGTCATTTGTTGCGACATTGTGATAGAGGTGCTTGATTCTGCGTAAGCGCCATTAAGCGGAAATATCAACATTAAAGCCAATGAAAGAAGAGTAGATTTAGTTATCAACCTGTGAATCACTTAAAGATAGTAACCTCATACATATCCAATTACTACCTTTTTTCTTTAAAACGCTTAATTACTCGTTCCAGGCTCCAGCTGCAGGATCTTGTGGCGCCGTAAAGTCGCGACCAGAACCAGCATTTGGCGCCATATCTGCAAAACGTGCAAAGTGAAGTTGAGCTGCAACGGTAATTGTCTTTGTCTGACCGTTACGGTGCTTAGCAACAATTAGATCTGCTTCACCGGATCGGTTCTGTGAGTCATACATATCATCGCGGTGTAACAAGATAACTACGTCAGCATCTTGTTCGATAGAACCAGATTCGCGAAGGTCAGAAAGCATTGGCTTCTTATCAGAGCGTTGTTCAGGTGAACGGTTGAGCTGTGAGATCGCAATGACGGGAACATCAAGCTCTTTCGCCATAAGTTTTAGGTGGCGAGAGAATTCAGAGACTTCTTGTTGGCGGTTTTCTACGCGCTTGCCGCTAGTCATCAACTGCAGGTAATCGATAACGATTAATTTGAGGTCGTGGCGCTGCTTTAAGCGGCGGGCTTTGGCGCGGATCTCCATCATGGAAAGGTTTGGTGAATCATCGATAAATAGAGGTGCGGCAGAAATTTCACCCATACGTCGTGCCAGCTTCGACCATTCTTCATCGCTTAGCTGGCCAGAGCGGATGTTATTTAAACCAACGCGAGCTTCAGCAGACAACATACGCATTGTGATTTCAGAGCGCGACATTTCTAGTGAGAAGATAACTGAAGTCTTTCCATCATGAATAGATGCATGGCGTGCGATATCTAAACCGAGAGTTGATTTACCAACTGCAGGACGCGCCGCCAGAATAATCATGTTACCTGGATGTAGACCATGTGTGAGTAAATCTAAATCGCGGAAACCAGTCTTAATACCTTCGATACCAGTACCTTTTTGAATCGCTTCGATCTCATCGAGGGCTTGTGGAAGCAGCGTTGCAAGTTGCACATAATCTTCTGAGCTGCGACGTTCAGTGACTGCATAAACTTCGGCTTGCGCTTGATCGACAGCATCATCGACTTCGCCTTCTACGTTATAGCCAAGTTGCACAATCTTTGTACCGGCTTCAACCAATCGGCGCATGATCGCGTGCTCGCGCACAATCTTTGCGTAGTAACTTGCATTGGCTGCAGTTGGTACAGATGAAATTAAAGTGTGTAAGTAAGGTGCACCACCGGCGCGTGCAATATCTCCGCGCTTAGTTAACTCTGCAGAAACAGTTACAGCATCTGCAGGTTCACCGCGTCCATAGAGATCAAGAACTGCATCATAAATAAGTTCGTGTGCTGGGCGATAGAAATCGCGTTCTCGTAAAATTTCAATTACATCTGCAATTGCATCTTTTGATAACAACATTCCGCCGAGAACAGATTGTTCTGCGATTAAATCCTGTGGTGGTGTTCGCTCGAATTCAGCCCCAACGTTGTTATATGAAGAGTTTGCTCGCGAGGAGCTATTGGGTAGTTCTGCGATACTCACGGGTGAAACCTCCCACTTAGCGCTGACATAAGCGAAGGCGGTTGGGGATAAGGGTGTGCATAACTAGGTGGATAACCGCATTTTCCTGTGTAAATCCCTGTGCGCGGGGTGTGGGTAACTTTCGCCATTCCGCTCGTTTTTAAGGAAAGCGCAGGTCAGCGGTGGGGTGTTTATACCTAACCCCTGTGTATGAAAGTAATTTATAACTTCTCAATTGCTGAGATTGGGTCAAATTTTAAATTAACCTATTTTTTCTACCTTAACCACATCTCCAAAATCTCCGGTCTCGACAGCGGTGATCTTCCAACCTTGGGTTGTAACCGCATCTCCAATTTTAAGAGCTGAATCTCGTCTCCATTGTTTATCAGTAGAACCGACTCGGGGGACCAACTTCATCGTTGAAAGTCCAAAAGGAACGGTTGTGTCGATTTCGTAAACAATTACGCCTTCACTTGCTGTGCCCATTGGAGAATCAAAACCGATTGCTCTGCGGCTTTCTACCGCTATCGCTGTAAATCTTCCTGTCGGAATTACAACTAACTTTTCTTCCTTAGTTGGCATCGCCACCGGCCTGATTAAATGTGTTGTCGAGCCAGATGAAACACATCTAACCTGATTGTCATTTAACCCACCGACGATAAATCTATTCCAAGCTAAAAGTTCTGGAGCTAGCGGGGAACTCATTAAGTCATAAATCCCCAGATCAGAGGGATCCTGCATCGCTTTATTCTGAGTATTTCGAAGATCGGTTAAACCAAAATTATGACCTAATTCATGAGCCCAGTTAAATAACTCGTGAGCTTTACTGCCAGTAGCACCTGCCATCACTAGGGTGTTCATAATCTTCTTCTCACTGGTTTGAAATCCCTGATTCGGAAAGCGGGCCTCGCTAGATTCTGCAATAAATGCTGCCACTTGCGCACGCGTTACTTCGGCCGGGACTGCAATCACCATGACATCTGCTTTAGCGAAATCAATGGTTGGGTCTGCTACTTTAACCGCCGCACGAACGTAATCAAAGGCAGTATTTGGACGCCATTCTGGAGAGAAGAAATCTATATTCATCCCGTAGTCCACTACCTTTAGCGGCATTCGGATATATGAGCTTGGTATTTTAAAATCTAAGGTAATTGGGTTTGTAACCTGCGAACTCCAGTATTTTCCAAGAAAATCAGTAACTTCTTTGAGGTCTTCGGCAGGGCTTCTCTTACCTTGCAAATCAGGAAAATCAATCGTTACAAATTGGATCACGGGGTTTCGAGTTAGCGGCGCTCTTTCTGCATATAAGCCAAAGCCAGAAACAAAGTGTTGTTGAATATAACTTGGCATTGCGCCTACGGCTCCAGCATCAGCAATCTTGCAAGCAGAAATGTCGGCCAGTGAGCTCGAATTGGAGATCTCAGTTTTTGGTCGCGTACTGATTACTACAGGCTCTTCCCACTCAACGAGTGGTGTCGTTTGTTGCATTGGACCTTTTTTGAATTTACCAGTGCTTTGATCGACCTCATCGGCCCCTTCACGAGGGAAATATCTGTCATCGAATTGGTTGCACATCAGCGCTACTAGTTTGAGTTGGTTGTTGTACCCAATTACATCTTGAGAATTTTTCAGGCAGCTTTGACCCTGTTTTGGTTTATTTGGGTCGATCGTAGGAGTTGGCGCAGGCGTTGGAGTTGGAGTTGGAGTTGGAACCGGAACAGCCTTGGTAACCAAAACTCCTTTATTCCAGATTTTTTTATTTCCACTCTTAATGCATGTGTATTTTTTTCCAGACTGAGTAGCTACTTGGCCAACTTTGTTGCATGGCCCACCCGCCTTGACTGCGGCGGCGGCTACTGTCGGTGATAGAAGAGAAAGCGCAAGGGCTGCAGCAAATAAAAAATTTGTAGTCTTTTTTATTTTATCTCTCTTCATCACACAAGCCTGACACTGTTTTACTACTTTCGCAATCACCCACATAAAAAAGGCCTGCCACGTTGTGTGGCAGGCCTTATTTATTAATGTTTACTTAACTGCAACCACTGTCACGGTAACTGTTGCAACAACTGAATGTGCAAGTGAAACCTTAACTGTGTGATCTCCAGCCTTCTTGATATGTCCAGCAGTCTTAATACTGTGACGATCGATATCGACACCGGCGACTGCCTTGATGGCTGCAGCGATGTCCTTATCTGTGACAGAACCGAATAGGCGACCAGCTGTGCCAGCTTTTACGTTGACGATAACTGATGCATTTTCTAGTGATGCCTTGATCTCTTTAGCGTGATCGATATCGCGGACTTCACGTGCAGCGCGAGCGCGACGGATTCCTTCGATCTGCTTTTCGCCACCGAGTGACCATGCAATTGCAACGCCACGTGGCAACAAGAAGTTGCGTGCGTAGCCATCTTTGACAGTTACTACATCGCCGGCTGAACCGACCTTTGCAACTTCGCGAGTAAGGATGAGTTTCATTTTGTCATTCCCCTTTAGCGAGCTGTCGATGTGTAAGGCAAGAGTGCAACTTCGCGGCTGTTCTTAACAGCTGTTGCAACCGAGCGTTGGTGTTGTGTGCATGCGCCAGTGACGCGGCGAGCGCGGATCTTGCCGCGATCTGAGATGTACTTGCGAAGGGTGGCGATATCCTTGTAATCGATATATGTCACCTTGTCGCGACAGAAGCTGCAAGGCTTCTTCTTGAACTTCTTATTTAGGGCAGCAGCTTTTGCGCCCTTGTTCTTCGGTTCCTTGAGGTTCCGGTTATTTCTTGCTCCCATTGTGGTGCTCCTTTTAAGTGGGCCCTAGTTTTTTACCGCTTTGGCATTGAACTAGGAATGGATGGATAGGTTTTTAAATCTTAAAAAGGTGGTTCTTCGGAGGTGGTGGTTGCCCATCCGCCGCCTGCACTTGTAGTTGAAGCAGCAGCCCAAGGATCTTCGTTAAAAGATTCTCCTCCGGTTGCAGCTGGTGCAGAGAATCCGCCACTTGTTCCGCCTGCGCGTTGTGCACGAGTCACTTTTGCAGTTGCGTTACGTAGTGATGGACCAACTTCATCAACTTCTACCTCAAATACTGTGCGCTTTTCACCTTCTTTAGTTTCATACGAACGCTGCTTTAAGCGACCAGAGAGAATGACGCGCATTCCTTTGGTTAGCGATTCTGCAACGTTCTCTGCAGCTTGACGCCAGATCTGACATTGAAGGAAGAGGCTCTCGCCATCTTTCCATTCGTTTGTTGTCTTATCTAGATAACGAGGTGTTGAGGCAACGCGAAATTTCGCAACGGCCGCACCTGATGGTGTGAATCGAAGCTCGGGATCGTCAACTAGGTTGCCGATCATTGTGATTGTTGTATCTCCTGCTGCCATTTTTAACCTCTTTATCTACTGGTGGAGTCCTTGCTATAAATTATCGTCAAGTAATGACAATTAAGGAGCAACGCTCCCTAACTGTGGATTATTCGGGACGTATAACCTTTGTGCGCAATACCGATTCATTCAAATTGAGTTGGCGATCCAACTCTTTGATTGCGGCTGGTTCGCAGTTCATATCAACAACTGCGTAGATACCTTCGCCTTTTTTCAAGATTTCAAATGACATACGGCGCTTGCCCCAAAGGTCAAGCTTATTTACGGTGCCACCGCTATCTTTGATGATCTTGAGATATGTCTCAAGGCTTGGTGTGACTGTACGTTCTTCAAGTTCTGGATCAAGAATGACCATTAATTCATAGTGACGCATGCGTTAACCCGACCTCCTCTGGACTAAGACGGCCACGGCATTTCCGTGACAGGAGGGTTAGTGCTTTCAGCCTTTGGCGCCCGTTAGGGCGCTTGGCGCTGAAGGATTAAGGGTACTTGTCGCCGCTTTCAAAGAGAAATTCACGCAGAGATCTGTGGGAAAGGCGGCTTTGCGCGCCTGAATTGAGCCCGCGGCGAACCAGGGTCGCTATCAGATAGATAGTTACTGCGATGCGGATCAAGGTAGCCATTGCATAGCCATAAAGCGGGAGTCCGAATTTTGCACCTGTAACTGAAGCTAAATGTTGCCAGATAGCTAGATGATAAATAAGTTCGCCACCTTGCCAGATCCAAAAGGCATGAAGATCGCGTTTATCTGTAAGTGCAATAACTGCAAGTGGAATTAACCATAGAACATATTGTGGTGAGTAAACCTTGCTGGCACACATCACGGTTGCCAAAACAATAAAACTTAAAGATGCAAGTGATGGAATATTGCGAAGTTCGAGTATGTAGATTGCAATCGCCGCAAACCCCGCAAGCAAAATTAAAATTGATAAGTAATTAAGGTTAGCTAAATTAACACCGAGTGAAGTTAAGGCATACCAGAGTGAGCCCCAGTCAGATCCGCGCGCAAGGTTTAATTGATAGAAACGTAACCAACCTTCAGGGGTTGTTAGGTAAACCGGTAAGTTGATTGCAGCAAAAGTTATTGCAGATATTAATAAGTATCGAAGCGCTCCCTTTAACTGGTTGCGCCGTAGAAAGATAAAGGCGATTGGAAAAAGTAAAAAGATCGGCATAAATTTAGTAGAGATAGAAACACCAAGCGCTAAGGCGCTTAAATCTAACTTCTTACGATCAAACCAATAAATTGCACCAATCATAGAAATTATCGCCCAGAGATCCCAGTTAATATAAAGTGATGCGACACCAGCTGGTGCTAGTGGGTGGAGATAGGCAAACTCTGGCCAGAATTTATAGATCATCAGTGAGATTAAAATTAGTAATAGTGCGATAAAAAATATATTGATATTGAAATAGTTTTTAACCGCATCATCACCGCCTGGAGTTATGTGAGCCAGCGCCCACATCACAGCTCCAGTTACGACTGGATATTCAACGGATTCACTTCCGTTGGAATATGCCCATTCACCCTTTGATAAGCCTCTTTCGCCATATAAAGCGGGTATATCTGAATAACAGGCGTGGATATATTGGTCGGGGGTCGCCCAACCAGAGCTTTCGCAATGGCTAAATTTTACAAAACTTATTAATGAAGCAAGGATTGCAAGAGCAACTATCGCCCTAGCTTTATTTCGCAAAACTTTTACCCCTTCGGCTTTTGTACGCCACCACTTGTCATTACCACTGGATCTAAACCACCAATATTTGCTGGTGCTGGGAAACTCATCACAGGTTCACCTCTTAGCGCACCTTTCATAAACGCTGTCCAAATTTGTGCAGGAAATGATCCGCCGGTCAATGTAGTCATTCCGCCGATACCCTTTAGTGATTCGGATGCGCTATCGCGGAAGAAGGCAACCGATGCGGCCAGTTGTGGGGTGTATCCACTAAACCAAGCCGATGCATTTGATTGGCTGGTACCAGTTTTACCTGCTGCAGGTCGACCTAGCTTGAGCGCAGCATAGCCAGAACCACCTGTTACAACACCTTTTAACGCATAAGTTAAATCGGCCATTACATCTTTGGCAAATACTTCTTGGGTTTGAACTTGGCCTTCATATAACAAGCCCTTATTCGGACCAGTAACAGAGGCAATTAAATATGGTTTTGAATAAATTCCTTGTGCAGCAAAAGTTGCATAAGAATTAGCAACATCTAATACATGTGGACTTGCAACGCCGAGCACCACTGATGGAGCAGGCACCATCGCAACACTTTCTGGAATTCCAGCTCGACGAGCAGCGCTAACGACTTGTTCCAGTCCAGCTTTCTGCCCGAGCGGAACGAAGACGGTGTTTACAGAGTGTGCTGTTGCTTGTAACAAATTTAATTGGCCCCAACCTTCTTCACCAAAATTTGCAACTGGATAAGGTTTTCCTAAATCATCAAATACTTGTGGTGAATCTCCATTCCACACAGAAGTTAGTGGAATCCCAGCCTCCAAGGCTGCAATTAGCGCGAAGGGCTTAAAGGTAGAGCCGGCTTGGGCAATTGACTGCGTGGCATCATTTAATTGACGCATTAAATAATCTGCACCGCCATACAAAGCAATTATTTCACCAGTACCAGGGCGAACTGCAGCTAACCCAATATGTAAATTATCGGGGGCTTTAGTTGGTCTCAATTTTGTTACAGCATCAACTGCTGATTGCTGTGCGCGTTGATCTAAAGTTGTTTTAATTACAAGACCGCCCACAAGAAGTTGGTCTTCGGTAAAACCAAGTTTGCCCATCTCTTTTTGGACAGCCGCGACTATGTGTCCTTTAGGTCCGCTTAATTGACCAAGTTTTGTCCGTGGAGCAACTACTGGAAATTTTGCTTTTGCAGCATCTTCTTCAGTAATCCATTTTTTATCAAGCATGCCATTTATTACATATTGGAATCTGCCTTGTAACCGCGCTTCATTCTCTTTAGAAAGTGATGGATCGTAATAACCCGGCGAACGTAAGATACTTGCGATTACAGCAGATTGAGAAAGTGATAGTTGATTGGCATTTCGATTGAAATATTGTTGTGCCGCAGTTTGCACGCCATATGAACCTCGCCCAAAGTAAATGGTATTTAAGTAATTTTCAAAAATTTGATCTTTAGAGAGCGAATTCTCTAGCTTTAATGAGATAACTAGCTCTTTTATCTTTCGTTGTACTGTGCGGCTTGGTGATAAAAATGCAGTTTTTGCGTATTGCTGTGTGATGGTTGATCCACCTTCACCGTTGAGCGATCCAGATTTTAAATTATTTAACAGAGCACGCGCGATACCAGTGACGCTAAATGCTTTATTAGAGTAGAAGTTGCGATCCTCTGCCGCCATGACTGCATTTCGTAGATTTAAAGGAATTTTTGCTAGCGGTAAAATTTGGCGGTTCTGTGAACCAATCCGCGCAATCTCTGTTCCATTTGAATATTGAATAATGGTTGATTGGCTATTTACATAAGCATTTGGATCAGGAATTGAAACGGTAAACCAGGCAAAGGCAAATAGCGTTGAGGCCGCGATGAAGCCAAAGCCGGCTAAGAAAATAGCGGCGCGAATAAGCTTTCTGCGGATCATTTCTAAAGGCTACCCTTTAACCCAATCATCATCTTCCAAGGTGCGTACGCGACGGGGTGGCTTTCGTTCAGAACCATCACCTAATAGGTATGAGGCGCATAAATGGTTCCAAGAACAGTTGCGACAAACTTCGACTATATAGACGGCGAATTCACCGAACTCTTTCTCCATTTCAAGTAATTCAATCTCAGTCTTAATGCGACCTGAGAATTGGCCCAATTGATCGCCAAAGGTGTAACGAAGTTCGACCAAAGAATCTTTCTTGCACACAGGACATTTACGAGAAGCTTTCTCGCCATGATATTTAGCAGCGCGCATCAAATAAGGATCAGCGTCGCAAGCATCTACAACTCCGCGAAAGAGGGCGAGCAAGGTGGCGCGCTTATCGAGTGAATAATCGATGAACGCTCGCTTAGATTTCATAATAAGCCAAGGATAATCCCCTTCTTGGTACTTTGCGCGGCTACCCTTTAACTATGAACGTTTGGCAACTCTTAACAGATCGCAAATTTTCGCGGTTGTTACGTGTTCGCTGGACTGGGCAGATGGTTGATGGGGTTTTTCAGAGCGCGCTGGCTTCCTTTATTCTCTTCTCTCCAGAGCGACAAGCTAATGCTTTAAGTGCCGCTTTAGCCTTCGCTGTTGTTCTGCTTCCATATTCTGTTATTGGACCATTTGTTGGCACCATTTTAGATCGTATATCTCGCCAGCGGGCAATTGCCTATTCAAATCTAGCTCGCGCAATAACACTTAGCTTGGTTGCATTGCTAATTTTTCAGGGGCGAACTGGGGTTGAGTTAACAATATTTATTTTAATCGCCTTCGGAATTAACCGATTGATTCTCGCTGGGTTATCTGCCGGAATCCCGTTGATGATTGAAAGTAAATCGTTAATTAGCGCCAATGCACTAGCGGTAACTGGTGGTTCTGTCTGGGTAGTTTTAGGTGGTGGTATTGGTTTAGGACTACGCCGATTGATAAATGGTCTAGCAACGGCAGACCACGCAGATGGCTACATCATTTTGGCTGGCGCAGCTGGGTATCTATTGGCCGCATATTTTGCATCAACACTTAAGAAGCGAGAAATTGGTCCGCTCGATCATGAGATTAAGAACGCCAGCTTTTCACAAGGATTAATCGAAATGCGTGAAGGAGTTAAATTTTTACGCCAGCATATGGATGCAGCGCGAGGTATCGCTGCAGTTGCCGTCCACCGTGGAGGAATAACTGCTTTAACTTTAATCGCCTTACTTTTGGAGAGAAATACTTTTAATAATCCCGCAGATAGCGAAGCAGGCCTTGCTGGTTTGAGTTTCACGCTATCTCTAGCAGCCTGCGGTTTTGTGGTTGGAGCAGTTATAGCACCTTACGGTGTTCGCAAAGTTGGCCGCCATAGATGGATGAGATTCTCTTTAATGGCCAGCACTAGCGGCCCGCTATTTATTATCTTTATCAGAACGCCATTAACACTTGCGCTAGCGGCAATTATTACCGCGCTCTTCGGGCAGAGTTTAAAAGTTACCAACGATGCTTTGGTGCAATCTAAAATTGATGATATATACCGTGGTCGTGTTTTCTCTGTCTACGATGTAGTCGTCAATGGCGCGATTGTTTCTGGTGCGGTAATTGCAGCGCTCTTACTTCCAAATACTGGAGATAGCTTCTTGGTTCCCTCAATTGTGGCGGCGGTATATCTTGCTGCGGGTTTGCGCTTACTTCGCAGTCGGGTTTTCTTTCCTCCACCAATCAAGTAGCTCTTGGGTGGCGCGTTCTTCACCTAGCGGACCATTTTCTAAACGCAACTCCATAAGAAAATCTAAAGCTTTTCCAACCGCAGTAGATGGCTTTATTTTAAGTAGCGCCATTATTTGGGCGCCATCTAGATCAGGGCGAATTTTTGAGAGCTCTTCCTCTTCCATTAACTTGGCAATGCGCGCTTCTAAACCGTCATAAACTTTGGCCAGACGTTCGGCCTTCTTTAGATTACGTGTTGTGCAATCGGCCCGGGTTAAAACGTGTAAATGTATTAATAAATCACCGGCATCGCGCACATATCTGCGTACCGCCGAATCGGTCCATTCCCCATCGCCATAGCCATGAAAACGCAAATGCAGCGCAACAAGTGATTCAACTTGATCGATTGTGTCGCCATCAAAGCGCAGTGCTTTCAGGCGTGCTTTTGCCAGGCGCGCTCCAACTATTTCGTGGTGATGAAAAGAGACTCCGCCACCGGCGATAAGGCTGCGCGTCTTTGGTTTACCAATATCGTGTAAAAGTGCAGCAAGGCGAATAATTAAATTCGGGCCTCCCAAACGATCTTCGTGCGCAATAGCTTGCTCGAGAACTATTATGGAATGTTCGTAAACATCTTTATGGTGATGGTGTTCATCTATTTCTAATCGTAACTTTGGTATTTCAGGTAGAACAATTTCAGCAAGGCCCGTTTCAACTAAAATTGTAATCCCGATTCTTGGGCGAGTAGACATTAACAATTTAGTAAATTCTTCACGAATCCGCTCTGCCGAGATAATCGAGATACGCCCAGCCATATCGTTCATCGCTTGCGTAACATCTGGTGCGATTTCAAAGCCAAGTTGGCTGGCAAAACGAGCAGCGCGCATCATCCGCAACGGATCATCTGAAAATGAATTCTCCGCAGTCGTTGGTGTGCGAAGTACTTTCTTCGCTAAATCCTCTAGACCGTTATATGGATCGATAAATTCTGGAACATCGGTAGTTAGTTCTAGAGCCATTGCATTTACCGTAAAGTCGCGGCGTGATAAATCGCCAATGATATTTTCACCGTATACAACTTCGGGTTTGCGACTTTCGGGATCATAACTTTCGCTGCGGTAAGTTGTTACTTCAACAGTTGTGTCACCGCGTTTTCCAGCAACAGTTCCATATTCAATTCCAGTCTCCCAAATATTTTCTGCCCAGCTTTGGAGAATTTTTTTACTTTCTTCGGGTTTGGCATTAGTTGTGAAATCTAAATCATTTCCAAGTCGGCCAAGTAACGCATCGCGTACTGGACCACCAACTAAAGCCAGGCGAAAACCTTGGGCAGCGAAGCTTTGGGCGAGTGAACTGGCAAGCGGTGCCCGTTTTATGAGAGATGCGATCGCAACTTCTCCTGCGGCTCCCAATGCACTCGTCACAATAGATAAGGTTAGAGCAGTACCCTTGGTCTATGACCCCGGCACCTGGTGCGGGCAGCGAAGGTACGAAGAAAAAGCGCAGGCGTAAACGCCCCGCACATCGCGCCCCACTTACGAAAGATCCAACTGCCCCTGGCGCGGCTTTGCCTAAAGAAGCCTCTGCCAAAAGGCCGCGACCTCCCGCTAAAAGTTATGCCAAGCGCGTTGATGAGGTTTCTGCCGGTGGATTGGTTATCGATCACAGCGGAAAGAACGGTCTCTTAATAGGTCGCATCGATCATAAAGATGCATCTGGTCAGAGAATTTTATGGTCACTTCCAAAAGGACATATTGAAGAAGGTGAAACACCTGAACAGGCAGCGCTACGTGAAGTTGCCGAAGAGACGGGCATTGAGTCATCGATTGAGAGAGCTTTAGGTGTTATTGATTTCTGGTTTATGGCTGGCGGTAAGCGAATTCATAAAACTGTTCATCATTATCTCTTCCGGGAAACTGGCGGCAAGTTAGCACCACAAGAGAGTGAAGTCGATGAGGTTGGTTGGTTTCCATTAACTGAAATCGTGGAACGTTTGGCTTACCCCGATGAGAAAAAATTAATTGCGCGCACTGAGGCATCTACTGAATTGGATCAGAAATGAAGAGATTTAGACTCTTTGCCTTTATCGCCGTTTTACTATTTGCTTTCCTGCCCACCGCCAGTGCCGACGCCACCGTAATCTATTTAAAAAGTAAGCCACACCAACTATTTGATGGAACATTTCGTAACGATGAATTGGCTACAGATTTGCTCGCTTCGGGGCGTTTAGGACAAGTGTTAACGCAAAAACGTATTGGTCAGCGTACTTGGATTATTGATGGCGAACTGCTTGATGAAGTTGCCGATATGGCTAATGGATATAAATTAGCCAGTGGTGATGCGCCAACTGGTGAGTTAATTGCAAAAGAATGGTTATCGCGCTTATTGCTAGTTACATCTGGTGATCAAGTAATCGCACTTGCTTATGGAAATCCAGATATAGGATTAGCTAAACGTTCTGCACCAAGTGAATTACGGCTTTATTTAGCATATGGCGTAGAAAGAGTTGCTTTTAATCTCAACCGTAAAATTTCTACTGTTAATGGATCCGAGTGGGGTACTGGTACTTCACGATTGAGCCCATTATTACGTAAGAAATATACACAGAACCGCCAAGCTTTAACAGCGCTGTCTTCGATGGTAAATGCACCAGAAGTATCTGCCCAACGTGCCAAACTGGCCGTTTTACTTTCTTCATCTTTAGATAAAAGCGATCGTGAGTTTTTCTCATATAACGCAAGTGAAGGTGTTGCTAAAACTTTAAATAAGTTGCGAGTTACCAGTGGTAAATATCAAATTGCATCAGAGACTGGAAAGGTGCCAGTTACTGTTATAAATGGTTTCAGCGTTCCGGTTGAGGTTTACATAAAATTAACTCCATTAAACTCACGTGTTCAGGTTACAAATATCGCAGCTCTAAAGATTCCTGCTAACTCGCGCACCCAACTTGCACTGCCCTTTACCGTTATTGCTCCGGGGGCCACAACGGTTGTCGCACAAATTACAAATAGAGATGGTGACTTTGTTGGGCTTTCCGCAAAGCTAGCGATTAACATCACCATTTTTGATTCCAAGGTCACTTGGTTCACTATTGGGGCAGCTCTCCTATTATTTATTGCAGCTCTCGCCCAGACTATTCGCAGGATCCGAAAGAAGCGAAACCCTATAATTGAGGAAGTTTAAGTCAGATCGTAAAAAATATGCAGAAATGGATACGCTAAGCACATGGTAAAAGATCTTGTAATTGTAGGTTCTGGCCCCGCTGGATACACCGCAGCCATCTACGCTGCTCGCGCGCAGTTAAACCCAATTATCTACGAAGGCTCTGTCACCGCAGGTGGTGCGCTGATGAACACAACTGAAGTCGAAAATTTTCCTGGTTTTGTCGATGGCGTGATGGGTCCAGATTTAATGGACAGTATGCGCAAGCAAGCTAAGCGTTTTGGCGCAGAGTTAATTACAGATGATGTTGTTGAGATGGATCTCTCTGGGGATATTAAAATTCTTAAAGATGGCTCCGGTAATACCGTGCAAGCTAAGGCTGTTATCTTGGCGATGGGTTCGGCTTATAAAGAAATTGGCTTAACGAATGAGAAACGTTTATCTGGTCGCGGAGTTTCTTGGTGTGCCACGTGTGATGGTTTCTTCTTCCGTGATCAAGTAATCGCAGTCGTAGGTGGTGGAGATTCAGCAGTTGAGGAAGCAACTTTCTTAACTAAATTTGCCTCTAAAGTTGTTTTGATCCACCGTCGTGATTCACTGCGCGCCTCAAAGATTATGGCTGATCGCGCAATCTCTAACCCGAAGATTGAAATGCTTTGGAATACCGAAGTTACCGATGTTTTAGGTGCTGAAAAAGTTGAGGGTTTGCAGCTTCGCAACACGGTAACCGGTGAAGAATCAAAGAGAGATTTCACCGGGTTATTTGTTGCTATCGGGCATATTCCGCGCAGCGAACTTGTTACATCTCAAATAACCCTCAATGAAGAAGGTTATGTTTCAGTAGATGAGCGTTCCACGCGCACCAACCTCAAAGGCGTCTTTGCTTGTGGTGACTTAGTTGATTTCACCTACCGCCAGGCGATCACCGCTGCAGGCTCAGGTTGTCAGGCCGCCCTTGATGCTGAAAAGTTCCTTTCCCACTAGTACGCTAGAAAATATTAGATTTCCAGGAAAATTAGCAAAATAAGATCTATAAAGGGAGTAAAGATGAGTGCAGGAAAAGTCACAGCAGCTACCTTCGATGAAGTTGTTCTCAAGAGCAGCAAGCCAGTCCTTGTTGATTTTTGGGCTGAATGGTGTGGCCCATGCCGCGCAGTCGGACCAATCTTGGATGAGATTGCAAACGAACACGGTGAAAAGCTCACTATCGTGAAATTAAATACCGATGAAGAGTCAGCAATCGCTATTAAATATGGCGTCACATCTATCCCGATGTTAAATGTTTATGTAAATGGTGAGGTAGTTAAAACCATTATTGGCGCTAAACCAAAGCCAGCTCTACTAAAAGAGCTAGCAGAGTTCATCTAATCAACTCGTTGATTTAGATTCATTATGAAAGAACTATCTCCTGATGAGATCCGTTCTTTTCAACAAGAGCGTGGGCTTCACGTCACTGGGCAATTAAATGACTCAACTTTGCGAGCACTTGAAGAAGCTCGTTGGAAGTTAGGTGATCGCTCGCTTAATTTGCAACCTTCCCCAATGATGCATGGCGATGATGTGGCCGCACTGCAAGCGCGCTTAACTGAGATGGGCTTTAACGCAGGTCGCGTCGATGGAATTTTTGGCGAGCGCACAGAATCTGCAGTTAAAGAGTTTCAAAAATCTGTCGGTATTAAAGTCGATGGTAAATGTGGTCCCGCCACAATAATTGCTCTGATTCGTTTAACAAAGATTGTTTCAGGTGGAACGCCGACCCAAATGCGTGAGAGCGCTGCGCAACGAAATCGTGGCCCAGCACTTGCCAATAAAGTAATTGTTATTGATCCGGCTTTTGGAGATCTAGAATCTGAAATTGTTTACGATATCGCACAACGTTTAGAAGGTCGTTTATTAGCCTTAGGTGCCAGCGTCTTTCTTACACGTGGACCTCGTAATGTATTGACTGAAAATGAAATTATCTCATTTGCAAATAAGAACAGTGCAGATCTAGTAATTTCGATCCATACCGATTCTAATAAAAATTCCGTAGCGCATGGAGTTGCCACATACTTCTATGGCGCTGATGCTCATGGGGTTCACTCCATTGTTGGTGAAAGATTTGCATCTTTGGTCCAGCGAGAAATTTGTGCGCGTACCGATCTTTTAAATTGTCGCACCCATGCCAAAGCTTGGGATCTACTTCGCCTAACTCAAGCACCGGCAGTTCGTGTTGATCTGGGATATCTTTCAAATGATGGAGATGCTGATCGCCTGGCGCGCCCTGATTTTCGCGATACTTTGGCCGAGGCTTTTATCATCGCAATTCAACGCCTTTACTTATCGGCCGAAGATGATGCAAAAACAGGTACCTTGCGATTATCTGACCTACGAAGCGCGGGAATTCGACGCTAAATTTAATCGGTTCGCGCCTATATGTGGGCATGTGGGAGACTACTTCTTATGTCTGAAGTATCAGTTCGCTTTCAAACTGGCGCTGTGCAAAATTTAGAGCAGCGCTTTGCATCTCGCGCCGCCGAAATGTTGCCTTCAGAAATTCGCTCACTCTTTGCTGTCGCCTCCCGCCCAGAAATTGTTTCACTCGCTGGTGGAATGCCAAATCTTTCCGCTCTTCCTATGGAGATGATGGCGGGTGTTGTAAGAGATTTAATTTTGACTAATGGTGCAGAAGCTTTGCAATATGGCAGCGGACAAGGACACCCAAAGCTGCGCGAACAAATTTGTGATGTGATGGCGCTCGAAGGTATCCGCGCCAACCCAGATGACATTGTTGTTACTACCGGTTCGCAGCAAGCCCTTGATTTAATTTCACGAATATTTATCGATCCAGGTGATGTTGTTTTAGTTGAAGCTCCTTCATATGTTGGAGCCCTCGGAACATTTAGACAATATGAAGCATCAGTTGTCCACGTTGAGATGGATCTAAATGGGTTGGTCCCTGATGCGCTGCGTAATGCAATTAAATCTGTCCGTACAGCCGGCCGTAAAATTAAGTTTTTATATTTAATACCAAATTACCAAAATCCGACTGGTGTATTGCTTCCGGTAGATCGCCGAACTGAAATTTTAGCTATCTGCCGCGAAGAAGGCATCTTTATTGTTGAAGATAATCCTTATGGTTTATTAGGTTTTGATCGCCCTTCCCCTAATGCGATGCGCGCCGAAGATTCTGAAAATGTTATTTATTTGGGTTCTTTCTCTAAAACTATCGCTTCAGGTTTGCGAATTGGTTGGGCGCTAGTTCCGCCATCGCTGAAAGATAAGTTAGTGATCGCATCTGAATCTTCGATTCTCTGCCCTTCGAACTTTACTCAGCTAACAATCTCTAGCTACTTAGCTAACCAACCTTGGCGCGATCAGATCGCATCGTTTTGCGAGTTATATAAGGTGCGCCGTGATGCGATGTTGGAATCACTTGAAGAGTATTTCCCTAAAGAGGCCACTTGGACAAAGCCAGGTGGTGGTTTCTATGTCTGGGTTAATTTGCCAGCAGAAATTGATACTAAAGCGATGATGCCAAAGGCGATAGTTGCCAAGGTTGCTTATGTGCCCGGAACTGCCTTCTATGCCGATGGTTTTGGGTCTTGGTCGATGCGCTTGTCTTACTGCCACCCAACGCCTGAGCGCATCCGCGACGGCGTAAAGGCATTAGGTGGAATTGTGAAGCAAGAGATGTCGCGCCGCGGTACCGCGCTTAAGTAACTCTTACTTTCCTTCGATTAGATCAACAATGCGTTGTAAATCTTCGCGCCCGGCAAATTCGATAACGATCTTTCCTTTACCGCTTACCCCTTGCACGCTTACCCGAGTATCTAGGTAATCACTAAGTAGCTCTTCGGCGGCCAAGGTCTCGCCAGTGGCAGCTCCTTTGCCAGATTTATTAGATTTACCAGAACCTGAATTCTTCTTTGGGGAATAAATAGCAACTGCTTCCTCTGTTGCTCTAACGCTCATTCCTTCGGCGACTATTCGGTTAGCTAGTTTTTCAATCTCGCCTTCATCGGTTAAACCAAGAAGTGCGCGCGCATGGCCTGCTGAAATAACTCCGGCAGCAACTTTGCGTTGCACCGTTGGCGGCAAGTTAAGTAAACGCATTGTGTTAGAGATTAGTGGGCGTGATCTACCAAGTTTTGTAGCTAACTCATCGTGCGTGCAATTAAAGTCGTTTAATAATTGCGCGTAAGCCGCACCTTCTTCAAGTGGGTTTAATTGGCTGCGGTGAATATTTTCAATTAGCGCCTCGCGCAGTAATTCATTATCTGGAGTCTGACGAATAATTACTGGAATGCTTTTTAATCCGGCAGCTTTAGCGGCGCGAAAGCGGCGCTCACCCATTACTAATTCATATTTACCAGGCGATGTCTGGCGAACAACCGGTGGTTGCAAAATACCAATCTCTTTTATTGATGCAATTAATTCGTTGAGTGCGGTTTCATCAAAGATGGTACGAGGTTGGCGCGGATTGGGAGAAATCGAATCAATTGATACTTCATTTTGTTGTGCAACTTCATTTCCAGCAACAGTTAGTGAGGTTGGGATAAGAGAATCTAAATTAGTTCCTAAACCGCCACGTTTTGCACTCATGCAATTTCTCCATCACGTTTGTAATTAATATTTACTACATTTGAATCAAAGGTTTTTTCATCTTTTGGTTTACCACGTTCTGCGATTTCACGTGCTACCTGCATATAAGCAATTGCACCTGGAGATATTGGGTCATATGTCATTACCGTCTGGTTATATGAAGGTGCTTCCGAAACACGTACTGCACGCGGAATTGGAATATCAATTAACTCTTTTGGAAAGTGCGCGCGGACATTTGCTGCGACATCATTTGATAAACGCGTGCGGCCATCAAACATAGTTAACACAATGGTTGATAGATCTAAATCAGCGTTTAGCCTTTTCTTAACAATTCCATATGTTTCAAGTAATTGTGACAAGCCTTCAAGTGCGTAATATTCGGTTTGAATTGGGATCAAAAGTTCGCGTGCTGCGGCAAGTGCATTAATTGTTAATAAACCAAGTGATGGTGGGCAATCGATAAAGATGTAATCGTAATTTGGTGAAATCTCAACTAACGCTTCTTTTAACCTAAGTTCGCGCGCAACCATTGAAACTAAATTAACTTCCGCATTTGCAAGCGATGAATTTGATGGGATGCAATCAAGGGAAGGGAAACCAGAAACTTTTTGAACTACAGAAGCCATCGGGCTATCGCCCATTAATACGTCATAGATACCGGCGATATCACGGTGCGGAACACCAAGTGCGGTACTTGCATTGCCCTGTGGATCTAGATCGATTACAAGAACTCGCAGCCCCCCCATGGATAGGGCAGCTGCGATATTTACAGTTGTGGTGGTCTTTCCGACCCCACCCTTCTGGTTGGCTACGGTAAAGATTCGGGTTGAGGCGGGCTTTGCCATCGCCTCTTTTAGGCGGCGAACTCCGACGACCTTATGATCGGGCGCGCCAGAATTTGTTTCACGTGAATCAGCCACGCGCTTATCTAAGCACCTTTACGCACAGAGATTATTCTTCCAAGCTCAATTCCCTCGAGTTTGATCTCATGGAGCTCGGCCCCTTTAACCCCAACCATCTCAGTAGCGGCAGACTCCCCCTTCATTGCAAGAAGTGAGCCTCCGGTTTTGACCATATGCCAGCTCATCTTCTTCAACTTATCCAGTGGCGCCACTGCGCGAGCGGTTACAAAGTCTGCCGTCTTCTTAATATCTTGGGCTCGTCCTCGAAGGACCTCTATTGGAAAGGGTAGATCTGGGGCGGCGGCGACCGCCTCTTTTAGAAATTCAACCCGGCGCTCAAGTGGCTCAATCAGGGTTACCTTTAAATCAGGGCGGGCTAGGGCGATCACAATCCCAGGCAGGCCGGCACCTGACCCAATATCGAAGAGGGATGCCCCTTGTGGGAGCAATTGGGTAACTGGCAGGCAGTTAAAGATATGGCGCTCCCAGATCCGTTCGCCTTCACGTGGGCCAATTAGGCCTCGTTCAATCCCTGCGGTTACCAGGAATTCAGCAAAAGCGCGGATTGACCCCTCTTGGCCAGGAAAGTACTTGGCGATTAGAGTCTCTTGCGTAGCAGTCTCTTCCGAAGGAGTTTCACGTGAAACCCTCTCATTAGAGTTTGACTCCGGCTGGAGATTTTCCATCTAGGCCCTTTACGCGGGGTAGATGACTACGAAGCGATTTGGGTCTTCGCCATCAGATTCTGAGGTTAGCCCTAGGGTTTGGATCGTGTCGTGGATAATTTTGCGCTCAAAGGCGTTCATTGGATCTAATTTGATTGAAGATCCTGTGGTCTTGGCTTGTTCGGCCATCTTTTCAGCTAGAACGGTTAACTCCTTGCGGCGACCAGCGCGGAATCCATCGATATCGAGCATTAAACGGCTGCGATCTCCGGTAGATGTCTGAACGGCGAGGCGAGTTAGCTCCTGGATTGCATCTAGGACTTCACCTTCTTGGCCGACTAGGTGGCGCAGCTTTCCGCCGACGATGGCGAGGCTGGCGCGGTCATTTTCAACATCGATATCGATATCGCCATCAAGGTCTGCAATATCGAGTAAACCTTCGAGGTAATCGGCGGCAATATCGCCCTCCTCTTCCAAACGGGCGATCGTCTTCGGCGCCTTCTTGGTTCCGGTTGTTGCTTCCGCTTCAACTTCTGCATCAATTACTTCTGTTGTCTCTTCGCTCATCTTCTTACTCCTTTATCTGGAAAATTGGGTTGTTTGTGCTTTATTGATAGTAAATGTCAGAATTATCGCTTCTTTTTCTTCTTTGGTTGTTTTCTTTGGCCCTTCACATCGCCCTCTTGGCCGTTCTGGCCAACCTCTGGGTTGGTTGGGTCAATAACAGTTCCGCCTTGATCGCGGTTATCTTCTTTTCTCTTGTGGGCCAGCTTCTTCTGAAGTTCTTCATAAGCAGGAGAACCCGGTGTTGGGTTTCGTTTAATGACATAGAACTGTTGTCCCCATGTCCAGAAGTTTGTGGTCGACCAGTAAATTAAAACGCCAACTGGAAAGTTAACGCCAGAGATTGCAAAAATTAATGGGAATAAATACAACATAATCTTCTGTTGTTGCAACATCATATTGTTACTTGAATCCATCTTTGGCATTCCTTTAACCATCAACTGACGTTGGGTTGTAAAGGTTGTCGCCGACATAATAAAGATAAGAATTACGGTAACTATTTTTACTGTTGTGTCAGTTGATCCAAGGAAACTCTGTGAGATTTTTGCGCCGAAGAATGTTGCTTGGGCCGCACTATCTAGATATTCACCCTTTAGAAAGCCGCGGGCAATTGGCGCTGATATACCTTGATCGTTCTTTGCGGCAATCCCATTTAGAACTGTGAAGAGTGCGAAGAAGATTGGGGCTTGGGCGATAATTGGAAAACATGAGGCGAGCGGATTTGTCTTATGCTCTTTATAGAGCTTCATCATCTCTTCTGATTGCTTCTGGCGATCATCTTTATACTTTGCTTGGATCGCCTTCATTTGTGGCTGCAACGCAGTTAGTGCGCGCTGGCTCTTAATCTGTTTTACAAAGAGTGGGATCAAGATAATACGAATTAAAATTACGAGTCCAACAATTGATAGTGACCATGTGACACCACTGTCTTTGCCGAAAACTGGAGTAAATAACTTATGGAAGAGAATGATTACGCCAGAGACCAAGTTGTAAAGTGGATTTAAAATAGCGCCCATTAGTTAACTCCTACACTGGTTTTTTGGTTAGATTTAAAGGTATTTCCAAGGGTATTTACCGGCTTTACTGCGTAATCAACGCCGCCGTATGACCATGGGTTACAACGCGCTAAACGCCAAAGTGACATACCAACTCCGCGCAGCCCGTAATTTGAAATGGCCGATGCGGCATATGAAGAACATGATGGGTAGTACTTGCAACGCGCTGGGAAAGATGGGGAGATCCATTTTTGATAGAAGGCGATAACCGCTACTAAAATTCTGCGCATTATTTAACCACCGCACGCGATGAGCGTTCTAACAATTTATTTATTAATTTCTCGACTTCAACCGCAGTTGCATCCACCTTATTTTTCGCCAGGGCGCGAATAACTAATAGTGAGCCGGTTGGAAGTTTTGTAAGTTGTGGCGCAACTGCATGGCGAACTTTTCGCGCTAGTGTGTGGCGAGCCACCGATCCCCCAACGCCTTTATTAACAATTAGGCCACACTTTGGGTGATCGTTATTTGTTACAGGCGAGATGTACAGGTATCCAACAAAGTTCTCTGTAGTAACGCGGGTTCCACTCTTTGTTGCTCGAGCGAAATCGGCGCTTATGGTCAAACGTGCGTTTTTAGGCAGCACGAGGCGTTTCCGGTGCGGCTCTATTAATTACGCAGAGAGACGGGTGCGGCCTTTAGCGCGACGTGCTGCAAGTACTGCACGTCCTGCGCGAGTTGCCATGCGTGCGCGGAAGCCATGCTTCTTGGCGCGACGACGAGTATTAGGTTGGTAGGTGCGCTTTGTCATGGTGACTCCTTCTAAAACTTACATTGGTAGAGCAGGTTTAACCGGGTTAGGTTTTTGCTGACCTAGCTCGCGGTTGAGCCGACTTCTTTGAACTCTTCATAAATACGGGGGAAGCAAGGGTGTAACGGTAGAGGTGTGGATAGAGGCGGGTCAAACTGGAGGCTAGGTTGAGGGTTGTGGATAACCGCTTGCTTTTCTCGGGAAAGAGCCCTACTTTTCACCTCTGTCCACAGGCATCCGTCAAAGTGGCTCTAAATGAAGGCTAAAGCCCTACTTTAGACCACAGCCTGTGGATAACATTGTGGATAGCCCAAAGGGGGTCAAA